>NZ_JASISS010000003.1:210589-211746 GCF_030063195.1 Cryobacterium sp. PH31-AA6
TGAACGCGGCCGCCGCAGCCTGCAGGGCGCTCACCGCGGCGTCCGCGTTCAGGCGGCCGGCGTCGGGAGTGTGCAGCACGCGCCCGTCGAAACGGATGCCCGGCCAACGCTCCCCCGCGGCCGCCGGAGTGAGGAACTCGGCTCCGAGCCCCGCACCGGCCAGCGCCACGGCCACGGCGTCGAAGTGGCGGTTCGGCCCGTGGTTCGCGACCCCGACCTGCGACAAGAGCCGGGATCCGGTCTGTGCCTCGAGCTCCCGCCACAGCGGCAGCGCCTCGGCCAGCATCCGCACATAGGTCGGGTCGGAGTAGGCCGTGTTGAAGTTGCGGGAGGCCCCGTGCGACGCTCCGTTGGTGTGCCCGGGCTCGAATCGCTCGAGGAGCATCACCGAGCGGCCCCGTCCGGCCAGCTGCCACGCAGTGGCAGATCCCATCGCTCCGCCGCCGACAACGACCGTCTCCACCGTGATCACCATTCGTTCATCCTGCCAGTCGCGCCGGCCGGTGGGGAATGGATGCCCCCGTCCCCGGCGTTGCAGCAGGTGAACCCGACGCTGCCCGACCGGACGAGGTGGCCGGCGTCACGACCTGTCCCGTCAGGGACGAGGAGGAACACCATGGACGACAGCACCCTCGCACCCAGCCAGGCCGACGAGACCGACGCGACCACGCGACCGGCCGAGGCCTGCGCGCTGCCGGGCGGCTCGTCGTCCGCGCCGCCGCTGGCCGACCAGCCGACCTGGCAGAGCCCGGACGACGACACCGAACGACGGATCCTCCGGCAGGCGTCGTCCATCGCGATCGTCGGCGCCTCGCCGCGACCGGACCGGCCGAGCCACGGGGTGGGCGAGTACCTGCAGCGCACGGGCGACTACCGGGTGTACTTCGTGAACCCGCGGGCCGACACGATCCTCGGCGAGAAGGCGTACCCCGACCTCGCGTCGCTGCCCGAGGTGCCCGACATCGTCGACGTGTTCCGGCGGGCGGACGACCTCCAGCCCGTCATCGACGAGGCCATCGCGGTGGGTGCCGGGGTCGTCTGGGTGCAGCTCGGCATCTGGAACCAGGCCGCGGCGGAATCCGCCGAGGCGGCAGGCCTGACCGTCGTAATGGACCGCTGCCTCACGCTCGTGCTCGCCCGGCTGCTCGGCGGGTCCG
>NZ_JASISS010000003.1:211756-275674 GCF_030063195.1 Cryobacterium sp. PH31-AA6
CGCGTACCGGAAGCGGGCACGCGTCCCTCGGGGTGCCCGCTTCACTAACGCGGGCCGCGACGCCACGGCTGCCGGAGCCGCGAGCGCGCCGCGCGCCGCGAGCCGCAGCACGACCTCCCGCCGGGACCGGCCTCCCGCCGTACGATGGTCGGATGACAGCGTACGTCTCGGCACTCGACCTCTTCTCCATCGGAATCGGTCCATCCAGTTCCCACACGGTCGGTCCGATGCGGGCCGCCCTCACCTTCGCCTCCCACCTGGCCGAGACCGGCCGTCTGGGCGACGTCGCCCGGATCAGCTGTTCGCTGTACGGTTCGCTCGGCTCCACCGGGCTCGGCCACGGCACGCCGGACGCGATCCTGGCGGGCCTCGCCGGGCTTGAACCGGAGTCCTGCGACCCCGACGCGGTGCGGCACGCCTGGTCAGGCCTCGCCGAGGGTGCAACCCTCCTCCTCGCCGGCAGCCACCCCATTCCGATCCGGCAGACTGACATCAGCTTCGAACCCCGCACCCGGCTGCCCGGCCACCCCAACGCGCTCACCCTGAGGGCCTGGGCGGAGACGGATGCCACGCCTCTCTTCGAGGAGACCTGGTACTCCATCGGCGGCGGCTTCATCCGTCGCGACGGCGACAACGCCCAGGTGCGCACGCTCGCCAGCGCGCCCATGCCGTACGCGTCCAGCGCCGACCTCCTGGCACTCTGCGATCTGCACGACGTGTCCATCTGCGAGGTCGCCCGTGCCAACGAGGAGGCCATTCACGGCGCCGACCGGCTCAATGCCGGGCTGGACGCGATCTGGGACGCCATGCACGTCTGTGTGGAGGCGGGACTCATCGCCACGGGCACCCTTCCCGGCGGACTCAAGGTGAAACGGCGCGCCGCCGCCGTGCGCATGCAGCTGGAGGAATATGAGAGCCTTCCGGTGCGCGAACGGGACACCTCGACCGAGTGGCTGCACGCCTTCGCCCTGGCAGTGAACGAGGAGAACGCCTCGGGCGGGCGGGTCGTCACGGCCCCCACCAACGGAGCCGCGGGCATCATCCCCGCGGTCGGGCACTACTACCTGCGCTTCGTTCCCGGAGCGAACGCCGCCGGCATCCGCCGCTACCTGCTCACCGCCGTGGCGATCGGCTCGCTCGTCAAGGCCAATGCCTCCATCTCCGGGGCGGAGGGCGGCTGCCAGGCCGAGGTCGGCTCCGCGTGTGCCATGGCGGCGGGCGCCCTCTGCGCCGTGCTCGGCGGCACCCCTCGCCAGGTCGAGAACGCGGCCGAGATCGCCATGGAACACCATCTCGGCCTGACCTGCGACCCGGTCGGCGGGCTCGTCCAGGTGCCCTGCATCGAGCGGAATGCGATCGCGTCGTCCACCGCCGTCTCCGCGGCCCGGCTCGCCCTGCACGGTGACGGCACCCACCTCGTCTCCCTCGACACCGTGATCGAGACGATGCGCCAGACCGGGCTGGACATGATGACCAAGTACAAGGAGACCAGCGAGGGCGGCCTCGCGGTCAACGTCATCGAGTGCTGACTGCGCGAACGCCCGGGCATGGACATCCGGGGCGTGAGGCCTAAACTGGCCCAACGTCGGTCTTGAAACCGGCCGTCTCCGGGGGGAACATCATGCGCACGACAATGCTGCGGCACGAGCCGCGCGACACGACCACGACGAACGACACCGGGAAGGCGCTCGCCCGGGCCGCGGTGGCCGTCCTCGCCTCGCTGGCGCTGCTCCCGGCCCTCGCCGCGTGCTCGACTCCCCCGGCACCGGTCGTCACGGCGACCGTGCTGGTCACGCCGACCCCGACACCCACACCCACACCCACCCCGACACCGACGGCCCCGGAGATCATCCCGAATCCGCCCGCGCCGGAGACGACCCCGAACGCGGATGCCGTGCCGGCCGAGCCGATCCCCGAGGGTCCGGCGGTCGACCTGGGCGCAACCGCCGGCGCCGAGGGGTCGGCGACCACGGACGGCGCCGGGAACCTGCTCGTCTACACCGTCGTCGAGGGTGACGACTTCTTCGCCATCGCACAGCGCTTCGACGTTCCGGTGCAGCAACTGCTGCGGATGAACCCGACCGCGGTGTCGGGCCTCGGCGAGAACATCTACATCCGCGACAAGATCAACCTGGACTGGACCGCCCAGCGCTGACCGGCGTGCCGTCTAGTGCGTGAGCCGGTTGATCCGCTCGATGATGCTGATCACCGTGAGGGAGTCCTCCGGGTCGACCGGCATCGGAGCGCCCCGGAGCAGGGCATCCGCGAGACCGGTGTAGAACGACACGTAGCTCCCGTTCTCGGCCGGAACCGGGGTGAGATCGCCGTCGAGTCCCAGCACGCCCCAGGTCGACTCGTCCTCGACGCCGAAGCCGGGGTCGGTCGGGCGAGCGCCGCCCTTGAGGGCTTCCTCCTGGCCGTCCAGTCCCCACTTCGTGTAGCCGGATTCGGAGCCGAGCACGCGGAACCGCGGGCCGACCTGCGCCGCGAGCCCGTTCATCCACAGGTGCGTACGCACCCCGGAGCCGTGGTGCAGCGCCACGAACGTGTCGTCGTCCGCTGTCCCGCCCGGGCGTCGGATGAGAGTCTCGGCGTAGATGTCGTCGACCGGCCCGAACAGCACCAGGGCCTGGTCGATCAGGTGCGCGCCGAGGTCGAAGAGTACGCCGCCGCCCTCATGGATCGTGGCAGCCGCCTTCCAGGACTTGGACTGCACGGGCTTGAACCACTCGAAGCGGGACTCGAAGCGGCGTACCGTGCCGAGCTTCCCGGAGGCCAGCAGGCTCTTCAAGGTCAGGAAGTCACCGTCCCAGCGCCGGTTCTGGAACACGGTCAGGGGCAGGCCGAGCCGGTTCGCCTTCTCGATCAGGGCGCGGCCATCGCGGCTCGTCACCGCGAACGGCTTGTCGACGACGACGGCAAGGCCCGCGTCGAGCGCCCGGTTCGCGAGTTCCACATGGGTGCCCGACGGCGAACCGATCACGACCAGGTCGAGGTTGTCGGCCTCCGCGAAGAGGTCGTCGGTTCCGTCCACCAGCCGGGTCCGCGGGTACCGTTCGGCAGCCGCGGCGCGCCGCGCCGGGTCCTTCGTCACGATCAGGTCGAGCGAGAACTCGGGGTTCGCGTCGATGAAGGGGCTGTGGAAGAGGCGGCCGGAGGTGCCGAACCCGATCAGGCCGGTGCGGATCGGGGCGTCGGAAACGTGGGGCGTTGACATGCCTCCACCGTACGCCCAGCCCTACAGCCGGTTGACCGCGGTGACCTTCAGCACGGCCGCACCGAGCTCGTCGGAGGCGGCCAGGTCGACCGTGGCGCTGATTCCCCAGTCGTGATCACCGGCCGGGTCGTCGAAGATCTGCCGCGCGGTCCAGACCGTCGCTCCCTCGTCCAGGATCAACAGGCTCGCGCCGCGCGCATTCGCCCCCGCGAGCAGCTCGTCGTGCTCGGCGAAGTAGCCGTCCATGGCGTCGGCCCAGGCATCCGCGGTGAACCCGTGCTCCCGGTCGAGCTCCCCCAGCTGGTCGTAGTGCTCGAGCGCGGCCAGCTGCACCCGGCGGAACAGCTCGTTGCGCACGAGGATCCGGAACGCGCGCGTGTTGGTGGTGAGCCGGCGCGGCGCAGGCGGCAGCACCGAGTGCGCCCCCGCCTCGTGCACGGCCAGGTCGGGGTGGATGAGCTCCTCCCACTCGTCGAGCAGGCTCGAGTCCACCTGGCGGACGAGTTCGCCGAGCCACTCGATCAGGTCGAGCAGGTCCTCCGTCTTCGCCTCGTCGGGGATCGTCTGCCGGGCGGCCCGGTAGGCGTCGGAGAGGTAGCGCAGCACGACGCCCTCGCTCCTGGCCAGCTTGTAGAAGGCGATGAACTCGCCGAACGACATGGCCCGCTCGTACATGTCGCGCACGACCGTCTTCGGGCGCAACGCGAAGTCGGCGATCCACGGCTGCGACTCCTTGTAGGTGTCGAAGGTGTAGGTCAGCAGTTCCTCGAGCGGCTTGGGCCAGGTGATCTCCTCGAGCAGCGCCATCCGTTCGTCGTACTCGATCCCCTCCCGCTTCATCGCGTTCACGGCCTCGCCGCGGGCGGCGAACTGTTGCCCCATCAGCACCGGACGAGGATCGTCGAGGGTCGCCTCGACGATCGAGATCATGTCGAGCGCGTAGTTTCCGGTGCCCGAGCCCACCGCAGGGTCCACGTCGAGCAGGTCGAACGCGGCGAGCGCGAACGGCGACAGGGGCTGGTTGAGCGCGAAGTTCGGCTGCAGGTCGACGGTCAGGCGGATGTCGGTGCGGCCGGTGCGCGCATCGACGGTCTGTTCCACGATGCCCGCCGCCCGCAGCGTCTTGTAGATTCCGAGGGCCCGGCGGGCGTGCGCGAGCTGACGCTTCCACGGTTCGTGGTTGTCGAAGACCAGCGAATAGACGTGAGCGTACGCGTCGCCGCCGCGCCCGATCACATTGATCAACATCGCCGCGGTCATCTGCATGCTCGACGCCATGGTCTCCGGCTCGGCCGCGACCAGCCGGTGGAACGACGGCTCACCCCAGGAGACGAATCCCTCCGGTGCCTTCTTGCGGATGATCTTGCGTTTCTTCTTCGGGTCGTCGCCGGCCTTCTCGATGGCCTTGAGGTTATCGGTCTCGTGGTCCGGTGCCTGCACGGCAACCGTTCCGGCGGTGTCGAAACCGGCTCGGCCGGCCCGACCGGCGATCTGGTGGAATTCGCGCGCGTTGAGCTGGCGCATCTTCACCCCGTCGTACTTGGTGAGCGCGGTGAACAGCACCGTGCGGATCGGCACGTTGATGCCGACGCCGAGCGTGTCGGTGCCGCAGATCACCCGCAGCAGACCCCGCTGGGCGAGCTGCTCGACCAGCCGGCGGTACTTGGGGAGCATGCCGGCGTGGTGCACGCCGATGCCCATCCGGATCAGCCGGGACAGGGTCTTGCCAAAGCTTGTCGTGAAGCGGAACTCGCCGATCAGATCGGCGATCGCCTCCTTCTGTTCCTTGGTGGCCACCTTCACGCTGCTCAGCGCCTGCGCGCGTTCCAGGGCGGCCGCCTGCGCGAAATGCACGATGTAGACGGGAGCCTGACCGGTCTTGAGCAGGTCCTCCACCGTCTCGTGCACCGGGGTGGTCTCGTAGAAGTAGTGCAACGGCACGGGCCGTTCCACGCCGGTGACGACCGCGGTGGGTCGGCCGGTGCGCCTGGAGAGGTCGTCGGCGATGAAGCTGACGTCACCCAGGGTCGCGGACATCAGGATGAACTGCACCCGCGGCAGCAGCAGCAGCGGCACCTGCCAGGCCCAGCCGCGGTCGGGGTCCCCGTAGAAGTGGAACTCGTCCATCACGACCTGGTCGACCTGGGTGTCCTCGCCGCTGCGCAGCGCGAGGTTTGCGAGAATCTCCGCCGTGCAGCAGATGATCGGGGCATCCGAGTTCACCGACGAGTCGCCGGTCATCATGCCCACGTTCTCGGCACCGAAGATCTCGACGAGGGCGAAGAACTTCTCGCTGACGAGCGCCTTGATCGGGGCGGTGTAGAAGGTGCGCTTACCCGCGGAGAGCGCGGCGAAGTGCGCTCCGACGGCCACCAGGGATTTGCCGGTGCCGGTCGGGGTGCTGAGGATCAGGTTCGCCCCCGACACGATCTCGATCACCGCTTCTTCCTGCGCAGGGTAGAGCGAGAGTCCCTGCCCGCCGGCCCAGAGTTCGAATGCCTCGAACAGGATGTCCGGGGCGGTGACGTGCGGAAGCGCGGTGAGAGTAGCCATGATCCTTCGATCCTGCCCTATTCCACTGGGCGCGCGCTCCGGCCGGAGCTCATCGGCGGCTGTAGAGCCAGGCGAGCAGGTAGCTGCGGCTGTTGCCGTCGTCGATACGATCCGCCGGCAGCGCCTTCGCCGCGGCCAGCGCGGCCTCGGCATCGTCCGGCCCGGCGAGCGCGGAGTACATCAGCAGGTAGTCGCCGAAGAGCACGTCGTACCCGTTCGGTGCCGCGTCGGCGAGGTTGGCGCGCACCCGGGCCGGGTCGGCGCCGAGGTAGCCGGAGACCGGACTCATCGGCAGCACGAGGATGCCGAGCATGGCGCTCGGCTCGGCGCTGAACCAGGTGGCGTAGTCGCGTTTGCCGCCCCAGACCAGGGAGGTGATCGGGTGCTCGAACCCGGTGTACACGGGATCGTCGAGGGGGAAGTCGGTCCAGTACGCCCGGGCGGACGCCGCCTCGGCCGAGAGCAGCCAGCTCGCCTCCGTGCGCAGCCCGGCCTGCCCGCTCGCCGCGGCCCAGAGCGCGAGGCCGTTCCACGCCGACACCGCCTCCGAGCTGGACTCCTGGTTGTTCCCGTCGCCGAACGGGGCGGTGCCGCTGGCCCAGGAGTGGCCGGCGTAGGCGTCGAAGACCCGCCGCTCGGGGAACCAGTCGCTCGGCCCGCTCGTCGCGAGGTCGGCGGCGAGAAGGTTGAGCACGGGCGCCCACCTGGCAGCGAGTTCGGGGTCGTTCGCGGCTGCCACCCCGGCCGCGTAGAGGAAGTAGCCGTAGTGGAAGTGGTGGTCGTTGAACGTGTCCGACCCGAACGAGGCCGCGAGGCCGACGAGTCCCTTCGCCGCGGGGTCGTAGACGAAGCAGCGGGTCGTGCGGGACGAACACCCGGCCGGCTCCAGCCACTGGTCGAGTGCGTCGACCAGTCGTTTCCTGATCTGGGCGGCCGCGCCGGCGGCGCCGACCTGCTCGGCGATGCTGAGCAGGTTCGCCGCCCGGTAGAGCGCCTTGCCGCCGAAGTAGGTGTCCTCCGGGAACGTGCCGGTGTCGGCGACATCCGCGCTGACCTGCGCGGCCAGTCGTTCCGTGGCTGCGCCGTCGAGCCCGGACAGGTCGAGCGCCCCGGCCGCATCCCGCCGCGGCACCGACCAGGCCAGAGTCGGCCCGGCGCACACCGTCAGCTCGCCGTAGACGCTCGGGTAGTGGCCGAGCGAGCAGTCGGTTCCACCCACCCGGTTCGACTGGTGCGGCATGGCCGCGATCAGGGTCTCGCCGCCGTCCGCGGTGCGGTAGCTCAGGCTGGTCGTGGCCGTATCGGCCGTGACCGTGTAGGTCAGGCTCGTTCCGACCAGCGGATGCCCGGCCGCCTCGGCGAACCGGTCCGCCGCTCCGCCGGCGGGCACCGCGTACCAGGTGGCGGCCTGTCCGGCCCGGAGCGAGAACCGGGTGCCGTCCCCGTTCATGACGCCGTCGAAGACCAGGCCGTAGCGGGTGCCGGCGACCTGCGCCGTCCACACGCCCCCGCCTCCCTCCTCGGCTCCGGTCGCTGCGGTCATCGCGGTGCCCAGGCGCAGATCAACGTCCCGGCTCGCGGTGAAACTCACGAACGGCGAACCCTCGGCGATCACGGTGCGGCCGATCTCGCCGTCGTCGCCACGCTGCGAGATGGTGACCGAGGCCTCGTCGTAGGCGGTGACGACCTGGCTGCGGGCGCCGACATCCGCGGTGATCGCGCCGGTGAAGCCGCCCGTGATCACCTTCGGGCCGGTCGACACCATGGGTACCCCGAGGGCGAAGCCGCCCCCGGTCAGCTGGAACGATAACGGCAGGGGGAACACGGGCATCGAGACGTCGCCGAACACCAGGCCGGAGAACCACCGGTTGGTCGGCGGAATCAGCCCGTCCGCCAACCGTGCCCCCGGCAGTGCCGCAACGGTGCGCGACGGGACTCCGGCGACCAGCGGACCGATTTCGTCGTCGGGGAAGATGCTTGTCTCCGGTTTCTCGGACCCGGCGTCAGTGGCCCCCTGCTTCGCCCCGGTCGCCGAACACCCGGCGAGAGCGAACAGCACGAGCACCAGGCCGGCGGTGAGCAGTCCGACGACCCCCGTTCTCCCGGTGGTCATCTACAGGCCGATCTTTCGCAGGAAGTCGCTCACGCCGTCGCCCAGGCCGGCGAGGACACCGTCGTCGCGGAGCAGAATCGTCGCGGTGACCGGCGTGCCGCGGGCGACCAGGCCGTTGTTCTCCCCCTCGACCAGCTGGTCGCTGGCCACCCGCACGGTGGTTTCGGCCCTGCCGTCGGCGGTCTGCACCTCGATCGACTCGATCCGACCGTTCAGCTGCCGTTGATTGGGCAGCAGGATGTCCACCCGGGCACCCTCCTCGACCCTGGCGTAGTCCCGGGGGGTGAGTGCGTACTCGGCGGAAACGAAGAGCGACCCGGAGCGGTCGATCATGGCCAGCACCTGGCCGGCCTGCACGAACGAGCCACGCTCGGTGGTGAGATCGGAGACCGTGCCGTCCACGGACGCCTTCAGGGTGATGATGCCGCCGTCGGCCACGCTGTAGGCGACCGTGTCCGGTTTGACCAGGCCGTCGGCCAGGTCGGCCTGGAGGGACGAGCTTTGCAGCGCGAACAGATCGTCGCCGGCCCGCACCCGGCTGCCGGCCTGAACGAACCGGTCGATGACCGTTCCGCCATAGTCGATGCCCACCGGGTAGCGCTCGGCCTCGATCGACGCGGACGTGCTCGCCACCTGCGCCTGACGCTGGTTGAACACGATCGTGAGCCCGGCCACGAGCACGAACACGCTCAACAGGCCGACGAGGAGCCTCAGTCGATTGCGCCAGCTCATGACACCACCGCGATTCCCCGGTCCTGCCGGTCACGCCTCGGAACCCGCCCACGCCGCACCTGGGCACGGGCCGCCCTCCGGGCGCGGCGGTGCCCGCGCGCCTCGCGGAGGGCGACGGCGACGAAGACCCCGAGGATGAGCGTGTTGGTGACATTCCAGGCTGTGGCGAGGGTGAGGGCGCCGTTGTCCAGGTCTCGCCAGATCGCCACCATCGAGGTGAGCGACAGGAAGACGAAGAACAACACCTGCGGAATCATGAAGTTGAACGGCGAACTGGCCACGGAGCGGTTGCCCGTGGCGTGCCAGTGCTGTTCCTTGCCGAGGATCACATTGGTCAGGGCCGCCAGGTAGATCGGGAAGGAGATCGTCGCGAGCATCAGCGTCTCCCAGCGGAACGATCCCATCGTGTAGAAGGCGAGCACGATCTGCAGCAGGTAGAACCCCGCGTAATAGAGCAGCCAGGTGAACACCGTGGTGGAGAGGTTCATCGGGCGCAGGTCGAAGTAGATTTCCAGCGGCGGCACGAGCAACAGAAGCAGCGGGCAGATCCCGGTCAGGTAGAACGAGGCCGTGACGAGGTACTGCAGCCGCTGGTCGAGGGTCAGCCGCCGCCGGGGACTGACCGGGCTGTGCCTGAGCAGAATCTCGAAGCCGCCGGTTGCCCAGCGGAGCTGTTGCTTCGTGTACGCCTCGACGGTTTCCGGGGCCTGCCCGACCGCGAGGGTCAGAGGGATGTAGATCGTGCGCCAACCTCGCTCGTGCAGCATGAGCGAGGTCCAGACGTCCTCGGACTTCGAGTCGGTGTAGATGCCGCCGATCGCGTCGACGGCGGTGCGGCGGAAGATCACGTTGGTGCCGACGCAGAAGGCCGCGTTGAAGCGGTTGCGTCCGGGCTGGATGAACCGGTAGAAGACCGCCTGCATGTAGCCGGCTCCCCGGGCGATCACGGTGTGCAGGTTGCCGTAGGTCTGCGGGGTCTGCACGAACGCGACGGTGTCCTCCACGAAGAACGGCACCGTCTCGACCAGAAATTCGGGGTCCGGCACGAAGTCCGCGTCGAAGATGACGAAGAAGTCGCTGCGGCTGAGGTTCAGGGCATGGTTGACGTTGCCGGCCTTGGCCCCGCCGTTGCCGAGCCGCCGCACGTAGCGCGCGCCGAGTTCGACGGCCACGCTCCGCACGGCATCCGAGTCTCCATCGTCGAGCACCCAGGTCGTGTGCTCGCCCTTGATCTTCCCCGCCGCCGCCACGGTGCGGCGGATGACCTCCGGGTCTTCGCCATAGGTGGTGATGAACACGTCGACGGACACCCGGGCATCGGCCAGGTGCAGCGGCCAGAGCTCAGGGGTGTCGCCCCAGCCGTCCCTGGCGATCTCCCGGGAGTGGAAGAGGGCCGTCCTCGCCTGGTGGAACGCGAAGTCCCGCGGGTCGAGGGAACCGGAGAGGATCGTCCACATCGACAACAACGCCTGACCGATCAGGATCGATTCCGCGAGGATGACCATCGAATACGGCAACCAGTCGCCGCGGCTGGCCGGGTTCAGGAGGAAATTCGCGTAGGCGAGGATGCCGAGGGTTGCGACCAGCACGAGCATCACCAGCGACGGCGACTGCGCCTTCGTGGCCTCGGCCGGCCGCGGTAGCGGTGGCGGTGGCGGCTCGATCTCGAGCGGGGGCACAAGAATTTGGGGTCGCGCATGAAGGGTCGTCATCCGGGTTCTCTTTCGGGGTGAAGAGGATGCGGGGTATCTGGTCGAAGGCGGGCAGGGCAGCCCGGTCAACGGCCGAGGGATCCGGGGACGCGGCAGCGGGTGGTCTGCTCTTCGCACGGATCTACACGGCGACGTCGTTGGCGATCGGATGCCGGCAGGGTTCGGATGGTGCCGGTCATCTCACCCTAGGAGCGTCCGGTCTGGCGCAGGTGTCGGGCAGGTTTCGGTCCTGTGAAATGCTGTCAAACGCGCTCGGCCCGCCCACCTGACCCTGGCCGAAATCAGCAGTGAATCGTAAGGACTTCCCCGGCGCGCCCGGGTGCCGCCGAATCTATGCTGATTTGATGGCCAGCCCAGAGCGTCCTCCCCGTTCCCGCTCCGTCGTGCGCGCCGTCCGGCTGTGGCGTCCCGCCGCGGCCGGGGTCTCCGCGGCGCTGGCCGGCCTGGGCTCCGCAGAGCTCGCGGCCGCTCTCCTCGCCCCGGCGGGCAGCCCGATCCTGGCCGTCGGCGCCCTGGTGATCGATCTCGTCCCCGCCTGGGTCAAGGAACTCGTCATCGGCCTGTTCGGAACCGGCGACAAGGCGGTGCTGATCATCTGCGTGGCCCTGGGCGCCGTGGTGCTGGCCGCCGCCGCCGGCATCCTGGAGTTGCGTCGGCCGCCGTTCGGCCGGGTGCTCGTCGTGGCGGCGGGCGGCCTCGCGGTGGTCGCCGTGCTCACCCGGGCGAACTCGGCCACCTTTGACGCTCTACCGTCGGTGATCGCGATGGTGGTCGGGGCGGTCATGCTCACCGTCCTGGTCACCCGTCTGCCTCGCACCTCGGCGACCGCCTCGGCGGCGGCGAGCGGGCCGGACCGCAGACGATTCCTGGCCTGGACCGGCGCGAGTGCCGGCCTCGGGCTCCTGGCCGTGATCGGCGGCCAGCTGGTGTCGGCCGGAACCCGGGCGACGGACGCCGCCCGCGCACTGTTCGACCTGCCCGCCCCGGCCACGCCCGCCCTGCCCATCCCCGCCGGGGCCGACCTGAACGTCGAGGGCCTGTCCCCCGTGATCACACCGAACCTCGACTTCTATCGAATCGACACGGCACTGCAGGTTCCCCGAATCGACCCCGAGTCCTGGACCCTCAGGGTCACCGGGATGGTGGAGAAGGAGGTCGAACTGACCTTCGCCGATCTGCTCGCCCTTCCGTTGGAGGAGAGCACGACGACGCTCACCTGCGTCTCCAATCCCGTCGGCGGCGACCTGATCGGCAACGCCACCTGGCTGGGATACCCGATCCGGCTGCTGCTGGCCCGGGCGAAGCCGCTCCCCGGCGCCGACATGGTGCTCTCCCGCAGCCAGGACGGCTGGACCGCGAGCACCCCGCTCGAGATCCTGACCGACGACCGCAATGCGATCCTCGCCGTCGGCATGAACGGCGTCCCACTCCCGCTCGAGCACGGCTACCCGGTGCGGATGGTCGTGCCGGGCCTCTACGGGTACGTCTCCGCCACGAAGTGGGTGGTCGAACTGAATGTGACCCGGTTCGACCGGGAGACGGCCTACTGGACCGACCGCGGCTGGTCCGAACGCGGCCCGGTGAAGCTGTCCTCCCGGATCGATGTGCCCCGCTCGAACACCCGGGCGGCCGTCGGCCCGATCACCGTCGCCGGCGTCGCCTGGTCGCAGCACGTCGGCATCCGTTCGGTGCAGGTGCAGGTCGATGAGGGCCCCTGGAACGTGGCGACCCTCGCCGAGGCGATCTCGGCCGACACCTGGCGGCAGTGGAGCTGGCAGTGGACGGCCACGAACGGCCGGCACATCCTGCGGGTGCGGGCCACCGACGCCGAGGGACTCGTGCAGACCTCGGTCGTGCGGGATGTGATCCCAGATGGGGCCACCGGACTGGCCGACATCGCGGTTACGGTCGGCTGAGTTCTCCACCGATCCGGTTACCCGGCGACAGGCGGGCCGGCCGGGCGTATCCTCAACAGCACAATCCTCCCCGCGGGACGTTCCCGCCCGGCGGCGACCCCTGTGAAAGGACAGCCATGCGCACCCAGACGAAGCTCTCCCCGGCCGACCTGCGGAAGTTCGAGGGGCTGCTGCTGGAGGAGCGCCGCGATCTCGACGTCGCGCTCGGCCGGATCACGCACACCCTCCACGATGTGATCGACGCCCGGAACAGCGGCACCGCCGACGACGAGCACGACCCGGAGGGGCCGACGCTCACGATGGAATGGTCCCGGATCTCCGGCGTGCACGGCGAGTTCGAGGCCAAGGCAGCCACGATCGACCGCGCGCTCGACCGCATCCGCGACGGCAGTTACGGGCTGTGCGTGCGCGGCGGCGAGCCGATCGGGCGGGCAAGGCTCGAGGCCCGGCCCGCCGCCGAATTGTGCATCGACTGCGCCCGCGACGAGGAGACTCGCCTCCGCGCCTGATCCGGTGCTGCCTGCCGGCGCCTACACCTCGTCGGCGACCGGGGCCGCGAACTGGGCGTTGTAGAGCGCGAAGTAGGCACCGGCGGCCTCCAGCAGCTCCTCGTGCGTGCCCAGCTCGACGATCCGGCCGGACTCCATCACGAGGATGAGGTCGGCGTCGCGAATCGTGGACAGACGGTGCGCGATCACGAAGCTGGTGCGGTCGGCGCGCAGGGCACTCATCGCCTGCTGCACCAGCACCTCGGTGCGGGTGTCGACCGAGCTGGTTGCCTCGTCGAGGATGAGCACGCTGGGCTTGGCCAGGAACGCCCGGGCGATCGTGAGTAGTTGCTTCTCGCCGGCGCTGACGTTGCCGCCCTCGTCGTCGAGCACCGTGTCATAGCCCTGGGGCAGGGAATGAACGAACCGGTCCACGTAGGTGGCCTGCGCCGCCGCCTGGATTTCCGCTTCCGAGGCATCCGGGCGGCCGTAGGCGATGTTCTCCCTGATCGTGCCGCCGAACAGCCAGGTGTCCTGCAGAACCATGCCCATCCGGCTGCGGAGGTCGTCGCGGGTCATCGTCGCCACGTCGACGCCGTCCAGGGTGATCCGGCCGGAATCCAGCTCGTAGAAGCGCATCATCAGGTTGACCAGGGTGGTCTTGCCCGCACCGGTCGGTCCGACGATCGCGACCGTTTGGCCGGGCTCGGCGACGAGGCTGATCTGTTCGATCAGCGGCTGGTCCGCGGTGTAGCGGAACGACACGTCCTCGAAGGCCAGACGCCCGTGGGTGACGGGCGGCGTCCCGGCCGAAACGGGGTCCGGGCTCTGCTCCTCCGCGTCGAGCAGGTCGAAGACCCGCTCCGCGGATGCGACGCCGGACTGGAGCAGGTTGGCCATCGATCCGAGCTGCGCCAGCGGCTGGGTGAACTGCCGGGAGTACTGGATGAAGGCCTGCACATCGCCGAGCTGCATCGCGCCGGAGGCCACCTGCAACCCGCCGACGACGGCGATGCCGACGTAGACGAGGTTGCCGATGAACGTCATCGCCGGCATGATCATGCCGCTGATGAACTGGGCGCCGAAACTGGCCCGGTAGAGCTCCTCATTCTTGGCCGTGAAGCGCTCTTCGACCTCCTTCTGCCGTCCGAAGACCTTGACCAGTGCGTGGCCGGTGAACGTCTCCTCGATCTGGCCGTTCAGCTCGCCGGTGTTCTTCCACTGGCCAACGAAGAGCTTCTGGGAGCGCTTCGCGATCAGCATCGTGGTGACCAGGGTGAGCGGCACCGTGACGAGCGCGATCAGGGCCAGCAGCGGCGAGAGCAGGAACATCATCACGATGACCCCGATCACGGTGAGCAGCGAGGTGACGATCTGGCTGAGCGACTGCTGCAGGCTCTGCGAGACGTTGTCCACGTCGTTGGTGACCCGGCTCAGCAGCTCGCCCCGCTGCACCTTGTCGAAGTAGCGCAGCGGCAGGCGGTTGATCTTCGCCTCGATCTCGGCGCGCAACCGGAACACCGTGCGCTGCACGACCCCGTTGAGCAGGTAGGCCTGCATCCAGCTGAAGGTGGAGGAGAGCACGTAGAGGATCATCGCCCAGAGCAGCACGGTGGAGAGCGCGGCGAAGTCGATGCCGAGGCCGGGGGTGAGGGTCATCGCCGAGAGCATGTCCGCCCTGGCGGTGTCTCCCGACGCCCGCAGCCCGGCGATGACCTCCGCCTGGCTGGCACCGGACGGGAGGGCCTTCGACACGACGCCGGAGAAGATCAGGTTCGTGCCCTCGCCGAGCAGCCTGGGGCCGATCACCGAGAAGGTCACGCTGACCACGGCGAGCACCAGAACGAGCAGGAGCCAGAGCCGTTCGGGCCGGAGCTTGCCGACCAGCCGCTTCGCGGACGGGCCGAAGTTCATCGCCTTCTCGGCCGGGGCGCTCATGCCGCCGAACGGGCCGTGCCCGCCGCCGGGCCCGCGGGCCGGCGGTCGGTCTGCCGTCGACTGGACCTTGGTTGCCTCGCTCATGCTGCTTCCTCCGCCGTGAGCTGTGAAGACACGATTTCCTGGTACGTTTCGCAGCTGTCGAGCAGCTCGCCGTGGGTGCCCGCGCCGACGACGCGGCCGTCTTCGAGTACCAGGATCTGGTCGGCGTCGACGATGGTGGACACCCGCTGGGCCACGATGATCAGCGTTGCCCCGTCGGTCCCGGTCTTGAGGGCGGCGCGCAGGCGGGCGTCCGTGGTCAGGTCGAGGGAGGAGAACGAGTCGTCGAAGATGTAGATCTCCGGGCGTTTCACCAGGGCCCTGGCGATCGCGAGTCGCTGCCGCTGGCCGCCGGACACGTTGGTGCCGCCCTGCGCGATCGGCGAGTCCAGTCCCCCCGGCATCTCGGCGACGAAGTCCTTCGCCTGGGCGATGGTGAGCGCCCGCCAGAGTTCGTCCTCGGTGGCGTCCGGTTTGCCGTATTGCAGGTTGCTGCGCACGGTGCCGGAGAACAGGTACGGTTTCTGCGGCACCAGGCCGATGTGCCCCCAGAGCAGGTCGGGGTTCAGCTCGCGCACGTCGACCCCGTCGACGAGCACCGCGCCGCTCGTGACGTCGAAGAGCCGCGGCAGCAGGTTGACCAGGGTGGTCTTGCCCGAGCCGGTGCTGCCGATGATCGCGGTGGTCTGCCCGGAGCGGGCCAGGAAGCTCACGTTGCTGAGCACCGGCTGCTCCGCGCCCGGGTAGGCGAAGCCCACGTCGAGCAGTTCGAGCTCGCCGTGGCCGACGGTGGCGTTCACCGGCTTGGCCGGGGGAACCACACTCGACATGGTGCCGAGCACCTCGCCGATCCGGTCCGCGGACACCGTTGCGCGCGGGATCATCACGGCCATGAAGGTGGCCATCATCACCGCGATCAGAATCTGCATCAGGTAGGAGAGGAAGGCGATCAGCGTGCCGACCTGCATCGAGCCGTCCTGGATCCGGAATGCCCCGAACCAGATCACGGCCACGCTGGAGACGTTGAGCACGAGCATCACGATCGGGAACATCAGCGCCATCAGCCGGCCGGCTCGCAGCGCGTAGTTGGTGACGTCCTCGTTGGCCACGGCGAAGCGGGCCTGTTCGCGGTCCTCACGCACGAAAGCGCGAATGACCCGGATGCCGGTGAGCTGCTCGCGCAGCACCCGGTTGATCGTGTCGATCTTCGTCTGCATCACCCGGAACAGCGGCACCATCCGCACGATGATCAGGCCGACGGCGACCAGGAGCACCGGCACGCTCACCGCGATCAGCCAGGACAGTTGAACGTCCTGGCGGATGGCCATGATCACGCCGCCGATGGAGAGGATCGGCGCCGAGACCATCAGGGTCGAGGTCATCAGCACGAGCATCTGCACCTGCTGCACGTCGTTGGTGGAGCGGGTGATCAGCGATGGGGCGCCGAAGCGGGTGACCTCCTGCTCAGAGAACTCGCCGACCCGGGAGAAGACCGCGCCGCGCAGATCACGTCCGAGTGCCATCGCCGCCTTCGCGCCGAAGTAGACCGCGATGATCGAGCAGACGATCTGAACGAAGGTGATCAACAGCATCACCCCGCCGACGCGGAGGATGTAACCGGTGTCGCCCTTGGCGACCCCCTCGTCGATGATGTCGGCGTTGAGGGTGGGCAGGTACAGCGACGCGATCGACTGCGCGAGCTGGAAGACGACGACCGCCGCCAGCAGGCGCCGGTAGGGCCGCAGGTATTTCACAAGCAGTTTCCACAACATCGGGTTCTCCTAAACGGCGTGGTGCGAGTCGGCGTGGTGCGGGTCTGCTGGGTGCGGGTCTGCTGGGTGCGAGGGGGCAGGTGCGCCCATGATGCCGTGCAGGACGAGGGCGGTGATCTCCTCGTCGTCGAACTCCGGCCCGTTGCGGATCTGGGGCACGGATGCCGCCAGTGTCACCATCCGGATGATCTGCCCGACGCGATCGGCGGGCACGGTGAAACGCTCGAGGTCCTCGGCGAGGATGTCGGCCATGATCCCGACGAATTCGCTGCCGTCGTGATGGCCCTTCTCGTGCCCCGGTGGGGGTCCGTGCCGGCCGAGCGCCGTCATCAGCGTGAACACCGTCGTGAACCGGGCGCGCATCAGGCTGACGATCGCGCGGATCCGTTCCTCGAGCGGGAGGCGCGGGTCGATCTGCCGGAGCTGCCGCCTGAACGGCTCGGGATCGAAGTGTCGTTCCACGGCCGCCTGGATCAGCTCGTCCTTGCTGCCGAACGCCCGGAAGATCGTGCCCTCGGCGATCCCGGCACAGTCCGCGATCTGTCTGGTGGTCACGGCCTGCCCGTGCTCCAGGATCAGCGGGGTGACGGCGTCGATCAGCATGGCCTGACGGTCCTCGACGGACAGGGCTTTCGCGCGTGCTGGTTTGACGGCCATGCCGCCAATCTTATGTGAGTGAGCGCTCACTCACAAGGTGGTTCAGGCGAAAAGGTCGGAGATCCAGGCGACCTCGGCCGCGCTGGGTCGCCAGTGGGTTGCTTCGGTCGCGTTCTGCCGAATCTGCTCCGGACTGGTTGCCCCGGCGATCACGCTGGTCAACCCCGGTTGGGCGAGCAGCCAGGCGAGCGTGGCCGCGAGCATGGTCACGCCCCGCTCGTCGCACCAGTCCCGGTAGGCCTCGAGCACGTCCCAGGGGGCGTCGTCGACGAGGTGCCGCCTGATCATCATGATCCGGCTGTCCTCCGGGCCGCCGGCGCGGGAGAACTTGCCGGTGAGCAGGCCGTTGTGGAGCGGGAAGAATGGGAGGAAGCCCAGGCCGTAGGCGTTCACGGCGGGGAGCACTTCGTCTTCCGCGTCGCGCACGAGCAGGCTGTACTCATTCTGGGCGGAGATGAATCGGGGGTGCGCGCCGAGCCTGGCCGTGAATTCGGCCTCGGCGATCTGCCAGCCGGCGAGATTGGAATGGCCGATGTAGCGGATCTTGCCCTCTCCGATGAGGTCGTCGAGTGTGTCGAGCGTCTCCTCGATCGGCGTATGTGGGTCGGGCTGGTGCAGCTGGTAGAGGTCGATCCAGTCCGTCTGCAGGCGCCGGAGCGATCCCTCCACGGCGCGGCGGATGTAGCGGCGGGAGCCCCTGGCGTTCCAGTCCGGCCCGTTCAGGCCGTTCATGTCCATGCCGAACTTGGTGGCGAGAACGATTTTGTCCCGGTTGCCGCGCAACGCGTGGCCCATCAGCGTCTCGCTCAGGCCACGTTCCGCCCCGTAGATGTCCGCCGTGTCGAACAAGGTGACACCCGCCTCGACGGCGGCGTCGATCACTGCCGACGTGCCCGCCTGTTCGGCCGTGGCGGTTCCGGCCCGGCCGAAATTGTTGCAGCCGAGCCCGATCGTGGACACCATGAGTCCGGACTTGCCGAGGGCGCGATACTCGATCTCTGCCATCACCCCAGACTAGGGCCGCGCGGCTGTGCTAAACAGGAATCAATCAAAGGGGTAACTGTGAGTGCACTCACGCTCGGCGTCATGTCTCGCTCCGGCAAACCGAACGAGCGTCGGCTGCCCATCCATCCGCAGCACCTCGATCGGATCGATCCCGACGTGCGCCGGCGCATCTTCCTCGAGACCGGTTACGGCGACCAGTTCGGCCTGTCCGACGCCCAGCTCGCACCCCTGGTGGGCGGGATCGGCACGCGGGAGGAGCTCATCCGTGACTGCGACGTCATCCTTCTCGCCAAGCCGTTGCTGCGGGATGTCGCCGAGTTGCGCGACGGACAGGTGCTCTGGGGCTGGCCGCATTGCGTGCAGGATGCCGCCCTCACCCAGCTGGCCATCGACAAACGACTGACCCTGATCGCGTTCGAGGCCATGAACCACTGGACCGGCGGTGGCGAATTCCACCTGCACGTTCTGCACAAGAACAACGAGCTCGCCGGCTACTCCTCCGTGCTGCACGCCCTGGCACTGACCGGCTCAACCGGCGACTACGGTCGCAAACTCCGTGCCGCCGTGATCGGCTTCGGAGCAACGGCCAGGGGTGCGGTGACCGCGTTGAATGCCCTCGGCGTCTATGACGTGACGGTGCTGACCAGCCGGGACGTGACCGCGGTCAGCTCGCCGATCCACTCGGCCCTGATCGTGCAACTCGAACACGGGGGCCCGGCGCACGAGAACTTCGCGCTCCCCGAGGGCGGCCGGGTTCCCTTGCCCGAATATCTGGCCGGCTACGACATCATCGTCAATTGCGTGCTGCAGGATCCGAACGCGCCACTCGTCTTCCTGGACACCGCTGACCTGGCCCTGATCATGCCGGGCTCGCTCATCATCGATGTCTCCTGCGACGCTGGAATGGGCTTCGAATGGGCGATACCGACGTCGTTCGACCACCCGACCTTCCAGGTCGGCGACAACGTGACCTACTACGCGGTCGACCACAGCCCCTCCTACCTATGGAACTCCGCCACCTGGGAGATCAGCGAGGCGTTGCTCCCCTACCTGCCCGAGCTCCTCGACGGAAGCGCGGCCTGGGACGCCAACGAAACGCTCCGCCGGGCGATCGAGGTCCGGGAAGGGGTCATCCAGAACCCGAGCATCCTGGAGTTCCAACACCGCTCGGGCGACTACCCGCATCCGATCCTCGGCTGAACGGAGGGCCGCCCCTCCTCCACACGGCGGGCAGCCGCGAGTTCACGCCGTGTCCGAAACCCGCCAGAGCGGGACGGCGGCGCCGACTACAGTCGAAGAATGACCAGCATCGCACCCTCGTTGATTCGTCTCCCCAGCCCGATCGGCCGACTCGAAATCACCGCCGATTCCGACTGCATCCTGTCGCTCTCGATCGAGCGTGACGGCCGCCTCCCGCTCGAGGAGTCACCCGAATCCCCGTCTTCGTTGCTCGAGCGCGCGGCGGTCGAGCTCGGCGAGTATTTCGCCGGCACCCGTACCGGCTTCGACCTTCCGGTGCGCCTCACCGGCGGCACGGTCTTTCAACAGAGCGTCTGGCAGCGGCTCGCCGGTCTCCGATTCGGGGAGGTCATCTCCTACGGCGAGCTGGGCGCCTCGATCGGGCGCCCGGGTTCCGGCCGGGCAATCGGTGGCGCGGTCGGCGCCAATCCGATTCCGATCCTGGTCGGCTGCCACCGGGTGCTCGCGGCCAACGGCCGGATCACGGGCTACAGCGGCGGCAACGGTATCCCAACCAAGGTCTGGCTGCTCGACCACGAGGGCATCGCGCACGTCGCCGGCGGGCCCGTGGGCACAGCGTTTGCGGGATTCGAGCCTGCGGGAATCGAACACGACGCGTGACGGGCGCTCAGCTCGCGATTGCCGACGATGGACTCCCCCGCTGCGGCTGGGTCGGCACCGACGCCGAGTATCGCCGCTACCACGACGAGGAGTGGGGTCGTCCGCTCCGCAGCGACCGGCTCCTCTTCGAGAAGCTGTGCCTGGAGGGATTCCAGGCCGGACTGTCCTGGATCACGATCCTGCGCCGCCGACCGGCCTTCCGGGCTGCCTTCTTCGACTTCGACGTGGACCGGGTCGCGGCCATGGGCGAGGAGGATGTCGCCCGGCTCGTCACCGATGCGAGCATCATCCGTCACCGGGGCAAGATCGAGGCCACCATCGGCAACGCCAGAGTCACCCGCGACCTCGGGGAAAGCCTCGCCACGCTGATCTGGAGCTTCGCCCCTGAGCCCCGGGCCGCACGGCTGACCGGGCTCGGCGACATTCCCGCGGTCACGCCGGAATCGACGGCGCTCAGCCGTGAACTGCGCGCCCGCGGATACCGATTCGTCGGGCCGACCACCGTCTACGCGCTGATGCAGTCGGCCGGCCTGGTCGACGACCACGTCGTCGGCTGTCACCGTGCCGGCGCCGTCGCGGCGCGGTCCGGCTCCGGCTCCGGGTACAGCTAGCGCAGGGCGGGTGTCACGGCAGCAGGCCGAGTGCCCGCACGTGTTCTCGTTCCTCGATCAGCTCGGCGACCGAGGCGTCGATCCGAGCCCGGGCGAAGTCATTGATCGACAGCCCCTGCACGATCTCCCAACGGCCGTCGATGGCCCGCACGGGGAACGAGGAGAAGAGCCCCTCCGGCACGCCGTAGGAGCCGTCGGAGACGATCGCGGCCGAGGTCCAGCGGTCCCCGGTGCCGTTGACCCAGTCGTAGACGTGGTCGATGGCCGCGCTCGCCGCGCTCGCCGCGGAGGACGCGCCTCTGGCCTGAATGATCTCGTAGCCACGCCCCGCCACCCGCGGAATGAACTCGTCCACCAGCCAGGCCTCGTCGACGAGTTCGGTGACCGGCCGCCCGCTGACTTTGGCGTGGTTGACATCGGGGTACTGCAACGCCGAGTGGTTGCCCCACACACTGAGCCCGTGCACCTGGTCGACGTGCACGCCCAGCTTCGCGGCGAGCTGCGCGACCCCGCGGTTGTGGTCGAGGCGGGTCATTGCGGTGAACCGTTCCGCGGGGATGTCGGGGGCGAATGCGCTCGCGACGAGAGCGTTCGTGTTGGCGGGGTTGCCGACAATGAGCACCCGCACATCAGCGGCGGCGCCCGCGTTCAGGGCGGCCCCCTGCGGTCCGAAGATGCGTCCGTTGCTTTCGAGCAGACCCACCCGCTCCATGCCGACCGCTCGTGGCCGGGAACCGACCAGCAGCGCGATGTTGACCCCGTCGAACGCCCGCACCGGGTCAACGCTGACGGTCACCATGCGCAGCAGCGGGAAGGCGCAGTCCTGCAGCTCGAGGGCGGTACCCTCGGCCGCGGCGAGCCCTTCCGGGATCTCCAGCATGGTCAGGTTCACCGGGGTTGTCGGCCCCAGGAGCTGGCCGGACGCGATGCGGAAGAGCAGGGCATAGCCGATCTGGCCGGCGGCGCCGGTGACGGTGACGTTCAAGGCTGGAGTGGGCACAGGGCCAGCCTATTTGCCCGAGGGCCTCCGAGTCACGTCCGGGGCACGCCGACCAGTTGCTCGACGACCAGATCGAGCTCGCCCGCCGCCCCGCGGCGCAGCGTGAAGCCGGCCGACTCGGCCCAGTCGAGCAGCCCGTCCACGCCGTCGAACGACTCACCGTGTTCGATCAGGACCCGGCTGAAGACACCTTTCGCGGTCTTGTTGAAGTGGTTGAGTGCCCGGGTGCGGCCGTCTGATGCCTGGGTGACGACGCGCAGATAGAGTGAGTTCGGGCGCACGGGCACTGGCCCGAGTGCGGCATAGCCCGCGGATCTGAGGTCGAGCAGGAGTCCGTCGGAATCCCGCAGGACCTTTTCGACCGGCCCGCGCCAGTGCTTCTTGAGGCTGAGGTTCGGCAGCCGGGAGTCGTAGGAGAGCCGGTAGGCCGGGATCAGGTCGAGGGCGCCGATCGGGCCGAAGAGGGCCGACTGAACCCGCACGTGCTCGCCGGCCCAGAGCCGAGCCGCCGGCGTCAGCGTCGCGGCGTCGAGGGCGTCGTAGAGCACGCCCGTGTAGCGGTCGAGAACCGGCATGGTCGGTGATCCAGCCAGTTCCCGGTTGCGAACGACCTCGGCCAGCTGGGTGCGGCCGAGCTTGAGCGCAGCGATCATGTCAAGCGGATGTTTCGCCAGACCGACCAGCGCACGCACAAGTACCCGCCGGCTGGAGTGCAGCGACGGGTACGTGAGGTTGTGCAGGTCAAGCGGTTCGCCGGTGCCGCCGAGACGTTTGGTCTCGGACGGCGGCAGCAGGATTATCAATCGGCTAGACGAGCCCGGCCTTGCGGGCAACGATGGTGACCACGTTGTTGGCGACCGAAAGGAATCCGTCCGCCGCCTCGGCGACGATCTTCTTGCCGTCCGCCAGGGTGACCCGAACCTCGCCGCTGGCGAGGATCGCGAGCATCGGCTCGTGGCCGGCGAGGATACCGATCTCGCCTTCCACGGTGCGGGCAACGACCATCGTTGCCTCGCCGGCCCAGACTTCCTGGTCCGCCGCGACGACGCTGACGTTGAGAGCCGCAGCCATGGTTAGTCGTTCTCCTTCTGGATCTTCGCCCACTTCTCTTCGACGTCGGCGATGCCACCGACGTTGAAGAAGGCCTGCTCGGCCACGTGGTCGAAGTCACCGTTGGCGATGGCTGTGAAGGATTCGATGGTGTCCTTGAGGGATACCGTCGAGCCTTCCACACCGGTGAACTTCTTCGCCATGTAGGTGTTCTGAGAGAGGAACTGCTGGATGCGGCGCGCACGGGAAACCGTGACCTTGTCCTCTTCGGAGAGTTCGTCAACACCGAGGATCGCGATGATCTCCTGGAGTTCCTTGTTCTTCTGGAGGATCGCCTTGACGCGAACGGCCGTCGTGTAGTGGTCGGCGCCCAGGTAGCGGGGGTCGAGGATACGGCTGGTCGAGGTGAGCGGGTCGACGGCCGGGTAGAGGCCCTTCGACGCGATCTCGCGGGACAGTTCGGTCGTCGCGTCGAGGTGGGCGAAGGTGGTCGCCGGAGCCGGGTCGGTGTAGTCGTCCGCAGGCACGTAGATGGCCTGGAGCGAGGTGATCGAGTGGCCACGGGTCGAGGTGATGCGTTCCTGGAGGATACCCATCTCGTCGGCGAGGGTCGGCTGGTAACCCACGGCGCTCGGCATGCGGCCGAGCAGCGTCGACACTTCGGAGCCGGCCTGGGTGAAGCGGAAGATGTTGTCGATGAAGAGCAACACGTCCTGCTTGGCGACGTCGCGGAAGTACTCCGCCATCGTCAGCGCGGAGAGCGCGACGCGAAGACGCGTTCCCGGCGGCTCGTCCATCTGGCCGAACACGAGGGCGGTCTTGTCGAAGACGCCGGCCTCTTCCATCTCGTGGATGAGGTCGTTGCCCTCACGGGTGCGCTCGCCGACACCGGCGAACACGGACACTCCACCGTGGTCCTGCGCGACGCGCTGGATCATTTCCTGGATCAGCACGGTCTTGCCGACGCCGGCTCCACCGAAGAGGCCGATCTTTCCACCGAGGACGTACGGGGTGAGAAGGTCGATGACCTTGATGCCGGTTTCGAACAGCTGGGTCTTGGACTCGAGCTGGTCGAAGGGCGGCGGCTTGCGGTGGATGGGCCAGCGCTCCGTGATTTCGATCTTCTCGCCGGGCTCAGCGTTGAGCACCTCGCCGATGGCGTTGAAGACGCGACCCTTGGTGACGTCTCCGACGGGCACGGTGATGGGTGAGCCGGTGTCCCTGACCTCCTGGCCGCGGACCAGACCGTCGGTGGGGTTCAGCGCGATCGCGCGGACGAGGTCGTCACCGAGGTGCAGGGCAACCTCGAGGGTGATCACGGTGGAGACATCGCCGATGACGATGGTGGTCTTCAGCGCGTTGTACATGCCCGGGATCGAATCGTGCGGGAACTCGATGTCGACGACCGGGCCCGTGACGCGGGCGATCCGGCCTATGGCGACGGTCTCAACCGGTGCGTGGACTGGCGCGGTTGCGGTGTCAGTCATTGCTCTCTCTTCTCTGGGTTAGTTCTTGGCGGATGAGAGCGCTTCGGCTCCACCCACGATCTCGGAAATCTGCGAGGTGATCTCGGTCTGCCTGGCGTTGTTCGACAACCGGGTGAAGTCCTTGATGAGCTTGTCCGCGTTGTCGGAGGCCGACTGCATGGCCTTCTGGCGCGAGGCGTGCTCCGCGGCAGCGGACTGCAGCATGGCGTTGAAGATGCGGCTCTCGATGTAGACGGGCAGGAGTGCGTCGAGCACGGTTTCCACGTCAGGCTCGAACTCGTACAACGGCAGGACCTGGTTCTCGCCGGGTTCCTCAACGCCTTCGACGACCTCGAGGGGCAACAGACGAACGACCTCGGGCACCTGGGTGACCATGCTGACGAACCGGTTGTAGACCACGTGGATCTCGTCGACTCCGCCGTCGTCGGCATCCCGGAGGAACGCTTCGAGCAGCGCGTCGCTGATCTCCTTGGCGGTTTCGAACTGGGGCTGGTCGGTGGAACCGGTCCAGACCCGTTCGGACGGGCGCCGACGGAAGTTGAAGTACGCCGCTGCCTTGCGCCCGACCAGGAAGTAGACGACATCCTTGCCCTGCGCCAGCAGAAGCTGGGTCAGTGACTCGGCCTCGCGCAGCGCCTGCGAGCTGAACGCGCCGGCAAGACCACGGTCGGACGCGAAGATGACCACTGCGGCCCGTTCGATCTTTTCCGGTTCGGTGGTGAGCACGTGCGCAACATTGGTGTAGGTTGCGACGGCCGATACCGCCTGGGTGATCGATCGTGCGAACGGGGTCGACGCGGCGACTCGCGCCTTGGCCTTCTGGATGCGCGAGGCCGAGATCAACTCCATGGCCCGAGTGATCTTCTTGGTCGTCTGGGCAGCCTTGATCTTCTGCCGGTAGACCCGAAGTTGCGCTCCCATGTGTCTCCTGTGCTTCCTTGTCTGTGGGTGAATGTGCCGGTGCGGCCGTTCATGGGGCCCCCGGAGGGGCCCCAGGCGGCTTAGCGCCGGTGCTTCACAATCTTTTCCTGGTTGACGTCTTCGGCGGCAATCGCTTCGAACTCTTCCTTGCCGACCGAGGCGAGCGGCTTGCCCTCGCCGGTCTGGAACTCGCGCTTGTAGTTGTCGACCTCGGCCTCGAGGGTCGCGACGATGGCGTCGTCGAGCACGTTCGTCTCCCGCAGCTTCGTGAGGACGTCGGTGGTGCGGCCGAGGTGGTCAAGCAGTCCGCGTTCGAACCGGAGCACGTCCTCGACCGGAACCTCGTCGAACTTGCCGTTCGTTCCGGCCCAGATCGAGACGACCTGGTCCTCGACCGGGTACGGCGAGTACTGCGGCTGCTTGAGCAGCTCGGTCAGGCGGGCGCCACGGGCGAGCTGGCGGCGGCTGGTCGCGTCGAGGTCCGACGCGAACATCGCGAAGGCCTCGAGCGAACGGTACTGGGCCAGTTCGAGCTTCAGCGTTCCGGAGACCTTCTTGATCGACTTCACCTGCGCGTCGCCACCGACGCGCGACACCGAGATGCCCACGTCGACTGCGGGGCGCTGGTTGGCGTTGAACAGGTCGGACTGGAGGAAGATCTGACCATCGGTGATCGAGATCACGTTGGTCGGGATGTAGGCCGAGACGTCGTTGGCCTTGGTCTCGATGATCGGCAGGCCGGTCATCGATCCGGCGCCGAGGGCGTCGGAGAGTTTCGCACAACGCTCGAGCAGACGGGAGTGCAGGTAGAACACGTCGCCGGGGTAGGCTTCGCGTCCCGGCGGGCGGCGCAGCAGCAGCGACACGGCACGGTAGGCCTCGGCCTGCTTGGACAGGTCGTCGAAGACCACGAGAACGTGCTTGCCCTGGTACATCCAGTGCTGGCCGATGGCCGAGCCGGTGTACGGGGCGAGGTACTTGAAGCCGGCCGGGTCGGAGGCGGGGGACGCGACGATGGTCGTGAACTCCATGACGCCGGCATCCTCGAGCGCGCCCTTGACGGCGGCGATCGTGGAGCCCTTCTGACCGATGGCAACGTAGATGCAGCGAACCTGCTTGTTCACATCTCCGGAAGCCCAGTTGGCCTTCTGGTTGATGATGGTGTCGATCGCGATCGCGGTCTTGCCGGTCTGGCGGTCGCCGATGATCAGCTGGCGCTGGCCACGGCCGATCGGGATCATCGCGTCGATGGCCTTGATGCCGGTCTGCATCGGCTCGTGCACGGACTTGCGGTCCATGACGCCGGGCGCCTGAAGCTCGAGGGCACGACGGCCTTCGGACTCGATCGGGCCGAGGCCGTCGATCGGGGCGCCGAGCGGGTCGACGACGCGACCGAGGTAGCCGTCGCCGATGGGAACGGAGAGCACCTCGCCGGTGCGATGCACCTCCATGCCCTCAACGATTCCGGCGAACTCGCCGAGGACGACGACACCGATCTCGTCTTCGTCGAGGTTCAGGGCGAGGCCCAGTGTGCCGTCGGCGAATTTGATGAGCTCGTTGGCCATCACGCTGGGAAGACCCTCGACGTGGGCGATTCCGTCGCCGGCCGTGGTGACGTAGCCAACCTCGTTCGTGGCGGTCTTGCTCGGCTCGTAGGACTTGACGAAGTCCTGGAGAGCATCGCGGATCTCATCGGGGCTGATCGTTAGTTCTGCCATCATCTTCCCTTTCCCGTACGGGGTGTACAGGTTCTGTCTGAAACGAAACGTTGCCGCTTCGAGGTTTTCGTTCCGATTGACCGTAGGTCAGCCGGCAAGCTGGAGTCTCAAATCCTTGAGTCGGGTGGCGATGCTGCCATCAATGACATCGTCGCCGATCTGTACGCGCACTCCGCCGACGAGCGACGGGTCCACGACCAGGTTGATGGTGAGCTTGCGCCCGTACCGCTCCGACAGGTTGGCGCGCAACCGGTCGAGCTGCGTTGTCGTCAACGGCGAAGCCGAGGTGACGGTCGCAATGGACGTGCCCGACTGGTCCGCCACGACGGCCGCGGCGTGGCCCAGCAGTTCGCCGATCCGGCGCCCGCGGGGCTGCTGCATGAGGTGCCGCACGATGACCAGGGTCTGCGCGGTGACCTTGCCGGTGAGGATGGAGTCGACGAGTCCGACCTTGGCCTGTGCGGCACCGAGCTTGCTCGCGAGAGCCAGCTCCAGTTCCGCGTTGCCGGATACGGTCGCACCGAACGAGAAGAGTTCGGCTTCGACGACGCCTTCGGCGGTGGCCGAGGATGCGACGCAGCGCAATCCGACGTCTTCGATCCCCGCGAGCAGGTCGGTATGACTCGACCAGCGCGCCGCGGTCACGGCCTGCAGCAGGTCGAGCGCGGTCGACGTGACGACGGGGCCGAACACCTTGGCGACCAGGGTCGCCTTGGGTGCGGCGTCAACAGCCGGGTCGACGAGAGCCGACAGGAGCTGCGAGGACTCGCCGATAACGCGGCCCGCGTTCAGCAGGCTTTCCCCGGTCGCCAGATCGGCCGTGCCGCCGAGGGCGGTCAGTGCCGCTCGCGACGAGGCCAAAGCTTCTCTGGTGGCGCTTCCCATTACTTAGCTGCTTTCTCCGAGGCCTCAAGGTCGGCCAGGAATCGGTCGACAATGGCGCTGGCCTTCGCGTCGTCGGTCAGGCTTTCGCCGATGACTCCCGATGCGAGGTCGATGGCCAGGGTGCCGACTTCGGAACGCAGGGACACGACGGCCGCCTGACGTTCTGCTTCGATCTGGACCTTGGCGCTCGCGGTGACGCGGGCGGCCTCACTGACGGCCAGTTCGCGGTGCTCGGCGACGATCTTCTGACCGTCCGCACGGGCGACCTCGCGGATCTTGCCGGCTTCGGCACGCGCGTCAGCAAGCTGGGCCGTGTACTGCTCGAGAGCGGCTTCGGCCTGGCGCTGGGCGTCGTCCGCCTTGGCGATGTTTCCTTCGATGGCTTCAGCGCGCTCGTCGAGGAGCTTCTGCATCCTCGGAAGCACAAGCTTCCAGAAGAAGAACAGAATCACGACGAAGATCAGACCGGACCAGATTATGTCGTAGAGCTCCGGGAGAAGCGGGTTGCGCGTCTCGGTCTCCGCTGCAGCTGCTATCACTGCGTTAAACATCGTGCCTCCTGACTAGAGAGAAAAGAGGACTAAACGAAGATGAAGTAGGTCGCGATACCGATGAAGGCGAGTGCCTCGGTGAAAGCGATACCGATGTACATCAGGACCTGAAGCTGGCCGGCCAGTTCGGGCTGACGAGCAACACCCTCGATGGTCTTGCCGACGACGATACCGACGCCGATTGCCGGGCCGATGGCCGCGAGGCCATAACCGACGGTCGCGATGTTTCCGTTGATAGCCGCGAGAACGGATGTTGCGTCCACGTATGTTTCCTTCCGTAGTGCCAAAAACAGCGAGTGCCGAATTCGGGTTTAGTGTTCCTCAGCCAGCGCGAGCTGGATGTAGACAGCGGTGAGCAGGGCAAAAATGTAAGCCTGGAGGAGGGCGATCAGCACTTCGAAGAGCGTGAACGCGAACCCGAAGACAAGGGTGCCGGCTCCGAAGAGCTTGAAGCCACCGTCTGCGGTGAAGAAGAAGAACTGGGTGGCGCTGAAGAAGAGCACCAGGAGAAGGTGGCCGACGATCATGTTCATCAGCAGTCGCAGGGTCAGCGTGACCGGGCGGACCAGGAAGGTCGAGATGAACTCGATCGGGGTCACGATGATGTAGAGGAAGGGGGGCACGCCTGGGGGGAACAGGGCGTTGCGGAAGAAGTTGCCCGGGCTCTTCTTGATCCCGGCGTAGATGAACGCCACATAGGCGATGACGGCCAGCACGAGCGGCACGCCGATCACGCTGGTGCCGGCGATGTTCAGGAACGGAATCGGCCCGGTGATGTTCATGAACAACACCATGAAGAAGATCGTCGTGATCAGGGGCAGGAAACGCTTGCCGTCCTTCTTTCCGAGGATGTCCTCGGAAATGTTGACCCTGGCGAAGTTGAGGCCCAGTTCGACGATGCTCTGGAAGCGGGTCGGAATGACCTTCATCCGGCGGGTGCCGAGCCAGAAGACGAGGAGCAGCACGGCCACCGCAAGAAAGCGGATGAGCATGATGCGGTTGATTTCGAACGGCGAACCCGCGAACAGAACCGCTTCAGGGAAGAATTCGTTGATCGACGGACCGTGGAACTCACCGTCACCGGTGGCAGACGGGAGCATCAGGCTTACGGCGGTTTCTAGCAGCGCTTTCTCCTGGTTCGGGGCGGGGAGCTCTGCTCTCGCGATGACGAATAATGGGCTGGGCTACCCAGCACGAAGGCACGAGCAACGCGGGGCGAACCGGTCATTACCTTACCAAGAAATAGGCCCGGTGCCGAATCCTTGTGGCAATTCAGTCCTCCGAGGACGGACCGGGCAGGGTCACGTCGCTGGCGTAGGTCATCCGGCTCTTCAGCACGACGATCGCGTCAACGATGAGCGACCCGATCACACCCGCGATGATGCTGAGAAACAGCACGACGGGCTGGATCCAGGGCTGATCCTTGAGCAGCACGACGATCACGAGGAAGACGACGAACTTGAGCAGCCAGCCGCCCAGAACGATGGCGAAGAACGCACCGATGGCGCCCTGGCTGCCGGCGAAGCGGTTGGCGAGCAGGATGCTGCCGGCCGTGATTCCCATGAAGACCACGGACAGCGCGGTACCGATCAGCGCGCTGACCACCCCGGTTCCGCCGGCGACCAGGCCACCGACCACGGCCCCGACGATGCCGATGCCGCCGGCCAGGAACCCACCGAGTACAAGAATCCGCCGGAACACCGGGACGGAGGTGGGCTGCCGGGCGGATCCGGGGGTGTTGCTCATGCGTTCTCCTCTGCCGTCGTGGACGCCTCGTCGAGAGGGTCCAGCCTGGCGATGTCGGGTTGGTCGTTCGGGTGGGCGAGCTGGCTGGCGGCCTCGACCGCCTTTCGGCGGCTCAGCGGGGCGAGGGTGACCAGCGCGCAGACGATGAGGGCCGTCACCAGGAAGATCGTGGCGTACCAGGTCGGTAGTCCGAAGAAGACCGGCAACACGTAGTAGAGCAGGCAGCCGATCGACGCCGCAGCGGTCCAGCCGTAGAAGATCAGCACGGCGTGGAGGTGGGAGTGCCCCATGTCCAGCAGGCGGTGGTGCAGGTGCTTACGGTCGGCACTGAACGGCGATTTACCCGCCCGCACGCGGCGGAAAACGGCCAGTCCGAAGTCGAGCAGCGGGATGATCAGGATCGCGACGGGCAGGATGATCGGGATGAAGGCGGGGAACAGCTGGGACCGGTTCACTGCGGTCGGGTCGATCTGGCCGGTGATGGCAATCGCCGAGGTCGCCATCAACAGGCCGACCAGGAGCGCTCCGGCGTCGCCCATGAACAGCTTGGCTGGACGCCAGTTCAGGGGCAGGAAACCGATGCAGGCGCCGACGAGGATCGCCGCGATCAGCGAAGCCAGGTTGAAGTAGTTGCTCGGCGAGGTGTCCCGCACGAGCAGATAGCTGTAGAGGAAGAACACGCCGTTGGAGATAAGGGCAACGCCCGCGACAAGGCCGTCGAGACCATCGATGAAGTTGATCATGTTCATCACGATCACAATCGCGATCACCGTGATCAGGAACGACATCCAGGACGAGCCGACGGTGAGTCCGCCGATCGGCAGCGACAGCACCTGCACACCCTGCCAGGCGACCACGCCCGCGGCGATGAACTGCCCTGCCAGCTTGGTCATCCAGTCGAGGTCCCAGATGTCATCGGCCACGCCAAGCAGCACGATCATCAGGGCAGCTCCGAGGATGGCCAGGATCTGCTGGGGGTCGGAGAAGATGAGCCGGAGGGGCGCGAATTGCCCGGAGATCAGGTACGAGACGCCGAAGGCAACGAACACTCCGAAGAAGATGGCGATTCCGCCGAGCCGGGGCGTCGGGAGGGTGTGCACATCACGCTCGCGGATCTTCGGGTAGAGGCGGTACCGATGGCTGAGCCTCAGCACGACGAACGAGCAGCCGAAGGTGACGATGGCCGAGACGAGCGCCAGCAGGACGAATATGGTCATGGTCAGCCGGCGTCCGTCACGACGCCGCTCGGCTCCGCGCTGCCCGGCGTCGCCGTCGGCTCTGACTCTGGCTCGTCCTCCGGCGCCTGCTCAGCGTCGGTCTCCGACATCACCACGGGCTCGGGAACCGGGGGGACGAATCCGACCGGCGCGAGGGCGTCGCCGATCACCCCGGCGATGGCCGCGCGGGAGATCACGCCGTTGCGCACGATGACGAGCTTCCCGCCGTTTATGGCGAATCCGGTGGCATCGATGATCGTCGACGAGGTGTCGCCCTGGCGGTCGCCGATCGCCTCGTAGTCGCTGCCGGCCACTCCCCCGTCGAGGTAGACGGCGACTCTGGCGCCGAGCATGTCTTCGGCCCCGATCGCGTCGATCGCCGAGGGGAGGCCGCTGGAGTTGGCGGAGGACACGGCCAGGGGGCCGGTCTCGGCGAGCAGGTCCAGCGCTACCTGATTGCGCGGCATCCGCAGGGCCACGGTGCCCCTGGTCTCGCCAAGGTCCCAGACCAGCGACGGCTGGGCGTTGAGCACGACCGTGAGCCCGCCCGGCCAGAACTCGGCAACGAGGTCCCTGACCGGCGTGGGCACATCCTGGGCGAGGGCGTCCATGGTGCTGATTCCGGGAATGAGCACGGGCGGCGGCGAGGTGCGGCCTCGACCCTTGGCATCCAGCAGCCGTTGCACGGCCTCGGGGCTGAATGCGTCGGCCGCGACGCCGTAGACCGTGTCGGTGGGGATGACGACGAGCGCGCCGCGACCGATGGCCGAGCGTGCGAGTCTCATGCCGGTCGTGTATTCAGTGTCGACCGAGCAGTCGTAGATGCGTGTCATTGGGGTTCGATTCTAGTGCAGGCGACCTGCGAGAGGCCGGGACGCCATTCCGCGGGTGCTGCGCCGCCGCGCGGGTGGCACACCACCCGCGTCGCGGCGCACCTCCCGCGGCCACGTGCGGGCGGGCCGCTCAGGCGGGGGCAGGTGCGGGCGGGCCGCTCAGGCGGGGGCAGGTGCGGGCGGGCCGCTCAGGCGGCGGCAGGTGCGGGTGCGAGGGCGGTCGTCGCGCGGTCGCGCAGGGTGTAATCGCGGTGGGTGGCGGCGGCGCGCCACCCGTCCAGGCCGAGAAGCTCCCGGATCTCCGCACCCTGCAGCTCGCCGTGCTCGATCACGAGGACCCCGCCGGGCCGGAGCAGGCGCAGCGCCGTTTGAGAGACGTGCCGCACGACGTCCAGGCCGTCCCGTCCGCCGAACAGTGCGTGGGCCGGGTCGAACAGGCGCACCTCCGGGTCGCGCGGGATGGCGTCGGCCGGGATGTACGGCGGGTTGGAGATGACCACGGCCACCGTTCCGTCCAGTTCGGTGAAGGCATCGGCGAGGTCGCCGAAGACGAGAGAGGCGTTGGCCGCACCGACCTGAGCGAAGTTGCGGGTGGTCCAGGGGAAGGCCTCCGGCGAGTTCTCCACCGCGAAGACCCGGGCGTTCGGCACCTCGACGGCCATCGCCAGCGCGATGGCGCCGCTGCCCGTGCCGAGGTCCACCGCGATCGGCTCCGGGTCGGGCAGCGCCCGCAATGCGTCGATCGCGAATTGGGCCACCTGCTCGGTCTCCGGGCGGGGCACGAACACCCCGGGGCCCACCAGCAACTCGATCCCGCGGAACGGCGCCCGACCGGTGATGTGCTGGAGCGGTTCGCGGAGCGCGCGGCGGCGCACGATCTCGAGGATCGCCGCGGCATCCGTGCCGGTCAGCTCGGTGCGCAGGATGGCGGCCGCCTGCACCTGGCCGCGGCTCCGGCCGAGCACATGGCCGATCAGCAGGTCGGCGTCGACGTCTGGGTCGCCGATACCGGCCCGGCCGAGCGTTTCGATCGCCCGATCTCGGATTTCATCGACGGTTGTGGGAATGGAATGGTCGCTCGACGGAGTTGTCACTCTTTGGAATGTAATGCACTCGCACGCCCAGTGCCGTGGCCGTAGGCTGGGCGAGGTCCCAGACCCCGATTGAAAGGCTCCCTGATGCCCGCAAAGATCTACTCCGACATCACCGCTGCTGTTGGCGGGACTCCGCTGGTGAAACTCAATCGCCTCACCGCGGGCCTCGACGCGACCGTGCTGGTCAAGCTGGAGTTCTACAACCCCTCCGGCAGCGTCAAGGACCGGATCGGCATCGCGATCGTCGACGCGGCCGAGGCCTCGGGAGAGCTCGCCCCCGGCGGCACCATCGTCGAGGGCACCAGCGGCAACACCGGGATCGCCCTCGCCATGGTCGGCGCGGCCCGCGGTTACAAGGTCATCCTTGCTATGCCGGACACCATGAGCAAGGAACGTCGCCTGCTGCTCCGCGCCTACGGTGCCGAGATCGTGCTGACCCCCGGCTCCGAGGGCATGCGCGGCGCTGTGACGAAGGCGGAGGAAATCGCCGCGAACACGCCGGGTGCGGTCCTCGCCCGCCAGTTCGACAACCCGGCCAACCCCGCGATCCACCGCGCGACCACCGGCGTGGAGATCTGGGACGACACCGACGGAGCCGTGGACATCCTTGTCGCGGGCATCGGCACCGGCGGCACCATCACGGGCACCGGGCAACTGCTCAAGGAGCGCAAAAGCTCCGTGCGGGTGGTCGCCGTCGAACCGATCGACTCCCCCATCCTCAACGGCGGCAAGCCGGGACCGCACAAGATCCAGGGCATCGGCCCCAACTTCGTGCCGGCCATCCTTGACACGCACGTGTACGACGAGGTGACGGATGTGACCCTCGCCGATTCCCTCGCCACCGCCCGCAGCCTCGCCACCGACGAGGGAATCCTCTCCGGCATCTCGGGCGGCTCCGCGGTGTGGGCCGCGATCGAGCAGGCAAAACGGCCGGAAAACGCCGGCAAGGTGATCGTGGCGATCATGCCGAGCTTCGGCGAACGGTACCTCTCCACCGTGCTCTACGAAGACCTGCTGGACTAGGCCGGATTAGCCGAGCCGTAGCCGACAATGGGCGTTTTTTCCAGCATCCGGGAGGACATGGCGATGGCGCGTGCCCATGACCCGGCGGCGCGCAGTAACGCCGAGGTCTTCCTCGCCTACAGCGGGCTGCACGCCGTCTGGTCCTACCGTCTCGCGCACCGGCTCTGGACGGCGGAACTCCGGCTGCCCGCCCGCCTGCTCTCCCAGTTCACCCGGTTCCTGACCGGGATCGAGATTCACCCGGGCGCCCGGATCGGCCGACGGCTGTTCATCGACCACGGTATGGGCGTCGTGATCGGCGAGACTGCCGAGATCGGCGACGATGTCATGCTCTACCACGCGGTCACCCTGGGTGGGAAGACCCGCCACGGGGTCGTGCGTGGCGAGAAGCGTCACCCCACCCTCGGGGACGGGGTCACTGTCGGCGCGGGGGCAAAGATCCTCGGACCGGTCATGATCGGGGCCTGGAGTACGATCGGCGCAAACGCCGTCGTCACGAAGGACGCCCCGGCCAAGTCGCTGCTTCTCGGCATCCCCGCCGTCATCCAGCCGGTCAGGTCGGAGACGATCGAGGCCGCCCGCGGGCTTCCCCTCACCGAAGACTGACCCCGCCGACCACGAAGGGCCCGACACCATGACTTCGGCCTCACCCGCACGTGAACTGCCCGTCCTCGATCTGTCCCGCCTCGACCAGGGCGAGGAGGAGGCCGAGCGCTTTCGGATCGACCTCCGCGAGGCGACCCACGAGTACGGCTTCTTCTACCTCACCGGCCACGGCGTGCCGGCGGACCTCATCACCCGGGTCATGCGCACCGCTCGCGCCTTCTTCGAACTCCCCGAGGGCGACAAGATGGCGATCGAGAACCTGCGGAGCCCGCAGTTCCGCGGCTACACCCGGGTGGGCGGCGAGCTCACCCAGGGCAACGTTGACTGGCGCGAACAGATCGACATCGGCCCGGAGCGCCCCCCGATCGACGGCGGGGCCGACTACCTCCGCCTCGAAGGACCCAACCAGTGGCCGGCGACCCTGCCCGAGCTGCGCGAGGTGATGACGCAGTGGCGCGACGAACTCAACACCGTCGCGCTTCGGCTGATGCGGGCTTGGGCGCTCTCGCTCGGGGCCGACGAGCACGTCTTCGACGCGGCGTTCGCCGAGAAGCCGTTCACGCTGATCAAGATTGTGCGCTACCCGGGCAAGTCCAACCCGACCCCGAGGCAGGGCGTGGGCGCGCACAAGGATTCGGGCGTGCTGACCCTGCTTTTCGTCGAGCCGGGCAAGGGCGGCCTGCAGGTTGAGCATGACTCAGACTGGATCGACGCTCCCCCGCTCGACGGCGCCTTCGTGGTGAACATCGGCGAGCTGCTCGAGGTGGCCACCGACGGATATCTCAAGGCCACCGTGCACCGGGTGATCTCGCCCCTGATCGGGACTGACCGCATCTCGATCCCGTTCTTCTTCGGGCCGGCCCTGGATGCGACGATTCCGCTCCTGGCGCTGCCCGACTCGCTCCGTGCGCCGGGCATCACCGTCGACCCGGAGAACCCCATCTTCACGACCTACGGGGAGAATGCGTTGAAGAGCCGCCTGCGCGCGCATCCGGATGTCGCGGCGATCCACCACGCGGATCTGCTCGGCTGAGCCGGGCCTCGCCCCGCGACAGCTCTCGTCGGTGGGCTGTTAGTCGTGGTCGCCGATCTCGGCCAGACGGGTTGCCTCGTCGGCCGTGATGCAGGAGTCGATCACGGCATCGAGGGCACCGTTCATGACGGTGTCCAGGTTGTACGCCTTATAGCCCGTGCGGTGGTCCGCGATGCGGTTCTCGGGGAAGTTGTACGTGCGGATGCGCTCGGAGCGGTCCATGGTGCGGATCTGTCCCTTGCGCACGAGGCTTGCTGCCGCGTCGATCTCTTCCTGCTGACGGGCGAGAACCCGGGCACGCAGAACGCGCATGCCCGCTTCCTTGTTCTGCAGCTGGCTCTTCTCGTTCTGCATCGCGACCACGATTCCGGTCGGAAGGTGGGTGATCCGCACGGCGGAGTCGGTCGTGTTGACCGACTGACCGCCGGGCCCGCTGGAGCGGTAGACGTCGATCTTGAGGTCGTTCGCGTTGATCTCGACCTCTTCGGGCTCGTCAACCTCGGGGAAGACGAGCACGCCGGCGGCGGAGGTGTGGATGCGTCCCTGCGACTCGGTGGCCGGCACCCGCTGAACGCGGTGCACACCACCCTCGTACTTGAGGTGCGCCCAGACGCCCTCCGCAGGGTCGCTGGAGGAACCCTTGATGGCGAGCTGGATGTCCTTGATCCCGCCGAGGTCGCTGGTGGTCTGTTCGATGATCTCGGTTTTCCAGCGCTTCGATTCCGCGTAGTGCAGGTACATCCGGAGCAGGTCGGCGGCGAACAGCGCGGATTCCGCGCCGCCCTCGCCCATCTTGATCTCCATGATCACATCGCGGGCGTCGAGCGGGTCGCGGGGAATCAGCAGGCGCCGCAGCTTTTCGGCTGCGCCTTCCAACTGCTCCGTCAGTCCCGGAATCTCGGCGGCGAAATCGGCGTCCTCTTCCGCGAGCTCCTGTGCTGCCTCGAGGTTGTCGCCGATCTCTTTCCACTCGTTCCAGGCCGCGATGATGCGGCTGAGCTCGGCGTAGCGCCGGTTCACCTTTTTCGAGCGGGCCGGATTCGCGTGGAGCTCCGGATCCGCCAGCTGGGACTGCAGCTCGTCGTGCTCAGCCAGCAGAGTCAGAACGGACTCGAACATCAGTGGTCCTTGTCTGACCCATTCAGGGTCGGCATCGACTTCTGGACCTGCATCAGGAATTCGACGTTGGAGGACGTCTCCTTGAGACGGCCGAGGATGACCTCGAGCGCCTGCTGCTGCTCGAGCCCGGCGAGGGCACGGCGCAGCTTCCAGGTGATCTTGACCTCGTCGGCACTCATCAGCATCTCTTCACGGCGGGTGCCGGAAGCGTTCACGTCGACCGCGGGGAAGATACGCTTGTCGGCCAGCTGGCGCGACAGGCGCAGTTCCATGTTGCCGGTGCCCTTGAATTCTTCGAAGATGACCTCGTCCATCTTGGACCCGGTCTCGACGAGCGCCGACGCGAGGATGGTGAGCGAGCCACCGTTCTCGATGTTGCGAGCGGCACCGAAGAAGCGCTTCGGCGGGTAGAGCGCCGAGGCGTCGACACCACCGGAGAGGATGCGGCCCGACGGCGGCGCGGTGAGGTTGTAAGCGCGTCCGAGACGGGTGATCGAGTCAAGCAGCACGACGACGTCGTGGCCCAGCTCGACGAGGCGCTTGGCGCGCTCGATGGCGAGTTCGGCGACCGTGGTGTGGTCCTCGGCGGGGCGGTCGAAGGTGGAGGCGATGACCTCACCCTTCACCGTGCGCTGCATGTCGGTGACCTCTTCGGGACGCTCGTCGACGAGAACGACCATGAGGTGGACCTCGGGGTTGTTCGTGGCGATGGCGTTGGCGATCTGCTGCATGACGATGGTCTTGCCGGCCTTGGGCGGCGCGACGATCAGGCCGCGCTGGCCCTTACCGATCGGGGCGACGAGGTCGATGATGCGCTGGGTCAGTTTGCCCGGCTCGGTCTCGAGGCGCAGGCGTTCCTGCGGGTAGAGCGGGGTGAGCTTCTGGAACTCGACCCGGGTCGAGGCTTCCTCGACGGTCAGTCCGTTGATCGAGTCGACCTTGACGATCGCGTTGTACTTCTGGCGGCCGTTCTGGTCGCCCTCGTGCGGCTGGCGAATCGAGCCGACGACGGCGTCGCCCTTGCGCAGGTTGTACTTCTTGACCTGGCCGAGCGAGACATACACGTCGCTCGGGCCCGGCAGGTAGCCCGAGGTGCGAACGAAGGCGTAGTTGTCGAGAACGTCGAGGATGCCGGCAACCGGGATCAGAACGTCGTCATCGTTGAGCTCGGGCTCGAAGTCGTCGCCGGCAGTGACGCCGCGACGCTTGCGGTCCCGGAAACGGTTGCGGTTGCTGCGGCTGCCCATGTCGTCGTCGGGGCCATTGCGGTCCTGGCCCTGGTTACGGTCCTGGTTCTGGCGTTCCTGGGCCTGACGGTCCTGGTTGCGGTCCTGACCCTGATTACGGTCCTGACCCTGGTTACGGTCCTGATTGCGGTCCTGACCCTGATTACGGTCCTGACCCTGGTTACGGTCCTGATTGCGGTCCTGACCCTGGTTACGGTCCTGGGCCTGGGCCTGACGGTCCTGGCCGCGGTCGCTCTGGGCGTCCTGGTTCTGGTTCTGGTTCTGGTTCTGGTTCTGGTTCTGGTTCTGGTTCTGGTTCTGGTTGCGACCGGCCTGGCGCTGGTTCTGCTGGCGCGAGTTGTCGTCGCCGGTCTGGTTGCGGTCGCCGCCGCGACTGCGGTTGCGGTTGCGGCCCTGACGCGGCTGCTCGGTCTGCTCGGTGTCGGTCTGCTCGGTGTCGGTCTGCTCGGCGTCGGTCTGCTCGGCGTCCGTCTGCTCGACGGGCATCTGCTCGACGGGCGCGGCCTCGACCTCGGGCTCCGAGGTGGTCGCGGCATCCGCCTCGACCTGGGCGTCGGCGTTGTTGCGCGCATCGATGCTGCTGCGCGCGTCAATGCTGTTTCGGGCCGTGCCGTTGCGGGAGTTGCCGCGGGCACTGCCACGGCGGGAGCGGCCGGTGCTGGGCTCGACGACCGCGTCGGCCTCCGGGGCTGCAACGGTCTCGTTGGAGACCGGGGCTGCCTCGACCGCGGGCATGCCGGTGTTGGCTTCAGTGGTTGCTTCGGTGGTCGCTTCGGCTGCGGCGGCCGCGAGGGCGGCTGCGGCCTTCACGGTGCCTGAGGTGGCGCGCTTGCGGGCCTGGCGAACCGGCTTGTCGACCGGTGCGGCCGTTTCGCTCGTCGCACCGTCCGCGGATGCGCCGGCGTAGGTGGCCGGGGCAGTGGTCCTGCGGGTGGTCGGTGCGGCATCCGGGAGGATGATGCCCAGTCCGAGGTCTCCGTCAGCGTTGACGTGCGCCACGGCGGGAGCCGCGGTCGCGGTGGTGGCCCGGCGGGGGGCGCGCTTGCGGGGGGCGGTGGCCGGGACGACAGCGGTGTCGGCGGCGGAAGCCTCGGCGGCCGGAACCTCGAGCGTCACCGCGGTCTCAACGGCGGGAGCGCTGTCGACGGTGTCACCCGCGGAGTTGGTCTTGGCCTGTTCCGTGGTGATTGCCTCCACGAGTTCCCCCTTGCGTAGTTTGGACGCACCGGCGATGCCCAGCTCGAGTGCAAGAGCCTGAAGCTCGGCGACTCGGAGGGTGGCGAGGTGCGATGAATCCGCAGCAGTGGTGCGGAGGTTGACGTCAGTCACGAAAAATTGTCCTTTCCCCTGGCGTGAAAAACGGTTGGCCAGGGAAGCTGTGTGCAGCGTCTCACGCGCTGCGGGTGGTCCAATCCGACAGTGATGTGGATTGGAGTGAACACACACAGCTACGCACAGATGAGGCGATAGCAGTGAGTTACAGGGAATGCACCGGAGAAGGGTCCCGCTCGTTAGGCGGTTCCATCGGGTACGCCTCAACCCTAGCAGAACGTTCAGGTATGGCGGACGCCCCCACCCGGGGCGGTCCGCTCACGGAGCAACGAGGCCCGCCCGGGGCCACCGACGTGCGGCGGCCCCTGGCGCGCGGTTCAGACGTCGGTGCGACTGACCGTGGCTCCCATGAAGTCGACGGCGAGCATGAGCGCCTGCCACGGCGTGTCCGATTCGGCGGCGACGAGCTCCGCTGCGACCAGACGCTGGCCGGGGTCGCTGGCGAGCACGAGGATCGACGGGCCCGCGCCGGAGACGACGGCGGCGAATCCGTGCTCCCTGAGCAGGGTGATCAACTGGTTGGTCTCCGGCATCGCGGCGGCACGGTAGCTCTGGTGCAGCTTGTCCTCGGTGGCGGCCAGCAGCAGTTCGGGGCTCTGGATCAACGCGGCGATCAGCAGTGCCGAACGGGAGACGTTGAAGACGGCGTCCTCATGCGGCACGGACTCCGGCTGCAGGCTGCGGGCGAGTGCGGTCGACATGGCGTGTTCCGGCACGAAGACGAGCGGCTTGACGCCGCGGTGCACCATCAACTTCTTGTGCCGGGGTCCCTCGGGTGTCATCCAGGCGATCGTCAGGCCGCCGAACAGAGCGGGTGCCACGTTGTCGGGGTGCCCCTCCATCTCGGTGGCGAGGGCGAGGAGCGCCTCGGCGTCGATGTCGACGAGGCCCTCGAGCAGGCCCTTCGCGGCCATGATTCCGGAGACGATCGCGGCGCCGGACGAGCCCATGCCCCGGCCGTGCGGAATGACGTTGTGCGCCACGAGGTTGAGGCCGGGCAGCGGCTGGTCATAGGCGGCGAAGGTGTGGATGATGGCGCGCGCGACGAGGTTGGTCTCGTCGGTCGGCACCTCCCCTTCGCCGACGCCGTGCACCTCGACCGTGACGCCGGGTTCGTCCCGTACGGCCACGTCCAGGTGGTCGTAGTGGGCGAGCGCCAGTCCGAGCGTGTCGAAGCCAGGGCCGAGGTTGGCCGTGGTGGCGGGAACCTGCACCGTGACGGAACGCCCGGAGAGCACGGAGCGGCCGGAGACGGCCTCGGCGATGGTCACTTGTGGACCAGTCCGAGCACGCTGGCGATCTGCGCGGTGTCGACCGGCACGATGGTCGGCTTCACGTCGGAGCCGTCCGCGGTGCGGAGGGCCCACTGCGGGTCCTTCAGGCCGTGACCGGTCACCGTGAGAACGACGGTGGAGCCGGCGGGGATGAGCCCGGCCTCGGCGCGCTCGAGCAGGCCCGCGACGCTGATCGCGGAGGCCGGCTCGACGAAGATGCCGACCTCGGCGGAGAGGATGCGGTACGCCTCGAGGATCTTCTCGTCGGTGATGGCGCCGAAGTAGCCGTTCGTGAGCTTCTGCGCCGCGAGGGCGAGGTCCCAGGAGGCCGGGTTGCCGATGCGGATCGCGCTGGCGATGGTCTCGGGGTGGTCGACGCGGTGGCCGAGCACGATCGGGGCGCTGCCGGCGGCCTGGAAACCGAACATCCTGGGCATCTTCGAGGTCGCGCCGCGTTCGAGTTCTTCCGAGTAGCCGCGGGTGTACGCGGTGTAGTTGCCGGCGTTCCCGACGGGGACGATGTGGATGTCCGGGGCGTCTTCGAGAACCTCGACAACCTCGAATGCGGCCGTCTTCTGGCCCTCGATGCGGTCGGGGTTGACCGAGTTCACCAGATGGACCGGGTAGTTGGCGGACAGGTCGCGGGCGATGTCGAGGCAGTCGTCGAAGTTGCCCTGCACCTGCAGCAGCTGGGCGTTGTGCGCGATGGCCTGGCTGAGCTTGCCCATGGCGATCTTGCCCTCCGGCACGAGCACGACGGCCTGAATCCCGGCGTGGGTCGCGTACGCTGCGGCCGATGCGGAGGTGTTGCCGGTGGAGGCGCAGATGACGGCCTTGGCGCCGTCTTCCACGGCCTTCGAGATGGCCATGGTCATACCGCGGTCCTTGAAGGAGCCGGTGGGGTTCATGCCCTCGTACTTGACCCAGACCTGCGCACCCGTGCGGGCGGACAGGGCGGGGGCGGGAATGAGCGGGGTGCCGCCTTCGCCGAGCGTGATGATGGGGGTGGCATCGGTGATGTTCAGGCGGTCCGCGTATTCACGCAGTACTCCACGCCATTGCCGGGACGCTGTCTTCACGGCCGACTGCGGCAGGGACTCTCGTTCGCTGGACATCAGACTCCTTCAACTCTCAAAACGGATGCGACATTGGTGACAAATTTGTTCTCGGCGAGGTCTCTCACGGTGGCGGCGAGCGCCGCTTCCGTTGCCTCGTGCGTTCCGATGACAAGGGTAGCCGTGGACGACACGGCCGCGTGACTTGCCGTGCCCGGCTGCGCCGGCGTCATCGACTGCTCGACCAGGGCGAGCGAGACGCCGTGGTCACTGAACACTCCGGCGAGCGTGGCGAGCACGCCCGGCTCGTCGGTGACCTCGAGCGTGACGGCATACCGGGTGGTGATGCTGTTGATCGAGAACACCGGCAGTTCGGCGTGGCTGGACGCCGCGACACCGGGGCCGCCGGCGATGTGGCGCCGAGCCAGCGACACGAGGTCGCCGAGCACGGCAGACGCCGTCTCCACTCCCCCGGCACCGGCGCCGTAGAACATGAGGCTCCCAGCCGCCTCGGCCTCGACGAAGACCGCGTTGTTGGCACCGTGCACCGAGGCGAGCGGGTGGCTGCGATGCACCATGGCCGGGTAGACCCGGGCGGAGACGCCTTCCGTGCCGGTCTCGGCATCGACCAGCCGCTCGCAGATCGCGAGCAGTTTCACGACGTAGCCGGCCTTCCGGGCCGATTCGATCTGCGCCGGGGTCACGGAGGTGATTCCCTCGCGGTGCACGGATTCGAGCGGAACGTTCGTGTGGAAAGCGAGGCTCGCCAGGATGGCTGCCTTCTGCGCGGCGTCGTAGCCACCGATGTCGGCCGTCGGGTCGGCCTCGGCGTAACCGAGGTCGGTGGCGAGCCGGAGGGCTTCCTCCAGGGTGTCCCCGTCGGTGTCCATCCGGTCGAGGATGAAGTTGGTGGTGCCGTTCACGATGCCGAGGATGCGGTTGACCCGGTCGCCGCCGAGGCTGTCGCGCAGCGGGCGCACGATCGGGATGGCGCCGGCGACGGCGGCCTCGTAGTTCAGTTGGGCGCCGACCTGGTCGGCGGCCGCGAACAGTTCGGGGCCGTGGGTGGCGAGCAGTGCCTTGTTGGCGGTGACGACATCCGCGCCGGAATTGATCGCCATCAGGATGTAGCTGCGGGCCGGCTCAAGGCCGCCCATCAGCTCGATCACGACGTCCGCGCCGAGGATCAGCGACTCGGCGTCGGTGGTGAACAGCTCACGCGGCAGGTCGACGGTGCGCTCGGCGTCGAGGTCGCGCACGAGGATGCCGACCAGTTCGAGGCTCGCACCCACCCGGTTGGCGAGTTCCTCCTTCTGTTCGAGCAGGAGGCGGGCCACCTGGGCGCCGACGGAGCCGCCGCCCAGCAGGGCGACGCGGAGATTGCGGTATTCGATCATCGGATGGGTTCCTTCGGTTGATCGGTGGTCAAGCCTGTCGCGCTGGTCGACCCAGCCCCGGTGGTCGAGCCTGTCGCGACCCCCACGCTGGTCGACCCAGCCCCGGTGGTCGAGCTTGTCGAGACCCCCGTGTCCCGCGCCAGCAGGTCGTCGATGCTCTCGCCGCGCACGAGCATCCGTGCTCGTCCATCGCGCACGGCGACCACGGCGGGGCGGCCGACGAAGTTGTAGTTACTGGCCAGCGACCAGCAGTAGGCGCCCGTCGCGGCCACGGCGACGAGGTCTCCGGGAGCGACGTCGCCGGGCAAATAGTCGGCGTCGACGACGATGTCGCCGCTCTCGCAGTGCTTTCCGGCGAGGCGCACGAGCACGGGCTCGGCCGCGGAGGACCGTGCGGCCAGCCGCACCGTATAGTCGGCGCCGTAGAGGGCGAAGCGCGCGTTGTCGCTCATCCCGCCGTCGACGCTCACGTAGAGACGGGGGTTGCCCGACACGTCGACCGCCTTGGTGGTGCCCACCTCGTAGAGCGTGATCCCGGCGGGGCCGGCAATGTACCGCCCCGGCTCGAAGGCGATCACGGGCACGGGGATGCCGCGCTCGGTGCACTCGGCGGCCACGATCTCGGCCAGGCGGGCCGCGAGCTCGGCCACCGGAGTGGGCCGGTCGGCGGAGGTATAGGCGATTCCGAAACCGCCGCCGAGGTTGAGTTCGGGCACCGGGCCGTCGGCGAGCAGGGCGGCGTGCACGGCCAGCAGGCGGGACGCGGACTCGGCGAAGCCGTCAGCCCCGAAGATCTGCGAGCCGATGTGGCAGTGCAGGCCCATGAAGCGCAGGTTGGCCTCCGCGCGAATGCGGGCGACGAGTCCGGGAGCATCCTCGAGCACAACGCCGAACTTCTGGTCTTCGTGGGAGGTGGCGAGGAACTCGTGGGTGTGCGCGTGCACGCCGCTGTTGACGCGGAGGCGCACACCCTGCACGACGCCGTGCCGACCGGCGGCCTCGGCAACTCGGGCGATCTCGAGCGGCGAATCGATCACGATCGTGCCGACGCCGAGCCGGCAGGCGTCGTCGATCTCCGCAAGCGACTTGTTGTTGCCGTGGAAACCGAGCCGGTGCGCCGGGGTTCCGGCCGCGAGCGCCACGGCGAGTTCACCGCCGGTGCAGATGTCGATGTTCAGTCCCTCGGCGACCATCCACCGGGCGAACTCGGTGCTGAGGAACGCCTTGCCCGCGTAGTAGATGCGCACGCTGGTGCCGATGCGGGCGAACTCGGTCTCGAAGGCGGCGCGGAGCTCGGCGGCGCGGGTGCGGGCATCCGTCTCGTCGACAACGTAGAGCGGGGTGCCGAACCGGGCGGCCAGCGCACTGGCGCTGCACCCGCCGAGGAAGAGTTCGCCGGTGTCGGCGCGGGCGGCCGAAGCGGGCCACAGACCGTCGGCGAGCGCATTGGCGTCGTCGGGCAGCACGAGCCAGTCGGGGGCGAGCGGGTTGGTGGCCACGGGTGAAAACCTCACGGGAAAGTCGAGTGGGTGTCTCACTGAGTGGCGAGCGAACCCGGGTTGGTCCCTGAAGCCAGTGAAGGGATGCCGCCGCTTCGAACGCGGGGACCTGCGGCAATTCTAGCGACCGGGTGCAGGATGCGCCGAATCGGTGTTACGTCGCACTGCGGCGCCTGTCGGCCGCCGCGACGCGGTCCCGGCGTGCGGGGCTGCGCGCGCCGCGGGCTCACCCGTCGGCGCAGGTGCCGACCGTGGTGAGCGACTTGCGGTTGAGGAGCAGGCTGCTCGACTCGAGGGTGATCCGCGCCCGTTCCGGGGTGACGTTCACCCCGGCCAGGGTCACGCCATCCGGCAGGTACTGGGCCACGCACACCCGGATCGGCTGCTGACCGACGATCAACGAGAGGAGCTGTCCGGCATCGAGGCTGCCGCCGCCCCCGGTGAGCTTGGCGCTCGACGGAGTGAACAGCAACGAGTCGGCGACCGCGGTCGGGGTGGCGGTGGCCTCGTAACCGATCGGGAATCCGAGCACGGAGAGGCTGCCGGTGTAGCGCACGTCGCCGTCGCCGAGTACGAGCTTGGCATCGGGGGCATCCGCGGCCTGTGAGCGGCTCAGCAGGGCGTTCAGCGCCGCCTGGTCCAGATCGACAATGCCGCGCACGTCGCCGACGGGCTTGTCCTGGTCGACCGGAACCTGCGTGGCCACGACCCGCACGGATGCCGGGACGCCGTCAACGACGAGCGCCGGAGCGGTCAGCGCGACCCGGTCAAAACTGCCGGACAGGTACTGCGCGATCACCGAGATGCCGCTGATCGAGACGCTGACGTCACCGGTCACGGTGTCGGGGAGGTTGTCGGAGATTTCCTGCTTGATGAGCCCCTCCGCATAACTGCGGGCTCCGGAGTCGACAATGAAGAACACGGCCACGAGCCCAACCACGGTGAGACTGGCTCCGACGATCAGGCCCATCCCCCGGCGCCGGCGAGTCCTTGCTGCGCGGTCGGCCATCACATGCGTTCCGGAGCGGAGACTCCGAGCAGGCCGAGGCCGTTGCGGAGCACCTGGCCGGTGGCGTCGTTCAGCCACAACCGGGTGCGGTGCAGATCTGACACGGGCTCATCGCCGAGCGGGATGACCCGGCAGTTGTCGTACCAGCGGTGGTAGTAGCCGGCGACCTCTTCGATGTAGCGGGCGATCCGGTGAGGTTCGCGCAGCTCGGCCGCCTGGGCGACCACGCGCGGGTATTCCTGGAGCACGCCGAGCAGAGCCGATTCGCTGTCGTGGGTGAGCAGCTCCGGCGCGAACGCCGAGCGGTCGACCCCGGCGGCCACCGCGTTGCGCGCGACCGACTGGGTGCGGGCGTGGGCGTACTGCACGTAGAAGACGGGGTTCTCGTTGGTGCGCTTACCGAGGAGGTCGAGGTCGATGTCCAGCTGTGAGTCGCTGCTGGAGCGCACGAGTGAGTAACGGCCGGCATCCACGCCGACGGCGTCGACGAGGTCGTCGAGGGTCACGATGGTGCCGGCGCGCTTGCTCATCCGAACCGGTTCGCCGCCCTTGAGCAGGTTGACCATCTGCCCGATCAGGATCTGCAGGTTGACGCCCGGCACGTCGCCGAATGCCTCGACCATGGCCATCATCCGACCGACGTAGCCGTGGTGGTCGGCACCGAGCATGATCAGGTTCTGGTCGAATCCGCGTTCGCGCTTGTCCAGGTAGTAGCCGAGGTCGCCGGAGATGTAGGCCGGTTCCCCGTTGGAGCGGATGATGACGCGGTCGCGGTCGTCGCCGAATGTGGTCGTGCGCAGCCAGATGGCCCCGTCCGACTCGAAGATGTGGCCCTGCTCGCGGAGGCGCTCAATGGCCCGGTTGACAGCGCCGGACTCGTGCAGGGAGTCCTCGTGGAAGTAGACGTCGAAGTCAACGCCGAAGCCGTGCAGCTTCTCCTTGATCTCGGTGAACATGAGGTCGACGCCGATGCTGCGGAAGACCTCCTGCTGCTCATCCCTGGCCAGCGAACCGATCTCGCCGTCGAACTTCGCGACAACCTGGTCGGCGATGTCGCCGATGTAGGCGCCGCCGTAGCCGTCTTCCGGGGTGGACTCCCCGAGATAGGCGGCCAGCACGCTGCGGGCGAACCGGTCGATCTGCGAGCCGTGGTCGTTGAAGTAATACTCGCGCGTGACATCCGCACCCTCGGCCTTGAGCACGCGGGCCAGGCTGTCGCCGACGGCGGCCCAGCGCACCCCACCCATGTGAATGGGGCCGGTGGGGTTTGCGGAGACGAACTCGAGGTTGATCCTGATGCCGTCGTAAATGTGGCCGGTGCCGTAGAGGGGGCCGGCCTCGACGATCGTCCTGGCCAGCGCGCCAGCGGCTGCGGCCTCCAGACGAATGTTGATGAAGCCGGGACCGGCGACCTCGACGGAGGCGACGTCGGGAAGAGCCTCGAGTCCCTCGGCGAGCTGCGCGGCGATGTCGCGCGGTGTGGAGCCCAGCGGCTTGGCGATCTTCATCGCGATGCTGGAGGACCAGTCGCCGTGGTCGCGGTTGCGGGGGCGCTCGAGCGTGACGTCTGAAGGGGTCAGATCGAGCACGGTTTCGCTCCCTGACTGGCGTCGGCGGTCGCCCAACTGCTGGATCAGGGCGAACAGGGATTCGGAAAGCTCGGCGGGGGTCACAGAAACCAAGCTTACCGGCCCGGATATCGACACCTCGCTTGGTAGGGTCAACCCGTGACTGACTCCAACTCGCCCTCTCTCCTTCGCAGCCGGCGCCTGCGTGCCGGCCTGGTCCTCGTGACCGGCACCCTTGCCATTGCGGCACTGACCGGATGCTCCCCCGCGGCAACCCCCGCGGCTTCCGGCAGCAGCACGCCCAGCGCGTCGGCGAGTGCAACGCCCAGCGAGACTCCAACCCCGACGCCCACGCCGACGCCGGCTGGCGCCGCTGTCGCGTTATCCTGTGGCGAATTGCTCACCCTGGACGACGTCTACGCGTTCAACCCGAACTACGGCACCGCGCCCGGCTTCACTGCGACCTCGGAGAACGCCAAGACTGCGGTTTCCTACCAGGGCATTGCCTGTGGGCTGCTCAACCAGTCCAGTGGTGAAATGGTCGAGATCTCGGTGGCCCTGCCCAATCCGGTGCTGATGATCTCGCTGACCGACCAGGCCATCGCCGACAGTAATCCCGTGCCCACCTATGGTTCCGCGCCGGTCTCTGGTTTCTTCAAGAACAAGGGTGGCGCCGGGGAGGCACAGGTCTTCACCGACAAGTACTGGGTCACCCTCAGCTCCCCCGTTTTCGGCGAGCCGGGCGACGCAGAGCGGCTCATGTCGGCCGCACTCTCGCACCTCCAGTAGCCGCACGGTCGAGCGTTGCCGCCCGAGCGCGGCTACGCTCGACCGCCCGATCCGGGTCGAAGCGAACCATCGGGCGTCAGGATGCTGATAACCTAGTGTTTTCCCTGGCCCCCATAGCTCAGGGGATAGAGCACTGCCCTCCGGAGGCAGGGGCGGCAGTTCGAATCTGCCTGGGGGCACATTTTGTCGCGTGACACGCGAGTTCGGACTTTTGCCACCTAGTTCGGACCAACCGACTGCCAGGCTCGTTGAGAGCCATGCCGCGGTCTTGAGCAGCCGCCACGCAAATGCCGACCTCAGCCTGTCGCAGTTGACGCACCTGTGCGCGACTTCTCTCCGGACAGGTCAAACGCGACGGGGTCTTCCCGGCGGTCGGCGCAGACCAGCATTCAGCGGGCCGTTCCCGCATGCGGTCCGTCTTACGGGCATATCCACGTCTCAGTCCTATCTTGCTCAGGGAGGACCTGGAACTCGAGGGCGGATCAGCTGGCGGGCGGCCCGTGGCAAGCTGATGGGCATGAGGGCAATTCGGGTCGCTGCGGTCGTGGTCATTGCTGCGGCGGTCGCCGGGTCACTGAGTGGGTGTGGGGCCGGGGGGTGGTGTTCACCGCTTGAGCCGGCCCCGTCGGTCACGGCGACGTTCCAGTCGACGGCTGACTCCATTGTTTCGGTGCCCGGTGTTCGTACGGTATCCCCGCGGTATTACCAGCCGGAGGATAGGCACTGCGTCTCCCGTGATTACCTCGAGACGGCCCCGTGGGTGGCGACGTACGAGGTCCGGGTAGCGGCCGGGATCACGGACGCGCAGGTGGCCCGGGTCCGGGCCGCGCTCGGGACATCGACTGCGACGATGAAGTCGGCTCCGGATCTTGGCGTGGCCGAGTGGTGGATCTACCTCGGCGCGCCGCCGTCCACCAGGTTGTCCCCTGCTCCGACAAATTCTTTGTCGTCCGACAGCGAACGAATCGCTTTGGTGAAGGAGGCGGCGCGGCTTCCGGATGTCACCACGGCACAACTGTTGGACTCGTCGATGACCATTCGTGTCGAGAGAGCCGAGTCAGTTGTTGGCGCGGTCACCTGGCTTCGAGGGGAGCCTGCTCTCGGCTTCAAGTGGGTCTACGTCGGCGACAGCGCGGCGTGGTCGGTGGCCATCGACGTCAGCGATGGTCAGGGAGTGTCCGATCAGACCGTCGCAGCGATAGCGACGTTCGTCCAGGCTCATCCGCGCCTTGAACTGACTGTGACGTCGTCCTTGGTGGCCGGCGTCGTGCCGACGAAGGCCGAGGCCCGCGCGCTTTTGGCTGAGTTGCAACGGACGGCGGCCGACAGCTCGAACCAGAAAGTATTGCTGTGGTGGCCGGATGGAAACGGAACCAAGGTGTCCGGCCAGGTTGGATCCGCGCTCGTGACCCACTAACTGGTGCGGGGTGTGGCGCCACAGGTCAAGGACAATTCGTGAGCAGTGTTCGACCATGGATTCCTCGAAACACCCACCGGTCACCTTTGGCACATCGGAGGTATGGCCGCGGCTTCTTCGAAGTATTCTCGATGGGTGTGTTGGTTGGGAGTGGTCGAGGATTTCGCTTGGCTTGGGCGAGCAGACCGGGATGTGACCCTGCTCTCTTTCCGGTTTAGTTAAGGACTGGGGCTAGGCGGACATGTAGAGGTAGGGCGAGGTTTTCGTTCTGAGCGGTGGGGGGACGAATGGAAGACGACTTAGATCGAGAGCTGAATCGGGCGAATCCGTTTCAGCGCGATTCCGTTCCGGCATTGGTGCAGTCCACGCAGCATCTTGTCGCATCGATCGCGGCCTTGGACCGCCCGGCACGGCGTCGTCGACGACGCCGCAACTTTGCCGTCGGTTTCGGCTTGGGTGTTGTCCTCATCGCGGGGACCGGTGCTTCTGCCATACCGACGATCCTTGAATGGGCTCCTTGGGAGCCGGACGTCATGATCGAGCGCGAGTTTGCGGTTACTGGTGGGCATGGGAGCGCGAAATGTGTCGAGGTCATGCGCGTGGACTCGGATGCCAAGACCGCTGATGCGAACGCCGACCGGAACCTTGCTCAGGCGCGGGCGTTTCTGCAGAACAACGATTGGTCCAACATTTCAGTGGACCTCGACGATCTGTCGGCATTCGACCGCAAGAATCAGGAAAGGCAGGGGCTGTCCGAGGGGACCATGCTGGCGATGATGGTTCACGACGAAGTTGTGGCCGAGTTTCGCCGACACGGCCATCTTGGTGTCGGCGTCACCCTCTCGGGCTTCGGCCGCTGCGACGATGGCACAGCTCAGTGAGTCACGCCGACGACTCTACAAGCTCCCGAGCCGCAGCAGAGCGAATGCAACAGCTACACGAACAGATGGCAGCGGTGCTGCTTGGATACTTCGCCCGGAGGGTGGAGCCGCAGGCGGACGCGGCGGACTTGCTTTCTGAAACTCTGATGGTTGCCTGGCGCAGGATGAACCGGGTCCCCTCAGACGAAGAGGGCGCACGGATGTGGATGTTCGCCACTGCCCGGCGAGTACTCGCGAACTGGACCCGAGGCCAACGCCGCCGAACGGCCCTGAGCTACGAATTGCGCGAGCAGATGGCAACGGTCACGGGAGTCGTGGTCAGCGATCAGGCTCTCGACGTCCGGCAGGCCGTCCGGTCGCTTCCGCGCAATCAACGCGAACTCATCGTGCTCGTGCACTGGGATGGTTTCACCATTCCGGACGCCGCACGTCTTCTCCAGGTCAGGGAATCTACCGCGCGCGGCCGATATCAACGCGCGAAGACAAGTTTGCAGGCGGCACTGGCCGACCCTCCCGCTCAATTACGATTCACGACAGCGAAAGCGACGACGCCATGAGTAAACCACGACTGACCATTCTCGCAGCGGTCCTCACCGTCGCGTTCTGTTCCTCGCTAACGGGATGCGCAGGCATGTCCACCGGATCCGCAACCACACCGAGCCCGCAACAGTCTGAAGCACCGTCCACTGAATCTGGACAGAACCCGGCCGACTGGCCCAGGGTCGAGGAGTCGGGGGTGGGACCCACGACGATCACGGTACAGAATCCGTCGCCGGATGCGGCATACCTGATGGCGCAGTTTCAATGGTCCAGCGGAGAGGGAAGCGTGGAACTGGTGGAAGACCCGACCATTTTCATGAGCGGCAGTGAGGGCGGTAGCGGGGGCTATCAGATGACCCTCCCCACCGAATCGAAGGAATACAACTTCAAAATCGACGTCGCACCGGACACTACCTTCTCCTTCTCCGGTACATTCATCACCGGAAAATGACGGATCTCGCGGAGGTGCGCGGCTGGTTCATTCCCAGCGAGGGGGCCGGTTCAAGAGCGACAGTATTGGCTTCGCTCCGGGCAGCCCAATAGCGATCGAAGCCGTCCGATAGCCGTTCCTTTGACGGGACCAGCAACCGACACGTCACCACCTGCCTCTTAGATTCACGCGCCAGCAGTGTGCCTGTGGCTTTCACCGAAAGATGGCGGTGTTCTTTCGTCTTTAGATGGCGGTGCGGCGCCGTTCGCGGTGTCGACGCGAGGCCGCCCGGGTGCCCGGTAGCGGAACCTTTGTTGAGAAGCCTGCGGGGAACCTTGCGTGCGGCTTCTGGCGCTTGGCGACTTCTGAAGATGAAAGCGGGGGCACGTGGGCGCTATATCGGCGGCGCTGAGGAGGCCGCCACCATTGGGCGTCTCAGATTCGAGAGGAGGTTTGGATTCCGGACAGTGCCCCGCGTAACGATGACGCATTCTTGCGCGGATGGCTTCAGTCGGGCCCCGAACAGGGGTTTTGCTTATAGGCACTTATCTTCCTATAGTTGTCGGTATGGCACGTAGACGACCGGGTTCTCTCTTTCCGATTGAGGTTGACATTCTAGAAACCGGGCTGGCGCTTCAAATGCGTGAGGGCAGCTTCTATGGCTTCGCCTTGGCCAGGCAGCTTTCCTCTCGTGATGGTTCCGCGCTCACGGCGCACGGGACCCTCTATAAGGCGTTGTCTCGGATGGCGGAATCTGGCGTCCTTGAAGCGAGCTGGGAAGACCCAGCCAGTGCCGAGTCCGAGAGACGGCCTCGCCGCCGCCTGTACACCGTGACTGCGGCAGGTGCGCGCGCCCTCGTCGCTGCGCAGGCAGAATCGAACCGCCAAGAGACGACCGTGCCGAGGGTCGCCCGGGCGGGGGCGACGTTCGCATGAGTGTCATCACCTCGGTGCCTTACCATCGTGCCGTTGACCGTGTTTCTCGCTGGTGCTCGTGGTACACACGTGAGGTTGATGTCCACGCCGCTGAGGGTCGGCGCGATGAACTTGCTTCGGACCTTTACGAGCACGCGATCTGGGCCGAGAAATCGGGGGCCTCGCCGCGCAGGGTGGCTAGGTCAATCCTTAGCCGGGCGCTGAGGGGTGCTCCTGCCGACCTGAGCTGGCGTCACGCACAGCGAAGGCAAATCGCCCTCGCGGACCCGACCGGCTTTCACCTACGTCGGGTCGAGGGCGCCTTATCGGCGCTCGTTCTCGTCGTTGCTTCCGCAGTGCTGGGCTGGGGCCTTTTCGTGCTCACCCGGATTGCACTCAGCTCGATCTCAGGAGAGATCCGGCCGGGCTCCGCAACCGCACTGACAATCGTCTCGTTCGTTGCCGTCGCCATCGGCGCGCTGGTCTTGCTGTCTCGCCGCCGTTCACGTTTCCTGGGTGCTCTCCTCATGGTACTCGCGAGTTTTGGGCTCGTTCACTTTGGCCTTTTCCAGATGTACTCCCTCAGCGCCACGGTGGGAGCTCTGACATTCACGATGCCCGGGTGGGACCTTGCCAGCAACACCCTCATCGCCGGGCTCGGTGCATTCTTCATTGCGGCCGCGATCTGGTGGTGGCCGGAACACCGGACTTCCTCTGCCGACACCGGCACCCGACTCAAAACCATCGGAGAAATGGCGAGATGAAAAAGAAACTCGCGGTCAGTATCGGTGTGCTCGGAGCAGTGCTCGTGGCCCTCTCGCTGACGGTCTTCGGGATGGGAGCGGCAGCGACGCTCAACACCGCAGCCCCGGACTCGCCGCACGCACGCTTGGTCGAACCCGCCCGTGTCCGCGCCGACACGGTGACCCCCTCGCCAACCGCCATGCCGAGCGCACCGGAAGCGAACGCGATCGAAGCTGCCGACACCGCCGATTCAATGGAATCCGACGCATTCAAAGCGATGACCCCCGATGAGCAGGCCAACGGCAGGGGATGGGTAAAGACGCAGACGATTACGGCCGCGTGCATGAAAGACAAGGGATACGCGTACACCTTCGAACCGTTCTGGGAGCGTGAGGGCGCCGTGGTTCCCGTGATGTGGGAGAACACTCTTCCGACCTCCGAGCGGGCAGGGGCCCACCTCGCACTGGACGGTGACACCGGAGGCGGCGCCGACTACCACTGGGACGAGGCTGGATGCTGGGGTTACGCCGTCCACGTCATGGGCAACGACAACAATCATTGACGGGTGGTCGTTCCGGAATCCTCCCGCCTGCTCAGGGCCGATACCTCGCTACCGGACATCAGTATCTTCTGGGGATTCTCCCCAGGAGGGGCCGCCACAGGCGTGGCTGGACACTTCTCTCATGCACTTTGCTTTAGTTGATCTTTTTTAAATGTCCCGGTCCGCTCCGACGGGCGGAAATGTGTGGACCGTGACGAACCAGGAACAGCGACGACGGCGTGACCGGCGTTCGGGTCAGCCGATCCGGCACGGACGATTGACACGTCGGGGACCGTGGAAAACGGTAGCGAAGACGTTGGGATTGACGTTGGGGGTCCTGCTCGTCAGCGGGTCTGCTGTTGGAGCGATTGCCGCGTGGGATCTCGCGAGCAGTGTGAAGCCGGGAGTCTATCTGGACCACATCGCTCAGGATGCCGGCACCACAGCCGCTCCGGCGGCGGACGTGAGCGCGATCGCCGGCGGGGTGAACCTGCTCTTGACGGGTTCGGACACCCGCTCCGGCCAGGGCGGGGCCTTTGAGACCAGCGCGGGGTTGGAGGGCAGTTCCGGCGCGGGCAATAACGACGTCACCATGCTGCTGCACATCGCCCAAAACCACCAGAGCGTGAGCGTGGTCAGCTTCCCCAGGGACCTGATGCTGGCCGTTCCAGCGTGCCCGCAACCGGACGGCGGAACCGCATCGGCATCCAGCCGGGTGATGCTCAACACGACGTTGTCGCGCGGTGGCCTGCCGTGCGTCGTGCTGACGATCGAGAACTTGACCGGCCTCCAGATCCCCTACGCTGCCCAAATCAGCTTCGATGGCGTCACTGCGATGTCCAACGCTGTGGGCGGGGTCACCGTCTGCCTGGCCACAGCGGTCAACGACCTGTACACGAACCCCCCGCTTCACCTGGAGGCGGGGCAACAGACTCTCGTCGGTGCGGATGCCCTCTCGTTCCTCCGCAGCAGGAAAGGCGTGGGCGATGGCAGCGACCTGGGTCGGATCAGCAACCAACAGGTCTTCATGGCAGCCCTGGCCCGCAAGGTCGAAAGCGATGGCGTCCTCGGCAACCCGATCGCTTTGTTCTCCTTGGCCAAGGCGGCGACAGGCAACATGGTCCTCTCTGACACGTTGACGAATCCGACGACCCTGGTACAGATTGCCCTCGCACTCAAGGACACAGGTTTGGCCAACATGGTTTTCCTGCAGTACCCGACCGTCACTGACCCGGTCGATTCAGGACGGGTCATCGCCCAGTCCAGTGCCGCCGAAGTCCTGAACACTGCACTGGTCGCGGATCAACCGGTGCAGCTCACCGGGGCCCCGGGACGAGGGGCGGTACTCGCGACCAGCACCCCGGGCGTCCCTGTCCCCGCGAGCACTGCAACCTCAATACCGTCCTCCACGGCGCCACCCGCGTCACCAGCGGCTGTGCCCTCTCCCGCAGCGACCAACGCTGTGCTGCCGTCAAGCGTTACCGGACAGACCGCGGCCGACCAAACCTGCACGAAGGGCAATTGAATCGCGAAGCTTCCACCGACCTTATGAGCCACACCGCCAACGTGCCCGGACGACTCGTTCCACAGCATTACCCTGTGGATTTGGCGACGGAGAAGGTCACAGGGAACGGCATCGCCCTACCCGACTGGCGAGGCAAGTCCCTCAGCCCTCGAAACTACAGGACCCTTCAAGGTTCCCATTTCGGTTCGATCAGCGGGCGGTGCCCAAGCGATGTGCTGCCTGGCTGAGGGCCGTTGTGGAGGAGGACCTCGGTCGCGTTACTTTCCGTCGAAGAACGGTGAGTCTGCGGGCCACAACTCGCCGCCCATCGTTTCTTGAGCTGTGATGAGGTCTTGAGGGTGTTCGCTGCCAACGACCCACTCGGCTCCGACCAGGAATAGACCCGGTTCATCGCTCTCCGCGTTGAGTTTCAGTAGAGCGTCAACATCCGCCTGGGTAAAGAAGGTATTCAGGCCATTCTCCGTGTCGCGGCACGTCCCGGACTCCACAGCGCCGAGCACAACGTTTTTCGTGAGTGTCCAGTCACAGGGCAGTCCGGTGGCAACGTACCTCTGGTGCAGTTCTTCCAGAGACAGGTTCGCCTGGGGAGCCGCTGGAGGCGCCGCGGACTCCATACCGGGCGTGCTGCTGGTCGTCTCAGACGGTGCCGCTGTCGGGGCGGCCGCGCACGAGGACAGTGCCGCAACTGCGGTGATCATGACAAACAGCTTGAACGAATTACGCACGGCGGCCTCCCCCAGGGTCGAAGAGGCAAACGTGCCCCGTCATCAGCTTATTGGGACGCCCGGCACCGGTTGCGCACGAATCGCCGCGCGTGAGCTTGCACTGTTTCGATAGCACAATATTGTGCCATCTTTGCAGCACAAACCCGCGACTCTCGCGAGTGAGTCGATCTCCTGGAGGCCTCGATGCTCTTCCCCCTCGTACATGCCATTCAAGCTCTGCTGCCTCTGGAGGTGGCCATCACCTTCGGTCTGATCTTGTTCGCACTGTCGCGGGTTCGGCCGCGACGAATCGTTTCGCTCCCGCAGTCCGGGCGGCGCACGGCAACTCTCGCGTGGGCGGGAGTGGCGGGTTCTTTGCTCGTCGTTGTTGTCGCGACGACGGTCAGCGCTATCGCCGCATCTACGTTTGACGCGTCCGGGTTTGATGGCTGGTGGCGTCGGCCGGCTCCGCTATTCGCGGCGACTGTGGTGGTGGCTGTCACAGCCGTCGCGCTTGGCCGGATGCCGCTTCCTGCGCCGGGAGAGCGGACGGTTGTTCCGCGCCGCCCGTGGCATGCGTTTGCGTCTCGAACCTTGCTCGGGATCTCCGGGATCACGGCCATGATGCTCGCACTGACTGCAGTGTGGCAGATTGCAATCGCGACGACCGCGCCCGAAGACGGGCCCTTCTTTGGCAACGTTCCCGACTACACCGACCTGCCGATCTACATGGGCTTCAACAGCGGGTACGGGTACCTGTCCGGCGCAGGGTGGCCGAACCATCTCGCCACACTCGTGGCGCTCGCACTAGCCTGCGCCGTCTTTTTCACTGTGCTGCACACGGACGCCAACCGGCCTCTGTTCGCCCGATCGACTGCTTCCAGTGTGCGCTCGGAACGAGAGCTGACCGCTCGACTGCTCACCTTCATCCTGCTCGGTGGCCTCATCACCACGCTCGGAGCCGTGTGGATGCACACCGGGTCCTCCGGGCAAGCTCTGGTCGGGCTGAACGAGCAGTGGGTTTCCAGCGATCAGTCCCCCTCCCGCATCTTCGTTGCCGGTGGTTACGACGCGATCGCCCGACCGATGAACCTGCTGGGCTATGCGCTCCAGGCTGGCGGGGTCGCGTTCCTACTCCGAGTTTCGGTCGACACCGCCCGTGCCGCACTCGCGGCACGTCGCTTCCGCGCCGCAACGCCCGAGCGTGAAGCATCGACCGCTGCACCACGTCGATGACCGGGACCACGCCGAGCTCCGCGGACGAAATCGACGCACTCTTTCGCGGGGCGATCCGCTCCGGACAACTCGGAGACGGCGAACGCCTGCCGACCGTGCGACAAACCGCCCGAGATTTCGGCGTCGCCCAAGCCACCGCCGCAAAGGCCTACAAGTCCCTGGAACGCGACGGCCTCATCGTCACCCGCACCGCCGCGGGCACCCGCGTTGCCCCCGGCGCATACCGAGCGCCACAGGCAGTCATTGAGCATGCCCGCGCTCTCGCGGAAGTAAGCGAAGGTGCACTCGTCTCCCTCGAAGACACCATCGCGATCCTCCGCGCCGTCTGGCGAACAGAGACAACGCACCTGCCCGCCTGCCGTTCCCAACGGGAAATCGAGCGGGTGGTCGTGAACCGCCGGACGTCTCACTCCGGCGAGGTTCGATAGCGTGGGTTGATGGACGAAGAAGCCCTTACAGGCGGCAATTCAAACTCAGTGGTTCGCGTGGGAGACACGGTGCGTCGGCCGGCGGGTCCGTGGACGCCCGCCGTTAACCGGTTCCTCACCGCCCTCCGGGATGCCGGCATCGTCGAAGTACCGGAGCCGTTGGGGCTGGATCAACATGGACGAGAGGTCCTGTCGTTCCTGCCCGGCGAAGTCGGCAACCACCCGATGCGCGCGTGGATGTGGTCGCCGGCGATCCTGCAGGAAGCCGGTGCACTTCTGCGCCGCGTGCACGACGCGAGCGTACCCATCGTGCACCTGCCCGGACACTGGCAATTGCCCACACATCATCCGGTTGAGGTTGTCTGCCTGAACGACGTGGCTCCCTACAACATGGTTTTCCAGGCAGGTCACCTCACCGGTCTGATCGATTTCGATACCGCCTCGCCAGGCCCTCGCATCTGGGACCTCGCATACCTGGCCTACCGGCTCGTCCCGCTTGGCGAGTACGCTGACGATCACTCGCCAGGGGCCGACGCGCGGACTGATCGGCTCGAGGCGCTCATCCGTGCCTACGGTCACCCTTTTGAGCCGGATGCTGTCCTACGGGTGGCAGCAGAGCGATTGGATGACCTGGCCGAGTTCACAGACCGTCGAGCGGCCGATACGGGCCGCGCCGCGTTCATCCGGCATGCGGCGTTGTATCGCCGCGACCGCGACCTGCTCCGTGGCCTCGTGCCGAACGGACTTTGAAACCCATCAACCATTCCGCAGGAGGTTCCCCCGCGAGTCAGATCGAACTCGGACTCACAGGGAGGAGTGCAGTTCTGCGGCTCGCCGGAAGGTCCACCGCCACGCTGGTGGCTGCGATCGACCGTAGGCTCCGACGAAGCACGGACCGATATCGGCAACCGCAGCGAATCCTTCGGGAACGCGGAGTACGAGCAGAGCAAAGACTCGATCGTCAACATCCAGCCGATCCAGAGACCACACTTCCCGGTTGAGAACTTGATCGCCGAGTTCGGCTGCGCGGCCCATAGCCTCCTCGACGACAGCGATCGCCTCGGGCCCAGGTACTTCCGGCGGGATCGCCGACAGAAACAAGTCCATCACCGCCGTTCGGGCAGCACCTTGAATACTGCCATCCAGAGAGACACCGACCCCGTGCCCCATCGGCCGCATCCCCTCACGGTGCATAGTGCGAATGAAGTATTCGAGGTTGGGACTCGGTCGAACCGCCACGGTAGTCTCGAGCCATTCCCCGGTAGGACCGCCCCAGGCAACGACCTCGAGGTCGTCATCGTTCGTCCCACGGGGCACAAGAGCCGTAGGGCTTCTCTTAGGTGTCGTCACCTTCACAGGCTTGTCCCGTGACAGCGAACTTGTCAACAGCCTCGGGCATTCCGGAGAAACAGGACGGCGTTGTGGGCAAGCCAGCCCGCACAGGGTTACTTATGCGGATGAGCGCTCATGGTTCGCTGCTTACGCAGCACAACGACAATCGCTCCCCCGATGACGAGCAGGCCACCAACCGCACCAAGTAGTCCAAGCGGCACGCTGGTCGACAGAAACGCACCACCTGCGATCACGAATGCGACGCCGATCAAGGCCAGGACACCCTGGACGACTAATGTTTCGCGCATGAGCTAGCTCCTGAATCGCGCGGTTGAGGTGCACATGAGTGACAGCCTCGCACAAGCTCATGCCGCCGGGCAGCGATTCCCCGTAGTCGTTCCCCGATGAAGACGACAACGTATCGTCCGACATCGTGAAAGGTGGGGGTACAGGAGCCAGAGGAACAGCTGGTGCCACGGGACGATTGAGAGAACGAACGGGAGCGGGGGAGGTTTGACTTGCGAGCGGCCGGCGTCCGGAGTCCACCTGTCGTGTCCTAGTTGGGCGGTGGTGTCTCGACGATGAGTTCGCTGTCTTCTGCCCCCGGTGATGTTCCGATGAATTTCAGCGTGCCACCGTTGAGTCTCGGCCACGACCATTCAATTCGCCATTCGGTTCCTGATCCTCCAACCGAGAGTTGGCGATCAAAGTTCACTCCCGAACCATTTTGGGCCAGCGTGACCTCGATACGGGTAATTATTTCACCGGGTCCTCGCGGCGGTTCCCCCGCAGCTTCCCAACCTTGTGACTGTTGCACGTTGCGCCAGCGCTGGCCGGCGGTCCAGAACTCGGTTGTCAGTTGCTCGGTCAAGCTGTTGGGCACGGCTCGCCCGTGTAGCCACACTCGCTCGTTTGTGAAGTCGACCCGTTCGGCAATAACTGTGACACCCTCAACAGTGCCGAGCACGTGGATCCTGTTGAGCAGGACGGAAACCCGAGTCTCCGTGTCGGGCATCAGAGGATGGTCGGGAACGGACATAACCGAGACTTTAGCATCCAGATTTACCACGCGGCCATTCCTCGTCAAAGGTCATCGATCTAGGCCATGAAAAATGGCAGACGATGAGTGCCGGAATGTGTGCCAACAGGCGTTCCGCGTGTGAAACTCGACGAGCCCCACCCGGGAATGGCGACTTTCGCGCTCGACCTGCGTCGCTGATCGTCCGGCATGCGGGCACCCTCAGGCCGTGAACGCCTTCCCAGCGACTAGCTCGCGGATAACGCCGTCAGGGCCCTCGAAGTAGGTCGACTCAGACTGCCATGGGCAGGTTGACGATACGTGTCCGCGCCAGATTTCTTGGGGGCTCCACCCCTTCTGGCAACCATCGTTGGGCCGCATTCCCGTGACGGAATAGTGACGGCGAGATGCATGGCGCCTTCTATCACTCGTCGGGGCACCAAGTTGATCACCGTGGTGCCGACCGTCACTTGCGGGGGCACGCTCGATTCGGAGGAAGGCAATCCCAATGTGTCACGGTGAACCTCAAGGCTCCAGCGGGATGGCCGAACGCAACTTGCCGACGCTCACCGTCCGCGTCCGCGATTTGCTGAGCCCAGGCACCCCGGACGTCGAAGGCTCCAGTGACGTCGAAATACGTGCCTACGTCCGCGAAATCGTCCTGTCAGAAAGGCAACGGCTCGTGGCGCGACATTCCCAAGAACCGCCCGCAGCGGAAAGGAAGACGCCTCAACGAAACCTTGGCCGCCCTTGCCAGACAACCGTGCTCCGCGGCGTCACCTCCATCAACCTGACCAACGCTTCGCCGCTCGACAAGCCACAAGACAGTCGGGTCACAGACGGGGTTGGGGACACTTCTCTTCTATGGGAGCGGTCCCGGCAGCGAACGTGGACGACGGCAGTTCGTTGTATGGTGCCCACGAAGCCTTCGTGTCCACAAACACCTGAAACGACGGCGCGTCCGGGAGATCGTATCCGAGGGCGCGCAGACAATTTAGCGTTTTGGTCTGTGCCTCGAAGATCGTGTGCATCTCCTTCGAATTTAGGTCTCTCTGACGAGCTGGCTCAACGCTGTCGGAACACCGACTGCTGTCACTGGCATACTGGTCCATTTGCTCAACTCGCCCGCTGTACGTGATGCCTCCATCTAGACCTGCCTTCGCGTCCCAGCCGCTATCGCGAAGACAAGACAGAACCTGGGCAATGGCATCTGCTCTCGATGTCGGAACCGGTCCTACCGGCGCTGCGGCCGCCGCGCACGAACTGAGGGTTACGACGATGAAGGCCGCCATGGTGACACGAACGGACAGCCCCACCCACGGATTGCATTTCTGCCAAGTCCAATTCACCACACTGATCCCCCAACTATTGACCCGAGAATGAGTCTACGTGGCCGGCGCTAACAGCAGACTGGCAGTGATCTCCGCCTCATTGGTCAAGCTAGCGTCACGCCACCCCTTGTGAAAGGGGCTGTCCTGTCGCGCAGTCCCTGAACCGCGAAGCGGTGTAGGCACGATATCATGACGAGGGAGTCGCTGGGGTCGGCAGGTTAGCGTCGGACGCGTCGGCTGTGGCTCATCTATCTGGGGGAAGAATGAGAACATGGCAAGTAGTGATCAACCTCGCCATCGTGGTCTCTCTTGGAGCGGCATTGGCGGCGTGCTCATCTCAGGCGCTCCCTGACTCCTCCCCCGCCCCGAGCCACGCGAGAGAATCGCTCGCGAGAACAGAACTCAACAAAGAGTGGGCGAAATTCGCGTCCGTTTACCCTGATGCCCACCGGCCGAAGGTAGATCGCATCCGATTTGTCGCCTTAGTCGACTGGCCGGACACGTTCGGGCGATGCTTGACCGAATTCGGCTTTGCGGCAACAATTACTCCGGACGGCGGCGTAACTTACTCTGGAAACGTGGCGCAGCAACAAGCCTTTGACTTGGCAGGATTCGAGTGCAGATCGATGTATCCAGTTGATCCCGAATCCTCCATTCCGCTCGATGGCGAAAGGTTGAGTTCCCTCTATGACGACTACCTGAACCGCTTGGTTCCGTGCCTTGAGAAGCGGGGCGTCGTTGTCCCTGAACCCCCGACTAGACAGCTATTCATCGAATCCTACTATTCGGGCAATGGCTGGGAGCCGTACGCGAACACTTCAGATTTACCGCAGGATCAATGGTACAAATTGAACAAAGATTGTCCCCAAACCCCTCCAGGATTTTGATCCTAGGCCGTGAGTCCTGAGTTTGTTTCAATGTGCGCCGATGCGCATGTCATCATCTGCCGTGGAGTTCAGTGTCCAGGATCGTGCGCTGCTGACGTCGTGGACCAGGTCGTCTACGGTGGCTGCTGGGCGTGTGGAGCGGGCGCGGATAGTGTTGGCGGTCGCGAACGGGTCCGGACCTAGGAGGTGGCGCGTCGGTTGGGGATGTCTCGGGCGACGGTGATCAAGTGGCGGGAGCGGCCTTCAGCAGGCCTTTGCGGGTTTGAAGGACGTGCCGCGTAGCGGTCGGCCAAACGTCGTGGACTGGCTTTTGACCCCAGGCGCGGGTTAAGCGGCGAGTTGGATCTCTGCGGCCTGTGACGAGTATTGCATCCCGAAGTTCACTGGTGTGACGTGGCCGATCCAAGAGTGACGCCGGCGACGGTTGTAGCGGTCCCCGATAAGTGGTCGGACCGGCATAGCAGGGTCGAGTTCCTCAACTTCATGAAACGGCTTGCCTGCGCCTGCCCCGACAAGCGACTCAGCATCGTCTGTCAATGGCCAAACCGCCCAGTTTGGCATGGCCGCTAACAATCGTCGCGGACCGTTACCGCACCCACAACGCCGAGGATATGTTGGGGCCGGAAAAGAAGCCCTGTATCACCATGCATTTTCACCCCGACCTCGGGATCCCGGCTGAAGCCCGTAGGAGTGTTCTTCACGATCGTCATCAGACAAGCCATCCGCCGCGGCTCGTTCGACTCTGTTAAGGAACTCATCACCGCAATCACCCGATTCATCCAGGGCTGGAACGACCCCGCTGCCACCCTTCACCTGGACGAGGACCGTCGTCGGAATCCAGTCAAACGCGCGTTAACGTGGCCCATGAGGACCTCCGTGGCTTATTAAGATCTCAGATACCTCAACAAAGGCCCGGAGATCCTCCTTCTTCACAACCCCGAAAGTGTCACCAACGTCATGGCCTGGTACAACTAGTTCGTTCTTCCCGTCGCGGAGCTCCGTTGTGACGAGGCTCTCGAAGTTGCAGCGCTTCCAATCGAAAATAGGACCAGCATTGCCGGGGTGGGTCTACTCTTCGAGAAACGCTGACACCCGGCTGGTTTCCCGCAATACATAGCGCGCTTCGCCGGTTGCCGTGTATGGGCGAGCAAATCACTTTCTGGGTCAGGGACCCCACCAGTGCCAAACTCGGTAACTGGCCGGAACGCCAGACTTCGCTGCCATTGGGGTCGGCGAAGTCTGGCGTTCCGAAACAGCTAGGACGCTACTGCTAGAAACATTCGTTGGCTGCGAAGTACAGCCAACCCTTTGAAGTGATCGACGACGCAGAGGTGACGTGGTACCCGTAGCTCGCGTAGTGCGTTTCAAGAACGGGTCCCATGACGAAGATGGTGCTGGAAAATTTGCCGGTGCCGTTTTGGGTTTGCGTGTGGGTGGTCCCCCAGCTTGAGTGCGAATGGGTTCGCACGGTCGCAGTGACACAGTTGTTGTAGCCCCAAGTGTCTGCTTGCGCAGGTGCCGCAGTGCCGACCAGCATCAAGCCTGCGAGCGCGAGCGTCGTTGCCGCAGTTGCAAAGACTTTCTTCACAATTCCCCCATTTCAGGATTACTAGGAGAGTCCCAGTGGACCTGAGTTTCCTGCGAGCGGTGCTGAGCCGCAATCCCCCGTTCGGGGTGCTCGGGGTTCCTCTGTTAGTCTCGCTCGCGCGATACCGCAGAGGCCCGCACACGCGACAGAGACGCTATCGCAACCGACCCCTTGGCTGTTGCTGTCTGGCCGGTGGTTCATTTAGCCTCAATCCACCGGTCGGCTTTGATTCCGTGACGGCGAGTTAAACCGAGAATGCCCCTCTGATCAGGTAAAATAGTTGTTACTTAGACAAACTATTCACCAACCAAGGAGGCATCTCGTAGATGCAA
>NZ_JASISS010000040.1 GCF_030063195.1 Cryobacterium sp. PH31-AA6
CACGACCACCGGGCCCCTCCCCCCCCGGGCCAGGCTGACCCTCCGCGAGGGCCTCGACCGGCTCGCCCCCCGGGCCGGGCTGAGCGTCCGCGAGGGTCTCGACGGGCTCGACCACCGGGCCGGGCTGAGCGTCCGCGAGGGTCTCGACGGGCTCGACCACCGGGCCGGGGTGAGCGTCCGCGAGGGTCTCGACGGGCTCGACCACCGGGCCGGGGTGATCGTCCGCGGGGTCTCGACGCTGGCCAGGGCCGGCACCGCTCCGACGCCGCGGATCGGGGGAGTGTGGAAGGTGCCGCCGAAGACCCGCTCGCTCGCCCCGACCCGGTCGAGGTACGGGGTGACCCCGCCCATCTGGAACGGGTACCCCGCGCCGAGGATCATGCACAGGTCGATGTCCTCTGCCGCGTGAACGACATCGTCGTCCAGCATCCGCTTGATCTCGTCGGCGAGCCCGTCTTCGAACCGGCGCTGAAGGTCGGTTGCCTTCATCGGGGTCGTGCCGCCGGCGACGATCTTCAGGGCGCCCTTGTCGTAGCCCTTGATCTTGCCCTTCGCGTCACGCTCGAGGAGCTTGCCGTGTTCGGCGAGCCTGTGCAGGTTCGTGCTCTCGAAGAAACGGTCGGGGAACGCGGCGTGATGGGTGTCCAAAACGTGCGCGCCCACCTTGAGGCCGACGAGTTCAAGCAGCTCGAACGGTGTCATCGGAAGTCCGAACGGGGCAATCGCCTCGGAGACGACGTCGAAGGGCGTGCCGGTGTCGACGGCGTGCATGGCCTCGCCGAGCACCTTGGCCAGGATCCGGTTGACCACGAATCCGGGGGTGTCCCTTGTGATGACCGCGTTTTTCTTCAGCTTGCCCGCGATGACCATGGCCGTTGACAGGGTGACGTCGTTGGTCTGCGGCGTGTTCACCACCTCGATCAGCGGCATCACGGCGACCGGGTTGAAGAAGTGGAATCCGACCAGCCGCTCGGGGTGGAGGAGCTTTGCGCCGATCTGTTCAACCGACAGCGACGACGTGTTCGTCGCGAGGATGGCGTCGGGAGCGATGTACTTCTCGATCTCGGCAAAGACATCCTGCTTGACGCCCAGCTCCTCGAACACGGCCTCGATCACCCAGTCGGCGTCGGCGAACTGCGCCTTGTCCGTGGTCCCGGTCACGAGCGCACGGAGCCGGTTCGCCTCATCGGAGCTGATCCGCTTCTTGGTCTCCAGGGCGAGGATCTCGTCGTGGATGTAGGCGACACCCTTGTCGACCCTGGCCTGGTCGAGGTCGGTGATCACGACGGGCACCTGCAGGCGCCGCACGAACAGCAGGGCGAACTGGCTGGCCATCAGGCCGGCGCCGATCACACCGACCTTCTTGATCGGTCGGGCCAGGGCCCTGTCGGGGGCACCGGCGGGGCGCTTGGCGCGCTTCTGCACGAGGTTGAACGCGTAGATGCTCGCCTGCAGCTGGTCGCCGGAGATGAGCCCGGCCAGCGAGTCGTCCTCACGTTCGAAGCCTTCCTGCCTGGTGCCGCTCTTCGCGGCCTTGAGCAGGTCGAGTGCGACATAGGGGGACATCGCGACGGTGCCGATCTTGTTCTCGAGCATCCGCTTGGCGATGCCGATGGCGACGTCCCACTTCACGAGACGTTCGATCTTGCCGGGGAGATTCGGCCTGGCGACCGTCTCGGTTCCGGCGATGACCCGGTCGGCCCAGGCGATCGAGCGCTCGAGGAAGGTCGCCGAGGCGAACCCGACGTCGGCGATGCCGAGTTCGAGGGCATCCGCGGCCTTGAGCACTCGCATCTTGAGCGGGTTCTCGATGATCACCTTGAGCGCGTTCTCGATCCCGATCAGGTTCGGCAGGAGGTACGAGCCACCCCAGCCGGGGATCAGCCCGAGGGAGACCTCAGGCAGGGCGATCGCCGGCACGGTGAAGTCGACGGTGCGATAGTCCGCGTTCAGGGCGATTTCGAGTCCGCCGCCGAGCGCAAGCCCGTTGATGAAGACGAAGGAGGGCACACCCAGCTCCGACTGCTTGCCGAGGGCGTAGTGGCCAAGCTGGGCCAGAAGCTTTCCGGTCGCGAGCGACGGAATCTCGCTCACCTTGCTCAGGTCGGCGCCCGCGGCGAGGATGTAGGGCTTGCCGGTGACGGCGACACCGTGGATCTCCCCGCGAGCGGCCCGTTCCTTCAACGCGTCCATGGTGGCCGCGAATTCCAGCAGCGTGACCGGGCCAAGGGTGTTCGGGCGGGTGTGGTCCCTGCCGTTGTCGAGCGTGACCAGAGCGAGGATCCGGCCGTTGGACAGCGGGACATCCCTGACGAAGGAATGCGTGACGACCTCGTCGGCCGACAGGGCGACCAACGGGGAGAAATCAAGTGCGGAGTAGTCGCTCATCGCTTACTTTGCCTTCCGGTTGAAGTGTGGGTTCTCCCAAATAACGGTGCCGCCCTGGCCGAGGCCGATGCACATCGCGGTCAATCCGTAGCGGACCTCGGGGTGCTCGCTGAACTGGCGGGCGAGCTGGTTCATCAGACGCACGCCGGAGGAGGCGAGCGGGTGGCCGATCGCGATCGCGCCGCCGTACTCGTTCACCCGCGGGTCTTCATCGTCGATGCCGAAGTGGTCGAGGAACGAGATGACCTGCACGGCGAACGCCTCGTTGAGCTCGAAGAGCCCGATGTCGGTGATGCTGAGGCCGGCCTTGCGCAGGGCCTTCTCCGTCGACGGAACCGGTCCGAGGCCCATCACCTCAGGCTCGACGCCGGCGAAGGCGAAGCTGACCAGCTTCATCTTGACTGTGAGGCCGAGTTCCTTTGCCGCGGCGCCGCTGGCGAGGAGGCAGGCGCTCGCGCCGTCGTTGAGCCCGGAGGCGTTGCCGGCGGTGACCCGGCCAAAGGGACGGAACGGAGTCTTCAGCCCGGCGAGACCCTCAAGGGTGGTCTCCGGGCGCGGGGCCTCGTCGCGGGTTGCGAGTCCCCAGCCGGCTTCGCTGCGGATCGCAACGGGGATGAGGTCGGGCTGGATCTTCTCTGCGGCGTAGGCGGCGGCAACCTTCTGCTGGCTGCGCAGGGCAAACCGGTCGGAACGATCCTTCGTGTAGGAGGGGAAGCGGTCGTGGATGCGTTCGGCCGTGGATCCCATGTTGAGTGCTTCGTCGCTGACCAGACGTTCGGCCATGAACCGCGGATTCGGGTCGACGCCCGAGCCCATCGGGTGGCGCCCCATGTGTTCGACGCCGCCGGCGATCGCCAGGTCGTAGGCGCCGAAGCCAATCGCTGCACCCATGGTGGTCACGGCGGTCATGGCGCCGGCACACATGCGGTCGATCGCGAAGCCGGGAACCGACCTCGGCAACCCCGACAGGAGGGCGGCGGTGCGACCGAGGGTGAGACCCTGGTCGCCGGTCTGGGTCGTTGCGGCGATGGCGACATCGTCGATGCGTTCACCGGGGAGCGACGGGTTGCGTTCCAGCAGGCCCATCATGGCTTTGACCACCAGATCGTCGGCCCGGGTGTTCCAGTACATTCCCTTTTCGCCGGCTCTGCCGAACGGGGTGCGAACCCCGTCCACGAAGACGACTTCTGTTTTTTCGGCCACTTTGCCTCCATCAATCCAACGGGTGTCGGTCGATACTAAGGCGATGCCCTGGGGCAGAAGAATCCTTGGACGCTTCCTACGAATCCGCTTCCGTGGCTACCTCGGATGCTTGGTGAATGTCTACAAAGGCATCGGCGATTCGTTGTGAGGTAAGCTCAATCTGCCATGCTCGGGCACCGAGGGCGGCGAGCGTCTCGCCGACCGATCCGGAGCTGATCGACTCCGGCGGGGCCCAGGCCATCCTGCGCACGTATTCAGGTGTCACCAGGTTTTCCAGGGGGATGAGGAACTCCTCGGAGATCTCCGCGAGGGCCGCGCGCGCGGCTTTGAACCGCAGATCGGCCTCCGGGTTGCGGTCGGCCCAGGCGCGAGGCGGCGGAAGAGCGTCCCCGGAAGGCCGCAGCGACGGGAGATCCGTCGAGACCAGGCCGGCCTGGATGGCGGCCCACCACCGATCGAGTTCGCTGCGGCTCGCCCGGCCGCTGAATTCGCGGAGTTCCGCGAGGCCCTGGCGGGTTGTCGGCAGGGCGCGGGCCGCGGCGAGGAGGGACGCGTCGGGTACGAGGCGACCCGGCGACACGTCGATGTCCTGGGCTAGACGGTCCCTGGCGAGCCAGAGTTCGCGGGCGACGGCCAGGTTCCGCTGCGCGCGGAGGGAATGCACGCCGGAGAGCCGCCGCCACGGTTCGGCCAGCGGGGGCTTTGCCTCCCGGTTCAGCACCGCCTGGAACTCCTGTTCGGCGATGACGCTCTTCTGATCGGTGGCGAGCATCTCGACCATCCGATCGCGCAGGTCGGGGAGCAGTTCGACGTCGAGCGCTCCATAGACGAGCCACGCCTCGGGCAGCGGACGGGTTGACCAGTTCGCTGCGGAGTGTTCCTTGGCCAGATGGACACCCAGCAGCTCCTCAACGACCGTGCCGAGGCCGACCCTGGGCATGCCCAGCAGTCGCGCGGCGAGTTCGGTGTCGAAGATGCGAGCCGGGTCGAGGCCGACCTCGCGCAGGCAGGCCAGGTCCTGGCTGGCGGCGTGCAGGATCCATTCCTCATCGATGAGCGCTTCGTGCATTTCGTGGAAATCGCCGATCGCCGGCGGATCGAACAGGAAGGTGCCCGCGCCGCGGCGGTAGATCTGGATCAGGTACGCGCGTTGGGAGTACGTGAAGCCTGAGGCGCGTTCGGCGTCGACCCCGATCGGGCCGGTGCCGCCGACAATCGCCGCGGTTGCCGTCAGGTAGGCATCCCGCGTGTCGATCACCTGGTGATCAACCACGTCCGGTTCGGCGTGTGGACAACATGCTGACTCCTTCGCCAGTGGGTGGAAGACCTGCGAGCATGCAGAGCAGTTCACCCCATCCTTCGACATGGGCGGTGAGATTGTGGTCCAGCGGTGTCCACGAGGCTCTCAGCTCTATCTGTGCTCCATCGCCCTGCTTGGCAAGTTCGCCGAAGCCTGACGAAATTATCTTAGTCGCAGTGCCTGATGCCGCGGTATATCGGGCCCCGTGGGCGTCGAGAGCGTCGACCAGCCAGGCCCAGGCGACCTCGGCCAGGAACGGGTCCAGGCCGATGTCCGTTTCCAGCGGAGCCTGCGCGAAACAGACCACGCGGAACGCGCCACCCCACGCCTCAGGTTCGTCGGGGTCGTAGAGGAGGATGAAACGGCCGGTGCCGAAGTCGGAGTTTCCGCCGTGCCGGCTCGGTGTCACGTCTGCTGAGAGCGCCACGGCATGCGGGGCGAGGTTGCCGGGTGCGGAGATCTCGTTCACGACCAGCTCGACCCGGGACCGTGCTCGCCGAACGGCCTCAAGGGCTGCGGCGAACTCCGGCGGGAGTGGTTCCTGTGTTTCGGGCACGAGTGCAGACTAGAGTTTTTTCAGGGTGCCGTACGCGAGGCACGCCGGGCGGGTGGAGGTAACACGTGATCAGACGGTTCGAGTGGGTCGGGCGTCCTTCGCGGATTGCCGCGTTGACCGGGGTGATCGGCGTCACGACGGTGGCCGTCGCCGCCCTCGCGTCGAGCGTTCTTTCCGGGGTCATGGCCCGCCGGATCGTCACCCCCTCGGCGAAGCGCGCCGACGACGTGCGCGTGGACGGTGTGGACCTCGCGGCCGGAACGATCACCCTGGCCTCCACCGCGGATTCCGTGCTCCAGGGCGACTACAGCTTCTGGTTCTCCGGCGACAGCGGGCACGCTCACGTGGGGGAGATCCTGCGCAGCACTCCGGTAGCGGTGACCCGGCGCATCCTGCGCGTCGACTACGGCGACCTCGCGCAGGCCCGACGCGGGCGCCTGGGCGGGTATTCCTACCTCGGCCCCTGGGACCTGGCGGTGGAGTACGACGACGTGCTCATTCCGACCCAGGCCGGGGATGCCCCAGCCTGGCTGATTCCGGCGACGGAACCGGGCGGTAAGTGGGTCATCCAGGTGCACGGCCGCGGCGTTCGGCGGCAGGAGACGCTCCGGGCGGTGCCGGTGTTCCGGGATGCGGGATACACCTCCCTGCTCATCTCCTACCGGAACGACGGTGAGGCTCCGGTGAGCACCGACGGCCGGTACGGGCTCGGCGACACCGAGTGGCAGGACGTCGAGGCGGCGATGAGCTTCGCCGCGGACCGCGGGGCAACCGAGATCGTACTGATGGGCTGGTCGATGGGGGGAGCCATCGTGCTGCAGACGGCCACCCGGTCCCGGCTGCGTGAGCTCGTCGTCGGCGTCGTGCTCGACTCGCCCGTGATCGACTGGGCCGATGTCGTGGCCTTCCAGGGCGGCAGCCTTGGCCTGCCGTGGACGGTGTCGACCGGGGCGATGCAGGTGCTCGGTCGGCGCTGGGGCGGGCTGATCACCGGGCAGACGGCCCCGATCGATTTCCGCCGACTGGACTTCGTGTCCCGTGCGGCCGAACTCGATCTGCCGGTCCTGCTCATGCACAGCGACGACGACGGGTACGTGCCGGCGACCGGCTCGCGGGCACTGGCCGTTCGGCGCCCCGACATCGTCACGTTCCTGCCGTTCACGGTCGCCCGGCACACCAAGTTGTGGAACTACGACCGCGAGGGCTGGAATCAGGCGATCACCGGTTGGCTGGCGGCCCTCCCCGTCAGGTGACCGGGTCGGGTCCGACGGGATTGCCTCAGACGGGCATCTCGCGGAGCCGCCGTTTCGTGCGGCCGAGCATCGCCGTCATCCCGCGGATGCGCAGCGGCGACACGGCTTTCGTCAAGCCGATCGAGTTCGGATAGTCATCGGGAACGGCGAGCACCTCCGCGGTGCTGAGGCCCTCAAGACCCTGGGCGAGGATGGAGGCGAAGCCCCTCGTCGTCGGCGATTCCCGCGGCGCCGTCGCGTAGAGGTGCACCGATTTCTGGTCGTCGTCATCGACCTCGACGAACATGAACACGGGCGACTGGCACTCCACGACCCGTTCCATCAGGTCGGGATGCTCCTCGTATCGCGCGGGCAGTGCCGGCAGCTCGTTCGCGAACTCGAGCAGGAGCAGCAGGCGGTCGGGTTGCTCGAGGGCGAGGAAGTCATCGCGGATCTCGGCCAGTTTCGCGGGCAATTCGGTGGAGGTCATCGCATGTATTCTCCCACGCGCCGCCGACGGGCGGCGCGTGGCAGGTCACGGAGTCCCGGCGAACGAATCAGCGGGGGAGCGGGGCGGCACCCGGTTCGGTGCCCAGCACGATCGGCACGTGGACGGCGTTGCCCCATTCGGTCCAGGAACCGTCGTAATTGCGCACCCCCTCGAAACCGAGCAGGTGGGTGAGCACGAACCAGGTGTGGCTGGAGCGTTCCCCGATCCGGCAGTACGCGATGACCGTATCGTCGTCGGTGAGGCCGGCCTCGCCACGGTAGATGGCGTCGAGTTCATCCCGGCCCCGGAAGGTCGCATCCGGTGCCGCGGCGCGGGCCCACGGCACCGACGCGGCCGAGGGGATGTGGCCGCCGCGGAGGGCACCCTCCTCCGGGTAGGCCGGCATGTGTGTGCGCTCCCCGCTGTACTCCTCCGGAGACCGCACGTCGATCAGCGGATTGCCGAAGTGGGCGAGCACATCGTCCTTGAACGCTCGGATGGGGGCGTCATTTCGAGGCACGATCGGATAGTCGACCGGCGTGGCCTCGGCGGCGGCGGTCGTGACCTCACGTCCCTCGGCGATCCACTTCTCGCGGCCGCCGTCGAGCAGGCGCACATCGCTGTGACCGAAGAGGGTGAACACCCAGAGGGCATACGCGGCCCACCAGTTGCTCTTATCGCCGTAGATGACGACGGTGGTGTCCCTGGCGATGCCCTTGGAGCCGAGCACGGCAGCGAACGCGGCGCTGTCGACGAAGTCCCGTTCCACCGGGTCGTTGAGGTCGGTGTGCCAGTCGATTTTCACGGCGCCGGGGATGTGCCCCGTCTCATAGAGGATCACGTCCTCGTCGGATTCCACGACGACGAGACCGGGCTCGCCGAGGTGGGCCTGCAGCCAATCGGTGGAGACGAGCCGCTCAGGGTGGGCGTAGGCGGCGAATTTGGGGGCCGGATCGAGTTCGACGGGCATGGGAATTACCTCCGGGGAGCGTCAGAACGACACAGGATTGATTTGGCTGCGGTTTAGGCTGGTCAGCGCCCGCTCTTCGAATCTACGCGGTGTGGGCGGCGAACGCATCCGGCCGGTCCTGGTGACCAGGCTGATGCTTTCCCGACCAATCGACACAGAAACGCGGGTGTTCCCCCATGGCTCCAGAGGCGCCTCGCCGTCAGCCTCGGCTGATCGATCGTTCCCCCAGCATTACCGGAGCCGAAATCGTCGCCGAGTTGGTGCCCCCGCCCCAGTTCGAGCACGCCTCGTTCGATTCCTACCGGCCGGACCTGGCGTTCCCGTCCCAACTCGAGGCCGTCGAACGGTTGAACACCTTCGCCGGCGCGTGGTTGCCCCAGCGCCCCAGCGGCTTCTTCTCCCGCACCCGTAAGCCCAAGGCCGAGCTTCCCGGCATCTACCTCGACGGCGGGTTCGGAGTGGGAAAGACCCACCTCCTCGCGGCGCTCTGGCACGCGGCCCCCGGTCCCAAGTACTTCGGCACGTTCATCGAGTACACCGCGCTGGTCGGCGCCCTGGGCTATGCGGCCACGGTCAAGCAGCTCTCCGGTGCCCGCCTCATCTGCATCGACGAATTCGAGCTCGACGACCCGGGCGACACGATGCTGATGACCCGGCTGCTCGGCGAGCTCGTCGCGTCGGGAACCCGCGTCGCCGCCACCTCCAACACGCCGCCGAACTCCCTGGGCGAGGGACGTTTCGCGGCCATCGACTTCCTCCGGGAGATTCAGGCGATGAGCGCCAACTTCGAGATCGTACGGATCGACGGCCTCGACTACCGCCGCCGCGACATCGAGGGCCACGCGATCGCCGTGACCGCCGAGGTTCTCGACCACCTGGTCGGCGCCCTCGATGAGCGTGAGTCCACCGTCACCCTCGACGATTTCGGTGCCCTGATCCGGCACCTCAGCACCGTGCACCCGTCGAAGTACATCAAAATCATCAACGGCATCAATGTGATCGCGCTCACCGACGCGTACCAGCTGACCGACCAGACTGATGCCCTGCGCCTGGTGGCGTTCATCGACCGGGTCTACGACGCGGAGATTCCGATCATCGCCAGCGGCCACCCCCTCAACGACGTCTTTGACGAGGAGATGCTCTCCGGCGGGTACCGCAAGAAGTACCAGCGTTCCCAGTCGCGCCTGGTCGCCCTGACCACGGGGGAGCTCCCGCCGCACGACTGATCGGCCGGGCGACCACGCCCGCGAACGCGCATCGGGCCGTTCCGGCGTCCGGTGCGGCGGGAAACGCGAAGTTAACACGCTCGCCGACCGCGTAACGCGCTGGAAACATTCGTGCGCCTTTGCCGAAACGTTGGAGTCCCAAACTGACTCTGTACCCGCCGAGACACGATCAATTGCTCACCCTGTGCACGTCGACGGCAATCCTTAGTTAGAGAGAGGTAACCATGCCCATGGTTGAACTGTCAGTCCTGATGGACGCCACAACGGATGAAATATCCCTGAACCTCAATTCCCTCTGGCTGCTCGTCGCAGCGGCCCTCGTTCTCCTGATGACCCCCGGGGTCGCGTTCTTCTACGGCGGCATGGTCAAGGCCAAGAGCGTGATCAGCATGATGATGATGAGCTTCGGCGCCATGGGCGTCGTCGGCGTGCTCTGGGTGCTCTACGGCTACGGCATGGCCTTCGGCCCGACCCTGATCCCCGGTTTCCTCGGCAACCCGTCGTCGATGCTCGGCCTGAGCGGGCTGCTCGGCGCCGGTGAGGACGGCTCCCTGGCCCCCGATCTCAACGGTCTGGCATTCGCGGGCTTCCAGGCGACGTTCGCCATCATCACCGTCGCCCTGATCTCCGGCGCGATCGCCGACCGCGCGAAGTTCGGCGCCTGGTTGATCTTCGCCGCGGTCTGGTCCACGCTGGTCTACTTCCCCGTGGCCTACTGGGTGTTCAACCTCGCCGACGGCTGGGCTCCCGCCGCACTGGGCGTGAACGACTTCGCCGGTGGCACCGCGGTACACATCAACGCCGGCGCCGCCGGTCTTGCCCTCGCGTTGGTCCTCGGCAAGCGGGTCGGTTTCAAGAAGGGCATCTCCAAGCCGCACAACGTTCCGCTCACCCTGCTCGGCGCCTCGCTGCTCTGGTTCGGCTGGTTCGGATTCAACGCCGGTTCTGAAGCGGCCGTCGATGGTGTCGCTGCCCTCGCCTGGGTGAACACCCTCGTCGCACCCGCCGCCGGTATCCTCGGCTGGCTGATCGTCGAGAAGATCAAGGACGGCAAGCCCACCTCGATCGGTGCCGCCTCCGGCGCCGTGGCCGGCCTGGTCGCGATCACCCCCGCCTGCAACATCCTCACCCCCGGCTGGGCGATCGTGCTCGGCGTGCTCGTCGGTGCCGTGTGTGCCGTCGCCATCGACCTGAAATTCAAGTGGGGCTTCGATGACTCCCTCGACGTGGTGGGCATCCACCTCATCGGCGGCATGATCGGAACCCTGTACATCGGCGTCTTCGGGTCCGGCATCGGCCTCCTCGACACCGGCAGCCTGGCGCAGCTCGGAGCGCAGGCGCTGGCGGCCTTCGGAATCGCGATCTTCTCGTTCGTGATGGCGTACGCCATCGGTTGGGTGATCCAGAAGACCATCGGCTTCCGGATCAACAACGAAGACGAGGTCGCCGGAGTCGACACCATCGTGCACGGCGAAGAGGGCTACGCACTCGACGCGGTCTGATTCAGGTAGCACTCTCTTTCGCACAGCACTCTCTCGACCTCGGTGGGGCGGAGCACGGTTTCGACCGGGCCCCGCCCCACCGTTGCTGGGTGGCGGCCGTCCAGGGCCTAATAGTCCCCTCCGGCGGACCTGTCCAGCCCCTTGTTCGGCCGCCGCTCCTCTGGGAGGCTCAAGCTGCTGGCGATGCACCCGAACATCGCGAGGTTCCCCGCCACTGTTTCGTCCACCGAAGCCGTGTCGGGGATTTCTTTTGCCTGACGGGGTGCTGCTGCGCCCGCCAAGGGCGGCCGATCGATAGCGTGGGGGTGGCAGGACGCGCATTCATCCAGGGCGGGGTCTTGTTACCGGCGTAGCCGGTGCCGCAGGATGGCCGTCGACAAGGGCGGATACCGGAAGGAACCAGTGTTAGATTTCCTGCTCAGCCCCATCCCGGGGCTCATCGCCCTGGTAGTCATCGGTTTCCTGATCGTGCTGTTCTATGCCCGTTCGATCTACAAGAACGCCGGCCCTGACGAGGCCCTCATCATCACGGGCAAGAAGTCGAAGAAGACCATTGTCGACGGCGCCACCCTCGAACAGTCCGGTCAGCGGGTCGTACACGGGCAAGGCGTGTTCATCACCCCGTTCTTCCAGAAGGCCTTCAAGATCAGCCTGCGCAGCCGTGCCATCGAGATCACGGCGATCGCCCAGGACAAGATGGGAATCACGCTCACGGTCGAAGCGGTCGCGATCGTCAAGGTCGGGGACGACCCGGATGCTATCCGCGCCGCCGCCCAGCGTTTCCTCGGCCAGGACAAGAACATCGATAATTTCGCCCTTGAGGTTCTGTCCGGTTCGCTGCGCGCCTCGATCGGTGCGACCGACGTCCTGACGATCATCCAGAAGCGCGACGAGCTCGGCGCCTCCGTGCTCGCCACCGCGCGCGAGTCACTGGCCAACCAGGGCCTCGATGTCGACTCGTTCGAGATCAAGGGCATCAGCGATGCCAACGACTACATCAAGGACATGGGCCGGGCCGAGCAGGCCAGGGTGCGTCGCCAGGCCGAGGTCGCAGAGCATCAGGCCAACCGCGAGGCCCAGGAGGCCGCGATCACTGCTGAGCAGGCCATCGCCGTTGCCGAGAACACCCTCGCGCTGCGCCGCGCCGCCCTGCAGTTGGACACCGACAAGGCCGCAGCAGAAGCGGCCGGCGCCAAGCCGCTCGCCGAGGCCAAGACCCAACAGGCGATCGTACAGGAGCAGGAACTCACCGCCCAGCGGCGGGCGAGCCTGCGCAAGGCCGAGCTGGAATCCGAAGTGAACGCCGTCGCCGACGCCGAGGCGTACCGGATCCGAGTTACCGCGGTGGCCGCCGCCGACGCCGCCGTCACCGCGGCGAACGCCGACCGGGACAGCCGCAAGGCCAATGCCGAAGCGATCCGGGCGGAGGGTCAGGCCAACGCCGACGCCATTCTCGCCCGCGGCGCGGCGGAGGCCGAAGCCACCCGGCTCAGCGCGGAGGCCCTAGCGCAACAGTCCGAGGCCCTCATTCAGCTGCGGATGGTGGAGATGCTTCCCCAGATCGCTCACGAGCTCGCCGCGCCGATGAGCAACATCGACACTCTGACCGTTATCTCCACCGATGGCGCAAACCAGCTGAGCAAGAACGTCGCCGCCGGCTTGACGGAGGTCGACGCCGTGCTCGGGGCCACCATGGGGATTGGCATCCGCGACCTGCTCGGTAGTCTCGTCGGCGGCACCGTCGCGGGCCAGGGATTCGCGAAGGCCGCAACATCGGCCACAGGAACGGAACACGGGCAGGAAGGTCCGCCGTGACGGGTGCAGAGCCGCAACCGATTTCGTCCGTTGCGCCTCTGCTGGCCGGCCGCCCATCGGCCAGCCAGCGGTGGTCGCACCTGTGCTTCCTGCACTGGCGGGTTGATCCGGCGCAGGTGGCCCCACTCCTGCCCGCCGGGCTTGTTCCGGATGAGTTCGACGGAAGTAGCTGGGTGGGCCTGATTCCGTTCGTGCTGGACCGGGCGACGGTGTGGGGAAGCCCGCCGGTGCCGTACTTCGGCAGTTTCGTCGAAGTGAATGTGCGCCTCTACGCCGTCGATGCCGCCGGCCAACGAGGAGTGGTCTTCGTGTCGTTGGAGGCCTCGAGGCTCGCCGCGGTGATTGCCGCCCGGGCCCTCTTCCGCATCCCGTACCGCTGGTCACGCACCAGGCTCGCCAGCTCTGCGGGGGAGTTCAGCTACACCTCCCGCAGGCACCTGAACGTTTCCGATCGGACTGATATCGTGGTGCGCCGCACCGAGAAGCCTGTCGTCGATGACGCTCTGGCCGATTTCCTCACCGCGCGCTGGGCACTCTTCACCACGGTGCGCGGCCGAACGGTTCACCTGCGCAACCACCACGAGCCCTGGCCCCTGTTCCGGGCAGAGCTCGTGCGGCTCGACGATACGCTCCTCGCCGCGGCCGGATTCCCGGGCATCGCAGCACGGCAGCCCGATTCCGTGCTGTACTCGCCCGGGGTGACCACGTGGTTCGGGCGAGCCGGCTGAGGCCTCGCGCACCCGGTTTCCAGTCCGTGAGCCGAGACGCTAACCGGTTTCGTCGGTAACGCCCGCGCTGTCCCGGATTCCGCTGATCAGTTGCCCAAGCGCTTGTTCGTAATGCTCGTCGCTGCCGTACGCGCTCATCTGGTCGGCGACGGCGACGGTCAGGGGGAAACGCCCGGCCGGCAACGCCGCAATCGCAGCCCCGATGGCCACACCTGGGTCCTGGTCGATCCGAGTCGCGGCGCTCCGGGCCGCGGCGAACGCCGACCAGCCGTAGTTGAGGGCCAGTATGCCGCAGAAGCAGGCGACGGCGTCCCCGCCGGTAATGCCACCTCGGCGGAGGATGCCCAGGGCGAGTTCGCCGATCCGGGTGGCGTTCAGGCCGGGGTTGGGGTGGGTGAAGAGCGGGACTATGGCCCAGGGGTGCAGGGCGAGCAGCATTCGGTGTGCCCGCGCGAAGTCGGCCAGGTCCGCCACCCAGTCCTCGCCTGGGGCGGGAGTGGCGTGACGGCCGAGGATCCGATCGAGGAGCGCGTCGACGAGTTCGTCCTTGGTCGCGAAATAGCGATAAAGGGCCATCGGCGACGATCCCATTTCCGTGGCAACGGCTCGCATGGTGAGGGCGTCGAAGCCCGCCGTTGACACCCGTTCGGCTGCGTCGAGGATTCCCTCAACGGTCACCGAACTGCGCGGAAGACGTTGGCGTGCGACGGGCGGAAGAATCTTGGGCATGTGGGTTGACTCCTCGTTGCGTACTGCGTACATTACCGTTTATCATACATCGTACGTTAACTCATTGGAGCAATGAAATGGACGCAATTCCCGCGCCAACCCCGCATTCCGCCGTTCTCCGGCGCACCACCGGCGTTCTGTTCGTCACCGGGGCATTGGCCTTCGCCACCGCCGCCACGGTGCTGTCCTCGACCTTCGACTGGCCGGACATCCTGCGGGAACCCGCCGAGGTGGTCTTGCCCGCCTTCGCCGCGGGCGGCCAGGCACTCGTCTGGACCTGGTTCGCGACCGCCTGGACCTACGCCATCCTCGCCGTTCCCCTCCTGCTCCTGCCCGCGGTGCTTGGGCGGACGGGTGACCCCGTGCTCAAGGCGGCGACTTCGATCGGTGCCGCCTCGGTGCTCCTGTCGCTGATCGGATTCCTACGGTGGGTGTTCGTGATGCCTGCACTGGCTGACAGCTATGTGGCCGGGGACGCTGCCACCCAAGCGGCCGTCGGCGCAGCGTGGATGGCACAGCACCAGTTCGGCGGGGCGCTTCTCGGCGAACACCTGGGCCAGGTCCTCGCGGTCGCGTGGTCCGTCGTCGTCTCCGTGATCATCATGCGCACCCGGGTTCTGCCCCGCTGGCTCGGCGCACTCGGCCTGGTGGCCGGCCTGCTGTACCTGCTCAGTCAGGGCGAGGTGTTGGCAACCGCCGTCCCAGGCTTTCCGATCTGGGAACCGGCCGGAGTCCTCGGCAGCTCGGGCTGGGGCCTGTGGGTGGCGGCCCTGGGGGTCACTCTCGTGGTGCGGCCCGTCGTCGGCCGATCGCGCGGCGACGCATTCGACTCGGCCCCGGCCCCGGCCACGGATTCCTCGGCGTTGACGGCGGTGGCCAGGACCGGGTCGGAGGGCGCGGAGTAACCCTGCGCGGCGATCTCCGGTCCGACGGCGATATCCGGTCAGGCGGTGAACTGGAGAACGCGCACTGCCAGTGCAACGCACAGCACCGCGACCAGGACGAACAGGGTTGCCCAGGCAGCGCCGGGAATGTGGGTGAGCCGGGCGAGCTGGTCGGCGTCCGACGAAAGCCCGCCGCGGCGAGACCGGGAGACCTGAAGCTCAAGTGCGGTGCGCACGCCGCCGAGGAGCAGGAACGCCGTGATCATCAGAGCCCCGATTCCCTGGACCAGGGGAGTGCCGAACCAGGTGATCGCCAGGATCAGCGTGCCGCTGACCAGCACCGACCAGAGTCCGAACCAATTGCGAATCTGCACGAGGATCAGCGTGAGCGCGACCAGGAGCAGCCAGAGCAGACCGCTCGCGTAGCCGGCACCCAGCATCACGGCGGACCCCAGACCGAGCAGGGCCGGCGCGGTGTACCCGGCGAGCAGGGTGAGGATCATCCCGAAACCCCGAGGCCGCCCGCGGCTGACCGTGAGCCCCGACGTGTCGGAGTGCAGTCGGATGCCGCCGAGCCGGCGCCCGCTCAGCGTCGCCACGAGCGCGTGCCCGCCCTCATGCGCGATGGTGACCACGTGGCGGCCGCGGCGCCACAGCGCGGGGACCAACACGAACAGTGCCGCGGTGAGAATGGTCAGGAGTGCCGTCGTACCGGGCAGGGGAGCCTGGCGGGCGCAGACGCGCTCCCAGAGCACGAGGAGAACATCCACCGTCAGAGCCCCTCCGCGATCACGGCCGTGGCGCTGAGCCAGGCCTGGCGGGTGCCAGGCGACAGGGAGTGGATGTTCAGCGGTCCACCGGCGACGATGGCGGGGTCGTACGGCACGTCGCAGACGGCCCTGGTGAGCTGGCCGAAGTGGTCGTGCAACCGTCGTGAGAGCCTGGCGTCGACCGTCGCGGCCGGTGACGCGAGGATCGTGACGGCCTGGGCAACCTTGTCGGCGTGTCCCTTCAGCCGCAGCCCCTCGAGGAGGGCGGCGGCACCGTACCCGGTGTCCTCGCGGATCGTGGAGACGACGACGAGTTGGTCGGCCGTCTCTACCGCCGCCTCCCAGTTGGACGCCCGCATGTTGTTGCCGGTGTCAACCACAACGACACGATAGAACCGGCTGAGGATGGCGTGAAGTTTCCGGAACGCCACCCCGTCGATCGTGGTCACCCCCGCCGGGTCCAGATCGGAGGCCAGGGCGTCGAACTGGGAATCCCCCTGAGGATGCACATAGTTGTCCAGGTCGCCCAGTCGGATCGACCGTCCGTCGTCGAACCGGTCCAGATCCTGCAGGAGGTCACGTGCGGTCCTGGTGTGGCCGGAGGCCATGATCCGCACCCCGAGGTTGCCCATCGACTCGTTGTTGTCCCACGCCAGCGTGTAGCCGCCGCGATACATTCCCAGCGTCGCTGCGATCAGTAGCGTCGCGGTCGTCTTGTTTGCCCCACCCTTGGGATTGAGCACCACGATGGTCTTCGGATCGGGGAAACTACGCCTGACGGCGTCGATCTCTCGGCGCTGCACTCGCTCGACTCGGCCGGGACCGACGGGAATGAGACCGCCGCTGAGCCGGACCAGCCGGCCCTGCCAACCGAGCCGGGCCGGTCCCGCGGTCGACGGAGTGGCTGACGGCTGCGGGCTGAGAAAAGCGGCGCGCGCGGAGTTCTGCGTCATGGTCGCTCTCTTTCGCTTACTCGGGCGCGCTGCTGCGCCAGTCCTCGTGGGCAACGGGGAGGCGCCACACCGTCCTCAACCGTAAGAGATTCCACCCGGTCGACCAAATACCAGGCTCGTCAGGTGAAGATTCGTACGAGGGATACCAGGATCGCCGCGACTGCCACCGCGATCGCGGTCAGGTTCAGCCCGCGGCCGCGCGCGCCGGCCGGGATGACCCCGAAGGCCTTGCCGGAGAAGATCACACCGATGACAGCGAGGATGAAGCCGACAGCGGGAAGGGGCACGGCCAGAACGGCCCCGGCGATTGACAGCCAGAATCCCGGCACCCGTCCCGGCGTCTTCGACCAGTCGGTCCGAGGGGCGCCGAGTCCGAGCAGGCCGTTGCCATCCATGTTCGCGCGCGGGTCATCCACAGGTGGTTCCTTCCGTCGCATCAGTCTCGCACGATCCGCCGCGGCGGGTGACGGGGCGAGCGAGGCTGGGCGGAGAGCACAATGGGTAGATGAGGATAATGCTGCTCACGGCGGGGTCCCGCGGGGACGTCGAACCGTTCGCCGCCCTGGCCCGATTCGCGGCCAGCCGGGGCCACACCGTTCGCCTGGGCGTTCCGGATAATTCCGGGGCGGATGTCGCCGGTCTCGACGTCGTCAGCCTGCAGATCGATTTCGCCCAGCTGGTCTCGGCGCGGGGAGTGTCGCCGCTCGCCGCTGCCAGGTCCTTCACGGAGCTGATCCGCCCGGCCATGCGGCGCCTCATGGTCGCGGCGACCCGAGAGTCCCTTGCCTTCGGACCGGACGTGATCCTCTACCACCCGAAGGTGCTCAGCGCCCCCCTGGTGGCGCAGGCGCTGGGAATACCGCACATCACGGTGGAAAGCGTGCCGACGCTCACCCGCACTCGCGCGTTCGCGGCTCCCGGAGTCGTCAACATCAACGTGGGGCCACTGAACCGGCTGACCTACGCGGCCGCCGCCGGGGCCGCAGGCATGTTCCGGAAAGAGCTCGCGGCGGCACGGGAGCTTCTGCCGGCACCCGGCGGTGGCCGGCCCGCTCCACGCGCGGCCTCGCTCATTCCGGTCAGCCCACAGCTTCTCGCGCGCCCTGACGACTGGCCCGCGTCCGTTCACCTGACCGGGATCTGGCGTGAGGACACCGAGCCGGGAGCGCCGGAACCTGCCCTTCTCGACTTCATCGACTCCGGCGCATTCCTCTACGCCGGCCTCGGGTCGATGGCAGCCGGCGACCCGATCGCGCGTGGGCGCGCGGTGATCGAGGCGGCGAGAGCACACGGGCTGCGGACCCTGATGGCCACCGGGTGGGGCGGGCTGGCCGTCCCGGACGACCTGCGGGGGAGCGACGTCCTTGTTATCCCTTCCGTGTCGCACGACGTCGTGCTGCCGCGGGCAGAGATCGCGCTTCACCACGGCGGTGCGGGAACGGTGCACGCCGTGGCGCGCGCCGGCATCCCCCAGATCGTCGTGCCCTTCATCGCCGACCAACCGTTCTGGGGCCGACAGCTGCACGGACGCGGGCTCGCCCCCCGTCCCGTCCCCTACAAGAAGGTCTCCGCGACGAGCCTCTCCCCGGCCATCGGGGAAGCGCTCGGCATGCGCCGACGCGCGGCGGAGGTCGGCGTGCTGATTCGCACAGAAAACGGGCTCGGCCTGGCGCTGGATGTGATCGAAGCGGAGGTCTCGCGCTAGGCGCCGTGCTCGGTGCCGGAGGGGACTGGCGGAACATGGATACAAAAAACCCCGGATAGCCGGGGTTTTCATTGGTGGGCGATACCGGACTCGAACCGATGACCTCTTCCGTGTGAAGGAAGCGCGCTACCAACTGCGCCAATCGCCCATTGTGGCCAGAGCTGCAACCACGAGTTCTGATACTAGCCCAGAGCGGGGAGGCGGCGCACATCCACGGGGGCGCAACACGCCGGTTCGGCTCGGTTTGAATATGCGACGGGGTTTCGGCTAGAGTCTTCAAGCGCGCAGAAATGCGGGCAGTTGCGGATGTGGCGCAGTGGTAGCGCATCACCTTGCCAAGGTGAGGGTCGCGAGTTCGAATCTCGTCATCCGCTCGAATTGAATCGACCGAAAGGTCGTTTCTTTTTGGTGTGGACCCTATGTGGTGGATTGGCCGAGAGGCGAGGCAGCGGCCTGCAAAGCCGTATACACGGGTTCGAATCCCGTATCCACCTCCAGTCTTGAGGAACGTTGTCAAGATCTGGGCGATTGGCGCAGCGGTAGCGC
>NZ_JASISS010000041.1 GCF_030063195.1 Cryobacterium sp. PH31-AA6
TCACCGTCGACCCGAACCAAACCCTCATCCCGCTGAAGAGCAAGGCCGAACGCGTCGGGTGACGCTGACCTGGGGGGTCTCGACAGGCTCGACCACCGGGGCTCGACCACCGGGGCGGGGTCACCGGGTCTCGACAGGCTCGACCACCGCGGTCACCGGGTCTCGACAGGCTCGACCACCGGGTCTCGACAGGCTCGACCACCGGGTCTCGACAGGCTCGACCACCGGGGCTCGACCACCGCGGTCACCGGGTCTCGACAGGCTCGACCACCGGGGCTGTGGGGGTTCTGGGCCCCGCTAATGACGAATGCCCGGCTCTCGCTCAAGCGAGACCGGGCATTCGGTGTTTGTGGAGCCACGGGGAATCGAACCCCGGACCTCCTGCTTGCAAAGCAGGCGCTCTACCAATTGAGCTATGGCCCCGCATGATCACGGGGACGTGTGTGTTGCAGTACTACGTGGGGATACCGGGATTTGAACCTGGGACCTCTTCGTTATCAGCGAAGCGCTCTAACCAACTGAGCTATATCCCCCTATTGAGCAGATTTGAGACTACCGGATCGAGCCGATTTCTCCCAATCGAGCCGTTGGACGGCTCGATTGGGAGTGGTTGACCCTAGTTGTTCGTGAAACCGACGAGCAAACCGCCGGTAATCTTCACGCTCAGATTGTAGAGCACGGCGTAAACGGCACCCAGGGCCGTGATCACGACGGTGTTGAGGATTGCCACGACGAAGGCGAAGCCCATGACGTTCCCGAGTGACAGGATGCTGGCCAGATCTGCAGACGAGCCGGCGATGTCCGCATAGAGAGCATCGACCTTTTCGAAGATCCCGGTTCCGTTGAGCACGGTGAAGACCAGGAAAGTCGCGACAATCGTCACGATTCCGAGGCACAGGGCGATCAGGAAAGACAGTTTCACGGCCGACCAGAAGTCGATGTACACCAGCTTGAGGCGCACCTGCTTTCCGGTGCTGGGCCTGCGGCCCGACTTCTTGGCGAGTTTCTCGGCGACACTACTCATTTACAGGCTCTTCCTTCCCCAAGTCACTCTCCGGCTCGGCCGCGACGATCTCGGCCACCAGATTGCGCTCAGTGTTCTTCGCTATGGCAATGATTCTGTCTTCATCCGCAAACTTAGCGAAGACCACGCCCATCGTGTCCCGCCCCTTGGCTGGGACTTCGGCGACGTCAGAGCGTACCACCTTGCCGCTGGCAAGAACCACAAGGACCTCGTCCTCCTCATCGACGATGAGAGAGCCGACCAGGAAGCCACGGTCGTCATTCAACTTGGCCACCTTGATGCCCAGTCCGCCACGGTTCTGGAGTCGATACTGGTCCGCGGCGGTGCGCTTGGCGTAGCCACCCTCGGTGACCACGAACACATAGCCGTCGTCGGAGACGACGGATGCGTCGAGCAGTCTGTCCTCGCCGCGGAAGTGCATTCCAATGACGCCGGAGGTGCTGCGACCCATCGGTCGCAGCGCTTCGTCCGACGCGGTGAAGCGAATGGACATGCCCTTACGGGACACGAGCAGCAGGTCGGAGTCGTCTTCGACGAGCAGCGCGGAGACGAGCTCGTCGCCCTCGCGTAGCTTGATCGCGATGATGCCGCCGGTGCGGTTCGTGTCGTACTCGCGCAGCGCCGTCTTCTTGATCAGACCATCCCTGGTCGCCAGGGTGAGGTACTGGGCGACGCCGTAGTCACGGATGTCGAGAATCTGAGCGATCTCTTCACCCGGCTGCAGCGCGAGCAGGTTGGCCACATGCTGGCCCTTGGCATCCCGACCGGATTCCTGTGCTTCATAAGCCTTGGCCCGGTAGACCCGGCCGGTGTTCGTGAAGAACAACAACCAGTGGTGGGTGGTCGTGACGAAGAAGTGTTCGACGACGTCATCCGCCCGCAGCTGCGCGCCCTTGACGCCCTTGCCGCCGCGGTGCTGGTTGCGGTAGTTGTCACTGCGGGTGCGCTTGATGTAGCCGCCGCGGGTGACGGTGACCACCATTTCTTCTTCGGGAATGAGGTCCTCGACCGACATATCGCCGTCGAAGCCGAACATGATCTCGGTGCGCCGCACATCGCCGAACTTGTCGGTGATCTCGGTCAATTCCTCGCTGATGATCGTGCGCTGGCGTTCCGGGCTGGCCAGGATCGACTTGAACTCCACGATCTGAAGCTCGAGTTCGGCGGCCTGGTCGATGATCTTCTGACGCTCCAGGGCGGCCAGTCGGCGCAGCTGCATGGTCAGGATGGCGTCGGCCTGGAGCTTGTCCACGTCGAGCAGGTCCATCAGACCGGTGCGGGCGTCGTCGACCGTCGGGGAACGACGGATGAGGGCGATCACCTCGTCCAGGGCATCGAGAGCCTTGAGGTACCCGCGCAGGATGTGCGCATCCGCTTCGGCTTTGTTCAACCGGAACTGGGTGCGGCGCACGATCACGTCGACCTGGTGGGCGACCCACGCCGCGATGAACCCGTCGAGGGACAGCGTTCGCGGGATGCCATCGACGATCGCGAGCATGTTGGCGCCGAAGTTCTCCTGCAGCGGGGTGTGCTTGTAGAGGTTGTTGAGAACGACCTTGGCGACCGCGTCGCGCTTGAGCACGATCACGAGGCGCTGGCCGGTGCGACCCGAGGTTTCGTCGCGGATGTCGGCGATCCCGGCGATCTTTCCGTCCTTGACCAGATCGGCAATCTTGATCGCAAGGTTGTCCGGGTTGACCTGGTACGGCAGCTCGGTGATCACGAGGCAGGTGCGACCCTGAAGCTCCTCGATGCTGACGACGGCCCGCATGGTGATCGAGCCGCGACCGGTGCGGTACGCGTCCTGGATGCCCTTGATGCCCAGGATCTGCGCGCCGGTCGGGAAGTCAGGTCCCTTGATCCGCAGGATGAGCGCTTCGAGCAGCTCGTCCCTGGTCGCGTCGGGATTCTGGAGGTACCAGAGGGCGCCGGCGGCGACCTCGCGCAGGTTGTGCGGCGGGATATTGGTGGCCATACCGACGGCGATGCCGACCGAGCCGTTGACGAGGAGGTTGGGGAACCGGGCCGGCAGCACGGTCGGCTCGAGCGTGCGACCGTCGTAGTTGTCCTGGAAGTCGACGGTGTCCTCGTCGATGTCGCGCACCATTTCGAGAGCCAGAGGGGCCATCTTGGTTTCGGTGTATCGCGGGGCGGCCGCACCGTCATTACCGGGGGAACCGAAGTTTCCCTGGCCGAGGGCGAGCGGGTAGCGCAGGCTCCATGGCTGGACGAGACGCACGAGGGCGTCGTAGATCGAGGAGTCTCCGTGCGGGTGGAACTGGCCCATCACGTCACCGACGACACGAGCGCACTTGGAGAATGCCTTGTCGGGGCGGTATCCACCGTCGAACATGGCGTAGATGACCCGGCGGTGCACCGGCTTCATACCGTCACGAACGTCGGGCAGGGCGCGCCCGACGATGACGCTCATCGCATAGTCGAGGTAGGAGCGCTGCATCTCCAGCTGGAGGTCGACCTGGTCGATCCGGCCGTGCTGCACGAGGTGCTTGGCCGCGGCCTCGGCATCCGCAGCTGCGACCAGGCTGTCGCCGATGCTCACCGCGGAGGTGTCGTCGCCGGTGGTTTCGTCGTTGGTGGTGTCGTTGGTGGTGTCGTCAGATGTCAAGGAAACGCACGTCCTTCGCGTTCTTTTGGATGAAGTTTCGGCGGGACTCGACGTCCTCGCCCATCAGGGTGGAGAAGATCTCGTCGGCCGCTGCCGCGTCGTCGAGCGTGACCTGGAGCAGCGTGCGGGACTCAGGGGCCATGGTGGTTTCCCACAATTCCTTGTAGTCCATCTCGCCGAGGCCCTTGTAACGCTGGATGCCGTTGTCCTTCGGGATCCGCTTACCGGCGGCGGCGCCGTCGGCCAGCAGCGCATCGCGCTCCTTGTCGGAGTACACGTACTCGTGCGCCGAGTTCGCCCACTTGAGGCGGTACAGCGGCGGCTGGGCGAGATACACGTAACCCAGATCGATCAACGGGCGCATGTAGCGGAAGAGCAGGGTCAGCAGCAGGGTGGTGATGTGCTGGCCGTCGACGTCCGCGTCGGCCATGAGCACGATCTTGTGGTACCTGACCTTGTCCGGGTTGAATTCCTCGCCGATGCCGGCGCCGAACGCCGTGATCATCGCCTGCACCTCGTTATTACCGAGGGCACGGTCCAGACGAGCCTTTTCAACGTTGAGGATCTTGCCGCGCAGCGGGAGAATCGCCTGCGTCTCGGGATTACGACCCTGCACGGCGGAACCGCCGGCCGAGTCACCCTCCACGATGAAGATCTCAGAGATCGACGGGTCCTTGCTCTGGCAGTCCTTGAGCTTGCCCGGCATCCCGCCGCCCTCGAGGAGACCCTTGCGGCGTGCGGTTTCCCGCGCCTTACGCGCGGCCATCCTGGCATTCGACGCCTGGAGCGCCTTGCGGATGATCTCCCGCGCCGGGTTCGGGTTACGGTTGAACCAGTCGGACAGCTGGTCGTTGGCGACCTTCTGCACGAACGACTTGGCTTCGGTGTTGCCGAGCTTGGTCTTCGTCTGGCCCTCGAACTGCGGCTCGGCAAGTTTGATCGAGACGACCGCGGTCAGGCCCTCACGCACGTCGTCGCCGGTGAGGTTGTCATCCTTTTCCTTCAGGATGCCCTTTTCCCTGGCGTACTTGTTGACCAGCGTGGTCAGCGCGGCCCGGAAGCCCTCTTCGTGGGTGCCACCCTCGTGGGTGTTGATCGTGTTCGCGTAGGTGTGCACGCTCTCGGTGTACGCCGTTGTCCACTGCATGGCCACTTCCAGGGCCATCTTGCGCTCGTGGTCCTCAAACTCGAACGAGATGATGTCCTCGTTGACCAGATCGGCCTTTTTCGCCCGGTTCAGGTATTCGACGTAGTCGACGAGACCCTTCTCGTACATGAAGGTCTTGTGGATCGGGTTGCCCTCTTCATCGAGCTGGTCCGGCCGCTCGTCGATGAGCGTCAGGCTCAGGCCCTTGTTGAGGAACGCCATCTGCTGGAATCGGGCGCGCAGCGTCTCGAAATCAAACTCGATCGTTTCGAAGGTCTCTGCGCTCGGCCAGAACGTGATCGTGGTGCCGGTCTCGTCGGAGGCCTCGTCCTTGGTGAGCGGGGCGTCCGGCACACCGTCGTGGAAGCGCTGGCGCCAGACGTGATCCTGCCGGCGCACCTCGACGTCGAGGCGGGAGGACAGGGCGTTCACGACGGAGCTTCCGACGCCGTGAAGTCCGCCGGAGACGGAATAGCCGCCACCACCGAACTTGCCACCGGCGTGAAGAACGGTCAGTACGACCTCTACGGTCGATCGACCCTCGGCCTTGTGGATGTCGACCGGGATACCACGTCCGTTGTCGGAGACGCGAACCGCGCCGTCCGCCAGGATCGTGATGCCAATCGTGTCGCAGTGACCGGCGAGGGCCTCGTCGACCGAGTTGTCCACGATTTCGTAGACGAGGTGGTGCAGGCCCCGCGGTCCCGTTGAACCGATATACATACCGGGTCGTTTACGAACGGCTTCAAGTCCTTCGAGAACCTGAATATCGTCGGCACCGTATCCGTGCTCCGGCTCGATCTGTGGTTCAACTGACATCTGTAATTGGGCTCCTGACCGTCGCGCGGGCGACCCTTCAGCCTACCAAATCGGCACGCGTCCCCGGGCCAAAATCGGCGATCTGACGCGATTTGTTCCCTGGGGTGACCAGATTTGTCTCCCTAACCGTAGGTATCGCGCGGACCGCGCCCTGGGATGGATCTGGGGCCCTTTTTCCAGGAGGGGGCGTTGGGTCCCTGAAAACGGATCGACTCAATTCCGGCTTCCGGATACCTCACCGCGATGTGGGTCATGATGTCGACCCGCATCATCCGCAGCTGTGTTGCCCATGCGGTCGACTCACATTGCACGGTGAGAACTCCATCCTCGATCCCGGCCGGGGTCGAGTGCTTGGACGTCTCCTCGCCGGCGAGTTCGATCCACGACGCGAGCAACTCGGATTGAGCGAGCGGGGAGTTCCAGCCGAGCTGAAGGGTCAACGAATTGATCGTGTCGCCCAGGCCACGCGGGTCACGCCCCGCCCCGAAAGGAACGCTCGAGCCGGTTTCGTCCCTGGGGCGACGCCTGGCACGCACTCTCTTGGCATTCGGATCGCCGAACACGTCCTTGAAACGCAGGTAGACCCGGGATGCCTCGCTCGGCTCAGCCATCGACGACCGCCCCCGCGTGAATGTGGATGGTGTGCGCCGTCAGTTCCTCGGGAACGTCCTCCAGCACGGCCGCGGTGATCAGAACCTGTTGAAATCCGGTGACCGCCGCCGCCAACCGGCGCCGGCGGGACAGATCGAGCTCGGCGAACACATCGTCGAGAATGAGGACCGGGTCGCCGCTGGACGAATCCCGCCGGAGCAGCTCCGCCGACGCAAGTTTGAGGGCGAGCGCGAATGACCAGGATTCGCCGTGGCTGGCATACCCCTTGGCGGGCAACTGGTTGAGCATGAAGACAAGATCGTCGCGATGTGGGCCGACCAGCGTCATTCCGCGGTCGAGTTCCTTGCGACGCAGTCCGGCCAGTGCGGTCCGGAACAGGTCGACGGTCGACGCAGCCCCGGTGTTCGAGCTTGTCGGGCCCCCGACACCCCCGGCGGTCTCGACAGGCTCGACCACCGGGGCAGGCTCGACCACCGGGGCAGGCTCGACCACCGAAGCGGCAGTCTCCTCGTCCGCACCCATGATGCTGAGCGAGCTGAGGAGTGCCGGCCCGTGGTCCTCGCCGGCGACGGCTTCGTACGCATTCCGGAGCGGTTCACCGAGCTCACGCACGAGTTCAACCCTTTCGTCGATGATTTCGGCGCCCAGTTCGACGAGCCGATCGTCCCAAATCTCCAAAGTTCCCAACTGGGTGGTGCGGAGGCCGGACGCTCGCGCGGATTTCAGCAGGGTGTTGCGCTGGCGGAGCACCCGATCGTAGTCCGCGAGCACACCGGAGAGCCGAGGCGTGCGCAGAATCAGCAACTGATCGAGGAAGCGCCGTCGCCCGGACGGGTCGCCTCGCACCAGCGCCAGATCTTCGGGGGCGAACAACACGCTCGAGAAATAACGAGGAAGGTCCCGGGTCTTGACCGCCGAGCGGTTGACCTGCGCGCGGTTCAGCCCGGACCGGTTGATCTGAACCTCGGTGAGCAGGTCCCGCCCGTTGTATTCGAGCCTGGCCCGGATGATTCCAGCGTCCTGCCCGGCCCTGATCATCGCGGAGGTCGTGGACACCCGATGCGAACTGAGGGTACTGAGAAAACCGAGTGCCTCAACAAGATTGGTCTTGCCTTGCCCGTTGCGGCCGACGATGAGGTTCGGCCCGGGTTCAAAAGGAACCTCGACCGCCGCATAATTGCGGAAATCCGTCAATGAGAGGTGAGTGACCCGCACTCGAGTCAGTCGGCCTTCTTGACGGCGTGACCACCGAACTGGTTGCGCAATGCCGCGACAGCCTTCATCGCCGGCGAATCCTCCTGGCGGGAGACGAAGCGGGCGAAGATGGCCGCGCTGATCGTCGGGACCGGAACGGCATTATTGATGGCTTCCTCAATGGTCCAGCGACCCTCACCCGAATCGTCGACGAATCCCTCGATCTCGCCGAGTTCCGGGTCCTCGTGCAGCGCTTTCACGAGCAATTCGAGCAGCCAGGAGCGCACGACGGTTCCGCGCTGCCAGGCCGTGAAGACACCGGGAACGTCCTTGATCAGGTCGTCGCGCTTCTCGAGCAGTTCATAGCCCTCGGCGTATGCCTGCATCAGCGCGTATTCGATGCCGTTGTGCACCATCTTCGCGTAGTGTCCGGCCCCGACGTCGCCCGCGTGCACGAAGCCTTCTTCGCGCGGTCCAGAGGGGCGCAGCGCGTCGAAAACGGGCATGGCGCGCTCAACCTGGTCGGCGGATCCGCCGACCATCAGCCCAAAACCATTCTCCAGACCCCAGACACCGCCGGAAACGCCGGCGTCGATGTAGTTCACACCGGTCTTGGCGAGCAGAGCCGAATGGGTGAAGTCATCGGTGAAGCGGGAGTTGCCACCGTCGATGACCAGGTCACCATCGCTGAGGAGCCCGGACAATTCGGTCACCACCGAGGTGGTGATTTCGCCGGCCGGAACCATCACCCAGACCAGGCGAGGTGCGGGGAGCGCGGCCACGAGATCGGCGGTGGACGCAACATCCGTCACCTCGGGGTTGCGGTCGTATCCGGTCACGTCAATGCCGGCCGCACGAAGGCGGTCACGCATGTTCCCACCCATTTTGCCGAGGCCGATGATCCCGATGTGCATGGTTAGCGCAGCAACAGGTTGGGCTGGAGCAGGTACTTGTAGCTGTCGGCCCCCGCCTGTTCGCGGGATGTCTGGCTAGTGATCAGCACCGGGCCCGGTTTGTTGGGATTCTCTGTCTTCGTGAACGAAATGCGCACGAACTCGGAGTGGACGGCGCCGAGGCCGTCGAGCAGGAACTGTGGCTTGAGTGAGACGACCGTCTCAGTTCCGGACAGGATCGCGTCGATCGTTTCGGAGGCCTGCGCCTGTTCGGATCCGACGGCCTCGAGGGTGAGACCATCCGCGGTGAAGGTGAATCGCAGCGCCGCCTCACGTTCGAGGACGAGCTGCACACGACGGGTCGCTTCGATCAGTTCGGCCGTGTTCATCACGGCGTAGTTGTCGACGTTCTCGGGGAAGAGCCGGCGCACGGGCGGGTAGTTGCCCTTGATCAGCAGGCTCGTGACGGTCTTCTTGTCGGCGGTGAACGCGATCAGTTCGCGGTCATCCGTGTTCGTGATGGCCACCGAAATCGTGCCGCTGTGGCCAAAGGTCTTGCCGACCTCCTGGAGTGTGCGGGCGGGGACGAGCGCAGTGATGGTGTCCGTGGCCGTGTTAGTGCCCGGATCCCAGTCGATTTCTCGAACGGCGACGCGGTACCGGTCGGTTGCCACGAGGCTGAGGCTGTTCTCGGTGATCTGCAGCTGTACACCGGTGATGACCGGAGTGACGTCGTCACGAGAGGCGGCGACGGCAACCTGGGCGACGGCCGCAGCGAATTCCTCGGCGGGCACGAGCCCGGACTGGGCGCTGACCTGCGGGATGCTCGGGTATTCCTCAACCGGCATGGACAGCAGGGTGAAGCTGGCGGAGCCGCAACTGACTGTGATGCGTGATTCGTTCGTTGAGAAGCGCACGGGTGCGTTGGGCATCCGGCTGGCGATCTCGGCCAGAAGACGCCCCGAAACGAGAACCTTGCCGGGCTCCTCGACATCCGCCGCGATCTCGGTCTGCGCGGAAACCTCGTAGTCGAAGGACGACAGGATGAGGCCGGTTGCCGTCGCTTCGATCAGCACACCGCTCAAAATGGGCAGGGTAGTGCGCTGGGGAAGGAGCTTCACAGCGAAAGAAACGGCTTCGCTGAAAACGTCCCGGTTGGCCTGAAATCTCACGAAGTCACTCCTGTCGCTGGGAGACCTGGATACGGCCTCAATGCTAGTCGGGTTTTTTTGTCATTCGATGCGCCGGTGCGGAGCAGTAAAGGTTGTCGGATGGAGAGAGATAGAAGTTAATTGTTAATCTTCTTAACCGTTGTGGAAACTGTGGATAACTCTGTGGATGACGCGGAATCACTGGGAACTACAAACATGTAACTTGTTGGCAGCCTGTGAGCGTTAATCCCACTTCGGTGCCGTGCCCCTCTTCGTTCCGAGGGAGTTTGCACAAGCGAAGCCCGAGTTTCTACAGGTTCTACCCTGTTGTCCAAAGAGTTTCCACAGGGTTTTCCACAGGTGTGAAAACTGAGGATATTGCGGCTTATTTGTACCGATGGTTCTGCTTGATGCGGTTGGTGAGCTCTGTCACCTGGTTGTAGATCGAGCGACGTTCCTTCATCAGCTCGCTGATCTTCTTGTTCGCGTACATCACCGTGGTGTGGTCGCGGTTGCCGAAGAGCTGGCCGATCTTGGGCAGCGAGAGGTTGGTCAGCTCTCGGCACAGGTACATTGCGATTTGACGCGCCGTGGCGACGGCCTGGGAGCGGGAGGAGCCGTACAGGTCGTCGACGGTCAGCTTGAAGTAGTCGGCCGTGTTCGTGATGATGTCCACCGGGGCGATGACGTTGTCCTCATCGAGGGTGATCAGGTCCTTCAGCACCGTCTGCACAAGATCCATGTCGACCGGAGTGCGGTTGAGGCTGGCGAAGGCGGTGACCCTGATCAGGGTTCCTTCGAGCTCGCGGATGTTGGAGGAGACCTTCGACGCCATGAACTCGAGGATGTCGTGGGGCACCTGGAGCTTCTCGCTCTGCGCCTTCTTCCGCAGGATGGCGATGCGGGTCTCCAGGTCCGGCGCCTGAACGTCGGTGATCAGGCCCCACTCGAAGCGTGACCGCATCCGGTCCTCGAACCCGGTGAGGTGTTTGGGCGGCAAGTCACTGGTGATCACGACCTGCTTGTTGTGGTCGTGCAGGGTGTTGAAGGTGTGGAAGAACGCTTCCTGCGTTTCGGCCTTGCCCTGGAGGAACTGGATGTCGTCGATCATCAGGATGTCGATGTTGCGGTACCGGGCCTGGAAGGCCGACCCCCGGTTATTGGCGATCGAGTTGATGAAGTCGTTGGTGAATTCCTCGCTACTGACGTAGCGCACGCGGATGCCGGGATACAGGCTCATTGCGTAGTGGCCGATGGCGTGGAGGAGGTGAGTCTTGCCCAGTCCCGACGAGCCATAGACGAACAGGGGGTTGTAGGCCTTCGCCGGCGCCTCGGCGACCGCCACCGCAGCGGCGTGCGCGAAACGGTTGGACTGGCCGATCACGAAGTTGTCGAAGCTGTATTTGTTGTTCAGCCGGGTATCGTGCGGCCGTTCGGGTGAGGTGCTCTCGAAGACCGACTGCGGCGCGGCCGGGGTATCCACGTCGGGCTGAGACATGATCTCCTGCACCGGGCGGATCGATTCCTTCTCCAGTTCCGGGTTGACGACCACGTAGAACGTGGAGACCGCGGTCGATTCGGAGAGATGACTCATGGCGGTGAGAAGAGGCACCCGCATCCGTTGGTTGAGCATGCTCGCGGTGAATTCGTTGGGCACCTCGAGGTAAAACGTTCCCGCGGCGATACCCTTGGGCTCAACCAGATTGAGGAAGCCGTAGAGCATCGGTGTGATGGTGTCGTCGGACTCCAGGCTGGTCAGTACCGCCTGCCAGGTGTCTGCGATGGGTTGTTCGTCGGTGGCCATGGTTCCCCGTTATCTCTATTTGTCGTCTTCATGACGCGGAGACGGGGGTGCGAGCTCGTCTCTGAACGCGTCTTCCAGCCAAAGCATCCACAAGGTTATCCACCGCCTGTGTGCAAATAAGGCTGAATTCTCAGGGTTTGTAGAGAACCTGTGGATAACTTTGTCCTCACGGTAGCCAATCCGCCACGGTGTGGCAAAACTTGTTGGCTTTCTGTGCGCGTGTCTTGCTCGATTGGAGTGAAATCTTGTGCAGAATCGATCTTTTGGGCAACTCGAGTTTGACCATCAGTGGTCGAAGCCGTAGTTTTAATCAGTTGACCCCAGCCCGAGGGCTACCTCACTCTTTCCCGGCCGCTTGTTTTGGCCTACGGAGATTTAACACGTGGAGACAAAATGAGCAAGCGTACTTTCCAGCCGAACAACCGCCGCCGCGCCAAGGTGCACGGCTTCCGTCTTCGTATGCGCACTCGCGCCGGCCGCGCGATCCTCGGTGCTCGCCGTCGCAAGGGTCGCATCGAACTTTCCGCTTAAGCACTCTCGTGCTCGCGGGGGCCAATCGCATCACCGCCGGTGACGACTACAAGCTGGTCGTTCGCCGGGGTGCGCGGGTCGTTGGCCCACACCTGGTCGCGTATCTGCGCCGGAATCCCGAAGGGGAGCCGGTGCGGTTTGGTTTCATCGTGGCCAAGAACGTCGGGAATGCCGTCAGGCGCAACCGTGTTCGACGGCGCCTGAAGGCGGCCAGTTTCAGTCTTTTGCCGACGGTGCGTCCGGGCACGGATGTCGTCATCCGGGCCCTCCCATCGGCGAACGATGTTTCATGGCCCGAGTTGTACTCCGAAGTGGCTGGTGCGTTGGGCAAATTCCAACGTCAGCCCGGAGCGGCTCGGGTCGATGTTGCACCCCCTGGGAATCGATGAATTTCGATGAATAGGGTTGTCGCGACCGTGGTACTGCTCCCCCGTAACGCGGGGGTCATTCTGCTGCGCGCGTACCGAGCCGTGATCTCACCGCTTTATGGCGATGTTTGCAGGTACTATCCCTCTTGTTCGGCCTACACGCTCGGGGCGGTTCAGGAACACGGCCTCGTGGTCGGATCGGCCTTGGGAGCCCGCAGGCTGGCTCGGTGTCATCCATGGGCCGAAGGCGGAATCGATGACGTTCCCCTGAAGCGAAAGCGTCGCTACACGGTGACGCCGTTTGGATTTGTTGTCATACAGAGCCACGGAAAGGGCTGACCCAAAGTATGGACCTCCTAGGTACGATTCTCTGGCCTCTGAAATGGGGAGTCGAGCTTCTGCTCGTTGCCTTCCACTGGTTGTTCACCAACTTCGGAATGGGCTACGCCGACGGCATCACCTGGGTGCTGTCCATCGTCGGCCTCGTTCTGGTTGTGCGTGCAGCGTTGATCCCCATCTTCGTCAAGCAGATCAAGAGCCAGCGCAAGATGCTCGAGGTCGCTCCGCAGCTGAAGAAGATCCAGGACAAGTACAAGGGCAAGAAGGACCAGTTCTCGCGTGAGGCAATGTCCCGCGAGACCATGGAACTCTACAAGCGCACGGGCACTAATCCGCTCAGTTCCTGCCTCCCTCTGCTGCTCCAGATGCCGATCTTCTTCGCCCTGTTCTCGGTGCTCAACGACGCCCAGCACGCCAAGACCGGTGTCGGCCCCCTCAACGCCGCACTCGCCAAGAGTTTCGGCAGCGCCACCCTGTTCGGCGATGCGCCACTGAATGACTCCTTCGCGTCGCAGTGGACCCTCATGACGGCCGGCAACCCGTTCAACCTGGCGGTCATGATCATCGCCGCCACCATGGTTGTCCTGATGACCGCGTCACAGTTCATCACTCAGCTTCAGATCGTCTCCAAGAACATGTCGCCGGAGACCAAGGCGAGCCCGATGTTCAAGCAGCAGCGCATCATGCTCTACCTGCTTCCCCTTGTCTTCGCCTTCTCCGGTGTCGCGTTCCCCCTCGGCGTGATGTTCTACTGGCTGACCTCGAACGTCTGGACCATGGTCCAGCAGTTTATCGTCATCCGGAATATGCCGACGCCCGGCAGTGAAGCCGCCAAGGCCCGCGAAGAGCGACTTGCCCGCAAGGGTAAGCTCATCGCCACCGACGGTGACGTTATCGTGGTCGAAGAGCCCAAGAAGCCGCAGCGTCAGCAGCCGATCGCCAAGAATCGTGCCAAGAAGCAAACCGGCCCCAAGAAGTAGAAGAGACAGAAGACCAACGTGACTGAGAACACTGACGTGATCGCCGCGGATGCCCCGGCCGATGACTCCCCCACCCTCGACCAGCTCGAGAAGGAAGGGGACATCGCCGCCGATTATATCGAGGAATTCCTCGATATCTGCGACCTCGACGGTGACATCGACATCGACGCTCGCAACGGGAGGGCCTACCTCTCCGTGCAGGCGACGGATGCCGACAACCTCAGGCTTCTTTCCAAGCCGGAGACGGTGAACGCTCTCCAGGAACTCACGCGTCTGGCCGTGCAGAACAAGACCGGTTCCTTCTCCCGATTGATCCTCGACGTGGGCGGGTCGCGGGATGCCCGCCAGGCCGAACTCGCGTCGCTGGTCGCTCGTGCAATCGAGCGCATCGAGGGCGGCGCGGCCGAAGCCTCCTTGCCGGCGATGTCCTCCTACGAACGCAAGCTCGTACACGACCTTGTCTCGGAGCACGGCTACGTCTCCGAGTCCAAGGGCGAGGGCCGGGATCGCCACACGGTCATCTCCGCGTCTTAGCCGTACCCGCACCGTGACTGAGATTCTCGAGGCCGAGCCGTCCGTTGCCGCCGAACTTTTCGGCGACCGGATCGAGGTTGCGCGCTCTTTCGCCAGGAACCTCGCCGATCAGGGCGAAGAACGAGGCCTGATCGGGCCGCTTGAGCTGCCCCGGCTCTGGAGTCGGCACATCCTCAACTGCGCGATCGTTGCACCCCTGCTTCGACCCGGTCTGGTGGGCGACGTCGGTTCTGGCGCCGGCCTGCCCGGTCTCGTCCTGGCCATCGCCCGGCCGGACGTGTCCTTCGTGTTGATCGAGCCGATGGAACGCCGGGTGGCTTGGCTGACCGAGCAGGTCGCCGCGCTCGGCCTCGAGAATACGACCGTGACCCGGGCGAGGGCCGAGGACGTTCGTCTCCCCCAGCGTCTGGATCAGGTCACGGCGCGAGCGGTGAGCGCGTTCCGCACCCTGATCCCCCTGACCGCTCCCCTGCTCCGACCGGGCGGAGAGCTCGTCCTGATGAAGGGCGCGGGCGCGCAGGGCGAGATTGAAGCCGCGGCGAAGGCCATCCGCAAATATCATCTCGATAATGTCGAGGTAATCACGCTCGGCGAGGGCGTGCTTCCGGACGTCACGAGGGTCATTAGGGCTACAGTTGATTAGTCCCCGATTTTCGGCCTGAGCGACATTTGCGGGCAGAATCGGGGCCTCTGGATGGCTCATTAACCGTCGACTGCAAAGGTTTCACGTGAAACATCCTGGCGAGAACCAGCAAGGCACCACGACAGCCCCGGGGTTCGACGACACCACTCCCCTGGCCCGCGAGATCTCGGAACTGACCCGTCGCCGTCAGGTGATCGCGGCCGAGCAACTGCCGAAACCCGAACAGACTCGCGTGATCACCATCTCCAACCAGAAGGGTGGGGTGGGCAAGACCACGACCGCGGTCAACCTGGCCGCCGCGCTCTCCAGACAGGGCGCTCGCGTGCTGGTGATCGACCTCGACCCGCAGGGTAATGCCTCCACCGCCCTCGGTGTCGAGCACCGCGCCGAGACCGCCAGCGTCTACGACGTCATCGTCAACGACATGGAGTTGGCCGCCGTCGTGCAGGAAAGCCCGGAGGTCGGCTCGCTCTACTGCGTGCCCGCCACCATCCACCTCGCCGGCGCGGAGATCGAACTCGTCTCCCTCGTGGCCAGGGAACAACGGCTCAGCCGCGCGCTCGCCCACCACTTGAAGACGATGGACGACCCCTACGACTATGTCTTCATTGACTGCCCGCCGTCCCTGGGCCTGCTCACGATCAACGCTTTCGTCGCCGCGCGCGAAGTCCTCATCCCGATCCAGTGCGAGTACTACGCGCTCGAGGGACTCAGCCAGTTGCTCAAGAACATCGAGTTGATCGAGAAGCACCTCAATCCCGAGCTCACGGTGTCGACCATCCTGCTCACGATGTACGACAGCCGCACCAACCTGGCCAACCAGGTGGCGCAAGATGTGCGTGACCACTTCCCAGATCAGGTGCTGAGCACCCTGATTCCCCGTTCCGTGCGGGTTTCTGAGGCCCCGAGTTACGGGCAGAGCGTCATCAGTTACGATCTGAACTCCGCAGGATCGCTCTCCTACCTCGAGGCAGCCGCTGAAATCGCCCGCAGGGGCGCCCCCAGGACAGGAGAAGCGCAGTAATGGCTAAACGAACCGGACTCGGTCGGGGCATCGGCGCCCTGATCCCCATTCAGGAAGATCCGACCCTGGCACGTCCGGTCGATGTGTTCTTCCCGTACTCCGACGCACTTCGCCCGGTGGATTCGACGGAGGCCACGGAGTCGCCCGAGCTTCTCCCCGTCCCCGGGGCTCGTCTCGCGCACCTCAATCCGGCGGACGTCGTGCCGAACGCCCACCAGCCGCGCAGCGTCTTCGACGAGAGTGATCTGGCCGAGCTGGTGCACAGCATCCGCGAGGTCGGTGTTCTCCAGCCGATCGTGGTGCGCCCTATCCCAGAGCAGCCCGGCAAGTACGAGCTGGTCATGGGCGAGCGCAGGCTGCGTGCCACGAAGGAGGTAGGCCTCGACACGATCCCGGCCATCGTTCGCGACACCGCGGATGTCGACATGCTGCGCGACGCGTTGCTGGAGAACCTTCACCGCGCTCAGCTCAACCCTCTCGAGGAAGCCTCGGCCTACCAGCAGCTGCTTTCCGACTTCGGTATCACCCAGGATGAACTGGCGCTGAAGATCGGTCGCTCCCGCCCTCAAATCACAAACACCATCCGGCTGCTCAAATTGCCGGCGGCTGTGCAGCTTCGCGTCGCCGCGGGAGTTCTCACGGCCGGTCATGCCAGGGCGATCCTCTCCGTCGGCGATCCCGACGGGATGCTGCGCCTGGCCGACAAGATCGTGAACGAGGATCTTTCGGTGCGGGCGGCCGAAGCCGCGGCAACTGCCGTTCCTAGCGCGACCGTGGCGAAGCCGGCGGCCGGGCGGCGTCAGGGTCACCTGGACGAGATTGCCGAACACCTTGGTGACCGCCTCGACACCCGCGTGAAAATCCACCTGGGTGCACGAAAAGGCCAGATCACAGTGGATTTCGCCACTATCGGCGACCTGAATCGTATCCTGACCGTTCTGGGCGAACCTGGCTTCGGCGCGAACTGAAGTATCCCGACACGGGCAGTCCCTGACTCGTCACTGCGCCCATTGTGCGGAGACGATCTGTTCTAATGGCCGCTGTGTGCGTCTGAGCGCGACTGGGTTCCGACGGCCCGCGCTGGGCGCTCACGGGCCCTGCTGGACGTCCAGCGGTTCGTGGTGCACTATGCCTGTCTGAGCCTGACTGAGCCTGTCTGAGCTTGTCTGAGCTTGTCTGAGCTTGTCTGAGCTTGTCTGAGCTTGTCTGAGCTTGTCTGAGCCTGTCATGCGGCTCGTCATGCGGCTGGTCGCGTGGCTCGTAAGGCGTGGTGCCCTCCGGCGAAACCGGTCGTCCAGCGTTGGACGTGTCGAGGGTGTGTGTCCTGTGTCACCGTCCAGAGGCGGCTCACTGTTGTCTGTTCGGTGTCAGGCCGTAGCCACTCCCCCGGCCTCGAGTCTGTGCTCGGCCCGGGCTCATTCCGCCTGTCGGCGCGCCGTGCGTCTCCGTTCACCGTGTGGATATGACCGTGTCGCGCGCCCGCGCCCGCGCCCGCGCCTGCGCCCACGAGCCGGCCGATCGTTCCCGGGTTGCGAACCTGGTCAGGGTCGATAGGGAGTCGCCCCAGCCATCCGAACTTCGGATATCTGCCAATCAGGGAGGGCTATCGACCTGAGTGGTCAACCACTCCCCCGTGGTCCTCATGGCCTCGGGTTTGTAGCCGGATGCTCACACTCCACGATGCCTGCCGTCAACAGGTTCATCCGGGGCCGGGTTTCACGTGAAACATGCATTCAACTGGTGGAGGCTTGTCGTGGTGCGAGGCGGCGGCTGCAGCTGGGTGATGGTGTTACCGGTAGCGCCCGGAGTCGGGTCTGAGGACCCTGGGGCGTGTTGGCAAGGACGGTTCGCAAGACTCCCGGTCGGGCGGCCTGAGAAGTCCCGGCCGTCCCGGCAGGATCCCGGGGTCGCCGCGATGGCCGGTCGCGCCCGTCGTTCATGTGGTTCTCACGTTGGCGTGTCCTCTGGGGCAGAGGCAGAGGCAGAGGCAGAGGCAGAGGCAGAGGCAGATGCAAGAGCAAGAGCAAGAGCAAGAGCAGGAGCAGGTGCAGGCCAGGTGGAGCAGCAGGAGCAGGTGCAGGCCAGGCGGCGCAGCAGAAGCAGAAGCAGAAGCAGAAGCAGGCCAGGCGGCGCAGCAGAAGCAGAAGCAGGAGCAGAAGCAGGAGCAGGAGCAGGAGCAGGAGCTGAGGCAGAGGCAGAGGCATACGCAGAGGCAGAGGGCGAGTGCGAGGAAGCGGGGAGTTGGGCGCAGAGGGAGGGGCGGGAGCGGAGGAGGGCATGGCATAAGCGATACTTGTCGCGGTCTGTTCGTGTCTGACCGCGATACGGCAGCAATGACGGGCGTCACCTTTGTGTAGTTTCACGTGAAACATCGGACTTCAGCTCCCGTTCCGCGCGGTGGTCGAGTTTGTCGAGACCATGCCTGCGCGCTGGGGCGCCGTTGCGGTGGCCCTCGTCTCTACAAACGGCCGCCGGTGCTTCCTTCTGTCGGGACGGTATCTCCCGACTCCCGCCCGGTGGTCGAGCTGATCGAGACCCGTCCTGCCGACTCACCCTCGGTGGTCGAGCTGGTCGGGACCTGTCCTGCCGACTCACCCTCGGTGGTCGAGCTCGTCGAGACCTGTCCTGCCGACTCACCCTCGGTGGTCGAGCTGGTCGAGACCCGACTCTAATTCCCCGCGGTGGTCCGCCTAGTCGAGACTCAGCGTCCCGATTATCACTCGGTCGTCGCTCCCGCGGGGCTCGCATCTGCAGACACCCGCTGGTGATTCCGCGTTTCTAGTCCCGGCTCCCCGACTCCCGCCCGGTGGTCGAGCTCGTCGAGACCCGTCTTCCCGGCTCACCCTCGGTGGTCGAGCTCGTCGAGACCCGCCTCCTATCCCCCGCGGTGGTCCGCCTAGTCGAGATTCGGCGTCCCGATACTCGCCCGGTCGTCGCTCCCGCCGGGCTCGCATCTACAGACACCCGCTGGTGATTCCGCGTTTCTAGTCCCGGCTCCCCGACTCCCGCCCGGTGGTCGAGCTCGTCGAGACCGGTCCTGCCGACTCCCGCTCGGTGGTCGAGCTTGTCAGTGATGATGGTTGGTGGGGTCAGGGTGGTCTGACTCAGAGCTTGTCTGACGCTTCGGCTGTCTTTGTCTCGATGCGTCGGCCGGTCTGGCCCTGACATTGTTTTGTCACGTTCAGGATGCCGATCATGACTTGATAGGAGCCTGGCTAAAGTCTCTTCACTGACCTGTCTGCCGGCAGCCTGAACGCTGACC
>NZ_JASISS010000042.1 GCF_030063195.1 Cryobacterium sp. PH31-AA6
GCCGCGCCCATGTCGATTCAGAACACCCCGCTAACTCAGAAGACCCCGCTCACATCGTCGAAGAAGTAGGTGCGGTCGGACGGCATCGGTGCGTAGCCGCTGACGCCGACGAAGTAGTCGAAGAAGACACTCACCTTGTTGTAGGTGCTGGTCAGGTTCAAATTCTGCGTGGGCTTGGTCAGGTCGTAGGTGGTCGGCCCGTCGGGAATGTAGTGCGTGGACGTGTCGCCGAAGTCGAACGTCAACGTCTCCCACGCCCCGGAGGTCGTGGTGAATGCATCCGTTTCAACGTTCTGACCCGGGTTGGCAGCATTCTCGACCTTCATCCGAACCCGAACGCCCGCAGCGGGGCTGTAGACGCGCATCGTCATCTTGGTTTTCGCGGCCGTGAACGGGATCGTGTCGACCGACAGGTTGGCACCGGTGGACACCGTGGTGCCCGCCGTCGCCGCCGCATCGACTGCCTTGGATACCGTGGCGACCTTGTTCGTGCCACCGGCCGGGTCGGCGACCACCGCGCCACCGTAGTTGCCGAAGTCAGTCAGCGTGTACGTTTTCGCGGGGTCATCGAACGTGATGGCAAGTGAGGCGGGCGGGGGCGGCGGCTGCTCGCCGTCGAAGGTGAAGTCCAGATCGTCCGCGTAGTAGGTCTTCCCTGCTCCGACGGTGCCGAAGTCGAAGAAGATCGACACCTTGTTGTACGTGCCGGCCAGGTCCAGCGCCGCAGTGCCGGCGACCGGGTTGGCGAAATCGAACGTCAACGTGTCCCAACCTCCGGCCACCGTGGTGGTGGCCTCGGTCTCGACTGACTGGCCACCGTTGGTCGCGTTCTCCACCTTCAGTCTCACCTGGATGCCCGCGTCGGGCGACCACACACGGGCCGTCACGTTCTTCTGGGTGGAGCTGAAACCGATCTTCGCGATCGCCTGGTTGGCAAGGTTCGACACCGTGGTGCCGGCCCAGATCTCGGCGCCGACCTCCTTGACGACCTTCGCCACACTGTTGGCAGCGTCGGCCGGGTCGGGTGCGATGGTCGAGTCCGCCGCTCCGCCGAAACCGGTCAGCACCGGCGGGGTGCTTTCATCGAACGTGATGATCTCGCCTGCGACCGGCGGCGGCGGCGGAGCCACCTCCGACAGGAAGATGAGGTCGTCGAAGAAGTACGTGCGGTCGGACGGCATCGGTGCGTAGCCGCCCACGCCGACGAAGTAATCGAAGAAGACACTCACCTTGTTGTAGGTGCTGGCCAGGTTCAAGTTCTGCGTCGGCTTGGTCAGGTCGTAGGTCGTCGGCCCGTCGGGGATGTAGTGCGTGGACGTGTCACCGAAGTCGAACGTCAGGGTCTCCCACGCCCCGGCGACTGTGGTGAACGCATCCGTCTCGACGTTCTGACCCGGGTTGACGGCATTCTCGGCCTTCATCCGAACCCGAACGCCCGCAGCGGGGCTGTAGACGCTCATCGTCATCCGGGTCTGATCGGCCGTGAACGGGATCGTGTCGACAGAGAGGTTCGCACCGGTGGACACTGTACTGCCCGCCGTCGCCGCCGCTGTGACTGCCTTGGACACCGTGGCTACCTTGTTGGTGCCGCCGGTCGGGTCAGCCACGACTGCGCCGCCGCTGTTACCGAAGTCGGTCAACGTGTACGTTTTCGCGGGGTCATCGAAGGTGAGCGCCCAGGACGGCGCCGGAGGCGGCGTCGAGGTCGTGTTGAACGCCTGCTGCGCGGTGGCAGAGGCGGCGTTCACGATGCCGGCCAGATCGGTGAAGGTCCCCGCGGCCACGCTGACCGCGACGGTTCCCGTCGAGTCGGCCGGAGGCGAAACCACGAGGGTGGCGTGCGTGGCGTCGACGCGAACAAACGCGCCCGTCCTGCCACCGGTGGTCACGACGTCATCAGCGGTGAAGCTGGTGCCGACGTCCCGGTTGAACGCGAATGCGAACGTCACATCCCCGGTCGCGGTTGCGGTCGGGACGTTGTCCGTGATCGCGACCGTCAGCGGCGTCGTGGTGTTGAACCCCTGCTGAGCGCTGGCGGCCACGGTGTTGGCCGTGCCGGGCAGATCGGTGTACGTGGCCTCGGCCATGCTCACGTCGATGGTTCCGATCGTGTTCTCCGCGGGCGGCACCACCAGGGTGGCCGTCTTCGCGTCGACGCGGGTGAAGGATCCCCTCGACCCACCCGTGACGACGATGTCGTCCGCTGTGAAGCTGCAGACATCCTCGCTGAAGGTGAACGTGAACGTGACCTTGCCGGTCGCCGTGTCGCCATCGACGTTGTCGGTGATCGCGACCGTGGGCGGCGCCGCGTCGTCAGAGGGATAGAGGACCACGCAACTGGGAATCCCGACTCCCGCCGAGTTCACCGCCAGGCCCTTGTCGTTGATGACGTGGTCCAGGGTTCCGGCGCCCAGCTGGACGCTCGAGAGGTTGTGCATCTTCACGCCCGGCTTGCGGGGCACCTCGAAACCGACCGAGGCGTGGATGGTGGGATCGACGTTGTTGAAGACGTAGCTGCCACCGCCCCACAGCTCGTTCTTGGTGACTGTGTCGGCGACCTTGTAACCGGCCCAGCCCAGAACGCCGTCGTGCTGCCAGGCTGCCTGGTCGGGGGCGTCATAGGGCAGTTCGTTCTGGAAGAAGACGGTCCGGCCGTTCTCCCCGTTCCAGATGACGTTGTACTGCTGGTAGTGCTCGACGAAGAGCCCGGTGGCGGTGACGTTGTCGCCGTTGATGATGACACCGTTCTGGCCGGTGTTGATGTCCCAGCCGACGCTGCCGGCCTTGCCGTGGTCGGCACGCCACGCCCAGATGTCGTCGAGGATCGTGTTGTCGGTATTGACCTCCAGGCTGACCGTCGCCTTGCCCACGTGCGGTCCCCCGACCCGGAAGAACACGTCCTGGAGGGCGGTCGGGTTGGCCGCACTGGCCGTTCCTTTATGGCCGGACGTGGTGCCAACCTGCAGCAGCACCGGCGAGTTCTTCGTTCCCGCATCGATCGTGATGCCGGCGATGTCGATGCCAGGGACGTCGGCAGTGGTCATGACCACTGCACCGTTCACTGCCGTCAAGGTGGCCAGGCCCATGCCGAGAACCACGGTGTCCGCGGCCTTGACCGCGATCGTCTTCTCGACGTCATACACCCCGGGCGTGAATAGGAGGTTCAGGCCTTTGGCGAGCTTGCTGTTGATGGCGGCTACCGAATCGGACGGCTTGGCGATGAAGAACTTGGACAACGCGATCGCGCGCCCGAGCGTCGGTCCGCTCTCCCAGGTGGTTCCGGAGTAGTTGGACCTGGGCGCCGGCACGAAGACCTGCCACGCACCCGCGGCATCAATGAAGAGGTAGGGTTTCTCCCGGCTGGCCGGGCTCTTGGCGAGCGTGGTGTACGGGGGCTCGGGGTAGGACTCCGCCGGTGCTCCCTGAACCCCAGCGAACACCTGGTTCCACACGCCGTTCGACCAGGCGCCGATGTTGCTGTCCCGCACCAGATACTGCTGCTGAGAGCCGTTGACGATATCGCCCGTCTTGGAATCGGCGATGAAGCCTCCGCTGGCGAACTGCGGCCCGTCGGTGCAGAAGTCCATCAACGACAGCTTGCCGCCGGTAATGTTGACCCGCCGCATCGGCGAGGCCTGCGAGGCAGCCCAGAAGTTGGTGCCGGCCCGGCATCCATCTAGTCCCGTCACGTTGATCGTGAGGTTCGACACCGAGCGCCAGAAGCTGTCCAGGGCGAAGCAGCCCGTGGCCTCCCGGCACCGGTTGTAGACGTCGACGTGGCCGTTGATCGTGACGTCGGTCGGGGATTGCCCCAGCCCCGCCACCTCGGTGTAGTAACCGACCTGAATGATGAGGGGTTCCTCGGCGCTGCCGTAGGTGCCCGGCTTGAACAGGAGAGAGTATCGGTTCGTTCCCATCTCATCGTTGACCTGCGTGGCCGTGATGGCATCGACCGTGGCCTGGATGTCGGCCACGGGCATGCTGGGATCGAATATTTTGACGTTCGGGCCGAAGTTCGGGGCGGCCACGGGTGCCGGTCGGGCCGGGGCGGCGAACGCCGCGTCGGGGACCAATCCTGTTCCGGCCGCAAGTACGCCCAGCAGGACGGCGACGCTTCCGGCGATCAGCCGAATGCGGAGGCGGGAAAGTTTTTGGATCTCGGGCCTGGGGGCACCTCGACCGGGGCGGAAATGGGATAGCGACATTGCTGGTCCTGCTCTCTCTGAACGGTGCGGCTCCGATTCGCAGTGACGATGAGATCAGTTACGACAGGTGTGAGAGCGCTCCCACGGATGAGGCTAACACCCTTTTTGGGGGGGTACCCGCCTCATCGCCAGAGAAAACTGCCTGTTCACACGGGAGGCCGCCCGGACACTGACGGGCACCAGTGCTACTCCCGCCCCGACCCGACCGGCTACCTCGCCGTGGCCAAGGTCACTAGCGAAATCCTCCCGGCAATCACCAGAAAATCGCTCACCATGCCGCTGCGGAACGGGCCGAAGCGCGGCCGGCACTTCCCGCACGGTAGCGCCGATTGGAAGGCCAGTTACCGGATGAGGAGGATCCTCGACGGCTTCAACGGTTACGCCAAGGACCCCACGGACGCAGGCATCGCGAACGCCGCGCACAGACGCACTCGCGGAAACTCGTTCGCCTACCTCGCCTCGGCGATGGCACTGGTCAGGAAATAGCCAGTTCAAACTCCAAAAGGACACAAAAAAGAAGGCCGGCACCGGAATTTCTCCCGGCCCGACCTTCTTGTTCACATTTCACAACCTCGGAGCTCGTATTTCACGAACTCCTCGCTGTGCGCGAGGGGGGACTTGAACCCCCACGTCCTTTCGAACACTGGCACCTGAAGCCAGCGCGTCTGCCAATTCCGCCACTCGCGCGAACTTAGGAAGATTAGCACTTTCTGCGACCCATCCGCCATTCGAGGGTTTTCGGGGCGCGCGGCTGGTCTCGACGGGCTCGACCACCGACACGTTTCGGGGCGCGTGGCGGCTCTTGACGGGCTCGACCACCGGGCGGGCGTGAGGCCGTCGCCGCGCCCGTTTCCGCACGATGCGCCCGCGCCAGCGGGCGCGGGCTGCGGAAACCGGCGCGGCGATGGCACGCCATCGGGGGTGCGCGGCGTTGCTCGACCACCGGGACCTGAGACGGTGGCGCGGCGGGCGTTCCGCGCGAGACGGGAACCCTCCCGTAGGATGACAAACCGTGCCCTCAATTGCCTCGTGGGCGAGTTCACACTTCAGGCAAGTAACATGCAGATAGCCGAAAGGATCGGATCGGGAGACCTGTGGGCATTCTGGACAACTTTGAAAAGGGATTGGAACGCGCCGTCAACGGCGCATTCGCCAAGACCTTCAGGTCGGGGCTGCAGCCAGTGGAGATCACCTCCGCACTGCGCCGCGAGCTTGACACGAAAGCAGCGGTCGTGTCCCGCGATCGCATTCTTGCGCCCAATCGCTTCGTCGTTCGGATGAGCCACGCCGACTTCGAGCGGATGGCCAACCTCGGCCCGACCCTCATTGACGAGCTCAGCGAGCTGGTCCAGCAGCACGGCCGGGAGCAGCGTTACCAGTTCGCCGGCGGCGTCTCAATCGCCCTGTCCGACGACCGCGGCCTCAGCGAGGGTATGGTGCAGATCGACTCCAGCACGGTCAAGGGCAGCGTCACCTGGATGCCCGTGGTCGACGTGAACGGCAAGCGTTACCCGATGACCAAGTCCCACACCGTCATCGGCCGCGGCAGCGACGCCGACATCACGGTCGACGACACCGGCATCTCCCGCCGCCACGTCGAGATCCTCTGGGACGGCGCCACCGCCCAGGTGCGCGACCTGGGCTCCACCAACGGTTCCCAGCTCAACGGGTCGACGGTCAAGCAGGCCATTCTCGAACCCGACTCCGTCGTCACCATCGGTCGTACCCGGATCGTGTTCCGAGTCATCGCCCAGGCCGCCGCCGGCGAGCCCACCGCCGACCGCCGCCACGAGTCGCCCGTCGATCGCCACGACATGGGCGGTTTCTGGGGGCCATCCACATGAGCGTCAGTGAGCTAACCCTTCTTGTGCTGCGCCTCGGCTTCCTGCTGTTGCTGTGGATATTCATCTTCGGAATCGTCTATGCGCTCCGCAGCGACCTGTTCGGCCATCGGGTGCGCAAACAGCAGCAGGATGCCGCGGCGTCCGCCCCGCAGATGGCCTACGTCGCTGCGGCCACGCCTGTTCCCGCCGCCGCGGCCCCGACCGAGCAGTTCACCGCCCGGCCGTCCGCTCCCCCGGCGAGCTCGGGTCCGGAACGCGCGAACGCCCGGAACGCGACCCGCCTCGTGATCACCTCCGGCCCGAAGTCGGGCACGGAGTTCCCGCTCACCTCAGACTCGGTCACGATCGGCCGGTCCGGTGACTCGAGCCTGGTCATCCGCGACGACTACACCTCCACCCACCACGCCCGGCTGATGCTCTGGAATGAAGAGTGGATGATCCAGGACCTGGACTCGACCAACGGCACCTTCCTGAACGGCTCACGCCTCGCCGTTCCGACGCCGGTCCCCCTGAATACGCCCGTCAAGATCGGCGCGACCAGCTTCGAGCTTCGGCGGTAGCTGCATGGCGACAGTCAGTCACAGCGCGGCCGCGTCCCACGTTGGAAAGATCCGGTCCAACAACCAGGACTCCGGGTATTCCGGCCGCCAGCTGTTCATGGTCGCGGACGGCATGGGCGGGCACGCCGGTGGCGACGTCGCCTCCGCCATCGCCACCAAGCGCATCATCGAGGCAGACCAGCCGTACCGGTCGCCGCAGGACGCCGAGTTCGCCCTGCAGGCCGCCCTCATCGCCGCGAACTCGCAACTCGCCGAAACCGTCTTCGAGCACACCGAGCTCACCGGGATGGGCACCACCGTCAGCGCACTCGTCGTTCTCGATGGCGAAGTGGCGATCGCCCACATCGGCGACTCGCGCATCTACCTGCTCCGCGACGGCGAGCTCTCCCAGATCACCGTCGACCACACCTTCGTGCAGCGTCTCGTGGACAGCGGCCGGATCACCGAGCAGGAGGCCATGGTGCACCCGCGCCGGTCCGTGCTCATGCGCGTGCTCGGCGATGTGGAGTCGTCGCCCGAGATCGACACGTCGATCCTGGCCACCCTCCCCGGTGACCGCTGGCTGATCTGCTCCGACGGCCTCAGCGGCGTCGTCTCGAACGGCGGCATCGCCGCCGCCCTCTCCACCTCCCTCGACGCCCAGGATGTCGCGGATCGCCTGGTCAAGGAAAGCCTCGACGGCGGTGCGCCGGACAACGTCACCATCGTCGTCGTCGACATCGGTTCCGCCAACGCCCGGGTCGACGTTCCCACCGTGGTCGGCTCTGCCGCCGCGCCGCTCGCCTTTGGCGAGGAGCCCGGCCGCAGCCGCGCGCTCCGAATGTCGAGCCTGCGCCTGCACCCCGTGCGGGAAACCCACTTCGAACCCGATTCCCAGGACTACCTCTCCGAGCTCATCGAGGAGGACGAGCGCCGGGCCCGAAGGCGCAAGATCACCTGGCTGCTCGGGATCGTCCTGCTCATCACAGCCATCTTCGGTGCCGGATTCGGCGGCTACCAGTGGACCCAGACCCGCTACTACGTCGGGGTGGAAGGCAGCAACGTCGCCATCTTCAAGGGTGTGCAGCAGGACCTCGGCCCGATTGCGCTGTCCTCGGTCTACGAAGACACCACGATCAAGGTGACCGACCTGCGGGTCTTCGACCGCCAGCAGGTGCAGCAAACCATCAGCGCGACCTCCCTGGAAGACGCGAAACTCATCGTCGAACGGCTCCAAAATGCCACCCTCAAGTAACCGGGCCGCGGCGACGGATGCCCCCGCCCGCCCGCAGGGCACCAAACCGGGCAAGGTTCGCCGTCTGCATCTCCCGCAGAAGTTGCGCCACCTCGAGCTCTTCCTGCTCCTGATCGCGTGCGGCATCAACGCGGCCGCCGTGATGCTCGTGCAGCTCGGCGCGCTCGGTCACATCGACACCACGCTCGTGCTGCTCGGCGCCGGCCTGTCGGTTCTCGTGCTTGGCCTCCATTTTGTGCTGCGCGCCGTCGCCCGGGACGCCGACCCGTTCATCCTGCCGATCGCCTCCCTGCTCAACGGCCTCGGCATCGCCATGATCTACCGCATCGACATCGCCAACGGAGACGCCGGCTGGGAGAGCGCCGCCGTGCGCCAGACCGTGTGGAGCGCGCTGGCAATCGCCTGCGCGATCACCGTCGTGCTGGTCATCCGCAACCACCGGGTGCTGTTCCGCTACACCTACGTCGCCGGCTTCATTGCCGTCGTTCTGCTGCTCCTGCCGCTCGTGCCGGGTCTCGGCCGTGAGGTCAGCGGCGCCCGGGTCTGGATCGGCATCGGCTCGTTCGCCACCTTCCAGCCCGGCGAGATCGCCAAGATCGCGCTGGCCGTGTTCTTCGCCGGCTACCTCGTGCGCAATCGCGACAGCCTGTCGATGGTGGGCAAACGTGTCCTGGGCATGCGTTTCCCCCGACTGCGCGACCTCGGCCCCATCCTGGTGGTGTGGGCACTGTCGATGTCGGTGATCATCTTCCAGCGCGACCTCGGCACGGCGCTGCTCTACTTCGGCCTGTTCCTTGTGATGTTGTACCTGGCGACCGGCCGACTCAGCTGGGTGCTCCTCGGCATGGCGCTCTTCCTCGGCGGAGCGATCATTGCCAGCCAGACCCTCGAATACGTCAACGGCCGTTTCACCAACTGGCTCGACGCGCTCAACCCGGATGTCTACGGCGCCAGCGGCGGCAGCTACCAGCTGGTGCAGGGCCTCTTCGGGCTCGCCAAGGGCGGCCTGATCGGCACCGGCCTCGGCCAGGGGCGGCCAGACATCACGCCGGTGCCACAGAGTGACTACATCATCGCCAGCCTGGGTGAAGAACTCGGCCTGGCCGGACTGTTCGCCATCCTCGCGCTGTACCTGCTCTTCGTGGCCCGCGGCTTCCGCATCGGCTTCGCCGGCAACGACGACTTCGGCAAGCTCCTCGGAGTCGGCCTGTCCTTCGTTGTCGCCCTCCAGTGCTTCATCGTCATCGGCGGCGTCACCCGGGTGATCCCGCTGACCGGTCTCACCACGCCCTTCCTTGCCGCGGGTGGTTCATCGCTGGTCGCGAACTGGATCATCGCCGCCCTACTGCTCCGCCTGTCCGACACCCTGCGCAACCAACCCAGGCTGGTGGTCTAAGTGAACCGCGAACTCAAGCGCGTGAGCATCGTCGTGATGCTCATGTTCGTCGCCCTGCTCTCGTCGACCACGATCATCCAGGTCTTCCAGGCGGACAGCCTCACGGCGGATGCCCGCAACACCCGCACGCTCTACGACAGCTACTCGGTCGAGCGCGGCGCCATCCTCGTTGCCGGCAACCCGATCGCGCAGTCGATGCCCGTCGCCGACGATTACAAGTTCCTGCGCACGTACAGCAACGGTCCGCTCTACGCGCCGATCACCGGCTTCATTCCCCTCAACGGGTCGCCGACCGGCCTTGAGCACGCCCTCAACCCCGAGCTCAGCGGCACCTCGGACTCGCAGTTCTTCGACAAGATGAACGCCCTGATCACGGGCCAGAACCCCAAGGGCGCCTCGGTCGAGGTCACCATCGACCCGGTCGCGCAACAGGCCGCGTGGGATGCCCTCGGCGACCTCACCGGTTCGGTCGTCGTCACCGAGCCCAAGACCGGTCGCATCCTGGCCATGGTCTCCAAGCCAAGCTACGACCCGAACCTGCTCACCGTGCACGACAACCAGCAGCTCACCGACAACTATCAGTCGCTGCTCAGTGACGACACGAACCCCCTGATCGACCGGGCCATCAACGCGCTCAACCCGCCCGGGTCGGTCTTCAAACTCGTCGTGATGACGGCCGCTCTCGAATCCGGCAAATTCACCCCGGAGAGCACCTTCCCCAACCTGCCCGCCTTCCAGTTGCCCGGATCCAGTTCGATCGTGATCAACTCGGGCGGCGGCACCTGCGGGAGTGGCTCAACGGTGACGCTCGCCACGGCGCTACGCCTCTCCTGCAACATCCCGATGGCGGAATTGGGGCTCCAACTCGGCGACAAGGCGATTCGCGACACGGCCGAGAAGTTCGGATTCAACACGGACTACACGATTCCGCTCAAGGTCGCGCAGAGCAACTACCCGCTCGAACTCGACGACGCCCAACTGGCCCTGTCGTCGTTCGGACAGACCAATGTGCGCGCCACCCCACTTCAGATGGCCATGGTCTCGGGAACAATCGCCAACGGCGGCATGGAAATGGCCCCCAATCTGATCAGCCAAATTCTCGCCCCGAACCTGAGCCCGCTTCAGACCTTCGAACCCCGCTCCCTGAAACGGGTGATGAGCGCGAAAACTGCCGCGACAATCACCCAGATGATGGTCAATGGGGTCCAGGACGGTGCCGCCAGCAATGCAAGAATAGATGGGGTCAACGTGGCAGGTAAGACGGGAACGGCAGAGAACGCCGCCGACGATCCTTACACCTTGTGGTTTACCGGATTCGCCCCTGCGGAGGATCCGAAATATGCAATCTCCGTTCTCGTCGAGGATGGCGGGGGACTTGGCCAGACGGGGTACGGCAATCTTGTTGCCGCACCAATTGCAAAGCAGGTACTAGAGGCGGTGCTGAACAAATGAGACCCACAGCAGGGCTCACCTTCGGGGGACGATACGAGCTGCAGTCCCGGATCGCCATTGGCGGGATGGGCGAGGTGTGGCAGTCCGTCGACCTCGTGATCGGCCGCACCGTCGCCATCAAGATCCTCAAGGACGAATACCTCGGCGACCCGGGCTTCCTCGAGCGCTTCCGCGCCGAGGCCCGCCACGCCGCACTCGTCAACCATGAGGGCATCGCCAACGTCTTCGATTACGGAGAAGAAGACGGCAGCGCCTTCCTCGTCATGGAACTGGTGCCCGGCGAGGCGCTCTCCACCATTCTCGAGCGTGACCACGTGCTGCCCACCGACAAGGTGCTCGACATCGTGTCCCAGACGGCTGCCGCGCTGCACGCCGCGCACGCCGCCGGACTGGTCCACCGCGACATCAAGCCGGGCAACCTGCTGATCACCCCCGACGGCCGCGTCAAGATCACCGACTTCGGCATCGCCCGCATCGCCGACCAGGTTCCGCTGACCGCTACCGGCCAGGTCATGGGCACCGTGCAGTACCTCTCACCCGAACAGGCGAGCGGTCGCTCCGCCTCGCCGACCACCGACATCTACTCGCTGGGAATCGTCGCCTACGAGAGCCTCGCCGGCCGTCGCCCCTTCACGGGCGAGTCCCAGGTGGCCATCGCGATGGCGCAGATCAACGAGACCGCGCCCGACCTGCCCGGGACCGTGTCCGAGCCGGTGCGCAACCTCGTCATCTCCTGCCTGGCCAAGAACCCGGCCGACCGGCCGGCCTCGGCCGCGCACCTGTCCCGGGCAGCGGCAGCGCTGCGCCGCGGGGACATCGCCGCGGCCGCGGCATCCGTGCCGGCGATCATGAACGGGGTCACACCGACCGCCGCCACCATGCTCATGCCCGGCGCCGGAAACATGGACGCGACAACAGTGCTTCCCACCGGGGCACCGGCCACGCGCGCGTCGACCGCGGCAGCGGCGGCGGCAGCCGCGAGCAGCAAGAAGCGCAGCCCGTGGACGTGGCCGCTGATCGCGCTGATCGCGCTCCTGGCGATCGTGCTCACGGGAACCCTGATCGCCCTCTTCACTCAGCAGCAGGGTGACACCCCGGTGGCGACCCCCTCGGCGACGTCAACACCGAAGACGACGCCAACGCCGACCCCCACACCGACTCCAACTCCCACGCCGACCAGTGACACGGTCGAGGTGACCCTGGCCGACTACGCGGGACTCACCAGCGCTGACGCCCGCGACAAGCTGGCCGCACTGGGCTTCGTCGTCGATGTGCAGACCGGCAATGCCTCCACGAAGGCAGAGGAAGTGCCCGACACGGTCTATTCCGTGAACCCGACCGGACCGGTGCGCAAGGGTGAGAAGATCACGGTCAAGGTCTACGGCTCGGCCGTGACCCCGGATGCCCCGGCCACGGCGCCCACCGCTACCCCGGCCGCGACCGCACAGAAGAAGCCGGTCACCATCAACTGGACCGCTCAGTCCTGCCCGAGTGGGCAAAACCTCTCGGGTTACGAGGTGCTGGCTGAGGGGCAGGGCGCGGAGTCACCCGCCCCGGTCGGTGCCGATACCACGTCAGCGGTCGTCACCACCGGGCCGGAGACCGGAACCTTCACCGTCAAGTTCCGTTACTTCTGTGGAGACACCCCGTCTCCGTACTCTCCGTCGTCCACCCCCGTCACCGTCACGGCCGTGCCGTAATCTCTGCCGGGAGTGTTCCGGTAAAATAACAGAGATCCGTGTCCGCGAACTGGGAGTAATGCTTTGACTGATGAAGGCCGGCTGCTCGCAGGGCGATACCGCGTGGGCGCACTCATCGGGCGAGGCGGCATGGCCGATGTCCACATCGGCACGGACTCACGGCTCGGACGCACCGTGGCCATCAAGCTGCTCAAGTCCTCCCTGGCCTCGGACCCGGCGTTCCGAACCCGTTTCCGCCAGGAGGCGCAGGCCGCCGCCCGGATGGCGCACCCGACCATCGTCCGAGTCTTCGACGCCGGCGAGGAGACCGTCGCCGACTCGAGTGGCGGCGAAACACAGATCCCCTTCATCGTGATGGAGTACGTGGACGGTCGCCTGCTCAAGGACATCATCCGTGAGGGGCCGCTGAACACGGCGGAGGCCGTGCGCATCATCGACGGCGTGCTGACCGCCCTCGAGTACTCGCACCGTGCCGGGGTCGTGCACCGCGACATCAAGCCGGGCAACATCATGATCACCAAGACCGGCCAGGTCAAGGTGATGGACTTCGGTATCGCCCGCGCCATCTCCGACTCGTCGACGACGGTCGCGCAGACCACCGCGATCCTCGGCACCGCCTCCTACTTCTCGCCCGAGCAGGCCAAGGGCGAGTCGGTGGATGCCCGCACCGACCTGTATTCCACCGGCGTCGTACTCTTCGAGATGCTGGCCGGTCGTCCGCCGTTCCGCGGCGACAGTCCCGTGGCGGTGGCCTACCAGCACGTCAGTGAGAGCCCGGTCAAGCCCAGCTCGATCAACGCGAAGGTGTCGCCGGCACTGGACACCGTGGTACTCCACGCCCTGTCCAAGGACCGGTTCGCCCGCTACCAGAGCGCCGTCGAGTTCCGCAACGATGTGGAGACCGCGGGTTCCGGCCAGATTCCCGTGCGGCGCACCGTCGACGAATCCGGTACCGGCCTGTTCGGGGCGGCACCGACGGCCGTGTCCGGCTCCGAGCTCGCGCTCAAGCAACTCGCCGAGGACGAGACCATGGTGCGCACGCAGCGTCGCCCCCCGGTGATCTGGGTGTGGGCCGGCATCCTCAGCGTGATCGTGATCGTTCTCTCGGTGATGATCTGGGCCTTCAGCCTCACGCCGAGCAGCGACCTGCCCGACAACTCCCGCAAGGTCCCGTCACTGGCCGGTGAAACCTACGAACAGGCGCAGAACGAACTACTCGACCTTGACCTCGCGGCCACGATGGCCCAGGAGCCCAGCGCCACGGTTCCCAAGGATAAGGTCATCCGCACCGACCCGCCCGCGGGCACCATCGCTCAGCCGACCGACGTGATCAAGGTCTACGTCTCCACGGGTGCGCAGCCGGTCGAGGTGCCAGATGTCACCAATAAGCCGATCGCGGATGCCCAGGCCGCCATCACCGCGCTGGGTCTCGTTCCCGGCTCGGTGACCCAGGAGAACTCGACGACCATCGCTGCGAACCTGGTGCTCAGCACCGACCCCGCTGCCCTGAGCGCGGCGAAGACCGGCGACACCGTCAATTTCACGGTCTCGAGTGGTCTTGTCACCCTGCCGGATGTCGTGGGCCAGTCCCTGTCCGCTGCGCAGGATCTGGTCAATGCCGTCCTGCTGAAGCCGATTCCCACACCCGACGACAGCTGCCCGGCGAAACCCGGTGACCCGATCACCAAGCAGTCCCTCCCGGCGGGTGACGTGCCGCAGCAGACCGAGGTCACGCTGACCTATTGCATCGGCTGACCGGTACCCCGGCCGGACAGGCGCTTTAGCTGAGCTTCAGCATGGGCGTGAGACCCTTCGCGGTCTCTTTCGCCTCGGGGAGTCCGGCCAGCGCGAGCCAGTTGCCGAGCATCCGGTAGCCACCCTCGGTCAGCACGGACTCCGGGTGGAACTGCACTCCGAGAATCGGCGCCGATTCGTGCCGGAGGCCCATGATCACACCGCCCTGCGTGCGAGAGGTCACCACGAGGTCGCTCGGCACCGTCGAGTCGACAACGGCGAGGGAGTGGTAGCGCGTGGCCGTGAACGGCTGCGGGACGCCATCGTAGAAAGCGCTGTCGTCGTGGGTGATCAGGCTGGTCTTGCCGTGCATGAGCTCGTCGGCGTTGGTCACCGTGGCACCGAAGGCCTCCGCAATGGCCTGGTGGCCCAGGCAGACGCCGAACAGGGGCAGCCCGGACTCCAGCGCCGCGCGCACGATGGGAATCGACACACCGGCGTCAGCGGGCTTGCCGGGGCCCGGGGAGAGCAGCACCCCGTCATATTCGGCGATCCTCGCGGCAGCGTCGACGTCGGCGAACGCGTCGTTGCGCAACACCACCGTCTCCGCGCCCAGCTCCATCAGGTAGCCGTTCAAGGTGTAGACAAAACTGTCGTAGTTGTCGATGACGAGAATGCGGGTCATGGGCTTGCCACCGTGGCTTCCTGGTTGTTGACGATCGAACCCACCCGGGGGAACACCCAGGTGGCGAGACTGAAGGGGACTCCGGCCTGCGCTGTCTGCGGTCGCGTCGCGGTCCGCGGCTTCTCCTCCGCGGAGGCGAGCTCGTCTCGGTCGGGCATGGTCTCGATTCTAATCGGCGCGCGGGAGCGCGCCGACGGGCCGCCTGTGGGGGGGAATGGGCAGACAGGCTAGAATCGCAGGCATGGCACGCACTAATCCCCGCACCAAGCCCGCCCGCTCCGAGGTCGTTCGCTCCGGCGAGGACGCGCCCAATGCCGTCTGGTTCAAACCGGTCATGTTCGGCTTCATGCTGATCGGGCTGGCCTGGATCATCGTGTTCTACGTGAGCCAGGGCACGCTGCCCGTCGCCACGCTCGGATCCTGGAACATTCTGGTCGGCTTCGGGATCGCCTTCGTGGGCTTCCTGATGACGACCCGCTGGCGTTAACACCCCCCTTTCGGGGGTGGCAATTACACCCGTGTAATTATCCCCATGTGGAAACTCCTGTGGATAACTTTCAGGCCAGAACCCGTGCCGAAGACTAGGCCAGGAACTTGGCGAAACTGAGGGCCACGAGGAGCGCTCCGAAGGCGGCGATCAGCGTGGTTTGCAGCCGCTGATCCTTGAGCCGCCGGGTCTGTACGAAGATCAATCCGATGACTGCGCCGCCGATCAGACCACCCACGTGCGCCTGCCAGGCGATGCCCAGGCCGGGGATGAAACCGACCACGAGGTTGATGCCGACCAGGATCAGCAGTTGGGTCGAGTTGCCGCCCAGTCGACGCTGAATCACCAGGAACGCGCCCATCAGAGCGAAGATGGCCCCTGACGCGCCCACCACAGCCACGCCGGGTGAGGACAGGAAGAGCACGCCGAGGGATCCGGCCAGGGCGCCCAGAATGTAGAGCGCGAAGTAGCGTCCGCGACCGAGCATCCCCTCGAGGATCTGGCCGAAGATCCACAGCGTGTACATGTTGAGTCCGACGTGCAGGAAAGATCCGTGCACCAGAGCCGTGGTGAGCATCCGCCATGGCTCGAAATTCGCCGGGTAGGAATACGCGCCGGCGTAAAGCAGGAGACCGGTGATGCTGCCGCCGAGGAAGAACTGCAGCACGTAGATGCCGAGCGTGACGCCCATGATGCCGTAGGTGACGGTGGGGCCGTCGGACCGCCTCAGACGGGTCAACACGGCTGGTTTGGTGCGGGGGGCGTTCTTGCGCTGCTCCCGCATGCACTCGGGGCAGACCACGCCGACTGCGGCCTGGGTTTGGCACTCGGGGCAGATGGTGCGGCCACAGCGCTGGCAGAGCACGAAGCTCTGCCTGCCCGGATGCCGATAGCAGAAGTTTGCGGCGGCTCCGGGCAGGTCACTCATGGGTAGAAGGCCTAGGCCTGCTCGACGGTGACGCTCTCGATGACGACCTCGGTGAGGGGGCGGTCACGGCCGTCGGTGGGGACCGTGGCCAGCTTCGCGACGATGGCGCGCGAGGCTTCGTCTTCGACGGCGCCGAAGATGGTGTGCTTGCCCTGGAGCCAGGTGGTCGGCACGACGGTGATGAAGAACTGCGAACCGTTGGTGCCACGGCCGCCCTGGATGCCCGCGTTCGCCATGGCGAGCACGTAGGGCTGGGTGAAGTCGAGGTCCGGGCTGATTTCGTCATCGAACTGGTAGCCCGGTCCACCGGTGCCCTGGCCGAGCGGGTCACCGGCCTGGATCATGAAGTCCTTGATGATGCGGTGGAAGACGGTCCCGTCATAGAGGGGCGCCTTGGAGACCTGACCGGTGGAGGGGTGCTTCCACTCGATCTCGCCGGTCGCGAGACCAACGAAATTCTTGACGGTCTTCGGCGCGTGATTGCCGAACAGGTTGACCTTGATCGGTCCGAGGGTGGTATTGAGCGTGGCGACGGCAGTGTGCTTTGACATGGGGACAATTCTTGCACAGCCGGATTAGCGCAATCTGACCGCCGAACAGGGGATACCCAGAGCGCTCCCAGTCGATTGCGTGGCAAGATGGAAGAAGTTAGCCACATGACATCGATGGAGGGTCCAGATGAGCCTGTCACGCAAGCGCCGCAAGGAACTGACACGGCTGCGCAAGAGCGCAGACGAATTGTGGAACCACCAGCAGGAAGTACTTGAGCGCGCGAACCAGATTGCGCGCGAGGCCGGTCGGCAGGCCGGCGTCCTCACCCGTGAAGAAGTCGTGCCCCGGGTGCGCGAGAGCTACGAACACCTCGTCCTTCCCAAGGTGCAGGCCACCCAGGATCTGGCCGATGGTGTGCGGCAGCAGGTCGTCGACAAGGTCCTTCCCGGCCTTGGCAACGCGATCGGCACCGTCATGAGCGTCGGAGACGTCGCTCGCGACGCCCGCGTTCGCGCCGCGCTCAACCGCGTGCGGTTTCAGAAGCCCGTTGTGATCGAGAAGAAGGGCATGGGCGCGGGCAGCTACATCGCCATCGGTGTCGGCCTCGCAGCCGCTCTCGGAGTCGCCTACGCCGTCTGGCAGACCTTCCGCGCCGACGACGAGCTGTGGATCGCCGAAGACGAGCCCACAGCCGCCACCTCCGTCGAGGACTAGTCCTCGAGGTTTGTCAGGAAGGGCCCGCATCGAAGGATGCGGGCCCTTCCTCTTTTAATCCCGCGCCCCCCTTCGCTTCCGCCCCGGCGGTCGAGCCCCGGTGGTCGAGCCGCTCGGTGGTCGAGCCGCTCGGTGGTCGAGCCGCTCGGTGGTCGAGCCGCTCGGTGGTCGAGCCTGTCGAGACCACTGGATAAACCTTCGAAAACTTATCCACAAGACGTGACAAACTATCACATCTGTGTTCCATTCTTGCTAAAATCATGTTATGACCACCCCGGCAGACCAACTCAGACAAGCGGCAGATGCCGTCGCCCGTCTGGGCTGCAACAGTGCCGACTATGAGGCCCTCTCGGATGCCGCCGCCCTGGCCGGGCAGCGTGACATCGCGACCGCCCGTCAGCTCCTGGAGACCTGCGCCGCGTGGATGGCCGGCACCATCGCCCGTCGTTCCCGCCCGGAGCTGGGCCACTCGGGTCTCGCCGCCCGACAGGGGTTCCTCTCCCCGGAGGCGATGATCCAGAAGGTCACCGGCTCGAGCAAGAATGAGGCGTTCAAGCTCGTCGCCGTGGGCACGATGCTCGCCCGCACCGAAGCCGCCGATCGGCAGGCCGAGCAGGAGACGCTCACACCCGGCGATACCACCGTGGACACAGATCCGGGCTCGCCCGGCCCTGAGGGCCTACTCAGACCCCCCGCGAGTCCGACCGGACCCACGGGATCACCAGCCGCCACGGGATCACCAGCCGCCACGGACACGCCCACGTCGTGGCAGGCGCCGATCGCCCGCGCCGTCGCCGCCGGCACCCTCTCCGTCGACGCCGCCGAGTCCATCCGTCAGGGCCTGGGCGATATCGACACCGCCGTCACGGCCGACCGGCTGGCCGCCGCCCTGACCGTCCTGCTGGCAGAGTCGGCGGGGTTGAACGCGGACCAGTGCTTCCGCCGGGCGAGGCGGCTGCGGGACGACCTCGATACGGCCGGCATCGCCGCCCGCGAGAAGCAGGCTCACGACGACCGGTACCTGCGCGTCTACCGCCTCCGCGACGGGAAAATACGTCTGCACGGACTCTTCGCCCCCGAAGACGGCGAGTTCGTCCTCTCCACCTACGACGCCCTCACCAGCCCCAGACGCGGCGGGGTGCGCTTCGTCGACAAGAAACGCGCCGCCTGGGCCAAACGAATCCAGAACGACCCCCGCAGCACCGAACAAATCGCCGCAGACTCCTTCCTCCAGTTGCTCAAGCTCGGCAGCGAAGTCGACCCCGGCCGCATGCTCGGCGGCCGCCGCCCCGCAGTGCGCGTCATCGTCACCCAAACCGACCTCGCCCGACAGGGAATTCGCCCCGCAGCCACACCGGCAACCGCGACACCGGAATCACCGGCAGCCCCGACCGCACCGGAGTCCCCGGTCGCGTCGACCGCACCGGTCGCCGCCACCGCTCCCACCGACCAACTCACGCCGCCAGACCCACCCCCGGACCCGCCGA
>NZ_JASISS010000043.1 GCF_030063195.1 Cryobacterium sp. PH31-AA6
CTTGTTGGGAGGTACTCACCGGGGTGGCCATACCCGAACACTACGACCAGCCACCGACATTCCCAGCCCGCACCATGACGCCAACCGAGGGGTGTGGATAACCTGATCAAACCCACAATGTGGAGGAATATCCAGTGCCGCTATTCCACCCTCCGGTGGCCCCATTCTGGAGACCCGGCCAGCCGTTCCCCCTGTTCGCGACACCCGGCCGGCATCCGGCGGGACAACAACCCTCAATACCCGGTTGACAGTTCCCACTGGCGTCTGTCGGTGGCGTGACGTACACTCCAAGAATCGAACATTTGTTCGAACTACCGGAGGGCGCCGAATGCCGCAGATCATCGATACCGAGGTCGAGGTCGAGCTTTCGGCCGACGGCGACCCCCTGGCCTTCATCTGGAATCGGTTTGAGCATACCGTCATCGGTCAGCCCCAGGCCGTTTTCACCCGCACCCGCTGGTGGGAGAACGACGGCGTGCCACTGCGGATCGACACCGAGCTGTGGCGGTTGGACGCGTCACGCGGGGACGAGGAACAGCACCGCTACGATCTGCGACGCGATGTCGACGGATCGTGGGTGCTCGCCCTCGACTGGGGATGAGTTTCCCGCACCTGCACGTCGCCAGCGCGTACTCCACGCACTACGGGGTCACGATGCCGGAGGCGCTGGCCGAGCAGACGACGGCACAAGACGCCACCTTCCTCGCGGTGACCGACCGAGACGGCCTGTACGGCGCGGTCAAGCACGTGCGAGCCTGCGTGGACGCCGGCGTGCAACCGGGGCTCGGCGCCGACCTCGCCGTGCACGACGACGACCATCTCTCCCTCGGTCGGGTGGTCGTGCTCGCCCACGGCAACACGAACGGGCGCGGGTATGCGGCGCTCTGCCGCGCCGTCTCCGCCGCGCACCGCACCGTGTCGCAGGGGTTCGGAGCGCTGCCCAGCATCGGCCGGTCCGAACTGGCGCAACTGGCCGGCCTCCGCTCACTCACGGTACTGCTCGGTCCGACCTCCGATGTGGGCACCGCGACCGGGCATCGTGACAACGAGGATGCTCGCGCCCGCCTCGCGGCCTGGCTGCGCGCCATGCCGGCCGACTCTGTGACCCTCGAGGTCGTCTGCCACCTGTCGGAACCCGGCACCCCCGGCAGTGTGACGCCGGCGACCCGCATGCTCGCCCTCGCCGAACATTCCGGCCTGCCCGCGGTGCTCACCAACGCGGTGCGCTACGGCACCCCGGAGGAGGCGGTCACCGCTGACCTCGCCGACGCGGCCCGCACGCTCACTCCGCTCGCCGACCTCGAACAGCCGCAGACGAACGGGCAGGCCTGGCTCAAGCCGGCGCGGGCGATGCGCCAGGTGGCGCGAATGGTGGTCGATGCCGGGCTGCACGACGATGGCGCCCTCGAGCGGCTCTTCCGCGACACCGAGCGGCTCGCCGAACGATGCGCTCTTGACCCCGAGGCCGATATCGGTCTCGGCCGGCCACGGATGCCGGAGGCGCGAATCATCGGCGTCAGCGGTGACCCGGTCGCCGAGCTCTGGAAACGGGCGCGGGCCGGCATCGATGACCTCTATCCGAGGCCGGAAGCCGGGGAGCGCAGCGGTGCCGCATCGGCGGAGGAGGCGCACGCCCGGCTTGCGCACGAGATGAAGACCGTGGAGCACCTCGGCTTCGCCGGCTATTTCCTCACCGTCGCCCGGGTGGCGGACATCATCAGGGAGATGGGCATCCGCATCCAGGCACGCGGCTCAGGGGTCGGCTCGGTGCTCAACTATGCGCTCCGCACCTCGTCGGTGGAGCCGATCTCCAACGGCCTGCTCTGGGAACGTTTCCTCTCGCCCGAACGGCAGACCCTGCCCGATATCGACCTCGACGTCGAGTCCGCGCGCCGCCACGACATCTACCGCAGACTGTTCGAGACCTTCGGCGGCGAGCGGGTTTCCCTGATGTCGATGACGAACGCCTATCGCGGCCGCGGCGCCGTGCGTGACGCCGGCCTCGCCCTCGGAATGAACCACGAGCAGGTCGCGTCGATCGCCAAACAGATGTGGCGCTTCAACGCCAGGGATTTCCGGCGCGCCCTGGCAGAGAAGCCCGAGCTGGAGCCGCTCGCCGCCGAGGTGCGCGAGTCCCAGCAGTTGGACCAGTTGGTCGACCTGACCGCGAAGCTGGACCGCCTCCCCCGGCACATCTCCGTGCACCCCTGCGGGGTGATCCTCTCCGATGCGACCCTGCTCGATCGCACGCCGGTGCAGGCATCCGGCATGGGGCTGCCGATGTCCCAGTTCGACAAACACGATATGGACCCGATGGGACTGATCAAGCTCGACATCCTCGGCGTCCGAATGCAGTCGGCGATGGCGCACGCCGTCGAGGAACACCACCGATTGTCCGGTGAGAGCATCGACCTCGACCGGATCCCGCTCGACGACCCGGCCACCTTCGAACTCATCAGGTCGACCAGAACGCTCGGTATCTTCCAGATCGAATCACCCGGCCAGATGGAGCTGGTCGGCAAGCTGCAGCCAGAGGTCTTCAACGACCTGACGGTCGAGATCTCCCTGTTCCGGCCCGGCCCGATGCAGAACAACATGCCGCTGAAATATCTCCAGGCCAGGCACGGAGAGGTGATGCCCGACTACATCCACCCGCGACTGGAACCGATCCTGCGGGAGACCAAGGGTGTCGTCATCTTCCACGAGCAGGTGATGCGCGTGTTCGACGAGCTCACGGGGTGTGGTCTCGGCCGGGCGGATGTCTTCCGCCGCCACCTCGGCAAGCCGGAGCAGCTACCCCGAATCGAGGAGTTCGTGCGGGAGCGGGCGCTGGAACGCGGATTCCCGCCCGCAATCATCGACCAGGTCTGGACGATGCTGGCGGGGTTCGGCAGCTTCGGCTTCGCCAAGGCGCACGGCGCCGCGTTCGCACTGCCGACCTACCAGTCGGCCTGGCTGAAGACTCACCATCCCGCAGTTTTCCTGGCCGGCCTGCTCACCCACGCGCCCGGCATGTGGCCGAAGGACCTCATCGTGGCCGAGGCCAGGCTGCTCGGCGTGCCGGTCCTCGGCCTCGACGTGCAGCGGAGCAGGCTCGACTACCGGGTCGAGGAGCTCGGCGACGAACGCCGCGGCATCCGGCTGGCGCTGGCCGAGCTCGCCGGCGGCACCGCGGCTGAACGGGCTCGCATCGTGCGCCACCAGCCGTTCTCCTCGCTGCAGGATTTTCGCGACCGGGTGCGGCCGCGGAGGAAGACCTTCGAGGCACTCGCCCGGGTCGGGGCGCTCGACAGCTTCATCGGGTACGACCGTGCCCGCCGGCACGAACTCCTCGTCCACGTGCAGTCGCTGCGCGGCACCGCGGTCACCATCAACGACAACCAGCTGGCGTTCGAGGTCGAACTGCCGGTGCAGGGCCTCGAAGGTGCCCGCTTCACCGCGGTCACCTCCCTGGAATTGCGCGGGCGGAGCCAGACCGACCTGGAGCTGCGGGACCTGAACCTCGCGGTGTCCGGCCACCAGATGACCCGGTTCTACCCGCTCTTCGCCGAGCTGGGGGTCACCCCCGCCTCCGAACTCGCCGATCTTCCCGGCGGCACCGAGGTGCTCATCGCGGGAGTACGGCGCGCAACGAACACCCCGCCAATGCGCAACGGCCGCCGAGTTGTCTTCGTCAGCCTCGATGACGGCACGGGACCGGTCTCGAACGTCGTCTTCTTCCACGACGCGCAGGAACGAATTGGGGGGGCCGTGTTCCAGACCCGCCATATCCTCGTGCGGGGCCGAACCCGAAGGTCGGGGGCGAAGGGAGTGTCCATCACCGGGGAGAACCTGTGGGACCTCACCGACGTCGTCCGGAAGGTCGACCAGCGGCGAAAGGCGGAAGCCGCGGCACGGCACACCGACCGGGCCGCCGAACTCGCGGCGGAACTGGCCGCTATCCCGGTCGACAATGTGCACCATTTGTGGCCGCTCCGCGCGTAGTCGCACCCGGTCCCCCGTCGCCCGCCGACGCTCCTAACCGGAGGGGGTGCTCGAACGGATCACGGCATTCGGCGACGACATCGCGAAATCGCCGCCCCCGTACTTCGCGTTCGCGACCGACATGACGGCCGGCCACATCCGATGGCGTGCGGTCGCGGCCTGCCCGCTGTCGAAGAACACGGCACGCTGGTTGGCGTCCCCGGTGAGGCTGATGACGGCCGCCACGGTCGCGACCTTCGTGCTCGCTCCACTCATCCAGGTGTCCTTATTGCCGTCGGTTGTCCCGGTTTTGCCGATCATCGGCACCCGGGGCGAGGTCGCTTGGTAGGACTGTTGAGCCGTGCCGCTGGTCATCACCCGGCTCATGGCATAGGCCATCCCGGCGGTCACCGCCGGGTCGACGGCCTGGCTGCACTGGGACTGCGGAGCGGGCAACTCCGTGCCGGCCGCATCGACGATCCGGTCGATCACGACCGGCGTGCAGACAACCCCGTTGTTGGCGATACCGGCGAACGCGACGGCCAGGCTCAGCGGGGCGATTTCGTTCGTTCCGATCACGGAGGCGGCGTTTTGGAGCAGCGGGTCACCGTCGGCGCGGTGCATGCCGAAGGCCTCGGCGGTCTTCCGGATGCCGCACAGGTCGAGCTTCTTCGCCATCCCGATGTAGCCCGTGTTGATCGAGCCGATCGTGGCCTCGAGGGCGCTGTAGTTGGCGCCACTCTCTTTCGCGTCGTTCTTGGGGTCCCACTTGTCTTTGTCGTAATTCTGTGGGCCCAGGCAACTGTCCTGGAAGGTTCCCCAGTTCGACTTGCGCCGCGAGTCGACCCGTTCGTTCAGGGAGTGCCCCTCCTTCAACCACTCCGCCAGCGTGAAGACCTTGTAGGTCGAGCCCGGCTGGAACCCGCTCGACCCGCCGTCGACGTAGTCGGTGTTGTAGTTGATTCCCGTGTAGTTGGCGCCCGTCGCCTGCACCGCCGGATCCTGGCTGTAGTCCTTGTTCTGCGCCATCGCCAGCACCCGCCCGGTGCCGACCTGCACGCTGGAAATGACGCTACCCACGTCCCAGCCGGGGTACGTGCTCGGAACATTGGCCCGGATCGTATTCTCGGCCGTGTTCTGCAGATCCAGGTCGAGGGTTGTGAAGACCTCGTAGCCTCCGCGCCGGAAGTTGAGCAGCCTGGTCGCCTCATCGGCCCCGAATGTCGGGTCGTTGCGGAGTACATGCGTGACGTAGTCGCAGAAGAACGCGCTGCCCGCGGCCGTCTGGCACCCGGTACTCGGTTCGGTGATGACCGGCTCAATCGGAGTCTGGATGGCGACGTCGAACTCGGCTCTGGTGATTTTGCGCTGGGTGAGCATGTCGCGGAGAATGTAGTCGCGGCGGGTCAGATTGGCCTGATACCCGTTTGCCGCACCGTTTGTCTCGCTCAGTGGATCATCCAGCTGAAACTTGACGGGGTTGTTGATCGTGGCGACGAGGCTCGCGGCCTGCGGCAAGGTCAGGTTTGCCGCTGCGGTGTTGAAGTAGTAGTTTGCCGCGGCCTCGATTCCGTATACCGTGCCGCCGAAGCCCGCAATATTCAGGTACTGCCGAAGGATGTCGTTCTTGGAGTATTTTTTCTCGAGACCGATGGCCAGGCGCATCTCCTTGAGTTTCCGGTCAGGGGTCGTCTCGGTGGCGGCGACATAGCAGGTGCGTCGTTCCGTCGCATCCGTCATGATTTCGCACTTCTGCACGAGCACATTCTTGACGTACTGCTGGGTGATGGACGATCCGCCCTGAATTTCACCGCCGGCGAAGGTGCTCACGGCCGCCCGGACTGTGCCCTGGAGATCAACACCGCCGTGCTCGAAGAATCGGGGGTCCTCGCTGGCGATGGCGGCATCCCTGACATACGGGCTGATCGCCGCCAACGCGACCTCGATTCGATTCTGGTCGTAGAACGAAGCGAGCAGAGCCACCGAACCATCGGTCCGGGTCGCGTAAATACTGCTCTTCTCCGACAACCGATCGATCGAGAGAAACTCCGGCAGGTTCTCGAAAACATTGATCGTGTCGGTGGCCGCAATGCTTGACAACGCCACCACCGGGGTGACAGCGACTGCCGCGAGGAGTCCGGCCGAAGAGCTCATCGCGACCAGGCCGACGAGGCCGCCGAGCACGCCGAGGAACGTTCGTCGTTCGACGAATTCCGTGTTGCGCTTCATGTGCCCCCGCCTGACTCGGTACCTTGCTCACCATTGAACCCCAAACGGGGCGATCTCCGAAGGGGCTTGCCGTGGATGTCTGAATGTGACACCACGGGAGCCGGCTACCGGCGTTTCACAGCGAAAAAGGGCCCGGCAGCGAATGCTGTCAGGCCCTTTTCGGTCAGCGGAGGCTAGCCCCGCGAGAGTCAGACGGTGGTTGCGTCCACCCGCGTCGTCGACTTGGCCGCTGACGGCACCGTGGCACGGATGGCCCAGCCGAACAGGCTCAGCAGGATGCCCGCGCCCATCGCGAAGGCCGAGACGCCGAAGGCGACGATCGACGTGAATAGCGAGGCGCGCAGGAGCGACGCGGTCATGACGGTCGGGCGGATGGGATCGTCCTGGGCCAGCTCGGCGTAGGTCTTCCCGTCACTGGCCTTCATTGCGTGGTGGTTGATGATGGACGCCTGCGCGTAGGCCGCGAACGGGTTGTCGACGGTTGCGCCGGGCAGGAAGGCCGCATCCTCGGCGACGGTAATTTTCTCTTCGCTGAGTTGGCTGCTGACCGTGCCCCAGACGAGGCCGCCGGCGAGGAGCATCACGAGGCCGCCGATGATGCCCAGGAGCCCGATCAGCCTGACGAGGCGAGCCTTCCCGGAGGTCAGGGTAACGGTGGATGCCGGGTGTGTTGTTGCGCTCATCTGCTTGCCTTTCGTCGTGGCACGTGGTCGTGACACTGTCGTGACTCCAGCTTGGCACTTTCAAGGCACTTTCACAGGTGATTCCCACCAAGCACCCCGTAGTGGGGGTTGGAAAAGGGCGCGGCATTTGTGCTATGCCACGCCCGATTCCATTCCGTGCCGCCCCGTTGGGCCAGGATGCCGGCCCTAGAAGACGGTCAGTCCCCGTGCCCGGAACTGCTCCCGAACGCGTTCCTGCAACTCATTGTCCGGAGGATGAACTCCGTGCAACGGGTAGGGCAGATTGAGTTTGTCCCACTTGTCCTCACCCATCTGGTGGAACGGCAACACTTCGACGCGCTCGACGTTCGGCCACCGCGCCACGATCTCGGCGACGGCGTCGACGTTGTCGACCGCGTCTGTGAGCCCAGGCACGAGCACGAAACGCACCCAGACCGGGATCTTCCGTTCGGCGAGGCGATCACCGAAGGCGACGGTCGGAGCGAGGTCCCGACCGGTCACCTCCTTGTACGTCCCGGGGATGCCCGATTTCACGTCGAGCAGCACCAGGTCAAGGTTGTCCAGCAACTTATCCGACGCGCTCTTGCCCAGGAACCCGGAGGTGTCCAGGGTGGTGTGCACGCCCAGTTTGTGGCACTCCTCGAAGATGCGCGCCACAAAGGCGGGCTGCATGAGCGGCTCGCCACCGGAGATGGTAATCCCGCCTCCGGTCGACTCAAAGACGCCCTTGTAACGCTTGACCCGTGTCACGAGGTCATCGAGCGTCGTCAGCAACCCGTCGCGCATCTTCCAGGTGTCGGGGTTGTGGCAATACTGGCAACGCAGCAGACACCCGGAAAGAAAGAGCGTCATTCGCGTGCCGGGGCCATCCACGGCCGTGACCAGTTCCCATGAGTGGACACTGGCCACGGTGCCGTTGTGGATGGCTTCCATCTCGAGGTGGTGGAGTTCGGCCAGTTCGGCCTGTTCACTGCTGACGGATGAACCGTCCACCAGATCGATAGCGGCGCCGGCGCTGGGCAGGCCGAGGTTTACTGCGGGCATTGTCTCGTCCTACTCAGCGTCGCCGCGGGGTTGATTTCGGTGAATGTCAGTGCGAGTGGAACGTGCGGCTGATGACATCCATCTGCTGCTCGCGGGTGAGGCGCACGAAGTTGACCGCGTAGCCGGAGACGCGAATCGTCAGCTGCGGGTAGTTCTCCGGGTGCAGCATGGCGTCTTCAAGGGTGTCCTTGTTCAACACGTTGACGTTGATGTGGTAACCGGTCGCCGACGTGAACGCGTCGATGAGGCCGACCAGACTGGTGATCTGCTCTTCCTTGGTGTGGCCGAGGCCACTGGGCACCACGGTGTTGGTCAGCGAGATGCCGTCCTGAGCCTCGCTGTACGGGAGCTTGGCGACGCTGAGCGCCGACGCGAGCATCCCGTGGGTGTCGCGACCGTTCATCGGGTTGGCACCCGGTGCGAAAGGCTCGCCCTTGCGGCGGCCGTCCGGCGTGTTGCCGGTTGCCTTGCCGTAGACCACGTTGGACGTGATCGTCAGGATCGACTGGGTGTGGATCGCATCCCGGTAGGTGGGGTGCTTGCGGATCATTGTCATGAACCGTTCCATCACGTCAACGGCGATGGCGTCGACGTTGTCGTCGTCGTTGCCGAACTTGGGGAAGTCACCCTCGACCGTGTAGTCGACGACGAGACCGGTCTCGTCACGCACCGGACGCACCTTGGCGTACTTGATGGCCGACAGGGAGTCGGCAACCACGCTCAGGCCGGCGATGCCACAAGCCATCGTGCGGATGATTTCCTTGTCGTGCAGTGCCATTTCGAGGCGCTCGTATGCGTACTTGTCGTGCATGTAGTGGATGCAGTTCAGTGCGGTGACGTACGTCTCGGCGAGCCACTCGAGGGTTTCGAGGTAGGCCGGGAAGACCGTGTCGTAGGTGAGGATCTCTTCGGCGTTGGGCGTGGTTGCCGGGGCGACCTGCTTGCCGGAGACCTCGTCCTTGCCCCCGTTGATCGAGTAGAGGAGCGCCTTGACGGCGTTGACCCTGGCCCCGAAGAACTGCATCTGCTTGCCGACGCGCATCGGCGACACACAGCACGCGATGGCGGCGTCGTCACCCATCTCGGCGCGGATGATGTCATCCGACTCGAACTGGATCGCCGACGTGTCGATGGACACCTGGGCGCAGAAGCGCTTGAAGCCATCGGGAAGCGCGTCGCTCCAGAGAACGGTGAGGTTCGGCTCCGGTGCTGCGCCGATGTTGTACAGCGTCTGGAGGAAACGGAAGGTGGTCTTGGTGACCAGCGGGCGACCGTCGTCACCGATTCCGGCGAGCGACTCGGTGACCCAGGTGGGGTCGCCGGCGAAGATCTCGTCGTATTCGGGGGTGCGCAGGAAGCGCACGATGCGGAGCTTGATGACCAGGTCGTCAATGAGTTCCTGGGCGGCGGATTCGGTCAGGGCGCCGTTCGCGAGGTCGCGTTCGATGTACGCGTCGAGGAAGGCCGCGTTGCGTCCGAACGACATTGCTGCGCCGTTCTGTTCCTTGACCGCGCCGAGGTAGGCGAAGTACAGCCACTGCACGGCTTCCTTGGCCGTGACGGCGGGACGGGAGATGTCGGAACCGTAGCTGGCCGCCATCTGAACGAGTTCCTTGAGGGCGCGGATCTGCTCCGAGTTCTCCTCGCGGGCACGGATGATGTCCTCGGTCGAGGGCTCCATGTCGAGCTCGGCACGGTCATTCTTCTTGCCGGCGATGAGGGCATCGACGCCGTACAGGGCGACGCGACGGTAGTCACCGATGATCCGGCCGCGACCGTAGGCGTCAGGCAGTCCCGTGATCAGGTGGCTGTTGCGGGCGCGACGCACGCCGGGAGGGTAGACGTCGAAGACTGCGGTGTTGTGGGTCTTGCGGTAGTCGGTGAAGATCTTCTCGAGCTCGGGAGACACGGGGTAGCCGTAGGTCTCAAGCGAGGTGGCGACCATGCGCCAGCCACCGAACGGCATGATCGCGCGCTTGAGCGGCGCATCCGTCTGCAGTCCGACGATGACCTCGTTGGGCTCGTCGATGTAACCGGGCTTGTGGGCCGTAATGGACGACGGGGTGGTCGCGTCGACGTCGTAGACGCCCTTGCGCCGTTCCTCGGGGAACATGGCGGACAGCTTGGCCCAGACCCCGGTCGTGCGGTCCGTCGGGCCCGCCAGGAATGATGCGTCGCCCAGATAGGGCGTGTAATTGCGTTGGATGAAATCGCGGAGATCGATCGAGTCCTGCCAGGGGCCGGACACGAAGTCCGGACGCTCGGCCTGCGTCGCGTCTTTGTCGCTGCGAACACCTTCTGTGATGGTCATGTAGATTTCACTCCTCGTGGGATCGAGTCTCCCCCGCCGCAGAAGTGTGTCTCCCGCAGTCGGGCCTGGAGAGCAGGACCACGAGGCGTGCGGCTAATGCGGCGATGCATCGTGACTTGCCCTCTTCTGCCAACACTACTCCGGTCGCTGGGCGTATCACACGAATCGGTGCCGGGGTTTCGCGCCCGCGCCCTTAAGGGGAGGCAGTCAATTTTGGACGCGAATCCCCGGCGCATCCATCGGTGCGAGTTTGTCGACTTCGCCGCGAGTCAAAGTGCTGTCCAGAGGCCAGAACGAAGGTGCAAAGGGAGAATCCTGACCGAATTTTCAAAGTTTTTTTCCCGGGTTGAGCAGCGAGTCGGGGTCGAAGGCGGCCTTCACCCGGCGCTGGAGGTCGCGCAGGATCGGTCCAAGCTCGTCGTCAAGGTGCGCCTGCTTGAGCATTCCAATGCCGTGTTCGCCGGACGCGGAGCCGCCGAGGGAGATCGCGAGCCGGATCACCCGGGCGAAGGCCCGATGCGCCGCGTCAACCTCGGCCGGGTTCTCGGCGTCGAACCCGATCATCGGGTGCAGGTTTCCATCGCCCAGGTGCCCGCCGGTACCGATCGGGATGGCCAGCTCGCGGGAGATCTCGGCGAGTCCGGTCAGGAGCGCCTGCAGTTGGGACCTGGGCACGGTGATGTCCTCGTTGAGGCTGGATCCACGTGCGGCCTGTAGCGCCGGCTGCAGCAACCGGCGCGCCGCCATCAGCTGGTCGAGGTGATCCTGGTCGTGAGCGACGACCACCTCGGTGGCCCCCTCGGCGCGGAGGATGGCGGCATATTCCTCGACGTCGTCGTGGGCCTGGCCGGCCTGGTCCGACTGCACGAGCAGCAGGGCGGCCGCACCGGCCGGCAACGTGGACTCGGGGTCGAAGGCGTTGATCGCGGCGATCGACGGGCCGTCGAGGTACTCGAGGATGCTCGGTCGGCGGTTGGACGCGACGATGAGCGCGGAGGCGGCCAGGGCGGCCTCCGTGTCGGCGAACGTCGCCGACACTCCCGACGCCGCGGCCGGGGCGGGCAGGAGCCCGACGGTGATCTCGGTGATGATGCCGAGCGTGCCCTCCGAGCCGACGAGGAGGGCGGTCAGGTCGTAACCGGTCACGCCCTTGATGGTGCGCTGGCCGGTGCGGACGACGGATCCGTCGGCGAGGACGACCGTGAGCTGACGCACGAAGTTCCCCGTCACGCCGTACTTGACGCAGAGCATCCCGCCCGCGTTGGTGGCGACGTTGCCGCCCACGGTCGACCCCTTCCAGGAGCCGGGATCCGGTGGGTAGAACAGGCCGACAGCTGCGGCCGCCCTGGCGAGGGCGTAGGTGCGCACACCGGCCTGCACCGTGGCGGTCTGGTCCTCGACGTCGACGGAGACGATCTTGTTCAGCCGGGTGGTGCTCAGCACGATGCAACCCAGGATCGCGTTGGCGCCCCCGGCAAGTCCGGTGCGCGCACCCTGTGGCACGATCGGGATGCCGTGCAGGGCCGCGAACGCAACGACCGCCGCGACCTGCTCGGTATTCACCGGCAGGGCGACCGCGAAGGGCATTCCGGCCGCGGTGCTGTCGGACTGGTCACGGAGATACGCCCCGGTCTTCTCGCCGGTGATGATCTGCCCGGTCGGCAATACCTCGACCAGTTGCTCGAGGAGGGTGAGTTTGGGTGCTGTCGTGGTCACGGATGCCTCTGCGATAGGAGTCTGTGCGGCCGGAGTAGCGGCAGGCGATCACATCAGGTGAGGCGAGGGGGAACGCGCGAGGCGAGGACTCGGACTCTGCGGAGGGCATGTCTCGGATGGCTGCGCTGGCAAGTCTAAGAGAGAATTCGGCGGGGTTCGGTGCGAAAGTTACGCCCGGCGTCGGCAACACGGCATCGGCGGGATTGTATTTATGGATGCATTTATGGTTGGCTGGAGGCATGAGCCCCTCCAGGTCCCCCCGCACCGGCGCCGCCGGTCCGTCCGCCGTCGAGCGGGTATACGCCCACGTCGCCGACGGGATCATCACCGGCGCCGTCGGTGCGAGTTCGCTGCTCACCGAGGGCGACGTCGCCCAGACCCTGGGCACCAGCCGCACCCCGGTGCGAGAGGCCTTCCTCGCACTCGAGGCCCACGGTCTGCTCAAGCTGTTCCCCAAGAAGGGCGCGGTCGTGACCGCCCTCGACGACGTCGAGACCATGGAGCTCCTCCAGGTACGCATCATGTTCGAAACGACCGCGGTGTCGCTGCACAGCGCTCGCCGAGACGCCGACCACGCCGTGGACGGCGACCTGGCCGCCCTGATCCTGGTGCAGGAAGAGGCCGCCCGAACCGGCGACCCGCTCACCTTCGCCCGGGCCGACCACCAGTTCCACGCCCGGGTCGTCGATGAGGCGCACAACCGGGTGATCGACGAGTTCTACACCCGGCTCGGGCCGCGCCTCGAGCGCCTCCTGCACCGCGTCGCGAACCGCGACCCGGGCAGTCTCCAGCGCTACGTCACGGAACACCGCGCCCTCGCCGACTATCTCAGCGCCGGGGATGCCCCCGGCTATGAGGCCGAACTTCGGCGGCACGTGCGCCATGGTTTTCAGGGGCCGCTCGACTCCTGACCCCGGCGCCCCGGCGCCATACGCCTTCCAGAAAGAAACATGAGCTTCCGCCGCACCATCCCCGCCTGGCAGCTTGCCGCGCCCGCCCTCTTCGTCATGGCCTGGGGTGGCAACCACTTCACTCCGCTCCTGCACATGTACGAGTCGCTGGGCCACTACTCGGCCTTCATGGCCGATCTGTTCCTCGGCTTCTACGTCGTCGGCCTCATCCCCGGACTGCTCGTGGCCGGCGCACTGTCCGACCGCTATGGGCGCAAGCCGCTGTCCGTCGTCGGGGTCGCCATCGGCATCACCGCCAGCCTTCTGCTCGGTCTCGGCTTCACCAGCGAAATCATGCTCTCCCTCGGCCGGTTCCTGGCCGGCCTGAGCGTCGGCGTGGCGATGTCGGTCGGGACCGCCTGGCTCAAGGAACTCTCCAGCCCGCCGTTCGACCGCCGGGCAGACCTCACCGCCGGCGCCCGCCGCCCCGCGCTCACCCTGACCGTGGGGTTCGGACTCGGCGCCGGCGTCGCGGGGGCGCTCGCCCAGTGGGGACCGATGCCCACCCTCTCCCCTTATCTTGTGCACATTGCCCTCAGCCTGCTCGTGCTGCCCCGCCTGCTCCGCGCTCCGGAGACAGTGCCGCGATATCGCTCTCACCGCCCGTTCTGGCAGGACCTCGCCGTTCCACTGTCCGGCCACCGCCGGTTCCTGCGCGTCATCGCCCCCTCCGCCCCGTGGGTCTTCGGTGCGGCGGCGATCGCCTACGCGATCATGCCCAAGCTCGTCGAAGACGAGCTTGGTTCCCTCAATCTCGCCTACGCGACCCTGCTCACCGTCGTCACGCTCGGTACCGGCGCCCTCGTCCAGCCCCTCGTGGCCAGGCTCAACGTGCTCACGAACGGTCGGGCACTGGTGGTGGGGATGAGCGTCCTGCTCCTCGGACTGCTCCTCTCTATTGCGACCACGGTCCTGCTCTCCCCCGTGATCGCGTTGATCACGGCGATCACCCTCGGCGCGTCCTACGGAATCTGCGTGGTCGCCGGCCTGGTCGAGATCCAGCGGATCTCCACCCCGGCCGACCTGGCCGGCATCACCGGGGTCTACTACAGCCTCACCTACGTCGGCTTCCTGCTGCCGGTCCTGTTCGCCTGGCTGAGCGCGGTCACGAGCTACACCGTGCTGATGGGAATCCTGGCCGTCGTCGGCGCCGGCTGTCTCGCCATCGTGGCGTACGGCATCCGTCGCGTCTGATCGAAGGGAACCCTTCCGCGACTGGCGGCGCCACCCCTGGCGTACGCTGGCGACATGCCTGAGAACGGTCGCGGAACCCCTGTCCCTGATTACCTCAATCAGTGGGTCGCCACCCAGCGCTGGTTCGCGAGCAAGGGGAACGTGCCCGCTCTGCGCAGTGTCGCCCAGTGGTCGCTTTCGTCGGCCGAACCGGGAGTGGACATCCGCACCCACCTCGTCATCGACGCCGCGGGCGGGGAAGATACCCTTTACCAGCTTCCCCTCACCGAGCGCGCCGCCCCCCTTCCGAGCGCCGAACGCGCCCTGGTCGCCGCGGTGAACGGCCCGGACGGAATGACCCGGTATGTCTACGACGCACCGCATGACCCCGCCTACGCGGACGCGATCCTGCGGGTCATCCTGAACCAGGGTGCCTCGATCGGCCAGGAGGACACGGGCGCATCCGCACGGGGCGAACTCCTGCTCGACGCGCCGGACACTCCTCCATATACCGTGGCGGCCAGCCGGGTGCTCACCGGGGAGCAATCGAACACCTCGATCATCTTCGACACCAGGGGCGCGAATGACGCCCCGGCTCGCCCGATCATCTGCAAGGTGTTCCGTGCCCTCCACCACGGGGACAACCCGGACATATCGGTGCAGGCGGCCCTGGCCAGGGCCGGATCCCGGTTCGTGCCCGAACCGATCGGCTACGTCGAGGGTGAATGGGACGACCCCGACCGCCCTGCCGGACGCGCCAGGGGCCACCTGGCCTTCGCCCAGGAATTCCTGCCCGGGGTCGAGGACGCCTGGCGCGCCGCCCTCACCGCGGCCTCGACCGGCGGGGATTTCAGCAGGGAGGCGCACGACCTCGGCGTGGCAACGGCCGCCGTGCACGCCGACCTCGCTGCGGTGATGCCGACTCGCGAGGCCACCCCCGACGTGATCGCGGCGCAGCTGTCGGCCATCCGGGAACGCTTCCGCACCACCGCGGCCGAGATCCCCGCGCTGGGAGAGCACCGTGCGGCGATCGAAACCATCTTCAGGCGGGCGCAGTCGGCTCCGTGGCCACGGCTGCAGCGCATCCACGGCGACTATCATCTGGGCCAGGTGCTCAATGTTCCGGGCGGCCGGGGCTGGGTTCTCGTTGATTTCGAGGGCGAGCCGCTGCGGCCGCTCGAGGACCGAAGCCGACCGGATGTCCCACTACGGGACATTGCCGGCATGCTGCGGTCATTCTCCTACGCCGCGGGCACGATCGAATTGGCGCACCCGGAACGTCCGGCGTCGGCCTCGCTCGCCTGGGCCGACGCCTGCCGGGCTGCGTTCCTCGACGGCTATGCCGAGCGTTCGGGCGTGGATCCGAACGAGCAGGGTGCGCTGCTGAGCGCCTTCGAACTCGACAAGGCCCTCTACGAGGCCGTCTACGAGACCCGAAACCGGCCGACCTGGCTCCCGATCCCCCTCGCAGCGATAACCCGCCTAGTCGACCTGACCCCCTCCCCCCGCCACCCTTAACCG
>NZ_JASISS010000044.1 GCF_030063195.1 Cryobacterium sp. PH31-AA6
GTAGAAGGGGGGGACCTGCCGCCCAAGTCAGGGTTGGCACGACCGGTCAGAGCCAACCGGCGGTCTGGATCCAGCCTATGCCCATCTTGTTTCCGGCGGGCGCGGACCGGCACCGGGTGCGGCGGCCACGGATGCCGGGCGACGCACCACGGCGGCGAGGGCCAGGGCGACCTCCGTCACGTCGCTATGGAGCGCCCCGACGGTCACCCGGATGAACGCCTCGGGGCCGGCCTCGGCCAGGAACGGCGACCCTCCGGCCACCCGGATGCCCGACGCTGCCAACTGCACGATGGCATCCCGTTCGTCCCGCACCGGCAACCAGGTGTTGATGCCGTCTGCCTGCGCCACCGGCAGGCCGAGCTCGGCCAGCGCCTCCGCGAGGGCCTTCTGCCTCGCGAAGTAGATCCGCCTGGCCTCGCCGGTCTGGGCGATGCTGTCGCCCTGGGTGAGCAGGTCGTAGAGGATCGATTGCAGCATCCGGCTGGTCCAGCCGGGGCCGAGCATCCGCCTGGCCACGATCCGGTCCAGGAGTGCCGCCGGCCCGCCGAGCGCGGCGATGCGCAGATCGGGGCCGTGTGATTTGGAGTAGCTGCGCACGTGCAGCACGCGGCCCGGCAGCCAGCGGCCCAGGCTCACGTCGGGGGCCACGCTGATCTCGCCGGAGTGGTCGTCCTCGATCACGACTGTCCGCGCAGTGCGCCGGTGCACGCCCAGCAACCGGGCCAGTTCCTCGGCCCTGGCGGCGGTCATCGATGCCCCCGTCGGGTTGTGTGCGCGCGGCTGCAGGATGACCGCGACCGGCGACCGCGTGAGGGCGACCGCGAAGGCGGCGGGCAGGATGCCGTGCTCGTCGACAGGGACCGGCAGGCGCTCGATGCCCATCTGGTCGAGCAGGTCGAAGAACGGCGGGAAGCCCGGGTCCTCCACGATGACCCGGTCCCCGAACCGGGCGACCACGTCGAGGCTGCGGGAGATGGCGTCGAGGGCGCCGTCGACGACCGTGATCGACTCGGCCGGGAACGGCCACGATTCACGCAGCACCGCGAGGAGTTCCGGGATCACCGGCAGCTCCTGGTAGACCACGGTGGCCGCTCGCTGGGAGACCCGGGAGAGTGCCGGCCCGAGGTCGGGCAACAGACGCGGGTCCGGCGTTCCCCGCGACAGGTCGATCCTGGCTTCGCGGTGATAGCCGGCCATCGACTGGGTGCGGGCCGGCAGCCAACGGGGTGCGGCCTCGAGCACGAAGGTGCCGCTGCGTCCCCGGGAGGCGATCAGGCCGACCGCGGTGAGCGCCTGCCAGGCGTGGCTGACCGTCGACGGGCTCACCGCCAGGGCCGCCGCCAGCGCTCGCACGGTCGGCAGCCGGTCGCCGGGCGCGAGCCGGCCCGAGCTGATCAGACGGCCGAGTGCGGCCGCGATCCCGGCCGGAGTGGGGTGCTCGATCTCGTCGATAACTGTTTGCATGAACCCTTGCCTCCTACTGGTTTGGGCGACAGGATGATTAACGCGTGCGTCACACACAGAAACAGAACTGAAATGTTTACGTCGAAGAATAACAAATACGGACAACGCAGTCCGATTCGACTCAACTGATTCGGCGTTGCGACTCCCGGCCCGTGGGCCAGCTCAGCGCCGAGCTCGATGTGGAGGCAGAGAATGACCGCGGACACCAGCAGCACCGACAAGCGCACGATCGTGCGAGCCGCCATCACCCAGACAGACTGGACCGGCGACGAGGAATCGATGATCGTCAAGCACGAGGGATTCGTGCGCACCGCCGCCGAGGCCGGCGTGCAGGTGATCTGCTTCCAGGAACTCTTCCACGGCCCCTACTTCGGCATCGTGCAGGACCCGAAGTATTACGAGTACGCCCAGAGCGTTCCCGGCCCGCTGGTGGAGCGGTTCCAGAAGCTCGCCGCGGAGTACAAAATGGTGATCGTGCTCCCCGTCTACGAGGAGGAGCAGCCGGGCGTTCTCTACAACACGGCCGCCGTGATCGACGCCGACGGCAGCTACCTCGGCAAGTACCGCAAGCACCACATCCCGCACCTGCCGCAGTTCTGGGAGAAGTTCTACTTCCGCCCCGGCAATGGCGACTATCCCGTCTTCGACACCATGGTCGGCCGGATCGGCGTCTACATCTGTTACGACCGCCACTTCCCCGAGGGCTGGCGGGTGCTCGGCCTGAACGGCGCCGAGATCGTCTTCAACCCCTCGGCCACCAAGCCCGGCCTCTCCAACCGGCTCTGGGAACTCGAACAGCCCGCCGCCGCGGTCGCCAACCAGTACTACATCGGGGCGAACAACCGGATCGGAAACGAGGCCAGGGAGTTCGGCGACGACGCGGTCACCTTCTACGGCAGCTCCTACTTCGTCGACCCGCGCGGCAACTACGTCGGCGAGGTGGCGTCGACGGATGCGACGGAGATCGTGATCCGCGACCTCGACCTCGGCGTGATCCGCGAGGTGCGCAACTCGTGGCAGTTCTACCGCGACCGCCGACCCGACTCCTACGACCCGATCGTCGAACCCTGAGCCCGGCCGAAACGGAGCACACCATGACGACAACCCTCATCACCGGCGGCACCGTCGTGACGGCGACCGGCCGATCCACAGCCGACGTACTCATCGACGGCGAGACCATCGCCGCGGTGCTGGCGCCGGGATCCCGGCTGCTCGGCGCCAACCTGTCCTCCGGCGTCGACCGGGTGGTCGACGCCAGGGGCAAGTACGTGATCCCGGGCGGGATCGACGCACACACCCACATGCAGTTGCCGTTCGGGGGGACCGCCGCCTCGGACACCTTCGAGACCGGCACCCGCGCGGCCGCCTGGGGCGGCACGACGACGATCATCGATTTCGCCGTGCAGAGCTACGGCCAGCGCGTCTTCGACGGCCTCGCCGCGTGGCACGAGAAGGCCGCCGGCAACTGCGCGATCGACTATGCCTTCCACCAGATCATCGGCGACCTCAACACCGACTCGCTGCAGGCGATGGACGGTCTGCTCGCCGAGGGCGTCTCCAGTTTCAAGCTGTTCATGGCCTACCCCGGGGTCTTCTACTCCGACGACGCCCAGGTGCTCAAGGCCATGCAGAAGTCGGCCGACACCGGGCTGATGACCATGATGCACGCCGAGAACGGGCCGGCGATCGACGTGCTCGTCGGCCAGTTGCTCGCCGAGGGCAAGACCGACCCGTACTATCACGGCATTGCCCGCGCCTGGCAGCTCGAGGAGGAGGCAACCCACCGGGCGATCATGCTGGCCAACCTCACCGGGGCACCGCTTTACGTCGTGCACGTCAGTGCCAAGCAGGCCGTCGCCCAGATCGCCACCGCCCGCGACAACGGCCAGAACGTCTTCGGGGAGACCTGCCCGCAATATCTCTACCTCTCGCTCGAAGAGAACCTCGGCGCTCCCGGCTTCGAGGGGGCGAAGTGGGTCTGCTCGACCCCGCTGCGCTCCCGTGCGGAGGGCCACCAGGATCACCTCTGGCAGAGTCTGCGCACGAACGACCTGCAACTGGTCTCCACCGACCACTGCCCCTTCTGCATGAAGGGCCAGAAGGACCTCGGCCTCGGCGACTTCTCCAAGATCCCGAACGGCATCGGCTCGGTCGAGCACCGCCTCGACCTGCTCTACCAGGGTGTGGTCAACGGCCGGATCTCGCTCGAACGCTGGGTCGAGATCACCTCGACCACCCCGGCGCGGATGTTCGGACTGTACGGGAAGAAGGGCGTGATCCAGCCGGGCGCGGATGCCGACATCGTCGTCTACGACCCGAACGGTCACACCTCGATCGGCTACGACATCGACGAGTTCGGTGAGTCGACCGGGCGCAGCCACCACATGAACATGGACCACTCCGCCTGGGAGGGCTACGAAATCGACGGTCATGTCGACGTGGTCTTCTCGCGCGGCAAGGTCGTCATCGCCGAGAACGCGTACCTCGGCGCCAAGGGCGATGGTCGATTCGTCAAGCGCGGCCTGAGCCAGTACCTCATCTAGGACAGGGGACAGCATGGATTTCGGAGCAGTACTCCAAACCAACCCGCCATCGGCCCGCGTCGTGCAACTGGCTCAGCTCGCCGAGGCGCACGGTTTCAGTCACGTCTGGACCTTCGACTCGCACCTGCTCTGGCAGGAGCCGTACGTGATTCACAGTCGTATCCTCGCCGAGACCCGTCGGATCATCGTCGGCCCGATGGTGACGAACCCGGCCACCCGCGACTGGACCGTGACGGCGTCGACCTACGCGACCCTAAACGAGATGTACGGCAACCGCACGGTCTGCGGTATCGGCCGCGGCGACTCGGCGGTGCGCGTCACCAACGGGGCTCCCACCACGCTGAAGACGTTGCGCGAATCGATCCACGTCATCCGTGAGCTGGCCAATTCCCGCGAGGTCGAGCACAACGGCGCCACGCTCCGGTTCCCGTGGAGCACGGGGTCCAGCCTCGAGGTGTGGGTGGCCGCCTACGGCCCGCTCGCCCTCAAGCTCGCCGGCGAGGTCGGCGACGGCTTCATCCTGCAGATGGCCGACCTCGACGTGGCCGAGTGGATGATCCGCACGGTGCGCCAGGCCGCGGAGAACGTGGGGCGTGACCCGGCGTCGATCACCTTCTGCGTCGCCGCCCCGATGTACATCGGCGACGACTGGGAACACATGCGCAACCAGTGCCGCTGGTTCGGTGGCATGGTCGGCAACCACGTGGCCGACATCGTCGCCAAGTACGGCACGGAGTCCTCCGTGCCCAAGGCCCTCACCGACTACATCGCCGGCCGGAGCGGGTACGACTACAACCAGCACGGCCGGGCCGGAAACCAGCACGCCGACTTCGTGCCGGACGAAATCGTCGACCGGTTCTGCCTGCTCGGCACCTCGAAGGACCACATCGTCAAGCTGCGGGCCCTCAAGGAGCTCGGCGTCGACCAGTTCGCCGGCTACCTCCAGCACGACAACAAGGAGGAGACCCTGCGGGTCTATGGGGAGACCGTGATCCCGGCGCTCGCCGACGCGATTGTGGCGAAGGTGTGACCACGCTCGCCTCCGCTTTGGCGGGGAGCCGCATGCGCCGCTCCCCGCTCCCCGCGCGCCGGTTCGTCGTCGGGACGCTCGGCGTCGTGCTGCTCGCCGTGATCTGGGAGTTGTACAAGCTGCTCGGGCCGGCGGAGGGCGTCGTGCTCGGCGGCGTCACGGTGCTGCCCCGCACGAGTGACATCGCCATGCCGCACCTCTGGGTGATGGCCGCACGGGCGCTGGAACCGGTCACCGGCGCCGGCGCCGCCGTGCCGCTCTGGCGGGCGGTGCTCGACGCGTCCCTGTTCACCCTCGGCATCTCCGCCGTCGGCTGGTTCGTCGGCGTCACCGTCGGGCTCGCGCTCGCCCTGCTGATGCAGCGCTTCCGGTTGGCCGAGGCCGCCGTGCTGCCGTGGATCATCCTCAGCCAGACCGTGCCCTTGATCGCGCTGGCCCCGCTCGTGCGCCGCTGGGGGTCGCAGATCCAGTTCGGTGCGTTCAGCTGGGAGAGCTGGATGTCCGTGGCCTTGATCGCCTCCTACCTCGCCTTCTTCCCGGTCTCGGTCGGCGCCCTCCGGGGCCTGAGCTCCCCGGATGCCAACCACGTCGACCTGATGCACTGCTATTCGGCCGGCTGGTGGAAGACCCTCTGGCGGCTGCGGCTGCCGGCGAGTGTCGGTTACCTGCTGCCCGCGCTGCGCCTCGCCGCGGCCAGCGCCGTGATCGGCAGCGTCGTCGCCGAGGTGTCGATCGGGCTGCGCGGCGGCATCGGCCGGCTCATCGTCGAATACGCCGGCGCGGCCGGCGGCGACCCGGGCAAGCCGTGGGCGCCGATCTTCGGTTCCGTGCTCCTCGGACTCGTCGCCGCCGGGTTCGTCGGACTGATCGGACTCGGCCTGCGCCGGTTCCGCCGCGGGGAGGTCGCGGCGTGAGCGGGCTGGAGCGGGACGGGGCGCCCGGCGAGGTGCCCGTTGCTGCGCCCGTCGCCGTGCCCGGCGCGGTGAGCGGGAACCTGGCCGTCGACGTGCGTGGGGTGAGCCGGGTCTTCGCCGGCCGGAAGGGGGCATCCGTCACCGCCCTGGCCGACGTCAGCCTGACCGTGGCCCCCGGCGAATTCGTCTCGCTGATCGGGCCCAGCGGCTGCGGGAAGAGCACCCTGCTGCGGCTGATCGCCGACCTCGATACCCCGACGGCCGGCGAGATTCGGGTCTTCGGCAAGCCGGCCAGGCAGGCCAGGATCGACCAGGACTACGGGATCGCCTTCCAGCAAGCCGGGCTGCTGCCCTGGCGTACCGTCTCCGGCAACATCGAGCTTCCGCTCGAACTTCACGGCGTGGGACGAACGGCCAGGCGAGCCCGCGCGGCCGAGCTGATCGAGCTCGTCGGGCTGTCCGAGTTCGCCGGCCACTACCCCGACCAGCTCTCCGGCGGCATGCAGCAGCGGGTGGCGATCGCCAGGTCACTTGCCGAGAGCCCGAGCCTGCTCCTGATGGACGAACCGTTCGGCGCCCTCGACGAGATGACCCGGGAGCGGATGCAGAACGAACTCGTGCGGATCTGCGCCGAAACGAGCGCCGCCGTCGTCTTCGTGACCCACTCCATCCCCGAGGCCGTGTTCCTCTCCAACCGGGTCGTCGTGCTGGAGCCCCGGCCGGGACGCATCCGGGATGTCCTCCGGGTCGGCCTCGGTGACACGGGTGGGCGCGGCGAGACCCTGCGCGAGGACGAAGCCTTCTTCCACGCGGTCAGCCAGGTGCGCGAGCTGCTGCACGGTGAGGCCCCGGCCGGGGCGCGGGGGGTCGAGGCCAGATGAGCCAGGCATCCGTTCGACCCGGCGGCGCCGGAGCGGCCGACCAGGCCCCGGCCGGGGCGGTTCGCACCGTGCTCGCGCCCCTTCTGTTGGGCCTGGCCGCCGTGCTGCTCTGGCAGGGGGTGGTCACCCTGTTCGCGATCAAACCGTTCATCCTGCCCGGTCCGTTCGCGATCGCCGACCAATTCGGCGCCAACCTGCAGAACGTGGCCAACGGGATGCTCGCCACCGGCCGGAACGCGCTGATCGGTCTCCTGATCGGCACCGTGCTCGGGGTGCTGCTCGCGATCGTCGCCGCGCTGGTGCGACTGCTCGACGAGATGGCCGCGCCCATTGTCGCGGCCATCGCGGTCGTGCCGATCGTGGCTCTCGCCCCCGTGCTCTACACGATGTATGGCGCCGCCGCCGAGACCGCCCGGCAGTTCGTGGCGGCGCTCGCCGTGTTCGTGCCGGTCTACTTCAACACCCTCAAGGGGCTGCGCCAGGTGCGGCCGGTGCACCGCGACCTGATGCGGTCGTACGCGGCCACGAGCTGGCAGGCCACTCGCGCCGTCACCCTGCCGACCGCGCTCCCGTTCGTGTTCACGGGCCTGCGGATCGCCTCCTCTCTCGCCGTCATCTCCGCGTTGATCGCCGAGTATTTCGGCGGCCCGGTCGGCGGCCTCGGCAAGTCGATCACGTCGTCGGCGTCGAGCAGCAACTACGGGCTGGCCTGGGCTTATGTGCTCGGTTCCATCCTCCTCGGTCTCCTGTTCTATTCCGCAGCGCTCATCGTCGAGAGGCTCGTCACCCGCCGTTCCGGCGGATAGACGTCCGCCGCGTGCGCGCGGCGGTCGATGCACCATCCACAGCCCGCAATCACATTCACGGAGGTAGACATGAAACACAGCACACGATGGCTGGGCGCCCTGGGCGCCTTCGCCGCCAGCAGCGCCCTTGTCCTCACCGGTTGCAGCACCGGGACCGCGACGACCGATTCGACCTCGGGGAGCTCCGGCGACCTCGTGCCGATCACCCTGCAACTGCAGTGGGTCGCCCAGGCCCAGTTCGCCGGCTATTACGCCGCGGTCGACCAGGGCTTCTACAAGGACGAGGGCCTTGACGTCACCATCGCCGAGGGCGCGGCGGACATCGTGCCGCAGGACGTCCTCGCGGCCGGCGACGCCGACTACGCGATCTCCTGGGTGCCCAAGGTGCTCGGCTCGATCGAGCAGGGTGCCAACATCACCGATGTCGCCCAGATCTTCGAGCGCAGCGCCACCACCCAGATTTCGTTCAAGGACAAGGGCATCACCTCGCCGGCCGACCTCACGGGCAAGAACGTCGGGAGTTGGGGCTACGGCAACGAGTGGGAACTCTTTGCGGGCATGCAGAAGAGCGGGGTGCAGGTGGGCGACATCAACCTCGTGCAGCAGGCCTTCGACATGAACGGTTTCCTCTCCGGCGACATCGACGCGGCCCAGGCCATGACCTACAACGAGTACGCCCAGGTACTCGAGACCAAGAATCCGAAAACCGGCGAGCTCTACCAGCCGTCCGACCTCAACGTCATCGACTGGAACGACGAGGGCACCGCGATGCTCCAGGATGCGATCTGGGCCGACGCCGATCGGCTCGCCTCTGACAAGGACTATGCCGCCACGACGGTCAAGTTCATCAAGGCGTCGATCAGGGGCTGGATCTACGCGGCGACCGACCCGGACCAGGCGGCCGGAATCGTCACCGCCGCCGGCTCGCAACTGCCCGCCGGCCACCAGCTCTGGATGACCAACGAGGTCAACAAGCTGATCTGGCCGTCCACCAACGGGGTCGGCCTGATCGACGAGGCTGCCTGGAAGAACACCGTCGACATCGCGATGAACACCAAGAATGAGACCGGAGCCACCATCATCACCGCCGCGCCGCCCACGACCGCGTACTCGAACGAGTATGTGCAGCAGGCGCTCGATGAACTGAGCAGCGACGGAGTCGACGTGATGGGCGCCGACTGGAAGCCGATCACGGTCACGCTCAAGGAGGGCGGCAAGTAGGCTCGCCCCACGGGGCCGGGTGGTCCATCGGGCCGCCCGGCCCCCGCACCACACTTCACTCAACGCACCACACTTCACTCAACGCAGAGAAAGAACACGATATTCGTGAATGACACCGCCGCCAGCCTGAACGATGCCGCCTACGAGCTGGACCGGGCCCACGTCTTCCACTCCTGGTCTGCCCAGGGCAGTCTCAATCCGCTCGTGATCGCCGGGGGGCTGGGCTCCCGGGTCTGGGACTATGACGGGCGCAGCTACCTGGACTTCTCCAGCCAGCTCGTCAACGTGAACATCGGCCACCAGCATCCGGCCGTCACCCAGGCCATCATCGACCAGGCCGGCACGCTCGCCACCGTCGCCCCGTCGACCGCGAACCTGGCGCGCGGTGAGGCGGCCAAACGCATCGTCGACCGCGCCCCGGCCCGCTTCAACAAGGTCTTCTTCACCAACGGCGGTGCGGATGCGATCGAGAATGCGATCCGGATGGCCCGCCTGCACACCGGGCGGGACAAGGTGCTCTCCACCTATCGCTCGTACCACGGGAACACGGGCGCGGCGATTGTCGCGACCGGAGACTGGCGTCGCATCCCCAACGAATTCGCGCGCGGGCACGTGCACTTCTTCGGCCCGTACCTCTACCGCAGCGAGTTCTGGTCGGCGACGCCGGAGCAGGAGTCGGAGCGGGCGCTGCGCCACCTCGAGCGTGTGATCCAGAGCGAGGGGCCCGCCACGATCGCGGCCGTGTTGCTCGAATCGATCCCCGGCACGGCCGGGGTGATCGTGCCGCCGCCCGGCTACCTCGCCGGGGTGCGTGCGCTCTGCGACCGCTACGGGATCCTGCTGATCCTGGACGAGGTGATGGCCGGCTTCGGGCGCACCGGGCGATGGTTCGCGTTCGAGGGCTACGACGTGATCCCCGACCTGATCGCCTTCGCCAAGGGCGTGAACTCCGGCTACGTGCCCACCGGCGGCGTGATCATCTCCGATTCGATCGCGAACGACTTCGAGACCACGGTCTTCCCCGGCGGACTCACCTACAGCGGGCATCCGCTGGCCATGGCGTCGATCGTGGCCGCCCTCGACGCCATGGAGAGCGAGGGGATCGTCGCCAACGCGGCCAGGATCGGCCGGGACAGGCTTGCGCCCGGTCTCGCGGCGCTGCAGGAGAAGCACCCGATCATCGGCGAGGTGCGCGGCGAGGGCGTGTTCTGGGCGCTGGAGCTCGTGGCCGACCGCGACACCCGCGCGCCGCTGAGCGGGGTCGTGATGGGCCGGATCAAGACCGAGCTGCTCGCCCGCAACCTGCTGCCCTTCCTGGTCGACAACCGGATCCATGTCGTGCCGCCGTGCGTGGTCACCGACGACGAGGTCGCGGAGGCGCTGGCCATCTACGACGAGGTCCTCAGCCTCGACCTCAACGACTGACCCCCGCCCCGGTCGAGACGAACCCGCCGGTGGTCGAGCTTGTCGAGACCCGGGCCCGTCGAAACCAACCCGCCGGTGGTCGAGCTTGTCGAGACCATTCCTCACCATCATCCCCACCCACTTTCCCAAGAGAAACGAAGGAACATGACTGACCTCCCCATAATCACCCACTGGATCGACGGGACCGCGTTCGACGGAACCTCGACCCGCACCGCACCGGTCTTCAACCCGGCGCTCGGCGCCGTCGCCAAGAACGTGCGTCTGGCCGGCACCGGCGACGTCGACACTGCCGTCACGTCCGCCCTGGCTGCCTATCCCGCATGGCGGGACACCTCCCAGGCCAAGCGCCAGGGCGTCATGTTCAACTTCCGTGAACTGCTCAACGCGCGCAAGGGCGAGCTGGCCGACATCCTCACCGCCGAACACGGCAAGGTGACCTCGGATGCCCTGGGCGAGATCGCGCGCGGGCTCGAGGTCGTCGAATTCGCCCTCGGGATGCCGCACCTGACCAAGGGTGAGTACTCGGAGAACGTGTCCACCGGTGTCGACGTCTACACGCTGCGCCAGCCGCTCGGAGTGGTCGGCATCATCAGCCCGTTCAACTTCCCGGCGATGGTGCCGCTGTGGTTCTTCCCCATCGCGATCGCGGCGGGCAACACCGTCGTGCTCAAGCCGAGCGAGAAGGACCCGTCGGCATCGAACTGGATGGCCGCGCTGATGACCGAGGCCGGCCTGCCCGACGGTGTGCTCAACGTCGTACACGGGGACAAGGAGGCCGTCGACGCGCTGCTCGTGCATCCCGACGTGCAGGCGATCTCCTTCGTCGGCTCCACCCCGATCGCCAAATACATCTACGAAACGGCGGCGCACCACGGCAAACGCGTCCAGGCGCTCGGCGGCGCCAAGAACCATATGCTCGTGCTGCCGGACGCCGACCTCGACCTGGCGGCGGATGCCGCGGTCAACGCCGGCTTCGGATCCGCCGGCGAGCGATGCATGGCCATCAGCGTCGTCGTGGCCGTCGAGCCGGTCGCCGACGAGCTCGTCGCGAAGATCACCGAGCGGCTCTCCGGGCTCAGGGTCGGCGACGGCATGCGCGGCTGCGACATGGGCCCGCTGATCACGAAGGTGCACCGCGACAAGGTCGCCTCCTACATCGATCTGGCCCGCACCGACGGGGCCGAGATCGTCGTGGACGGCCGCGGGATCGAGGTGGACGGGGACGCATCCGGTTTCTGGCTCGGCCCGACCCTGTTCGACCGGGTCAGCACCGACTCGGACGTGTACCTGGACGAGATCTTCGGCCCGGTGCTCTCGATCGTGCGGGTGGACAGCTATGCGGAAGGGCTTGCCCTGATCAACCGGAGCCGGTACGGCAACGGCACCGCGATCTTCACCAACGACGGCGGCGCGGCCAGGCGGTTCCAGAACGAGGTGCAGGTCGGCATGATCGGCATCAACGTGCCGATCCCGGTGCCCGTGGCCTACCACTCGTTCGGCGGTTGGAAGGACTCCCTCTTCGGCGACGCGAAGGCATACGGCCCCGCCGGAATCGCCTTCTACACCCGGGAAAAAGCCGTCACCAGCCGCTGGCTCGACCCCAGCCACGGCGGCATCAACCTCGGCTTCCCCCAAAACGCCTGACCCGCTTCCGCCCCCTTCACCCGCGAAAGTGCACTTTTCGCCCCTTCGGCACCGCCATGAGGGCGGAAAGTGCACTTTCGCGGTAGGGACGGGCGGGGGTTAGGGGGCGGCGGAGGCGTGCTGGGCCTGGACGCGGGCGGCCTCGCCGCGCAGCACGTCGACGACCGTGCGCACCGCGAGGCGCTCGGCCCGGTCGGGACGCATCAGCGCGACGATCTGCCGCTCGGAGTCGACCCCGCGCAGCGGCTTGAGTATGAGCTTGCCCGGCTGGGCGCCGCCCCAGGTGTACCGCGGCACGAGCGCGATGCCCAGGCCCGCCATGACGAACGCCTCGATCAATCGCATATCCGCGAAACGCTGGGCCACCGTCGTCTGACCGCCGCCCTCCTGTTCGATCTGGTGCAGGATGCGTTCAAACGGGTAGCCGTCCGGCGCGCCGATCCAGGTCTCGCCAATGACATCAGAGGGGCCGATCCAGGCGCGGGAGGCCAGGCGGTGGTCGGCCGGCAGGCCCACATCGAGCGGTTCGGTCATCAGCGGAACCACAGTGAGCCCCCGGCCACCCCACGGCAACGGCCCGCGAAGGCTGTAAGCAAGCACGATGTCGAAATCGGCGGTCAGTGCGGGAAAGTCGCTCAGCTCCGGGTCCTTGTCGGTGCAGTTCACGACGAGCCCCGGCACCGATGCGATCTGCCGCAGCGCACCGGGCAGGAGCATCTCGCCCGCGGTGGGAAAGGTGACCAGGCTCACCTCGCCGGTCGCGTGGTTACGGAACTCGTCCCACACCGCGTTGGCGCGGGCAAGGGCGACCGCCACATCGGTGGCGCTGCGGGCCAGCGCGCGCCCGGCATCCGTCAGGATGAGGCCGCGGCCGCTGCGCTCGGTGAGCGGCAACCCGGCCTCCCGTTCGAGCACCTTGAGCTGCTGCGAAACCGCCGACGGCGTGCGGTGCGTAGCCCGCGCGACCTCAGTGATGCTGCGGCGTTCGGCCAATTCCCTGAGCAATTCGAGCCTCTGCACATCCATGTAGTCAAGCTTCACACTCATTGCAGAACAATGCGATTGTGCTGAACAGTTAGTTGTGGTCGAATTAACACGTCGAACTCGTGCAATGGTGCCTCCGTCTCCCCGACACAACCTCCCATTCACGAAAGGTCCGACTATGTTCGTTCTCCTCGCCATCCTCGTCCTCATTGCTCTCGTCTCCGCCGCGGCCGTTGTCGTAGACGTGCAGAAGGACGGCTACCGTCGTCTGCCCGAGCGCAAGCTGGTCCGCAGCTTCTAAGCCCGCTGGGCGACCTCGGCCCCGGGGTTTCTCAACCGCGTGCTTTCTGCGCAATCTCGGTTCCCGGGCGTCGGCGTCTTCGCCGCCGGGACTCCACGATCGCACCGGTCAGCCGATGGCCTAAAGTTGGATTGTGAAAGACACTCGCGCGCAGCTCATCGACCACATCTCGGCCGAGGCCGTCTTCCACGGTGACTTCACCCTCACCAGCGGCAAGAGGGCCACGTACTACGTGGACCTGCGCAAGGTGAGCCTCGACCACCGGGTGGCCCCGCTGATCGGCCAGGTCATGCTCGACCTGATCGCCGGGATCCCGGATGTCGTCGCCGTCGGCGGCATGACCATGGGCGCCGACCCCGTCGCCGCCGCGATCATGCACCAGGGCGTCGCTCGCGGCCTCGCCTATGACGCCTTCGTCGTGCGCAAGGAACCCAAGGACCACGGCCGCGGCCGCCAGGTCGAGGGTCCCGACCTCAACGGCAAGCGCGTGATCGTGCTCGAGGACACCTCAACGACCGGTGGATCCCCGCTCGCCGCGATCGAGGCCCTGAAGAAGGTCGGCGCCATCATCGCCGGCGTCGCCGTGGTCGTTGACCGCGACACCGGCGCACGCGAAATCATCGAAGCGGCCGGCTACCCCTACTACGCCGCTATCGGCCTTGAGGACCTGGGGCTGCGCTGATGCCGGATAAGGACGGACAGGGCGAAGACGGCGTCGACTGGCTCGCCTCGCAACTCGGCGGCGGGGCGAAACCCGCCGACCCCGACCAGTTCGTTCCTCGCAGGGGCACGCCCCGGCGCCCGAAGGACACCGCCGCCGAGCCCGTCGTGCAGGAGGATGCCGCCCCGAAGACGGCCGGCTTTCTCTGGGGCCTGAAGCCCACGACCGACGCCGGAACCCGCACCCTGGCGACGGATACCGCGACTCCCGCCGAGCCGCCGGCCACACCCGCCGAGCCGCCGGCCACACCCGCCCCGGCCCCCGCTCCCGCCCCGGCCTCCGCTCCCGTCCCGGCCTCCGCTCCGGTCCGGGCCGCCGAGCCCGGGGACGCGACACCCCTCGCCCCCGCGCCGGGCGGCCTCGCTCCCGCGGCGCCGGTGCCTCCCCGCCCGGCCGAGGACACTCGCCAGCTCCCCGAAGCGCCCGTCGTGCCCTTTCCCGACGCACCGACACCGGCGCCGAGCGTGCCCGCGGCCCGGGCCGCTCGCTCGGAGGCCGACCTCGAGCCGGCGCCCTGGTGGACCACCCAGGCCCAATCACCCCTCGTGCCGACCGCCGCGGAGACCGCCGCCGCGGCCGGACTCGGCGCACACGCCGCACCGGAAATCGCGACACCGACCCCGTCGCCGGTTCCTGCTCCGGCAACCGGACTGCGTCGGTTCCGGGCGCGCGCCGCCGCCCCCGCGGCAGATGATGCCCCGACGGCCCAGATTCCTGCGCCCGGCACCCCTGCGCCCGGCACCCCTGCGCCCGGCACCCCTCCGCCCGGTGCCCCGATCGTCGGCG
>NZ_JASISS010000045.1 GCF_030063195.1 Cryobacterium sp. PH31-AA6
TAAGACTCTCAGCGCCGATGGTACTGCAGGGGGGACCCTGTGGGAGAGTAGGACACCGCCGGACTTAACTTAGAAAAACCAAGAAAGCCACCCCACGGGGTGGCTTTCTTGCGTTAACCCTCACCCCGCACCGCACCGCACCGCACCGCAGCGCAACGCACCACGCCGGCTCCGACCAGGGCCCTCGCGGCCCACGCCCCGGAACCCGGCCCGCCGCAGACCACGGGCCACGAGCACCAGGCACCGGCGCGGGCAACCGCGAAGATCCGCTAGACGGGACCGGCGAACACGGGCTCGAGGATGTCGCCGTTGAGCACGTCGAGCGTCCAGCCGTCCGGGCCGCTCTGCGCCACGGTGAGGGCGGCATTGACGATCGTCGGGATGGGGCGATCGAGGATGCGGATCAGGCTCAGCCGGATCAGGGTGCCGTGGCTGACAACGATGATCCGGGCGCCCGGGTAGTCGCTCGCCAGCATCCGCAGTGCGTCGACGCCGCGGTCGGCGACGTCGTCCTCGGGCTCCGCCCCCCGAAAGCCACCGTTGCCGGTCAGTCCGCCGGGCTCGCGCAGGGCGTCGAGCTCGGCGCCGGCGCTGAGACCCTCGGCGAGGCCGTAGTCGCGTTCGACGAGGGCCGGCATGCGCTGCGTGACGCTGAGTCCCAGGCCGTCGGCGATCAGGTCGGCCGTCTCGGCCGCCCGCGACAAGGGCGAGGAGACGACGAAGTCCCAGTCATACGATGACAGCGTCCCGACGGCGGCGATCGCCTGGCCGCGTCCGGTCTCGTTCAGTGGAATATCGGACCGGCCCTGGATGCGCATCAGCGCATTCCATTCGGTCTGGCCGTGGCGGACAAGGGCGAAGGTAGTTGCAGAACTCACCGGTCCATTCTCCTCCAGCGCCCCCGTCCGCGGTCACGCCTGCCGGGCGGCGACGGCGTGGGCCGCGGCCTCGGCGCCCACGTTCGACGTCTTGAGCAGCCGGACGAGGGCGCGCACCGACCAGCCGAACAGCACGATGACCAGCAGGTTGCGCGCGGTGAGGAGCAGCACGGCCAGGGGGTCGCCATCGATCAGCTGCAGGTAGAAGATCGGGAAGATCAAGGTCGTCAGCACGCTGATCGCGAGCATGAGATAGGCCGCGGCGCGCCACTGCCGCCAGGCTCGTGTCGCGCCGACGACCACGATCGGCACCAGCCACAGCATGTACTGGGGGGAGCCGACCTTGTTGAACACGATGAACGCCCCGACCAGGGCGAGGGAGCCGAGGAGCAGCAGCAGAGTGGGGTCGCTGCCGCGCCGGAGTCCCACGAGCATGAGTACGAGCACCGCGCCGACGGCCAGAAACATCAGCGGCGTCATCACCTCCGCGACAAGCGTTGTGCCCGGGCCGATGACCTCCCTGGTCGCAATGGCGTAGTTCTGGTAGATGACTGTGCCCGGCCGCCCGGCTGAGGCCAGCCACACCCATGGTGTGGTCACGGGAGCCTCGAGCTGAAGGGCACGGTCGGACTGCATGGTGATGAAGCCGGTGAGAAAACGGATGCCGCCCGCCGCCCAGACGAAGCCGGCGATCGCCAGGCTGATGGCCGCGCCCGTGGCGGCGACCAGCCACCGGCGCCGGACAACGGCGACCACCGCCAACATCACGGCGGCGGGCCAGACCTTGATCCAGGTCGCGGCCGTGAGCAGAGCCGCGGCCACAACGGGACGGCGGGCCAGCAGCACGAGAGCGATGATCACGAGCGGCGCGGTGAGTCCCTCCAGTCGCAGCAGGGCGACAGGGCTGAGCACGAAACTGATCAGGAGCCAGAGCCACGCCGCCCGGTAGCCGCGGGCGTCTCGGCCCCGATCGGTGAGTGCCGCGACGGCGAGAGCGTTCAACGACATCGTCATCAGGAACCAGAGCAGCTGATAGAGGAGGGGCCCGCCCAGGCCGGCCAGCACGATCGGCAGGAGCGCCCCGATCGGGTACACCCACTCGACGGTGATGCCCTGCCACAGGTGATGGAGGAGCCCGTTCTCCGCCCAGGTGCGGTACAGCGGCAGGTCGCCCAGGACGCGGCCGGTGAGGATGGTCGGCAGCAGGGCGAGCAGGAACACGGCGTGCACGGCGAGGAAGCCGAGCACCAGGGCGCGGGGGCTGTGAAGCCAGGCCATCCTGGCCGGAGTGATGGCGCGGAAGAGCCGGCGATCGGCCCGGTCGAGAATCAGGGACACGGCACTCACCTCTACGGACGTCGACACCCGGTGTGATGCCTGACGCCAGCGTAGAAAGCCCAGATGACAGGGAGGGGTTCGTCAGGCGTCCAGCGGGCGACGGATCTGAGAGTGCTCTCAGCGGAGCGGCGCTGAGGGAGAGCGTCCGGTTCAGGTGACGGGGGAGGAGGCGAACAGCACGCGCTCGCTGGACACGAGGTCGGCGACCTCGAACAGCCGGGACAGATCCCGGCCGGCTGATAGCCGTTCGGCATCGCTCTGCGGCGCCATCCGGCCCAGCATGACGCCGCCGAGGGCGCGCACCGCGCAGGCCGCGATGATGCCCTCCGGGGTTCCACCGATTCCCATCACCAGGTCGATCGCGCTGCCCGGGGTCGCGGCGGCGATGGCCGTCGACACGTCGCCCTCCACGGTCAGGCTCACCGTGGCGCCGGCGGCGCGAAGCTCCCTGATCAGCGCGGCATGGCGAGGCTTGTCGAGCACGGCGACCGTGAGCGAGGTTTCGGCCACGCCGGTTGCGGCCGCGTAGGCGCGGAGGTTGGCCGTGGCGGAGCGGCGCAGGTCCAGCACGCCGAGGCCCGCGGCCCCCGCAATGAGTTTTTCCATGTAGAAGACCCCGGCCGGATCGAACATGGTGCCGCGGGGAGCGAGCGCGATGACGCTCACCGCGCCGGGAAGCGCCCGGGCGGCCAGGCTCGTGCCGTCCAGCGGATCGACGGCGATGTCGCACTCCGTGCCGCGGCCCGTGCCGAGCCGTTCCCCGTTGGCGAGCATCGGCGCCTCATCCTTCTCGCCCTCGCCGATCACGACCGTGCCGGAGAACGGTGCATTCATCAGGATGGCCCGCATCGCCGCGACGGCAGCAGCATCCGCGGCCACCTTGTCGCCGCGACCGACCCATTCCCGGGCGGCAGCGGCCGCGGCGTCGGTTGAGGCGCGGACGGCCTCGACCAGGTCGGCCGGCCAGAGGGCGGCGCCGATCACGGTGGTCGCGGAGGCACCGTCGGGAAGGTTCGTCTGCGGCATCCGCCACCTCATTGCTCGAGAGTTCGCCCCGTGACCGGGAAGTCCCAGCCTATCGGGCGGGCCGATCCCGCCCCGGGCTCAGGCTCAGGACAGGAGTTCGCGGATGTCCGCCGCCGTCAGCGCTGAGCCGCGCGGCGCGGCATCCGTCATCACGCTCTCGAAGAGGCGAGCCTTGGTGGCCTTGAGCGCCATCACCTTTTCCTCGATCGTGTCCTTGGCGACCAGGCGGTAGACCATGACGTTCTTCGTCTGGCCGATGCGGTGCACCCGGTCGACGGCCTGGGCCTCCGTGGCCGGGTTCCACCAGGGGTCGAGCAGGATGACGTAGTCGGCCTCGGTGAGGTTGAGGCCAAAGCCGCCCGCCTTGAGGCTGATCAGAAAGACCGAGTTGGTGCCGTTCTTGAACTCGTCGATGACGCGTGCTCTGGCCCTGGTCTTGCCGTCGAGGTAGGAATAGCTGATCCCGGCGGCATCGAGCCGGTCCCTGGCCTTGCCGAGGTACTGGGTGAACTGGCTGAAAATGAGCGTGCGGTGCCCCTCGGCGACGGTGTCCTCAAGCAGTTCGAGCAGCGCGTCGAGCTTGGTCGACGGAATCCCCGCATACTTCTCGTCGTACAGGCTCGCGTCGAGGCTGAGCTGGCGCAACATGGTGAGCGAGCGGAAGATCTCGAACCGGTTGGCATTGAGGTCGTCGATCAGGCCGAGCACCTTCTGCCGTTCCCTCGCCAGGTGGGTGTCGTAGACCCGGCGGTGCTTCGGGTTGAGCTCGAGTTCGAGCACCTGTTCCTGCTTCTCCGGCAGGTCGCCGGCCACCTGGTCCTTGGTGCGGCGCAGCATGAACGGCCGGATGCGCCGGCGCAACTGGCCGAGCCGATCGGCGTCGGCATCGGCCTCGATCGGTTTGCGGTAGTAGTCGGTGAAGCGCCCGGGGCTGGGGAACAGGCCGGGCGCCGTGATCGAGAGCAGCGACCAGAGCTCCATCAGGTTGTTCTCCATCGGCGTGCCCGTGATTGCGAGCTTGAACGGCGTCTCCAGGCGCCTGGCGCACTGGTGCGCCCTGGACTGGTGGTTCTTCACGAACTGGGCCTCGTCCAGCAGGAGCCCGGCCCAGTCCAGCCCGTGGTAGCTCTCGAAGTCGAGCCGGAAGAGGGTGTACGAGGTGATCACGACGTCTGCCCCCTGCGCCACCTCGGCCAGGCTCGTGCTGCGCTTGGCCGCGGTCTGGGTGACGGTGGCCACGCGGAGGCTCGGAGCGAAGCGGGCGCATTCCGCGGCCCAGTTCGACACCACGCTGGTGGGAGCCACGACGAGGAACGGCGCGTCGGGTACTCCGGGCTCGTCTGGAACTCCGGCGGCCGACCCCGACCCCGACCCCGACCCCGACCCCGAGGCCTGGTCGCGGGCATGCGCGATCAAGGCGATGGCCTGCAGCGTCTTACCCAGTCCCATGTCGTCGGCGAGGATGCCGCCGAGCCGGTGGTCGTAGAGGAAGCTCAACCAGTCGAACCCGGCCTGCTGGTAACCGCGCAGTGTGGCGTGTACGGCGGTCGGAAGCGGGCGCCGCTCGATCCGGTCGGCATCCGTGAGGCCGGCGACGGCGGCTCGCCACCCCGCGGCCTGTTCTCCGACTACGCCCAGGGCCTGCAGTTCCTCCCAGAGGTCGGCCTGGAACCGGTTGAGCCCGAGCGACTCCGCGCCGACCTCCTGCAGGCCTCGGGCCTCCTCGATCAGCCGGCGGAGCTGGTGCAGCTCGGGTCGGTCGAGGCTGAACCAGGTGCCGCTCTGCAGGATCAGGATCTCCTGGGTTGCCGACAGTGCCCGGAACAACTCGTCGAACGGGATGTCCTCCCCGTCGATGCTGACGGTCACGGCGAGGTTGAACCAATCCCGGGTGGCGGTGCTCTCCGTCGTGGCCAGGCTGATCACCGGCGCCTCCTCGGCGGCCCGGTACTGTGGGGCGTCGACGCTGACCGTGACCCGAACGTCGGCCAGGGACTCGAGCTCCGGAACGGTCCGCGCCAGGAAGTCGATCATTGCCGCGCCATCGAGCGTGGCGATCGTGGCCAGGCTGGATCGGCCCTGGTGCGCGTCATCGGGCGCGGCTTCGAGCGCGGGGTAGCCGGCCAGGACGGGCCCGACGGCGGAGAGGATATCGTCCTCCCGAGCCGGATCCCGGAATCGGTTGTCGCCGGGGGCCGACCGGAGGGTGCTCCGGTGCAGCACCGCCTCGGCCCCTGGCGTGAGGTACTCCCAGTCCCAGCGGAGCTCCAGTCGCGCCCCGGCCTCGTGGGTCAGCGCCAGCGTCAGGCGGGGTCGGGGTGAATCCGGCAGTTCGAAGGAGCCATCGGTGCTGGTCAGGGTGAGCTGTCGGCGCAGGAACGGGTAGAAGTCGGTGAGGAACAGGCTCTCGTCGGCGCCGGGAACGACGAGACCGTCTGCTGACGCGGCCAGAGCGATCAGCTCCGGCCCGAGCTGGTGCTCGAGCGGTGCGAGGGTGAGCGCGGTCTTCGCGCCGTCGGCAACCGGGCCGGGGCCGGCTCCCGACCGGGCGAACATGCCGTGGGCGGGGCTGCCGATGAAGCCGAACTCGGCCAGCCCGAGCCGGCGGCCGTCCAGGATGACGGCGGGGGTCAGGACCAGCCCGCCGCCCTCCCGGCGGATGTCGATCTGGAGCGCGGCGGGTGCCGGCGATACGCTCACCCGTTCCGGGCCGCCCGCGCCGGTGACCAGGGCGACTCCCGCGGTTCTGGCCTCGGCGAGGATCTCCCAGAAGGCTCGGTTGGCGAATCCGTCGAGCAGGATCCACTGTTGCGCGAAGCCGTTCGGCCGGCTGCCCGCCGAGTACAGGGCGTAGAGCGCCTTGAGCACCGCCAGCTGTGCGGGGTCATAGCTGCCGTAGATGTAGGTGAGGTTGTCCCAGGTCAGGTTGCCGCGGATCCACTTGCCCTTCTTGCCCATGATGACCGGGCGGGCCCCCAGCCGCTGCCGGGCCGCACCGCCGCCGAACCGCGCGTCCCGGCCCGGGTCCTGCAGTTCGAACTGGATGCCGACCGGCGTGACGGCCGGAATGGTGGCGGTCGGCCGGGCGAGCGGCGCGAGGGCGCGTTGCCAGTCCGGCGTTGTGGGCGGGGCCGGCGGGCCGGAGGACGGCTCGAACCGGGGCATCCGCCGGTCACCGACCGCCCGGCCGGGTTCGGCCGCTGGGCGGGTATCACGATCGGGGGTGCCGGCACTGACGAGCAGGAGGGCGGCCACGTGCTTGCAGTTCGTCTTGATCGGGCACGTGCAGGCGCCGGTGGCACGCACCAGGGCGCCGGCGGCGTTCGTCGTGAACGACACGGTCACCGAGTAGGGCGTCGGGCGGGTGCCCTGCACCTCTCCGAAAAGCTGGGTGCCCGCGCCGAACCATTCCTGCCGGGTGACGTTGCCGTTGCGGGCGTAGCGCTCGCCGCGGGAGAACGCCTGGCTGCCCACGAGTAGCGCGATCTGGTGGGAACTGAGCGAATGGGCCATGAGGAGGGTCCTATTCTCCCACGGGAATGCATCGATCGGCCCTGCGGGGCGCGCGTCGGCCGCGCCGGGCTAGATGTCGACGGAGGAACCCTTCCGCAGGGTGTTGCCCTGGAAGAATGTCGGATCTGCGCGCCGCATCAGCAGCATCAGCACCACGCCGCCGAGGAACAGCACCATGGCCAGGATGAAGACGAGTCCGACCCCGCCGATGTTCGACCCGCTGCCGTAGCCGGGGTTGATGCTGTCATACAGGGTGGTGACGAAAATGACGGCCAGGATGATCCCGCCGAGCAGTGGGGCGAGGAACTTGAGCAGGAAGGCCCTCGGCCGGCCGAACGCCTCGGCGCGGAAGTACCAGACACAGGCGAACGCGGTGACGCCGTAGTAGAAGCAGATCATCATCCCCAGGGTGAGGATGGTGTCGGTGAGCACGTCGGTGCTGAGCACCCGCATCACGGCATAGAACAGCCAGGCGACGATGCCCGCCACCACGGTCGCGAATCCGGGAGACTTGTAGGTCGGGCTGATCGCGGCGAAGCTCGTCGGGAAGGCCCGGTAATGGCCCATCGCGAGCATGGTGCGTGCCGGGCCGACGAAGGTGGACTGCAGCGACGCGGACGAGCTCGAGAGCACGGCCAGTGACATCAGGATGGCGAACGGGCCCATCACCGGCCCGGCCAGGGCGGCGAAAACGTTCCCCTGGATGTCGGCGTTGCCCAGTCCGAGCTCGCCGTTGCCGATGCCGGAGAACATCAGGGCCGCGACCGCGACCAGGACGTAGAGCCCGAAGATGACGCTGACGGTGAGGGTGGCCGCGCGCCCGGGCGTGGTCGTGGGGTTTTTCGTCTCCTCGTTCATGGTCAGGGTGACGTCCCAGCCCCAGAAGATGAAGATGGAGATCGACACTCCGGCCGCGAAGGCGGAGAAGGAGGGGGCCAGGAACGGGTTGAACCAGTCGGCGCTGAAGCCGAGGGCATCGAAGGCGGTTCCGTTGCCGATGTGCGATAGCGCGGCGACGCTGAACCAGACCAGAACGACCAGCTGGAATGTGACGAGCACGTACTGCACGGCCTTGGTGGTCTTCATGCCCCGGTAGGAGATGTAACAGGCCGTCACCATGAAGACCAGGCAGGTAAGCACGTTGATGACCACGTTGGAGGCGAGGCCGGCCAGGGCGGGATTGCCGAACAGCTGGGCGAGCATCAGGTAGAAGAAATCGACGGCGACGCCGGCGAGGTTGGACAGCACCACAACGGTGGCGACGATGAGTCCCCAACCGCCCATCCAGCCGACCCAGGGGCCGAAGGCCCGGGTGGCCCAGGTGAAGGAGGTGCCGGCATCCGGCATGGCGTTGTTCAGCTCGCGGTAACCGAGGGCCACCAGGAGCATCGGGATGAATCCGACCAGGAAGATGCCGGGCAGCTGCGTGCCGACGGCGGCGACGGTCGGGCCGAGCGAGGCCGTCAGGGTGTACGCCGGGGCGATGCAGGAGATGCCGATCACCGTCGCGCCCAGCAGGCCGATCGAGCCGGCGTGCAGGCCCTTGTCGGACAGTGCCCCGGAGCCGACGGTCGGGGTTGAGGCCGAGGCCGAGGCCGAGATGGGGTAGCCCTTCGCCATGGGTCAGCGGGTCAGGCGGGCGTGGCTGCCGGTGGGGACGACGACCAGCGGAACGGGCAGCGCGTGCAGTATGCGGTGCGCCGTGATCCCGAGGAAGATCGTGGTGGGCTGGGCGAGTCGGCTGGACCCGACGAAGGCGACCTCAGTCTCCTGCCAGTCGAGGGCCTCGACCGCTGCTTCGACGGTGTGGCCGGATGCCACCTCGGTGGTGATGTCCCCGTGCGCCCGCGAGTGGGTCGAGAAGTAGTCGAGCACGGTGCGCAGGTGGGCGCCGCTCTCGTTCTCGTCGGCCACGGCCTCGCCGCCGGTCGCGTGGGTGCGATGCGCGTCGACCTCGACCAGGGTGACGAAGCGCAGGTCGACGGTGAGGCCCTCGGTGAAGGCGATCACCGAGTCGAGCAGGGTGCGCCAGCCCGCCCGGGTGCCGATCGCACAGGTGATCCGGGTGATCTGATCGGGCGCGCGGTAGCCGTCCGGGGCGAGCGCAACCGGAACCGGCGCGGCGTGCAGCAGGCCATTGGCCACGCTGCCGATCGTGAACCGGTTCAGGATGCCGCGGCGTGAGGCGCCGACGATGATCCGGTCGGAGTCGAAGCGTTCGACCGCCTGCAGCAGGCCCTCCGTGGCGGAATCCGCCCAGAGCAGGTGCGTCGTCGCGACGATATCCGCCGGGATCCGCAGTGCCGCCTGGGAAAGCCATTCGAGGGCCTGCTTCTCGAGCAGCGATTCGAAGTCGGATGCCGAGGCGCCCACTTTCGCCGGAACGGCGGAGGAGTGCGGCAGCACGAGGCAGAGTCGCAACTCGGCGCCGGTCAGTCTGGCCAGGGCGACACCGAGTTCGATGGCTTCGTTGCCGCGCCCGGTTGCTTCGTAGGCGACGACGTAGTTCGCTACTCTGCTCACTTTGTTCACTCCCTTGGTTCCTGTCCCGCGGTCCAGTAATTCACACCGTACATCCAGACGACGGTCAGTGGCAGCGGGAAGCGCCTGCCGGGCGCCGTTCGCGCGCCGGCCTCGCCCGGGCGCCCGCGGCGCTAGCGGGTTGGTCGAATATCGAATAAAGTTGAGTCGACATGACTCAGCTTTTGGTCGACCCTGCAGGGGGCCGGCCGGCCAGAGAGAGGATCTCGCGATGCAAGCAGGCCAGCAGCCGCCCCAGGAAGACGCCAAGACGGCCCTCGAGAAGTACGGGGTGAACCTCACCGAGATCGCCAAGAGCGGCAAGCTCGACCCGGTCATCGGGCGGGACGCGGAGATCCGGCGAGTGAGCCAGGTGCTGACCCGGCGAACGAAGAACAACCCGGTGCTGATCGGCGAGCCGGGTGTCGGAAAGACGGCGGTCGTGGAGGGGCTCGCCCAGCGCATCGTCGCCGGCGACGTCGCCGATTCACTCAAGGGAAAGCAGTTGGTCTCCCTGGACCTGGCGGCCCTGGTGGCCGGGGCCAAGTACCGCGGCGAGTTCGAGGAGCGCCTCAAGGCCGTGCTCAAGGAGATCAACGACGCCGACGGCCAGATCATCACCTTCGTCGACGAGTTGCACACGCTGATGGGGGCGGGCGGCGGCGAAGGCTCGGTGGCGGCCTCCAACATGCTCAAGCCGATGCTGGCCCGCGGCGAGTTGCGCCTGATCGGCGCCACGACGCTCAACGAGTATCGCGAGTTCATCGAGAAGGATGCCGCGCTCGAGCGCCGCTTCCAGCCGGTCCTCGTCGACGAACCCAGCGTCGAAGACACCGTGGCTATTCTGCGCGGGCTCAAGGAACGTTACGAGGCCCACCACAAGGTGTCGATCGCCGACGCCGCGCTCGTGGCCGCGGCATCCCTCTCGAACCGCTACATCACCGCCCGGCAGCTCCCGGACAAGGCAATCGACCTGATCGACGAGGCCGCGAGCCGACTGCGGATGGAGATCGACTCCGCGCCGGTGGAGATCGATGAACTGCGCCGCAGCGTCGACCGGCTCAAGCTCGAAGAGCTGGCGCTGAAGAAGGAGAAGGACGACGCCTCGAAGCAGCGCCTGGAGAAGCTGCGCGAGAGCCTGGTCGAACGGGAAGAGAACCTGGCCACGCTGCAGGCCCGCTGGGATAAGGAGCGGTCCTCGCTCAACCGAGTCGGCGAGCTCAAGGAGAAGCTGGACACCGCGCGTATCGCTGCGGACCGGGCCCAGCGTGAGGGCAACCTGGAGCAGGCGTCCCGGCTGCTCTACGGCGACATCCCGGTGATGGAACGCGAGCTGGCGGAGGCCGAACGGGCCGAATCCGACGGCCCCAGGATGGTCAACGACCACGTCACCGCCGAGGACATCGCCGCGGTCGTGGCGATGTGGACGGGTATCCCCGTGGGCAGGCTGCTGCAGGGCGAGACCGACAAGCTACTCAATCTGGAGGGCGAGCTCGGGCACCGGCTGATCGGTCAGAAAGCAGCCGTGCGGGCCGTCGCCGACGCCGTGCGCCGCAGCCGGGCCGGGATTTCCGACCCGGACCGGCCGACCGGATCGTTCCTGTTCCTCGGGCCGACCGGGGTGGGCAAGACGGAGCTGGCCAAGGCGCTCGCCGAGTTCCTGTTCGACGATGAGAAGGCCATGGTGCGCATCGACATGAGCGAGTACGGGGAGAAGTTCTCCGTCTCCCGGCTCGTCGGGGCGCCTCCCGGCTACATCGGCTACGAGCAGGGAGGGCAGTTGACCGAGGCCGTGCGCCGCCGCCCGTACTCGGTGATCCTCTTTGACGAGGTGGAGAAGGCGCATCCGGAGGTCTTCGACGTGCTGTTGCAGGTGCTCGACGACGGCCGGTTGACGGATGGCCAGGGCCGCACGGTCGACTTCCGCAACACGATCCTCGTGCTGACCTCGAACCTCGGCTCGCAGTTCCTGATCGATGCGAGCCTCGACCGGCAGCAGAAGGAGGACGCCGTGCAGCAACTGGTGCGGCAGACCTTCAAGCCCGAGTTCGTCAACCGCCTCGACGACATCGTCGTGTTCGAGTCGCTGACGATGGACGACCTCGGCCAGATCGTCGAGCTGCTCGTCGACCGGCTGGAGCGGCGTCTGGTCGAACGCCGGCTCGAGCTCGCGGTGACCCCGGACGCCCGGTCCTGGCTGGCCGAGCGCGGGTACGACCCGATCTATGGGGCGCGTCCGCTCCGGCGGCTGATGCAGACCGAGATCGACGACCGGCTCGCGACGGCGTTGCTCTCGGGGAAGATCCGGGACGGCGACACGGTGCTCGTGGACTTGGACGCCGACCAGGACGCCCTGACCGTGGCATCCGCCCCCATCTC
>NZ_JASISS010000046.1 GCF_030063195.1 Cryobacterium sp. PH31-AA6
GCGGCTGCATCTGGCCCGACTGCGACCGACCCCCATCCTGGACCGAAGCCCACCACCTCAACGACTGGTCACTCAACGGAACCACCGACACCGCCGACGGAACCTGCCTCTGCCACCCCCACCACCTACTACTGCACAACCAGGGCTGGGAAATCATCCGAGAGGGCAACCAGTACTGGCTGAAACCACCCGTCACCGTCGACCCGAACCAAACCCTCATCCCACTGAAGAGCAAGGCCGAACGCGCAGGGTGACGCTGACCTTGGGGTCTCGACAGGCTCGACCACCGGCGCTCGACCGCGCACTGGTTCGACCACCGGCGCTCGACCGCGCACTGGTTCGACCACCGGGCGGGCTGGTCTCGACAGGCTCGACCACCGCGGCTCGACCACCGGGGTCACCGGGTCTCGACAGGCTCGACCACCGCGGGTCGACCCCCGGGGCAGGTCCCGGTCTCGACAGGCTCGACCACCGGGGCTCGACCCCCGGCGCGGGTCCCGGTCTCGACAGGCTCGACCACCGCGGCTCGACCACCGGGGGCGACGGGTCAGCAGTGGCAGTGATCCTCAGGGGTGGCCGGGGTGCTTGCGGGCACGTCGAGCACCGGGCTGCGACCGAAGAAGCCCTCCGGCTTGAGCTTGAAGCCTGCGGTGTCGACCGGCATGATCGGCCAGTCTTCAATCCGTGGATAGTGGGTGAGACCGAAGGTGTGCCAGAGCACGATGTCCTGCCCATCCAGATCGCGGTCCGCCGCCATGTAGGCCGGAAGGCCTGCGCCACCCGCGTGCTGGTTGACGAAGTCGCCGGTTGGATACCGCTCGTCCTCGGCGAAGCGGGTGACCCAGAGGTCCTTGGTCGCGAACGCTGCCCGGCGTGCGATCGACGACTCCTCGTCGGCCAGCAGCGTCGGCTGCCCCTGCGGGTAGAGCTTGTAGCCGACCGGCTCGCCGAGCCGGTTGAGCACGTTCGGGTTCGAGACCAGCCAGGTGCGACCGCTGCGCATATCGGCCTCGCGCACCCCGTCCGCCTCGCTGGCCAGGACCGTGCGCTTACGGCTGAACGCGTTCCCGCGCTCGTTGCCGACGCCCATCGGCACGCGAACGGCCTCTTCTTCCTCGACCCGGTTGGTCAGTCCGTCGATGGCCATGTCCAGCCGGGCACTGAACAGGTGCTGGTGGAACGGTGCACCGAGCCCAGGGGCCAGCTCCGAGGCATACGGGTAGCCCTTGCCCGGATACGCGCTCGTGAAGACGACGCCGGTGGCCTTCGCCTCGAATTCGATGGTGCCATCGAGGTAGAGGTACCAGTAGAACCCGTAGTCGTAGTTGCCGATGGTCGTGAAGAAGGAGATGACCAGGCGGCGGTTGCGCCGGGTGTACTCGATTCCGGTCCACAGGTCACTGTGTTTGGCGAGGATGCTCCAGTCCTCTTCGTGCATGCAGATCCCATTGCGAATCTCGCGGGGGTTCCCGAAGCCATCCGTGATCACCGGGCTGAGGTAGGTGATCTCACCGAGGCAGTCACAGCCGAGCTCGAGCGAGTTGGCGTACTGGCCGACCAGGTACTCGCCGGTGTCGAAGTAGTTCTGCCACGAACGCACGGGCGCCGGGTCGCCGTATGGCACGACCATCTCCGCGATCGAGGCCCGGCGGATGATCGACCGGCGCACCCCTGCGTCGTCGAAGCCGATGTTGTGCAGCACGACGCCCTCGCGCACATCGAAGCCCACATCGAGGCTCCACTTCTCCCACTCCACGTGGTTGCCACCGGTGACGGTGAAGCTCGGGCCCTCTGGCTGGGTGATCTCGATCGGCTTGAGCGTCTCGCGGAGCGGGCCGGTCAGTGTGGGGTCGGTGTAGTTGCCGTGCTCGGCGGGGATCGGCACCACGCCGTAGTCGATGACCTGGTCGACGGTCTTGCTCACGATGTCCACGTAGGCGACGAGGCCGTCGATCGGGTGCGCCCACGGGCTGTCCTCGGGGAACTCCTGCACGAAGGCGAGTCCGCGCAGGATGCGCCGGCCCTTCTCCTCGGGGTATTCGAAGACGCCGGCCGACAGCGGAGCGACCCGCACGGTGGCGACATCCAGTCCGCGCGCGGCGAGCGCCGCCAGCCAGCGCTCGTCGCGGCCGAGGAGTTCCTCGACTGCGCCGAATTCCTCCTCGAGCACGGGCAGCTCGCCTGTGACCGCGGTGTCGAGCTCGACCACGGATTCGACCGCGTTCCGGGTCACCGAGACGGTGACATCCTTGGGCGCCGCACCGGAAATATCGTGCAGGAAGGCCCGGAAGCGCCGGTCCGGCTCCTCGGGAACCGTTGCCCGCGGCGGGTCGAGCAGGCCGAGGTAGGCGACCCGCACGCTCTCCCCGAGCAGGCCGGCTTCGGCCAGGATGCCCCGGACGGATTCGAGTTCGGCGACGGTGGTGAGCGCGTGCGCTCCGTCCAGGGGTGGCGCTGCGACGGGGGCGTCGGTGGAAGCGAGTGTCATGGGAACCCTTTCGAGGTTGTGGGCCAGGCAGGTGAATGCACGGGGCATCCAAATGCGTCACTGCATTTATTTCCTATGGTTGTAGAAGAATAGGGCTCACTATGCTCGGGGGCAAGAGTCAATTCCTGTGAGTTCGTTTTCGAGATGGGGACGCATGCCCAAAGTTGTCGACCACGATCAGCGCCGGGTCGAGCTGGTCGACGCGACCTGGCGCATCATCGCCCGGCACGGCATCGAGGGTGCAACGATGCGCGAAATCGCGGCGGAGGCCGGCTTCGCGAACGGAGCCCTCAAGCCCTACTTCCCCACCAAGGACGACCTGCTCACCTTTGCTTTCGGCCACGTCTTCAGCCAGACCAGCGAGCGGATGCGCGCCGCCACGGCCGGCAAGAGCGGGCTCGTCGCCCTGCGGGCCTACTGCCATGAGATCCTTCCGCTCGACGACGTGCGGATCAGCGAGGCCCGGATCGTCATCCCGTTCTGGCAGAAGGCACTCAGCGACCCCACCAAGGCGGACCTACACGATGCCTCGATGCTGCAGTGGCGGCAGGCCCTGCTCGTCCTGCTCACGGAATGTCGCACGAGCGGCGAGGTCCACACCCGGGTCAGCGACACGGACATCATCGGGCACCTGATGACGGTGGTGCTCGGCGCCCAGATCACCGCAGCCCTCTCGCCCGCCGAGCACTCACCGAACCAGCTGATCACTCAGCTCGACGGCTATCTCCAGCTGCTGGCCACCGGCGACTAACCCGCCACGCGTTTTTCGACGTTTGTGGAAAAAAGAGTGACATTCCCGGCGAACCCGGCTAAGTTACAGCAACAGCTTGTCTGGACACGACGGCAAAGGAGCCCACGTGACGGTGACTATCGAGACCCGACCGGCCACGGCCGTCCGCAGCTACGACCCCGTGCTGAGCGCCGAAGCCAACACATTCGGCGAGTGGCGCACCCTCGTCTCCGAATCCTTCGTACCGCTCGAGGTGCGCTCGGACGCCAGGGACTTCCATGGCACCCTGCGCTCACGGGTGCTCGACGATCTCTCCATCGTCGAGGTCACCGCCAACGGCCACCAGGTCCTGCGCACCCCAGCGCTGATTTCCAAGTCCCACCGGCAATACTTCAAGCTCAACCTGCAGCTCTCCGGCAGCGGAATCCTGGTCCAGGACAACCGCGAGGCCACCCTGCGCCCGGGCGACCTCGCCGTCTACGACACGAACCGGCCGTACACCCTGGCCTTCGAACAGGATTTCCGCACCCTCGTGCTCATGTTCCCCCACGACGCACTCGACCTGCCGGCGGATGCCGTCGCCCAGCTGACCGCGGTCAGAATGGCCGGCGATGCCGGACTGGGCCGGCTGATCAGTCCGTTCATGGTGCAGCTGGCCGAGAACCTCGACGCTCTCTCCGGTTCGACCGGGCATCGGCTCGCCTACAACGCCGTCGATTTGGTCGCGACGATGTTCGAGAGCGAGTTGAGCATCCGTCGCGAGCCGCAGCCCGGGACCCGGGGCGACCTGCTCGCGAGCATCCACCGCTACATCGAGTCCGAACTCGGCGACCCGGAACTGTCGCCCGCGGCGATCGCGGCCGCGCACTTCATCTCCCTCCGGCAGCTGCACAACGTGTTCCACGCGGCCGACACCACGGTGTCCGGCTGGATCAGGGCTCGGCGGCTCGAACACTGCCGCCGGGACCTCCGCGACCCCATTCTCACGCTGCGCTCGGTCGGGGTGATCGCCGCACGCTGGGGATTCATCGACGCCGCCCACTTCAGTCGGATCTTCCGCACGGCGTTCGGCGAACCGCCAAGCAGCTACCGCCGCGGTTGACCGGGAGTCCGGCGCCCCTTTCGTCGCTGGTCGTCAACTGGCGTACCCGGAAAGGCAAGTCCGCTCCCCGGCGTTCGGGCAGAGTCGTCAGAGCGGACCCGCAGGCGAAGGATGCAAGCCGCACCCCATCGCCCGGCGCCCTCTCCACCCGCATTCCGTTGTGATCTCAATGAGGAGTAAACCCATGACGACTACCCGCATCGAGGCCGAACCCGAGACTGCCCTTCACAAGGGGCGGCTCGGGGTCATCGGCATCGTCTTCTTCGTGGTCGCCGCAGCGGCTCCGCTCGTCGGAATGACCGGCGCGGTTCCCGTGGCGATCGTGCTCGGCAACGGCGCGGCCGCCCCCGGCGCCTACCTCATCGTCGGCATCACCCTGCTGCTCTTCAGCGTCGGCTACGCGGCCATGAGCCAACGAGTGACCAATGCCGGCGCCTTCTTCGCCTATGTCGGCCGTGGCCTCGGCAAACACCTGGGCACTGCGTCGGCATTCGTGTCGATCCTCGCCTACGTGGCCATCCAGCTCGCGGTCTACGGGTTCTTCGGCGGGGTCCTGGCCGCCCAGGTCGGACTGCTCCCCTGGTGGGCCTGGACGCTGCTCGCCTGGGTCGTGGTCACCCTGCTCTCCCTGCTCAGCGTCGACGTGGGCGCCAAGGTCCTCGGCGTTCTCATGCTCCTCGAGCTCGCGGCCCTCGTCGTCACGTCGGTCGCGATCCTCGCCGACGGCGGGCCGGAGGGAATCAACTTCTGGGCATCCTTCAACCCGGCGGCGATCCTGGCCGGCGGACTCGCCGGCTCGGCCGGTATTGCCTTCGCATTCGCCTTCGCCTCCTTCATCGGCTTCGAGGCCACGGCCATCTATGGCGAAGAGTCCAAGGACCCCAAGACCGTTGTGCCACGTGCAACCTACCTGGCCGTCGGCGTGATCACGGTGCTCTTCGCCGTCACCGCCTTCGCCATGGTCACCGGGATGGGCGCGTCCTCGGTCGTCGAGAAGACCGTGGAGCTTTCAACCCTCGACGGCGTACCGCTGGCCGACCCGGCCGCGGTGCTCTTCGCCCTCGCCTCGCAGTACGTCGGTCCGTGGATGGCAACCCTGATGGGGATTCTCGTGCTGTCGAGCCTGTTCGCCGGATTGCTCGCCTTCCAGAACGCGGCGAGCCGCTACCTGTTCGCGCTGGCTCGCGGCGGGGCCCTGCCCGCGCCGCTCAGCCGGGTGAACCGACGAGGCGCGCCGAGCACGGCATCCGTGGTCACGTCGGTCGTCACCGGGCTCGTCATCGCCGTCTTCGCGATCTTCCAGCTCGACCCGGTGCTCAACATGTTCTACTGGTTCAGCGGGCTTGCCGTCGTCTCGATCGTGCTGATCGAACTCCTCGTCTGCATCGCCGTCATCGTCTATTTCAACCGGAACAAGGGCAGTGAGAACCTGTTCCAGACGGTCATCGCACCGGTCCTCGCGGCGATCGGCCTTGTGCTCGGCGAGTACCTGCTGATGAGCCGCTTCGGTCTGCTCGCCGGCACGGTCGCCGAGGGTGTCGACCCCACGGTCACCTCGTGGGGGCTGAGCCCGATCGGCTGGGTCCTCGTGGCACTGCCGTTCGCCCTGCTCGCCGGCGGCTATGTGCTCTCGCTCATCTCCCACAGCGAGACCGAGGAACTGGTCAAGGACGTGCTCTCCTAGCCCCGAACCGTCAGGACGTCGGCCGGACGCCCGCGGGGAACGCTCGCCGCAGTCGCGGGCGTCCCCGTGGGCGTTTTCCTGTCAGCCGGGATTCGGCGCGCGGCTCAGACGGACAGGCCGCTGTGCCGGATGCCCCAGCGCACCGTCCAGGACTCGCCGGGTGCCAGCCAGCGCAGTCCGGCCCCGGTGTTGAACGCGTTCGCCGGTGCCGTCATCGGCTCCACCGCGACCGCAAGCCCCGGGGTCTGCCCGGCGGCCCCGGCAACGGGGAAGACGCGAGGCGTGAAGACCTGCACGTAACGCATGTTCTCGTCCCCCCAGACGCTGACGCTGCGGCCGTCCGGCGCGGTCAACGTGTGCTCCACGGCAGCCCTGTCGACGTCAAGTTCATCGACGTCAAGTACGTCGGCTTCCAGCTCGTCGGTACCGGCGTCGGTACCGGCGTCGGCGACTTCCCGCATCGTGACGGTGAAGCCGTCGTCGAGGTTGAGGTCGCGCAGCAATCGTCCGGTTCGAAGGTCGTAGTCGGTGCCGTCCACGGCCGCTTCGCCGACCGGGTTCAACCGCTCGTCTACCTCGATGCGCGTGCGCGTCGGCACGGTCAGGGTGAGGTCCTCGGTGGGGACCCCGCTGATCTTGAGGTACGGGTGGGCCCCGATGGCGATCGGGGCGGCATCCGTCCCGACGTTGCGCACGGTGTGGGTGACGGAGAGCCCGTTGTCGGTGAGGGCGTAGCTGACCGTGGTATCGAGCTGAAACAGGTAGCCGCTCTGGGGGAACACCGTCGCGGCGAGGGTGACGGCCGACGTGCTGCGGTCGAGCAGTCGATAGGGCGAGAGACCGAGCAGGCCGTGGATGGCGTTGTGCTCCTCCGGCTCGTTGAGAGCCAGCTGCTGCTCCACTCCGTCGTGCAGCCACACGCCGTCACGGATGCGATTCGGCCAGGGCACCAGCACCATGCCCGCGCCCTTGGGCGGAATCACCTCGGCGGGGAAGGTTTCGACCAGGTCTATTCCGTCTACGGAATACGCCCGGAGACCGGCGCCGACCTCGGTGACGATCGCCAGGGCAGGTCCACTCGGTGTCGCCGCCCGCAACTCGTACTGTGTGCCTGTCGCTGCTCGCATGGGTTAAGCCTAGTGCGGCTGGAGAACGGTCAGACCGGCGTCACGAAGGGGCGCCAGTCGGTCCGGCGAGGCGTCGGCATCCGTGACGAGAGTGTCGAAGGCGGCGAGCGCGCCGATGCGCCCGAGGTGCACCCGGCCGAGCTTGGATCCGTCGGCCACGATGATCGCCCGGGTCGCGGCCGCGAGCATGAGCGTCTTGACCCCGGCCTCCGGGAGGTTGACGTTGGTGACACCGCGGTCGGCATCCACCCCGTTGCAGCCGATGAAGGCCAGGTCGGCGTGCACCTGGCCGAGCACGGTCGCGGCCAGCGGCTCGACCAGGGAGTGCTGCAGGGGGCGCAACGAGCCACCGGTGACGATCACCGTGAATCGGGGGATGGCCGGTTCGAGCTCGAGTGCGATGCTGAGACCGTTGGTGATGACGACGACGTCGGTCAGCTCGGTGCGGGCGAGCAGGGCCCGCGCCACGGCCAGCGTGGTCGTGCCCACGTCGAGAATCACACTCTGCCCGCTCGAGACGAGCGAGGCGGCGAGCACGCCGATCTGCTGCTTGGGCAACACGGATGCCGCGAGCGCTTCCTCAAAGGAGGGCTCCCGGTCCAGCCGCGGCCCGGTTCCCGTCGCGGGAACCGGCACGGCGCCACCGTGCACGCGCTGGACCGAGCCGGCGGCTTCGAGCGCGTCGAGGTCGCTCCGCGCGGTCACCCCTGACACCCTGAAAGCCTCGCGCAGCTCGCTGACCCGTACGAAGCCGCGCTCCTCGACGAGCATCTGGATGCGCTCCCGCCGCTGGTGCGGGGGCAGGGCCTCCCGATCGGGGTTTGACTCCGGGGCAAGGTCCTGCGGGGATTCCGACATGACTCAATCTTCACTTAGTTTGCTTTGGTTTTCAATCCGAAACCACTAGTTTCAGTTACGCAAATTTGTTATCGTGGTCAGTGCCATGAATACAGACAGCTTCGTAGCCGACACCGGCATCATCCGTCACCGCCATACTCTCGCGGATGGCCGCGACCTCATCTACTTCGATGACCCGGACAGCACACTCCCGCCGGAACGCGCCGCAGACCTGCGCGAACTCGACCCGCGGCCCGCAACGGCTCGGATGCGCCAGGACCCGCTGAGCGGGGAATGGGTGTCGATCGCCGCGGCACGTCAGAACCGGGTATTCCTGCCGCCGGCGCACCTCGACCCACTTGCGCCGTCGACGCCGGAGAACCCCTCGGAGGTGCCGAGCAATTACGACGTGGCCGTGTTCGAGAACAAGTCCCCGTCGTTCGGGCCGCTGCTGACCGACGACGACGCCCCCACCGGCCTCGACGACCTGACCGAGATCGGCCTGGGTCGCATCCGCACCTCGGTCGGCCGCTGCGAGGTCGTCTGCTTCAGCCCGGCCACGGAGGGCTCGTTCGGCAGCCTGTCGGCCACCCGGGCCCGCACCGTGATCGAGGCCTGGGCCGAACGCACCCACGCACTCGCGCAGCTCCCCGGGATCGAGCAGGTGTTCCCCTTTGAGAACCGCGGTGAGGCCATCGGCGTCACCCTGCACCACCCGCACGGCCAGATCTACTCCTACCCCTACGTCACGCCGCGCACCCAGCGGGTGATCGCCGCCCTGGACTCCTACGGGCCCACCCTCTTCGCCGACATCCTCGCCACGGAGCAGGCCGGAGAGCGGGTCATCCTGACCGGTGAGCACTGGACCGCGTTCGTTCCGTTCGCGGCCCGGTGGCCGATCGAGGTGCACATGCTCCCCCACCGCCACGTGCCGGACTTCGCCGGCACAACGCTGGCCGAACGCGACGAACTCGCCGTGCTCTACCGTCGGCTGTTGCGCGGTATCGACGCCATCTACGCCACGCCAACGCCGTACATCGCCGCCTGGCACCAGGCCCCGGTGAACACCCGCCGCGACGAGATCCGGCTGATGTTGCAGGTGACCAGCCCTCGCCGGGCCGAGGACAAGCTCAAGTTCCTGGCCGGCTCTGAGGCCGCCATGGGCGCCTGGATCGGCGACGTCACGCCGGAGCAGGCCGCAGCCACGATTCGCGCGGCACTCGAACGCTCCGATGCGGCCGACGCCGCCGCGGATGCCACCGGCCCCGCCGCGCGGGCCACCACCCTTCCCGGAAAGGCCCAGTCATGAGCGACCTCAACCACACGGCAACCGCAGGTTTCGAGTCCCGGTTCGGCCAGTCGCCGGCGGGGCTCTGGTCGGCCCCCGGCCGAGTCAACCTCATCGGTGAGCACACCGATTACAACGACGGCTTCGTCTTCCCGTTCGCGATCGACCGGCGCACGGTCGTGGCGCTCGGACTGCGCACCGACCGCCTGATCCGGGTGGCCAGTTCGTTCGCCGAGGACACCGTCGAACTGTCGCTGGACGATCTCACCCCGGAGAACCTCGGCGGCTGGTCCGCCTACCCGCTGGGTGTCGCCTGGGCCCTCGGCCAGTTCGGTGCCGACCTCGCGGTCGTTCCCGGCTTCGAGGTGTTCATCGACTCCGACGTGCCCATCGGCGCGGGGCTGTCCTCCTCAGCCGCGATCGAAAGCGCGGTCGCCGTCGCGCTCACTGACGTCTGGGAGCTCGAACTGGACCGTCCCATGCTCGCTCGGGTCGGTCAGCTCGCCGAGAACCGTGCGGTCGGGGCGCCGACCGGAATCATGGACCAGTCCGCATCCCTGCTCGGCCGGGCCGACGCGGCCGTGTTCCTCGATTGCCGGAGCCTCGACGCCGAGCTGATCCCGCTGGGCTTCGACGCGGCCGGCCTCGAATTGCTCATCATCGACACCCGGGTGAGCCATGCCCACTCCACCGGCGGCTACGCTTCCCGCCGGGCATCCTGCGAGAACGGTGCGCGCCTGATGGGGGTGTCGTCGCTGCGAGACCTCGACGTGAACGACCTTGCCCGGGCCGGTGAGCTGCTCGACGACGAGACCTTCCGCCGGGTGCGTCACGTGATCACCGAGAACCAACGCGTGCTCGACACCGTGCGAACCCTGAGGGAAGAGGGCCCGACGGCGATCGGCGCCCTGCTGGATGCCTCGCACGTGTCGATGCGGGACGACTTCGAGATCTCGGTTCCCGAGCTCGACCTCGCCGTCGAGGTCGCCCGGGCATCCGGTGCCATCGGCGCGCGGATGACCGGCGGCGGCTTCGGCGGTGCGGCCATCGCCCTGACCCCGCATGCCCTGGTCCCGGTCGTCTCGGCCGCCGTCACGTCCGCCTTTGCGGCCCGCGGATTCGGTGCGCCCGACCTGTTCGTGGTGCGCGCGGCAGACGGCGCCGCCCGCGAGCAGGCCTGACGCCACCCCCGGCGCCCTCCTCCCTGCCCAAACAGCGCGCCGAACTGTGAGTTAAGCACCGCTTCGGCAGAAGAAATGGCTGCACTTCTCACAGTTCGGCGAGTGAAGACCGGAGCATGAGGGAGGGAGGG
>NZ_JASISS010000047.1 GCF_030063195.1 Cryobacterium sp. PH31-AA6
CTCATGAAATAGCCCGGGCCGCCCAAAAACCGGCCGTTCAGGCCGCCCTGCTCAACTGGCCGGAAACGGTGCCGAACTGGCCGGTTAATTAGCGCTGAAATGGCCGGCTTCAAGTTGACAAAACACACTACACCCCGAGCGCCATCCGCACCCCGAGGGAGAGCATCACGACGGCGATGAAACCGTCGAGGATGCGCCACGAACTCGGCCGGGCGAAGAACGGGCGCAGGTAGCGCGCGCCGAAGCCCAGGCCGAAGAACCAGACGAAGCTCGCCGTGATCGCGCCGCCGCCCCACCACCAGCGCGCGGACTCGCCCTGCTGGTTGGCGACCGAGCCGAGGAAGATCAGCGTGTCGAGGTAGACGTGCGGGTTCAGCCAGGTGAGTGCGAGGATCGTCGCCACGGCGGCCCGCGTGCCGATCGGGATCGGCGACGACTTTGCCACCAGCGCCTTCGGCTTGAAGGTGCGCACCGTGGCGAAGACTCCATAGGCGAGCAGAAACGCGGCGCCGACGATGCGGAGCGCGATCAGGGCCACGGGAGTGCGTTCGACGAGGATGCCGATGCCGAGGATCCCCGCGAAGATGAGCACGGCATCCGAGACGGAGCAGATCAGCACCGCCGGCAGGACGGTGCGCGTGCGCCCCTCGATCCCGATCCGGAGGATGTAGGCGTTCTGCGCGCCGATTGCCACGATCAGGGCCAGCCCGGTGCCGAACCCGAGAAGGGCGGGCAGGAGCGTGGCGGCGAGGTTCATAGTGGCCACCGTAGGAGACAATTCGGATGCAGTACAGCTAAAGTTTCGAAGTATACCTAAGCGAGGCTAATGATGGCATTCCAGTTGGACCACCTGCACACCCTGGTCGCGCTCGTCGAGGAGGGCACATTCGAGGCGGCAGCGCAGCGGCTGCGGGTCACGGCATCCGCGGTCTCGCAACGGGTCAAGGCGATGGAGCAGGCGGCCGGCCAGGTGCTGATCCAACGGGTGAACCCGGTGATCCCGACCGCCGCCGGCGACATCGTGCTGCGCCACGCCCGACAGGTGCAGCTGCTCGAGGGCGACGTGGCCACCGAGCTCGGCGCGGGCCTGCAGCCGGGTGGGCGAACTTCGCTTCCGCTCGCGGTCAACGCCGACTGCCTGGGCACCTGGTTCCTCGACGCGCTCGCCGCCGTGCCCGCCGACAGCGGCGCGGTCTTCGACATCTACCGCGAAGACCAGGAGCACACCACCTCGCTGCTGCGCTCGGGCACAGTGATGGCCGCGGTCACGTCCACGGCCGAGGCGGTGCAGGGCTGCAGCTCGGTGCTGCTCGGCTCGATGCGCTACCGGGCCGTGGCCAGCCCCCGGTTCGTCGACACCTGGCTCGGCGGTGTCCCCGGCACCAGCGCCCTCGACACCGCGCCCATGGTCAACTTCGACCGCCGCGACGACCTGCAGCACCGCTTCCTGCGCGGTATCGGCGGCCGGGCCACGGATGTCCCGCGTCACCACATCCCCACCTCGGCCGACTTCGCCCGTGCGGTCGTGCTCGGCCTCGGTTGGGGGCTGCTTCCCGAGCAGCAGTGCCTCACCGAGCTCGGCGACGGCCGGCTCGTGGAGCTGGCGCCGGGGCATCCGACCGACGTGGTGCTCTACTGGCAGCGCTGGAACATCGCCTCCCGCCTGCTCGACCAGGTGACGGATGCCGTTGGCCGGGTCGCCGCCGCCAGCCTCCACCCGTAGGCGGGCCGGGCGCCCTCGACGCGCCCGCCGCTCGCCCGCCGCTCGCCCGCCGCTCGCCCGCCGCGCGCCCGTGGTGCCGCGCTCGTCTCCACGTCGCGGCCCGCGTCGGGGAAGCGGGCGCGCCGTAGACCGCGGGCCCGCTTCCCAAACGCGCGCCGCGAGTTCACGGGGGCGGCGCCAGGCGGCGCCGGCGGCGTCGTCGGCCACCGCCCCGCGCGTCACCGGTGCCGGAAGAGCTTCGCCGGCTTGCCGACCTTGCCGGGCTGGTAGGCATCCGTCTCGACGAGGTCGGGCAGCACCCGGCGGCGGAAGGTGTCCTTGCCGAGCCGCTCGCCCGCGACGCTCTCATGCAGGCGCAGCAGCTCGAGCAGCGTGAATTCGGGCCCGAGCAGGCGCGCGGGGTCGGCCGCGGCGGCGTACTCGGCGCGCACGGTGTTCACCGCCAGCCGGAGGATCTGTTCGTGGTCGTAGACCAGCCCGTGCGCGGCATCCCACGGGGTGAGCGCGCCGGCGGGCACGGATGCCGCGGGCACCACCACGAGGTGCGCCACCGAGATCACCCAGCCCCGATCATCCCGGTCCGGGGCGTCGAACACGTGCAACTGGCGCGGGCGCAGTCCCTCGATGCCGGCCTTGTCGCGCAGCGAGCGGAGCACGGCGTCGGCGAGGGTCTCGCCCTCGTGCACGAAGGTGCCGGGCAGGCGCCAGCCGCGCTCGTTCTGCACGAGCACGACGCAGAGCGCGTTGACCTGCACCGTGAGCACGGCCGTGTCCACGGCCACGGAGGGGTGCGGGTAGTCGGCCAGGGGTGTGACGGGGGAGTCGCGATGGTCGCTCATACGGCAATTGTCGCAGGTCTGATCTATGGCGGGTGGAGCGGATGCCGCGTGGCGATGGCCTGGGGGATGTCGCCATTGCGGTGGCCGCCGCCGTGGGCCGATTCCCGAGCCGTCGGGCCGTCGTCGCCGCTGAGTTGCGGACATGGCACCCTCGCGTCGCGCGCGAGGGTGCTTTTTACGAAACTCAGCCCCTCCCTGCGAGCGGAGCGACGCTGCCCCTCGAATGCGGAGGCGCAGGCAGGCCCCGCTCGGCCCTAGTCTCGACGTGGGGGAGTTGAGCCTGAACGGCATCCGGCATCCGGCATCCGACAACAGGTCGTCAGGTGCCCGCCATGGTTCGGCAGGGCTCGTCCCGTCACGAAGCTCGCTGGGGGAACCACATGAAACTCACGTCCGCGCAACTGGACCGCGCCGCCGGGGTGCTGCTCGGCACGGCCTGCGGCGACGCGCTCGGGGCCGGCTACGAGTTCGGGCCGCCGCTCCTCTCTGGTGCCGACGTGACGATGAAGGGCGGCGGCGGATTCGATTGGGCGCCCGGCGAGTGGACCGACGACACCTCGATGGCCGTGCCGATCATCCGGGCGATCGCCGACGGCGAGGACCTCCGCGACGAATCGGTGCTCGACGAGATCGTGGCCGCGTGGATCGACTGGGCGCGCACCGCACCCGACGTGGGCAACCAGCTGCGCGCGGTGCTCTCCCGCACCGACCGGAATCTGACCAAGGCGCGCGATGGGGGAGCCGACCCGGACCATGCCAACCCTTCCGAGCGGGCCAACCCTTCCGAGCGGGCCAACCCTTCCGAGCGGGCCAACCCTGCCAACCCTTCCGACCCTGCTGGCCCTGCTAACCCTTCCGAGCAGGCCAAAACTGCAAAGCATGCCGACCCCGACCACGCCGACCCGGCCCACCCTGCCCGACCGCAACACGCGGGCGCGGCATCCGCGGTGCGCCTGGTCGCCCAGGCCCACCACGACCGGCACGGCCGTAGCGGCGGCAACGGCTCGCTCATGCGCACCGCGCCGGTGGCCCTCGCCTTCCTTGACGACGCGGCCGGGCTCGCCGAGACCGCGCGCGCGATCAGCGACCTCACCCACGTCGACCCGGATGCCGGCGACGCCTGCGTGCTCTGGTGCCTGGCGATCCGGCACGCGGTGCTCTCGGGCGAACTGAACGTGCGTGCCGGCCTCGCCGCACTGCCCGCGGACCGGCGCGAGCTCTGGGATTCCCGCCTCGTCGCCGCCGAGGCCGGCGCCCCGCGGGACTTCGACCGCAACGGCTGGGTCGTGGAGGCCCTGCAGGGAGCCTGGTCGGCCATCACCGAGTCCGCCCGCCCGGGGTTTGGCTCCACGAGGGCCACGCCCGCCGATCACCTTCGCCACGCCCTCGAGGGCGCCGTTCGCGGTGGACGCGACACCGACACTGTCGCGGCGATCGCCGGCGGCCTGGTCGGGGCCCGTTACGGGGCATCCGCGGTGCCGGCCGAATGGCGGCGGATCGTGCACGGCTGGCCCGGCCTCCGCGCCGACGAGCTCGTACGCCTCGGTGTTCTCGCCGCCCGCGCCACCGGCGGCCGGCCAGACCCGGTTGCCCGCGTCGACCCGGAACGTCGCGACCCGGCCGTGCCCGACCGTCGGTTCGCGCAAGCCCAGGCCCCCGGCCAGGTCCCGGCACGACCCGAAGCCGTAGCCGTAGCCGTAGCCGTAGCCGTAGCCGTAGCCGTAGCCGTACCCGTAGCCGTAGCCCCGGCCCCAGCCGAAGCCGAAGCCCCAGCCGAAGCCCCGGCCCCAGCCCCGGCTGAAGCGGAAGCCGCAGCGCCCGGCCTCGCCGCCCGACCATCGACCGGCACCGCCCCCGCCTCGCGGAACCGCCGCGACCCGGCCGTGCCCGACCGCCGCCCGCGCCGCGACCGCGCCAGCTCCACCTGGCCCGCCGCCGGCCGGCTCGCCTACGCGACCTCGGGCGACATCTCGAGCCTCGTTCGGCATCCGCACGACGACGGCGTCTGGCTGGGCGCGGTCGGCGCCCTCGACAAGCTCCCAGCCGAGATCGACGCCGTCGTGTCGCTCTGCCCGGTGGGGCGGGCCCAGGTGCCCGATCGCATCCGGGTGGAGAACCGGGTGGCGGTCTGGCTGATCGACGAGGTCGATCCGCGGGCCAACCCCAACCTCGCCTTTGTGCTCGAGGACACCGTCGACGCGATCGCGGCGCTGCGGGCCGAGGGCCGCACCGTGCTCGTGCACTGCGTGCAGGCGATCAGTCGCACCCCCACGATCGGCGCGCTCTATGCAGCCCGGCACCGCGGCGTGCCGATGGAACGGGCGCTCCGCGAGGTCATCGCAGTCCTGCCGCACGCCAACCCGAACGCCGCGTTCATCGAGGCGCTCATGCCGCGGGCTCGAAGCGGGCGGAGCTAGAGGCTCGTCAGCGCGGTCGTGAGCCTGAGGATGTCGTCCTCGTGGTTGTAGAAATGCACCGCCATCCGCAGGTTGCCGTCGCGCGTGGAGCAGGCGATCCCGCGGCTCTTGAGCTCGCCGATGAGACGCCCGGAGTCGGTGTCGCCGAGCGGAACGGACACGATCGTGCTCCGGTTGGCCGGCGGCAGATCGAGCGGCGCCCAGCCGATCTCGGTGAGGGCAGAGCGAAGGGTGTCGGCCAGCTCGGCGTTGCGGGCGAAGATGGCGTCGGCACCGAAGTCGGAGAACACGGACACGGCCGCCTCGTCGCCGATGGCGGCCAGCCAGCTGATCGAGGAGTCGAACCGGGAGGCCGTTTCCGAGAGCTCCATGGTCGGCCCGAAGAAGCTCGCGTAGGGCTCCGCCCCGGCCCGCCAGCCCGCGTTCGTCGGCGTGAACCGGGCCTGCATCGCGGGGGAGAGGTAGCAGTAGCCCACGCCCCGGCCGGCGTTCATCAGATACTTGTGGTCGGGGGCGACGAGCACATCCACGTGGGGGAGCTGCTCGGCAATCCGCATCGCGCCGACGCATTGGGTGCCGTCGACGAACAACACGGCCCCGACCTCGTGGGCGAGCCCGCTGATGGCGGCGAGGTCGGACCGGTGCCCCGACGCGGTCTGCACGGCGCTGACCGCGACGAGTCGGGTGCCGCCGTCCAGGTGCAGGGCGATGTCATCCGGCTCGACCCCGCCATTGCGAAACGGCACGAGCCGCACGTCATAGCCCTTCCGGGCGAGCAGGCGCCAGGGAAAGTAGTTCGAGCTGTACTCGCGCTCGCCGACGACGATGCTCTGGCCACTCTCGGCCACACCGAACTGGGATGCCACGAGTCCGGCCGCCGCGGACACCGACGCGATCAGCGCGACATCCGCCGGGTCCGCGCCCATCAGCCCGGCGACGACTGCCCGGGTCGCGTTCGCGGCCGCGTCGCCGCGCACCCAGTCGAGGCCCTCCAAAGTCCAGTCCGCGATGAAGGAGTGGTAGCTCGCGGCCATCCGCCGACTCGCCAGCCCGACCGCGGCCGTATTGAAGTAGGCCTGGGATTCGGTGGCCGGGTACAGGGTGCGGGCGTCTCGAATGTCGAGCGACGACGGATGCTCCGCAAGACCAGTCATGCCCACAAGCTAATCCTCGCCCCGGCATCCCGCCACGCCAGACCCGCGAGCCTGCCCCGCCGTCCCCGGTGGTCGAGCCTGTCGAGACCCCCGACACCCCCGCGACCCCCGAGCCTGCCCCGTCGTGATTTCGACAAGCTCAATCACCGAGACCCCGCGACCTCCGAGCCCGTCCCGTCGACCCGGTGGTCGAGCCTGTCGAGAGCCCCGAGACCCCCGCGACCGCCCCGCCGTGATTTCGACAGGCTCAATCACCGCAGGCTCAATCACCGCGCACTCAATCACCGCGCGGGCCATTGTCGGCCCGAAAACCCGGGGCTACACTGGCCCGTAGCCGCCAGGGATGAGACGGCGGATGTGCGTCGGCGCCTCGCAGGGCACAGCCAGATCCCGATGTGCACAGAGCCGGGGAGGACGCCATGAATCGCGATGACCTCGTCGGCGTCTGGATCCATTCCCACGAAGAAAGCCGCGACGGGGCTCAGGTCTACCGACCTGAGGCTTACCCTTTCCCGCCATCCCGCGGACGGACATCCTTCACCCTGCGCGCCGATGGCAGCGCCCTCACCGGACAACCAGGTCCGGATGATCGGGGCACGACCGCCGACGGCAGCTGGCGACTCGATGGCACCGTCCTCGCCCTGCGCAGTCCCGACGGGACTGCGCGATATGAGGTGCTGGCTGCAGACGCGAAACATCTGGAGCTGCGACCGGCCTGACTCCTTGAAGTGAAGGAGGCCAGAAATGGCTGTCAAAGAAAAAGATCCGGAGATCACCGAAGACGATTTACCCTCTCGACGCTCGTGTGGCACCAGCGAGGTCAACGAACGCCTGATGCGCACCGTCGAGGGCTACGCCGAGGCCCGCGCGGAAATCGAGAACCGCACCGCCCGAGTGCTAGATGCGGGAGTGGCACTCCGCACCGGATGCACGCAGATCCCCGTCGTCGTGCACGTCGTCTACCGCAACGCCGCGGAAAACGTGTCGCAGGCCCAGATCGATAGTCAGATCGCCGTGCTCAACGCGGACTTCCGGGCGACCAACGCCGACAAGTCCTCCACGCCCCCGGTCTTCCAGCCGCTGATCGGTGACGCGAGAATCACTTTCAAGCTCGCGACGACCGACCCGTCCGGCAACCCGACCGACGGCATCACCCGCACCTCCACCACGACGACGCCCTTCACCTCCTCGACCGACAACGTGAAGTCGGCCGCCACGGGTGGGGCAGACCCGTGGCCGTCGGACAAGTACCTCAACCTCTGGGTGTGCGGCAATCTGCGCAGCGGCACGGGCCAGTCGCTGCTCGGCTACGCGCAATTCCCCGGTGGCCCGGCCGCCACCGATGGGGTGGTGCTCGTGCACACCGGGTTCGGCAACACGGGAACCGCCGCCTCGCCCTATGACCTCGGGCGGTCGGCCACTCACGAGATCGGCCACTGGCTCAACCTGCGCCACATCTGGGGCGACGACGGCAACGGATGCTCCGGCAGCGACTTCGTGGCCGACACGCCCAACCAGGCCGGGCCGAACTACGGGGCGCCGGCATTCCCGCATCCGTCCTGCTCGAATGGACCCGACGGCGACCTGTTCATGAACTACATGGACTACACCGACGACCGGGCCATGTTCATGTTCACCGGCGGCCAGGTCGACCGGATGCAGGCCGCCCTCGACGGCCCGCGCTCGAGCATCGGGGTCAGCGGACCGTGCATCGGAAAGCCGGTCAAGGAGTTCGTGAAGGACCTGCCGAAGGACCACCCGAAGGACATCATCAAGGAGAACCCGAAGGACTTCATCAAGGACAACCCGAAGGATTTCATCAAGGACCAGCCCAAGGACTTCATCAAGGACCTGCCGAAGGATGGGATCAAAGATCTGCCGAAGGACGGGTTCAAGGAGAAGCCGAAGGACCTCGTGAAGGACAGGCCCAAGGACCTGATCAAGGACAACCCGAAGGAGTTCGCCAAGGACATCGTGAAGGACCGGCCGAAGGACGGCATCAAGGAAAAGCCGAAGGACCTGGTCAAGGACCGGCCGAAAGACCTGGGCAAGGACTTCGTCGACGACATCCCCAAGCAGCTCCGCGACCCCGTCAAGGAGTTGGGCGGCGAAATCGGGCCGATCGACCCGGGTCCGTTGGGCGATCCGCCCTACACCGGTCCGTTCGGCGGCCAGCTGGGCGGCCAGTTCGGCGGCGGTGCGACGCCGTTCGTGATCGGCACCGGCCGTGACGTGCCGGAGGAGACCCCGGCCGGCGGCGGAATGAGTTCTCTGATGGGCATCGCTCAGCAGCTCGGCGGCATCCTCGCCGACTACTCGAGTGCGGCCGCATCCGGCCAGCTCACCGCCGCGGATGTTGCCCGCTGGCAACAGCTCGCCGGTGTCTATGCCCAGGTCATCGCTCTCCTCGGTTGAATCCGGCCGCTCCGTGACTGCCGCCGGGACACAGCGTGTCTGTGTCCCGGCGGTGGGCGGGCGCGCGTCGTGATTCTCATCGTCAGCTTTCCCGACAACGCGCACGTCGAGCGGGTGCTCGAGCACCTCACCCGGCCGACCACCGTGTTCGACATCGCGGACTTCCCGGTGCGCACCCAGCTCGACGTGCGGTTCAGCGCCGACCCCGGCGGTGCCGACCGTCTCTCGTTCACTCCCTCGGGACACCCGGAGATCGACCTGGCCGACATCGGTGCCGTCTGGTACCGGCGGGTTCGCCCGATCGGGCTCGACCCTGCCCTCACGGATGCGACGAGCCGGCTCTTCGCCTGGTCGGAGAGCACCGAGGCGCTCACCGGCCTGTGGCACGCGATGGAGTGCTTCTGGATGAACCCACCGGCAGCCGACGAGGCCGGCCAGCGCAAGATCCGTCAGCTTCAGGTGGCCCGCGAGGTGGGCCTGTCCGTGCCGGAGACCCTGATCACGAACGATCCGCTGCTCGCGGCGGCCTTCGTCGACGAACGCCCGGAGGGCAGTGTCATTCGCAAGGCATTCCGTAATATCGCCGAGGCCCCGCGGTCGACGGCGCTGGTCACCCGCGAGGACCGGGCGCACATCGACGACGTGCGCTACGCGCCGGTCACCTTCCAACAGTTCGTGCCCGCCGACCTCGACCTGCGGGTGATCGTGGTCGAGCAGGAGATCTTCGCGGCCTCGATCCGCTCCGAACCGGAGTACCGCACCGACTACCGGCTCGGCATCGGCTCGGCGGAGTTCAACGCGTACGAGCTGCCCGACGACGTCGCGGCGGCGCTGCTCGCCCTGCATGCCAGGCTCGGCCTCGCCTATGGCGCCTCGGACTTTAGGGTCACCCCGGACGGCGAGCACGTCTTCCTCGAGGTGAACCCGGGCGGCGAATACCTCTTCGCGAGCGACCGCACCGGCCAGCCGGTGCCGCAGGCCATCGCGGCGAGCCTCGAGCGCCACGACCGAGACCACGCCGGCACCGGCTGACCCGGCTTCCGACGCCCGACCGCCGCGCAGCTCGAGTCCCGCCCCCGGTAGTCGAGCCCGGTGGTCGAGCCCGGTGGTCGAGCTTGTCGAGACCCCTCCCCGCGCCCCCCGCGAGATCGCCTCACCGTGATTTCGACAAGCTCAATCACCGAGACCGCCGCGACCCGGTGGTCGAGCTTGTCGAGACCCCCGTGATTTCGACAAGCTCAATCACCGAGACCCCCGCGACCCCGAGATCGCCTCATCGTGATTTCGACAAGCTCAATCACCGAGACCCCCGCGACCCCGGTGGTCGAGCTTGTCAGTGATGATGGTTGGTGGGGTCAGGGTGGTCTGACTCAGAGCTTGTCTGACGCTTCGGCTGTCTTTGTCTCGATGCGTCGGCCGGTCTGGCCCTGACATTGTTTTGTCAC
>NZ_JASISS010000048.1 GCF_030063195.1 Cryobacterium sp. PH31-AA6
GGGCGCAACCAGGAACCCCAGTGGAACACTCACGGCATCGAGGCCCAGCCCTCAACCGCGCCCGAAACCCAGAAACCCAATCAAACCGAAATCACGATTCCACCAGCGGTCGACCGGTGGATTCAGGATTAAACACGCACGCATTCGGCGCCGGAGACGGACCTGTCCCCGACGACGATCGCGTTCCCGGACACCCGCACCGGGATGGAAATTCTGGAAGATGCGATGTCCGACTGGCCTGCGTTCCCGGGGCCGCTGCCTCGACTGTGGCCCATCTCGTCGGAGTTCCTGTCGTTTTCGGCGCCGGATGGACTATCGCTGGCCTCACCCTCTGGGCAGTAGCCCTCTTCATCCTGGTTCTGGCCACGGTGCTGCTGTTCGTATTCGAATTAGCAGCGTCGTCCAACGGGCAGCCCGGAAAGACCTCCGGCCTGAAAATCGGCGCCACAGCGCTGGTCGCCATCGCCACGGTCATCCTCTTTGACATCGGCATGGTGGGCTGGATGGTGTTCCTGCACCTCAACAACTTCATGCCGCCACCAACGGACATCGTCTTCACCTTCCAGATGCAAATCGGCATGATCCTCGGACTGATCACCGCCTACCCTCTCGTAGCCTGGCTGACCCGACGGCGCACCACCGCAACCACAGTCGAGCCCGGGCTCGGCACTCCGGAACTCGTCCGCCCCTGACCCCAGACATGGTGGGCCTGCCGACGATCCCGAAAGCAGGCCCACCGGTCAAGCATTGCATCCTGGACACCCACGAAACAGACCCACAGGGTGGCCCGGGCATCCACCGGATACCGCTCACATCACGACGACCTGGCCCAAGTTCACGGCCTTGTCGCAAATGTCGCGGGTAGGCAAACACCCGCTTCTTCAACGGTCTTGAAAACCGACCTGGGAGCCGGGCGAGTTAAAGATGCCCGGCTGCTAGGCTCGGTGAAAGCACGAGGAACCGGGGCACCAGCGCCTGCGCCCGCTGATTACGATATGGGGGAAGGACGCGGATGCCCAACGACCTCGGTCCGGATTCGCCCCTCAGAGTAGTCGACGCGTTCCGGGTGATGGGATCCCCGCCGGAGGAACGATTCGACAGGATCACGCGAATGGCGCGTGAGTTGTTCGGGGTGCCCGTGGCCGAAATTCATTTCCTCGACGACGCCACAGACTTTACGAAGTCGCCACAGGAACCGAACTGGCCGGTCTTGTACCCCGCAAGGGCACCTTCTGCGACGCGACGCTGCAGAAGAAGGCCATGCTTGTAATCCGGGGCCTCAGGGGGGACCCGATGTTCTCTACCCACGAGTACGTTGTCGGGGCCCCGCATGTGCGGTTCTACGCTGGCCGCCCCCTGAGCTTCGACGACGGATTGCAGCTTGGCACAGTTTGTCTCTTCGATTTCGTTCCGCGGGAGCTGAGCGTCGGGCAGCGGGTAGAGCGTGAATTGCGGGACTCCGCCGACCGGGACCGGCGTCGGAGGTCCAGGCGAAAATGTTCCCCGCTGCGGTCCGGCATCCGGACGGCTACGATCTCGCCGGTCTCTCGATTCCGCGGATGCAGATCGCCGGCGACCTCTACACCTGGCGTATTGGCGATCGGTTTATCGATATGACTCTGGTCGATGTGATGGGGCAGGGAACGGCGGCGGCGATCCTCGCCGCGGGTGTGCGCTCCGCGTTCCATGCTCGGGCCGATGAGCCGCCCGCCGAGTTCGTCGACGCCGGCCACGGACTCACCGTGCTGATCCGCGCGGACGGTTCGTTCCAGCGGCTCGCGTCCCGCGGACTACCCCTTGGCATCTCGGAGGGCGGCGGGTGGCTGACGCAGACGGTCGGCCTCGTGCCCGGCGACTCCCTCGTCTCGTTCACCGATGGCGTGCTGGACCTCTATGACGGGACACTGCACTCCCTTACGCAGGCGACGGATCTGGTAGGAGCCTCGGCGAGCACGGACGAATTCTTCTCGGCTGTGCGTTTGCTCGCCGCCTCAGGCCAGGCGACCGACGACATCACTGTCCTGGTCGTAACACGCACGTGAGCGACTCAGCGCGTCGCCGCCGCGGATCGTCCGGCCGATTCTTCCGGCAACTTCTGGCCATCGCGGTCGTCGCAGGTTTCGCTGTTACGGCCGCGCCGGCGGCCGCCGCCGAGACTGAGTCGCTGTTCTCCCCGGAATCGGGGGCGTACTTCGGTTCGAGCCTTGACTGGAGCATCGACAGTGCCGCTGAGCAAACCGACCGTCTTGGCCGCTCTTCGGGCGTGCTGGAACATGTGGCTTCCGTGCCGATTTCGGACGCGGAGGCCACCTACCTCGCGCAGTTCATGCGACAGGCAGAGGAAGCGGGCGCCTTAGCTGCGGTCACCCTCCGTCCGACCGGAGACCTGGGTGCGTTCGATCGGCAAGCTGCAGAGGCCGCGGTGAATGCCCTCGCCGGCGCACGGCAGAAAGAGGCCCTCCCGCTCTACGTTCGGTTCGCGCCGGACATGAACGTCAACTGGGTGCCTTGGGGGCAGAAGCCGGCGCAGTACGTGGCAGCTTTCCGCGTATTCGCGGACGTTCTGCATGAGGACCTCCCGGACGCGGTCGTGGTGTGGTCCCCCGCAGCGGGGGGATCGTACCCGTTCGCCTCCGCCCGATCCACCGACGACGCCCTCCTCGACACAGACGGCAGCGGCACCCTCGATTCCAGGGACGACCCGTACGGTCCTTTCTACCCCGGCGATACCTTCGTCGATTGGGTCGGCCTGTCCGCCTACCACGACGTCAGCGGTGGCGGCGCCCCGCAAAACGCCGTTCCGGTGGACGGTGAACTCGACTCCGACCTCCGCGGTGGCGGTGATCTCGACTTCTACGACCGCTTTTCGGCGGCGGGCGGCAAACCATTGATGCTGGAGACGGCAGCGTTCTATAGCCCGGGAGCTGGCGGTTCGGGAGCGTTGGAGATCAAGCGGGCCTGGTGGCGGCAGGTGATCGCGGCGACCTCCGACGACGCCTATCCACTGATCGACGTCGTACTCTGGCGCGATTCCTCCTCCGCGCGAGCCGTGGTCGGCGAGGTCGTCATCGATTGGAGCATCACCGGCTCGGGTGAGACCGTGGCGGCGTTTAGTGCCGACGCCGCCACGAGCGATCTCGTGTTCGGTCCGCTCTACACACCGTTCGTTCCTGCGTCCCCTGTGCAGGCCAGCGGGGGAACAATCGACGGCGTCGCTGCCTGGATCGTCATAGCTGCGGTATTCTTGGCGGCGGTCGCGCTGACCCTGTGGGGGTTTTCGCGCGGACGACGCGGTCCCCTCGCCTACGACGGTCCGCCGAACCGTGACCTGCGCATCGACATGCTCCGAGGTGTTGCGATCGTGTTCGTGGTGGTCAACCATGTTGCGCTCCTCTCCGTCTGGCAGAACGTGACGCAGGAGGCGATCGGCATGGTCTCGGGTGCCGAACTTTTCGTCCTGCTCTCCGGCGCGGTCCTTGGGCTGGTCTACCGGCCGAAGGTCCTCGGCGGCGGGATTGGAGAAGTGACACTTCGCACGGGCCGGCGGGCGTGGAAGCTGTACGTGACGACCGTCGTTGTCGTCTTCGTCGTCGGGATCGTGAGCCTGATCGGTTTCGTGAACTCGACGCCGGCGACCACTTACGTCGACCAGGGCACCGGTGCCGCTGGAAGCGAAGCGACCGGTCGCGTCTACAATCTCTACGCCAACTTCGAGAGCATCATTCGCTATCCGGTCGACCCGTCTGTCATCGTCGACATCGCACTGCTGCGCCTGGGGCCCTGGCAGGTCAACGTTCTCGGGCTGTACGTGGTCATGCTCGCGATCGCACCGGCGATCCTCTGGGCGCTGTCGCGACGGCGATGGGCTCTCGTCCTCCTCGTGAGCTGGGCGGTCTACGTCGCCCAGTTCTTCCTGCAATTGCGCATCCTCCCCTCGCAGTTCGAGGACTCGTTTCCGCTTCTGACGTGGCAGGCGCTCTTCGTTACCGGAATGGTCGCGGGTTTTCACCGCCGCGAGGTACTGACGTGGTTCGCCACGCGCCGCGGGCGGATCGTCCTGGCTGTCTGTATCGTGGCAACCGTCGCTCTGGCGGTCTTTTCGTGGAACAATCCCTACCTTTCGAGCGCCTACGACGTGCGTCTTGGCCTCGTACCGGCGAATGTCTTCTCGGACGTCTATTCCTTCGCCTTCGAACGGACCACGCTTGATCTTGGACGCGTCGTGAACGTGTTCGTCGTCACCATCACCGCTTACGCTGCATTGAGTGTGCTCTGGAAGCCCGTGAATCGCCTTTTCGGTTGGTTCTTCATTCCGCTCGGCCAAGCGACGCTCTACGTCTTCATCATGCATGTCCTGTTCGTCCTAATCGTCGCCAATGTCCCGGTTCTCCGCGAAGGGAACACCTTGGTGAATTCGCTCGCCTACGTGCTCATCCTTGGTCTGCTCTGGATCATGGTGAAGACGCGTTTCCTGTTCGGGATCGTGCCCCGATGATGTTCGAGAAGCGGGGCCCGACTGGCCCCGGGACTGAGAGCACCCTTGCATCGCCGGGCCGGATGCTTCTGCTGCGCGTGCTGGTGCTCCTCACGATCGTCCTCGGCGTGAACTACGTCGGATGGCGGTGGCTGTACTCCTTGAACTGGGATGCGTGGTGGATTGCGGTTCCGCTCGTCGCTGCGGAGACATACAGTCTGATCGACGTGTGTCTGTTTGGGATGACGATGTGGCGTGCCCGAGGCCGACTGGCGCCCCCACTTCCTGCTGAGAATGCGACCGTGGACGTGTTCATCACGACTTACAACGAACCCATCGACATGGTGATGGCGACCGCAACTGCCGCTCGAGCCATCCGCTTCCCGCACCTGACGTGGATTCTGGACGATGGCGACCGTGCCGAGATGCGCTCAGCCGCTGAGGGCGCGGGCCTGGGTTACATCACCCGCTCGGAAGATTGGAAGGACCGCCCCCGACACGCTAAGGCGGGGAACCTCAACAACGCGCTCGAGCGCACGACGGGTGAGTTCATCCTCATCCTCGATGCGGACCAGATCCCGCGCGCGGAGATCCTCGACAACACGCTCGGGTACTTCAACGACGAACAGGTCGCCCTGGTTCAGACTCCCCAGGTGTTCTCGAACGTGGCCACGGGCGACCCTCTCGGAAGCCAGGCCCCGCTGTTTTACGGCCCGATCCAACAGGGCAAGGACGGCTGGAACGCGGCCTTTTTTTGCGGCTCCAACGCAGTTCTGCGCCGTGAGGCCCTCATGCAGCTGGGAATCGTGGGCTACGTCCGCGAAATCGATCGGAGTATCACGGCCGCGTTACGCACCGCGGCCCGCGCCGTGGCCAAGGCGCAGTCACACCCCGCCACCGCCGACACCGCGGTACGGGCAGCCCTCGATGACGTCGCCACGGCGATCGCCGAGGCACGAGCGGCCATCGGTCGTGGAGCGCCAATCGCTTCCGTCACCTACGATCTGCACCGCCGTGTGGACGCGGCGAGCTACTCCCTCGTCGCCTCCGATATCGCCGGCCTCGAGAACGATCTCGCCGAGATTCGTGCTCTCGCCCGGACCAGTGCGGGAGGACCCTCCGTCGACACCATCGTCGACATCGAACAGATCGTTTCGTCCCTGTCGGACCGCGAGTTCTCCCCGCTCAACGCCCTAGAATCCGTACAATCCGTCTTACAGAGCATCGCTATCGACCGACCTGGGGAGGCGCAGCCGATCATGCCGCTCGCGACCATCTCGGTCACCGAGGACATGGCGACCTGCATGCGCCTGCACGGGCTCGGCTGGAAGAGCGTCTATCACCACGAACTTCTCGCCGATGGCTTGGCTCCGGAGGACGCGGGGACGATGCTCACACAACGCCTGCGCTGGGCGCAGGGCACCATGCAGGTGTTCCTCCGCGAGAACCCTCTTCTCCAGAAGGCGCTCAGCGTTCCGCAGCGCCTCATGTACTTCGCCACGATGTGGAGCTACATCAGCGGCTACGCTGCCGTTGTCTACTTCGCTGCGCCAATCATCTTCCTAGTCCTCGGAATCCTGCCCGTCGCCTCGCTTGCCTTTGACTTCTTCATCCGATTTATCCCGTTCATGATCGTCAACCAGCTCCTGTTCCTCGTGGCAGCGAAAGGCACGCCGACCTGGCGAGGCCAGCAATACAGCCTCGCCCTGTTTCCTGTCTGGATCGAGGCCTGCACGAGCGCCGTCAATAACGTGGTGCTGCGGATCCCGCTCGGCTTCGCGGTCACGCCGAAGATCCGACAGGTGTCGATCGGCACGCCGTGGCGACTCATCCGGATCCAACTGGTTGTCATGGTCCTGTTGGTCGTGGCGATAGTGATGGGCTGCATCCACCTGTTCTTCAACGGCGCCGAGCCGATCGGGACCGGAGTCAACATCGCATGGGCGATATTCGATCTCGTGGTCCTGAGTGTCCTTTTCAGAGCTGTCGCATACCAGGGCTTTGAGCCCATCCCGAGTACCCCGCATGAGAAGGAGGACGCATGACGTTCACGACCGAGAAGATAGAACCAGACATCGCAATCATCCGAGGAGACGAGAAGCTGAACATGGTGACCGCCCCCGAACTTAGAGAGAGCGTCCGGCGGTCGATCAGTGGCGGGAACGCCAGAATCGTCGTGGACCTCAGTGCGATCACGTTCATGGATTCCTCCGGTCTCGGCGCACTGGTCGGATGCTTGAAGAGCGCACGGCAGGCGGGCGGCGATCTCCGCATTGCCGCGCCGAGCAAACAGGTCACGATGGTCCTGCAGCTATCCAATCTCGACCGCGTCCTCGCGAAATTCGACACACCTTACGACGCCTACCATGACTGAGCGCACGCTTCTCTTCCGCACACCCCCGGACAGTGTGGACGTTGTGCACGCGACGCTCGAATCGATCTGGGAGGAGCGGGGAGACATTGACGAGATGGACCGGATGATGTTTGACACGGCGCTCATCGAGCTGGTCTCCAACGTCATCCAGCACGCGTCGTCCACGACCACGATCGTGTGTCGGCTCGACGTCACCGCCGACGATAACGCGCTTCGTGCAGTGCTCGTCGATACGGCCGATCCGCCCGGGATCGACACAGGACGTCGTGAGATGCCGGATGAGTTCGCGGAGTCCGGTCGGGGTCTCGCGTTCATCCAAGCACTCGTCACCGTTTTCGAGTACGAACGCATGGAAGGCGGGAACGTCTGGACGATCACCAAAGACCGTTCGCCGAGCACCTCGTGACCGGGTCCACGACGCGTTCTCATTCGCTCCTCCAAACCATCGGTCGACGGAGGACCACCACTGTGCTCGGACTCGACTATCCGCCACCTCTGATGAAGCAAGCTCCGGTCGCGTTCCTCTTCGCGGTTGCCGTCGTGCTCAGCCTCGTCGTGCCAACCATCGAGGTCACGAACGCTACGGCCTTGATCGCCGCCGTTGTCGTCATGGCTGCGATAACTGCTCTGGCGGCGATCCTCCCGCGTTTCGATCCGAGCGGACGTGTACTGCTCCTCATTCCCGCGCTCGACTTCCTCGTCGTCGGAATCCTGCGCTTCGCTACGGGAGAGAGCGCGTCGATCTTCGCATCGCTGGCGATCCTGCCCACGGTATGGGTAGCCGCCTTGCCCGGACGCCGCAACGTCGCTTACGCGTTCCTCGGCGTCTGTGCGGGACTTCTCGTCCCCTTTTTGCTCGGATCAACTCTGGAGGAGAACCCCAACGAGTTGATGCGCGGAGTGTTCTCCGCCAGCGCCTTTGGGCTCGCCGCTGCAGTGGTCAACGATCTCGCTCGGCTTGCCCGCAATCATGTGGCCGACGTGCGTGCGCGGGAACAACTCGCCCTCCTCGAACTCGAAGAGGCGTCGGTGGTGCAACAGGCTCTGGTACCGAAGACCGGCTCGGGTGCGTCTGGCTACGACTTCGCCGGGATCTGCCTGCCGGCGAAGACGATCGGTGGAGACTTTTTCGACTGGTACAACGTGGCGGGAGGCACCGCCTTTACCCTAGGCGACGTCATGGGAAAGGGAGTAGGAGCCGGCATCATCGCCGCCGCCGTCCGCGCCGTCATACGGAGCGCCAGAAACACAGACGACCTCTCGGTTCCCCTCGACCGTGCGTCCGACTTTCTCGAGGCGGACCTCGGTGACACCGACTCGTTCGCGACCCTGTTCCACGCTCGCCTCGAAGAGACAACCGGAGTCGTCCGCTACGTTGACGCCGGGCATGGGCTGAGCCTGCACGTGCGTGCCGACGGCTCCTGGACCCGACTAGCCTCTCTGAACTTACCTGTCGGTATGTGGCGCGACGAGCCGTGGGCGATCGCGCAGGTGCTCCTGGAGCCAGGCGACGCGCTAATCAGCTGCAGCGACGGGATCCTCGACTTGTACGACGGGACGGTCGAGGCGCTGCGGCACGTCGCTGCGATCGTCGCGGATCGATCCAGTGCGAGTGACGTGGTCGCGCGCATCTGTGCCCTGGTTGTGGGCTCGGACGCGCACGAGGACGACGTCACGGTGATCATTCTCTCGCGTTGACGGCGCTCACTGAAATTCCCCAGTTCAAGACTGGGGAATTTCGCTGAGCGCCGTCAGCGTCCCGTTACCTCCTCTGGCAGCGCTCTGACCGACAAGTAGCCGATATCACACTGCCCGCCCAAGACGCCTCAGCACCAGGGCGCCAGAGCGGTCGCGAAGGACGCCGCGGACGTACACGAACTGGCAATCCGCCAGTCGACCTTCTTATTGTGGTCGAACCCGACGAATCCGGTCACGTCGCTTAGCGCGTTCAGATACGGAACCAGTGTCGTGTTCCATAGCGCCTTCAAGCCACCGGGCTCGGCCGAGGCCGTCTCGGCGGTCAGGATCGGCTTGCCCTGGGCGAGGGTACGAAGCTGACCGAGAGCGATCCCGAAGAGCGCCGAGGGGGTGGTCCACGAACTCCATGCCGCGGCGGTGCCCCAGTTGTAGCCCTCGATCGCAACAACGTCGACGTACGCAAACCCGGGGTACAGGCTCAAGAGAGCTGACGAGTAGCGCTTGATGGTAGCGCCAGTCCAGGCACCTGGTATGTGCTGTCTCAACTCTTTGTTTACAACCTGTCTCATGACTTTGTTGACACCATGTCTCAGCACCTTGTTTACGGGATCTCTCACGACCTTGATTACAGGTCCGGTGGCGGCGGAACCTCGG
>NZ_JASISS010000049.1 GCF_030063195.1 Cryobacterium sp. PH31-AA6
ACCCCGCACCACCCCACCCCCTCCCCGCGCCCAGCCTCCGCCGAACTGTGAGTTGTGTACGATTTCCGGGCCCTGAGGTGTGCTTTCCTCACAGTTCGGCGAAGTGGGGCGGGGCGGTTTAATGGGGGCATGACTTTCTCACCGCTGCTTCGACTCCACGACGGCCACAGCATCCCGCAGCTCGGTCTCGGTGTGTACAAGGTGCCGGATGCCACGGCCGCCGACACCGTGCAGGTCGCGCTCGAGGCCGGCTACCGTCACATCGACACGGCCGCACTCTACGACAACGAGACGGGCGTCGGCCAGGGCATCGCCCGGTCTGGCCTGCCCCGGGGCGAGGTGTTCGTGACCACGAAGGTGTGGAACGACCGCCACGGCTACGAAGACACCCTGCGCGCCTTCGACGAGAGCCTGGACCGGTTGGGCCTGGACTACGTCGACCTCTTCCTGATCCACTGGCCGGCACCTCGCCAGGACCGGTATATCGAGACCTGGCGTGCCCTCGAGTTGCTGCGCGCCGAAGGACGGGCCCGCTCGATCGGGGTGTCCAACTTTCACACCCATCATCTGGACCGCCTGCTCGCGGAGAGCGTCGAAACGCCGGTGATCAACCAGGTCGAGCTACACCCGTGGCTGCAGCAGTCCGCGGTGCGCGAATACGACTCCGCCCACGGCATCCTGACCGAGGCGTGGTCGCCGCTGGCCCGCGGGCGGGCGATCGGCGACGAGACCCTGGACCGGATCGGTGCGCGGCACGGCAAAACGGCCGCCCAGGTGGTCATCCGCTGGCACCTCCAGCTCGGAAACGTGGTCATCCCGAAATCGGTGACCCCGCTGCGCATTCGCGAGAACTTCGAGGTGTTCGATTTCGCCCTCGACGAGGGCGAGATGAATTCGATCGGCGGCCTGGAATCCGGCGAGCGCACCGGCAAGGACCCTGACGACCTGGACTGACGCGCCCAGCCGTCGGCGCACGGCAGGACCGCCGGCCGCAGGCGATCGGCGGTCCGAGCCTCAACGCCCCGCGAGCCGCGTTGCCCGGAGCGCCGCGTGCAGTTCGGCGGCGTCGGTCGGGCGGGACGGCATCCGCCCGGTGAGCTCGGTGATCCGAGCCAGCCGGTAGAGCACGGTGTTCCGATGGCAGTGCAGACGCCGACCGGTCTGCGCGGTCGACCCGTCCGCGGCGAACCATTCCTCGAGGGTCTGGAGCAGCACGTCAGCATCCTGCGCCGCGAGGACACCGCCGAGCACCGACTGCCGCAACTCGGCGGCGTAGCCCGGCTGGGCGACCAGGAGCAGGTCCAGCGGGGCGGCGCCGTAGGAGTGCGCGCCGATTCCGCCCGGGGTGACACAGCCGACCGCCATCCGGGCCTGGCGGAGCGCATCCGGCGCTCCGGCGACCTGCGTGAACGGCCGGCTGACCCCGACCCTGGTGGTCGCAGCGGCGGCCAGGGTCGCCCGAACGGCGACCGCCCCGGCCTCCGGGGAGACGGCGAGCAGGCCGACCTGGTCACCCTGCAGGGTGGTCCAGGCGGAAGTGACCCCGGCGGAGCGCAGGGTCTGCGAGATGCCCGGCAGCGAATCCGCCCCCGTGGAGCTCAGCTCGGCGGTGGCAAGCACGTACGTGCCGTGTTCGGGAAGCCCGAGCACGCGCAGCGCTCGACCGGCCTCGACCGGCGTGGCACTGCCGTCGAGCACGCTGAGCAGCAACAGGCTCCGTGCCTGCTGGTTCCGGCGGTCCTGCGCGTCGACGACCGCCCGGTACTCCTCTGCGGCGGCGTTCGAGAAGGTGTCGATCATCCCCCACACCTCTCCGGAGACGAGCAGCAACGCCTCGAATTTCTGACTGGCCACCGACCGGGTGACCAGCAGCTCCCAGATCTGTAGACCGGCCAGGCGATAGGCGTGCAGCAGGCTGGCCATCGGGATGCCGTGCTCCGCCTTGACCCGACCGGCTCGCCGCGGCGCATCGAGGGTGGCGGTGCCCTCGATGAAGGCCCGGGCAAGGGCGGCGATGTTCTCGCCGACGATCCCGCGCAATACGTCCGGGGGCAGCAGGCTCTGAGCCCCGTACGCCTGCTCTCCAGCGACGATCTGCGCGCAGACGGCATCGGCCAGGAGATCGGCGGAGTCGATCAGTCCGGAGAAGAGGTCGATCGCGGCATCTCTCGCGGCACCGCCGTCACTCTCGAGGGTTCCCTGTTGATCGGTCATGACGCCATGCTACGGTGCCCGAACTCGATTGTTTTGTGCGACCGCACAAAGAATCCGGGGGAAACCACGGCGACCGCCCATGGTGCCAGCCATGATTCGAAGCAATAGTGAAGCACGAACATCCGGTCGCGTTGTGCTCCTGAACAGGCCGCGCGCACTCGTCAACTATCAAAGGGGATTGATGACCGTCACCGAGCCGACCTTCGACCGGATGAACCCAGCGAAAGCTGCCGACCCGGATCCGGTGGTCACCCCCGCCGAACTCGACGCCCTGATCGCCGAGCTCAGCGCCGGCGAACTCCGCTGGGCCCGCACTCCCCTCTCGGAGCGGGCCGGCCTCCTTGGCGCCGTGCATGCCGCGGTCGCCGAGCAGGCCGAGAACTGGGCCCGCACCGCCAGCGAGATCAAGGGTCTGGCTGCCGCCTCACCGCTCGTCGGTGAGGAGTGGATCTCCGGCCCATACTCGGTCCTCACCGCCACCTCGAAGCTGGCCGCCAGCGTCGGCCGAATCGGCCGGGGCGAGAGCCCACTGGCCCAATCCCGGTTCGGCACCGCCCCCGGCAACCGGGTCACGGTGCAGGTGCTGCCGCACAACGCCCACGAGGCGCTGCTGCTGCACGGGTTCCGCGCCGAGGTGTGGATGCCGCCCGGTGTGACCGCCGGCACCGTCAAGGCGACGGCCGGTCTCGGCGAGCTCCACCCCACCCGCACGCAGGGCATTGGCCTTGTGCTCGGCGCCGGAAATATCACCTCGATTCCGCCGCTCGACGTGCTCTACGAACTCATCGCGAACAACCGGGTCGTGCTGCTCAAACTGAACCCGGTGCTGTCTCGGATGCTGCCGGTCTACCAAGCCGCGCTCGCCCCCCTGGTGCGGCATGGTGTCGTGCGGATCGTCGTGGGCGACGGCGCAGCCGGCGGTTATCTGGCGCATCATGCGAACATCTCGCACGTGCACATGACCGGCAGCGCCACCACCCACGACGCCGTCGTCTTCGGCCCGGGCTCGTCCGGCGCCGAGGGCAAGGCCGCCGGCACCCCACTGTTAGACAAGACGATCACCAGTGAGCTGGGCGGGGTGTCCCCCATCATCGTGCTTCCCGGCCGCTGGACGCGCCGCGACCTGCGCTATCAGGCCGAGCATGTGGCGACTCAGCGGCTGCACAATGGCGGCTACAACTGCATCGCCGGGCAGATGGTCGTGCTCAGCCGTGACTGGCCACAGAAGGACGCGTTCCTGGCCGAGCTGCGGGGCGCCATCGGCCGGGCGCCCGCCCGCCCAGCCTGGTACCCGGGGAGCGATCAGCGGGTGGCCGCGCTGGCCGCCGCGTATCCGTCCGCGGAGCGCCTCGGCGATGGCGGCCGGCTCCTGGTCGTGATCGGCGAAGGTGAAGACCATTCGGTGATCGGGTCGACAGAGGCGTTCTCTCCCGTGCTCGGCGTGATCGAACTGCCCGGCACCGGGGCGTCCTTTCTCGACTCCGCCGTCGACACCGTCAATCGGGATTTCGTCGGCACCCTGGGCGCGAACATCATCGCCGACCCGCGCACGATCCGCTCGCTCGGCACCGGGTTCCGTGAGGCCATCGCCCGGCTGCGTTACGGCACGATCGCGATCAACGCCTGGACCGGCCTCGGGTTTCTCACCGCGGCGGCCCCCTGGGGCGCGTACCCCGGTCACACCGTGGCGGACGTGCAGAGCGGAATCGGCGTCGTACACAACGCGCTGCTGATCGACTCACCGGAACGTACCGTCGCCAGCGGACCATTCCGGCCGTTCCCCCGGTCGATCGCGCACGGCGAGTTCGCGCTCTTCCCGAAACCGCCGTGGTTCGTCACGGCCCGCAGCGCGGCCGCCACCGGACGCCTGCTCACCGGTTTCGCTGCCCGGCCGTCCTGGCTGCGGATGCCTGGGGTGTTCGCCGCCGCCTTCCGCGCCTGAGGCGAGTCCCTCCCGCTCGGTCCCGCCAGTATTCTTTTCCTGAACAGCACTTTCCTCGAACAACGGAGTTCGCCGTGGTATTCACCAGTCCCCTGCCCGATGTCGTCATCCCCGACCTCAGCGTCTACGACTACCTGTTCGGCTCGATCGCCGAAGCCGACCTCGATCGGGTCGCCCTCATCGACGGGCCGTCCGGGGCCGAGACCAGCTACCGGACCCTGATCGGCCAGATCGACGCCATCGCGGGGGCGCTCGCCGCCCGCGGAATCGCCCCCGGCCAGGTCGTCGCGCTGCACTCGCCCAACGTGCCGGCCTTCGCCGCCGTGTTCCACGGCATCCTGCGCGCCGGGGCCACCGCGACCACCGTCAACGCGCTCTACACCGCCGAGGAGATCGCCGGCCAACTGCGCGGCTCTGGAGCGAGGATGCTGTTCACGGTGTCTCCGTTGCTCCAGCAGGCACTGCAGGCCGCCGCTCTCGCCGGTCTCGGCGCCGAGCAGGTCGTCGTGCTCGACGGCGCGCCAGGGCACGCCTCGCTGCGTGACCTGCTCGGCGCGGGACATGCTGCCCCCGAGGTGACCATCGACCCGGCCACTCACCTGGCCGTGCTGCCGTTCTCCTCCGGCACGACCGGGCACCCCAAGGGCGTCATGCTCACCCACCGAAACCTGGTCGCAAACGTCGCCCAGTCGCTGCCGTTGCTCGGCGCGAAGCCCGACGACCGTGTGCTCGCCGTGCTGCCGTTCTTCCACATCTACGGGATGACCGTGCTGCTGAATATCGCGCTGGCCGGCCGAGCCGGACTGGTGACCATGCCCCGGTTCGACCTCACCGACTTCCTGCGCTTCATCCAGGAGTACTCGGCCACGTATGTCTTCATCGCGCCGCCGATCGCGGTGGCGCTCGCGAAGCATCCGCTGGTCGAGGACTATGACCTGTCCAGCGTGCACACCATCTTCTCCGGTGCCGCCTCGCTCAACCACACGCTCGGCGCCGCCGTGGCCGAGCGGCTGGACTGCCGGGTGCGACAGGGTTACGGCATGAGCGAGATGAGCCCCGTCTCGCACGCCATCCCGCTCGACCGCGACGACATCCCGCTCGACTCCGTCGGCCTGACCCTGCCGAACATCGAGTGCAAGCTGATCGACCCGACCACCGGCGAGGAGATCCACCAGCCGGCCGAGGGCACGAGCGCGCCGGGCGAACTGCTCTGCCGGGGCCCGAACATCATGCTCGGTTACCTCGGTAACACGGAGGCCACCAGCGAAACGCTCGACGCGGACGGGTTCCTGCACACCGGGGACATCGCGACGGTGAGTGCGGAGGGCTACGTGACGATCGTCGACCGGTTGAAAGAGCTGATCAAGTACAAGGGCTACCAGGTGGCCCCCGCCGAGCTCGAGGCGCTGTTGCTCGGGCATCCGTCGATCTACGACGCGGCCGTCATCGGCGTGCCGGACGAAGACGGCGAGGAGGTTCCGAAGGCGTTCGTCGTGCCGCAGCCGGGCGCCGAGCTGAGCGCGGAGGACGTGATCGCGTTCGTGGCCGGCCAGGTCGCCCCGCACAAGAAGGTGCGCCGGGTGGAATTCGTCGAGCGCATCCCGAAGTCGGCATCGGGCAAGATCCTGCGGAAGGACCTGCGCGCCGCGGAGGCACTGCGCTCGGCGGAGGTCGCGCGATGAGCGGGGGCACGCCCGGCCCAGGTCGCGACGGCGGTTCGTCGAACGCCGGGTCGTTCGACGCCGAGTCGTTTGAGATGGAGTCGTTCGACTATGTGATCGTGGGAGCCGGGTCGGCCGGCTCCGCCCTCGCGGCCCGGCTGAGCGCCGATGCCACCTGTACCGTGCTGCTCCTGGAGGCCGGACCGGCGGACAAGAAGACGGAGATCCACATTCCGGCCGCCTTCGCCCAACTCTTCCGCTCGGCCCTCGACTGGAACTACGACACCACCCCGCAGGCGCCCCTCGGCGGGCGCAGCGTCTACTGGCCGCGCGGCCGCGTGCTCGGGGGTTCCTCCTCGATGAACGCCATGATGTGGGTGCGCGGGTTCGCGGCCGACTACGACGGCTGGGCCGACCAGGCCGGACCGGAGTGGTCCTGGGCGGCCCTCCTGCCCTACTTCCGCAGGGTCGAACAGGTCGCCGGCGCGACGGATGCCTCACACGGCAGCGACGGAGCGGTCCGGATCGAGCCCCAACGCAGCCCCAGCCGTCACACGCGTACCTTCCTGGCCGCCGTGTCCGAGCTCGGCCACACGGTCGAGACCGCGAACGCCGCGCAGCCGGGGGGCTTCAGCCAGACCATGGTCACCCAGCATCGAGGTGCCCGGGTCAGCACCGCGGACGCCTACCTGAAGCCGGCGCGGCGACGCCGCAACCTCACCGTGCGCACGGGCGCGCAGGCCACGCGCGTTCTCTTCGAGGGCCGGCGGGCCAGTGGCGTCGAGTACCTGCAGGGCGACAGCCGGCACCGGGTGCTGGCGCGGCGGGAGACGATCCTCTGCGGCGGCGCCGTCAACACCCCGCAGTTGCTCATGCTGTCGGGCATCGGCGACGCCGACGAACTGCGCAGGCACGGCATCCCGATCGTGGTCCACTCACCGGAGGTCGGCGCGAACCTGCGCGACCACCTTCTCTCCGGCCTGGTCGCGGAGACCGCCGGAGACACCCTGTTCGACGCGCAGAAGCCCCGGCAGATCGCCGACTATCTGCTTCGGCGCCGCGGCATGCTCACCTCGAATGTCGCCGAGGCCTATGGCTTCATCCGCACGAACCCGGAGCTGGACCTCGCGGACATCGAGATCATTTTCGCCCCGGTCGCCTACGTCGGGGAGGGCCTCGTGCCCACGCCCGAGCACGGGCTGACGGTCGGCGCGATCCTGTTGCAGCCCCGCAGTACCGGACAGGTGAGCCTCGCCTCGGCGGACCCGTTGGCGAAGGCGCTCGTTGACCCTCGGTACCTGAGTGATCCCGACGGCGCCGACCTCGCCACCCTGCTCGCAGGGCTGGCCTGGTGCGAGCGGCTCCTCCAAACCCCGACCATGCGCGGCGACACCACGGGCCGGCTGATCATGCCGCCCAACGGCGCCGCGATGAGCAGCGCCGAGCGGCTGGCCCTGGCGGTGACCGACCACGCCCACACGCTCTACCACCCGGTCGGCACGGCACGGATGGGTTCCGACCCGGCCTCGGTCGTCGACCCGGATCTGCGCGTGCGCGGCGTCGATGGGCTCCGGGTTGCCGACGCGTCGATCATGCCGATGATCATCCGCGGCCACACCAACGCCCCCACCATCGTCATCGGCGAAAAGGCGGCAGACCTCCTGCTGGCCGCCCGGGCCCAGGACGCCGTGACAGCCGCCCAGTCCCGCTGACCCACCAAGGTCGACCCCGCCACGGCGGTCGACCCCAGGTGGGTCAGCGCGCGCGGCCGGTGGTCGAGCCTGTCGAGGCCAGTGGATAAACCTTCGAAAAACTTATCCACAAGACGTGACAAACTCTCACATCTGTGTTCCATTCTTGCTAAAATCATGTTATGACCACCCCGGCAGAACAACTCAGACAAGCGGCAGATGCCGTCGCCCGTCTGGGCTGCAACAGTGCCGACTATGAGGCACTCTCGGATGCCGCGGCCCTGGCTGGTCAGCGTGACATCGCGACCGCCCGCCGTCTCCTGGAAACCTGCGCCGCGTGGATGGCCGGCACCATCGCCCGTCGTTCCCGCCCGGAGCTGGGCCACTCGGGTCTCGCCGCCCGACAGGGGTTCCTCTCCCCGGAGGCGATGATCCAGAAGGTCACCGGCTCCAGCAAGAACGAGGCGTTCAAGCTCGTCGCCGTGGGCACGATGCTCGCCCGCACCGAGGCCGCGGACCGGCAGGCCGAGCAGACGCTCACACCCGGCGATACCACCGTGGACACAGATCCGGGCTCGCCCGGCCCTGAGGGCCTACTCAGACCCCCCGCGAGTCCGACCGGACCCACGGGATCACCAGCCCCCACGGGATCACCAGCAGCCACGGACACGCCCGCGTCGTGGCAGGCCCCGATCGCCCGCGCCGTCGCCGCCGGCACCCTCTCCGTCGACGCCGCCGAGTCCATCCGTCAGGGCCTGGGCGATATCGACACCGCCGTGACAGCAGA
>NZ_JASISS010000004.1 GCF_030063195.1 Cryobacterium sp. PH31-AA6
TTTCGCCCCTTCGCATCGGCTGAAGGGGCGAAAACTGCACTCTCGCGGGAGGGCGGGTGGGGGTTAGGAACCGGAGAGGGCCGTGAGGGTCTCCTCGATGACACTCATCGCGTCGTCGATGAGTGCTTCGGAGATGACGACCGACGGCATGATGCGCAGCACGGAGTCCCAGCTGCCGGCATCCAGCACGATCACGCCGTTCGTTGTGGCGTGCTTGATGATGGCGGTGAGCGCCTCGGGGTACGGCGTTGTCGTGCCGGGGTGCACGAGCTCGACGCCGAACATGGCGCCCTTGCCGCGCACGTCGCCGACGACCGGGAACCGCTCCGGCCAGTCGCCGATGCGGTCCCAGAGGGCCTTCTCGACCCGCCTGGCCTCACCGAGCAGGTCATCGCGTTCGATCAGGTCGAACACGGCCAGAGCGGCGGCGGTCGAGACGGGGTTGCCGCCGAAGGTTCCGCCGATGCCGCCGGGCTGCACGGAATCCATGATGTCGGCGCGGCCGGTGACCGCGGCCAGCGGGAAACCGCCGGCGATGCCCTTGGCCGTCGTGACCAGGTCGGGGATGACGTCGTGGTGCTCGATCGAGTACCAGGTGCCGGTGCGGGCGATCCCGGCCTGGATCTCATCTGCGACGAGCACGATCCCGTTGTCGGTGCAGAATTGGCGGATCTTCGCGAAATAGCCGGGCGCGGGGATGACGACGCCGCCGTCGCCCTGGATCGGCTCCACGAAGAAGGCCGCGATCTCGGTCGCCCCGATGTGGGTCGTGATGTAGTCGATGGTCTTCGCGGCGGCTTCCTCGCCGGTCAGGCCGTCACGGTAGGGGTAGCTCGTCGGGACGCTGTAGATCTCACCGGGGAACGGCCCCATCCCCGCGCGTTCCGGCCAGGGGCGGTAGGTCATCGCCATCGTCAGGTTTGTGCGACCGTGGAAGGCATGGTCGAGGGCGACGATCGCGCGGCGGCCGGTGAACTTGCGGGCGATCTTGACCGCGTTCTCGACGGCCTCCGCACCGGTGTTCACCAGCACGGAACGCTTCTCGAAGTCGCCCGGCGTGATCTCGGCGAGCTTCTCGGCGACCGCGACGTAATTCTCGTAGGGCGTCACGGTGAACAGGGTGTGGGTCAGCTTCGCGGCCTGCGCGGCAGCCGCGGCGGCCACCTCGGTGTTGGCGTGGCCGATGGTCGTGACGCCGATGCCGCAACCGAGGTCGATGATCTGGTTGCCGTCGACGTCAACGAGGATCGCGCCCGCTCCGTGGTCCATGTAAATATTGGCGAGCGTGCCCGCGCCGCGGGACACCGAGCGCAGGCGACGTTCCTGCAGCTCGACCGACTTGGGGCCCGGGAGGGCGGTGAGGAGTTTGCGTTCTTGGGGGACCGAATACTGGGCAGACATGCTACCCAGCTTAGGTCGCGCCGATTTCCGCCGTGTTTCGCCCGGCAGGTACGGGCTACACCCGCTCCCGCGGGAACACGCGATCGGCCAGTTTCTGAAGAGTTCCTGAAGGCGGCGATTCGTTGTACTTTCCCGCCAGCTCCTGCCCAGACAACGCATGGATCGCGGCCATGACCTCGTCGGTCGCGCCGCGCCTGGCCTTGCCGGAGTCCGGCGAACCGTGCCGGCTGAGGTCGATCGGCGTGCCGAAGGTCACCGTGACCTGACGGATGCGCGGAAGCTTCGCTCCGACGGGCTGGATCTCCTGGGTGCCGACCAGTCCGACCGGCACGACGACGGCCCCGGTGGTCAGGGCGAGCCAGGCCACGCCGGTGCGGCCCTTGTAGAGTCGGCCGTCGAGGGAGCGGGTGCCCTCCGGGTAGATGGCGAAGGCGCTGTCGGCCTCCAGGATGTTGCGGCCGGCGTCGAGGGCGTCCTGCGCCGCCTGCCCGGCGCCGCGTTCCACCCCGACCGCGCCGATCGAGGTGAAGAAGGTGCGCGAGACGAAGCCCCTGAACCCGGTGCCGGTGAAATAGGTGGACTTGGCCAGGAACTGTACCCGGCGCGGCGTCGTCAGCGGAATCACGATGCTGTCGATGAAGGAGAGATGGTTGCTGGCGAGGATGACCCGGCCCTCGCGTGGGATGTTCTCGCGTCCGGTGATAGTGGGACGGAAGACCAGACGAGCGATCGGCGCCATGATGCCGTAACCGAGGAAGTAGACGAATCCGGGCCGTTTCGTCGGCTCTGGCACCTCCTCCGACGGGTCGGCGAGGGGTTCGTTCTGGGGTTCGACTCTGGCACCGGTCACCCGTCGACACTACCGCCAGCGACGCCGACCGTCGATAAGCCCCACCGGGACGGCCCGAGGATTCCGCCGGCCGGGGGCAAGTCCCGGCAATCTCCGACCCGCGCCCGGCGGCCTGCACCTAGCATGGGATGGTGCGTAGACGAGTAGTAATTCTCGGGTCCACCGGCTCGATCGGAACCCAGGCCCTCGATGTCATCAAGGCGAACCCGACCCGGTTCGAGGTGGTCGGGCTGTCCGCGGGCAGCAACCGTGCTCTCCTCGACAGCCAGGCGGCCGAGTTCGAGGTCGACGCGACGGCCCTCGGCATCGACGAGGCCGAACAACTGGTCCGGGATGTCGACGCCGACGTCGTTCTCAACGGCATCACCGGTTCCGTTGGCCTCGGGCCGACACTCGCGGCCCTGGCCGCCGGCCGCACGCTCGCCCTGGCCAACAAGGAATCGTTGATCGTGGGCGGCGACCTGGTCAAGGCGCGGGCCAAACCGGGGCAGATCGTGCCGGTTGATTCTGAGCACTCCGCGATCGCGCAGGCGCTCCGCTCCGGCACGGCCGGCGAGGTGCGGCGCCTGGTGCTCACGGCATCCGGCGGGCCGTTCAGGGGCCGCCGTCGCGGTCAGCTCGCGGATGTCACGCCGGAAGAGGCGCTCGCCCACCCGACCTGGAACATGGGGCCGGTGGTGACGACGAATTCGGCCACGCTCGTGAACAAGGGCCTCGAGGTGATCGAGGCACACCTGCTCTTCGACGTGGACTACGAACGCATCGACGTGGTCGTTCACCCGCAGTCGGTGGTGCACTCCATGGTCGAGTTCATCGACGGGTCGACGATCGCGCAGGCCTCCCCGCCCGACATGCGCCTGCCCATCTCCCTGGGCCTCGACTGGCCGAACCGGGTAGCCGCCGTCGGCGCCCCGATCGACTGGACCGTCCCGCAGGGCTGGACCTTCGAGCCGCTCGACGACGTGGCCTTCCCCGCCGTCAACCTGGCCAAGCAGGTCGGCCGGGCAGGGGGAACCTATCCGGCCGTCTTCAACGCGGCGAACGAACAGGCCGTCACGGCTTTCCACGCCGGTGTGATCGGGTTCCTGGACATCGTCGACACCATCCAACGGGTGGTCGAGGCGCACGAGCAGGATGGCCCGCTCACCCGCGAGTCCCTTGCCGCAGCCGAGGCCTGGGCTCGGGCCGCGGCCGACAAACTGCTCGCCCGCTGACGCCGCGTCGCTCGTGCCCGACCCGGCGGATCGCCAGGCCGCGCCCGAATCGGCAGCGCGCCCCGGCGACCGCGGTAGCGGGCTGCGGAAACGGGCGCGGGGGCACGGCGAGGCTCCTGAGCCTCAGCCGCGGTAGCTCTCCGCGGTCGTGGCGAGGGCGTCCGCCCACGGCGTCGCCGCGACACCGAGTTCGCGCTGGGTCTCGGTGGAGTCGATCAGGTAGGGCACCGTGAACTGGTAGCTCGATGCCCAGACCTCGTGCATCATCGGGTTCACCGCGCCGAGCGCCCGGAGCAGCCACTGCGGATACGCGGCCACCTTCCCGTTCGTCCGGAAGTGCTGGTTGACCTGGCCCGCAATCTCGATCCGGCTCGCCGCGGCGCTGGGCACGTGCCAGAGCCGGCCCCACTCTCCGGCATAGTCCGCGGCCGCGATCAGGGTGTCGACGATGTCGGGCAGGTAGCTCCAGCTGTGCGCCAGGCCGGGCCGGCCGACCACCCGGGCGGTCTTCGAGGCGAGGATCGAGGCGAAGAAGGCCTTACCGAGGTGGGCGGTGCCGGTGGCGCCGGGACCGAAATAGTCACTCGCGCGCACCTCAACGCCGCGCAGCTCGCCGCGTTGGTGAGCCTCACGCACCTTCCGCCAGCCGTCCTTGCGCACCAGGCCCTTGGTCTCGGTGGTCGTCTCCGGCGAGTGCTCGGTCATCGGGCCGCTCGGTGAGCCGTAGGAATACAGGTTGCCCATCACGACCAGGGCCGCACCGGTGGCGGATGCCGCGGCAACGGCGGCGTCGACGATCGGTGGCCACTGGGCAGGCCAGTGCGTGTACGGAGGATTCGTGCAGAGGAAGATCGTTTCCGCCCCGGTCGCCGCACGGGTGAACGCCTCGCGGTCGGCGGCGTCAAGAACGAGGGACGTGGCCCCGGTCGCGGGGGATCCCGATCGGGTGGCAATGGTGACCCGGTCGCCGCGAGCGGCGAGGCGTTCGGCGAGCGGGCGTCCGATCAGGCCGGCGCCGACAACGAGTCGAGTGGGCATGGCATCCTCCAGGCGGTCAGTCGCCGCAGTCCTCTTTCTTCTTGTTGCACTTACCGTTGTCCTTGTTGTCGCCCTTGTCAACGGACGGCTCGGGCGTGGGGGTGGCCGTCGGCGTGGGAGTAGCGGCCTCGATCGCGTCGGCGAGGTCCGCGGTCACCAGGTTGATCGCGGACTGGATCTTTGCGGAGCGCGCCGCGGAGACCTGCCCGGATGCTGCGGCGGTGAGCAGGTCGGCCTGCACGGCGGTGAGGGCGGACTGCGCCTCGGCGAAGTCGCCCGCGGCGGCGGCGGTGGTGACTCCGAGCACTCCGGACTGCAGCTTCTCGGCCGTCGGCGGCGCCAACTCGGGGGCGGGCCCGGAGCAGGCGGTCAGCGCGGCAACCACGAGGAGCGCAGTGGCCACCCTGGTGGCGAGGCGGGAGGGGATGATCATGGCCGGATGCTTTCCTGGAGCTGCTCGAGGTGGGTGCCGAGGGTGCCGTCCACGGCCGGGTAACCCGGAGGGGCGGTTTCCGGTGCGGCAGGCCGGAGAGCGAACAGGACGGCGGCCAGGACGGCAATCACCGCCGCAGCGGCGAGTGCCGCCACGATTCGCCGGGTCGGCTTGCGGCGCCCGGGCGCGGTCGAGGGGGCGGCACGCGCCGCACCGGTCTGCCGGCCGACGGGGAGAAACTCCGTCGGCGCGTCTGCTCGCGCGGCGGTGGGGTCGAGCAGCGCGGTCTTGTCGAGCCCGGCCGTCTTGTCGAGCGCGGCGGTGGGGTCGAGCAGCGCGGTCTTGTCGAGCCCGGCCGTCTTGTCGAGCGCGGCGGTGGGGTCGAGCAGCGCGGTCTTGTCGAGCCCGGCCGTCTTGTCAAGCACGGCGGTGGGGTCGAGCAGCGCGGTGGGGTCCGCCGGGCCGGATGCGCCCAGTACGACCGTGTCGCCCAGCAGTTCCGTCGCCGCCGTTCCGTCCGCGAGCACGCCCCCGTCCTCGAGCACGGAATGGGCGTCGAACGCTGCAGGCCCAGGCTCGGCCACGAGGCTGCGCAGGCCCACTGCTGCCCGTTCGGCGGTGAACCGTTCCGCCGCGACCCGGTTGGTCATCCCGCCGAGCACCTCGGCCCAACCGCTGCCGAGGAAATCGGGGATGACGGGATCACGCTGTAGCCGGGCCATCGCGGATTCGATCGCGGAGCCGGGGAAGGCCCGCTCGCCGGTCAGACACTCAAGGAGCACGAGGCCGAGCGAATACACGTCGCTGGGCGGTCCGATCGGTTCGCCCAGGGCCTGCTCGGGGCTGAGGTAGCCCGCCGTGCCGAGGAGCGAACCCGTCTTGGTGAGGTGGGTGGCATCGAACAGGCGGGCGATGCCGAAGTCGGCGAGCTTGGCGTGCATTCCCCTGCCGGGAAAGCCCGACGGCGCGAGCAGCACGTTCGCCGGCTTGATGTCGCGATGGATAATGCCCTGCGAGTGCACGTAGTGCAGCGCCTCGCCGAGGTCCGCCCCGATCTCGGCGACCTCGGCCGGCAGCACGGGGCCGTCGCCGATGCGGCTGCGAAGATCGCGCCCGTCGACGAACTCCATCACGATGAACGTGCGGGGGACACCATCGATCACCTCGGTGCCGGCGTCGAACAGGGTGACCAGGGCGAAATGGTTCAGGCTCGCGAGCACCGCGACCTCACCGCTCTGTCTCTCGGGGCCCGCGTCGTCGGCGGTGTCCATCCGGAAGAGCTTGACCGCAACCGTGCGCCCGAGCACGACATCCGTCGCCTGATAGACGTCCGCCATGCCGCCCGTGCCGATCAGACGGTCGATGTGGAACCGATCGGCAAGGCGCAGGCCGATCGGGCCGGGGGTGCGGGGCTCAGACAGAGGGGTCCTCCTAATTGGTGCAACAGTCAAGCAAACCACACCTGTGATGCGCAACGGCCAGCGCCTTCGCAGCTTGAAGTGGGTAATCTACGACTGTGGAAACCGTGCTGCTCTATCTTCTGGGCGTCCTGATCGTGGTGATCGGACTCGCCCTGTCCATCGGCCTGCACGAAATCGGCCATCTCCTGCCCGCCAAGGCCTTCGGGGTGAAGGTCACCCAGTACATGATCGGATTCGGCCCCACCCTGTGGTCCCGCCGCAAGGGCGAGACCGAATACGGCGTCAAGGCCATCCCACTGGGCGGCTACATCTCGATGATCGGCATGTTCCCCCCGGTGAAGACGGGCGGCAAGGTCCAGGCATCCAGCACCGGCTTCTTCAACCAACTCGTTCAGGAGGGTGCTCCGGAGAAAAAACCGAACGCCCTGTCCACCCTGGTCGACGACGCCCGCCAGTCCAGTGCCGACACCATCGGCGCCGGCGAGGACCACCGCGCGTTCTACCGGCTTCCGGTCTGGAAACGCATCATCATCATGCTCGGCGGGCCGACCATGAACCTGCTCATCGCCGTGACGCTGTTCGCCGTTCTCCTGATGGGATTCGGAACCGCGCAGGCGAGCACCACCGTCGGGAGCGTGTCAGCGTGCGTGCTCCCGGCCACCAGCGCCAGGCAGGCCTGCACAGCGACCGATGAGAAGGCGCCGGGCGCCGCGGCCGGGCTGAAGCCAGGCGACCGGCTCGTGAGCATCAACGGCACGGCGATCGACAGCTGGGCCCAATCGACGGACCTGATTCGCAACTCGCCCGGTACCGCGCTCACCGTCGTCGTCGACCGCAACGGCACGGACCAGCCCTTGACAATCACGCCCAAGCTCACCGAGCGTTATGTTTTGGATGCGGCCGGCAAGGTCGTCCAGGACGCGTCAGGCAAGTCGGTCACCCAGGAGGTCGGCTTCGTCGGCATCGGCCCGGCAGGCGAGCTGGTTCAGCAGCCGGCAACGGCCGTGCTGCCGGCCGTCGGCGACAACATCGGCGCCGTCGTGCACATGATCGCCAACCTGCCGCAGCGGATGGTCGACATCGCAAACGCGGCCTTCGGCCCCGGCGAGCGCGACCCCAACGGGCCGATCAGCGTCGTCGGCGTCGGTCGGGTCGCGGGCGAGATCGCGAGCATCGACACCATCCCCGTCAACAGCAAGCTCGCCAGCATGCTCGGACTTCTCGCCTCACTCAACGTGGCCCTGTTCGTGTTCAACCTGATTCCGTTGATGCCTCTCGACGGCGGGCACGTCGCGGGGGCGCTCTGGGAGGGCCTGCGTCGCTGGGTCGCCCGGCTGTTCAAACGCCCCGACCCCGGCCCCGTCGACACCGCCCGGCTGATGCCGCTCACCTTCGCCGTGGTGATCGTGCTCGGCGGAATGAGCCTGCTGCTCATCTACGCCGACATCGTCAAGCCGATCAGCCTGTTCGGCTGACCCGTTCCCGGGGAGCAGCCGCAGCCCGGCCCCGGGCGGATGCCTCACCCACCCCGGGGTCGTAGCATCGGAACATGCCTCCACACTGGGATTCGGACGCTCCGTGGTACGACCACGACCGGGGTCGCCCCGGCGGCGGCTACGGAACCCGCATCCCGGCCACGGCAGCGCTCTGGTTCCCCGTGGTCGTCTCCTTCCTCGTGCAGGTGCCCGCCGTCGCGGTCCTGGCCAGGTCTGGGCGTGACTTCGGTCCGGACGCGGGCAGGGAACTGGGCCGGGTGTTCGGCCGTGAGCTCGCCTACGGCTGGCCTCGTCCGGGCTGGTACGTCGCTCTTGCCCTTGCCATCATCGGCCCGCTCGCCCTGCTCGGCGCGCGCCGTTACCCGGGTCCGGTCGTCGCCGTGACCGCCGCGGCCGGCGCCGCGCTCGTGCTGCTCCGCCCCGACATCGGGGTGCCATACCTGGCGGTCGCCTTCGCGATCGTGCTCGGCATTGTGCGCGGCGCCAGGGTTTGGGTCTACGCCTCCGTCGCCGCCGTCTGGGTGGCCACGATCGGTATCGCCGGGTTGTTCGGCGTTCCGTTGCAGCCGGCCAGGGTCGCCTTCACCACTCTCGCCCTGGCCATCCTGATGGGGTTCGGTGAGACGATTCGCACCAGGCTTGAGCAGATCCGCGAGCTGCGAATCCGGGCGGATGCCCGCCGTCAGTCGACCGAGCAGCGCGAGCGGGTGCGGATCGCCAGGGAACTGCACGACGTGCTCGCCCATTCGCTGAACCAGATCAACGTGCAGGCCGGCGTCGGGCTGCACCTGATCGACAGTTCGCCCGGCAAGGCCGCCGAGGCCCTCGCCAGCATCAAGACCACGAGCAAGACCGCGCTCGACGAGGTGCGCACGGTGCTCGGGATCCTGCGGGCCGACGTCGATCCCGCAGCTGACGACGACGCGCCGCGGGCCCCCCGGCCTGACCTCGGCGGGCTGCCCGCCCTGGTCCACTCGTTCAGCGCCCAGGGATTGCACGTCGACCTGGTCAACGAGGCCGGGCCGGCGACCGGGGAGATCTCGGCGGCCACCCAGCTCGCCATCTACCGGATCAGCCAGGAGGCGCTCACCAACGTGCTGCGGCACTCCGGGGCGACGTCGACATCCGTTCAACTGAGCCTGGACGGCCCGGACGTGCGGCTCACCGTGACCAACCCCGGAGCCGCGCCGCACGACCCGGCGATCGTTCCGGGCGGCGGCCTGCTCGGCATGCGGGAACGCGCCGAACTCCTCGGCGGCTCCCTGCGGGCCGAACGGAGGCCGACGGGCGGATTCCTGGTCGAGGCGCGCCTCCCCGTCGGGAGGCCGAGGTGATCCGTGTCCCGTCGGCCCGTGCGTCAGCGGGAGAGCAGCAGGGCCTCACCCTGGCCGCCGCCGCCGCAGAGTGCGACGGCCGCCTTGCCGCCGCCACGACGGGCCAGCTCGAGCGCAGCGTGTAGGGCGAGCCTCGAACCGGACGCGCCGATCGGATGCCCGATCGCGATGGCGCCGCCGTGGATGTTGACCAGCTCGGCGGAGAGGCCGAGTTCTCTGGTCGACTCGAGCGAGACCGCCGCGAAGGCTTCGTTGATCTCGACCAGGTCCAGGTCTCCGGCCGCCCAACCCTCCCGGTCGAGCGCGTGCTTGATCGCGTTCGCCGGCTGGGAGTGCAGCGAGTTGTCCGGCCCGGCAACATGGCCGGATGCGTTCACCACCGCCAGCCAGGGCAGCCCGCGTTCCTCCGCCCAGGACCGGCTGCTCAGCACGAGCGCGCTCGCGCCGTCGCTGAGCGGTGAGGAGTTCCCTGCGGTGATGGTGCCGTCCGGCGAAAATGCCGGGCGCAGCCGGCCGAGCGTCTCGGTCGTGCTGTCACCGCGCACGCCCTCGTCCGCGGTGACGAGGAGCGGGTCCCCGCGACGCTGCGGCACGCTCAGGGGCGTGATCTCGTCCTCGAAGAGTCCGTTGAGGGTGGCCTCCGCCGCGCGCTGGTGCGAGGCGGCGGCGACGGCATCCTGTTCAGCGCGGTCTATGCCGCGCCGGCCATTGATGCGCTCGGTGGAGAGGCCCATCGAGAGCCCGTCGAAGGCATCCGTCAGCCCGTCGTGGGCCGCGTGGTCGAGGGCGATGACGCTTCCGTACGGCCAGCCCTGGCGGGAGCCGGGGAGCAGGTGCGGTGCCTGGGACATCGACTCCTGGCCGCCGGCGACGACGACGTCGACCTCGCCCAGGCGGATGAGCCGCGCCGCGTCGACGACGGCGGCGAGCCCGGAGAGACAGACCTTGTTCAGCGTCATCGCCGGAACATTCCACGGGATCCCGGCCGCGATCGCGCTCTGTCTGGCCGGATTCTGGCCGCAGCCGGCCTGGAGAACCTGGCCCATCAGCACCGCGTCGACCTGTTCGGGGGAGACCCCCGCACGGTCCAACGCGCCGGCAATGGCGGCGCTGCCCAGCTCTACCGCGGTCAGGCCGGAGAGCTGGCCGTTCACGCGCCCCTGCGGGGTGCGTGACCCGGCCAGGATGACCACATCGATCGAGCTCATGATGACTCCTTCGTCTTCGTGCAACTGTCTTGGTGTAATCGTCTTCGTATCAGCGTCGGGTTCTCGTCGCGGATTTAGTCGGACGTTGTCCACCGAGCGTATCCTCGTCGGCGGCCCGCCGATGTCGGCGCGCGACCCGGCGGCGGATGCTGACCATCTCCCCAGTTGGCTGACCTAGAATAACGCCGTGGCTGCTATCAATTTGGGAATGCCCAAAGTACCCGAGGTTCTCGCTCCGCGACGTAAGAGTCGCCAGATCAAGGTCGGCAAGGTCCTCGTCGGCGGTGACGCTCAGGTCAGCGTCCAGTCGATGACGACGACACCGACGACGAACATCAACGCGACGCTCCAGCAGATCGCCGAGCTCACGGCATCCGGCTGTGACATCGTGCGCGTTGCCGTGCCGACCAGGGACGACGCCGAAGTGCTCTCGATCATCGCGAAGAAGAGTCAGATCCCCGTGATCGCGGACATCCACTTCCAGCCCAGCTACGTCTTCGCCGCGATCGACGCCGGCTGCGCCGCTGTCCGGGTCAATCCGGGCAATATCCGCAAGTTCGACGACCAGGTCGGCAAGATCGCCGCCGCGGCCAAGGCTGCCGGGGTCTCGATCCGGATCGGCGTCAACGCCGGTTCCCTCGAGCCGAGCCTGATGCAGAAATACGGCAAGGCCACCCCGGAGGCGCTCGTGGAGAGCGCGGTCTGGGAGGCGAGCCTGTTCGAGGAGCATGACTTCCACGACTTCAAGATCTCGGTCAAGCACAACGACCCGGTGATCATGGTCAAGGCGTACCGGCTGCTCGCCGAACGGGGCGACTGGCCCCTGCACCTCGGCGTCACCGAGGCCGGCCCGTCGTTCCAGGGCACCATCAAGAGCGCGACGGCCTTCGGCATCCTGCTCGGCGAAGGCATCGGCGACACGATCCGGGTCTCGCTCAGCGCGCCCCCGGCCGAGGAAGTCAAGGTCGGCCTGCAGATCCTGCAGTCGCTGAACCTCCGCGAGCGCAAGCTCGAGATCGTCTCCTGCCCCAGCTGTGGCCGGGCCCAGGTGGATGTCTACAAACTCGCCAACGATGTCACCGCCGGGCTCGAAGGCATGACCGTCCCCTTGCGCGTTGCCGTGATGGGCTGCGTCGTCAACGGGCCGGGGGAGGCCCGTGAGGCCGACCTGGGTGTGGCATCCGGAAACGGCAAGGGCCAGATCTTCGTGCGCGGCGAGGTCATCAAGACCGTGCCGGAGTCGGAGATCGTGGCGACCCTGATCGAGGAGGCCAATCGCCTGGCCGCTGAGATGCCGGCCTCCGACACGAGCGTCGGCCAGCCCGTCGTCGTGGTCTCCGAGTAGCGCCTCCCCGTCGCTGAGTTGCGGACAAGACACCTCCGCGTGCTCGGGGAGCGTGTTTTGTCCGTAACCGACCGCTTTCGCGGGGGAGCTGGGGAGATGGGCGACCCCGGGCGGACACGCGCCGTAAAGTAGGGGGGTGCCTACACGCCTCTCCAACTATTTCCTCCGTACCCTCCGCGAAGACCCCTCGGACGCCGAGGTCACCAGCCACCGCCTGCTCGTGCGGGCCGGCTACATCCGCCGCCAGGCGCCGGGCATCTTCGCCTGGCTGCCGCTCGGCCTCAAGGTCAAGGCGAAGATCGAGACCATCATCCGTGAGGAGATGGCCGCCGCCGGCGCGTTCGAGGTGCACTTTCCCGCCCTGCTGCCGCGCGAACCCTACGAGATCACCGGTCGCTGGGACGAGTACGGTGACGGCCTGTTCCGCCTGCAGGACCGCAAGGGCAGCGACCTGCTGCTGGCCCCCACCCACGAAGAGGTCTTCACCCTGATGGTGAAGGATCTCTACAGCAGCTACAAAGACCTGCCGCTGTCGATCTTCCAGATCCAGGACAAGTACCGCGACGAGGCTCGCTCGCGTGGTGGCCTGCTGCGCGGCCGCGAGTTCACCATGAAGGACGCCTACTCCTTCGACTACACGGATGCCGGCCTCGACCTCAGCTACCAGGCCCAGCGTGACGCCTACGAGCGCATCTTCACCCGGCTCGGCCTGGAGTACGTCATCGTCAAGGCGGATGCCGGCGCGATGGGCGGTTCACGGAGCGAGGAGTTCCTGCACCCCACCGCGGTCGGTGAAGACACGTTCGTGCGCTCCGACGGAGGCTACGCGGCCAACGTCGAGGCGTTCACCACGCTCGCGCCCGAGGCCATCGACTTCGCCGGGTTCCCGGCCGCCGTCGTGCATGACACCCCGGAGACGCCGACCATCCAGACCCTCGTCGACCGGGCGAACAGCGCACACCCCCGCCCGGACGGCCGCGAGTGGACGGCTGCCGACACGCTCAAGAACGTCGTCCTCGCCCTCACCCACCCCGACGGCTCCCGCAAGCTCGTCATCATCGGACTGCCGGGCGACCGCGAGGTCGACCTCAAACGGGTGGAGGTCGCGTTCGCCCCGGCCGAGGCCGAGGCGGCCAATGAGGCCGACCTGGCCAAGCACCCCGGACTCGTCAAGGGTTACATCGGCCCGTGGTCGCAGAACGGGGCCGTGCTCGGCGAGAAGTCGGTCACCGGCATCCGTTTCCTCGTCGACCCGCGCGTGGTCGTCGGCACGGAGTGGATCACCGGCGCCAACGAGCCGGGCCGGCACGTCTTCGGGCTGGTCGCCGGCCGCGACTTCCAGGTCGACGGCACCGTCGAGGCCGCGGATGTGCGCGCCGATGATCCGGCGCCCGACGGCTCCGGACCCGTCGAACTGGCCCGCGGCATGGAGATCGGGCACGTCTTCCAGCTCGGCCGCAAGTACGCCGAGGCGCTCGGGCTCAAGGTGCTCGACGAGAACGGCAAGCTTGTCACCGTCACGATGGGCTCCTACGGCATCGGCGTCACTCGCGCCCTCGCCGTCATCGCCGAACTGAACAACGACGCCAAGGGCCTGATCTGGCCCGAAGCCGTTGCCCCGTTCGACGTGCACGTCATCGCCACCGGCCGCGACGAGATCGTCTTCGAGACCTCGGAGACCGTCGTCGCGGCGATCGAGGCCACGGGCCGCGACGTGCTCTACGACGACCGCCGCAAGGTCTCTCCCGGCGTCAAGTTCGGTGACGCCGAGCTGATCGGCATCCCGCGCATCGTCATCGTCGGCCGTGGGGCCGCGGATGGCATCGTCGAGCTCTGGGACCGTCGCTCCGGCGAACGCACCCAGGTCGCCGTGGCCGACGTCGTCGCCAGCTTCAGCTGAGCCTCCCGGCACGCTTTCGGGAAGCGGGCGCGCCAAGGAACGCGCGCCCGCTTCCCCAACGTGCGCCGCGAGCGCGCGGAGTCGGGTACCGTATAGGTGAGCCCGCTGCGCAGTTTCGCGGCGGCAAGATCTGAATAGAGGAGGCCGGCCATGGACATCGACCTCAGCGTGTTGCGGCAAATGGAGCGCGAGAAAGAGATTCCCTTCGAGGAGCTCGTGCAGATTATTGAGCAAGCGATTTTGACGGCCTATCAGAAGCACACCCACCAGGGTGAAGCGACGAAGCAGGCCGCCGAGGAACTGCCGGAAGCGCGCGTCGTACTCGACCGCAAGACCGGCCACGTCGACATTTTTGTGCCCGAACACGACGAAGAGGGCAACGTCATCGGCGAAGCCGTCGACAACCCGAGCGACTTCGGCCGCATCGCGGCCTACGCCGCGAAGCAGGTCATCAACCAGCGCCTGCGCGACCTGGCCGATGACGCTGTGCTCGGCCAGTTCAAGGGGCGCGAGGGTGAAATCGTCGCCGGCATCATCCAGCAGGGTCCCAACCCGCGGATGATCCACGTCGACCTGGGCACGATCGAAGCGATCCTGCCGCCCGAGGAGCAGGTGCCCGGTGAGAGCTACGTTCACGGCGCCCGGATCCGCGTCTACGTGACGGCTGTCGGCAAGGGGCTCAAGGGCCCGCAGATCACCGTCTCGCGCACCCACCCGTCGCTGGTGCGCCGGCTGTTCGCACTCGAGGTTCCCGAGATCGCCAGTGGAGTCGTCGAGATCGTGTCGCTCGCCCGCGAGGCAGGCCACCGGACCAAGATGGCCGTTCGAGCCACCGAACCCGGCGTCAACGCCAAGGGCGCCTGCATCGGTGAACTCGGCCAGCGCGTGCGCGCAGTCACCGTCGAGCTCAACAACGAGAAGATCGACATCGTCGACTACTCGCCCGACCTGGCGACGTTCGTCGCGAGCGCACTGTCGCCCGCCAAGGTCACCAGCGCCTACATCATCGACGAGTCCATCAAGGCCGTCCGTGCCCTCGTTCCCGATTACCAGCTCTCGCTGGCGATCGGCAAGGAAGGCCAGAATGCGCGTCTCGCGGCCAAGCTCACGGGTGCCAAAATCGACATCCAGCCGGACAGCATTCTGGAGGACACCGAATAGGGGGTACGATGGAACCCGTTAGAACGTGCATTGGATGCCGTTCGCGCGCCCCGCGGTCCTCACTCATGAGGGTCGTAGCCCAGGAATCGGAACTCGTGGTGGATGAAACCGCCACTCTCCCCGGGCGAGGTGCGTGGTTGCATCCCACCGCCGCGTGCTTCCAGGACGCACAGCGGCGACACGCTTTCGGGCGTGCCCTTCGCGTGACCAGGTCCTTGGGCGCGAAACAACTAGAGAACAGGCTGAATTGGCTAATGGATAACTAATGAGCGGCTCGAAATGAGACCCGTCCGTTACTAACGGTCTGCCCCTTTCCGGGTGCGGACCCGGAACAGGAGAATTGTGGCTGCGAAACCACGCGTACACGAGATCGCTACAGAACTCGGTGTCGACAGCAAGGTAGCCCTTGCGAAATTGAAAGAGATGGGCGAGTTCGTCAAGGGACCGTCCAGTAGCGTTGAGCCCCCGGTTGCGCGTCGTTTGCGTGCCGCGCTCGAGGCAGACGGTGTAACCGGCTCCGCCGCACCCACCACTTCTGAGGCTCCCGCCGGCACCGCGCCGGTTCCTGCCTCACCCGCGAAGCCGGGCGGCGCACGTCCGTCCCCGGCCAAGCTCGCCGTCAAGCCCGGCGCTGCAACGGTCGCGGAGGTTGTCGTCGAGGCTCCCGCCGCGGACGCACCGCCGATGCCGTCGGCTCCGCTGACGGTGGCCGAGCGCCAGACACAGGCAGCCGAGAAGGCCGCCGCCGCCGAAAAGGCAGCAGCAGCCGAGAAGGCAGCTGCAGCAGCCGCCGAGGCCGCTCCCGTGACGGATGCCCCGGCATCCGCAACGGGCGGTGCCACCCCGGTCGCCGCCAAGCCCGGCGCATCCGTGCCGAAGCCGCCGGCCGCGCGACCGGGCAACAACCCGTTCGCCAGCAACCAGGGCATGGGCAAGACCCCGAGCCCCCGCCCGGGCAATAACCCGTTCGCCAGTGCGCAGGGCATGGGCCAGCGCCCGCCGTCGACGTCCTCACCGAGCAACATCCCGCGTCCGGCCGCGCCGCGTCCCGGCGCTCCTCGTCCGGGCGGACCCGGCCAGGCGCCGCGACCGACCGGCTTCGGCCAGCGTCCGGGCGCATTCCAGCGTCCAGGCGGAGCCCCGGGCGGCGCCGGCGGCGCTCGTCCCGGCTTCCAGCGGCCCGGTGGCGCTCCGGCCGGTGCTCCCGGCTTCGGCCCGCCCCGTCCGGCAGGTGGTGGCGGTGCAGGTGGCCGCGGTCGCGGCCCCGGCGGCGGAACCGCTGGTGCATTCGGTCGCGGTGGCGGCAAGAACAAGGCTCGCAAGTCCAAGCGCACGAAGAGGGCAGAGTTCGAGCTGCGCGAGGCCCCGTCGCTGGGTGGCGTGAGCGTTCCCCGTGGCGACGGCGGAACCGTGGTGCGTCTGCGCCGCGGTGCCTCGATCACGGACTTCGCCGACAAGATCGACGCGAGCCCCGGAAACCTCGTCACCGTGCTCTTCCACCTCGGTGAAATGGCGACGGCAACGGAGTCCCTCGACGAGGCCACCTTTGACGTGCTCGGCAGCGAGCTCGGCTACAAGATCCAGATGGTCTCGCCCGACGATGAGGACCGCGAGCTTCTGCTCGCCTTCGACATCGACATCGACCAGGAGCTCGAAGACGAGACCGACGACGAACTCGTCGCTCGTCCCCCCGTCGTCACCGTCATGGGTCACGTCGACCACGGTAAGACCGCGCTGCTCGACGCCATCCGTAACGCAAAGGTTGCTGCCGGCGAAGCCGGTGGCATCACCCAGCACATCGGTGCCTACCAGGTCGTCACCGAGCACGAGGGCATCGAACGCGCCATCACCTTCATCGACACACCGGGCCACGAGGCGTTCACCGCCATGCGTGCCCGTGGTGCGCAGGTCACCGACATCGCGATCCTCGTGGTCGCGGCGGACGACGGCATCATGCCGCAGACGATTGAAGCGCTCAACCACGCCCAGGCCGCCAATGTGCCGATCGTGGTCGCGGTGAACAAGATCGACAAGCCCGGCGCCAACGCACAGAAGGTTCGTCAGCAGCTCACCGAATTCGGCCTCGTCGCCGAAGAATACGGTGGAGACGTTATGTTCGTCGACGTGTCGGCGAAGCAGGGCATCGGCATCCAGGAAATCCTGAACGCCGTTCTGCTCACCGCGGACGCCGGACTCGACATGCGCGCAAACCCGGACAAGGATGCTCGCGGCGTGGCCATCGAGGCTCGCCTCGACAAGGGCCGCGGTGCCGTTGCAACCGTGCTCATCCAGTCGGGCACCTTGCACGTCGGTGACTCCATCGTGGCGGGAACGGCCTACGGCCGCGTTCGTGCGATGGCGGACGAGAACGGCGCGCCCGTGCTCGCCGCTACCCCGTCCAGAGCCGTCCAGGTGCAGGGCCTCTCCAGCGTTCCGCGTGCAGGCGACACCTTCCTGGTCATCCAGGAGGACCGCACGGCACGTCAGATCGCCGAGAAGCGCGAAGCCGCCGAGCGGAACGCACTGCTGGCCAAGGCCCGCAAGCGCATCAGCCTCGAGGACTTCACCCGTGCACTCGAAGAGGGCAAGGTCGAGTCGCTCAACCTCATCATCAAGGGTGACGTGTCCGGTGCCGTTGAAGCACTGGAAGAGTCGCTCCTCAAGATCGAGGTCGACGATTCGGTTCAGCTGCGCATCATCCACCGTGGTGTCGGTGCGGTCACGGAGAGCGACGTCAACCTCGCCACCGTCGACAACGCCATCATCATCGGCTTCAACGTTCGCCCCGACACGAAGGCTCGCGAACGTGCGGCCCGTGAAGGCGTCGACGTGCGCTTCTACTCGGTCATCTACAACGCCCTCGAGGACATCGAGAACTCCCTCAAGGGAATGCTCAAGCCCGAGTTCGAAGAGGTCCAGAGTGGTGTCGCCGAGATCCGCGAGGTGTTCAGCTCGTCCAAGTTCGGAAACGTCGCCGGTGTCATCGTGCGTTCGGGTGTCATCACGAGGAACGCCAAGGCGCGGGTCATCCGCAACGGCGTCGTCGTCGGAGACAGCCTGGGCATCGAGTCGCTGCGCCGGTTCAAGGACGACGTCACCGAGGTCCGCACGGACTTCGAATGTGGTATCGGCCTGGGCAAGTTCAACGACATCCAGATCGGTGACGAGATCGAGACGATCGAAATGAAGGAAAAGCCGCGGGTCTAGTTCCCGGCTGGCCAATCGGTGCGGGTCTCCGCTCGTTTCTCCCGACAGGGAAAGCGAGCGGGGGCCCTCACCCGGTTCCCCCCTCTGTTCAGCGAACATGGCAGAGGTTCACGAATAGTTTTACGAATATAGGAGTAGTTACCATGGCAGATCCGGCACGCGCCAGGAAAATGGCCGACCGCATCAAGGTCATCGTGGCCAAGCGGCTCGAACGCGGTCTCCGCGATCCGCGGCTCGGGTTCGTCACGATCACGGATGTGAAGGTGACCGGAGACCTGCAGCACGCCTCGGTCTTCTACACCGTCTACGGCAACGCCGAGGAACGTGCGGACAGTGCTGCGGCGCTCAAGGCCGCCACCGGGATGCTGCGCAGCGAGGTCGGCAAGAACATCACGGCCCGGCTGACTCCGTCATTGGAGTTCATTGCCGACGCCATCCCCGAGAACGCGGCCCTGATCGACGACCTGCTCCGGGAAGCGCGCGAGCGCGACACCGAGGTCGGCGAGCTCGCCCGCACGGCCAAGTATGCCGGCGACGAAGACCCGTACGTCAAGCCTCGCGAGTACGACGAGGATGACGAAGACGACGAGGATGAGGACGAGACACCGGCCCCCTCCACCCACGCGCACACCGAGGACCCCGCAAGCTGATCCGGTTTCGTCCCGGCCGGTACTCGGCCTACTCGGCCAGGTAACGCACGAACCGGTACTCGAGACCGGTTCGTGAGGTGTGCCAGCCCGCTTCAGGGTCGACGGCGGCGCGACGCCAGCCGTCCGGGATCACCGGGGCGTTCGTGTCGCCGTGATACTCGGCGTTGATCTCGGTTACCTCCAGCACATCCGCGCCTCCGATGGTCACGGCGAAGATCTCCAGACCCCCGATCACCCAGGTGTCGGCGCCAGTGACGAGTGCCAACGCCTGATCCACGGTGTGCGCGACGAGCGCGCCATCCGCCGCCCATTCGGGCTGCCGGGTGATCACGATGTTGGCTCGGCCGGGTAACGGCCGAAACCTGGGCGGAAGTGAGTCCCAGGTGCGCCGACCCATCAGCACCGCGCCGGAGTTCGTCAGCGCCTTGAAATGCGCGAGGTCCTCGGGGAGATGCCACGGCATCGCTCCGTCGAAGCCGATCACTCCGTTGCTGCTCTCGGCCCAGATCAGCCCGAGAGTCATACCGCGACCGCTGCCTTGATCGCCGGGTGATGCTGGTAGTTCTCCAGAACCAGGTCTTCGAACTGGTAGTCGAAGAGGCTGTCCCGTGGCGTCTGGATGCGCAGAGTCGGTGCGGGGAATGCGCTGCGGGTCAGTTGCTCGGTGACCTGGGCGACGTGGTTGTCGTAGATGTGGCAGTCGCCACCGGTCCAGACGAACTCGCCGAGCTCCAGACCGACCTGGGCCGCGACGAGCTGGGTGAGCAGCGCGTAGCTGGCGATGTTGAACGGCACGCCGAGGAACAGGTCCGCGCTGCGCTGGTAGAGCTGGCAGGAGAGCTTGCCGTCGGCCACATAGAACTGGAACAGGGCGTGGCAGGGAGCCAGTGCCATCTTCGGGATGTCCGCCACGTTCCAGGCCGACACGATCATGCGGCGGGAGTCGGGGTCGGTGCGGAGGGTCTCGATGATCTGGGCCAGCTGGTCGATGCTTTCCCCGGTGGCCGTCGGCCAGGATCGCCACTGCACCCCGTAAACCGGACCGAGGTCGCCGTCCGCGTCGGCCCATTCATTCCAAATGCTCACGCCGTGGTCGCGAAGCCAGTTCACGTTGCCGTCGCCGCGGAGGAACCAGAGCAGTTCGTAGGCGATCGAGGGAAAGTGCACCCTCTTCGTCGTGATCAGCGGAAACCCCGCGGCCAGGTCGAAGCGCAGTTGGCGGCCGAAGACGCTCCTGGTGCCGGTGCCGGTACGGTCGGCCTTGGGCGTTCCATTCGCGAGCACGTCGCGGAGGAGGTCTTCATACGGGGTCAGGATCGAAGCAGTCATCGCTACGATCGTACGGTCTTCCTGGCCCATCCGCGTCACGGACCCGGCCGTGGCGCGTGCAGTTTCGACGGGACCGATTCGTCGAGACGGGACCGATTCGTTTCGACGGGTCAGCGCGACCGGTCACTCGTGCGGCAGGGTGTAGCCGTCCAGACCGTGGCGCACGGCGAGCCCGTCGGCGAGCAGCCCGGCCAGAGCGCGCCGGCGCTGGGCGGCATCCGGCCACAAGCCGTCGATCTCCGCGTCGGTGACGGGGCGGTGGGTGGCCCGGAGCTCGGCCATGACCAGCCCTCGCACCTGCCGGTCGCTGCCCTCGAATCGTTTCTGCACGGCCTTGCGCGGCCCGTCATAGGCGGGGGACCCCGCATTGACCCAGGCGCAGTCGGTCCGGATCGGGCAGGCGTCGCAACGGGGTTTGCGCGCGGTGCAGACGACCGCCCCGAGTTCCATGATCGCGGCGTTGAAAGCCGCGGCCTCCGAGCGGTCGGCGGGCAACAGCCCGCTCATCGCCTCGATGTCCCGGGTGCGAGCCGGCGGTGCGGGCTCGGCCTGCCCGCCGACGGCCCGTGCGATCACCCGACGGGTATTGGTGTCGACGACCGGATGCCGGTGGCCGTACGCGAAGGCGGCCACGGCGCGCGCGGTGTAGTCGCCGACCCCGGTGAGCGCCAACAGGGCGTCGACGTCCTCCGGAACGATCCCGTCGTGCCGCGTCGTGATTTCGACGGCCGCCGCGTGCAACCAGAGGGCCCGTCTCGGATAGCCGAGGCTCGCCCAGGCGCGCACGGCCTCGCCCGGAGGGACCGCGGCCAGGTCGGCCGGGGTCGGCCAGCGTTCGAGCCATTCCTCGAGTCGGGGAATGACTCGGTTCACCGGGGTCTGCTGCAGCATGAACTCGCTCACCAGGGTGCCCCAGGCGGTGAAGCCGTCGCGCCGCCAGGGGAGATCCCGGCCGTTGGCCCTGAACCAGGCGGTGATCGCGGGGACGAGGCGTTCCGCCGGGGCTGTGACAGTCACGCTTTCTAACCTAGGGTCGATTTATGAAGCTTGTCTCCACACCCCGGATCGTTTTCCTCCGCGAGCTCGCCGCCGAGATCCTCGGCCTCTATGGCCGTGGGCGCACGATCGTGGCCGTAGACGGCACGGACGACGTGGCTCGGGCCGCGTTCGCCGACGACCTCGCCGCTGTGCTGGAGGAGCGCGAGCATCCGACCTTCCGGGCGTCACTCGTGAACTTTCGCCGGTCGCGGGCCGAGCAGGAGAGGTTTGGCCCGGAGTCTCCGGAGCGACTCTTCCGGCACCTCTACGACTTCTCCCTGCTTCGCCGGGTGCTGATCGATCCATTCCGGATGGGCGGCAGCACCGGATTCGTGACCCGTGCCTTCGACCCGGACCGTGACACCTGGATCGAACCGACCTGGCTGACCGGACCCCCCGATGCGACCCTGGTCATCGACGGCGACCACCTGAACCGGCAGGAACTGCGAGACGCCTGGTCGTACAGCGTGCTCGTCGAGACCGGGCCGGAGTCCGCCGATAGCCTCGGTAACCTTTCCGGCGACCACGACGACGATGAGCAGGCCGAGGCCGACCGCCTCTACCGCACCGAGGTGAGGCCGCGCACGCGGGCTTCCGCCGTCGTCGACCTCACCGACCCGGGTCTACCCGAACGCAGGTTCTTCGACAGCTGCTGACCCGGCGCGGTCAGCGCCGCGTGAGCGCTCCGACGCGCGAGATGACCCCGGCGGGGCTGAGCGCGGCGCCCGATGCCTCGACCTCGTGCACCAGCGCCGTCAGGAGGGCGTTCACCGGTGCGGCGAGGTCGGCCAGGCCCGCCTCGCGCACGACGACGCCGTTCAGAAAGTCGATCTCGGTGCGCTGGCCACGCTTCAGGCTCTGCAGGGTGGAGCCCTGGTTCGGCACGTCGCCCATCCGCGCTCGCATCATCAGGGGCAGCACCTGACCCAGTGAGACCGGCAGCCGCGAGAACAAGCGAAGCCGGGCGTCGCCGAGCCCCTGCAGCGCTCCGAAGCGCACTCCGCGCTTCATCCCGACCCGCACGGTCTCGCGCATGCTCGCCGTCATCACCCGCCGGAGACCGGCGTGGTCGACGACCTCCTGCACGCTGAGCCCGGTGATGGCCGGGAGCGAATTAAGCATGTTGACGACAAGCTTCGTCCACTGTGCGCCGACGAAGTTGTCGATCACCTTCGTCGGCACGGCCTCGGCCAGAACATCGCGCCACCCGGCGGTCCGGGTGTCGGCGGGGCCGGAACCACGGCCGAGGTAGGTCGGCGCCGGGGTGGTGATGGTCACCCGCCCCGGTGCCGTGTAGTTCGCGGCGATGATCGACAATGCGCCGAAGCATTCGGAGCGCGGCAGCAGTCGGGCGGCCGTGGTCACCCCGTCCAGGCCGTTCTGCACGACGATGACGGGGGAGCCGTCGAGAACGGCCGCATTTTCCGCGATGGCGGCGGCGGCATCCTGTGCCTTCGTGCAGACCAGGGTCAGCTCCGGGGTGTCGACGAGGCGTTCCAACGCCGTGGGGTGGGCGTGCGCCTCACCGAACCCACCGCTGAGACGGATGCCGTCGGCCCGGATCGCGGTCAACCCCGCGCCCCGCGCCGTCACGGTCACGTCGTGGCCGGCCCGGGCCAGCAGGGTGGCGAAGGTGCCGCCGAGGGCGCCCGTTCCGATTACCGCTATCTTCATGGCTCCAGCCTAGGTCGGTCCTCTGCTCTGAGAACGCCGCCCGCCGCGCCCGGCCGGAGCGAACGCGCCGCCGCCGATTGGCGGATACGATGACTTGGGTGAGCGACGAATCCCGGCAGTCAGGCAACGGGCCGCAGGCTCAGATCGGATCTCGCTCATGAGCGGCTCCACCAGCGGACTGGTTCTCATCGACAAGCCGCAGAGCTGGACCAGTCACGATGCGGTCGCGCGCACCCGCCGCCTCGCGGGCACCCGCAAGGTCGGCCATGCCGGCACCCTGGACCCGATGGCGACCGGCCTGCTCATTCTCGGCATCAACAGTTCGACCCGGCTGCTCACCTTCGTCGTCGGCCTCGACAAGGAATATTTCGCCACGATCAGGCTGGGCTCCGCGACGACGACGGATGACGCGGAAGGCGAAGAGGTCACCAGAGCCTCAGCCGAGACCGTGGCCGCACTCGCGCCAGAGGCCGTCGCGGCCGGAATCGCGGCGCTCACCGGCGCCATCAGCCAACAGCCGAGCGCGGTGAGCGCCATCAAGGTCGACGGGGTGCGTGCCTACGCCCGGGTCCGGGCCGGCGAAGCGGTGGACCTTCCCTCCCGCCCGGTCACGGTGAGCGCCTTCGAACTGGTTGGGTCAACGCCGGTCGACGGCTTCCTCGACCTCACCGTTCGGGTCGAGTGCTCCTCCGGCACCTACGTCCGTGCCCTCGCCCGCGACCTCGGCGCCGGCCTCGGCGTCGGTGGGCACCTCACCAGCCTCCGACGCACCCGGATCGGCCCGTTCCGGATCGAGGAGGCCTGCCCCCTCGACCAGCTCGACGTGGCCTCGGCACTGATCGGCCCGGCAGCCGCGGCAACCCGAATCCTCGGCCGCCTCGATCTCACCGAGCAGCAGGCGATCGACCTCGGCCACGGCAAACGCATCGACGTCGACGCCGGCCAGAACCTCAGCCAGGCCGGACCGGTCGCCGCCATCGCCCCGGACGGCCGCCTGATCGGCCTGGTCGAGTTCCGGGGCACGCAGGCCAAGTCCCTGATCAACTTCCCGCCCGACGAAACACCCGACGAAGCGCCCGACGAAGCGCCCGACGCTGCAGCCGCCGGCGCAGTGGATGGTGACGCGTGATCGAGTGGTTCGCCTGGGCCCAGATCGTGGTCGCCGTGCTCGCCGGACTCCTCTGCACCGGCCTCGGCCTGTTCGGCCGCCGGCCCACCGACCTGTCGATGGGGGCCACCGCCCTGGTCGAACTCCTCCTCCTGGCGCAGCTCGTCGTGGCGATCGCTGCGCCGTTCACGGGCAACAACCCCAGCGGCAGCGTGCTCGAGTTCTACACCTACCTGATCAGCGCGATCCTGCTGCCGGTCGGGGCCGCGACCTGGGCGTTGATCGAACGCAGCCGGTGGAGCACGGTCATCCTCGGCGGAGCCTGCCTCGCAGTGGCCGTGATGCTCTACCGGATGCTGCAAATCTGGACGGTGCAGGGACTGTGAGAAAGCTCCGACTGGATGCTGCGATAATTACCAAGCCATGACTGGACCGAAGAGCGACGCCGACGTGAACACCACCGACGGTGCACGGAACCGACGAGTGACCGGCATCGGCCGGGTGCTCATCGCCGTGTACGGACTTCTGGCCCTCGCCGCGACCGGCCGATCGTTCGTGCAGATCGCGGAGAGCTTCGCCGACGCCCCGCTGTCCTACTCGCTGTCCGCTCTCGCCGCCGTGATCTACATCGTCGCCACCGTCGCCCTGGTCCGAAGCGGACGTGGCTGGTACCGGGTCGCCTGGGTCACGATCGGCTTCGAGCTGCTCGGCGTGCTCGTGATCGGCACGCTCAGCCTCGTCGAGCCGGATCTGTTCCAGCACAAGACCGTGTGGTCCGTGTTCGGCCGCGGCTACGGCTTTGTTCCCCTTGTGCTTCCGCTGCTGGGCATGTGGTGGCTCGCTCGCCGGGCGCCGGGGCGCGCATGAGGATCATCAGGGGTCTCGGCGACATCCCGGCCGACTGGCCGGCATCCGCCGTGAGCATCGGCAAATTCGACGGCGTGCACGCCGGCCACCGGGCCGTCATCGCTGAGTTGAAGTCGATCGCCGACGCCGAGGGGCTTGTCTCCGTCGTCGCCACGTTTGACCGGCATCCGCTCGCCCTGCTGGCGCCCGACGACTGCCCGGAGTCGCTGATCAGCGCCGAACAGAAGCTCAACCTTCTTGGCGAGACCGGCGTCGGCGCCGCACTCGTACTGGAGTTCAACCCGGCTCTCGCAGCGCTCGCGCCCGAGGAGTTCATCGAGTCCGTGCTGGTGAACGGACTCCACGCGAAGCACGTGCTCGTGGGCCGGGACTTCCGGTTCGGTGCCCGTGCCGCCGGCGACGTGCACCTGCTCCAGCGGCTTGGCGCCGCCAAGGGCTTCGACGTGCGCCTGATCGACGACGTGAAACCGGATCTGGCCCGGCGGGTGTCGTCAACCTGGATCAGGGAGCTGCTGTCTCGCGGCGACGTGCTCGCGGCAACCGGGCTGCTCGGCCACGTTCCGACCGTGCGCGGCGAGGTCGTTCACGGCGCGGCCAGGGGACGGGAGCTGGGATTCCCGACCGCCAACCTCTCGCCGGACTCCGAGGGACTCATCCCTGCCGATGGCGTCTACGCGGGCTGGCTGACGGATGCCGGCGTGCGCTATCCGGCGGCGATCTCGGTTGGCAACAACCCCACCTTCGACGGCGTGGCCCAGAAGCAGGTCGAGGCCTACGTGCTCGATCGTGAGATCGACCTGTACGACCACGTGGTCGAGGTGTCGTTCGTGGACCGGATTCGCGGCATGGTCGCCTTCACGGGCATCGAACCCCTGATCGTGCAGATGCGCGACGACGTGGAACGCGTACGCCACCTCCTCTCCTGACCCGCCCGGTACCCGCCCCGACCCGCCCCGTGCCCGACCCGCCCCGTGCCCGATCCGCCCGGTGGTCGAGCTCGTCGAGACCCCGCCGCGTCGCCGCGCCGGATTCGGCAGCCCGCGTCCGCGCCCGCGGTAGCGCCCTGCGGAAAGGGGCGCGGTGAGCCGGCCCCGCCCGGTGCCCGACCCAAGTCGAGCCGCCCGGCGCCCGCATTGAGCGACGAATGCGGGGCTACTCGGCGGTGCGGCGGCCGCCCGGCGTGAAACCCTCGCGACCGAACAGGAACAGCACGAAGTCTTCGGCGGTGCCCTCGAAGGCCTGGCCCCGGCCGACGCGCCAGAGCGCATCCGTCGCCACGAGCGTGCGACGCCGGAGCACGGCCTTCACCGGGGTGGGCGCGATCAGCGCTCGGCGGAGCGCCACCGCCCCGGTCACGACCGGCGCGACCGTCAGGGTCAGGTCCAGCGCACGGGCGATGTCGAAGCCGTGCACGACCGCCTCGGTCAGCTCCGTGACGCCGTGGCGCCCGAGACCGGCCAGCCGGTCCGCAGCGATCCGGCGCAGCTCGGCGACGAGTTCGGCCGGCTCGGCCTCGGCCGCGGCCCGGCTGACCACGTCCATCCCTCGGTTCGGGTTCACGAAGCGACCGTGCAGCATCGCGCGGCCCAGGCTGCGCACCAGCTCACGATTGGTGCTGCCGAGCCGCCAGATCAGGTGGCCGGCGACATCCCGCACCCGCCAGCCGCCGCAGAGGCTCGGCGCTTCCCACTGCTCTGGGGTCAGCTCGGCCAGCAAATCGGCGATGGCCGTGAGCGTCTCCGCCAGCGGTGCCCTCCAGTCGGAACCGGCCTCGGTTTCGTCGACGGCGGGGCGCTGGCTGAACGGGAGGTGTTTCGCGAATTCAGGCATGGTGTCCAGCCTAGACTTACCCCGTAATTGACACTCCGAGCCGGCACAGGGCGGGCCGCACCGGGCCTGGGTCTCGTGACCGAACGCACGCTCGCGCTCGTTCGCTTCGCCGCACAAGCCGTGGGCCCGGCGCCGGTCAGGCGACCAGGTCTGCCCGGTGGATCAGGGCGGCGGCGCCGATCAGCGGACCATCCCCGGAGAGCCCAGAGGGCACGACTCGCACCCGCCTCGCGAACTCGAACACGCTGCGTTCGTTGACGGCCTCTCGTACGAAGTCGAACAGATCTGGAGTCACCTGGGCGAAACCGCCGCCGATGGCGACGATGTCCAGGTCGACCAGGTTGGTGGCCGAGGCGATTGCCTGGCCGATCGCGCGGCCGCAGCGGCGAACGGCGGCCACGGCGACCGGGTCACCGGCCGCATACGACGTCGAGAGCTCCTCGCCCGTCGAGCCGGTCCAACCCTGACCGCGGGCCCAGGCGACGGTGCGCGGGCCGGATGCGACGGCCTCGAGGCAGCCGATCCCGCCGCAGGCGCACCGGTCATCAAAACCGCCGACCTCGATGTGGCCGATGTGCCCGGCATTGCCGCTCGGCCCCGATACCGTCCTGCCGCCGAGGATGAGGCCGCCGCCGACGCCGGTGGACACGACCATGCCCATCAGGCTGTCCGTGCCCTGCCCCGCCCCGAGCCAGTGCTCGGCCAGGGTGATGCACAGGCCGTCCAGGCGCACCCGCACCGGGACATCCGGAACCAGCCCGTCGACCAGGTCCCCGAGCGGGTACCCGCGCCAGGCTGGGAGGTTGAGTGGTGAGACGGTCCCGTTTGCCACGGCGATCGGCCCGGCACTGCCGATGCCGGCGCCGACGAGTTGCCCGTCGGCCGGAAGGCCGGCCAGGGCGGCGCCGACGGCCGATGTGACGGCGGCGGCGAGCTGGTCGCTCGATGCGGTCGGTCCGGTGGGGGAGCGGTGGCGGCTCGACGTGAGCACGCCGCCCAGGTCGTCGACGAGGGCAGCCTCGACTTTAGTTCCGCCGAGGTCGACCGCGAGCGCATAGGTGGGAGCCATGCTCCGAGCCTAGATCGTGGCGCCGATGGACCCCCTGCTCATCTGAGCAAGATTCCAAGCAGATGTTGATCGGGAGGCGCGCGAGACTTAGGCTGGATTCAAATCGGATGGAGCGCACCAGAGTGATCGATAGTGACGAACTACTGTCAATTCGTGCCGCCGAGCTGTACTACGAGGAAAACAGGACGCAGGACGAGATCGGCACACTTCTCCGCCTCACCCGCTGGAAGGTCGGTCGGCTGCTCGCCCAGGCCAAGGCCAGCGGGTTCATCCGGATCGAGATCGTCCACCCGCGCGCTCGCCGGCTCTCGGTCGAGCGCAGGCTGCGTGAGGCGACCGGTCTGACGGATGCCATCGTGGTCTCCTCGGCCGGCGTCGCGAGCGACGAGGAACTCCAATCCCGCACCGCGCAGGCCGCGGCGGACTATCTCACCGGTCTCCGCCCGGTTCCCCGAACGCTCGGGATCAGCTGGGGCCGCACCCTGCACGAGGTGGGCCTGCACCTCAAGCAGGGTTGGGCGCACGGGGTCAACGTGGTGCAGATCAACGGCGGCGTCAGCCTGAACCGGCGCGCCGGCACGGCCGCGGCGACCGCGGTGAGCATCGCGCACAAGGGAGCGGGAGCGGCGACGCTGCTGCCCAGCCCGGCCATCCTCGAACGCCTCGAGACGAAACAGGCGATCGAATCCGACCGTGCCGTCGCCGCCGTGCTCAATCTGGCGACCGCGGCCTCGGCCTACCTCTTCAGCGCCGGCCAGGCAGACGAGAATTCCGCCCTGGTCGACAGCGGCTACCTCACCGCCGAGCAGGTCGCCGAGCTGGTTCGCAAGGGTGCCGTCGGTGACATCGTCGGCCGGTACATCGACAGCAACGGCAACATCGTCGACCCGGATCTCGACGGACGCACGCTCGGCATCCAGCTGGAGCAACTCCGCCAGGCAAAAACGGCGATCGCGGTGATCGCGGGAAGTTCCAAGCACGCCGTCGCCCGCGCCATCGTCGGCAGCGGGCTCTGCAGCATCCTGGTGACCGACGAAGACACCGCACTCGCCATCCTCGGCGAAGAAGCTTGACCAACCCAAACCGCAAGGACGACAGATGACTAGCAGTCAATTGGCCATGGCCCAGCTGAATACCGGGGAACGCGCTCTCGCGCTCCTGGGCGGCGAAGCCACCGACGCTAACCTGCGTCGGTATCTGCACGGGATCCCCGGGATCGACGCCGTCGGCCTCGAGCAGCGTGCCGCAGACCTCGGGTCGCGCTCGGTGAAGACCAGCTCGAAGAAGTGGGCGCTCGACAAGATCATCAGCCTGATCGACCTCACCACCCTGGAGGGTGCGGACACCCCCGGCAAGGTGCGTTCCCTGGTCGGCAAGGCCCTCACTCCCGACGCGGGTGACCCTGCCTGCCCGAGGGTCGCCGCCGTCTGCGTCTACGGCGATCTGGTTCCCGTGGCCGTCGAGGCGCTGGGTTCCGCGCACGCCGCCGGTTCCGACGTCGGCATCAACGTCGCCGCCGTCGCCACGGCATTCCCGAGCGGGCGCGCTTCGCTCGCCGTCAAGCTCGCGGATGTCGGCGACGCCGTCCGTGCCGGAGCCGACGAGATCGACATGGTCATCGACCGTGGCGCGTTCCTGTCCGGTCGGTTCGGCCAGGTCTACGACGAGATCGTCGCGGTCAAGGAAGCCTGCCGTCGCGTCGACGGAAGCTACGCCCACCTCAAGGTGATCCTTGAAACCGGGGAATTGAACACCTACGACAACGTGCGTCGTGCGTCGTGGCTGGCCATCCTGGCCGGCGGCGACTTCATCAAGACCTCCACCGGCAAGATGGCGCCGGCGGCGACGCTCCCGGTCACCCTGTCGATGCTCGAGGTCGTGCGGGACTGGAAACGCCTCACCGGGGCCAGGGTCGGCGTCAAGCCGGCCGGCGGCATCCGCACCTCCAAGGACGCCATCAAGTACGTCGTGACCGTGGCCGAGACCGTTGGCGAGGAATGGCTCACCCCGAGCCTGTTCCGGTTCGGCGCCTCCAGCCTGCTCAACGACGTGCTCATGCAGCGCCAGAAGATGACCACCGGGCACTACTCCGGCCCCGACTACGTGACGATCGATTAAGGAATCACCAAATGAGCTTTCTTGACTACGCTCCGGCACCGGAGTCCCAGGCGCTGCTGAACCTCCGGTCGGACTACGGCCTGTTCATCAACGGCGAGTTCGTCGCCGGTCGCGGCGAACCGTTCCAGACCATCAACCCGGCCACCGAGAAGCCGATCGCCCTGATCGCACACGCCAACACGGCGGATGTCGACGCCGCCGTCGCCTCGGCCCGCCGCGCCTACGACCGCACCTGGTCCAAGCTCTCCGGCAGCGACCGCGGCAAGTACCTCTTTCGGATCGCGCGTCTCGTGCAGGAACGGGCCCGCGAACTCGCCGTCGCCGAGACCCTCGACAACGGCAAGCCGATCAAGGAGAGCCGCGACGTCGACGTGCCCCTCGTCGCCGCGTGGTTCTTCTACTACGCGGGCTGGGCAGACAAGCTCGACCACGCCGGTGTCGGTCCGACCCCGTCCTCCCGCGGTGTCGCCGCCCAGGTGATCCCGTGGAACTTCCCGCTCCTCATGCTCGCCTGGAAGATCGCCCCCGCGCTGGCGGCCGGCAACACGGTCGTGCTCAAGCCCGCCGAGACCACCTCCCTGACCGCCCTGTTGTTCGCCGAGATCCTGCAGCAGGCCGATCTGCCCGCCGGAGTCGTGAACATCGTCACCGGGGGCCGGGAAACCGGGCAAGCCCTGGTCGGCCACCCCGACGTCAACCTCGTCGCCTTCACCGGTTCGACCGGAGCCGGCCGGGCAATCGCCCGTTCCGTGGCCGGCACCGACAAGAAGGTCATTCTCGAGCTCGGCGGCAAGGCGGCGAACATCGTCTTCGACGACGCGCCGATCGACCAGGCCATCGAGGGCATCGTCAACGGGATCTTCTTCAACCAGGGTCACGTCTGCTGCGCGGGAAGCCGCCTGCTGGTGCAGGAGAGCATCCACGACGACGTCATCGACCGGCTCAAGCAGCGCCTTTCGACGCTGCGCCTCGGCGACCCGCTCGACAAGAACACCGACATCGGCGCGATCAACAGCGCCGACCAGCTGCGCCGCATCCGAGAACTCACCGACATCGGCGAGCAGGAGGGCGGCGAACGCTGGAGCCCCGCCTGCGTGCTGCCCGAGAGCGGCTTCTGGTTCGCGCCGACCATCTTCACCAATGTCTCGACCAGCCACCGCATCGCCCGGGACGAGGTCTTCGGGCCCGTGCTGTCCGTGCTCACGTTCCGCACCCCCGCCGAGGCCATCGCCAAGGCGAACAACACGCCATACGGTTTGTCCGCGGGAATCTGGTCCGAGAAGGGCAGCCGCATCCTGGCCGTCGCCGACAAACTGCGCGCCGGCGTGATCTGGGCGAACACCTTCAACCGGTTCGACCCGGCCAGCCCGTTCGGTGGCTACAAGGAGTCCGGCTACGGACGCGAGGGCGGCCGCCACGGCCTGGCCTCGTACCTCAAGCCCGCCTCGGGCCGGTCCGCCGCCCGCACCGTCGCGGCGGCTCCCGCCGAAGCCTCGCCCGAACTCGACGCGAAGGCCGCCGTTTCACGAAAGAAGGCCGCAAAGTGACCCGCCTCGCCGTTCCCAAGACCTACAAGCTCTACATCGGCGGGAAGTTCCCGCGCAGCGAGTCCGGCCGGGTCTACGAGATCCGCTCGCACGGCGGAGACTTCCTCGCCAACGCGGCGCAGGCCAGCCGCAAGGATGCCCGTGACGCGGTCGTCGCCGCACGGTCAGCCCTCGGCGGCTGGGCAGGCGCCACCGCGTACAACCGCGGCCAGGTGCTCTACCGGATTGCCGAGCTCCTCGAGGGCCGCCGCGTGCAGTTCATCGACGAGATCGTGCAGACCGAGGGTGTGACGCCCGCTGCGGCATCCGCTCAGGTCGACGAGGCGATCGACCGCTGGGTCTGGTACGCCGGCTGGGCCGACAAGTACGTGCAGGTTGCCGGCAACGCGAACCCGGTCTCCGGGCCGTATTTCAACATCTCGGTGCCGGAGCCGACGGGCGTCGTCGCGATCATCGCCCCGCAGTCCGGCGGTTCGCTGCTCGGGCTGGTCAGCGCGGTCGCCCCGGCACTGGTCGCCGGCAACACGGTCGTCGTCATCGCCAACGAGAAGATGCCGCTGTCCGCGGTCAGTCTCGGCGAGGTGCTCGCCACCAGCGACGTGCCGGGCGGGGTCGTGAACATCCTCACCGGTTCGCCCGCCGAGATGGCGCCGTGGCTGGCCAGCCACGCGGACGTGAACGCCATCGACCTGGTCGGGGCGGGCGAGCTCGACTGGGTCCACCTGCAGATCGATGCCGCCGAGACCCTCACCCGGGTGTTGCAGCCCGAGAACGGTCCGGATGCCGCGAGCCCCTCGCTCGCCCGCATCGTCGCGTTCACGGAGACCAAGACGATCTGGCACACCAAGGGCCTGATCTAGGTCACCAGGATCTCGACAAGCTCGATCACCGCTCGACAAGCTCGATCACCCCGGTGGTCGAGCTTGTCGAGACCCTACGCCTCGTGCGGCCGGTCGGTGTTGTCGTCGCGCAGCAGGTCCTCGAGCGCCTGGTCGATCTCGTCGAGCACGGGCTCCGAGCCCTGGGCCGACCCGGTCAGCCGGGCGACCAGGCTCTTCGGGTCGTCGAGGTCGGCGCTCGTGGGCAGCAGGTCGGGGTGCGCCCAGAGTTCGTCGCGTCCCTCGTTGCCGACGGCATCTGTCACGGCCTGCCACATTGCCGCGGCCTCCCGCAGCCGGCGTGGCCGGAGTTCCAGGCCGACCAGGGTGGAGAACGCGGATTCGGCGGGGCCGCCGGACGCCCGGCGACGCTTCACGGTTTCGGCGATCGCGTCGGCCTTCGGCAGCCGTTCGGTCGCCTCCAGCGTGACCACGTCGACCCAGCCCTCGACCAGGGCGAGCATGGTCTCCAGCCGATCGAGCGCCGCCAGTTGGGCGTCGGTCTTGGGCGGGATCAGCGAACCGTTCACCATCGCCTGGCGCAGTTCCTCCGGGTTGGACGGGTCGAAGCCCTCGGCCAGTTCCTCGAGCCGACCGGTGTCGATGTGGATCCCGCGCGCGAAGTCGGTGATGGAACTGACCAGGTGAAGCCGGAGCCAGCGGGAATGCCGGAACAACCGTGCGTGCGCGAGCTCACGGACGGCCAGGTAGATCTGCACCTGGTCGATGGGCACGTCGAGGCCTTCGCCGAACTCGGCGACATTCTGGGGCAGCAGTGCCGCCACCTGGTCGCTGAGCAGGGGGATCCCGACGTCGCCGCCGGAGACGACCTCGCTTGCGAGCTGGCCGACGACCTGCCCGAGCTGCATCGCGAACAGGGTTCCGCCGATGCTGCGCATGACCTGGCTCGCGCCGGCCATCATGCCCTGCAGTTCCTCCGGGGCCTGTTCGGTGAGCACCCGGGTGAGCGAATCGGAGATGCTCGTCGCGACCGGCTCGGCCAACTGGGTCCACAGCGGCATGGTTGCGGTGACCCATTCCTTGCGGGTCATCAGTCGCGGCGACGTGGTGAGTTCGGCGACGGAGATCACGTCGTCCAACCAGAGGGCGGCAACGTGGAAGGCCTGGTCGAGCTCGGCTCGCTCCTTCGGGGTCGGAGCAAGGGCCCCGGCCGCGGCGCGTTCCTGACCCTGGCTGAGGGCGATGTCCCAGTTGATTCCGCCGTCGACGCCGCCCTGCAGGGCGCCCTGCAACTGGCTCATCAGCGCGGCAATGCTCGCGGGGTCACTGGGAAGTCCCGCAGCACCGGCGAGCTGGCTCGGATCAATCGACGACTTCCCTGACAGGATGTCGCGCAGCATGTCCCTGAATTCGTCTTCTGGATTGTGACCCTCTTCGGGTCGTGAGTCGTCGGCCACTTCAGGCACCTCTCAGTCGCGTGCCTCTACGCTATCCGGAGATCGCCTGTCCGAGCTGGGAAATGTCCCACGCCGGCTGGTCTGGTGTCCGCCTGTCGCGAACACGCAACATGGAAGGAACCCGGTGGCCCTTTTCACCGATGACGCGCCGTCGTCCGGCGAACATTCCCCGCGCCCGGGCCGAGCCGGAAGCGTCGGCTGGATCGTGCTCGCGGTGGCCCTCGGGATCGGTCTCATCCTCGGCGTGACCCCCTCTCCATACGTGATCGAGAAGCCGGGTCCGGTCTACAACACGATCGGCACGGCCCAGCACAACGGCAAAGAGACGCCCCTGATCACCATCCCCGGCGAGAAGGTCTACCCGACGGAAGGCAGCCTCGACCTGCTCACGGTGTCGCTGGTCGGCAACCCGGAGAACCGGCCGAGCTGGCTGAACGTCGCGGCGGCCTGGTTTGATCCCAGCCAGGCGGTCATCCCGATTGACGCCGCCTTCCCGCCGAGTGTCACGACCAAGCAGCGTGACTCTCAGAACCAGGCGTTGATGGTCAATTCGCAACAGGATGCCATCGCCGCGGCCCTGACCAGCCTCGGCTATGACTATCCGACGCTGGTCTCCGTCGTGTCACTGCCCAAGGACTCGCCGGCCGCCGGGATCATGAAGGCGGGCGACCAGGTCGTCTCCGTCAACGGCTCCGCCGTTGCCGACATCGTCGCGCTCCGTCAGGCCCTCAAAACGAACGGCACGGGGAAGCCGGCGAGCATCGGCATCGTGCGCGACGGCACGGCGCTCACCGTGGACGTCACCCCGGAGGAGTCCTCTGGTGCCGTCGTCGTCGGCATCAACGTCACGACGTCCTACGACTTCCCGTTCGAGGTGAAGATCCAGCTCGACCAGGTTGGCGGGCCGAGCGCCGGAATGATGTTCGCCCTGGGAATCATCGACAAGCTCACACCCGGCGCCATCCAGGGCGGGGCGGATGTCGCGGGCACCGGAACCATCGACCAGACCGGAACGATCGGCCCGATCGGGGGCATCCGTCAGAAACTCACGGCCGCCAGCGACGCTGGCGTGGACTGGTTCCTGGCGCCGGCGGGCAATTGCGATGAGGTCACCGGGAACATCCCCGACGGGCTCAATGTCTTCGCGGTCAAGACGCTGGACGACTCGCTGGCGGTGCTCGACGCCATCCGCACCGACGGTGACCTGGCCAAGCTGCCCATCTGCCCGACTGACTAGACCGTTACCAGCCTCCCGGTCAATGTGGAGGTATGGGCCGAAAGCCCTGTCTAGACTGGAGGTTGACCCTTTCCGGCGAGAGCAAGAGGCTAATTCGTGAGCACTAATTCATCCGCGGGCACCCCCCGACGGAGCAGAGCCCCCTTGGCCATCACGGCCGCGATCATCTCGGGTCTGGTGATTGTGTTCTTCATCTTCGCCGGACTCTACGCGGATGTCCTCTGGTTCGACCAGATCGGCTTCCTCAGCGTGCTGACGACACAGTGGATCGCGGGCACGGTTCTGTTCCTGATCGGCTTCGTCGCCATGGCCCTCCCGGTGTGGGTCAGCATCCAGCTCGCGTATCGGCTCCGGCCGGTCTACGCCAAGCTGAACTCGCAGCTCGACCGCTACCAGCAGGTCATCGAACCGTTGCGCCGGCTCGCGATGTACGGCATCCCCGCTCTGCTCGGCCTGTTCGCCGGTGTCGCCGCGGCGACGCGCTGGCAGGTCGCGCTGATGTGGCTGAACCGCACACCGACCGGCCGGACCGACCCGCAGTTCGGTTTCGACGTATCGTTCTACCTCTTCGACCTCCCCTTCTTCCAGTCGGTGCTCGGCTTCGCTTCGGCGGTTGTGCTGCTCGCGGCCATCGTCGCCGCGGCAACGAGCTACCTCTACGGGGCCATCCGGGTTAGCGGGCGCGACGTGCTCGTCGCCCGTGCGGCGCGGATCCAGATCGCGGTCACCGCCGGTCTGTACCTGCTGCTCCAGGCGGTCAGCATCTGGCTCGACCAGTACACGACCCTGTCCGACGCCAACGAGTTGTTCACCGGCGCCGGGTACACCGACGTCAACGCCACGATCCCCGGCCGCGCCATCCTCGCCGGCATCGCCGCCGTCGTCGCGATCCTCTTCTTCGTCACCGCGGTCATCGGCCGTTGGCGCCTGCCCATCGTCGGCACCGCGCTCCTGATCGTGAGCAGCCTGCTGCTCGGCTCGCTCTACCCGTGGGTCGTGCAGCGCTTCCAGGTTGACCCCAGCGCGAAGACGCTCGAGTCGGAATACATCAAGCGCAACATCGACCTCACCCGGGATGCCTACGGCCTCGCCGACGTGGAAGAGGTTCCCTACAACGCGAAAACCACGGCCGAGCCCGGCGCTCTCCGTGCCGACGCCGAGACCACCGCGAACATCCGCATCCTCGACCCGGCCCTCGTCAGCGACGCGTTCAGTCAGCTCGAGCAGTTCAAGCAGTACTACCAGTTCCCGTCGAACCTCGACGTCGACCGGTACACGATCGATGACAAGTCCCAGGACACCGTGGTCGCCGTTCGTGACCTCAAGCTCTCCGGCCTCAACGCCGGTGCAACCTGGGTCAACTCCACCATCGTCTACACCCACGGCTACGGTGTCGTCGCGGCCTACGGTAACCAGCGGTCGGCCGATGGCCAGCCGGTCTTCCTCGAGTCCGGCATCCCGAGCAGCGGGTCCCTCGGCAAGTACGAGCCGCGGGTGTACTTCGGTGAGAGTTCGCCCGTCTACTCGATCGTCGGAGCCCCTGAGGGCACCAAGCCGGTCGAACTGGACTACCCGTCCGGCGTCGACGGCGCCCAGCAGACCTACACCACCTTCACCGGCAACGCCGGTCCGAAGCTCGACAACCCGTTCAACAAGCTGATCTACGCGTTGAAGTTCCAGTCGGAGCAGATCTTCCTCGCCAACGCCGTGAACGAGAAGTCGCAGATCCTCTACGACCGCGACCCGGTCACCCGAGTGCAGAAGGCGGCCCCTTACCTCACCCTCGACTCCGACGCCTATCCGTCGGTCGTCGACGGCCGCCTGAAGTGGATCGTCGACGGCTACACCACCTCGGCCACCTACCCGTACTCGACCCCGGTGGGCCTCAGCGACGCGATTGCCGACACCGAGACGCCCCCGCAGCCGTTCGCGCTGGACACCATCAACTACATGCGCAACTCGGTCAAGGCCACTGTCGACGCCTACGACGGTTCGGTCACGCTCTACGCCTGGGACGACGAGGATCCCCTGCTGAAGACCTGGCAGAAGATCTTCCCGTCGACGCTCAAGCCGATCAGTGAGATGAGCGGGCAGCTGATGAGCCACGTTCGCTACCCGGCCGACCTGTTCAAGGTGCAGCGCAAGGTGCTCGGCAAGTACCACGTCACCGATCCGGGCTCGTTCTACTCGGTCGACGACGCCTGGACCACGCCGAACGACCCGGTGTCACCGTCGACGAACACGACCCTGCAGCCGCCGTACTACCTCACCATGCAGGTGCCCGGGTCCAAGGATCCGGCGTTCACGCTGTACTCGACCTTCATCCCGGATGCGACGGGTGCGACCAGCCGTAACGTGCTCACCGGCTATCTCGCCGTCGACGCGGATGCCGGTTCAACCGATGGCAAGCGTGCGCCCGGCTATGGCAAGATCAGGCTCCTCACCCTGCCGAAGGACGACACCGTTCCCGGTCCGGGTCAGGTCCAGGCCAAGTTCAACGCCGACCCGACCGTGTCCACCCAGCTGAACCTGCTCAAGCAGGGCCAGTCCAAGGTGCTCAACGGTAACCTGCTCACGCTGCCCGTCGGCGGGGGACTGCTGTACGTTCAGCCCGTCTACGTGCAGTCCACCGGTGAGACCAGCTACCCGCTGCTGCAGAAGGTGCTCGTGGCCTTCGGTGACCAGATCGCCTTCGAGGACACCCTCGACAAGGCGCTCGACGTTCTCTTCGGCGGTGACTCCGGAGCGAACGCCGGTGACACCGCAGTGCCACCGAGCACGACGACCCCGCAGGCGCCTGGAACGACGACCCCGCCGACCTCGACCGGTGACCCGGTCAAGGACGCGGAGCTGAAGTCGCTCCTGGCCGTTGCCAAGCAGGCGCTCGGCGACAAGCAGGCGGCCCTGACCGCCGGGGACTTCGCCGCCTACGGTGTCGCGGACAAGAAGCTGGCCGACACCATCGCCAGCATGCTGGCGCTGCTCGGATAGCCCAGCCCGCACCGTCCGCCATGCGCGGGTGTTGCGCCGTTTCGGGGGTGGTTTGCCACCCTCGGAACGGCGCAGCACCCGCGTTTCGGCTTTCCGGTGGGCTCTGCGGCCGGCGCGTGGTCGGTCGGTTCTGGAGGCTGTGGTAAATTTGTACTTGTAGCGCGGGGTGGAGCAGTTCGGTAGCTCGCTGGGCTCATAACCCAGAGGTCGTAGGTTCAAATCCTGCCCCCGCAACCAAGAAATACGACAAGGCCGATCCGGTAGAAATACCGGGTCGGCCTTCTTCTTTTTAACCGGAGAACGGCTCCGAACTCGGGTGCCTGCCCACCGGGACCGCGTCGCACCGAAGTTCGTCGACTCGCTGTGAATATCGGAACTCAGCCTCGCTTCCTCGGGCTGACCGATATATCGTTAGGTATCGTCGAGTCTGGATGACTATGGCGCAGAGGAGGAGGAATCATGAGCAATTCATTCATGGGCGACAGGTCCGCCGGACGCCGGAGCGGTGCTGGTGACGGCTGGCCGGCCACCGCGGTGTGGGATGCGATGGAGCAGATTCGCGGCCAGTTCGACCGTAAGGCCGGCCCCAGGATGGGACGAGGCGACGTGCGCGCTGCGGTGCTTGCCCTCCTCGCCGAGAAGCCGATGCACGGCTATCAGATCATCCACGAGATCGAGGAACGCAGCGGCGGCGCGTGGAAGCCGAGCCCCGGCTCGGTGTACCCGACGCTTCAACTTCTCGCGGACGAGGGCTTCATCAGCGCCGAGGAGTCCAACGGTCGCAAGACCTACTCGCTCACGGACGAGGGTCGACAGGCGGCGGACGCCGCGGCAGACCAGCCGGCCCCTTGGGAGGCGCCCGGCGCCCGGGACCATGGCCGACCGACCGCGCTGCCCAAGGCTGGCATTGACCTGGCCCAGGCGGCTGCTCAGGTCGGGCGCACCGGCAACCCCGAGCAGGTGAAGCAGGCCGTCGCCGTTCTCGAAGACGCGCGTCGTAAGCTCTACTCAATCCTTGCTCAGGAATGAGCGTGCCCCAGAAATCGCCGCGGCGGAGAATTGATGACCGAGACTAGATGAGCAACGACGGGGACATGCGCGCCCGCTACCGCAGAATCATGCGGTTCGCCGCTCGATATTTGATCCAGGCGTGGTGGTACGAGCTGTTTCTTCCGCGGATCGGGCTCGCGTGGGTTTCGGCACGTGGGCGCGCGGTCCGCCTCCAGCGCATCGCGCAGCACTTCCATGTGCTTGCGGTCGACCTGGGCGGTCTCATGATCAAGGTCGGCCAGTTCATGTCATCCCGGCTCGACGTGCTGCCGCCGGAGATCACCAAGGAGCTCGAAGGCCTTCAGGACGAGGTGCCGCCCGTGCCCTTCCCGCTGATCCGCGCCCTCGCCGAGGCCGAGTTGGGCGTGACGCTGGAGCGTGCGTTCTCGTTCGTCGATCCGATTCCGCTGGCCGCGGCATCCCTCGGTCAGGTTCACCGTGCGCGGCTCGAAGAAGCGGATGCCGCGGAGACGGGCCTGTTGGACGTCGTCGTGAAGATTCAGCGGCCTGGCATCGGCGAGATCGTCGAGGTCGACCTCCGCGCACTCCGCCGGGTGGCCGCCTGGCTCAGTCGCGTGCGCCTCGTCTCGGATCGGGTCGATATGCCCACCCTCGTCGAGGAATTCGCAGCAACGAGCCTCGAGGAGATCGACTACCTGCACGAGGCAACGAGTGCCGAACGGTTCGCGCAGGACTTCGCGGACGACGACCGGGTCAGCGTTCCCGAGTTGGTGTGGGAGCGGACGACACGGCGGGTGCTGACCCTGCAGGATGTCACCGCCATCAAGATCAACGACGTTGCCGGGCTGAGAGCCGCCGGCCTCGACCCGTCCGACGTCGCCAACGAGTTCGCGGCGGTCATGTTCGACCAGCTCTTCCTCAACGGATACTTCCACGCCGACCCGCACCCGGGGAACATCTTCGTCACCCCGCTCGGCGTTGCTGCTGACAGCGCGGCGGAAGCCGACTCCTCCGGCCGGCACTGGAAATTCACCTTCATCGACTTCGGAATGATGGGGGAGGTGCCCGATGCCCTGCGGAAGGGGCTCCGCAAGTTGCTGATCGCGGCCGCGTCCCGCGACGGCAAGGGGATGGTGGACGGCATCCGTGAGGTCGGTGTGCTCCTGCCCTCAGCTGACACCGCCGAGCTGGAGCGGGCAATGACAAAGCTGTTCGCCCGGTTCGGCGGCATGGGCTTCGCCGAGTTGCAGGACGTCGATCCGCGAGAGTTCCGCGCATTCGCGAACGAGTTCGGGGATGTCGTTCGCTCATTGCCGTTCCAGTTGCCGGAGAACTTCCTGCTCATCATCCGCGCGATGTCACTGACCTCGGGGATGTGCAGCTCGCTCGACCCCGCCTTCAACATCTGGAATGCGGTCGAGCCGTACTCCGCCCAGCTGATCCGGGCCGAGGGTGGAAACCTGGTCCAGGATGTCGCGAAGCGCACGGTGTCGGCAGCGGGCACCATTGCGCGGCTGCCCCAGCGGGTCGACAACCTCCTGACGCGGATCGAAGAGGGCACGGTCTCCGTGCAGACCCCTCGGCTCGAGCGGCGCCTCGGCAACATCGAGCGAACAGGACGGCAGATCATCTCGGCGATTCTGTTCGCTGCGCTGCTGATCGGCGGTGTCCTGCTTCGTGCCGAGGATGGTGCGTTCGGAACCGTTCTCATGGTGGTTTCTGCGCTACCGCTGCTCCACGCCCTCTTCGCGGGAATAGTTGCGCGGCGCGGGCCGCTGCCGTGAGCGCCAGGTGGGGGTTGAACCTCGCGGCATCGGGCCTGTGATAGATTTGTACTTGTAGCGCGGGGTGGAGCAGTTCGGTAGCTCGCTGGGCTCATAACCCAGAGGTCGTAGGTTCAAATCCTGCCCCCGCAACCAATAACCCCCGGAATCCCCGTGATTCCGGGGGTTTTCTCGTTCCCGGCCGGCCCTGCAAGGATGGGCGCGGGACGATCAACCGGGATCCTCCGCCGAGCCAGGGAGAAGTCCATGCCTCCATCCGCGACACAGGTGCCACGATGACGGCCCCGGACGACCTGATGGGCTCCGTGCGGCTGGGCACGGAATTCTTCCGACGTCACCTCGACACCTTTCTCGATGCCGCGCTGGCGGGGGAGTCCCTGCTCCCCGGCTGGACCCGGGCGCATGTCGTGGCGCACGTGGCCTACAACGCCCGTGCCATCGGCCGGCTCGCCCAGTGGGCCGCCACCGGGGTCGAGACGCCGATGTACGCCTCGGTGGATGTGCGCAACGCCGAGATCACCGAGGGGGTGCTGCTGGCGTCTGACGCGCTCGTGAGGCTCTTCGACGACTCCGCCGCGAGCCTCGACCGGCATTGGCGAGAGCTACCCGACGAATCCTGGACTTTTCCGGTGCGGAACGGCCAGGGCCGAATGGTCCCACTCGGCGATACGGTGTGGATGCGCACCCGCGAGGTGTGGATCCACGCCGTGGACCTGAACGACGGGTCGTCGTTCGAGGACATCCCGGTACCGGTGCTGGAGCGCATCCTCGGTGACATCGCCGGCGCGTGGCAGGGCAGGGACGAGCCGGGCATTCGCCTGAGCCTGACCGGACCCAGAGTGGTCGAGCTCGGCCCGGCGGATGCCGCGGTGCACGTGAAGGGTTCGCTGGCAGCCCTGACGAACTGGGCCGCGGGACGGGGATCGGCCGGAGTCACCCTGGGTACCGGCACGGGCATCGTCCCTGCCGCGCCGCGCTGGCTCTGACACCGGCGGCTAGATGCAGAACGGCCCCGCACCTTTCGGTGCGGGGCCGTTCTGCATTCAGTGGGCGGTAAGGCCTACTTGGTGACCTTCTTGGCCGGCTTCTTGGAGTCGGCGACGTCCACGACGGCGGCGCGGTTGGCGCGCACCTCCTTGAACGAGGTGCCGTAGTACGCGGCCTCCATGATGGTCTTCATGTCGGCGAGCATCGGCATCCGCGGGTTGGCCGGTGCGCACTGGTCGCCGTAGGCGCCCATTGCGAGGGAGTCGAGGCGACCGATGAAGTCTTCCTCGTTGACACCCTGAGCCTGGAAGGACGGCTTGATGCCGACCTGGTCGCGCAGCTTCTCGACGGCCTTGGCGTAGGACTCGATGCCCTCTTCGGGCGTCGAGGCCGGGAGGCCGAGGTGCTTGGCGATCTGCTGGAAGCGCTCGGGAGCAATGTAGCTCTCGTACTTGGGCCAGCTGGTCAGCTTGGTCGGGACGAGTCCGTTGTAACGGATCACGTGCGGCAGGTACGTGGCGTTCACTCGACCGTGGATCAAGTGGAGCTGCGCACCCGTGACGTGGGCCATCGCGTGACAAATTCCGAGGAACGCGTTACCGAATGCCATTCCGGCGATCGAGGATGCGTTGTGCATCTTCTCGCGGGCCTTGATCACGCCGGCGTCCGTGCTGTTCGCGGTGCCGTTGGCGCTGGTCACGATGTTCTCGAAGATGAGCTTGATCGCGTGCAGGCAGAGGCCGTCGGTGAAGTCGTTCGCATAGACGGAGACGTAGGCCTCAGTCGCGTGTGTCAGAGCGTCGAAGCCGGAGTCGGCGACGAGGAATGACGGCATCGCGGCGGTCAGCGACGGGTCGATGATCGCGACGGTCGGGAGGAGGGCGTAGTCCGCGAGCGGGTACTTGACTCCACTGACCTCGTCGGTGATCACGGCGAACGGAGTCATCTCTGAACCGGTACCCGAGGTGGTCGGGATGCAGACGAGCTTGGCCAGTTCACCGAGGTCGGGGAACTTGAACGCGCGCTTGCGCACGTCGAAGAACTTTTCCTTCATGTCCGAGAATTCGATTTCGGGGTGTTCGTAGAGGAGCCACATGACCTTCGCGGCGTCCATCGGTGAGCCACCGCCGAGGGCGATGATCGTGTCGGGCTTGAAGGCCCGCATCTCTTCCGCGCCCTTGGTGACGGCGGAAACCGTCGGCTCCGGGAGCACGTTGTCGATGATCTGCAGCGAAACCCGGTTCTCGCGGCGGTTGAGCACGTCGAGGATCTTGTCAACGAAGCCGAGCTTGGTCATGGTCGCGTCGGTGACGATGGTGACGCGCTCGACGTTGCGCATGTCCGACAGGTAACGGATCGCGTTCGGCTCGAAGTATGTCTTGGCGGGGACCTTGAACCACTGCAAGTTATTGTTCCTTCGACCGATCCGCTTGACGTTGATGAGGTTGATCGCCGACACGTTGTTCGACACGGAGTTGTGGCCGTATGAGCCACAGCCCAGGGTGAGCGACGGGATGAAGGCGTTGTAGATGTCACCGATACCACCGAGCGAGCTCGGCGCGTTGGTGATGATGCGGACGGCCTTGACGCGCTTGCCGAACTCCTCGATGATCGCGGGGTTCTCGCTGTGGATCGAGCCGGAGTGGCCGAGACCGTCGAATTCCACCATCTGCTCGGAGAGCGAGATGCCTTCTTCGGTGTCCTTGGCGTGCAGCACGGCGAGCACCGGGGCCAGCTTTTCGCGGGTCATCGGCTCGTGCGGTCCAACGCTTGCAACCTCGACCAGGATGATCGACGTGTCTTCCGGAACCGTGAAGCCGGCCTGCTCGGCGATCCAGACCGGCGACTTGCCGACCACGGACGCGTTCAGCTTGGCGCCGGCGCAGTTCTCCGAGTTGGCCTTGACACCGAAGATGAACTCTTCGAGCATGGTCTTCTCTTCGGGGGTGACCCGGTAGGCGTGCAGGATCTTGAATTCGGCCATGGCCTCGTTGTAGAGGGGCTCTTCGATGATGACGGCCTGCTCCGAAGCGCAGATCATGCCGTAGTCGAAGGCCTTCGAGAGCACGACGTCGTTGACGGCGCGCTTGAGCTTGGCGCTCTTCTCGATGAAGGCCGGTACGTTTCCGGCGCCGACGCCCAGGGCGGGCTTGCCGCAGGAGTAAGCCGCGCGGACCATGGCGTTTCCACCAGTCGCGAGGATCGTGGCAACTCCGGGGTGGTTCATCAGGAGCGTGCTGGCTTCGAGCGACGGAACTTCGATCCACTGGATACAGTTCTTCGGGGCTCCAGCAGCGATCGCGGCGTCGCGCACGACGCGTGCGGCGGCGGCGGAGGACTGCTGGGCTGCGGGGTGGAAACCGAAAACGATCGGGTTGCGGGTCTTAAGGGCGATAAGGGATTTGAAGATTGCGGTCGAGGTGCAGTTCGTCACCGGGGTGATTCCGCAGATAACACCGACCGGCTCGGCGATTTCGGTAATACCGGTAATTTCGTCGTGGCTGATAACGCCGACTGTCTTAAGGTTTTGCATGGAGTTCGTAACGTGCTCGCATGCGAAGAGGTTCTTCACGGCCTTGTCTTCGAAGACACCGCGGCCGGTTTCCTCTACAGCGTGAACAGCCAGTTCGGCATGTTTGCTGAGGGCCGCAACGGACGCCTTCTTGACGATGTGGTCGATCTGTTCCTGGGTGAAATCGGCATATTCGAGCAGTGCCTCGCTCGCGCCTTTAACCAGAGTGTCAATTGTTGTTGCAAGTGACTCGGTGACTGGTTTGTCGATTATTGTCATGGTGCCCCTCTTCGGCAGCCCAACTTGGGCTTTTCGCCTCTTTATCCAATTCTACGACTTCGCGGTCAGGGCCGGGTGTCGGCGAGGGGGTCGCTGGGCCGAGATAAGAGATACATTGATGCATTTATCCTGATCTTCCGGCCCTTTTTCGGCGAAAAAAAAGTTCAACTATTTTCTCCGACCGCGGGAATAAACGAGGGGAATCCCTGATCGGGCGCTTACCGCGGCGCCAAGGGGAGGGAATACGCCTCGGCGGAGGCGCGACGGGGCCGCGCCGGATCAGTGGCGTCCAAGGTGCTGCACGGCTGCGACGGCGTCGTGCACGGCGGCGGCGGCCAGGCCGGCCTCCGCGGCGGTCGTACTGGAGGCCAGCGTGAACCGCACGGCCGTGAGCGCTTCCTCGGCCGGGAAACCCATCGCGGTGAGCACGTGGGAGGGCTCGTCGCTGCCGGCCGCACAGGCCGAGCCGCTCGAGCAGACGATCCCACGCTGCTCCAGCTCGAGCAGGACGGCCTCGCCGCTCGTTCCCGGAAAGATGAAGGACGCGCTTCCGGGCAGTCGCTCGGACGGATGCCCGGTGAGCCGAGCCGAGGCGGTGCCGGCGAGCACCGTGGCAATGAAGGCGTCGCGCAGCCCGGTCACCCGCTGGGAGGCGCCGACGCGTTCCTCCTCGGCCAGCCGCAGGGCGATCGCCAGGGCGACGGCACCCGCGACGTTCTCGGTTCCGCTGCGGTGGCCGCGTTCCTGGCCGCCGCCGTGCACGAGCGGTTCGATCGTGAGCCGACGACGCAGGTAGACCGCCCCGATGCCCTGCGGGGCCCCGAGCTTGTGCCCGGACAGGCTGAGGGCGTCGACGCCGAGCGCGACGGTGTCGAGCGACAGCCAACCCGCGGCCTGCACGGCGTCCGTGTGGAAGGGCACGCCGGAAGCCGTGGCGATGGCGGTGAGGTCGCGCAGCGGCTGGACCGTGCCGACCTCGTTGTTCGCGTACTGCACGGACACGAGGGTCGTTTCCGGCCGGATCAGCCGGCGTAGCTGCGCGGGGTCGACCTGGCCGGTGGCATCCGGATCCAGCATCGTGATCTCGAAGCCATGGAGGCGACGGAGGTAGTCGCAGGACTCCAGCACGGCCTCGTGCTCGATCGGGGTGGTGATGATCTGGCGGCCGCGGGGCGACCCGAGGGCGATGCCCTTGATCGCGAGGTTGTCTGCCTCTGTGCCGCCGCTGGTGAAGACCACCTCGGTGGCGCGGCAGCCGAGCACGGCCGCGACGCTCTTCCTCGCCTCCTGCAGCGTGGCGGCCGCTGCTTCGCCCACAAGGTGGTGGCTCGACGGGTTGCCGAATCCGCCGGTGAGCTGTGGCCAGAGCGCATCGAGTACCTCCCGGCGCACGGGGGTGGTGGCGGCGTTGTCGAGGTAGACCATCAGCGGGTCAACCCTGGAGCACCGCGATGTCGAGGCCGAGATCGAGCGAACGCACGCTGTGGGTGAGGGCACCCACCGAGATGATGTCGACCCCCGACTCGGCGATGGCGCGCACCGTCGTCAGCGAGACCCCGCCGCTGGCCTCGACCAGGGCGCGGCCGGCGGTCAACCGCACGCCCTCGGCGAGCTCGTCGGGTGTGAAGTTGTCGAGCATGATCGTATCGACGCCGGCGGCCAGCACCGGTTCGATCTGGTCGATTCGGTCCACCTCCACCTCGAGGTGGGTGGTGTGTGAGATTCGGTCCCGCACCTGGCGCAACGCCTCGGTGAGGCCGAGGCCCCCGGCGGTGAGCACGGCCAGGTGGTTGTCCTTGGCCATCACGGCGTCGGACAGGCTGAACCGGTGGTTGTGACCTCCACCGCTGCGCACGGCGTGACGCTCGACCGCGCGCAGTCCCGGCGTGGTCTTCCGGGTGTCGACGATCCGGGCACGGGTGCCGGACGTCTCGGCGACGTAGAGCGCTGTGAGGGTGGCGATGCCACTCATCCGCTGCACGAAGTTGAGTCCGATCCGCTCCGCCTGAAGGATGCCGCGGGCCGGGCCGGACGCCTCGGCGAGCACCTCACCCGGTTCGAACGCGGCGCCGTCCGCCACGAACAGCTGCACGTCGATGCGTGGATCGGTCAGCCGGAAGGCCGAGGCGAACACGGCGCCGCCGCTGAAGATGCCGGCCTCCCTGGCGACCAGCTGTGCCGTCGCCACGGCCTCGGCGGGGATGAGCACCTCGCTCGTCACGTCTCCCCACGGAGCGTCTTCGTCGAGGGCGGCGCGCACGACGGTGTCGATGGCATTCGTGGTCAGCATGCGATGGCCTCCTCGGCCTCGATGACGGGTTCGGGTTCAGATGTTTCCCGGCGCAGCTCCCGGCTGTGGGCGACCGTGTGCGCGAGCTCGGGCCGGCTGGTGGGGAAATCGGAGCGGTAGTGGGCGCCGCGGGATTCCTCCCGGCCGAGCGCGGCCACGACGGTGATCCGGGCGAGGTCGAACAGGTTCGCGTCCTCATATGCTCGGATCTGCGCCTCCGGGCCGGGGGCGGCATCCGGGCCGGTGGCCGGGCGGATCCAGTCGGCCAGGGTCGTGGCCGCGGTGGCGAGGCCGTCGCCGCTACGGAGCACACCGGCGTACTGCCACATGACCCTCTGGATCGCGTCGCGGTCGGCCACCGTTCGTTGAGCGCCTGACTCGGCCCGTGGGCCGGCCGGATGGCCGGGGGTGGGGCCGTGCGGGGGGATGTGGCTCGGTCGGGTGGCATCGCGGTCCGCGGCATCCGCCGGGTCGGCGAGCGAGTCGCCCAGTGCGCGCACGGCCCGGTCGGCGAAGACGGCAGCCTCCAGGAGCGAATTCGACGCCAGTCGGTTGGCGCCGTGGGCGCCGGTGCGCGCCGTCTCGCCGACGGCGAAGAGGCCAGGCAGGCTCGCGCGACCCGAGGTGTCGGTGAGTACGCCGCCCATCCAGTAGTGCGCGGCCGGGGCGACCGGGATCGGCTCGGCGGCCCAGTCCAGACCGGCCAGGCGGCAGGCCGCGGTGATGGTCGGGAAACGCGTTTCGAGCAGGTCTCGGCCGAGGCCGGTGGCATCGAGCAGCACGGGGGCCCCGTCCTGTTCCGCCATTTCGTGGGCGATGCTCCGGGCCACGACGTCCCTGGGCGCCAGTTCGGCGCCGGGGTGCACATCGAGCATGAAACGCGTGCCGAGCGCGTTGCGCAACACGGCGCCTTCCCCGCGCACCGCCTCCGAAACGAGGGGGGTTCCCGGCACTGCGAGGGCGGTCGGGTGAAACTGGTAGAACTCCAGGTCGGCGACGGCCGCGCCGGCCCGCCAGGCTGCGGCGACGCCGTCGCCGGTGGCCAGGGCGGGATTCGTCGTGTGCGGGTAGAGAGAACCCGCGCCTCCGGTGGCGAGAATGACCGAGTCGGCGGCCACGCTCTGCAGTTCGCCGTCGGGCCCGAGCAGGATCGCGCCGGTCACCCGTCCGTCCCGCACGACCAGGTCGACGAGCATGGTGTGTTCCCGGATGACCAGGCGGGGTTCGGAGCCCGCTATGGCCGATGGCAGCGTGCGGGCACGTTCAGCGCGTTCCCGCACCGTCGTGACGAGGGCGACCTCGATGGCCGCTCCGGTGGCGTCCCCGCCGGCGTGCAAAACCCGCGACCGCGAATGCGCGGCCTCGAGCCCCCTGGTGACCCCGGACTCATCCCGGTCGAAGTCGACCCCGAAGCGGATGAGATCGCGCACCCGGTCGGGACCCTCCGTGCACAACACCTGGACCGCAACGGGGTCGCAGAGTCCGGCGCCCGCGCGCAGGGTGTCGACCACGTGGGACTCCACCGAGTCGTCGGGGAACATCGCCGCGGCGATGCCGCCCTGGGCATAGCGGGTGTTGCTGTCCGGCAGGGCGGCCTTGGTCACCAGGGTGACGGTATGGCCGGCGTCCGTCGCCCGGATGGCGGCGATGAGCCCGGCCAGGCCACTCCCGACGACGAGGACGTGCGTCATGGTCAGGCTCCCTGGCGCGCCGGTGCCGGCGGCAGGGCCGCGAGCATCCGTTCGAGGGCGGTGCGGGCGGGTCCCGCGACGTCGTCAGGTACGACGATCCGGTTGAGGACCACCGGCGGCTCCTCGACGGTGCCGACCAGACCCTCGAGCACCCAGGCCAGGTAGCCGGCGTGGATGCGGTACATCGTCGAGCACGGGCAGATCACCGGGTCGAGGCAGAAGATTGTGTGTTCGGGGTGCTGGGCGGCGAGGCGCTGCACCAGGTTGATCTCCGTGCCGATGGCGAAGGTCGAGCCGGCGGGCGCCGCCTCGATGGCCTTCTTGATGAAGTCGGTGGAGCCGTATTCGTCTGCGGCATCGACGACGGCCATCGGGCACTCCGGGTGAACGATCACCCGCACACCGGGGTGTTCCCGGCGCGCGGTGTCGACCTGGTCGACGGTGAAACGCTTGTGCACGCTGCAGAACCCGTGCCAGAGCACGACCTGCGCCGCGCCCAGTTCCGCGGCCGTGTTGCCGCCGAGCGGCTTGCGCGGGTTCCACATCGGCATCCGGTCCAGGGGCACGCCCATCGCCTTCGCGGTGTTGCGGCCCAGGTGCTGGTCGGGGAAGAAGAGCACCCGCTGGCCGCGTTCGAACGCCCACTCGAGCACGGTCTCCGCATTGGACGACGTGCAGACGATCCCGCCGTTTGCGCCGCAGAACGCCTTGAGCGCCGCCGAGGAATTCATGTAGGTGACGGGGATGACCGGCACCCGGCCGTCGGCATCCGGGGCAGTGCCGTACAGCTCCTCCAGCTGTTCCCAGCAGTCGGTCACGGAGTCGATGTCGGCCATGTCGGCCATCGAGCAGCCGGCGGCCAGGTTGGGCAGGATGACGGCCTGGGCGGGGGTGGACAGCAGGTCGGCGGTCTCGGCCATGAAGTGCACGCCGCAGAAGACGATGGCCTCTGCGTCTGGCCGGCTCTTCGTGGCCTGGGCAAGCTGGAAGGAGTCTCCGACGAAGTCGGCGTGCTGGAGCACCTCTTCGCGCTGGTAGAAGTGCCCGAGGATGACGACTCGGTCGCCGAGGGTTGCCTTGGCGGCACGGATGCGCTCGGCCAGCTCCTCAGGGGATGCGGTCCGGTAGGTCTCCGGGAGTGCGCCCTGCCGCGGTGATCCGGTCGGAATCACGTCGCCCATTGATGAGCCGGGACCGTAGCCCGGCGTGCCGGCGTCGAGTTCCCACGGGCCGGCGGTGAGCTCTGGGCTGCAGGTGCTGCCCGCGGCGGCTCCGGTGCTGATCAGCTTGATGGTCTGGTCGACGGATGCGATGGTCATGGGGTTGCTCCTCGGGGTGATGAAAATCGACGGCAGTTCTCGGGGCCGGACATGGCGGTCAGCCGATCGAGGGGCCGAGCGGGCCCAGGTCGACGGATCGGACGGAGTCGTTGTAGCGGTAGAGCCGGGGTGGCCGGTGCCTGGCGCCTGCCACCCGTTCCCCGGTGTCGACGACCGTTCCGGAGGACTCGACCGTGCGGCGGAAGTTGGCCGGGTCGAGCGGTTTCTGCAGCACGGCCTCGTGCACATCGCGGAGCTGCGCGAGAGTGAAGGTCTCACCGAGGAAGGCATGTGCGATCCGGGAGTATTCGACCTTCGTGCGAAGCCGCCACAACGCGTACTCGACGATTCGGTTGTGGTCGAAGGCGAGCTCGGGGAGCCGGTCGGCGGGGAACCACTCCACATTGCCGCCCTCCACGGCGAGTGCGGCCTCACCGGACTCGACGAGGGCCCAATAGACCACGGAGACCACCCGACCGCCGGGAGAGCGACCGGGGTCGCCGAAGGTGTAGAGCTGCTCGAGGTACTTGGGGGTTAGCCCGGTGGTCTCGCGCAGGGTGCGCGCGGCGGCCGTCGCGAGTTCCTCGTCGGCCGGCAGGCCTCCGCCGGGGAGCGCCCACTGGTCGAGGAACGGCTCCCTGGTGCGGCGCACGAGCGGCAGCCAGAGCGTCTTGAAGTCCGACTCCGCGTCGGGGCGGAGCGCGAAAATGACCGTCGAGACGGCGAGTGTCGCCTGGGTCTGCACGGTCATCTGCGGTATCCACTAAGTAAAGGTCAGTGTGACTCTAACTGGTGACACCATCATATAGTCATAATGACCCGAACTCACAACCCTGTGCTGGACTGTCAGCTCCGATCGGGAACGGCCGAGGGCGCCAACTCGACGGGGCGCCGAGCGCCTTTGCCGGTCAGGCCCCAGATCGTTACCCGGGCCATCGCCTCGACCACGATTCCGCCGCTCATTTTCGACGAACCGTGCGTGCGCTCCACGAATGTGATCGGCACCTCGACCACTCGGAGTCCGGCGCGAACGGCGTGCAGCAGCATGTCGATCTGGAAGCAGTAGCCCAGGCTCTCGACGCTGGACAGCTTCATCCGTTCCAACGCATGGGCGGTGTAGACCCGGTACCCGCCGGTCACGTCTCGCTCCTTCAGGCGCAGGAGCACCCGGGAATAGATCGAACCGCCCCGGGAAAGGAATCGTCGGTACCGCGGCCAGTTCCGCACCTCGCCGCCGGGAATCCAGCGCGACCCCATCACCACGTCGGCGGATTCGGCTGCGGCGAGCAGGTCCGGCAGCTGTTCAGGGAGGTGGGAGCCGTCGGCGTCGAGCTGCACGAGCCGGTCGTAGCCGCGGGAGAGTGCCCAGCTGAACGCCTCGAGATAGGCGGCGCCGAGCCCGTCCTTGCTCGTGCGGTGCAGTACGTGCACCTGCCGGTCCGAGCCTGCGAGCCGGTCTGCCAACGCGCCCGTCCCGTCGGGCGACGAATCGTCGACGACCAGCACATCGGCATCCGGGACGGCGAGGCGTACCCGACCGACGATCGGGCCGAGATTGTCGCGCTCGTTGTAGGTCGGAATGATGACCAGAGTCTGTGCCATGAAGCTACCTCGTCAGTTCGATGATGATGGTGCGGTTGACGGTCGTCGACCCCGTGACCGTGAATCCGAGCTGTTGAAGGGTCCGAATGTCGCTCCCGGACGTGAACTCCTTGCTTCCCTTGTATTGAAGCACCCAAACCGTCGTCGTGCCGGTGAGGCGATCACCGACCGAGGCCAGCGGCGTCGTCACGTCCCAGAGGGAGCCGGTCGTGTCATAGGCGCGGTCGAGGGTGACGTCTCGCATCCCCAGGAACGCCGACGGGTAGAGGTGGATGGCGAGGCGGGGCTTACGCGACGGACGTACGCTCTCGTCGAAGACGATGGCGTCGCCCGGCTGCGCGCCGGCCCGAACGATGTCCGCGGCCTGCCGCCAATCGCTGCCGCCGTTCTTGCCGTAGTCGCCGCGCTGGGCCTGGTAGGTCGGCAGCATGAGTGACACGATCAGCACCACGATCGAGATCTGCGCCCAACGCGGTTTCAGCCAGGCGACACCGATTCCCACCGCGATGGCGGCGGCCGGGGTGCAGATTGACAGGTAGCGCAGCGAGTACATCGGGGTGACGAAGTGAGTGCCGAACAGGAGAACGGCGCTCGGGAACAGCATCCAGGCCAGCGCGATGGCGAGGAGTTTCCTGGTCGCCGGAGCGCCGGCCAGTCGGCCGCGAAGAAGGTAGGTGATCGCGATGGCCGCGCCGATCAGCACCCAGGCGACGATCGCCAGCGGAACGTTCCCGAACCACTGCTGCACGGCGGCGTCCAGCACCGACTTCTCGGGGCGGCGACCGATGAACGCGATCTGTTCGCGCTGGTTCACCCCCGCGAGCATCACCGGGAGGGCGAGCAGGAGCCCCGCGGAGCTGGCAATGGCCCAGTCGCGGAGCACCCTCCGCCGGTGGGCGCCGGGACGGCTGAGCAGAAAGACGGTGAGAGCCAGCACCGGCACGAGGAGTACAACGTAAAGGAACATGTAGATGCCGGCGGCGAGGAGGGCTGCATAGCCCGACCACAGGCCGACCCGGGCCAGACGGCCCGTCGCCTCGCTGCGCACGATCCGCACCAGCAACACGGTCAGCCAGACGGCGATGGCCGTGGCCATGGCGGTGGACCTGGCCTCTGCTCCCATGTAGGTGACGCGGGGGAGCACGACGAAGACGAGGGCCGAAACGGTTGCCACCGTGGTACCGGTGAGCCGACGGGCGAGCAGGTAGATTCCCGCGGCCGCCACGCCGATGGCAATGGCACTGGGCAACCTGGTCGAGAACTCGCTCGCGCCGAAGGCCTCGATCCAGAAGTGCAGGATCAGGTAATAGGTGCCGTGGACGGCGTCCACATTGCCCAGCATCCGGAAGAGCGACGGCAGGGACCGCTCCGCCGACATGACGCTCGCGGCCTCGTCTCCCCAGTACGACGGCTGCCAGGAACCGAAGGCGGAGACGAGGATGCCGAGCAGGCCAAGCAGTGCGGCCGGCAGCAGGGGACCGCGCGCGGGCGCCAGCTCTGGCCCTGGACGGGCCTCGGTGGTCGGGAGCACGGAGAGGGAAGTCACATGAACACGTTAAGGGACCCGGGTTAACGTTTGCCCGGAGCGGCGGGCCGGAGCCTGCGAAGGCTCTCAGGATGCGCTGCAGGTCAGCGTGCGCGGGTGCGGCGGGGCAGCCTGACCTCCGCGGCGAGCCCGCCGCCGGTGTTCTGGAGCGAGATCGTGCCGTTGGCCCGGTCCACGATGGCGTGAACGATGGCGAGCCCCAGACCGGATCCGGTGCCGCCGCCGGCCCGCGAATGCTCCGGCCTCGAGAAACGATCGAAGGCCACCGGAATGAACCCCTCCGGCATCCCCGGTCCCGTGTCGAGCACCGTGAGTATCGCCTCCTCCCCGGCTCGGCGCAGGGTCACCATGACCGCTCCCTGTCCGTGCATGGCATTGACCGAATTGGAGACCAGATTGTCGACGAGCTGGCCGACGTTGGTGGGCGAAATGGCGTAGCGCCCGTCCGGATCGTCGCCGTCGACGCGGTAGTCGACATCGAGGTCAGCGCCACCCCGCACGAGCCTCGCGCGGTCAACCGACGCGGAAACCTCGGCGACAAGGCCGGTCCAGCTCGTCTCCGGTCGCGCATGGTGCGCTTCCAGCTTGGACAGTTCCAGCAGGTTGGTGGCCAGTCGCGCCAGCCGGTCGACGGTGACGGATGCGTCGGCGATGTCGCGTTCGAGCGCGGGCGCGTCGCCGGAGTTGAGCCGGGCGAGTTCGAGTTGCGATTTGAGGACGGCGAGGGGAGTGCGGAGCTCGTGGCTGGCATCGGACACCACCTGCTTCTCGCGATTGACGCCGCGGCGCAGGCGCCCGATGAAGTCGTTGAGGGTGATGGCGAGTCGGCTCACCTCGTCATTGCCCGCGGGGACCAGTAGATGGTCGGATGCCCCGGCGGTGCTCAGGCTCTCCGCCTCGGCGCGGAGACGGTTCACCGGCCGCAGCGCGGCACCGGTCAGGAGCCACGAGGCCAGGCCGAAGCCGAGGGTGAGCACGATGGTACCGATCGTCAGCACCCGGGTCAGCTCGTCGAGGAGCAGCGACAGCGCCTCCTCATTGCGGGCCGTGATGACCACCCAGTTACCGGTATCGGTGACGGCGGTCGTCGAGGCGACCAGGTAGCGGGTGTTGCCGGTGTCGATGGTCTGTGGATGCTCGCCGATGTCGGCCAGGGAGTCAAGTCGGTTGCTGAGGCTCAGCGGGAGAGACGACCGGTGCAACTCCCCGGCGGGGTCGACCACGGCGATGAGCTGGCCCTCGGTCGGTGCATCGATCGGCTCTGTCGGGTTGCGCACCAGATCAGCGACGAGGGGAGCGGCATCGTTGCGCAGGAGCGTCTCGGTCGTGGCGATCAGGATCGACTGCACCTCGAGGCGGAAGAAGAACGCGGCGGAACTGAACAGCACCGCGGCGATGAGCACACTGCCGATGCTGATGCGGCCCCTGATTGACAGGCCGGGAAGTCTCACCTCGAGGCTTCCATCACGGTGTCAGCTCGACGGCGTAGCCGGCGCCGCGCACGGTGACGATGCGGATGCCCGCCGCGTCAGAGTCGATTTTGCGGCGCAGGTAGCTGATGTATTGGTCGACGATGTTCGGGTCGATGTGCTCCGTACCGTTCCAGATCTCCTCGAGGATCGTCGCTCGCTCGACCGTCTCGCCGGCTCGGTCGCAGAGCAGGCGCAGCAGGGCGACCTCCTTCGGGCTCAGCGAGAGCGTGCGCCCGGCAACGGTCACCTTGAGGTCGCGGGAGTCGATGGCGAGTCGGCCAAGCTCGAGACTGGTCGGGGTTCCCATCGAATGGCGCCGGAGCATGGCGCGCACCCTGGCCGTGAGTTCCGCGAACGCGAACGGCTTGGTCAGGTAGTCGTCTGCTCCGCTGTCGAGGCCGAAGACCCGGTCCTCGACCGTGTCCCGAGCGGTGATCAGGAGCACGGGCATTGTGCTGCCCGAATCGCGGATGCGACGGCAGATTTCGAAGCCGCTCATCTGCGGCAGCATCACATCGATCGCGGCGAGGGCGAAGTCGTCGTTGGCGATCGCGATCAACGCATCCATCCCGTTGGCGGCCCGCACGATCTCGTATCCCTCCGCGTGCAGTCCGCGTTCGATGAGCTCGCCCATCTGGTCATCGTCTTCCACGACCAAGATTTTCATCGGGTGCCTTTCGCTTGCCGGGACCGCGTCACCTCATGCTGGCACGTCACCGCCACTGATGGGCTCGTTGCGGCGCCTCTCATGGAGTTCGGGGCCGAAAATCGCAGGTTTTTGCCAGCCTGCGTGCCGGATCGGCGGTGCGCTCGACGGTACCCGCTCGCCATCAGTGGCGGCAGCTAGGCTGGCGCCATGATCGATACCGTCGCCGCCGACGCAGCAGCCGCTGACTCCGCTGATTCCGCCGGCTCCGCCGTCGGTGTTGCGGTCGCCCAGTTCACACCGGGTGCCGACGCGGCGGCCAACATCGCCGCCATGCGCGCCCTGGCGGCGACCGCGGTCACCCGGGGAGCCCGACTGGTCGTCTTTCCGGAGTATTCGTCCTTCTTCGAGCCCGTACTCGGGCGCTCATTCGTGACGGCGGCGGAGCGGCTGGACGGCGCCTTCGTCACGGCGCTCGGCGCGCTCGCGGCCGAGTTCGGGATTCATGTCGTTGCGGGCATGCTCGAATCCGGCGCTGACCCGGATCGGTTCTCCAACACGCTCGTGGCGCTCAACCCGTCGGGCGACCTGGTCGCGACGTATCGCAAGCTGCACCTCTACGACGCATTCGGAGACCGGGAATCGGACTGGGTGCTGCCGGGAACGATGGAGGCACCGCAAACGTTCGAGGTCGACGGACTCCTCGTCGGGATGCAGACCTGTTACGACATCCGTTTCCCCGAGGTGACGCGCCGCCTCGTCGACGCGGGGGTCGACCTCGTCCTGGTGCCGTCGGAGTGGGTGCGCGGGCCGCTCAAGGAGCACCACTGGCGAACCCTGGTCACCGCTCGCGCACTGGAGAACACGGTCTACCTCGCCGCCGCCGACCACGCCCCGCCCGTCGGCGTCGGCAACAGCATGGTGGTCGACCCGATGGGCGTCGAGCTGGTCACGATCGGCGAGACGACGGATGTCGCGGTCGCCTGGGTTTCGCGGGCGAGGGTCGAGTCGGTTCGGGCCGTCAACCCGTCGTTGGCGCTGCGGCGGTTCACCGTGCTGCCGCGCTAGCGGGCTCAGCTTTCGGCGGCGATCGTATCCTGTGAGGTCGGCGCGTTCCGCACGGCGAACTTCTGTTCCGGCCGGTGACTTCGTTTCGAATTGCCGACATCGTCGGGGTCGGACATTGCGTGCTCCTCCCCGGTGGCCACCAGGCCCTGCGAGCTATTGGCCGAGCGGGTGAGCTGGGCCAGCCAGAGTGGGTTGATCGAGGGCGGTTGCCCGCCGGAGAACTTGAAATACAGGGGGATGGCCGGGTGCAGCCACGCGGAACTGCGGCCGTCGCCGGCCTCGGCCGCGTTACGCCAGGACAGCAGGAAGCTCTCCCCGCGCCGTAATTTCTGTACGATCACGATCTGCAGGTGAGCCAGGATGCGATCGTCGAATTCGACGGTGACCCGGTCATATGTCAAGGAACCCATGGGGTGCCGCTTTCATTTGGTTGCAAAAGCGCTCGTGAGCCTGTGATTCGGTGTGGCCTGGTCTCAGGAACTTCTCGTCACCTCAGTGTGGTCGTATTGACGGCGGTTCACAAGAGAATTGGCGCCTGGGTTGAAACGGGCGCGAGCAGCCGCAGCGTCTCGGCCGGTCGTTCGACGTGGCCGAAGTGCCCGGTGCCGGCGACGGTGTGCGGCACGAAGTCCCCAATGACGCGGCCCAGCCTGATCGCGTCCGATGCGGCGACGAACACGTCGCCGTCACCGTGGGTGGCCGCGACCGGGCATCGGATCCGCGACCAGGCGGCATCCGCGTCGTACCGGCCGGCGAGGGAGGACGCCGCGCCGAAACGGCCCGGTCGCACCTCGACTGCGAGCGCGGAGATCACGCTGGGGTGCACCGCCGCGACCCGGCTGAAGAGGGGAGCGGTCAGCGCACGGAGCGCCTTGAGACGGTCGAGTGCCCGAACGATGGCGGTTCCGGCCCGGCCCAACCGGGCGAGCACGCGCATGACCCCGAGCAGCGCGGTATAGGCGGGCAGGATGCCGAAGTGGGACACGGGGTGCCGCACGCTCTCGATGACGGAGTAGGTCGTTGCCGAGACGAGGCCCACCGATTTGGTCTCGGCAACGAAGGCCGCGGCCAGTTCCAAGGCGATGAAGCCTCCCATCGAGTGGCCGAGCACCCGCCAGCGGCGATAGCCGAGCGCCTCGGCGACCTCCGCGACGAGGGCGGCCGTCGCCTCGATGCTGGGGCCGCCGGCATCCGGGTCGAGCGTACTGTCGCCCCAACCGGGCAGATCGGGGATGATCAGGTCGGTGAAACCGGGGGTCGAGGCGGCGTCCGCGGCGGTGAGCAGCGGTGTCCAGGTCGTCCAGGACCCGGCGGCGCCGTGGAGCAGGATCGTCGCGGTGTCGCTGTCGGTGCGGCGGCCGTGGCGCACCGTGATGTCCCCGCCGCGAAGCCGCATCGTGCTGGTCGTGAGACCGAAGCGGCGCGGATTGGTGGAGAGCGGGTATGGGCAGTACCGGTCGACTGCCGGTGGGGTGGCCACCTGTGCTCCGGAAGCATCCGGGGGCGCCGGATCGGTGTCCGGGGGGCGCGCCAGGAGGATGGTCATGACAGAGGTTCGTTACGGACGAAGTGTCGGATTGCCCGGTTCGGCGGAATAGTTCCGGCCGGAAGCCCGTTGCCCTCAGGGGCACCCGCCGGAGAATCGGCGGCGGCGTCTCGCCGCCCGATCGTGCCCGCCAGACAGAAAGAGCAACCGTGAATCTTTTCTCCCCTCTCACCCTCGGTGAGCTTGAACTTCCCAACCGCCTCGTGATGGCGCCCCTGACCCGGGTGCGCTCGGGCGTTGAGGGAGTGCCGGGTCCGCTTGTCGTCGAGCACTACCGCCAGCGCGCGACCCTGGGCCTGATCGTCACCGAAGGCACCTACCCGAGCCATGTCGGCCAGGGTTTCCCCGGGCAGCCCGGGCTGGTCACCCCGGAGCAGATCGAGGGATGGACCAATGTCGCCACCGCCGTGCACGCCGCGGGGGGACGCCTCGTCGCCCAGGTGATGCACGCCGGCCGGGTCACTCACCCGGCCACGAACGGTGGCCGTGAGGTCGTCGCCCCGAGCGCGATTGCCATCGCCGGTGAGACCCATTCCTACGACGGAAAGCATGCCTACCCCGTTCCTCGCGCACTGCGTGCAGACCAGCTGCCCGCGGTGATCGCCGAGTTCGTTCAGGCCTCCAGGAACGCCATCGCCGCCGGGCTCGACGGGGTCGAAATCCACAGTGCCAATGGCTACCTTCTGCACGAGTTCCTGTCGCCGGCGTCGAACCAACGCACGGATGCCTTCGGCGGCTCGCCGGAGAACCGCGCGCGCTTCGTGATCGACGTCGTCACCGCCGTGGCCGAGGCCATCGGCGCCGGTCGGGTCGGCATCCGCATCTCACCGGAACACAACATCCAGGACGCACTCGAGCCGGATGCCGCCGACGTCACCGCCACCTACGGCGCCCTCGCGGACGCCCTCGCGCCGTTGGGCCTGGCCTACCTGAGCATCCTGCACAAGGAACCGGCCGGTGAGCTCGTGCAGGGCCTCCGCGCTCGCTTCGGCGGACCGGTGATGGTCAACAGCGGATTCGGCGGCATCACCACGAGGGCAGAGGCGATGGCGGTCATCGCCGACGACCTGGCCGACGCTGTTGTCGTCGGGCGGGCCGCGATCGCGAACCCCGACCTCGTGCGCCGCTGGTTGAACGACCTGCCGCAGAACACCCCGGATCCGCTCACCTTCTACGGTGCCGGCGCCGAGGGCTACACCGACTACCCGGCCCTGCAGCACTAACCCCGGCTTACTCGCATAACTCCTGCTATTTCGGCCCGGCTTCCGGATCGCCCTCGGAAACACGGGGCGCCGGATGTCGCGGCCCGCGATCTGCAGGAGTTATGCGCCGGCCGTGAGTCCGGCCAGTTGCACGGAGGCACGCTGGAGCACGTCGACTCGTTTGCAGAAGGCGAAGCGCACCAGAGAGGCATACTCGGTGCGGTGCTCCGGTGAGCAGAATGCGGCGATCGGAACGGCGACCACCCCGGCGAGGGCCGGCAGTGCCCGGCAGAATTCGGCGCCGTCCGGGTAACCGAGTGGGGCGGCATCCGCCACGATGAAGTACGAGCCATCAGGGCGGCTGACCGTGAACCCCGCGGCGATGAGCCCGCGCTCGAGAACGTCCCGCTTGAATCGAAGGTCGGCGGCGATCCCCGCGTAGAAGCCGTCCGGAAGGTCCAGCCCCGCGGCGATCGCCGGTTGGAACGGCGCCCCATTCACGTAGGTCAGGAACTGCTTCACGGCGAGGACCGCAGTGACCAGCGGCTCCGGGGCGGTGAGCCAACCGATCTTCCAGCCGGTGGTGTTGAATGTTTTGCCGCCGGAGGAGATGGTGATCGTTCGCGAGGCCGCGCCCGGAAGTGTCGCGATCGGAATGTGTGGCACGCCGAAGGTGAGGTGCTCGTAGACCTCATCGGTGACGATTACGGCGCCGTGCCGTTCGGCGAGTTCGACGATCAACTGCAGCGTTTCCACCGGGAAGATCGCGCCGGTCGGGTTGTGCGGGTTGTTCACGATGATCAGCCGGGTGCGGTCGCTGACCATTGCCCGCAGCTCATCCAGATCGGGTTGGAAATCGGGCGCCCGCAGGCGCACGGTGCGGTGCACTCCGCCGCCGAGGGCGATCAGGGCGCCATACGCGTCATAGAACGGCTCGAAGGTGACGACCTCGTCGCCGAGTTCAATCAGGGCCAGGATAGTGGCGGCCAGGGCCTCGGTCGCCCCCGCCGTGACCAGGACCTCGGTGTCGGGGTTCGGAGTCAGCCCGTAGAAGCGGTGCTGGTGCCGGGCGACGGCCTCGCGCAGCACGGGAAGCCCCCGGCCGGGTGGGTACTGGTTGACGCCGTCCCTGATTGCCTGCTGAGCGGCCTCGAGCACCTCGGGCGGACCATCCTCGTCGGGGAAGCCCTGGCCGAGGTTGATCGCGCCGGTTCTGGCCGCGAGGGCGCTCATCTCCGCAAAGATGCTCGCCGCGACCGTGCCGCCTGCGGCGAGGAGGCCGGCGCCTCGCGCGGTGCGCCGCCAGGCGCCGGGGATCGTCATCGTCTCGCCTGCATTCTTCCACGCTACGACATCTTCTTTCGGGCCCGCACTCCGGCCTGTGCACAGTTCGCCCGGCTTCGCCGAAATCGTTCTACGGTGTGCGCATGCGGTTCGTCAGTCGTTGCCGACCGGTCATGGGCGCCATGGCTCTCGTCGGCATGCTCGCGCTCGCCGGCTGCGCGCCGCAACCGGCTCCTCCGAGCCCGTCTGCCACGACGGCAATGGATGCCCCGGTCTTCGCCTCGGACGCCGAGGCTCTCGCGGCAGCCACCGCCGCCTATGCGGCCTACCTGCAAACGATAGACGCAGTTCTGGCGAACGGTGGACGTGAGGTCAGCCCACTGTCGGACGTCGCTGTCGGCGATGCTCTAAGCGCGGAGGTTGGGACGGCTCAAAACTACGCCGAGAAGGAGTACCGGTCAGTTGGCTCCACAACATTTGACTCAGTCCAGATCCAAGCGATCACCGATGATGGGAGCGGCAATGTCTTGGTTAGCACTTACCTCTGTTCAGACCTTTCGAATGTGGACGTGCTCGAAAAAGGGGGCACCAGCATTGTGCCGGCAGATCGCGTCGACAGATTTCCGCTTCAAGTTGTATTTCAGAACTCACAGGTCGCGTCTCCTGGACTCAAGATTTCATCGAGCGTGACATGGACCGGCACCAATTTCTGCTAACGGCCGCAGTGGCCGTTTCCGTCTCGTTCCTAAATCTTGGAGTGGGCGATTCTGCGACTGCTGAAACGGGGCAATGCTCGCAAGGGGACTTACGAGCGGGCCTCTGTCCACCACCGGCTGTGAGCGGCACGGTCAACGGCGGCGGGGTAGACCTGTCCGCCGGGTTCGACACCGTTTCGGGCGGCGGCGGGGGCGGGAACGCCGGTGGCTACGACGGTGCTGCTTCGGCCGGGGACTCCGCGACCGGTGGCGGAGTCCAACCGGGTGCGGGTGGTCCTCCGGGACCGAACACGATCGTGCGGGACTGGTTCACCGTCAACTGTGTTTCCGGCACGCCATGCGATCCGAACCTGGTCGTGAGCGTGAGCGATCTCGTCAACTTCCGACCCGCTGCCCCGACCCAGCAGATGGAGCCGCGCGGCTGGAGCGTTGTCGGTCTGCCGACTAACTTCATCGCCACTGCCGCCGTGCACTCCCGCTCCGGGGCGCTGCTCGGATTTCCGGCCGAGGTGCGCTTCACCCCGGTCGGCTTCCGCTGGGATTATGGGGACGGCCAGGGCCGTGACTCAGCCGACGGCGGCGCGACCTGGGCGGCACTGAACCTTCCCGAGTTCTCCGACACGCCCACCAGCCACACCTTCACGGGAACCGGCGGGTACTCGATCAGTCTCAGCGTCCTCTCCTCGGCCGAATACCGCTTCGCCGGGATTCCCTGGCGCACCGTGCGCGGCACACTGGCCGTGCCGACCAGCCCCCTCGGCGTGGTGGTCGCCGAGGCGCACACCGTGCTCGTCAACCGGGGCTGCACCGGCTATGCGGCGGGCCCGGGCTGCTGACGCCGATGCGGTCACCTACCTTGCGGGGAAGGTCACGGCTTCATCATTGAATGCTCCCAGCCTGCACAAACCATTCACTCAGGTTCGGGCGCGAAGCTGGCATCGCTTGGAAGGAGCACACTATGACAGACAACACGCAGGACTCCGGCACCAACCCGGATCACCGCGACGACGCAATTCCGATCGAAGTCAACGCCGCCGGGGAAGCCGAAGCTCCGACAGAACACGCCGAAACCGTTGCGCCCGCCCAGAACGAGCCGGAGCAGCCGACCGCCGTGCAGCCGACCGACGTGCAGCCGACCGACGTGCAGCCGACCGAGGTCCTGACGGATGCGGCTCAGCCCGCCGCCGCGCCCGCCGCCGCGCCCGCCGCCGCGCCCGCCGCCGCGCCGTCCGAAGCCGGCCGCGCCCAGCAGCCCTACCAGGCCCACGAGACCACCCCCTACGCCACCGATGCCTTCGGCCGTCCGCTGCCGGGCGACCCCGGCACTCCCCACTACTACGCCCCGAACGCGGCGCCGCAGGCCTACGCCACGGCAGACGGACTGCCGCACACCGCGTCCGGTCAGGCGAAGAACCCCGCGAACCGCAAGGGAAGCATCGCCCTGGTTGCCGCGCTGGCCATCGGCGCCCTCGTCGGCGGCGCATCCGGCGCCGGCGTGACCGCGTTCGTGCTGACCAACCAGAGCTCCGGCATCCCCGTCAATCAGGCGCAGGGACCGAGCAACGTGGTCGTCAACAACTCCACCAGCGTCAACCAGATCACCGCCGTGGCCGCGAAGGCGTCGCCCAGCGTGGTCACGATCGAGGCCAGCAGCGGCAACTCCGGCGGCACCGGCTCGGGCGTCGTACTCACCGAAGACGGCTACGTCCTCACCAACACGCACGTCGTCACTCTCGACGGCGCCGCAGCCGACGCGACCCTCCAGGTCAAGAGCAGCGACGGCAAGCTCTACGCCGCCACCATCGTCGGCACCGACCCGATCTCCGACCTCGCCGTGGTGAAGCTCACCGACGCCAAGGGACTCAGCCCGATCACCTTCGCCGACTCGAGCAAGCTCAATGTCGGAGACACCGCCATCGCCATCGGCGCCCCGCTCGGCCTGTCGGGAACCGTCACCGACGGCATCGTGAGTGCGCTCAATCGCAGCATTTCGATTGCCTCCTCGGCCGCACCCACGACGCCGGACGCGACCGCTCCCGGCGACCAGAGCCCGTTCTTCTTCGATCTGCCCAACAAGGACGGCACCCAGTCCCCGCAACAGGGTGCGTCGAACTCCGGCTCCATCTCCCTGCCGGTCATCCAGACGGATGCCGCGATCAACCCCGGCAACTCCGGCGGGGCCCTGCTCAACGCCAAGGGCGAGCTGATCGGCATCAACGTGGCCATCGCCAACGCGGGCGGTTCGTCGACCACGGCGGCCGGCAGCATCGGCGTCGGGTTCTCGATTCCGTCGAACCTGGCCAAGCGGGTCTCTGACGAGTTGATCGCCAACGGCAAGGCCACCCACGGCCTGCTCGGGGCGAGCGTGACCAGCGCGGCCAGCAACCCGAAGAGCACCACCGTCGGCGCGTTGATCAGTGAGGTGTCGTCCGGAGGGGCCGCCCAGAAGGCGGGCCTGCAGAAGGGCGATGTCATCACCAACTTCAACGGGTTCCCGATCACCGACGCGAATGACCTCACCGCCCAGGTGCGTGCGCTCGCTGCCGGTGACAAGGCCGAACTGATCTACGTTCGTGGCGGCAAGTCCGTCACCGTGTCCGTCACCGTCGGGCAGCTCGCCAGCTGACCGAGCGCTCCTTCCTTCCTCTGCGCCGCCGGCTTTCTGCCGGCGGCGCAGTTCTGCGTTCCGGGGGTCACGCATGGGTGGCAAAGTCGCGGCTGGTAGGCTCAAGCGACCCTCCGGAGGATTGCAAAAATGACCAGCCAGGTGCCACCTCGCGGAGACACGCCGCTGCTCGGCGTCTCCTATGTGATGCCCGTGCTCAACGACGTCACCCACGTGCGCGATGCGGTGCTCAGCCTCCTCCATCAGGACTACACCGGACCGTTCGAGGTCACCCTTGCTCTCGGGCCCAGCATCGACGGCACCACGGAACTCGTCGAGGAAATGGCGGCCGTCGACTCGCGCATCCGGGTCGTCGAAAACGAGGTCGGATCGACGCCCGCCGGGCTGAACATCGCCATCAGGGCCTCGCAGTATCCGGTCGTGATCCGCGTGGATGCCCATTCCGTGCTTCCTGCCGACTACGCCCGCATCGCGGTGGAGACGCTCGAACGCACCGGGGCGGACAACGTCGGCGGAGTCATGGACGCGCAGGGTGAGAGTCCGTTCCAGAAGGCCGTCGCCCGCGCATACGGCACGAAGATCGGGCTGGGCGGAACGCCCCTTCACGTCGGTGGCCCGGAAGGCAAGGCGGAGACCGTCTACCTGGGCTGTTTCCTGATGGACAGTCTGGTTCGGGTCGGCCTCTTCGACGAGGGCATCAAGCGAGGCCAGGACTGGGAACTGAACCGACGCATCCGCGACCTCGGCGGGACCGTCTGGTTCACGCCGCGTCTGCGCGTCGTCTACCGCCCGCGTCCGAGCCTGGCCCGTCTGGCCAGACAAATGGTGTCAACCGGTCTCTGGCGCGGGGAACTCGCCCGGCGCTTCCCGGCGTCCAACGGCATCCGCTACTTCGCCCCTCCCGTGATGGTGCTCGGCGTCGTGTTGGGGCTGATTCTCGGCCTGGCCGGAATAGTCTCCGCGCTCACGGGCGGCACTGCAGCGTGGCTCCTGCTCGGTTTCGCCGCGCCGGCGCTCTACCTCCTCATCGACCTCGTCGCCACCGTGGCCGTCACCCGGCCGGACGGGTTTCGTGCCGGGCTCTGGTTTCTCGTAGTCTTGCCGAGCATCCACTTCTGCTGGGGCATCGGATTCCTGCTCGGATATCTGAAACTCACCACCAATATCACGGCCCACACCCGGAGGCACCCATGACGCCAGGAACACCCGCGTCTGCACGACCTTCCTCGATCGCCGAGCTGCGAGCCGTGGCCCAGCCGCCCGAGGTCCGCCTGCGGGCGAACGCGGAGCACTGGACCGCGTCGCTGTACCTGCGCGACATCTCGCCCTACATCACCTGGCTGTTTCTTAAGACGCGGATCACCGCCAACGGGGTCACCGGACTGATGATCCTGGTCGGCTGGTCGACGGCCGCCGCGCTGCTGATCCCGGGAGTCTGGGGCGCGCTGCTGGCGCTCATCCTCGGTCAGCTGCAGATGCTCGTCGACTGCTGCGATGGCGAAGTGGCACGCTGGCGCAAGCAGTCCTCGCCTGCCGGGGTATTCCTCGACAAGGTCGGTCATTACACGACCGAGGCGCTGATCCCGATCGCCTTCGGTATTCGCGCGGCGGCCTACCCGTTCGAGGCTCCGGCCGACCTGCTCTGGACCACCCTGGCCCTGCTCCTCGCCCTCATCATCGTGCTGAACAAGGCCCTCAACGATATGGTGCACGTGGCCAGGGCGAATGCAGGGCTCACCAAACTGTCCGACACGCGCGGGGAGAAGACGCTCACCTCGAGCCGCCTCGCGCAGGTGCGCCGACTCGTGCGGTTCGTGCCCTTCCACCGCCTGTACCACTCGGTCGAACTCACCATGCTGATCTTCGTGGCGGCCATCCTCGGCAGCTTCATCGGCGAGCCCCTCGTCGACCGGATCGTGCTGATCGCACTCATCCCGCTGGCGTTCCTGGCCCTCGTCGGCCACTTCGTCGCCATCATGGCCTCCAAGCGTGTCCGTGCCTGAGACCGTCCCGATCGGGCCCGCCACCCCAACGGTCGGCGTCGTCGTGCTCACCCAGGGCACCCGGCCTGACGACCTGAGCCGCGGCATCCGTTCACTGCTCGACCAGCAGGATGTCCACCTCGATATCGTCTGCGTCGGTAACGGCTGGCAGCCGGACGGCCTGCCGGCGGGGGTCAAATCCCTCGGGCTGCCGACCAACCTCGGGATTCCGGCCGGACGCAATCGTGGGGTCTCCTCCGTTGCCGGTGAATTCCTGTTCTTCCTCGACGACGATGCGAGCATCCCCGACCCCCGTTTTCTCTCTGAGGCGGTCGCCATGCTCCGCGCCGACCCGACCATCGGCCTCGTGCAACCGAGAGTGGTTGACCCATCAGGCATCGTCTCGCCCCGTCGGTGGATCCCGCGCATCCGAAAAGGTGAGGCCACGCATTCCAGTAACGTCTTTTCGGTCTGGGAAGGCGCGGTGCTCCTGCCCCGGACGGTCTTCGACGCGACAGGCGGCTGGGCGGAACCGTTCTTCTATGCCCACGAGGGCATAGAACTCGCCTGGCGCGTCTGGGATCTTGGCCTGCGCACCTGGTACGCGGGAGATCTTGTCGCCAATCACCCGGTGATCGAGCAGACGAGGCACGCCGACTACTACCGGCTCAACGCCCGCAACCGGGTCTGGCTCGCCCGCCGCAACCTCCCCGCACTTTTCGTGCCCGTCTATGCGGGCGCCTGGTTGGGCATCCAGCTCCTGCGCTGGTCACGCAACAGGCCGGCCCTCCGGGCGTGGTTCGGTGGTTTCCGCGAGGGCTGGACCACCGACCCGGGGGAGCGGCGGCCGCTCAAGGCACGCACCGTCTGGCGGATGACCCTCGCCGGTCGACCGCCGATCGTCTGATTCGGCGCTGCACACCCCTTCGGGGGCTTGCGCGGAGCCGTCGGCCGGTCTCAATCGGTACTCTTGACTAGTGGGTATACAAAGCGACGTCAGACGCGCATTCAAGCTGGTCAGGGACGTCAAAGCATCACGCAAGGCTCAACGGCTCCTCAACGGACGGTTGGCGACCCGTGATCTACGGCCGGACCAGCACTTCAAGATCGCGGTCTACTTCGCAGATGGCGACGTCAACCTCTACCAGATGCGTCAGTGGTACAAGCCGCTGGCGAAGCTCGCCGAGAAATGGCCCGTTCTCATCCTCAGCCGGAGCGGCAACGGTGCCCTGCCACTGATGGAAGAGGCGCCAGTGCCGGTCGCGTACGTGCGAAAGGTCGCCGACCTCGAGCGCCTGCTCGACGAGCAGGACATCCGGATCGTGCTCTACGTCAACCAGAACCCGCGTAACTTCCAGATGATGCGTTACGGGCGCCGCTGGCACGTTTTCATCAACCATGGTGAGAGCGACAAGATGTACATGGTCACGAACCAGATCAAGGCCTACGACTATGCCTTCGTCGCCGGGGATGCCGCGCTGGCCCGCCTCGACAAGGTTCTCTGGGATTACGACTTCGACAAGCGGGCGCTCAAGATCGGGCGGCCGCAGGCGGACCATTACAGCGGGACGCTCCCGTACACCCCCGACGAACGCCAGGTCGTGCTCTACGCCCCGACCTGGGAGGGCGACCGGCCGGCTGCCGCGTACGGCTCGATCGCGACCCACGGTGTGGCGCTCGTGACGGCCCTGCTGGCCACGGGACGACACCGGGTGATCTACCGCCCGCACCCGCGTAGTGGTGTCGTGGACGGGGACTACGCGGCTGCGAACCGTCAGATCATTGCGGCGATCGCCGCGGCCAACTCGCGGGATGCGCGGGCGAGGCACATCTACGACGCCAGCCCCGACCTCGGCTGGCAACTTTCGGCAGCGGATGTGGCCATCGTGGACATTTCGGCCATGGTGTACGACCGCCTCGCCGCAGGCAAGGCCCTCCTGGTGACGCGCCCGGTGAACCCCAGTGCCCAGATCGATACCAGCGGCTACCTGTCGGACTGCGAGTGGTTGGATGCCGGCGCGGCAGGGGACATCGTGAGCGTCGTGGACGACCTGACCCATGACAGCGAGGCGGAACAGCGACTGGCCGTGTGGGTGGAACGATACTTTGGGGACACCCGCGCTGGGGTCGCCACGGAGCGATTCCACGCTGCAGTGCAGCACCTGATGGACGAATGGGAACGGTTCGACGCGATGCACCCGACGGCGGTGGGCGCCGACGTTCTCGATGCGGATCCGGCAAACGTGGACGACGCCGACAACACCTAGTCCGGCTTCGGTGCTTCGCCGCTGTCGACCAAGGTCGTCCGCTCGGCACTGGCGCGTCTCAGCGCCCTGGACACCAGGCCGGGCGTGGTCGGCCGCACCCTCGGCTCCAGCTCGGGACGGAATTCGACCGGAGCCTGCCCGAACGCCAGCCGCGACGAGTGGATGATCCGCTTGCCCAGAATGTGATTGCCTGCGCCGCCCACGACCGCCCCGACCCCGAACGGCAACGCCTTTCCCATCAGGCTGGCGCCGCCTCTGGCCGCGAATTGTTTGATGAATGCGTTCCGCAGCCGATCGGTGAGCGGCCCCATGACGGCCCGGGGGAGGCTGGTCGTCACGAGCTCTCCCCAATAAACGCTGCGTCCCGCCCCGGTTCCGGTGTATTGGCCGGAGAGTTGGCGAACCAGGGCCGATCCTTCGTGTCCGAGCATCATGGTCATCACCAGTGCCCGTGCCCGCTCGGGGTCGTCGACGGTGATTCCATGCACCTCGCTGACCGACTGGGTGAACAGGGCCGTGGCCTCGAGGAAACCGGCGGTCTCGACTCCGGACAGCGCCAGCGTGATTCCGGTTCCGACGCCCGGGATCACGGCCGTCGCGCCGACGGCAGCGCCCCCGGTCGTCACCGCGGCGAGGTAGCGCCGCTCGAGGACCCGAACGATCTCAACGGGTCCCGCGTGGGGCGATCGACGGCGGATGGACCGAATGTGAGCGAGGACAGCGGGGCGGTGAATCGCCAGGACCCGGTCGAAGCTCCTGGTGAGCGTGGGCGGTAGTTGGCCGCCGCGGGGTAGCCCGCCGGTGGACGACACGATCGGTTCCTGTTTTCTGGCCATCACTCGGCTCTCCTTCGGCTCCCGACGAGTTTACGTGCCGGTACTGAAAACTGCCCGACCCCGGTGGGGGAATGCGCAGGGGCACGGTCACGCAGGTTTGATGCCGTACTGGGTGTTGTAGAGCGCGAGGACGTCGTCGATGGGACCGTCCAGCGCGAGCGCTCCCTTGTCCAGGTACAGGCCTCGGGTGCAGAACCGGCGCAGGTCCCGTTCGTTGTGGGAGACGAAGAACAGGGTGCGCCCTCCTGCGAGGAGTTCCTCGATCCTCCGGTAGCACTTCTCGCGGAATGCCTTGTCGCCGACGGCCAGCACCTCGTCGACGAGCAGGACGGGTTCTTCAAGGCGTGAGATCACGGCGAAGGCGATACGCACCTTCATCCCGCTGGACAGGTGCTTGTACGGGGTGTCGATGAAGTCGCCGATCTCGGCGAAGTCCAGGATGTCGTCGAAGCGCGCGTCGACCTGGCTGCGGGTCATGCCGTGCAGGCCCGCCGTGAGGTAGACGTTGTCTCGCACGGTGAGATCGTCCACGAAGCCACCGGTGATCTCAATCAGCGGCGCCACCCCCTCGGTGACGTGCACGGTGCCCTCGTCGGGCAGGACGACGCCCGTGACCAGTTTGAGCAGGGTGGACTTGCCCTGGCCGTTGCGGCCGACCACACCGATCGCTTCGCCCCGCTGAACGGTGAAGGAGACGTCGCGGAGGGCCCAGAACTCGTCGGGACGGCTTCTTCGGCGACCGCCCGCAAAGAGGTCCTTGAAGTTTCGGCGCCCGCGGCGATTGCGCCGGAAACGGATGCCGACTCCGGTCAGCGAAATGACTGGCGCCTGCACTAGATCTCCTTCAGGACTGCGCGCTCGGTGCGCTTGAAGACCAGGATCCCGAGGCCGAGCAGGGCCAAGGACATCCCGGCGCTGATGCCGACGGTGAGCCAGTCCAGGTTGTCGGGGAAGAATGCCGCCCGGTAGAGGCCGAAGATCCCGCTCAGCGGGTTGAACGCCGCCCAGAAGTGAAGACTGGAGGGAAGATCCGTGGTGCTGTAGATGATCGGGGAGGCGTAGAACAGGAACCGGAGTACGAGCTTGACGGCCCGTTCAAGGTCGCGGAAGAAGACCACGAGCGGCGCCACCATGAGTCCGACACCGATGGTCAGCACCGTCTGGATCAGGATGGCCAGGGGGAACAGGAACGCCCCGGTCGTGATCGGAGCACCGGCCAGAATCGCGAAGAAGATCAGAACCGGGATCGAAGCGAGGAACTCGATCCCCTTGGACAACACCAGACGATTGACCCAGATTGTGCGGGGGATCCGAGTGGAGCGGATGAGCTTGGCCTCCCGCAGGAAAGCCCTGGTGCAGTCCGAGACTGTGCCGTTGAACCACATCCACGGCAGCAGGGCCGAGAGCAGGAAGATGATGTACGGCTGATGGCCCACCCCGCGGCTGAAAACCTGCGTGAAGACGAACCAGTAAATGCCGGCCATGACCAGCGGGTCGAGGATCGACCAGAAATAGCCCAGGAGCGAGGTTGAATACCGTACCCGAAGGTCGCGCTGAGTCAGCAACCAGAGCGAATGCCGGTAGCGCGCGAATGATGTGCGTTGCTCGGGGCGCACTTCAGCAGGACTACTCACTCGACCAATCGTAGGTGAGGTGGGACCGCTGCGACTCCACTCGGGGCTGCGGCGAGTCTTCGGTACGAAAAGACCCCCCGCAGGTGAGTCGCGGGGGGTCTTTCGCTGTCCATTCGCGCTTAGACGAAGAGGTTCGCCCGTTCCAGGTCTTCCGCGAAGTCGACCTCGACCGCGTAGAAGTCGGAGATGTCGAGCGGCTCGACCAGGAGGTTGTTCTTCTCGATCGCGAGTTCGATGCCGCGCTCGAAGTAGTCCTGGTCGCCGACCTTGGAGAGGTGGTGAAGCAGCACGGCCTTGTAGGCGCTGGAGATGTAGTTGATGCCGACCGCTTCGCCGAGGCCGCCCTTGACGGTCTTCGAAAGCTCCTTGATGTAGCCCTCCGCGCTGGTCGTGTACTTGACCTCTTCGTCGGACACCTTTGAGGTGTTGACGGTCACGAACGACTGGTCGCGGGCAACCATGGCCGCGGCGCGGTCGAGGATGGCCGGGTCGAAGACGACGTCGCCGTTCATCCACAGCACTCCGCCGGTGCTCGAGGCCTGAAGGGCGCGCATGAGGCTCTTCGAGGTGTTCGTCTGGTCGTACTCTTCGTTATAGACGAAGGATGCCTGCGGGAACGCCTCGATGATGTGCTCAAGCTTGTATCCGACGACGATGGTGACCTTGGCCTTCTTGCCGAAGGCGTGCGCGATGTTGTCGAACTGCTGCTGCATGATCGTTCGACCGTCGTTGAGCTCGGTGAGCGGCTTCGGAAGCGAACGACCGAGTCTGCTTCCCATGCCTGCTGCCAAAATGACTACCTGGGTGGTCACGATTGTCTCCTAAAAAAAGATGGAGCGACCCGTGCATACGACTCTTGTTTCGAACAAGTTTGTCTTGGGTTCACTCATAAGTTCACGTAAAGACACGCCGTTATGCCAGCGCTAGTCTAACCTATGCCCACTATTGGGGGGAAGAGGCGGTTCCAGAGTGTGTTCATTTCGTGACCGAGGCTGCTGATCTGCCCCGGGTTTGGGTCCCTGGAAGCTCGCACCCTGCGCTGTCAGACGGTCCTTGGTAAGTTAGCGAGGTGACAATTCCGCCCCCCAACTCCGAGCCCGACGAGCCCACCACAGTCCCGCCCGTAGCGGCGGAAACGCCGGCGAAACCACACGCGCCCGCTGTCCAGAAGGACGTTTCGGCGGCGGATTACGCGGCGTCCAAGACCGCCGTGCCGAAGACTTCGGTACGGAAGGCGCCCGTGCGCAAGACTCCGGCCCGCACCACCTCCGCACGCACGACAGCGGCCCGTCCCGCCCCGGCCAAGGCCGCGGCATCCGGCAACCTGCAGGATTCGCCGACGCCGACGCCGACGCCGACGCCGACGACCGCCCGATCGGCGGCGTCCAAGGCCACGGCCAGTCGCACGGCCGCGGCAAAGTCCGAATCGGCCACCAAGGCGAGCGCGGCACGGGCCGACACGGCGAAGGCGCGCGCCGGCCGGGCCGCGGCGAACCGGGCCGCAGCGCTTGCGTCGTCACTGGACAAGGCCGTAGCCGATTCCGCGACTCCCGAAGCCGAGGTCGCCGATCTGACCGTGGTCGAGGCAACCGTCACCGAGCCGGCACCGGCTGAGCAGGAGGCCGTCGTTCCGGCCGGCGAACCGACGTCGCCCGCTGAGCCCGATGACTCAGGGGCGGCCGCGCCCAAGGTCGAAACGGTCGAAACGGTCGAGACAGTCGAGACGGTCGAAACGGTCGAGGCCCCGGTCAAAGCCGTGCGGACGCCCAGGAAGACGGCGGCACGATCGCCGCGCAGCACGACGAAGCGCGGTGCGAAGACCGCCCCGCCGGTTCCAGAGGGTCCGCCATCCCCGGTGGTCCTCTCGGTTGCCGGGCTCAAGAAGCGTTTCGGCACCACCGTTGCCGTCTCCGGGATCGACCTTGAGGTGCGCGAAGGCTCCTTCTATGGAATCGTCGGCCCCAACGGCGCCGGCAAGACCACAACGCTGTCAATGATCACCGGTCTGCTTCGGCCCGACGCCGGCACGGTCCACGTGCACGGCATCGACGTCTGGGGCAGCCCCATCGCGGCCAAACGCGTCATCGGTGTACTGCCGGACCGGCTCAGGCTGTTCGACCGGCTCACCGGGGCGCAACTCCTCTACTATTCGGGGGTTCTGCGCGGCCTTGACGGTGTCACGGTGCGCAAGCGCTCGGCCGACCTGGCAGCGGCCTTCGGTCTCGAGGATGCCCTCAACCGTCTGGTCGCCGACTACTCGGCAGGCATGACCAAGAAGATCGCGCTGGCCTGCGCGATGATCCACTCGCCGCGAGTGCTCGTGCTCGACGAACCCTTCGAATCGGTCGACCCGGTGTCCGCGGTCAACGTCACGGAGATTCTTCAGAAGTACGTGGCCAGCGGCGGCACGGTAGTGCTGTCCAGCCACGGCATGGACCTCATTCAGCGGGTCTGCGACCATGTTGCCATCATCGTGCAGGGAGCGGTCCTTGCCGCCGGCACGATCGACGAGGTCAGGGGCGAAAACACCCTGGAAGAGCGGTTCATCGAACTCGCCGGCGGACGAAAAGTTGCGGAAGGCATGGAGTGGCTGCACAGTTTCTCGGACTAAAACTTCGCCTGATCGCGAATCTGTTCCGGCGTAGCCCGTGGCAGGTCGTCGGCATTGCGGTCGCGCTCCTCTACGGGCTGGCGGTCGCCGTTGGCCTCGTGGCCCTGTTGGTCGGTCTTCGGTTCGTCGGCGATGTCGTGGCCGTTCGTGACGGGATGGTGGTCGCTGGATCGATCGTCGTGCTCGGGTTCCTGCTGGTACCCCTCGTCTTCGGCATCGACGATGGCATGGACCCACGGAAGTTCGCGACCATGGGCATCCCGAATCGCCGGCTCGCCGTGGGACTTGCCCTCGCCTCTCTGGTGGGAGTGCCCGCATTCGTGTTGTCTCTCGTCCTGGTGGGCACCGTCGTGACCTGGTCGCGCGGTGTGCTCGAGACGCTGCTCGCGATTGTCGCTGCCGCGCTCCTGCTGGCCACCTGCATGCTGGCCTCCCGGGTGAGCACCTCGGTTGCCGCGTTCCTGCTGGCGACCCGCCGATCCCGGGAATTGACCGGCATCATCGGCGTGCTGCTGCTCGTGATGGTCGCCCCCGTCGTGCTGCTCATCCTCAACCTGGACTGGGAGCGCTACGGCCTCGACCTGCTCGGGGGTCTGTCGGCGATCCTCGGCTGGACTCCACTCGGCGCCGCCTGGTCTGTCCCCGGTGACGCCTCCGCCGGCGCCTGGGGGCCGGCGATGCTCAAGCTGCTGATCGCCGGCGTCACCGTGTACCTGCTCTGGCTGGCCTGGCAGGCGCTCGTCACCCGGATGCTCGTGACGCCCGGTCGGGAGGCCCAGGCCCGCCAGTACGGCGGACTCGGTTGGTTCGACCGGATGCCGCACACCCCGATCGGCGGCATCGCGGCCCGCAGCCTCACCTACTGGAGCCGGGATTCCCGGTACTGGATGTCAATGGTGATGATCCCGATCATCCCGGTCCTGGTCATCCTGCCCCTGTCGTTCGCCGGGGTCCCGCTGAGCTACCTCGCCCTGCTGCCCGTGCCGTTGATGTGCATCTTCCTCGGCTGGACGATGCACAACGACGTCGCTTACGACCACACGGCCATCTGGCTCCACGTCGCATCCGGCACCAGCGGATTCGCCGATCGAATCGGCCGGCTGGTCCCGACCCTGTTCGTCGGCATCCCGTTGATCGGGATCGGGTCCGCGCTGAGCGTCTCCGTCTTCGGTGATTGGACGGTGCTGCCGTCCGTGCTCGGAGTGAGCACCTGCATCCTCCTGACCGGACTGGGATTCTCGAGTTACACCTCGGCCCGGTTCCCTTACCCGTCGACGAAGCCGGGGGACAGCCCCTTCGCCCAGCCGCAGTCGTCCGATACCGCCGCGGCGATGATCCAGTCGCTCACCTTCACCGGCTCGATCCTGCTCTCGCTGCCGGCGATCGGGTTCGCCCTGCTCGGCATCTTCGCCGATCCGATCTGGCACCTTCCGGCCCTGTTCTCCGGCGTCGGTGTCGGCCTGCTCACCCTGGTCGGTGGGATCTGGCTCGGGTCCCGCACCTTCGAACTCCGCGGGCCGGAGATGCTTGCCTCCGCGATTAGAGCCTGACCCGCCCGCGCCGGATCGTCATCTCCTGCCTACAATGTTGGTATGACTGAAGACTTTCGCGCGAGCATTGCAGAACCGGGCCAGCCGGGCGGGGGAACGTCCACGCTTGACCGCGAGCTCGAGGAGCTGCTGAACCAGGAGCAGATCGAACCGGGCGACCACGAACGGTTCTCCCACTACGTTCCCAAGGACAAGATCCTCGAGTCCGCCATCTCCGGAAAGCCGGTGCGTGCCCTGTGCGGCAAGAAGTGGCTTCCGGGACGCGACCCGGAGAAGTTCCCGGTCTGCCCGAGCTGCAAGGCCATCTACGAGAAAATGAAGGGCTAGTCCGAAAGAGCTAGCGGTACAGCGTGGGGATGACGGGGTCACCCCGGCCGAGCCGGAACGCCTCGATCGGTAATTCCTGCATGACGCGGGCGTTGTGGCTCCTGGCCCGCGTGGTTCCGGGAGCTCCGAGGTAGGACTCGTCGATGACGCCGTCGGTGATGAACGGCACGAGCAGGGCCCGGTCGTGCCCGCCCGGGGCATCGACGCCGGCGGCAGCCTCGTCGGGCTGCCCGATCAGGATGATTTCCGCCCGGGCGACCCCGGAGGTGTCGAGGCGTCGCACCGAACGCTTGCGCCCGCCCACGGAGGCCTTTGCGGTCGAGGTTTTGGCGACGGAGACCCAGTCTCCCGCGTCGCCGCGGCGCGCGACCAGCTTGTAGACCATGCCGGCGGCCGGAGCGCCCGCCCCGGTGACGACGGATGTCCCGACGCCGAACGCGTCGACGGGTGAGGCGGACAGTGCGGCGATGGAGTACTCATCGAGGTCGCTGGTGACCGTGATCCGGGTGTTCACGGCGCCGAGGGAGTCCAGTTGCGCCCGCGCCCCCGCGACGACGGTCGGCAGGTCTCCGGAGTCGATCCGAATCGAGCCGAGCCCGGGGCCTGCCACCGCGACGGCCAGGTCGATCCCGCGGGTGACGTCGAAGGTGTCGACGAGAAGCGTGGTCGACGTCCCGAACGCTGCGACCTGGGCCCGGAAGGCGTCTTCCTCACTGTCATGCAGCAACGTGAACGAGTGGGCGGCCGTGCCCATGGTCGGGACGCCCCAGCTGCGACCGGCCTCCAGGTTACTCGTGGACGCGAAGCCGGCAATGTAGGCGGCCCTCGCTGCCGCGACGGCCGAATACTCTCCCGTGCGCCGCGAACCCATCTCCGCGATCGGCCGGCCCAGGCTCACCGACACCATCCGTGCGGCGGCGCCGGCCACCGAGCTGTCGTAGTTGAGCACGCTCAAAATCAGGGTTTCGAGGACAACGCACTCGGCGAAGCTGCCCTCGACCATGAGCAGGGGTGAACCCGGGAAGTAGGCCTCGCCCTCCTGGTACCCCCAGACGTCGCCGCGGAAGGCGTAGTCGGCGAGCCAGTCGAGGGTGGGGCGGCGCACGATGGCGTTCTCGTCGAGCCAGGCGAGTTCGGCATCCGTGAACCTGAAATCGCGGATGAGCTCGAGGAGTCGGCCGGTGCCGGCGACGATGCCGTACCGCCGGCCGGACGGGAGCCGCCTGGCGAAAGCCTCGAACTGGCACTCGCGGTCGGCGGTGCCGCTCTGGATGGCGGCGTCCACCATGGTGAGTTCGTAGCGGTCGGTGCGGAATGCTGAGGATTCGGTCACCCGGTAAACCCTATCCGCACCGGCCTGATCTCTCCCGTTTCCTACACTGATCCGAACGCGACGATGCAGTTCTGCCCGCCGAAGCCGAAGGCGTTCGCGAGGGCGTAGCGTACCGGCGTCTCCCGTGCCGTCAGCGGAACGTAGTCCAGGGTGCAATCGGGGTCGGGGGTGACGTAGTTGATGGTCGGCGGGATGATTCCCGTGCGAATCGACAGTGCGCAGAGCAGGCCGGAGAGGGCGCCTGCCGCACCGATCAGGTGGCCGGTCATCGACTTGGGTGCGGTGACGGCGATTCCGTCGGCCGAGGTGCCGAGCGCCTGGCGGATCGCCGAGGTTTCCGCCCGGTCGTTTGCCTGGGTGGAGGTGCCGTGCGCGCAGATCATGTCGATGTCGCTGGGATTGAGTTTTGCCTTCACCAGCGCCCTGGCCATCGCGAGGCTGGCGTACTTCCCGGTCGGTTCTGGGGCGACGATGCTGTGGCCGTCGCTGGTCAGTGCCCCGCCGAGAACCTCGGCGTAGACGCGGGCGCCACGGGCTCTGGCGTGGGAGAGGAGCTCCATCACGAAGATGACCGCTCCTTCGCCGAAGACGAGTCCGTTGCGGTTCGCGTCGAACGGCCGGCTCGCCTCGGTGGGGGAATCGTTGTTCTTCGAGGCGGCGTGCATCGCGTTGAGCCCGGCGAACATGACGGGTGTGATGGCGGCTTCAACGCCGCCGGCGATGACGACATCGGCGTCGCCCATCATCAGGAGCGTCCTGGCTTCCAGCAGGGCGTACGCGCCGCTCGCGCAGGCCAGCGCGCTGGCGTTGACCGGGCCGTGCACGCCGAGGTCGATTGCGACCTCGCAGGCCGCCATGTTGAGCAGGGACGACGGAACGAAGCGCGGGGGAATGCGACGTGAACCGCCGGAGTTGACGAGTTCGGTGGCTTCCTGGATCTCCGCGAATCCGGAGACGGCGCTGTTGACGACAACGGCGGTGTCGATCCCCTCCATGGAGGGACCGAAGCCCGCGTCCGCCACGGCCTCGCGGGCGGCTGCGATCGCGAGCTGGGAAGCGCGGGAGGCCCGCTTGACCTGCTTGATGGACATCTGCTCGGCCGGAACGAAATTCTTCACTTCGCCGGCGATCTGGGTCGGCAGACCCTCAGGGTCGAACTGCGTGATGCGAGCGACTCCGCTTCGGCCGTTCGTGAGACCCGACCAGGTTTCCCGCCACGTGTTTCCCAGCGGCGTCAAGGCGCCCAACCCGGTAATTACGACTCGATCATTCACTGGGTCATCTCCTCAAACGACGAATGCGACGTCATTCTGTGCGGTTACCGTCGGCTGGCGGGCTCCATATTCCGAGTGTAGTTACGCCCATATTCCCGTGCTGGCACGTGCTGGGGCCTCGCCGGGGACCCTGAGAATATGCCGATAATCTGCCGGTGCGAGGGCCTGTGACGCGCACTCGCGCCGATCGCGCAAGGGGCCGGGCACTTCGTCGGGAGCGCACGATTCCGACTAAGCTCGATTGACGTGACGGATGCACCGATTGGAATCTTCGATTCCGGAGTAGGCGGTTTAACCGTCGCCCGGGCGATCAAGGACCAGCTGCCCAACGAGTCGATCCTCTATATCGGGGACACCGCGCACTCTCCGTACGGTCCGAAGAAGATCGCGGACGTGCGCCGCTACGCGCTGCAGGTGCTCGACGACCTCGTCGCCCAGGACGTGAAAATGCTGGTGATCGCGTGCAACACCGCGTCAGCCGCCGTGCTCCGGGACGCCAGGGAACGCTACAGCGTGCCGGTGGTCGAGGTCATCCAGCCCGCCGTGCGTCGTGCCGTCGGAACCACCCGGAACGACCGGGTCGGCGTGATCGGCACCGCCGGCACCGTCAACTCGCGCGCCTACGAGGACGCCTTCGCCGCCGCAACGTCCATCCAGCTGTTCACCCAGGCCTGCCCCCGATTCGTTGAGTTCGTGGAGAACGGGGTGACCACGGGCGACGAAGTCCTCGCGGTCGCCGAGGAATACCTCGCACCGCTGAAGTCGGCGGGAGTCGACACCCTGGTGCTCGGCTGCACCCATTACCCGTTCCTGCGCGGGGCCATCTCCTACGTGATGGGCGACACCGTCACTCTCGTGTCCAGCGACACCGAGACGGCCAACGATGTCTACCGTGCCCTGGTCAGTCAGGGCGCCGAACGCGTCGACCCTCGCCCGCCGACCTACCGCTATGAGGCCACCGGCGGCAGCGCCGAGGACTTCCTCAGCCTCGCGCACCGCCTGGTCGGCCAGGATATTTCCCGGGTCGATCTGGTGCAGACCGGCACCTTCAACCTCAGCGAGCTCGTGGAATTCGCGGCATCGCATCCGAACACCACCAAGGAGACCTCGTGAACGACATTGTGCGCGCCGACGGACGAACCACCGACCAGCTTCGACCGGTCACGATCGAGCGAGGCTGGAGCGACCAGGCGGAGGGTTCGGCGCTGATCTCCTTCGGCCGCACCAAGGTGCTCTGCACGGCCTCGTTCACCAACGGCGTCCCGCGCTGGATGGCGGGCAAGGGGACCGGCTGGGTCACCGCGGAGTACTCCATGCTGCCGCGGTCGACCAACGACCGGATGGCCCGCGAATCGGTCAAGGGACGCATCGGCGGCCGCACCCACGAGATCAGCCGCCTGGTCGGCCGCAGCCTGCGCGCGGTCGTCGACATGAAGGCGCTCGGCGAGAACACCATCGTCCTGGACTGCGACGTGCTCCAGGCCGATGGCGGCACCCGAACTGCCGCCATTACCGGCGCCTATGTTGCGCTGGCCGACGCGCTCGAATGGGGCCGGGAGAAGAAGTTCATCGGCCAGAAGGCCCAGCCGCTGATCGACAGCGTTGCGGCGATTTCCGTTGGCATCGTCGGTGGCGTGCCCATGCTCGACCTTGCCTACACCGAGGACTCGAAGGCCGAGACCGACATGAACGTCGTCGTCACCGGCCGCGGCCTCTTCGTTGAGGTGCAGGGCACGGCCGAAGGCGCCCCGTTCGACCGCAGCGAGCTGAACTCCCTGCTCGATCTGGCGCTGGCCGGAACCGTCACCCTGACCGAGTTCCAGAAGAACGTGCTGGGAAGGTAGCGGCGTGCAGGTCGTACTCGCAACCCACAACCCGCACAAGGTGGAGGAGCTGCGTCGCATCCTGTCCCCGCGCCTGCCGGGCATCGAGGTGCTGGCCTATGACGGTCCGGAGCCGGTCGAAGACGGCACCAGCTTCGTCGAGAACGCCCTGATCAAGGCCAGGGCTGCCGCGGCGCATACCGGCCTGCCGGCCATCGCGGACGATTCCGGAATCTGTGTCGACGTGCTCGGCGGCTCGCCGGGCATCTTCTCGGCACGCTGGGCGGGCCCGGCCAGGGACGCGGAGGCGAACCTGAGGTTGCTGCTCTGGCAGCTCGCCGATGTGCCGGACGACCACCGCGGGGCTCACTTCGCCTGCGTCGCCGCGCTCGTGCTTCCCGACGGCACCGAACGGCACGTCACCGGGGAATGGCCTGGGCACATCCTCACTGGGGAGTCGGGCGAGCATGGCTTCGGCTACGACCCGATTTTCCTGCCCGATGGCTACGCGATCTCGGCGGCCGAGCTGACGCCGAACGTGAAGAATGAGCAAAGCCACCGGGCGCGGGCGTTCGACGGGCTCGTGCCGGTTATCCGGGAACTTCTCGGCGGCTGACCCCTGACGGCGCCCGTGCTGAGAATGGCACTCATTCCCAACTGGCGCCCCAACTGGCTATCCTCCGGCGCGCGCTCTAGCGTGGACGCATGGGCCACGATCACGCGCACACCTCACAGACGAACCGTGTGCGCCTCACCGTGGCAATCGCCATCGTCGCTGTCGTGCTCGTCGTCGAGGTCATCGGCGCCATCCTCACCGGATCGCTCGCGCTGCTGGCGGATGCCGGCCACATGTTCTCCGACCTCGCCGGCCTGGTCATCGCCCTGACCGCGACGGTCGTTGCCGCCAGGCCGGCCACCGACCGGCAGACGTTCGGCTACCAACGGGCCGAGGTCTTCGGCGCACTGATCAACGGGCTGATCCTCGTGACCGTGGCGATCTCGGTCCTGGTCGGCGCGGTGACCCGTCTCGCCGGGAACGCGCCCGCCGACGTGCAGGCGATGCCGATGCTGGTCGTGGCGGTGATCGGCCTCGTCGGCAACATCGCCGGGTTGCTGCTCCTTCGCCCCGCGGCCAAGGGGTCCATCAACATGCGCGGCGCCTATCTCGAGGTGCTCGGTGACGCCCTCGGCTCGGTGGCCGTCATCGCGGCGGCCGCGGTCATCCTGCTCACCGGTTTCGCCCAGGCCGACGCAATCGCGTCACTGGTCATCGCCGCGATGATCGGGCCCCGGGCCTTCCTGCTGCTGCGTGACGTCGTGCGGGTGCTCAGCGAATCAGTCCCCGTCGACACGGATGTCGCGGAGATCAGGCGACATATTCTTGAGACATCCGGGGTGGTTGCCGTACACGACGTTCACGTCTGGGCGATCACGTCCGGCGCACACGTCTTCAGCGCCCACGTTGTGGTCGAGCCGGCCGTGCTCGAGTCGGGAGGCACGGGAGCGCTGCTCGATGCGCTGTCCGCCTGCCTGACTGACCATTTCGACGTCGATCACTCGACGTTCCAACTGGAACCGGCCGAACACGCGGCCCACGAGGACAACCCGCACCTCTGAACCGGATCCGGTCCGGGCCAGCCGAATGCGTCAGGCGTCGTGCTTGTGCTCGTCGTGCTTGTGCTCGCGGTGATCCTGGAAGACGTCAGGGTCGAGCACCAGGCTCCCGGTGGCGGTAGCGACTCCGTCGCGCGTCGCCCGACGCGCCTTCACGGTGGCCTGGATGTAGTGGAAGACGGTGGGAATGAGAGTGATCAGGACCGCGCCGAGCAGGATCAGGTCGATGTACTGGCTGACGAAATCGCGAACCGGCGGGATGTAGCCGAGGAAGAAACCGGCGTAGGTCACTCCGACGCCCCAGAGCAGCGCGCCGACGAGGTTGTAGAACGAATACCGGCGGTAGTTCATCTTGCCGACGCCCGCGGCCACGGGGGCAAAGGTCCGCACGATCGGAACGAACCGGGCGACGATCACGGCGAAGCCGCCGAACCGCTCGAAGAACGCATTCGTGCGTTCCACGTTCTTGATGCTGAACAGTCCGGATTCCTTGCGCTCGAACACGCGCGGACCGAACTTGCGCCCGATCAGGTAACCGCATTCCCCGCCGGCGAACGCCGCGAAGCCGATGGCGAGGGCCACCCACCAGATGTCGATCGTGATGGCACCGCTGAAGGTCAGGATTCCGGCGATGACGAGCAGGGTATCGCCGGGAAAGAGGAATCCGACCAGGAGGCCGGTCTCGGCGAAGATGATCGCACAGATGCCGAGCAGCGCCCACGCGCCGAAGCCCGCGATCAGGTATTCCGGGTCGAGCCACGGGATCAGGGCTGTGTGAATCGAAGCGGTATGAATCAAGGCGGTCTGAATCACGAAAGTCTCCAGTCGGGGGCCACAACGGCCGGGCGGCGGTGATCGTGGGTGTCGTGTTACAGGCTAACGCGTAATTGCTGAAGAAACCCCTGCGAGGCGGTGAGAGAGGTCTCAGGCGCGTTCGGCGCGCTCGGCGAGCCAGGTGCGCAGGCCGAACACGATGGACGCGGCGATGAAGACCCCCGCGATGACATACGCCGCGCTTTTGACGCCGGGGATGGCGGCGGCGAAATATCCGGTGAGGGTGAGCCCGACGCCCCAGGCGACCGCGCCGACGAGATTGCTGCTGAGAAACTTGTAGTAGTTCATCCGGCCGACTCCCGCGATCACCGGAACGAATACCCGCGCCCAGGGGATGAACCGGGCAATCACGACCGACCACCAACCGAAGGATCGGTAGAAGCCCTCGGTCCTGACGACTGCCGCTCTGGTGCGGGGACCGCCGCGGCGGTCCAGGTAGGAGCGGCCGTAGTGGCGTCCGAGGAGAAACCCGACCTGGTCGCCGAGGAACGCGGCCAATCCGGTGCCGACCGCGAGCACGACGATGTCCAGGTTCGTCGTCGACGCCGCGACCAGGCCGGAGCCGAAAAGCAGGGAATCACCCGTGATGAAGGGGATGAAGACGCCGAGGAAGACGGCCGTGCCCGCGAAGACGAGGGCCCAGACGATGAGGTAGAAGACCAGCGCGCCGGTGTTCGAGAGCACGTCGCTCAACTGGCCGTCCAGCGCTGACGCATTGTTCATGTGCGGGAGAGGGGACTTGAACCCCCACGCTCGAAAGCACAGGAACCTAAATCCTGCGTGTCTGCCAATTTCACCACTCCCGCTTCTGCGGTTCCAGTGTAGTTCGTGCGCGGGGGCACCCGGGCGGGGCAGCTGGGCGCCGGGCCAGAGTCAGGGGAGAGGCGGGCGACCGTGGAGGGCTGCCCGGAACGAGTCGACCTGGCGGCGCAGGGCATCGACGACCGTGGCGACCGCCGGCTGGTGCAGGGACTCGGTTCGGAGCACCATCCAATACTGCAGCTGCTCGTTGAACTCGGCGGGGAGCAGTCGAATCAGGTCGGGGTGGCGGTCGCCCATGAAGCACGGCAGGAATCCGATGCCGGCGCCCGCTCGAGTGGCTTCCACGTGCACGAAGACGTTGGTCGAGCTGAGCGAGGCCTGCATTGACGGGACCAGCCGGTGCGGGGCATCCAGATCGTCGACCAACAGCATCGAATCGACGAAATAGACCAGCGGATGCCGCGTGAGTTCGGCCACAGTCGTCGGGGTTCCCTTCTCGGCGAGGTAGGCGCGGGACGCGTACATGCCGAGTCGGTAGTGGCCGAGCCGCACGGCCTCGGCCCGGTGCACCTGCGGTTCGCCGACGACCACCTCGATGTCGAGGCCGGAGCGGTGCTGCAGGGCGCGCCGGGTCACCGTGACGACCTCGACCCTCAGCTGCGGGTGGGTGCGCTGGAGGGCTGCGACGGCCGGGGCGGCGATGTAGGCACTGAATCCGTCGGTCGCGCTCATCCGCACGACCCCGGACAGCTGGCCGGGTTGCCCGCCGGTGCCTTTGAGTAGCGTTACCGCCGACTCGACATTCTCGGCCGCGGTGAAGGCCCGCATGCCGAGTTCGGTGAGAACCCAGCCGCCGACCGTGCGGGAGAGCACGCGACCGTCGAGGGCCTTCTCCAGGGCGCTGATCCGGCGCGCGACCGTCGTGTGGTTGAGCCCGAGGCTGTCGGCAGCGGCCGTGAAGCGGCCGGTACGGGCGACCGCGAGCAGCACAAGGAGATCATCGGGGTTTGGTGCCGAGGACGATGGCGGGGCGAGGGTCATATCTGCAAGTATGCACACGGCATCTGTAGAAGTGGTCATTGATGCACACTCAGTGCCCGGGAATACTCAGTGGAGTCGTATCGGGGGACACTCGACCCGCGGCCTTCCACCACTAAGTGTCAGTGACGACACCGAAGGAGTCAGTTATGAGCGTCAATCAACGCGTCGGAGCCGGAAACCCAGGAGCGGGGAGTCCGGGTCAGGACAGCCCAGAGGAGAAATCGGGCCTTCGCAAGATCGTGGCGGCGTCGATGGTCGGCACGGTCGTCGAATGGTACGAGTTCTTCCTCTACGCGACCGCCGCGAGCCTCGTCTTCGGCAAGGTCTTCTTCCCGAACGCCGGCAGCGAGCTGGACGGCATCCTCGCCGCCTTCCTGACCTACGCGGTCGGATTCCTCGCCCGCCCGCTGGGTGGCATCGTGTTCGGCCAGATCGGCGACAGGCTGGGCCGCAAGCACACGCTGCAGCTCACAATCATCCTCGTCGGCGTCGCGACCTTCCTGATGGGTTGCCTGCCCGGCTTCGACAGCATCGGCTACTGGGCTCCCGCGCTCCTCATCGCCCTCCGCTTCATCCAGGGCTTCGCCGTCGGTGGCGAGTGGGGCGGCGCCGTGCTGCTCGTGGCCGAACACAGCCCCAACAAGTCCCGCGGCTTCTGGTCCAGCTGGCCTCAGGCCGCGGTTCCGGTCGGCAACCTTCTCGCTACCCTCGTGCTGCTGGCCAGCTCCGCGCTCCTGACCCCTGAGGCTTTCCTCAGCTGGGGCTGGCGCGTCGCATTCTGGCTTTCCGCCATCATCGTCGTCGTCGGCTACTACATCCGCACCCATGTCAGCGAAGCCCCGATCTTCCTCGAGGCTCGCGCCCAGGTCGAGGCCCAGAAGGCGGTCAACTACGGCGTCAAGGAAGTCATCCGCAAGTACCCGCGCGGCATCCTCAGCGCCATGGGCCTGCGTTTCGCGGAGAACATCCTGTACTACATCATCGTGAGCTTCTCGATCGTCTACCTCGTCACGGTGCACGCCTACGACACCAGCCAGCTGCTCTTCGCGCTGCTCCTGGCGCACCTCGTGCACTTCCTCGTGATCCCACAGGTGGGTCGTCTCTCCGACAGGTTCGGACGCAAGCCGGTCTACCTGGCCGGCGCCGTGCTCGGAGCGAGCTGGGCACTGTTCGCCTTCCCGATGTTCGACACGGAGAACCCGTTCCTGATCATCCTGGCGATCGCCCTGGGGCTCTGCTTCCACGCCCTGATGTACGCGGGCCAGCCGGCGATCATGGCCGAGTTGTTCCCGACCAGGATGCGCTACTCCGGTGTGTCCCTCGGCTACCAGGTGACGTCGATCCTGGCCGGTTCGATGGCGCCGATCATTGCCGTCGCACTGCTCAAGGCGTACGGCTCCTGGGTGCCGGTCGCGATCTACCTCGCGATCGCCTGTGCGATCACCGTCGTCGCCGTGCTCACGCTGAAGGAAACCCGGGGATCCTCGCTGCGCGAGATCGACGCCGAGGACGCCCGCAAGCACGGACTGGAGCCGGTGAAGGTCGACTCCTGAGCCGACAACCCTCCGCGACCACGCCAGCCCGCACCGAAAAGGACCATGCCATGACACCACCGACATCACGGCCGATTGCGAACACCGTGGAGGGCACCCTCCACGGACGGCGGGCGCTCGTCACCGGGGGAGCGAGCGGGATCGGCGCGGCCACCGTTCGCGCCCTCGCGGCGCGCGGGGCCCACGTTGTGGTCGCCGACATGGATGCGGCGGGGGCGGCGGCGCTGGCGGCGGAGGTCGGCGGGTCGAGCTGGGTGGTCAACCTGCTCGACCCGGCCGAATTGTCGGACGACAAGCTGGGGCGGCGACTCGCCGACGTGGATATCCTGGTCAACAACGCGGGCATCCAGACCATCAGCCCGATCCAGGACTTCGCGCCGGAGGACTTCCGCCGCATCGTCACCCTGATGCTCGAGGTTCCCTTCCTGCTGATCCGGGCAGCATTGCCGCAGATGTACGAGCGCGGCTTCGGACGCATCATCAACGTGACGTCGGTGCACGGCATCCGTGCCTCGCCGTTCAAGGCGGCGTATGTCGCGGCCAAGCACGGCCTGGAGGGTCTCTCCAAGGTGACCGCCCTCGAGGGTGGGGAGCACGGGGTGACGAGCAACTGCGTCAGCCCCGGCTATGTGCGCACGCCCCTGGTCGAGAAGCAGATCAAGGACCAGGCCCTCGTGCACGGCATCCCCGAAGCGGAGGTTCTCGGGCGGATCATGCTGACCGAGAGCGCCATCAAGCGCCTGGTCGAGCCGCACGAGGTCGCGGCCCTGGTGGCCTGGCTGGCCTCGACCGATGCAGCCATGGTCACAGGCGCCGGCTACACGATGGACGGCGGCTGGTCCGCCCGCTGAGCCCAGCTGGTCCGCCCGTTGAGTTGCGGAAAAAGCACCCTCGCCCTCGTGGCGAGGGTGCTTTTTCCGTAATCGAACGGGATTCGTTCGCCCCGCTGTGGATAAGTTTCCCGGCGCATCGCCCGGGTGGACCATCATTCAGGGATGAGCGAGGCCGTGCGCATCATCACCGAGCAGGTTCGGTCCCGGGTGCGCCGCGACGGGGTCGACCTCTCGACCGACCTGCTGCTGGCCGAGCGGTATGTGCGAGACGAGCTGCAGCGCTACAGCGAGCGGGCGCTCGGTTCCGCGTTGCCGCTCATTCCCGACGAGCACCAGGCCGCCAGGGAGGTGGTCGCATCCCTCACCGGGTTCGGTGCCCTGCAGCCGTTTCTCGATGACCCGGAGATCGAAGAGATCTGGATCAACGCGCCCACCCGGGTGTTCGTGGCCCGCGACGGCGTGCCCGAGTTGACCGACATGGTGCTCTCCGAGCGGGAGGTGCGGGACCTCGTCGAACGGATGCTGCAGGCGTCCGGCCGCCGGGTTGACCTCTCCTCCCCGTTCGTCGATGCGTCCCTGCCGGACGGGTCTCGGCTGCACGTGGTCATCCCGGACATCACCCGCAGGCATTGGGCGGTGAACATTCGCAAGTTCACCCGGCGCATCCGGGATCTGAACCAGCTGGTCGGACTGGGTTCACTCACCCAGCAGGCCTCCGAGTTCCTGCGGATGTGCGTGCTGTCGGGGCAGAACATTCTCGTCTCCGGGGCGACGCAGACGGGTAAGACGACAATGCTCAACGCCCTGCTCACGGCGACGCGGCGCAACGAACGAATCGTGACGGTCGAGGAGACCTTCGAGCTGGACCTCGCCGCCCGCGACGTCGTCGCCATGCAGTGCCGCCAGCCGAGTCTCGAGGGCACCGGTGAGATCACCCTGCGACGGCTGATCAAGGAATCCCTGCGGATGCGGCCCGACCGCCTCATCGTCGGTGAGGTGCGCGAGGCGGAGAGCCTGGACCTGCTGATCGCGCTGAACAGCGGCCTGCCGGGCATGTGCTCCATCCACGCCAACAGTGCGCGAGACGCGCTGGCCAAGCTGTCCACCCTCCCGCTGCTCGCCGGCCGAAACATCGACTCAGCCTTCGTGTTGCCGACCGTCGCCGGTTGCATCGACATCGTGGTGCACTGCGAAATCGACAGGCACGGCCGCCGACGGGTGATCGAAATCCTGGCTCCCAGCGGTCGGCTCTCCGGCCCGCTGATCGAGGCGAGCCCCATCTTCCTGATCCAGGGTGGGGCGCTGACGGCGACCGGAGGCCACCCCGGCAAGCTCACCAAATTCATGGCCGCCGGGCTCGACCCCGCCATCGTGCTGCGTGCGGGTGCGGCATGACCATCGCACTGGGAAGCCTGCTCGGGGCGGGTCTGCTCCTGCTGGCGTCGCCATTCCTCTGGCCCGGGAGAAATGCGAGCACGTCCGGCCCGGGCCGGGTAGGTGGGGCCTTCCGGGCAAACCTCGTCCAGGCCGGTCTCGGCGCCCTGCCCCTCCCCGCCTTCGCGGCGATCTCCCTGGTCATGGGGTTGGCCGGGTTCGCGCTCGCCGAGGCGCTTCTCGGGATCGAGGCGCTGTCGATCGTCGCCGGGCTGGGCGGTCTGGCTCTGCCGCTGCTGGTCGTCTCGTGGCGTGCCAGGGCACGGCGCTTGGCCAATCGCACGGTCTGGCCTGACGTCGTCGATCATCTCGTGTCCGCCGTGCGGTCCGGGCTGGCCCTCCCCGACAGCGTGAGCAGCCTGGCTGAGGCCGGCCCGCTCTCGACGAGGGCGGCATTCGCCGAGTTCGCCGCCGACTACCGGTCCACCGGCAATTTCGCGCACGCCGTCGACCGATTGAAGGAGTCCCTGGCCGACCCGGTGGCCGATCGCATCCTTGAGACCCTGCGGATGGCCAGGGAGGTCGGGGGCAGCGACCTCACGGTCGTGCTGCGCAGCCTCGCGGCATGGCTCCGGCAGGATGCGGCGGTGCGGGCCGAGGTCGAGGCGCGTCAGTCCTGGGTGGTGAATGCGGCGCGGCTGGGTGTCGCGGCGCCATGGCTGATCCTGCTGCTGCTGGGCTCACGACCGGAGGCCGCGTCGGCATACAACACCACGGGCGGCGTCGCCGTGATCATCGGCGGACTGGGGATGTCGATCGTGGCGTACCGGGTGATGGTGGCCCTGGGTCGACTCCCGGAGGAAAGGCGGTGGTTTCGGTGAGCGCGGCGCTCGCGTGGGGGCTGTTCTGCGGCTGTGCGCTCGGAATCGGGCTCTGGTCGATCGTGAGCACGATCCCACGCCTCAGTCGGCCCCGGCTCGTTCAGCGCCTCGCCCCGTACATCCTCGATGTGTCGGCCGAGGCCCGCACCGTCGTCGGCAGGAGGCCGGTCGACCCGATTCCCGTGATCGGCATCCTGATCGCCCCCGCGTTCGGCGCTCTCAAACGCGTGATCGGGGCGATGCTCGGCGGGAGCGACGGCATCGAGCGACGCCTGAGGCAGTCCGGGGGCGACCGAAGCGTGGACCGGTTCCGATCGGAGCAGGTCGTCTGGGCGCTCCTGGCCTTCGGGCTGGGCGCAGCCCTCGTTGTGGCGCTGCCGGCCTTTCGCTCCGTGCCGATGGCGGTGTCGGTGGCACTGCCCGTGCTGGCCGGGCTGTGCGGAACCCTGGCCCGGGATTGGGCCCTGACTCGCGCGGCGAAGGCCCGCCTGGCGCGGATGCAGAGCGAACTGCCGACGATCCTGGAGTTCCTCACGCTGTCCTTGTCCGCGGGCGAGGGGATCCTCGATTCGCTCGGCCGGGTCTCCCGCACGAGCACGGGAGAGCTGTCACGCGAATTCGCCGGTGTCGTTGCCGATGTGCGCGTCGGCGTGCCCCTGCATTCCGCGCTCCAGGCGCTGTCCGTGCGCCTCCACCTTCCGGCGGTGACCCGTCTCGTCGACCAGATTGCGGGAGCGCTCGATCGGGGGACGCCCCTGGCCGAGGTGCTGCGAGCCCAGGCACAGGATTCGCGCGACGCCGCCAAGCGGGAGCTGCTGGAGGTGGCCGGAAAGAAAGAGGTGGCCATGCTCGTCCCGCTCGTCTTCCTTATCCTTCCCCTGACCATTCTGTTCGCGGTGTTCCCCGGCCTGTTCATCCTGCAATCGGGCTTCTGACCACCATCCCACCCAGAAAATCCCACGGAAAAGAGGAGCAAGATGACCACACTGAGACGGCGTTTCCTGGCCGGGTGGCGGGACGAAACGGGGGATGTCCCACGTCTTATGTTGCATCGTTGCGTCTCATGAGACATTTTGGAGGGGGTTCGCGGGTTCGCGCAGACGCAATTGTCGATCGGAAATGAGACAAGAGCTGATTCCTGCTCGCTCGGCGATCGCGCCCCTACGCACTAAGGGCACGCCACGGGCGCCTCGGCTGCTACGCAGCATCTCCCGGGGAGAGTGGATCTCGCAGCTCGCTCGGGAAGCGCGGTAGCCGGATCGGGCTGGGGTCAGTTCCGGTTCATCCCGTGCCCACGGCTGTCGAGGGCGAGCTTCCAGAAGGACTCGCGCTGCAGAATCGTTTCCGCCTTCGTCTTTGGATCGAAGATCTCCAGGATCGAGTACTGGAAGTTTCCGATGATATGACTATCGCCCAGGGCGCTTCGCATCTGCTCCAACTCTTTATTGCCGCCGGTCAGGTTTTGCAGGTGGGCATAGCCCGCCCACCGCTGCCATAGACCGTTGGCTTCGCCCGCTGCTGACCCAACGTATAACCTGCCGTCGCTGAGGTCGGTGATCACATAGACGCCTTTGACGCTCGACAAAGCATCCTTCCAGCTCGGCTCGTCGTTGGCGATGATGCGCTGGAGCTCGTGGTGCCTGAGCCTAACGTTCTGGTAGCCGGGGAATGTGCCGAGCTTTGTGTCCGGTGCGAGTTCGTAAATCTCGGGATTGAGTTTGCTGTTCTGCAACGTCTCATACCACCGCAAGTACAGGTCTCTGCCGACCGGCCTTTCCAGCTTTACAATGAGCCGCTTGATGTACTCCGTGTACTGGTCGAGCAATTCCAGCTCGTAGCCCGGCCCGCCGATGATTTCCGGCACTAATGTGCGCACCCTGAAGAACCCGCCGAAGATGAAGTATTGGGGCCCGTACGGGTAGTACTGGGCGAAGGCGAGCAAATACTCGGCGCGGTCGAGGTTGTTGTTCTGGTGCCGCTCACGGTGGCGGCTCATGTCCAGCCAATCTTCGGAATCATCGGCCATCAGGAGGTCCCAGGCTGAGGCGCCTCCGAGCCCCGCTCGGATGTTGAACTTCACCTTGGTCCGTGCTGGCTCCGGAACAGGCATAAAACTCGTGAACTGGATCAACTTTGCTCCTTAGAAATGACCGGCTGGTCCTCGAGGCCATCTGCGCTGCGGTCGGCCATTATGCGGCGCATCGGGATGACGACATGTAGAAGATCGCGTTCACGAACTTTCCGATCTTTATGCGGGCAGCACGTGCTTTGTGCCCGAACATCACACGAGCACCTGAAGACCGTCCCTCAAACTCGCGGCCTCATTGATGAGGGCCTCGCAGGCCCTCACCACGTACTCAGGGACAGAGTCAAAATCTCTGGGGTTGAGCTGCATGACGTATTCGTTTTCGATGTGATACGACTCGTTCACAAACTTTTTGAATGCCGCGTCGCCAGGGATTCCTGCGGGATAAAGGTTTGACATGATGCGGAAGAGTTGCACTTTCTCATATCCCACGTCAGTCGCGTCAAACTTTTCCTTCAGGACAAGGGGGTCGCGTAATCCTTCGACCAGGTCGTGGTAGTCGAGGTCTGGGATGTACTGATGAATATTGCGCATGGCTGCCGCGAACGCTTTCTGCTCTATTGGAACGCGCACGTCGTCGTCCTGGGTTTTGGTATCGGGGAAGTCCCGAAGGTGCAGCAAGCTAGAAAGTACGTCGTACTCCACGCCCAGGTCTCCGTGTGCTTCATACCATCGCCGCAGATAGATGCACTTCACGATGTCGTCGGCTGCCGATGCGATGTTCTCCTCGCACACCTGAGAGAAGGTCGAAATGTGCTCTTTCTCGATCCGTTTTTCCATCAGAACGCCGTCGCTGTTGTGGAGAAAATGCACCAACGGTCTCGCCATCCGGAATTGACTCGAAGTCGGATTACGCACGATATCAATCGCGGGTTCGATGTCGTGTGTGAGGAGCAGTGTCGTGAACTCACGAATGCTGTGCTTGCCGTGGAAAAGCTGATGCAGAATGGCGAATTTCTTTGTCTTGTCGAAGCTCGACACCGGGTCGTCCAGAACAACAAGATCAGGTCGTTCCTGGCGAACCTGATGCATGAACAACACGAGCGCAAAAGCATTCTTCTCGCCATAGCTCAAATGGCGGGATGCGGTCTCCAGATGCCCGGGCGCGTCCTGGTGCTCAACTATCATCCTGTAGGAATCGGCGTTGGGCTCGATGCGAACGGAGTAGCGGTATCCCGCAGAGCGCAGGAACTGATTGATGTCGTCCTGATTGTCCTTGATGATACGCGCGACTCGCGACTTCTGACGGCCGATGTGAGAACGCACTTCATTGATACGCGCGGCGACTTCATCGAGTTTGTCGTTTATCAATACCACCACGGTCGTGGTCGCCTCTGAGGCGAGTGCGCGGAGTAATGACAAGTCGATCTTCAAGTCTTTAAGAACCTTGTCGACATTCTCTTCATCGCGAAGGGTACGAAACGAGAGTGCCCTGAGTGACGTCAACTTCCCGAGGAAGGTCTCGATCTGACCCCGGAGATTGACGAGGAACTGACCCTGTTCGGGCGAGAATTCCTCAATCGAGGTGGTGATATCAACCAGCTGTTGGCGATGGCTTTCCTCAAAGTACCCACCGAGCCGGTCGATCAGTACTCGGAGCGCACTCAGATTCTTCACCGCCGCGGATTCGAACACTGCAGAGACGTTCTCAGCCGTTGCCTTGTTGACCTCCGAAACTGAGCAAAAAGGGCAGTTTTCCGATAATTCGAGAAACGCTTTCCCCTTGGATTGCCAGGTGATCCACGCCGCAGGGTCAGGGCTTTGCAGAAACCCCGTGTAACCGCGCAAGGGCTTCGGGATATTCTCGAGCTTTCCGCCGATCCCTATGGCCTTGAAGCCGCGGCTAGTCTTCGAGATTGCGCCGGCCTTAGTCACCCCGAACGCATCGTGCAGATCGGTGAATGCCGATAGAGCCTCATCGAACGACTCCTGGTTCGTGAATGCGTCCTTCAGCGCTTCGAAAAGGGACTCAATCTGTTCGATACCTTCTTGATACTCGACTGTGTTGATGAAAATTTCGAAGCTGTTTTTGAGGACCTCGTCGCGCTGGAACGCGTATTGCGTTACATAGGCGTCATCAAAAACCATGATTCTTTCGAGGCTGTCCGCTCCATCGACGCTTGGTTTGACATCACCATTTCCGCCCCGATACTTAAATGGCAGAAGCTCATTTAGGGCTCCGGTATCTTGAGAGCGCAACATGAGGGAGCGCGCGATAGTGCTCTTGCCTACGCCATTAGCCCCGTATTTGATATTCAAGGCCGAACGCCGGAGGGTGATCTCCGCTTCGGCGATGCTGTTGCAATTGCGGATTGTTACTGTGAAATCCTCAGCCAAATCATCAACCAGTAAACTCACTTTTGTCCCCCCACAGGTGTCCGCTAGATCAGTGTTGTACATGCAAAGTCTGGCAGGACGGTGCTCCACAACTTTGCAAACGGGCAAGGTTAGGCAGGATTCGATGTGAACGGGGTGCCTCTGGGTCGACCGGCGCCGTGCCGACAAGCCTTGTCTCGCATCGTGCCTAGGAACCTTCAATGACTTCTTGTGTGGACGTGGTGCACCCGCACCCCCATCACGGGCAGAACGTTTACGACTTGTTCCTGGAAGCTAGCCAATGGCGGGGAAGCGACGTTTTCAAGAAGCAGCCCTGCGCGTCTGGGTAGAGGGGCGCCTGGCGCCCGTATTTCGACAGCGACGGCGGTACCTGATGCGCATCGGACCGGGCCACCAGTTGCGCTGCCGGGATCACGTTAGCGTTGTGGCATGTCTCCATCGACGACGACCCCTGGCCTCAGCCGATTGAGGCCGCGCTCCCGCATTTCTCATCGGCCGGCCGTCTCATCGGAAGACTCGTGAGCCTCACGGACCACCTGAGGGATTCAGGCTCGCCGGTCCAGGCGTACATTGACGGGATTTCGCTCGGGCTGGAACTGCCGTCGATTTCCGTGTGCGAATCGCGCTCGGTGGATTCGATGCTCATGACTCCGCCGCAGCCCGGGGCGTTGAAGATTTGTGCCTACGCCAAGGCGAAGTCGAGAACGGCCCCCACCGGGCGAAGATACTCTCTGAGGCGTTCGACGTGGCCGTGCAGATCCTCGAGAGCCCCTCCAGCGAAGCCGACCTCGACCGTGCGGCCCTCTTGCTCGCCCACTGCGAGCAGATTCACCGCGACATGATCAAAGTGCTGAAAGGGTCTGTCGGAAAGGCCTGCGATCATGCCTCCGGGGGCCAGGACTTCGCCAACGGCCTCGACACGCTCTCTCTGGAAGACCTCCGCTCAATGATGGAGTCCAACAGCGCCCAGATCGACCTATGGCGCGAGCAGATCGCCAACGGTGAACGGTTCGAGCTGAACCCCGAATTCGCTGGTTCGATGCTCGTCGGCGGCGCGGATGCTGACTGGCTCGTCGGGGACGTCCTCATCGACAGCAAGGCGTACGCGGAGCTCACTGTTCCGAAGCTGCGCGACTTCCTACGGCAGCTACTCGGCTACGTCATGCTTGACCTGGACGACTCCCTACGCATCCGGACCGTGGGCGTGTGGCTCCCGAGGCAGGGCCTCACGAGGACGTGGGCGCTCAGAACGTTGCTCGGCGGAGACCCTGAGGATCTACTGCCCGCGCTGCGGCTGGGGTTTGTGAAAGCTGCAGACGGTCAGCAGATCGGGATCCACGTCCCGGTCACCCAGCACCGCAAGGACGAGATGCTCGCGGACAACCGGAACACACCGCGCCACATGCTCATCGACTTGGCTCGGAACATGGACGCGGGCATCCGCTTCCGCATCGGGCGGAATGCCATGGTCCCCGAGGAGACGATGCGGGAACTCGCTCGGGACAGGTACGCCTCAGTCCGCAAAGGCGTCGCGGGGAATGAAAGCGCACCGATGGACGTGCTCGCGGCGCTTTCTAAAGACAACAGCATCGTCGTCCGACGGGCGGCCGCCGCTAACCTCCGCACGCCGAAAGCTCAACTAATGGCGTTGGGGGAGACTCCTGAAGACGGATGTTCCTCAGAGACGCAGCTTGCCATCGAGTCGGTGACCGGCGATGAGGTCGCTCCGCCCCGCGCCTCGAGGCGCGCCGTCGTGCGGGTCGCGCAGGACCGCGATGACCTAGCGCTCGAAACGCGATGGTTTATGGAGTTCCTAGCTCTATCGAGGGGCGGCTTCCCAAGGGGCCTCGGCTTGCGCATCCCTCTCCCGATGGCCAGTCAGTACTGGGCATTGGATACTGGGGCGGTCTACCGACGCTCCCGACTGGCTGATGGCGGGCCTCCCCGACATCGTGAAGAAGGACCTCATACGCACCGACCGCCCGGCGTGGGTGAGACAGGTGGTCGCTCTGGACTTGCCAGTCGCGGACTCGTCAGTGCGGGCCAGGCTCCTCGCTGACGCCGATCCCGAGATCCGCTGGTCGGCGCTTCAGCGCACGATCGATGCGCCTGACGATGTCCTCGGCGCTCTGCTCGGTGAGCTCGCCGTTTCTCGGAAGGAGCGCATCCGGTTCCGGACGGAGATAGACGACCGGCCGACGTGGGCGCGCACCCGCAACAAAGGTGGAGCCCACAGAAGCCAGGATTCAGAAATCGGCGCGACAGATCTCGCTGGCCCCGACGCGCTACCTTTTGATCAGCGAACTTGAGTTCAATTGATGAAATCGCGCACCTGCGCCATGTGATCGGGTGTCAGACCGATTTTCAGGAGGGGCCTCAGCCGGAGGACGGGGATACCGAGAAGTACCGTCAGATCGGGCCTCGGTTCATAGTCCTCTTCCCATTCGTCATCGTTATCGTTCATGTCGTCCAGCCAGACAATCCGATCAACGTGATTACCCGCACGATTCTGCTCCTCAACATCTTCGAGAAGCGCTTCCAATTTCACCGACCCGTGGTCCGGGTTCCTCCCTCGAACCATGAGGACGGGCCAATCTCCCGCGTTCAATCCTGTCACCGGGGCTAGGTCGGATGCTGCGTAGGTCTCCCAAGAGGTGAGCCATACCGGCTGTACGTCGTGGCGAGCAGTGATTGAATTCAGCTCCGTAATGAGACCTGTCGCCCAAATCACGTCGAATCCAAAGGCCCGACCCTTCCCCCACACAGCCCAACCGCTGTCCTCCGGAGGACTGGTCCCAATCGGGCTGACCGTGCCGTCAACATCCAGATATAACCGGGTCGTCATTGTCCTCAGATCTCACAATCGACGGAGCACGTCACAGTGCCACGCCCACGAATATCGAACGCGATATGAACCTCAACGTCTTGCGAGGTATCGTCGGCCTGCGACTGGACGTCACGGTCGACACCAGCAAAAGTGAAACGGCCCCGCACTTCGCTGATTGACTCCCGAATGACCTCACACTGCGGCGTCATGACGACGCCGTGTCGCTGCAGTCGTGACGAATCGTGTGAGTACGTTCATTCATGAATAGATATTCTCACGCACCTCCGACATCTCGGTCTGCTTCGCGTCCGGGATGATTCGTGTGCGCTGATGCTCGCCACATCGTGAGGTAGATTTCACCGACTTGTAATCGTTCGGCTCCTGCGATTACACGTCGCGACGGGTTCGAGCGGGACCGCAGAATCAATAGTGCGCATTATCGGCTCGGGTATCTCGGCCGCAGGCCTCCAGGCGGGGCCAGTCGGCAGCTGCGTGGCCGTGGCGATCGAACGAGCACTACTCGAAGCCGCAGCCAAACGATCCTGGATATGCACATCTCGATCGGCACACCGACAATTCCCGCGTCAGAGGTCTTGATGGCCGGCCCCACACCACGCCGAGCCCTCGACCCGTCTTTGACCGCCTCAAGCCTGAATAGGCGTTACTGACTCACGCTCCCAATGAGGTTGCTCCTCTGGCCGCCGAGCGAGGTGGTGCCGTATCTGGGGTGGCGTGCGGTTCTGACGTGGAGGAGAGTTACTTGTCTAGCGCGTTCTTATCGTGAGGCGGTGGGTTCGATGGTCAATATCAACGAGGTCCTCGAGGGGCATGTGGCACTGGATATTGAGTGTCTTGATCGCATCTATTTGAACGGTTACGTTCCAATTCTCCAGGTCGGCGGGCAAGTGATCCGGTTCATGAAAGATCACTTAGGGAAGAATATTCCGTCGCCGGCGATCTTAGAGAAGATCGGAACCTCGTTTCGTCAGTCCGTCCGAGAATATGCGGAGCAGAACAATATTCCTGTTGTGCAGTTCAAGAGAGACGATCGAAAGATTGACGTTATGCGCCGCTACCTGACCGCGCAGGAGAGAACGGGCACCTCGGGTGTTGTCGCTATTGGGGTGGCGCAGGAGTACCAGAACGTGTTCGCCGCCTATGACAAGGGCGGCTCGCACGGCTTCCCGTGGTACTCATTCACGAAGGCTGATCGGAGGGTGACGTGTTACTACTTTTACCTGTGGGATAGAGATTTTGGTGGGTCCTTCATCAAGATCTGCTCCTACTTCCCGTATCCGATCAAAGTGTGGGTCAATGGTCACGAGTGGGCCAAGCGTCAGGCGATGCAGGCTGGTATCAGCTTCACCGCGCTGTCGAACGGGTTCGCGTCCTGTGATGATGCGCCTGCGTTGCAAGCTATCTGCGACCGACTCACCTCCACGGTCATCCAAGAATTCTTCGACCGGTGGATGAATATTCTTCCCGTGCCGTTGACGGAGTACGACCGAGAATTTGGTTACTGGTGGGAGTTATCGATGCGGCAGATTGAGACGTCCCGCACGATCGTCTTCGACGCGCCTCGCCACGCCCGAGGTTTCTTCGAATCCCTGGTCACTGACAATCTTGATCTGGGCCGGCCGGAGACCGTGGAATTACTATTCAAGGGTTACCCTCCCTGCTCCGGACACGGACGTCCCATCGTTAATCACGCTCCGTGCAGCACGAAAGTTGTCACGACCGACACGCAAGTCAGCATGAACGTGTTCTTCAAGCATTCTCGTATCAAGCAATACCTCAAGGACGGTCGAGCGCTCCGTATCGAGACCGTCATCAATTCTCCCAAGGATCTGAACTGCCTTCGGCGTTTGGAGCATCTGGAGGAATTACAACCGAAAGCGCGTGACATCAACAGTCGATTGCTTGATACTGAACGTGTCGGGCAGGGTTGTGTCCTTGCGAGCCCAGCCTTTGAGCGGGTCGCGTCCTCTTCGCTTACTGCGGACGGGAGAAGGGGTCCAGCCATGAGATTCGGCGACCCTCGGGTCATGGCCCTGTTTGGCGCACTTTGTGTCAGCCTCACCGTCCTCGGATTCACCCATCGGAGCCTCCGTGCCCGAGTAATCCAACTCCTGGACACCGACTACACAACGCACCAGACGAGCTACGACCTCCACCGTCTGCGGACCAACGGTCTCATCCAACGCCGAGAACACAGCAACAGCTACAACCTCACGCCAGACGGTCTGCGCGTCGCCCTGTTTTACACCAAAGTTCATCGCCGTCTCTTACGACCCCTGCTCGCTGCGGATACCCCGCCCGCCCCGATCGAATTACGCCAGGCCTTGAAATCCATCGACCGAATCGTCAACGGATACATCATCGACGCACGCCTCGGAACCGCGGCCTAACTGACAAAACTCAGGCCGCTCGGAGAACTGGTCGTCTAAGAAACTAAAGACAAACGTCTAAGTTCTGGCCCCCAAGAAAGCTAGGGATACGAGACAATCAAGAGCCCCGTCCGCTCATGTGTATGAGGCACCTGCGCGCGAATCTTCAGCAGACGGGGAAATGCGGCACCCTCCAGCAGATCAACTTGTGGATCCCAGTAGCCAGTTCACGTCCGCGATCACAGGAGGCATTTCCAGACGCCATCTACCGCCCCGGACACCGGGCCCTCGTGTACTCACCACACTGCTGGCGCGGCGAGCATTCCGTCCGTCTCCCGGAGAGGCCAAGTTATCTGCTGCGCGCTAGCTATCGTGCCCGCCGCGCGCTTCGGCTTGCTTCACGTACTCGCGAATGTTCTTGTGCGTGGCCAAGGAGTTGCTTGAGCTGTGTTCGCAGCGACCACAGACGTAGGCGGAGATCGGATTCTCTTCGAAGCACCAGATGCAGGTCCAATGCCTGGCGGCCAAGACCTCTTTCAATGTCGCGCCAGCGGCATCACGCACAGTGCCGTCGGAGTCGGCTCTAGCGAGGAGCAGCAGTTCTTCGTCGACGTCGGTATCGTCCGCCGCGAGGTAGAGGCCGGTTGCCGCACGTGCGCCGCCACCTTCAGCCATCAAAAGAGTGGCTTCGTGTGCGGCCGAGGGGGCATTGAGTAGTCGTACGAAAGCGAGGTTTCGCTCGCTGTGCCAGTTGGCCGCGCATACCTCGCGTGCAGCGTCACAGACCGATGGGTATGACTGCCTCATCAACACGTCACATGCGAGGTCCGATGCCCATTTTCCCCGACCGGCCACGATCGCGATCAGGTCTCTTGCGCTACCTTCCGGGATTGCACCGTCTGCTCGTGCTGCGGGCTGAAGGCGTGGAGTAAAGAGGTACGAGACGAGGTCGTCGTGCTCGGCACCGCCTACGCGCCTGACATCTATGGCTTCGACGCGCACGGCGGCATGGCTAAGTTGCGCGCTGCCGATCGCGGCCCTGAGTAGAACCTCTACGCTACTCGCGGGGGTCTTGCTGGCTTCTCGCAGTTCCCAATAGGCCGCCGTGCCCAGACTCGCGAAGTCGACCAGATCGGACAGGGCGCACATCCGCCAACGCTCCATCGCAGCGATTTCCGAGGTCGACGCCTCTCCGCCGGTCAAGTACGGCAAGAACCACCCCAATTCGAACTCGTCCCGCCGTGTCTGAGCGAGCCACGACAGCTCACCAGCCGCCTCGTGTGGACTCTCGTATCCGGCAGCGGTGAGCGTTCTGCGTACTTCGTTGTACTTTCCCGCTGGGAGGCGAATCGATATATCCCAGATGCGGTCGACGGCAGCCTCGGTTAGGTGTGTGGCAAAGTGAGCGGCTTGCATCGCCACGCGGTCGAGACCAGCTGGTGGTGACCCATTGCTGGTGCTGATGTTGAGCGTGCCGAAGCGGTCGAGCGAGGGCGGTACGTCTCGGTATTCGGCCAAGGGGTATGCCAGCGCTCGTTCGATGGCGTCAACGACGGGCTCGTTGACTACACCGATGGGAGAGTCGGCAGCAACCACAAGGTCGCAGAGTGCGCGCAGGATCACGGAACGGTCAGGATCGGTGACGTACTTATCCAGGAGCGCGTCCTTGTGCGGGCGCAGGTGCAGCGGGACTGGCAGGCTGGCGAGCTCGACGGCGAATCGCCAGCCAAGCCCGTCGTCCCTGTCCTTGGATTCCTCAGCCCTAGCGAGCGTGGCGAGGATGCCGTCATGTGGTCTGGTCGCGATGACCGGAATACGATCCATTGCCGCGGCGGATAGTGCGGACATGACGTCACCCACGTCTGCGTCCGTCAAACTTGACCAGGAAGGCAAGGACTCGACCATCCATCTCGCGGCACGTGCGCGTCGGATGCCGACTTCTTCGGCCGCGGCAGCGATCAACCATCTGGCAATGTCGACATCTGCGCTCGTGGCAAGCGCGAGCGCGTTGGCACGCTCAGGGTTATCCAAGCACTGCGTCAGCCACTCCTGCCGTTCCATGACCGAGTCCAGCCGGACTGCGGCGTACGCGTCGCCCAACTCCGCGAAGACACGCGATCGTGGTTGAAGGTTCTGGCCGGTGTCGACGAAGACACCCACTGTCTCGTCCCAGAAGGTGACCACAAACTCCGCTATCCGCTCAGCAGAACGATGCGACAGCGCCCAGTTGGACAGCGCAGCTACGACCAGTTGTCGGGCATCCGAGACCGACAGTGTTGCATTCGCATTGAGGGCGCGGCCAATCACCGCGAAACCGTCGAGGAACATTCCCGGGCTGAATCCGGGGTCGGGTGCATCCAGATTGTTCGCGAAGCGTTGCACCTCCCACCGGTTGATGCTGTCTTCGATGACACTCTTCAGGAGCTCGCCGGCCGAGTCCCCGGCCGAGTTTCCGTCGAGGAGTCTCAGTGTCGCCAGCGTTGCGAGGAGTGGTACTTCCCAGATGTCCCGGTGGGAGTCGGCGTATGGACTGATCAGTTCTAGCTTGACGCGGCACCATTCTTCGCGATCGGCTTCGGGGAGCGTTGCCGCCGCGTACGCCTCGATGAGGGCGACCTGGGCTTTGCGGCTAGAAAGAGGTTTGAGATCGACCACCGGCAGTCCGACGTGTGCCGCGGCATCCATCGCGCTTTCACGGGTGGTAAGGAGCACTCCGACATCCGTACTGAGACCAGAGAGAACCTGCGCGATGCCGGCCGCGATGGTGCCCCGCTTTGCGTGAGTTTCGTCGAGCCCGTCCAGCAGCAGGACGCAGTAGCCGCTTCGGATTTCCGACTGTAATGCGCGCATAAGCGGAGCAGATGGTTCGCGCCCGCCGTGAGAGGCTGCGGTGCGGATCAGCAGGTCGAGAGACACATCATCCACGCTTGTCACGACGGTGGCGATATCCCGAAGCCGCACCAGCAACGGAAGAGGTGCCCCCGGTTGCGCGGCAAGCCACGCCGCAACTTGTCGCACGGCCTCGGATTTCCCCGCACCGGGGAGGCCTCGAAGGATGAGACGGCCGTTTCGACGCAGCACGTGCGTAAGCGGATTATTACCAGCACGCAGCTCGCCGGTGTCATACTCGACGTCGACAGAAGCGATGAAATCGTCGACATTTAGCGCTGGAACCCTCGGGGAGATCATCGCCAGATCCAGCCGGTCCCTGTGACTCGCCATGATGTCGCGATACTCCGCCAAGGCCTGATCCTCAAGTACCTGGGTCGCCGCGACGGTGCCGAGACCATCGATCGCAACATCCATGCCGTTGTCGATCAGCGCTTGTATCCAGTCGCGAGTGCCAGTGCGGGTCCGTACTGCGGACTGGCGCTGAAAGAAGGCCTGCAGGCAACGAAACGCCGCCGGACCGGAACCAGACGAAATCACCCGTTCCATCCGGGCTATCGCGGAGTCAGCGCGGGTATCACTGACATCCTCGACCTCCCAGGCCATGATTCGAGCGTGCGAGAGGATCTCGTCCGTGCCGGCACCGCACTCCTCGAAGACCCGGGCCTTGAATGCCTCGAAGTGAGCGAGGTCTCCCGCAGGCGGTTCCGGCGAACGTCCGAGGCGACGACCATCCAGCACGCGCATCGCTCCGGCGACCTGACCACCGACCGTTCGCAAGGCCAGCACAAGCGTGTCATCGGCTCCCAGCGTCTGCGCGGCCCACTGGCGCAGAGTGCTTCGGAGCGAGGCTTTGTTCAGAGACCGTTTCGCTTGGATGAACCATCGCTCCCCGTTCTCCATCGTGCAGACGAGGTCGTCCACGGCGTCCGCCGTCTCGAGAGCTATTGCAGTCGGAACCCGACCATCTACTCCGTCCAGCGGCGTCCCGGACAGGCCATGCGCGGCCAGTACGGCGGCGAACCCATTGCGATGGAGGCTGCCAAGCTCATTCGCCGCTCCACCCGCATTCGAGGTGTTCGCGGTGTCAGACATCTGTAAATTGTTTCACACGTTGGATTCAGGGCCATGGTCCCCTGGATATGCTTACTGTAAGCAATGAGTTCCGGGCGTTCGTTCAACGCAACAATGCACCATCACGCGCTCGAATTCACCATTTAGGTCAGCCTCTCCTTGCCCCCACGAAACGCCTCATAACCCATGGGATACAAGACACTGACACCTGCACCGGAGCGACGTGGGCACACGACTTCATGTGCCAAGTAGCGATCACAGAACGCCGCCACGAAGCGCTAACAGTCACATCTTTTTGGGGGGAGTCTCGACGTGTACGACCGGGTACACCTTGATGGACGCTTCGATCGGAACCATGGACATGACGAAGGCGCCGACGGGCAACCGGGGATCTAGTGTTCTCGGGATCGTCCGCGCCGGGGCATCTCCGGACTATGCGGCGATGCGCTTGATGACCGCCGTCACGTCGACCAACGCGATACTCGTGCGGGCCGGGTCTTCCCTGAGATATCCATCGAGCTGCGCCTGACGTGCATCGACTAGCTGGGAATGTCGGTGGCGCCCTATACCCTCGAAAGGAGTTCATTTATGGCCAAAGGCGGTCACTACTCACAAACAGAAGGAGGTCACGCTGTGGCTGACAAAAAGATCGTTTTCGTCGCGTTTGCCATCGAGGACGAACGGCAGAGGGATTTCCTGAAGGGTCAGTCCCTCCACCCTCGCGCTCCATTCGAGTTCATCGACATGTCGGTAAAGGAGCGCTACGAGTCCGGCTGGAAGGACAAGGTCCGGACTCGCATCCGTCGCTCAGACGGCGTAATCGCCCTCGTCAGCAAGAACTCACTGACCTCGGAGGGACAGGCGTGGGAGATCCAGTGCGCGAAGGAAGAGGGTAGGCCTGTCCGCGGGATCTGGATCTACAAGGACGACCGGACCTCGCTCGCGGGAGTGAGCACTGTTGCGTGGACCGACGCCAACGTCGCCGCATTCATCGACTCGCTCTGAGTCGCGCCGACATGCGCAAGGCACTCATCGTCGGGATCGACTACTACGACAAGATTTCTCCGCTTCGAGGCGCAGTGAACGACGCGTACAGCGTCAAGAGCGTCCTCGAACGCCACGCCGACGGAACCCTCAACTTCGCGCAGCCGAGGCTGATGACAGGAACAGGCCCCGATTCCACTGTTACCCGAACTCAGCTTCGGGAAGCGGTCGAGGAGCTGTTTAGGGACGACGCCGACATCTCACTGTTCTACTTTGCAGGGCATGGCTACGTCGACGGCACTGGCGGATTCTTATGCGCGAGCGACTGCGAGGCGGGCCACGACGGCCTTTCGCTCGCAGACGTGATGGCATTTGCCAACAGCTCGCCAGCAAAAAATAAGGTGATAGTCCTCGACAGCTGCCACGGCGGCGTCGTGGGGAGCAATCCGGTCGCCACGCAGGTCTCTGAGATCAAGGAAGGCGTCACGATCCTCACCGCCTCGACGGCGGATCAGTACGCCATGGAGACGGGCGTTGGATCGGGCGTGTTCACGAGCCTGCTCGTGGATGCATTGAGCGGTGCCGCCGCCAATCTTGTGGGCGACATCACTCCGGGCAGCGTGTACGCACACATAGACCAGTCACTCGGCAACTGGGCTCAGCGTCCTGTTTTCAAGACGAATGTGAAGAAGTTCGTTTCACTCAGGGAGACGGACGCGCCGATCGAACTGGCTGACTTGCAGAAGCTCACGACCCTGTTCGACGAACCCACTACGCAACTTCAGCTTGACCCTGGCTATGAGCCAGAACGTTCAGGAAAAGAGGACGATTCGGTTCCGCCATCGGACCCGGCAAAGAACGCCGACTTCGCAGTCTTGCAGACTCTGGTGAAGGTGAACTTGGTTCGTCCGGTCAGCGCGCCTCACATGTGGCACGCGGCGATGGAGTCAAAAGCGTGTGAGCTCACCGTTCTCGGCCAGCACTACTGGAACCTCGTAAAGAAGGGCCTGGTCTGATGCCGTCTCAGGACCAGATTAGTGAAGTCCTGGAGAGTGTACAAACGATCCAGCGCTTGGCAGAGATTGAGCACCAGCGATGGGCCCATTGGCAGCAGTTTGTCCACGACCAGTGCGAACGAAGGGCCGATGGCTCTCTAATAATCCCCCCCGACCTGGTGGAGCGATGGGAGATCCAGATCGCCACTCCGTATGCGGAGCTGTCAGAGCAGGAGAAGAAGAGCGACCAGGAACAGGTGCACCGATACCTTCCGGTTGTCATCGACGCTCTCACGAGTTGACTCGAGCGCCTTCGGCCAACTGAGACGCTCCCGGGGCCCCCACAGGCCGCCGGGGGCGGCCCGGATGCCCGCTCTCAGACAACACCCCGTTTCCCGGCGAGGGCAACCACGATTGCAGGGCAGATGATCAAGGCAGGCGCGACCATTGCATACCCTCAGTTCACGATGACCGGCCACGTCGTGTTCGACCCGGCGCAGCACACGCTCGTGCACGTCGATCCCTTATCCGGGGCGACGAGGTCCCGTCGATCGACTCGCTGAGCTCCAGAGCAGTACTTGGTGAAGGACTGGAGCGAGCACACGGGCGTCGCCGACGTCTTCACCGCCGCGGGCGTCATAGAGATCGTCGAGGCGTTTCACCGTAGGCACCTTCAGCTCGCGCCTAGCTTGTCCTGGTCACCGAGAGGCAGAACTGATCCTCTGGCGACAGTGAGCTGCGGATCAGAACGCCGGCGACGGGCCATTCAGTCGTCGAGACCGAACGCCTCGGAGACCTGGTCGATGGTGAACTGATTGCGCATCTTCGCGGCCGTGTTCTGGTTGGCGAACATGCCGGGCTTCCAGAAGCCTTGCTCACGGGGGATGGCGTGCGTCCACTCAACCGGCACGGCCCATTCGGCGATGTCATCATCCTCATCATCACCCTCGCGTCGGTACGTGCCCTCCAAAGGAAGCCCGTTCAACGCAGTCTCGCTGCCGTCGTGCAGGACTGTGGTCTCGTCAAAGCGCTTCGCTTCGTCGAGGACAGTGCCGACGCCGACATAGCCGACCTTGGGGATGCAGGCAAAGACGCGCGACCCAGGGGTTAGGTTCTTCAACGTCCGAGAGAACCACTTGTCACCACCGCCGGAGACGAAGCCGTATGCCATGCCGTCAGCCCAGTGCCTGCCGTCGGGCGATTCCCCAAAGGAGACGTACCAGTCTTGCCCGTTCCAGGGCTCGCGAGACTTCGTCTTGCCTGTGGTCGCAGGAGTTGCGGCCGTCTGTGCGTCGTGCTCGACAAGCCACGTTCGTGCGAGGTAAGCAGCCCCGTTGTCGTGGAAGTGGCGGAAGAAGACGACGTTGATCGGGATACCGAAGTCCTCGTTGAGGAACCGCACGATGCGTTCGGTTGCGGAGTCGACGGATGCCGCAACGATCGTGAAGACCTGGGTTGCGTTGACCATGTCCGGCAGCGTGCCGCCGAACTGTTCCTCGAAGGCTTCCTCCAGCGCAATGCCGGGGCGGTAGTTGGCGAAGATGCTGATGATCTCGGCGCGGCCCAGCGTTGCGACCCAGGAACCGTAGTCGAGAGTCTGTGCGGTGACGTCGCGGGGAGTCTTGTCTCGCTTGAGTTCGATCACATGCACTGCCGCGGTTTCGTCGATCGCGAGGAGGTCGATGTAACCGCCATGGGCGGTCGTGACCTGTCGACCGACGATCAGAAGCGTCTCACCCAACATCGACGGGTCTGACTCAATGTAAGACTCCAGCTGCGCCTCGAGGCCGATGACCGTGGCGGTGATACGGGTGAGCTTGCCCCCGTCCGCGCGCCACAGCCCCATCTCGACGCCCATCAGTCACGCTCCACGAGCTGTTGCGCCGTTGCCCTGTATTCGTAGTCGACGATCTCGCCGGACATGATCATGTTGATCGCCTGGTTGATCACCTTCAGCGGTACGACGAACCACTCCGACGGATCGTAGTTGCGGCCCTTCGTGTCGATCTGCGTGATGTCAAGGCGTACCTCTGAAAACACGCGGTGCAGGAGGTGCTCCAGTGCGGAGGGCTTGAGGTTGTAAGTGCGGTAGTCCGCGATGATGTCGACCTGCGCCATCAGATAAGTCGGCGCGTTGGCCGCGTTCGCGATCCGTTGCTCGACACTGCTCCGGGAGAATCCGATCTTGTACAGGTCCTGCATCGCGGCGATCTGGGGGTCGTCACTGAGCGAGCGAAGCACGTAGATGTGACCGCTTTCCTTGTCGACGTCACCTACTTCGGTGAGATCGTGACCGGCACGAGCCAAAGCCTGCCCGTCGGCCTCGTGGAGCCGAATCGACAGCGACTGACGGTACATCGAGGACTCGGTTCCGTTCTCGAAGATCACTCGGAGACGCTGCTTTTGCTCCTGCTTGCCACGTAGCACCGTGAAAGTCGTCTCGCCGACCTCTGCCACGAACAACATCACACCATTGAGGACGAAGAAGTTACCCGCTTCGATGCTGCGGATACCAGGGAACGGGATCAACCGGTAAGTACCGTCGGCCAGCTCGATGTGCTTGGCCTTGAACAACGATTCGAACGCTTCGAAACCTTCGGCCTTCTTCCGTTTTTCGATCGAGTCCGGGGCCTCCGGTGCCCTGCGCTGCGGCAGGTCCGAAACATCCAACAATCCGGAGTCATCACCGAGCAGGTCCGAATCGTCGCTGCCGAGCAGATCATCGATCGACACGGGAACCTCCGACGCTTCTAGGAGCCCGAAGTCGTCCAGGTGCTTGAGCGCAGTGGTCTTCTCCTCGTCGGCAAGGATGCCATCGAGCCGAGCGCCAAGCTTGCGTTCGGCGATCTCCCGGGTTGTCGAGCTGGGAATCCGGTTTTGGGTACGCCGGAACTCCACGATCTCTAGGAACGCCCGCTCGAGGCGGTCACTGGACGTGACCTTCTTTGGCTTCTCGGGCAGGTCGAGTAGCCCCTCGGCGTCCGAGTCGATCAGCCACTGCATGTCGACCTGGGGCTCTGCGAGGCTGGCGCCGGCTTCATCGTTTCCTGGTGTGGTCATGATTCGTTCACCATCTGAGTTGCCCGCTGCTCAGCGAGGTGCCGCTGCTTCCTCTTCTGGAGGAACAATAGTGCTTCGGCATACCGCTTCTCGGTCGGGTCGTCGGTGCGGACGTCGGGCTTGCGGCCGTGGACCTTGGCCCAGTTCTGGATCTTGGGGAACAGAGCGAACGCTTCTTCTTCGCTGATCTCGACCCGGGTAGCGGTGATGGCATCGGAGATGATGCGCAGCACACTCGGCGTTACCGACTTGCTCATGACCTCGAAGGCCCGCTGGAACGGGTTTACCGAGTCGATGAGGTTAATGTCAATTTCGTCGATGTTGACGAACTTCTCGGCCATCTTGATAAACCGCTTGTCACCGACCTCGCGAATTTCACCGTTCTTGATCACAGAGTCCACGACGACCTGCTGACGTACTTCCTCGACCTGCGCTTCGCTGAGATCCGGGTACCGCTCGCGGATGATCTTCGGAATCAGAACCTTGTTAGTCACCTCGGGGTCGAGGCTGCCCGCAGCGGCCTTCGCGAAGGTGTCGTCCTGAAGGATGGTGGCCTTGAGGTCGTTGAGGTCAGTCTTCACGATCTGCTTCACCCGGTCGGTCGAGGGTTCCTTGAAACCCTTGATCCGCAACTCACCGGGTTTGGGTGCGTCGTCGTTGCCCGTCTTGGTCTTGAACGTAAAGTTTGGGGCCAGCACCTGTTCCATCAGGAGCGACGCTGTAATCGCTTTGAGTATGTTGTTGACCGAGTACTTCACCTCGTCGGTGGCAGCATCGGGTTGGGCGATGAGGTTGGTAAACTGAGCATGCTCCTTGCCCGGGCTGTCCCGAGTGACCCGGCCAATGATCTGGATTACTTCGGTTAGAGAGGCCCGGTACCCGACGGTCAAGGCGTGCTCAGCGAAGGGCCAGTCGAATCCTTCCTTGGCCATGCCGAGCGCGATGATGATGTCGACTCCGTCACGTTCCTTTGAAGCGACCGTCGAGAGGTAGTGCTGGGTCTCAGCGCGCTTCTTTTGGTCCGCGTCATTGACCAGGTCAGCGACCCGCAGAATCTGACCGGTGTCCTTGCGTCGAATGCGAATAATGCCGCTGTCCTCGGTGTCGATGTACTCACCCATCGAATCGATGATGAACCCGACTTCCTCGATTTTGTCCTTCGTGGACTCACCCGAGTTCACGTTCGGGATGTGGAGGATCGTCTTCTTGTCGAGATTAAGGATTTCACCGATGGCATCGGTGTAACGACCTTGGTAGAAGTGATGGCCGATGCCCAGGGATTTTAGGTGCTCGTAGCCGTTGAGCTGGTCGTAGTAGTTGAAGGTGACCGGGGTGAACTGGGCTTCATCGTCCGCAGTCAGGACGGGTACGGAGTCACCGCGGAAATACGAACCGGTCATCGCGACGATGTGCACGTCGGAGCCGTTCATCACGTCACGCAGCAGCGCTCCAAGTCGGTTGACTTCTATGTCGGCGGAGACGTGGTGAAACTCGTCGATTGCGAGCACCGTCCCGTTGAAGGCGTCGGGCGCGATTCTCTCGAAAGCGAACCGTAAAGTGGCGTGAGTGCAGACAAGCGTCGCGTCTGGGCCCTCAAGAAACTTGATGAAGGCTGCGACCTTGCCCACCGAGGAACCCGGTGTGCAGAGCTTGTGCTCGGGCTTGATCTCCCAGTCCGCGAAAAATCCCTGATCGGTCAGATTCGTCGCAGAGAAAGATGCGCCGATCGAGCGTTCGGGGACGGCGACAATGACCTTCTTGCGGCCCTGGTTGTAGAGCTTGTCGAGGGCAACGAACATGAGCGCGCGCGACTTTCCCGAGGCAGGCGGCGCTTTGATGAGGAGGTGTTGAGCGTCACGCTTGGCGAAGACGCGCTGCTGCATCTCTCGCATCCCCATCGCGTCGGTGTTTACTGATGCGCCCGTGCGGGCATAGGTCACGTCAACAACGTTGAGTTGCGTATTCACTTTCTCTTGCCCCCGTTTGTTGCTTCGTCCGCGGTCATTTTTTCATACATGCTAAAGAGGTCAGACAGCCGCTGCTCGTCTGTCTCGTACTCGCTCTTGGAGTAGACCGAGTCAACGAGTGCGTCAACGTCGGCGTGGGCAGAGCGCAGGTCTGCAGGCATTAGGTCTGGGTCGTAGAGTTCGGCGAGGGTCTGTTCGCAGTGATACTCCCGGACGTCTAACACCCGCAGCGCAGCTGCCGCGAGCCGTTGCTTCACCGCTTCCGAGAGCGGCGGCATCGGGAAGTTGTTGTACACAATCGTGTTTGAGTAGCGGAAATCCGTCTTCATCTTTCCCCCTACAGCTCGCGTCCAGGCCATGTGTGTCCGCGATGTCAACAAAGCGAACACCCATGGTTCAGCGTTGTAAACCGCGTAGGCGGCATCGGACACTACCGTGTCCGTTCCGAGATATCCGATTGGGATGTACTCTCGCCGCTCCGACGATACGCGAGGAACAATAACAGATTCGGTCTCTCGGAAGGCGACGTGCCAGAATCTAAAAGGGGAACTCGCTAGGGAACTTGTGTTCTTCGAGGTGCTTTCCGATCGGAAGGCGCGGACGTGATCAAATCGGCGTTTCAGCAGCGGATCTAACTCGGCTTGGGCAGCCTCCGCCTTGGTTACCCATATACAGAATCGATACCGATCATGTATCAACTCAACTGAACCCATAAAGCGTTTGATATATTTCGAAGCTTCTGGAGCGGATTCCACAAGTTCAGACAACTCGTTTGGCTCCAGTACGAGAGATCCGTCATCCTTCGGCACGGAGCCTAGCGCCATGGTGGGGAGAGGTGATAGTGGCTTCATCCGACGGGTCATCGAAATATTCGCAGCATCTGCGAGATAGCCATTTATGTTCGAAACTTCGATTTGCAGCCCGTCAGTGTAGATGTATTTGGTCCCCCGCCTTGCGGCGCGCAGGTTGATGACCGCCACTGTAACTCCCGCATTACGCTTTGCGTTGTTCTCCCATTTGAAAGACGTGTAGGCATATCCGATTTCCAAACCTTGGGCGAAAATCGGCGGAAACATAAGGCCAACGTGCTCCCCTTGCGAGACCGAATTGGTTGTCACGAAAGCTAGCTCTGCTTTTGTGCTCTCAATGTAGTCGGCGCCTTTGACGAACCAAAGAGCTATGTAGTCAAGATCCTTGGAATATGGGCGATTTCCAAAGACAAACGGGTAATCACTTTTCATTGTTACACCCTGAGATTTACCACCTTTATAGGGCGGATTGCCGATGAGGTAGATCTCATCTTTCCCACTGTTAGGGCAGATTTGCCGCCAGTCCATACGGGTGGCGTTGCCAAGGTGAATTTGCCCTGTCTCTTTGAGTGGAATAAGCGGGATTGCGAGGTTGAACTTCTCTCTGAATTCTTCGTTCATTTGGTGCTTGGCAATCCACAGCGCAAGAATCGCCACCTCAACGGCGAAGTCATCGATCTCGATTCCGTAGAAGCTCTCGACGTTGATCTTGGACTCGGCATAAATGATCTGGTGGTCGACGTCGATACTGGCATATCGCTCCAAAATCGCGTGCTCCAGGCGCCGCAGTTCTTTATAGGCGATGACCAGAAAGTTGCCTGACCCGCAAGCTGGATCGAAGATCTTGATCAAGCTGATGCGCTCTAACAGCGCCGCGAGCTTTTTCTTCGAGTTGTACGCCGTGTCGAACTCGCCCTTCAGCGCGTCGAGAAAGAGCGGCTCGATGGTCTTGAGGATGTTAGGCACGGACGTGTAGTGCTGGCCAAGGTCGGAGCGCTTGCCTGGAGTCACGATTGCCTGGAACATCGACCCAAAGATGTCGGGATTGATCTCACGCCAGATCAGTGAGCCAGATTCGATTAGCAGGTCTCGTGCCCTCTTCGTGAACGCCGGCACGATGTGTTCGCTGTCAATGGCGAAGAGCCGACCATTGACATAGGGAAAGCCAGCAAGGTGAGCTGGCTTGTCGCTTACCCGCTCGGTGTCGAGCGCCGTAAATAGTTCGGTCAGGAATTCGGCCATATCTGAACCATCGGGCTGCGTGTGTGAGCCCACGGCGTTCGTGAACTGGCTTTCATTGAAGATTCGGGTATCTTCGGCAAAGAAACAGAACAGGAGCCGAATGAAGAAGACGTTGAGGGCGTGACGGCCGTGCGGCAGATCCAACAGCTCGGGATTGACCAGGAGAAGTTCGTCAAAGAGTCTGCCCATTCGCTCGGCAGCCTTTACGTCGGCGTGAGCTTCGGCGACGTACTGGGCCTTTTCCATGCCGGCCCAGGGGAGAAAGAACGTGAAGTGCTTACCAATGTCCCGGATCGGGATCATCAGGTTCTCACCGGTCTTGGTGTCCACGGCAAGCAGCTCAGTGTAATCCGTGACGATCACGAACCGAGTGTTGTGCCGGACCACGGTAGGTGAAGTTCGCAGGCTGTCGATGACAGTGAGCGGGTCGCCTGTGGTCTCACGGAAGTAGACGACGTTCTTCTGCGCCACGTCCTGAGTCTTGTCTTCAGCGACGTTGAGTGAACCGTTTCGGAGTCGAGTGACATTGCTCTGCGAACGCCCGTAAGCAAGGAGCAATTCGAAAATGAACTCGCGATCGTAAGACTCCCGACCGCCCATCGGGGCGACGCGTTCTTCGACGGCCTTGAGGTTGAGCTTCACAGGTGATTCCTTTTTTACGTAACTACATTCTTGCGACTACCGCCGACATCAGATATTTCAAGCTTATTGGCCTTCCTTGGGCGCCGCCGTACCTGCGTCTGCCCTTCCGCGGGAGACAACCGCCACTGGTCGAGCCGACGTGATGCGGGGCGGAGTCTCCAACCATTAGGTCCCGGCTCGTAGCGGCCGCCACGGGCGCCCCGGGAGTGAGCGTGACAACGCTTCACCTTGACGAAAGGAACTCACCCATGACTGCACCGACCCAGACACCGCATTGCCGTCCCATGCGGGCCGAGCAACTTCCAGAGAATGCACCAGTAAGGATCGGCTGCCGCGCCGGTGTGGAAGAAGACGCGCTGTGAGTGCCGCGAGCAACGTCCGGAGCCATGCGGAGGCTTTTCACTGGTGGCTCGGGGCGCCCGGGCTCGCGGACGATGCAGCCAAGCTACGCGATCTAGTCGCACTCCGTGACGCGACCGTGGAGTTGATCGAAGAGAGCATGCGGCATCGAGTCGGCCCGGCACCGAGTATTTCGTCAGACAAATCCTGATTCCGCTTCGGAGCAGTAGAGGGAATATCGGAAAGGGCCCGTTTCCGCGGGTCCTTTCGTTTTTCGATAATCGCTGAGCTGTTCGCCTTCGACGAAAAGCAGGTCTCCGGAATAGAGCAGCAGCCTGCACTTCATCAGAATCGCGGAGTAAGCGCTGCGCCTTGTGTCTGATAATGATCACTCTCCCGGGCGTACCTCGCACAAACCCGAGTGTCTGATAAAGTTATCATCCGCCGCCCGCGTTGATAAAGTTATCAGCCGCCGCGTAACGCTCGAAAAAGCTCGTCCATGCCCGGATTTGACAGTATCTCCGGATCTGCCGCCGCCGCACTGATTCAGGCGTTCTATGACCACGCAGTGATGAGTGCAGCCGAGATCGAGGCACGGTCCGGCTCCGTTGCTTCCCAGGCATAACGGGCCATCGACCAGCTCACCCGAGCGGGGTACATCCAGGAAATCACCGGGCGCAAAAAGAACCGCGTGTGGGCTGCGTCAGAGGCGCTGGCCGAGCCGAATAATCTTCGCCGACGCATCCGGGCCGCAATGGCGTGACAGTCAGCTTCGAGAACGCAGTAGCCAACGAGGGAATCTCGCGTCTGGTACGTGATGCCGCAGCGGGCCTTCACCCGAGAGATTCCTGGACACCTGATTCATTGGGGAATCATGTGTCTTATGGAGGTATCAGCCTCACAGCCCGCTTGGAGGACTCGACGGATCTCGATGTGCCACTTGTATTTGTCCTCGGTCGAACTGAGCCGACGGGGTCTGACACGCCTCGTACGATGTGTGTCATCAACCTTTCAACAGCAGCGCGAAGGAGTCCGAATGCCTGACGCAATGATCCAGGTGCGAGTCGACGCCGACCTCTTTGAAGCCGCGAAAGCAGCTGGTGCGGCTGCCGGCCGCAGCGCGGCGGCGCAGATCCGCCACTGGGCCGGGATCGGGCGCGCACTCGAGACGCGCGAGCTACTCGAAGACGCTCAGGACGTAGCTGCTTTCGACGCGTCAATGGCTGAAGAGTGCGCGAATATTCCCTGGGCGCCGGTCGAAGCCACAGAGAAGGCTCAACGCGCTGCCCAGATAGAAGGCTTTGCCAAGCTCCGCGAGCTGGATGAAGCTCTCGAAGAGCCTGAATACGTGGAGACGGAGCCGAGTATCCGGGAGGTCACAAGGCGTCTGAACGCCGCCCTGGGCGACACGCTCGTCGCAGCGCTGGCTGGCTCGGACGATCCCAAGGCTCCGCACGAGTGGGCCAAAGAAGACAGCCTCCTGCCAGGTAACGGAATCATAACCCGGCTCGCTTTTGCGTACGCGCAGTGGCAGAAGATCGCGGAGTACGAGGGTGAGCGTGTCGCCAGGATGTGGTTCGTCGGCGCCAACCCGTGGCTGGACAACGACACCCCAGCAAACGCGATCCGTGAAGGCCACCATGAGGAGGTCGCCCGCGCTGCGCAGGCTCTCATCGACGATTCGTTCAGCGGCTGACTCAGTCTGACTAGCGACGATGTCGCTCGCCACAGATGGCTATTGTGGCGGTCATCGTCGTCGTCGCTAGTTCCGGAGGTTGTTGACGGCCAGATAGCTCCCCAATACGATCCTCAGATCCGCATGCGAGATCAGTCAGGATTTCGCCGGCTGGCGGAAGATCCGGGGGCTCACGGCCGCGCAGGTTGCAGACCAAGCCGACATTAACCGGCATACGCTCCGCAAGCTCGAGCACGGAGACCCCGGCGTGAGATTCCACGTCGCGGTTCGCGTAGCTCGTGCCTTAGCCTCAATACCGTTCAGTTAAGCATTCTCGTGTTACGTTGTGGCTATGGCGCGTACAGGGTGGGTGAAGCCGGTCTCGGACCGTCGGTTGTCGGATTTGGTATCGGTCGGCTTGTTGACCCGTGTGTTCCCGGCTGATGTCATCGACGAGGTGGTCCAGGCCGCGGGGCGGACGGAGCAGCGTAACCGGGCGTTGCCGGCACGGGTGATGGCGTATTTCTCCATCGGGATGGGCCTGTATGCCGAAGCGTCCTACGAGGATGTGTTCGCTCAGCTGACGGATGGGCTGTCGTGGTCAACTGGCTGGTCCGAGACGTTTGCGCCGCCGTCAAAGTCGGCCATCTTTCAGGCGCGCAGGCGGCTGGGGTTCGAACCGGTGCGGGACTTGTTTGCCCGCGTAGCTCGGCCGCTGGCTGGGCCTGACACGCCGGGGTCGTGGCTGGCTGGGCGGCGTCTAATGTCCATCGACGGAACGATCCTGGATCTGGCCGACAGCGTGGTGAATACGGAGTTCTTTGGCCGGCCACCGGTCAGCCGTGGGGAGCAATCTGCTTTTCCGCAGGCACGCCTGGTGGCGCTGGCCGAGTGCGGAACGCATGCTGTTCTGGACGCGGTGATGGGCCCGTGCACGATGTCAGAAATTGAACTCTCCCGGGAGCTGGCCGGCCGCTTCAAGCCGGGCATGCTGGTCCTCGCTGACCGCGGCTTCTACGGCTTCCGGTTGTGGGCACAGGCAGCAGCGACGGGCGCTGATCTGCTCTGGCGGGTCAAGACGAACCTCCGCCCCCGGCACCAGGAGACCCTCGCTGACGGGTCCTGGCTGGCAACGATCATTCCGACCTCCGGCACGGGGCGGCAGTCGACGACACCGTTGACGGTTCGCGTCGTGGACTACACGATCGACGACGGACGCGACAATCCTGACTCCTACCGGCTGCTGAGCACGATCTTGGATCCGGACGAGGCCTCGGCCGAAGAACTCGCGACCGTGTACTCCGAACGATGGGAGATCGAGACGGTGTTCGACGAGTTGAAAACCCACCAACGCGGCCCGCGCATGGTGCTGCGGTCCAAATCCCCGGACCTGGTCAAGCAGGAAATCTGGGGCCACCTGTGCTGCCACTACGCGATCCGCACCCTCATGGTCGAGGCCGCCCAGCACGCTCACCGCGACCCCGACCGGGTCTCCTTCATCGCCGCACTCCGCATCGCCCGCCGTTCAGTGGCACAGGGCGATTTTTCCCCCTCCGCACCCTGACCACGCCACAGCAGTCTGGCGTCATGCCATCCGCGCCCTCATCCGAAGGCTGAATCCCGCGCGCCGACGAGGATCAAACCCTCGCGTCATCAAACGCAAGGTACCGAAATGGCCCGCCAAACGCTTCCACCACGCCCACTGGCCACAACCCGATCACGAGACAGAAATAACCATTCAAGTGCTTAACTGAACGGCATTGAGGCTTAGGGCTCCTCGAGATGTTAACGCCAACCCAAAATGGCACCATTTTGGGTTGGCGTTAACATGGGCAATGGCGAGGACAGAAACCCCAGGCACAAATGGAAGTCGTCGACGTCAACAAGACCAGCGGGCGCGGTCCAGTGAGCACATGCGGCATCCATATCTGGCTCCGATTGAGGATCACAGGGGTGAATCAGCCAGTTCCGGCGTCGCGGCCGTTTACTACGTCGCTCACAAGCTCCTGATCAGTTCTACGGCCTATCGGGACAATCCCAGTTGCATTGCGAGAGTGGACTCTCCGTCTGAGGTCGTCGTTGTCTCTATGGAGTGAGGCGATCAGCATGATCGCGGCGGAGAGCTGTTCGCGCGTTTCACGCAGCGCCCTCGTCGCATCCCGTAACGCGACCTTGTCAGTCTGCACCTCACGAGACGTTGTGTCAGAGGGGTGGGGAGTACGGACCGAACCTACGAAGCTGTCCCACTCCGCCAGTACTTCTTTCTCCCTATTCATTGTCGCTCGGCTCACCTGTGCCTCTGTGTAGAGGTTCTTCTTGGAGAGGGTACCGTCGGTGAAGAGTGCTTTGCCGTTTAGGAGCCGCTGCATCGCAGATCGCAAACGCGACTCGGAGGTGATGCGAGTGGGCATCACCGGGTGGCGTCTTCCGTCGAGTTTTTGTCGCGGATCGCTTTGCGGATGGACAGTAGTTCACTGTCTATGCGGGCACGATTCAAAGCAGATAACCTGCGACTACTGCGCAACTCCAACAGCGACTTCTCTTCGGCTTTCCATACGGCTATATGAGTCGGCAGCAGCACCGAATTTGGGCATTCAGATGGCACGCACATCGACGGCTTAACGTCCGTGTTCGTCTCCCGCTCCGACTTTGTCAAGCAAGCGGCGATCCCCTTGTCCCCCAGGCACAGGTTGATTGTGCCGAATCGCATGTCTGGAAACTCGGCCGCAAGAAGTCTGGCCCTGGTGGTCTTATCAACCACTTGAGCAGCGGACCGACGCGTCGACCCGATCACGCGCTGGACAGAGGAACCGCCAGGGCCCTGCGCGCTGATTTCTTTCGGCGTGCCGACGGCGAGTTCATCGAGCGCGAGTCGAGCCGTGGTTCGCGCCTTTACCTCTCCTCGTTCCTTGGCCCATCGTTCAGTCTCGCGGCTGTAGCTAGCGGTCAAGGCGTTGGAGGTCCCTGTGGCTTGAGAGTGTTTTAGCTGCAGCCCCGCGGCGATTTGTCCGCCGTGCTCATATTCGGTCAGTAGAGCCATCGTTCGTCGGAGCATATGAGGCGTGATTGGACCCGCGGGGATCGGGCTCAGCCCCGTGCTGAGCACCGTCTCGTTGATTCGCTTTCGGAATCGCTGAAGAGCTTTGGTCACGTGGAACCCGCGTTGATCGGCAACCTTGGACCGTGCGGTAGATGCGCGGGAACTGCTGAAGAGGTGAGTCTCATGTGGGCTGGTACTCTCAAGCACCTCTATAGCCTTCTGAACAGGATCGGTGATCCACCAGTATTTGAGTGGGCGATGAGGCTCGTTTTTTATCAGCGGTGATTTTAGGGCTGCTACTCCATAGTGAGCGGTAACACTGCCGCGCTGCAGCTCCTGCACTTCCGAATCTCGCATCATCGTCATCGAGGCGATGATGACGTAGCAAGCCTCCCGCAGCATCCGGGTCTCTACTCCAGCCGAATGGGAATCAAAGCTGTCGCGCCAAGGACGGTCTCGCCCTGGCAGCGCCTGCACCGGGGCGAACACCCCGCCAACAACGGAGATGCGCCCCGACTGGAGTGCTTGGGCGACTACGTGGCGCCGCCGTCGTCCTGACAGATTTCCATTCGTGAACAGGTCTAACGTTGCGCCGCCGGTGATTCGAGCCGAAAGCTGTCTCCAGTTCACATTTTCTTGTTCCTTTTGGGTCGGATGGCGAGATTTCTTGAGCAGGATTGGCTCATCGTCGCGATCCATATATTGGTCGAAGGATGTGTCCAAGCTTCCCGTGCTCGCAGGCTGGCGCGGCCTCTCATTGGAGACCGCGCTCCGCCCCCTGGCGGCGATGATGTCGACAGAGAACAAAGAGACATAGGCCCACGCCGCTTGTATGAGCGGATAGAACAATTCTGGCGACACAGGCTGAGTTGCCAACGGCTTGCGCCGCTGCGTTCCTCGCAGCGGATTGTTCTCAGGATTAGGCCAAGGATGTTGAGCGATGCCGCCTTCGCTCAAGACGGATCTGCATGTGTATAGGAGCGCCGCGATCTTCCCGACAGACGCAATTACTTGCGGGCTCGGCTGCGGGACCTGCTGCAAGTGTCGGATCGAATTGATGAAATCGTCCCGGCTCCACCAGGTGAGGCTCGCAGGAAATCCGTTGTCCTTGGCTAAGTCCTGCAGTATGGCCATGCACTTCACAAAGCTGCGAACGGTTCGCGGCTGTCGTGGGGGAGTGGAAAGAAAGACCCCGCGGTTAAGCAAGAGCGGGTGTGATGGGTTGAGTAATATCATCGCAATCTCTTTTGCATATGTAAGCCACGTGTTTTCCAGGCCTATGAAGCTGATGCGTCCCCACGCACCATTGGCATTGGCCGGACGCCCCAAGCAATTGAGGTTCCAAACCAGAACTGAGTCATCACCGAACACCGGAATTGGTTCTGTCTCCCTGCGAATCGAGTGTTCCATGGCGACAGAGGTGTTGGCCGGGAAGGCGGCAGTCGCGACGACCCTCAGGTGAGAAAGGGCGCTCATCTGTCTAACTCCGCTCGCCAGGCAAGCGGAAGATGAAGGTGCTCGGAATCACTTTTGACAGCACCTCGGGCGACATCCTTTTCGGAACTGCTGAACTGTTCTAGGACTGCCTTTAGACTCTCTCTTCGCTCTCCCCATTGTTCGATGAAGCGAGGCGGGTACAGGTCCTGTCTTCGGGCTTCTATGTGATCCGACATGAGAAGCAACTGCGGCAGATGATCTGTGAAGATCACAGCATTGGGGCAAGTCAAGCAGGCGAAAGGACGTTCCATGCAGAGTTCTCCTGCGGTCGTGTTGGGACCGTTGGTTGGGTCCGCGCAAGCGCTTACGCCGAGTGCACGTTCCGCCGGGGTTTCATCGGCAACAAGTGCTGCCAGTTGACGCGCACGGACCTCTGTGGACTCATCGCACAATACCGAGTTCGCCGAACGGACAATTAGCGTGGGGGTTGAGGCGAGGGCCTGTTCGAAGACTCGTTCCTGAGCGCGTGCAATCGTGCGCGCCGAGGTTGAAATTACCGAAGTGACAGGTAGGTAGTACCGATTGAAAGTCGTCTCCTTATGATCCGTGCCCGCGGCCGCTTTGGCCGATCCACTAATTCCGGCGCGTACCGCCTTTACGGCTTTGCGAATTCTTCGGAGGTCGATCGGCAACGACAGCTGAACTCCGTGGGCTAGCGCCCAGTCTCCGAGATTAATCTTTTGAAAGTTTTGCTGGTTAATGACGAGTTTGCCGTTCGTGAGCTTGTGGACCATCCAAAGGGTTTGATCGTCGTCGACCAAGCTGCGCGCGAGAGTCGTGACGGCGATAGCCCGTTTAAATAGACCGGCCGTTCCCCAAGTTTCTTGGGACGCGGGTCCCGTGAAGTTGAGCCGCATGAGTACGTGGGACCGCGCTTTGAATGTCGTCCAATCCAATCCGCCGTCGGAGAATACGAGGTCCCCCACTCTTGCGTCGCGGACTTGTTCCGGTGCAATACCTGTGGACCACATCAGTAGGAGTTGAAAGCTCATCATCTCTGTTTCGCTCGGCGCGACGAGAGATGCAATCGCTCGCAATCCACGGCTTGCGGGGCCTTCGAAATCCCGCCCGACTACGCCAAGCTGGCTCGCAGACAGCGCAGAAACTATGGCACGTATCAGGTCTCTGTCCGCACGAAGCTGGCGCTTCACTTCCTCGGCTCCAGCACCTGCGAGGGCTGTTCTGATCAATGATCGGAAGGAAGCGCTATTTCGGAATAGCATCTGCCCGTCTTGAATGCGCATTTCCGTGATCGCCGCGTCGCTCGTGGCGGCCCTCATCTGCTGGATCCGTTCGGCGTTCGAGAATTCGTCGAGCGGAGTGTCCTCTGGTCGCGATGCCGAGAACGCGCTGGTCACCATGGCTGCGAGTGAAGCGTTCGCCGTTCGGTTGGTCAAAACGGCTCGCCTAATCAAGGCAGCGACTTGTGAGTAGGCCTTGTTTTGACCTGCAGTGGAAAGCGAAGATCGCCATTCATAGAGCGTGAATACGAGGTCGTCGTCGGGCCTGTAGATGGACGCCTTCCTCGGCGCTCCTCGTGTATCTGCAAACCTGCAGAAGAGAACGATGGCCGCCCTGTACCCGCCGGCTGTGCTGATGGTTGCCCCGTTGGCTTTCACGTGATCAGTCCAAAGATCGCCAAGTTCCGCGGCGAGATTGGCGCACTCAAAATCACGCGGGTACAAGAAATGGGTGGCCACCCGACCACGTATCGGCCCGGAAACCGATCGCTTCGAATACTTCTCGCGATTAGTCATTGTGGGAGAACTTTTCTAACAGAAACTGATCGATAAGGCTCCCGTAATCTTGCGACTCTTCGGTCCAACTCGCGAAGGCCGCCTCAACTTCATCGGAAAGTTCATTCTGTGCACCCAGATATATTGACGTCGTAGCGAGATTGGCATGGCCCAACATACGTTGCACCTCCACAATGGGGTCTAGTGAGGCTTTGCGTGTACCGTTTGTTTGTTCCAAGTTCTTCAGCATCGTTACGGCGAAGGTATGCCGCAACATGTGGGGTGTGATTGGACGAGTGGATCGAGTGGGCCCAAGGACAACCGATATCCGTGTAGATGCCTCGCGGAAAGCTCGATGCCAGGAGTCCTTGGATGGCATCCGGCCGCTGAAGTTCACGAAGAGCGACATCGGCTCGAGGCCGTCTCCCGTCTCTCTGAAGGTGCGAGCGCGAAGTGTCGGATTCATTGCTTTCACCGTACGGCGAACACGAACACCGTCGAGCTCACCGGACAACCACGTTCCGTGCGGGCACTGGTCGTCGACGATAAACAGTGATGCATGTGAGTTGGTTTTCAATCTCGACGCGGCGGCCGACATTGCTTGGCGTTCGGTTGCGATGTATAGACCTAGCTTCGCCAAAACGCGTGGCGGAATGTAGGCCGACCTTTCCCTGCCCCCCTTCGCGCATGCTTGCAAAGTGACGTGAGATCCGAAACCGCCCTGCTCGTCTGCGCTGATCTCGCAGAGGAGGAGGCTGTGAAATTCGCCCAATCTCATTCCAGTGGTGAGGGCAACCTGCGCCCCGACCGCATTCCGCATCGCGAGTCGTCCGCGAAAGGTCGTGTCTGCTCCGTTGTCGACTAGTCGCCCCTGAAGCCCGACGTTGAAAAAGATATGCCACTCGCGTTCGGAGATACTGCGGACGTTTGGCTGAGTGCGAACTGGTTGTCTAAGCACGTCACGATTCCCGTGAGATATCCAGGGAACACGGTCTATGACCTGGGCGTCAACGAGATAGGTGAAGAGTATGCGGATTGCAACGGCTTCAACTGTCCAGGAAACCGCAGAGATAGGTCGAGGTCCATACATTGTTCGGGAATCGCGATAGCTGGCGAGATGACTCTCTGTAACTTCAGTCAGGTCCATATTCAGCGATTCGAGGAACTTTGCGAAGCGGAGGGCTACGTACGCGTACTGGCGCAGCGTGGAGCCTTCCCATCCGTTTCCGAGATGAACTCCGTACTCGAACCAGATTGGGGCTGGCCGGATTCCACTGAAGAACAGAGGCGTCCCGTGCCTGAGCGTCCGACGGGTGTCCAACACCCGTCCTGCGTCTAGCTCAGGAGCAACAGTTTTTAGATTTCGCTCAACGAGCTGAGCGTCCGAGAAATAGAGCTCCATGACGGCGCATTCTTGCATTAGGGCTGACACCAGCCGCGAAGATCCTTCCCGCGAGCGACGGGGTGCAGTCGTCCACGTGAGGCATGTCCAACAATGCACTATTTTCAGTCTCGGGTTGTTACTTAAGTGCAAAGTGAGGCACAACCAACACTGCAACGTAACCGGCTGGGTCCTGATCACGTTCGTCAATAGTATTTGCTGTCACCAGGAACCGCGAAAGGACTACCCATGAGCACCAACATCACCACCGCCCCGATCAGCCAAGCCGAGTACCTGCAAGCCGAAATGGGCTACCTGCTCCGCCGCCTCGATGACGGAGACACGGCCGGCGCAGCGGCATCCCTCGCGACCCTGCGCAATGAGCTGCACAAGCTCACGCTCGGCATCGACCCGGGCGAAGAGGTGTGTGGTCGCATCACCACCCAGAACGGGGAGTACTACCGGTGGGCGTTTCTCGACAAGTAGCTGGGGCGAGACGTAGCTCGTGGCCTTGCCGACGACTCACTCTCGCGGGTCAAGCTGGCCCGGCCTGGCACCCTGACCGGTCGGGTCAGTGTTCACGCTGCGCAGGGCGGCCGCGACCGCATTCCGTATCGTCCAGTAGAGAATGGCGGTAGCGGCGACTGTCGAGACGGCCAGGACGACGATGAGCTCAGAAATATCCATGCCTCAGGGTACTGTCAGCGGTGCTCGCGCGTTGACGCAACCAACTGACTCTTAATCAGTGGGTTCCCGGTTCAAGTCCGGGGGGGTGCACAGTAAAACAAAGGGAAGGGGGGTTGCTACACCAACAAGGTATAGCAACCCTCACAGCAACAGGCAGCAGATACACGAAAAGACCCCCTCCCGACCCGAAGGCTGGAAGGGGGTCTTTCGTGCAGGGGCGGGGCTGCCATCTAGGTTGAACCGTGCTGGGACTAGGCGGGCGAGCGCAGGGTTACATTGTCGAACAGGCCCAGGGGGTCGCCCGCGGCCGAATGCAGGCCGTGATTGGTGGCCACGTATGCCGCAAGATCCCCAGCCGACAATGTACAGGTGAGCAGCTTCTGACCATCGACGTATGCCTCCACCTGGTCCCCAAATGCAACGACCCGCAGGAGGTAGCGCCGTCCAATTACATAGACCGCCGGGACAGTTGCGAGCACTGTCATTACGCCCGCCGCGAGCTTGAATATTTCAAGCGTCTGGGAGGCGCTATTGATGCGTGCCCCGAGTGAGTTGTTGTAGTCGGTGGCCCTGACGGCCAGACCTTCCCTGTTCTTGACCTTGATGCCAGCCTCAATATCAATGTTCGCGGTTCCAGCGTTCAGGTAGAGCAGCGCGAGAGATGCCGCAGCCGAGCTGTAGATGTGCGTTCCATCTGCAACCCATGAACCCCGATTGTGCACCCATGTCTGACCGGTAAGGGTCATTGCAGCAGTCTTGAACGATCCGGCAGGCAGCGACCCATCATCGAAGGCGATGATACGGGAGGCGCCGGCTGTGCCAACTGCCGCTATTCTGGGCCTCAGTAGGGTCGGCTGGCCGATCGCGAGCGGTCGGGCCGTGGTCGATCCAAGGTCTGATAGTTCGTAATCGACCACACGGTGATTGACGTTTGCCACCGTGTTGCGGATCGTTACCCCGGTGCGATTTCCCGCCGTGCGCGGGGAGATGATGGTATTTCCTGTACCTGCCCACACGCCAATGCCAGCCTCAAACGTTGCCGTCCCCACATTGGTTGCCGTAACTTCGCGGATGATGTTGTTTGTTCCACGGACCTCTACGTCGAAGTGTGCTGTAGTTCCGTCCGTGGTGTGATTGGCAATGAAAGTTGATTTCTCCAGTACACAATCAGAGTTATCGTCTAGTGCACGGAACGGCTTACCCGGCCCCGCCATAACAACCGTCAGTCGCGACATCCGAACCCGGCTATTCGTGGCTTCAAGGTCAACCGCTGCAACGTCCTGGGATGTACTGGTGTCACCGGATGCGCGGCAGTCAGAGATGGTCACGTCGTCGCAGTACATGAGGTGCAGCAGTCCTTGCGAGCTGCGCGCGTTGAGGCCGGATAGAGTACCTCCAGAAACACCCTTGTACTGGTAGGCGAATGATGTTTCGCCGCCGACTGCCAGGCAGTCAGTTCCGGTTACGTCAGTGTTTGGCCGCGATTCAACGAAGTAGATCAGGTGCGGGGGCGCGGAGGTTCCGGGGGCAGAGTAGTAATGCCCCTTGAGCCGAGAGTGGGAGAACCCGGCGACACCGTTTGCTACCAGACCGAACACGACTTTATTGACGGTGAGGTCGTCCACTGAGCCGCCAGTGAGTGATGGGCTGAGAGTGTCGGTTGTGGTATTCCACGCGCCGTAATACACGCCGGTAATCAGATTTTCGGCGTGCACCCTTCGGACGGTTACATTGTTTGCGAAAACTGCGACCCCGGCATTGTACGCATACAGAGGCGATGCGCCCCGGTATGTGCCAGAGTCGCCACCGCCAACGACAAATGCCGCTTGCTCCAACCAGAAGCCTTCAATGGTCACATTCGGGCCGGTCACGTCGAAGACCATTTCAGGAAAAACTGTCTGTCGGATGCGAGTCCGGTATTTTCCCGCCCCACGGATCGTGATGCCACCCGTAATAGTGATACGCCCCGCAATGTCAATGAACCCACCAGACGGCGTTGGGGGGAAGACGACGGTTGCTCCGGTAAGCTGCGCCTTGTTTACTGCCGCCTGAATCGCGGCCGTGTTCGCCGCGGCCGCGTTCGACGCTGAAACACTACCGGCCAGAGAAACAACCGGTGCAAAATTGGTAGCCTGCCGCGCGTCCTGCTGCATCCGGAGTGCACTGGCCGAGTTCGCATCGGTGGCGAGCGCGGCGGTGGCAACAGCAACCCCGACGAGTGACGACGGAACGCCCGCCTGATTGATGACCTCTGACAGCGCCTCGTCATACTGGGTTTCGAGGTGGTCAAGGTTCGCCTCGGTGATGGGTGAACCCGTCGACGGCTTGTTCTGCCAATCCTTTTTGATGTACGCCATGTGCTCTACGCCTCGTGCTTTCCGGCCGCGCCGAGCTGCACCTTGGTGAGCCACGCATTCACGCCGGGGATCGCCATGATCCGGGCGAACGCACCCGCAAGGGCGCCGATCGTTGCCACAGCACCGGTGGCCCAGGCGAGCCACTCGGGCGGGAGGATCACGGCGACCGCTTCGAGGAACTGAGGGGCGAGCACGGCGACGACGGCGACGACAGATGCGGCGCCAAGGATGACACCGGCGACGGTCTGCAGGATGGTGCGCAGAACGGCCGCGCCGGGGTAGGCAACCTGGGTGGGGGTGAGGGTGTTCATGGCGTTACTCCTTTGGTCTGTGCCGCGCACTCGTAGGTGGGGGCGGCAGGGTCGAATGTTGTGGTGCGGGCGCAGGTGTAGTCGCGGCCTGCCGGGTCGGCATAGGTCCAGGACCACGGCGGCTCTCCTGCGGCTCCGGTCGGGCCAGTCGGACCTGGTACGGCGGAATCTGCGCCAGCCGCGCCCGCGGGCCCCGGGATCGTGGAATTCTCCCCATTCAGCCCCGAGGTGCCGGAGATCCCCGCCAAGCCTGCAGCACCGGGGAGACCATCGACACCCTTGATGCCGTCAGCGCCCGTCGCGCCCGTGTCACCGGTGAACCCTCGCGGGCCCTGATCACCGGACGGGCCAATGTCGCCGGCCACGACCTCGGCAGGTTTCTCCGCAGCAGGCTTGATGCCCGAAGCAATCAGTTGCTCATACAGCGAGTCGGCGTTCACCGTCGACGCCCGGATATCTTCGCGCGCGAGGGTCAGGTCATGCCGTAGATCGTTGTTGACGGTCCCGAGGTAGATGGCCCCGGAGGTGAGGATGGTGACGGCGAGGATGACCACTAGTGCTGTGGCCGCCTGCCAGATACGTGTGTTGCGGAAAACCATCAGGCTCCTCGAATGCTGAATAGGATGATGCCGGTTACAACGGTGCCGACCATGCCCAGGAAGCTCAGGCCGATCGCGAACCATTGCTGTGCTTTCGCTTTGCGTTGCTCGTCCCGGTCTGCTTCGAGCTTGGTGATGCGGTCTGTTGCTGCGGAGTGCTGGGACTGCGAGACCATCCCGCGGGCTACCCCGTCGAATGAATCCTTGAGGTCGCGGATGCTGCGCAGCAGCTCCCATCCGTTCGGTTCGGGCTCCGTGGTCACCGCGCCTCCTCGCAGGTGCAGTAATCGCAGGAGTGGCCGTGCGGGCAGGTCGAATGCGGGTTGTGGCGACAGGCCATTGGTTCCCCCTCAGGTGTTTTAATTTCGGGTAGTTCGGAGTAACGTGTGTCTTCTAATCAGGGGGAAGCATGATCAAGCGCACAGCGGTAATCAGTTCAGTCGTAGGGGTCGCACTCGTCGGCCTCGTATCCGTGGGCACGGCGTTCGCGTCGACCGCACCGGCACCCGAGCCGACACCGACCTCGAGCGTGTACGTCAACGGGCTTGCAACCGAGGATGAGGCTGCCGCAGCCGCCGAACTTCAGGCTCAGGCCGACGCCCAAGCGGCCGCCGACGCAGCAGCCGCAGAAGCCGCCGCCGTAGCCGCTCAGGCCGCAGCAGACGCCGCCGCAGCACAAGCAGCAGCAGACGCACAAGCGGCGCAGGAACAGGCCGCAGCCGAAGCCGTAGCACCTGCCCCCGCACCCGAACCCGAAGGTGCCGCCGCCCCATGGGTCCCCTCCGCCGACACGAACAATGCCAATGGCGGGGACTGGGACCTGTCAGCCTGCCCCAATGGGGCATCTACCGGAGCCGACGGCCAGCCCCACTGCGACTAACCCCCCAGGTTAGTAACGCGAGTCTCGAGCGCCTGAATGTGGGCTCGGGACTCGCTCACGTATTGCTGGAATGCCGACTGCATCCCCGCGATCATGAACTCGTAATGGATGCCAGCGGGGAATGTCCCGACCCTGCCCTCAACCTCATCGTGCACAACGAATTCGGGGAAGTGGGTATTGACCCACTCCGCGATGAACCCAACGCGGGGTGTTTGTGTTTCGTCGTCGTTGTAGTAGAAGAACTGTGGCTCAATTTCCAGCCAGTCCTCAAGGTTGGCCGTGTAGGCGCCCGTTACCGTCTTGACATTCAGGGAGGACGGGACATACCCGAGACGCCCCGAACTATCGGCGTAGACGGATACGTAGCTGCTAGACAGCAACCGGTTACGCACGTCCAGCGAGGACATGCCCGCATCAGCAGTCAGCACCCCGCCCGCGGTGATCGTGTCAGACGCAGTAACCGTCGTCGGTGCGATCGGCCCAGGGCTTGCGACCTTCGAGTCGATCTCGGCGCGCGTGTATGACAGTGCCGTGATAGCCGCCGTGACGGTCGCGTTGATGTTGACTAGTGCGGCCTGCACCTGTGCGACCAACGAACCAGTCTGTGTGCCCGTTGGTGTTTCGAGCTCACGCAGACGGCGGAAAATGTCGGTGAAGTTGCGGAGGAGCTTCTGAACCTCAGACCCGCCGGCAGGAAACCCGCCAGCCATCAGGCGGCCCTCGATGGTGCACACTGGATCTTCACTGTTTCACCCTTCTCGTCTCCACCAAGACTGATAATGCGGCGCCGGTAGTCCCCGCCCTCGGGCATGAATGGGTCGCCGGGTGAACCAACGATCACACCCGCGCTAGGAAACAGCGTGTCGGACGGGTAAACGTCAGCGCCCGGATACAACGCCACACCCTCGCCCTCGGTTGGCCTGTAGACGGCGAAATGCAACTCGCACCAATCACCAACACCAGCCTCAAACCCGGCGGCCTCCACATTGAACGACCACACCTCTTCGGCGCCACGCCCAGCAAGGGTCGCCTCCGTCGCATACGAATCAAGGGTGCCCTGCAACTCCACCGTCGAATGCGAACCGTCAACACGCTCGAGCAACGGGTAACCGAAGTCAACCAGTGTCGGATCGTAGGACCGTGCCACCAGAACCGTGTCAGCAGCACGCCCGCCAGTGAGCCATGCAAGAGACGCCATTTCGGACGCATCATTGTTGATCGTCAGGTTCGACACCACCGACTCCGGCACTGTCACATCCCACTTGTGCGTTGTGGTCGATGCGAGCTGGGGCTGTGCGAGCGAACCTGAACGAAACAGGAACTCAATCCCCAACTTGTCGGCCGTGAACCGTGGCTGAAACTTGAAATCAGCCCCGTTCTCAACCTGTGTCAACTGCGATAGCGCGTCGCCTAGGCTCTTGAAGTCGGTGCCGATGGTGTGCCGCTCAAACGTGCCAGCCTCATCATCCTGGAACACAACGGGGACGCTGCCACCAGTCCACGCCTGCGCCTGCTGCAACCACCGCTTAGCGATCGTCCCATAAGACAGGTTTGTAAGGTCCGTGTTCAATGCCGGGTTGGGCATTGTCTTCGTCGTGTCAGACGGGTCGGGGACCACGAACGCACCCGTCGACGTTGTCAGCGCCACCACGGGAAGGATCTGCCGGTGATCAAAATATGACCACATGCCCTTAGCTGACAGGCGCACCGTCTTAGAGTCCCGGTCATAGGACTGAACCCAAATAGGCCCTGCCGCCATGATCCGGTCGCCGACAGCCGCGGCAAGGATCGTCTTCCCCGGTGACGCCGTGTTCCGAAGCCCCAACGCGATCGTGTCAGGGTCCTGCATGTCGAGGGTTACGTCGATGGATTCCGCATCATTCAACACGTCAGACCACCGACCGGTGAGCACGGGCAGGTCCAGGATGTTCCTGCCCGTGCGAAGGTCAGCGAGGAAGTAGCGAATCACCAGCTACCCCCTACAGTCGTGCTTTGAGTTCGTCCACGATCTGCGCGGCAGTCACGCCAGTTGCCGTCGCCTTCGCTGCGATCGCCTCCGCAAGCGCGTTGATGTCCACACCGCTCGCCTGCAACCGGGCAATCGCATCCGAAGCGTTGCCGAGCCACTCTGACGCCGGCCCGGTCGCACCAGAGTGCACGATCGGGGTCGCCCACGTATTCGGGCCAACCTGCGCGAGAACCTGCTTCACAATGCTCGCGCCCATGCCGTTCAGCCACAGTTTGTCAGTGTCGTCAAGTGCCATGAGATCTCCTAAAAGGGTTTGGGTGGTGCCGGCAACTGTGGCCGACGTGAGGTGCAGCAGCGGGTCCACCTGGTTTCCGCCCGCGTCTCGAAGCTCTTGGTGGCTGTGGACGTAGACGGTGCCGGTGTTGCCCATGACGGCGACGAGTTGGCCCTGCTTCACCCAGTCGCCCTTGGATATGAGCTGGCGGGCATGATGCGCGAGGACCGACACCCAGCCGTCAGCATGAGTAATGAACAGGACGTTGCCATAGCTTCCGAACGGACCGGAGAACGTCACCAGACCGTCAGCAGGCGCCATGATCTGCAAGTCGTAGGTAGTCCCATCACTGTGGCCCTGATCGATGCCACGGTGCAGGAACCCGCGCCCAATGTCCTCATGGAAGTGGGTCGTGATCCCCCCGTGCGCGGCAAGGATGATGGAGGTCATTGCCTATCTCATCTCGGTGATCTCGATGGAAGCCGCGTTGGTGCCCGTGACCGTCGCCGCACCGCACTGGTGCTGCAACTTCCACGTGTGCGCGCCCGCCGAGGGCGTGTGTCGAATCCGGCCACCGACCAGATATTTCGGGTTGATACCCGAAACGCCCGGCAGCGAGAAAGAACGCGGCCCGCCAACAACAACACCGTCACAGAGAACCTGATAGAGGATCTCGTAGTACGACGCCCCGCCCGAAACGTTCTTCGCCAGCGCATCCCAAACGACCCGGACAGCACCGCCCGCAGTTGTCCCCGACACCGTCACGGAGGCAACGTCCTGCCATGTGGAAACTGCGCTGACGACCTGATCGGCTGGTGTTGCGCCGCGATCCGCGAACCCCAAATCGCCCTGACCGGAACGCACCCAAGCGGAACCATCCCAGTTGTACGCCGAAGTTGCGGCAATGACATAGCACGGCTGGCCCGGAGAAGCAGCGAACAGGCCGCGCTCCGTGGTCGTACGGAAAACCAGCACGCCACCCGACGCAGCCGTGAACCGGTGCGTGCCAGTGATGACTACGCCCGCCTGGTTCGTGGCCGTCTTGCCCGCCAGCATCAGCACGGTGCCGATCTCCTCAGCGCCCGGAATGCCCGCGAGAGAGGGCTTCACTGGGGACGCCGCAGCAGTGCCCGCGAGGATCCCAATGATCGGGTTGGCGTCCGCGTCCAAGAACCCGAAGGCATTCTCGTTCTGCTTGAAGTACACCACGTCGATGCGCGAGTTCGCGGTGGGCGCAGGGAACGGGCCCGCCTGTACGACACCGTCATTCGCTTGGAACAACGGCCCGCCGCCACGAACAGACGCGCCCTCGAACGCGGCGACGTCCACATACAAGTCAGCGCGTGCCGTGAGCAGAGAGTTTGCATGCCGGGGGAAGATCCCGCCACGAGGGACACCAGCAGAATCCCGGACGACCAGGCCCGCAAAATCCTTGCGAAGCTTCACCGTATCCACCGTCCCAGAAGCACCGGGGAACGCGTCTTGAATTGTCATGTGAATCTCCTAAGTCAGTGCGCCGGCGAAGTGCGGGCTGTGAGTGTTGGGGTGCCAGTGACGACACCGATCGATGCAAACTGGATCTCGCGGGAACCCTGTGCAGGAACCGACCACCACTCGCGGCGAGTGAGGAACCCAGACACGTCATTGCCGGGAGTATCGAGGTACGCGCGGCCCGTGCGCGGATTCAGGAACACGGTCGAACCCAACGGGATGACCCGCTCAAACCGGAGCGCCTGCCCCGTCTGGCCCTCCGTCAGCTCGAAACCGCCACCAAGACCACCGGTCACCTCGAGCAACGAATACGTGTCCTCGTCGCCGGGGTTCTCCGTGATGACGCGGCCCGGATTGCCCGGTGTGCCATAGCTGATCGGGTAGACGATCGGGTAGGCGATACCGCCGCCCGATGTTGGCAGGCCGGTCGACACGGACGCTGCGGGGCCGTACCGGTTTGCATCGGGGGCAACCATGTCTACGGCGAACGTGAACCGCCTAGCGAACTGGTCCTCCTTGAGGGGAGCCGTGCGCACTGAGACTGTGCGCGAGGTTGCCCCAAGCTCATCGGTGACCGTGATCAGTGCCGGCCGGTTGCCATTGAGTGCCCGCCTCACCTCCCTCATACGGGTGAGCGTTTCCGCCCACGAATCGCACTCGCACCACCCATCGAACGAGATGACCGCTGACTTCCGGAAGTCGTCAGCGATACCGAACGCGCCATGCGCCTGGGGCCGCTCGCGCACGTCCGACTTCGACTCCGTTATGGAGTACCAGTCGATGAGATTCACGAACTGGAGCGCGCCCGATGTGTGCTGATCCTCACCATGAACAGTGAGCCCGGCGATGTCGATCGTCGTTTCAGTCATTTCATCCCTGCCAGATTCGTTACGAGTTCACGAGCGAGCCCGCGCGCGAGAATGCGAGGATCCTCATTCGGGGGGGTGGTCACGTTGACATCTCCCGTCCACGTCGCGCCCCCTGCAGTGCCGCCGTTCACGCCGCCGCCGGCGTACGACTGCGCGCCGACAGGGACCAGCTGATACCCGAACTTCCCGGCGACGTCCGCGAGGATCTCTGTGGAGCGGCCTCGCTTGGCCGGGGTGAGCGGAATGTATGCCTCGCCTCCGGTTTCCGGTTCAGCCCACACCCGCATGCTCCCGGCGCGGGCGATCTGTGCGACATGGTTCTCCCGGGTGCCGCCGTTGGCGAAGTACTCCATCACCCCGCCGTCGGCGAGCCGGTACGGGTCGAGTGCGTTCGGGACGGTGATCCCGATGCTCGTCTGTTTCGACGCCGGGACGCTCGCCAGCAGGCCGAGGAACGCCTGCACCTTCGCTGTCGCCGCGTCTGTTTTCGCGATCGCCTCGAACTCAGCCTTGGACGGGATCTTGAGGATCTCGTCAGCGAGGTCAGATGCCGCCTGCCCGGTGACGCCGAGGTCGGTGATGCGCGTCATCAGCGAGTCACGCGACGCCTCCAGCGAAGCTTGATACTCCGCGTACCCGCCGCCGGCGTCGATGACAGCCTGCCCCGAGTCCATGGCCGCCTGGGCGATGTCGTCGAGCGCGGCCTGGTTGTTCCGGCCCTTCTCCGTGGTGATGTCGAGGGTCGTCCCGTTGTCCTTCAGCGACTGGTCGAACGAGTCGTATGCTTCCTCCAGCTTGCGTGCGGAGGCGCGCGCGTCGAGGTTCTTCCCGTTGGCCGCGTCGATCGAGTCGGCCAGGTCCGCCAGTGATGAGGAGACCCCGTCGACGGCGGCCGCGGTGACGTCGTACGCTGCCGCGACCTCGCCGCTGCTGTCAACGGTCTCGCCGTCCACGGACTGCTTCTGCTCCGCAAGACGTATAGCCTCGGCGAGGGAGTCGGACTCGCCCTTGACCGCATCGGATACCCGTTGAGCGCTGGCCGCAGCGAGCACCCAGTCCTTTCCGAATGCCGCCTCCTTTTGCGTGCCCGTCATGCCCTGGATTTCAGCGAGTTTTTGCTGCACGAGCTTGAGGTCAGGCACGCTTCCAGATGCTGCGTTCGTGATGACATCGAGGCCGAGGCCGATTTTCTGCGCGGCGTCGTAGGCGGAATCCGCCCCCGTCTGGATGCCGAGGAAACTACCCTTGATCTGGAGGTTCGCTTTGATCATGTCGCGGGTAGAGTCAGTGATCCGTCCGGTGGTCGCTTCGAGGGTGTCGCCGTATGCGGAGGTCTTCGCCTGGGCGTCAGCGTTCGCGCTGCCCACGAGGCCGAGGACGACGACGAGTGCTGTGAGGGCGAGGCCGATGGCACCGCCCGCGACCGCGGTCTTCTTCATCGTCGTGTTCAGTTCGAGCAGGGCGATCTTGAACTGGGCGATCTTCGGGACCATCAGGAGCATGGTGCCGCCGAGCAGGAGCGCCGCAGCGGTCCCGACGCCGAGCGCGAGTGCAGTTCCCTGCACGGCCGGGTCGAGGCTTCCATATACGTCGACGAGGCCGGTAACGATCTGCACCATCTCGCGGAGGCTGCCGTTCGCAGCGGATCCCGTGTTGATGAGTGCGGAGTCCATCGCCCCGCCGAGCTTCTCGATGTCGCCCGCGAGGTTGTCCTGCTTCTTCGCGGCCTGGAGTGCGGCATATCCGGCGTCGTTGACGTTCGCCGTCCACTCGGCCACGCCTTTCGCGCCCGCCTCGTATAGTGTGCCCGCGGCGTTCGCGGACTCAGCGCCGAAGATGGCACCGAGGGCAGCGGAACGGGTCTCCTCATTGAGCCCGCCGAGGCCCTTCTTCAGTTGCTCAGCTGCAGCGCCCATGCCGATGAAGTTGCCCTGCGCATCGAATACCTTGATGCCGTACTCCTCCATGACATCGGCGCCCTTTTTCATCGGGGAAGTCAGGGACTGGATGACGCCGCGCAGCCCGGTTCCGGCCTTTTCGCCGAGGATGCCGTTGGCTGCGAGCAGGCCGAGAGTGCCAACCGTCTCTTCGAGCGGGATCTTCAGCCGGGCGAAGGTCGGGCCAACGTAGTTGAGTGCGAGGGCCAAGTCGTCGACGGACCCCTGAGCTTTGCCCGCGCCGGCGGCGAGCAGGTCGGCCACATGCCCAGCCTCGGAACCCTTGAGCTTGAACACGGACAGGGTCGTGGCCGCGATCTCTGCGGCGCGCGCCACACCCAGCTCGCCGGCGGCAGCGAGGGCGAGGGATCCGTTCAACGCACCACCAAGGATGGCGCTGGTCGTCAGGCCAGCCTTGGAGAGTTCCGTCTGGGCGTTGGCAGCCTCCGTGGCCGAGTAGGCCGAGTCCGCGCCCGCCTTGATCGCTGCGGCGCCGAGTTGCTTCTGTGTGGCCGCGTTCGCCATGGTCGCTGCGGCCGTGTTGGAGTTGGCCTGCGCGAACTCGGAGAACTTCGCGACCGACACAGCCGCCATGGCAGCAATGGCCGCACCGATGCCGACCGCAGCCGTGCCGATCAGGCGGCCGGCGTCGTCGGACTTCTTCTTGAGATCCTCGATTTCTGCCGCGGTCTTCTTGACCTTCGGCGCAGCGGTGTCGGCTTCCTCGCCGAGCTTCTTCGTGGCCTTGCCAGCATCCTCGACGGGTGCCTTCGCCGCCTTCGCAGCCTTGCCCGTCTTGTCGACCTGCTCGCCGACTGGGGCGATCTTCTTCGCGGCCGTGTCAGCGGATGCTCCCAGACCTGCGACAGCGCGGTCAGCGTCGGTCAGGTCACGCTTGAATACCTCCGCGCCGACCGTCTGGATGCGGAATGCGATCGCGCCTGCGTTGAATGCTGCGGACACTGGTCACCTCTTTCTTGAGCCATGACTCGTCGTCGGAGTCGAGGAGGCGTTGGATCGCGGAACGGATGTAATGCCAGGTGCGGGTGTCGAGCGCCCGGTCGAGGTCCGTGATGAGGCCGTGCTGGGCGAGGTCGAGTTCGACCTCGCCCTGAAGCTGGGGGAGCACGGTGCCCCACAGCTCTACTGCGGTGAGGCTGCGGGCCTCGTCTTCTTCGGCGACCGATTCGCGCGCGGCTTGTCGGCCGGCAGCCTGTCGACGGTCGTAGTACTCCTGCCGGTAGGCGGGGTAGGTGCCAGTTTCTGGATCAGGCTCTCCAATGCCGTACTGGGCGCGGTCTGCGTTGGTGAGATCCCCAAAGTCAAGATCAGGAGCTCGAGTGCTTTTTTTGATCCGGCGAGGCCTTCCCCCCCGGAGATGTACGCGTTGACGCCGTCGAGGCCGAGCACGGTCTGCCAGTAGAACGCGGGCAGGAGAACGGACTCGGCCTCGTGAAGGGAGAGTTCCTCGCGGATGCGCTCGTACACGACCGGGCCGACAGCTTCGGCGAGGACGTCATCCATCCCTGCGGGGCTGAGGTTCCCGGCGACGATGTTGAGGAACGTCTCGGTGAGTGCCTGCCCCTGGCGGCCGCCGAGCGGGGCGATGATGAAGGACTCTTCGATGCCGTCGACGTGGATGGCGAGACTGCGACCTTGGATGGTGGTGGTGATCATGGTGTTCTCCCTGTCAGAAGGTGGAAAAGGGTACAAAAAAGGCGGCTGACAAGGGCCAGCCGCCCGGGTGATGCGTGAGTTTGAGGTGCGCTACTTGAGCGCCTGCCTCTGTTTCCAGAGGGCGTAGTCATGCTTGCTCTTGGCCTTGAGGCAGGTCTTGCACCGATCGCGGCGCTTTTCCCCGCCGTCAGCACTCCCGTAGATTCGGCGATAGGTGTTCTCGGCGGTCATCTCGTGACCGTGCACGCAGTGCGTGCGCAGCAGGCTCAGATGCGTGCCCTGATCCAGGGTGTCGCGCATGTTCGCGTAATGGGTGTCGTACCGGAGGTTGCTCGCTCGGTTGTCGTCGCTGCCGCCTGGACCGTGGCAGACTTCCTGCCCGTCTGGCCGGAGACCGATGAACGCGGTCGCGACGAGGTGGTGCACGTAGCACCTTGCGGATTCACCGTCGAGCCTGAGGTCGACCGCAAGATATCGCCCAGCCAGAAACGGCTTGAGCATATTCTTGGTCAAGTTCGACCAGACGCGTCCCAAGTTCGATATCGAGTAGCGGTCCTCGTGGCCACCGATGGGCTTCCAGACCTCTTGTGGACAGGTAATATCGGTCACATCAACTCCTTACTGAGTTGGTCATGCCCCCGGTCTGTTAGCGCAGATGCGGGGGTCTTCGGTAATTCTACCAAAGACCCCCGACATTCAGGCGCTAACTTCCACGCGTGTAGGGATACGACGCGGAAGCGCCGACTGCGTTCGTGAGGATGATCGGCGCCGACCCGGCGGTGCCTGCGGGGACCTCGAGGACGACGATGTTCGGCTCGCCGGGGATCTGCGAGATCGACGTGACCGGGACCCCGCCGATGGTGGCCGCGGTGATCGCCGAGACGTTGTAGCCGCGGCAATACACGTTCGCGCTGGCGATCGCATTGGCCGGGAGGGCCGAGTCGAGCACGGGGATGCCCGTTCCCGCGATCGGGGAGGTGATCTGTGCGACCGGGCCGTCGTTCGTGAGGGTGAACGTCCACACGAACTTGTCCTTGAACCCGGTCGAGGACTTGACCGCGGCCACCGAGTAGGAACCTTCGAGGGCGATCAGGTTCTCGTCCTTCGCGTCGAAGGTCTGCGCCGAGACCTTGTTCGCGGCGCCGGTGCTGCGGGCGACGACGAGCAGGGCGACGAGCCACGCCTGGGCGATGCGGCCGAGGTTGTCTCGGATGCCCTCCGCGGTGAACGTGATGACCTGGTTGTATCCGATCACCGAGACGGAGTCGGTTCCCTTGAGCCCGTAGGCTTCGCGGGCGACGGTGATCGGGGTGGGCGTGTTGACGAGGGCGTTGATGTCGCCGGAGACGTTCTCGAATGACCCGGCCCGCTTGATGCGGAGGATCTCTTCGTGGGCGAGTGCGATGGTGCCGGCGGTGGGGACCTCGGCGTCGAACATGGTTGTGGTCATGATTTCTCCAATTGGGGGTGGTGTCGGGCGCGCCGACGAACCCCACGGCTGTGGGGAGTTTGTGGGGGTGGGTTACTGCCGGCGTCCGAGGAACGTGAACGTCTGCGCGGTGGAGGCGCGGCCCGAAGTGTCGGCGGTGTACGCGAGCTCGGAGAACAGTTCCGTCCAGGCGATGCTGTGCCCGGGCGGGGTGTTCTGCTTCTGGTCGAGCGCCTTCGCGATGAGCGCGGCCCAGTTGTCGGCGGCGATGCGGCTGCCCTTGAGCCGGGACAGGACCTGCACCCGGTAGAGCATGTTCGCGCGGCCGTCAGGGACCGGTGACAGCCATGTGAGGATCAGACAGTTGTCGGTGCCGGCGGCCGTGGGCAGGTCGGGCCCGTTCGTGTAGATGCCCCGCTCAGTGGCGAGGTACGCGGTGCCGTCCGAGCGGTACACGCCACACCCTGCGTCTTCGAGGTGCTGTGCGAGTGCCCGCTTGAACACGATGGCGAGGGAATCAGGATCAGCCACGTCCGGCCTCCGTTGCGATGATCTGGCCCAGCTCGTCCTTGTTCTGCAGGGCGGGGTCTTCGAGGTACTTCGACTTGCGGCCGTTCTGGAAGTTCGACCCGCCCGCGTACCGGCGACCGAGGGAGTCGACGAGCGCCTGGTCCTCATGCCATCGGGCGCTATACGGAGCGTCGTAGACCACGGTGGCATCATCCCCAGCGTTCGTAGCCGGGTCGACCTGCCCTGAGGCGACGAGCGCGCCGACATCATCCATGGGCGCCTCAGCCGCTGAGAGCGCGAGGAGTCGTTCGGCGGCGATGTTCTGCCCGGTGACGACGCCGGCGAGGATCATGTTCGACACCTCGCCGATCATGCTGGTCAGGCTGACGGAGACGCGAACGCCCATGATGACCTCCTACAGGTACAGCTCCACGTGACTCGGGGTCCCGGCGTATTCGAAGTAGGCGCTGTCAATGACTTCCGCCTGGTGTTCGCGCGGGGTGCCCTTCCACACGGTGACGAGGGAAGCGGGCAGCACGTCATCGGTCAGCAGGAGCACGACGAACGCCGTCGACGTGACCTCTTGCCCCACGGTCGGTGACGATGACCGCCGGTCGACGACGAGGCGTGATTTCGCTTCCACGTACGCGGGCCGGGCAAGGTCAGGGGCGGCCCACGTTTGCCCCTCAGCGCCCTGCCCGGTGAGCCGGGTGATATCGATGCGGTGCGGCAGGTGTTTCGCTCTCAGGCGGGCCATGGTGCCTCCTACGTGTGCGAAACGATCGACGAAGTGAGGCCAGCGTTCGTGAGAATGTCGACGGCCCGCTCGCCGATGCGCTGGATGAGCTTGTCGCGGGGGGATGCGGCTGTCTGGTTGCTGCTCGTCGTGCCCAGGGAGACGGAGCCGATCTTCACCGCGCCTTGTGCTGCGGTGGCGCCGGTCGGGTCGTCCGTCTCTTCCCAGTACTCGACGATCGCGCAGGTGGCCTCTTTGAACGCGTCCGAGACGGGCAGGCTGGCAGGGTAGCCGTCGACGTCGACGTCGTAACGTGCCAGACGGGTGAGCTTCTCCACCTCGATGGACGCGGAGCGGAGCCGCTTGCCCAGCTTGGCGGTGTCGCCGATGAACGGGTCCTCAGCGAGGCTGGCGTAGTCGATGCTCGTGGCGTAGACGCGCTGGGCCATGTTCAGTCCTCCGTGGAGCCCGCGTCGAGGAAGGCACGTACGATCTGCGCCTTGGTCGCACCCTTGGGCACGTCGACACCTTCGATCTTCGCGAGGTCGCGCAGTTGCGCCACGGTCAGATCGAAGAATGGTGTCCCCTCAGCGGCAGGCTCTTCGACCTCGTACCCATGGAGACGGTAGGCGTCGAGGAGGTTCGGGTCGTCGGTCAGGTCGACCTCGGCGAACCCGTCATGGAAGACGACGCCGCCGATCCTGTCGGTGAACGTGCCGGGCTTCGGGTTGGGGTGCTTCACGCGGGCCATGGGGGCCTCCGATCAGATAGGGGCGGGGTTGTCGCTCTCGCAGGGGTCGAACCTGCGACATCACGGTTATGGGCCGTGCGCTCTGCCGACTGAGCTAGAGAGCGGGGGTGCCGGCCCCGAGACGGTGGAAGACGCCTCGGGGCCGGCGGGTAGTGCTAGGCGAACACGGGGAGGCCACGCAGCTGGGCGTGAGCCTTCTCGTTGCCGTACTCCAGGCCGATCTCGCCGTACAGCTGGGTGCGGTCAGCGGAGCCGACCTTCGCCAGGTCCTCCTCGAAGAAGTGGCCCTTGCCGGGGACCTCGAGGAAGAACGGGGCGAGCTGCTCCAGCGACACGATCGCGAGGGCGTCCTGGGGCAGCTGACGGTCGAGCATGATGTTCAGCGTGCCGAAGTCAGTCTCGATGGTCGTCAGGTTCACCCCGCCGACGTTGCGGGTGCCGCCCATGGGGTCGACCTTCGCGTAGGCGGCCGCGTAGGTCGCGGTCAGGTTGCGCTTCTGCGAGGAGTTGACCGCGATGGTCGCCGACACGACGTCGCCGAGTCCACCGTTGTCGTACGCCTTCTGGAACAGGGAGTTGTACGTGTCCAGCGTCGGCGCGGTGCTCGACACGGGGATGACCTTGACGCCGGTTGCGGTGCCGATGGTGATGGCAGCGCCGCCCACGGTCGCAGCGACCTTGAACGAGACGGTCGTGGCGACCGACTGCACGAAGTACACGCGGCCGATGACCACAGCGCCCGATGCGCCACGTCCGGTGAAGATCACCTTGTCGCCGACGCTCAGTGAGTGGGTGCCGGTGATGGTGTCCGTGGCCGCCGTCGCCAGGATCTCCGCGTTGCCGTAGATGACCCGGTTGGTGGAGATCGCCTGCAGTAGGCCGCGAGTCTTCCGAGCCTGCGTGTTGTCGCTCGGCTTGACGTACTCGCCATTCCAGAACGCGTGGTTCACGTCCTTGGCGATGGCCTTGATCTCGAGCATGACCTGGTGGTCGTGCTCGTTGGCGACGGGGTTGGTGCCGTCTGCGCCGGCGTTGGTGAGCAGGTTCGGGGTCGACTGCTTGGTGTAGCTGGTCTCGACCGCGGAGTGGTGGATCTCGGCGATGTTGCGCGCGAACGAACGCACACGACCCACACCGGAGGGTGCGTTCGCGCCCTCGAGCGCGGTGATCTGGTCGCTGTCGCGGAGATCCTCGAACTGCCACTCCTTCTCGACGGTCTTGACGGACACGCCGCCGGTAAGACCACCGATGGCGGAGAGCAGCGGGGTGGATTCGGGGGTGATCTGGAACAGTTCCCCGACGAAGTTGGGCTCGTTGTAGGTCGTTCCCTGACCGGTAATTCCTGGCATGGTTGCTCCTTATGAGCGTTTGGCGGCGGCGATGCGACGCTTGAGAGAGATGGATGTTCCGACATCCCCGGCCTTCTGAGCGGCTGCGAGCAGCTTTTCGAGGTCGAGGATCTGACCACCCGTGTGTTCTGAGCTGCCTGAGCTCGACGGGGTGGTCTTGAGCGCCGCGTTCGCCTGGATTGCGGCCGTGATTTTGGCCGTGATGGCCGCTTCATCTGTCGGATCAACCGACGCGATGGAAGTCTTGAAGTCGGCGTTCGCGAGCAGGAGCCGCGCGGAGCCGCCGAGACCGTGCGCGAGGACCGCGACGGCAGTGGAGAGGTTCGCCGCCTTGATGGCCGCCTGCCCCTGAGTGATGGTCGAGTCCCGGTCGGTGATCTGCGTGGACAGGTCGGTGACCTTCGCCTGCAGCTTGGCCGGGTCGGTCTCTTCCTGTGCGCCGAAACCGGCAGCGGCGCCGAGTGACTTGATGAAGTCCGCGAACTGGGTTTTGTTCGCTTCGGCGGCGGCCTTGGCCTCGTTGGCTGCGACACGGTTCGCGGCAGCCTCGGCACGGATGGAGGACACGTACGCGGCATCGAACACCTTGGGCTCTTCGCCGGTGCCGGCCGCTGCGGCTGCCGCCTGTGCTGCGGCGTCACCGCCCGCTCCCGTACCGTCGCCGGGCTCGTTGATGAACCGGATGCCCATGAGGTCGAGCTTCGACCGGCGAACCGGGCCGTACGTGTGCTGAGTGTTGATGTGCATGATGCTCCTTCGCGGCTCCTGGCCGCTGTAGGGGGGCGTTCGACCCTGCGTCGAACGAGTGACCACGCCGCGCCCGTGACAGGGCCGGACGCGACGTGGAGCGTGTGGGATTACCGGCCGACGATCGACAGGCTCGGGGGCCGCGGCGGGATGCCTGCAGGCTTCGGGGTGTAGCCGCCGTCCGCGAAGTGCAACTGTTCGCGGGCACTGTTGCGCTTGCGCCCGGTAGCTTCGAGGTGGTCGCGGAGGTCGGCTTGCTTGGCCCGGATCTTCGCCTTGGCGCGCTGTGCGGTCACGGGGTCACCCGCGGTGGCCAGCTTCCGCCTGGCCGCTCGGATGTCGACCTCGATCTCACGCTGACGCGTGCGACCCCATTCGGCCTTCGGGTCGTACTTGAAATCGGCTTGTGGGATCGAGAGGCCAGGTAGGTAAGCAACGCAGCGGCAGGCGTCATTGGGGTGTCCCCAGCCGGCGTTGCGCGCCCCGTCGAGGGTGCCCTCGATAGTCACTGTGACCTCGGCATCCTTGGTGGAGTGCGGGAGGACTACGGCGCCGGTGCTGCCATCCGTGGAGAGAATCTTCCCGATCCACGGTGCACACTTCGCACACGCCGCGTTGCTGCCGACGATGGTGACAAGGTTGACGCCCGACTGCTGCATCCGCCACACGCCAGCGTCGTTGAACGCCCGCGCTACTGAGGTGCGGCCGGCCATCTCCGCATACGTGCCGATGCGCCAGTTCCGGTCGGCCTTGTCCACGAACCCGGTGATGCCCTCGGAGAGGAACTGTTGCACCGCGCCGCGCTGGGCGAGGAGGCTCGTCTGTGTCCCGAGGAGCACGTTCGGCGACGTCATCGCCACGACCCGCTGGTATGCATCCTGCGGGTAACGGGTGATGCGCTGATTGAGCACCTCGAGCCGGGACTGCAGCGACAGGGCCACCTGCGCGGTCGCCTGCGTCGATGTGCCCGTGAGCGTCGTCGTCTGCGGTAGCCTCCGCGCCATGCCCAACCGTGCAGCCGCTTCCGCCTCGCCCTGCTGGGATGCGACGCTGATCAAATCCTGTGCGAGCCCCTCGTCACGCAGCCGACCAGCGGTCTGCACGGCGAGGTACTGCAGATCCCGGAGCGCCTGCGCACGATGCCCGGCCAGATCCGCGAGAGCACGGTTCCGGTCGAGCGCATACCGCAACCCGGCGCGACGTTCCGCCGTGGCCCTGGCAAGCTTCGCCTGCAGTTCAAGGTCACGGTACGCACGGTCGGCGACCTCACGGATCAGCGAGTCCTCAGCGTTGGCATACCGTTCCGCCAACGTCCGACCCATATCGTCGATGAAGTCTACCGCGGGCACGTCCGGGTTGGGTACGAACAGCGCCACGGTGACCTCCTAGCTGGTGATGAGCGTCGGATCCGCGGCCGGGCCCATACCGTTCTCCGCCATGATCAGTGCGACCTCCTCGTCGACCTCCTCGTCATCCCAGTCGCGGTGCGCATCCTTCACCCGCTGACGGGTAGAGATAGCGCGGGCGATGTCGAGTAGGCCGATGGTGCGGGCGATCTTCTCCGGGTCGATCTGCGACACCGCCGCGAACTCAATGTCTGGCAGCTCGTCGTAGAACTTCCCGCCCATGGCCGGGAACACGACACCGTCGATGGCGAGAGCGACCTGCGCGAGCCGGGCGAGTGCCGGCTTCACGTACAGGGCCTTCTTGTCGCGGGTCAGCTCCGAGTCGGAGAAGTCCGCGACGACCTCGGTGGCCGTCTTCCCGCCGCTCTCCGCCTTCAGGCCGAGGTGCTGGGGGGACAGGCCGCACTTGTTCGCGATCTCCCGCTTGATGGCGTCGATCGCGGCGAGGTGTTCGGTGACCCGGATCTCGAACTGCGAGATGGTGATCTGCGAGCCCAACGAATCCGACGACGAGCCGAGCGCGTTGATGCCCGAGTACACCTGCCGGCCACCGTCGAAGGTGCCGCCCGTACCGGGTGCGCCTGCCTCCAGGTACGACTCGGGGACGGTGAGACGCCCGGCGCCGTTGTCGATGTCGCGGAGCAGCGACGACCACACCTGGTCGATGTTGTCGAAGCGTTCCTCGTTGCCCGCGAAGTCCGACCGGCCGAGGTTGGCCAGCACGCCCAGTTTCCGCCAGTCCGTCTGGGGCAGTTCGTTCGGGAAGTACACGACCGCGAGCTCGTCAACACCAGTGGCGACGACGACGCTCTCGTTCCACAGTGCGGGGAACTCCAGCGCCATGGTCATCTCAGCGTCCGTGCGGAGCCGGTTGTAGTGTGCGGTCTCCGTGAGAGTGTTCATCGGCACGACCTCGCCGAGGATCTTCGTGCCGCCCTTGTGCAGGGTGAACGAGACCAGGCCGCGGTCGTGGCGCTCGAGCAGGCGGAAGATGTCGCGCCCATGCTCGTACTCGGTCCACAGGGTGACACCGGTGAGGATGCCGTCCTGAAACTCGGGGATCGCGCAGTCGGACGCGTACGCCCGGATGCGCACGTGCTGGCGCAGGGCGGCGTTCCAGGTGACGGCGAGGTACGCGCCGCCGAGAGCCGAGGAGTACTCGCCCGACTTCAGCAGTTCCGCGTGAGTCTCATCGGAGCCCATGATCACGTCGAGGCGAGCCTGCCCCGGGTGGACCCACTTCTGACCCTCGATGGTGGGCGCGTCGGCCGGCTTCCCGTAACGGATCTTCGGGGCCTCAGCGAACAGCAGCGCAGCAGACACCCGGGCGAGCACGGCGGGCATACCGAAGTGCGCTTTCCGGCGCGCCTCGCCCTCGACGAGGGGCTGACCGATCCACATCTTCGAGAGGCTGCCGACCACACCGCCGCGGTACGGTTTCCCGTTGTGCAGGTGGGTGGCCGACTGTGCGCCCGTGCCGGAGTAGATCTTCTGCAGCGTCTCCATGTCGCCGCTCCACCAGGCGTCATGCTCGGAGAAACGGACGGCGGCGAGATCGAAGGGGGTCGGTGGCCAGACGGCATCAGCCATGGTGGCCTCGATTCTGTGGGGTTAGGCGGCGAGCTTGATGTGCGGTCGCCAGATGTTCTCGGTGGTGACGAGTGCGTACCGTGCGGCGTCGCAGGCGTGGTCGGCGACCTTCATCGGCTTGTCCTTGCCGAGCAGGGTCTCTTTCGGATCCCAGGAGTAGCCGGGCATCTCCCGGATCAGGTTCTTGCACCGGTCGGAGACGATGAGGCGCTTGTCGGCGACGAGGGAGGCCATCGTGCGGATGCCGTAGAGCACCTCGTTGTCGGCCTGGGTGGTCATCACGCCCTGCTGTGCGAGTTCCGTGCGCAGCGGGGCGGCTGACGGGTCGAGGATGATGTACCGCGGCTTCATGGGGTAGCTGTTCGGCGGCAGGTGGTTGACGTCCAGCCACGCCTTGAGCTCGCGGGACTGTTCAGACGGGGGGAGTTGGCGTTGCTCCACCTTCGAGTCGAAGTAGTACTCGTCGATGAGGAACAGGCGCGGCGCCGGCCGGTTGTACGCGTCGACCTCGTTGGAGATGCCGAGCAGGAGGGCGGCGGTGGGGTTGGTGACGCCGTAGTCCATGCCGACGGCGATCAGTTCGCGCATCGGCGGCAGGTCGCCCCACGGCATCACAAAGCCGAGGGCAGGGTCAGGGTCGAAGGTCTCGAAGATCGCACCCTCAGCGGCCACCCACTCGCCGAGGACGTTCCGGCGATAGTAGAGCCCGGTGTTCTCGCGGCGAATGCCGGCCTTGCGCGACTCGGACAGCATCGGGTTGTCGTCGAGGAGGAACTTCCATGCCCGCCAGTCAGGCAGGCACTGGGGATGGTCAGCGGCGACCCGATCGAGGAAGTTGACCTTGAACCAGTGACCGGGGGAGTCAGGGTTCGTGGTGCCGAAGAGTTGCGCGCCCTCCCACAGCCGGTTGAGTAGCTGGGTGAAGAAGTCCTCACGGAGCAGGGTCAACTCGTCCACGTACGCACCGGCACAGGTGAGGCCACGCAGCACGTTCTCTGAGCGGACGTCCGAGGAGCCGAGCACCCACACGCGGCGGCCCAGGATCATCCCGTACGCACTGCCGGAGGTGTAGCTGACGTGCTTAGCCACCTCGCCGAACAGGTTCGGGTCCATCAGTGGGGCGAACACGTTGCGGGCGGCCGAGTCGCGGGTGCGCGACACGACGATCAGTTCACCGCTCACCTTCGACGTCGACACGTAGATCAGGAACCGCAGCAGCGACGCGATGGTCTTGCCCGACCGGACACTGCCCTCCCAGATGTTGACGCGCTGAGTGGACTCACGGATCGAGAGGATCTGTTTCGGCGACATCGGATCAGCCACAGCGACCCCGATTCGTCTAGACGGTTGGAACGTCCGCCAGACCCAACATCTGACCGAGGTCAGCCAGCATCGAACGGGCACCGGACTCGCCAGCATCCGAGTCGACCAGCTCGAGGCGAGTGGCCTTGTCGGTGTAGATGCCCAGCGCCGCGGCCAGGTTCTTCTCATCGCCGGCGGGCGGGTCCTCATCGCTGACGAGATCACTCCCGAACTGCGTCGGAACACGATACGTGAACGTGTCAGCCTCAAGCCGGGTGAGGACCTTCTGCGAACGCAGATACATCCGGTCGATGATGTCGGCCCGGATGAGCGCACGGTCGATCCGATGAGCGGCGACCGCCTCGACGGTCTTCGCACGGTCAAAGCTGACACCCTCACGCTTCGCCCAACGACTGATCGTCGAGGGAGAGAAGCCAAGCTCGCGGGCAATGGCGTTGCAGGACTTCCCCGCGTCGAACAGTTCGCGTGCGCGCGTGCCTTGGTCGAATGTTCCGCTTCGTGCCATGTGTCTTCACCTCATTGGCGCCGCCTGGACGCTCTGGGAGTGAGGCTCAGGCCTCGGGGATTGTGGGGGCTTCCTCGGCGTGGTGTTCGAGGTCGTACTGGGTGTTGTAGGACTCTGCGGTCTCTGCGTCCCGTTGGGCGTGGGTCATGCGCGCGCTTCTGCTTTGCCTTCGCGGCGTTCGCGCTTGTGGGTGCGCCGCTTGGTCTTCTTCACGATGCCTGCACGGCTGAGGCAGCAGAGCGACCGTCGCCAGTAGCGGGAGTAGGCGTCTTGCTCGTCCCCGTTGACTCGCGCACGCTTCGTCATTTGGCCTCCGCTTGGTACAGAGTTGGGCGACTTCCGCGTGTTTCCGGTCGTCGAGCCGATCGGGCGTGGTCTAACCCCGTGTTTCTGGAGACTTTGTAGCAACCTCGGGGTGTTCCGGCAGCGCGCAGGATGACCAGCCCGGAACAGATAACGGGGCCTTCAGGGGTCCTTCGCCGTGCAATGAGCGGCGTTGACGCCTGCCGGAAAGGGGTGCCACTCGCCCAGGTGTGCACGTATGCGACGCTCCTGACGCCATCGTGGGAGCTACGCACGGTGACGGCGGCCGGGTCGACCTTGATGCTTCGGTGTCGGCGAGTGGCGGTCTGGGGGACCATTTCCGCCGCTTGACGAAAATGGTCGTGTGGTGCTAGCGGATGTCGGAGGATTCGAACCCCTCACGGCTACAAACCGTGCCCTGGTATTCGACACCAGTGCCCCGCCATCGGGACTTCGCCATCCATTGGATCGTTAACGCAGAAGTGGGCCGCCACTGTGAAGTGACGGCCCTCTCTCGCTCATAAAAATAGGCACTCACCGTGGGGGACGGTTCATGCCTTATGCATAGCATAGTGGATGGAGGGTCAGTCTGTCTGCCTATTCAGCCAGCGTGTTTTGACCCTCGGGTTTTCGGTGAGCGTGCGTCGCAATCGGGCGTACAGGGCGTCGGCGGCGATGAGCTTACCGTCCAGGCTGCGGCGCGTTTCGAGGCCTTCCCGCATCCACGTCTTGATGGTTGACCGGCTCATGCGGGTGTCGGTGATCGCCTCGGTGAGGGTGAGCCATTCCCTACCCGAAGAGTCGTGCACTCGTCTTCGCCACCTTCTCCGGCTCTTCGATCCACTTGCACCGGTCGCACATGATCGAATACTCCGGGTTGAGGGTGTCGGGCAGCTTGGCGAATACGTCGTGAGCGCCGCACACCGGGCACTCGCGCTTGTCTGCCTGCCGAATGGGCCGCGGTTCGACCCCGTACATGGCGCAGAGCGTGTGCACGCCGCGCGCGTCCTCATGTCCGTAGATCAGGTCGTCGTGGAATGCGACGGCCCCGCGGCTCCCGGCGATCTCGTCGAGGCGATCCGTCAGCCACCCGGTCATCCTCGCGGCCAGGTCGTGCGCGGCTTCCACCGTCACGGGCTTGGACCCTTGCACCTCCCGGCCATTCGCCCAGGTGGGGAATGTCGGCGCCCGTACGTCGAACTCTTCGGCGAACACTTCCGTCCACCCGATGAGCTTGGCGAACAGTGCGTCGGAGGCGTCGAGGGGTCCGAGGTTGAGCGGGGCCGGCGAACCATCCCCGCCACCGGACACCCGAACCGAGTATTCAGCGGCCCCAAGGCTGAACAGTTGCGCCCGCATGTTTGCCATGAGGTCGGGCACGAGCTTGAGCGCCCCTGTGAGCCGGTAGAAGCAGGAATTGCACAGGTGCCCGTGTTTCGCGGGTTTGGGCCGTGGTGCCTCATCCTCGGACGCGGGAGCCCATGTGCAGCCTCTCGCGCAGGGTGTCTCTACTGCGGCTGGTTCTCTCATCACGCTTCCTCCGCCCCGGCGCAGTTATCGAGCGCGTCAACATCGGTGCAGTGCTCGCAGTAGCTCTCGTCACAGACCTTGCACCTCGGCCCGTTGTGATAGCCAACCTCTAGCTGCCAGTCATCCCGCCGACCGTCTGCATCAACGACCCACACGTGCTTACTCATCACGCCATTCCTCTCGTGCAGCCGTTTCGATCCTGATTTTGCACGCGGTACACGTGCACGGGGTTGGGGGTAGGTCGGGGGTCACGAGTCCACCCCTGACCCTGAATCGGTGGTGATCGTTGCGACTTGCGCCCCGATGCCGAGTTCGAACGCCCAGAGAAAGATCGGGCCGTCCGAGGTGAGCGAGAACGCCATCGCTCGGTTCTGCACTCCTCGGTAGTACCCGTACTGGTACTGCCCGCGCTTGACCTCTCGCCACCGAAGCAACGCGCCGGGGGTGATTTCCCCGCCGTCTGCGCGGGACTTCCAAACCAATGCAGCGCGGCTCATAGGTCGCCCTCCTTCGTCGTTGTCGGTTCCGGGTTGCCGCCACACGGCCAGCAGCCGACCACGGGGCAGCCACAGGTGCAGCCGCCGTCGTCGTGGTCGTGCCCGGCCGTTGCGCGGTACTCAGCGGCCATGTCGCTCATCTCGCGGTGCACATCCGCGTAAACCTCATCGACGTTGGCCGTGCCGGGTCGCTCATTGCCGGTCCACGGGTCAAGGTTCCAGTTCAGCGGGGGCATCATCTTGTCCCGCGCCTCTTCCAGTACGTTCGCTTGTATATCAGCCACCCACCGGTCGAACTCCTCCACGGGCTGACCGGTGACACCGGGGAATGCTCGGCGCATGGAACGGGTGTAGTCACTCATGGGGTGCCTCCGGTTCGGTGGTGGTCGTGAGCGTCATCTGGTCGAGCCGGACGATGACGGGTTTGCGGCTCAGGTGGTAGGCCACCAGGTAGGCGGTGAAAATCTGCGCGCCGTCCGGGACCCAAATACCCTCGTCGTTCTCCATGGACGTGTACCGACGCTTGCCGACGATGACCCCCTCGGAGATGAGGTTCTTCGTGACCGCGTTGCCGTTGGCCCACTGGTACCCCTCGAACCCCGGCAGGGGGCGGTCTTCGTAGAAGACCCCCTCCCATGGCTGCTTGGTCTTCTCCACGGTTCCGGTGAATGTCACGCGGTCACCCAGCTTCGGTCCAATTGGAGCCTCGCCGTTCGTCATCACTTGCTCTCTTTCGGTTCATTCGGGCACTTGATTGCGCTCTTGCCGTACGGGGTCCAGCAGGTGGAGCAACGGTGCTCCACCTCATCCCGGCCACCACCAGGCAGCCATGCGGAACGGGGGGCGGGGGAAACGGATCTTGCAGGGGAAGCCATGGTGGCCTTTCGTCTGTGTGGAGTTGTCAAAGCGGGGGCGACGGATGCCGCCCCCGCGGGTGGTGAATCAGGTGTTCGCTATTTCGAGCAGCACGTCGGCGTGGCATGGCTGGCTCATGTGGCAGTCGCACGCGAGGTCCTTGCCGCGCAACTCCGACTGAATCTCTGCGATTGTCGGCCGCCCCTCGAATGGCACGCCGAGCATGTTGGGGTAGCAGGCGAGACGCATCTGTACCAAGTCGCCGTCCCGGTTACGGTTGAGGCGCGTTTCCTTGGTGAGCCATTCGCGGTACTCGTCAGCGAACATCTCGCGGGTCATCGTCGCCTGCCCGTCCTCGCCACCCCTGACTCGCTTGGCGAATGGGTTGCCCCATTTGGTGCGGCGTGAAACCTTGACAGTGTTCGGCGGGAGCTTCCATCCCGCACCACGGCTATGCCAGATGCGCTTCGGCATCAGAATGGGCTCTCTTGGCCCCACGCGTCCGCGCCTTGTGCGCCCGTCTGAGCCGTTGCGGCCCAAGGTTCGTCCACTGATGCCTGCGCGCCGCCCTGTCGCGTCTGCGTCGATCCTCCGGCCCCGCGTGACGGCTTCCTGACGATTACCGAGATCGTCGGGAACGTGATCACCGTGTTCGTGTACGTTTTGCCGTCCTTCTCGCGCGTCTGGATCTCGATGTTCCCCGTGACCGTCACCAGTTGGCCCTTGTGGACCTCCTGCGCGACCGCCTGCCCATGCTCATCCCAGAACTCAGCCTGATACCAAACGGTGTCGCCGTTATCGACGTACCCGCCGTTGCCATCTTTCTTCTGGGGGGTGACCGGGAGCGTCACCGATGTGATCGTGTGTCCGGTGACAGTGCGCGTCTCCGGGTCCTTCGCGACGAACGCCTCGATTGTGATGGTGGCTCTTGCCATGGCTACTTGCTCTCTTTCGTTTGTGGGTGTCGGTTGCGGTCATGGTCACGCATGACCCGTACCGCCTCGTTCTGGGTGAGGCTGGAAAACTGGAAGTTGGGACACTCAGCGCACCGGATCGCGAACTTGCCATCCCTCGGGGATGCTGTGGCGGTCATGCTGCTCTCGCTTTCGTCTCGGTTTCCTGCGCCCGAATGAGCAACAGGTGTTTCGCTGTCTCGTTGTCGTACTCGCGAGCCGCAATGGTTCGCTCGGCTGGCATGAACCGTTCGCGCCGCACCCTTCCCCGCCGCACTGCACGGGCCAGGAACTCGGCCATCTCCAAATCCGCGTCCATCACAGCCCCCAGCCCACAGGCACCCACGGGAACTCCGCACGGTCACGGTCGCCCCGGCGCATCTGCTCCGGCCAGTCACGCTGTTCACGCTGCCCGCGCCACGGTACGAAGTCGTACATTCCGACCTCCTCGCCGGCACGGATGCCGAACCCGAACTCAGGCCAGCCCATGAGCGACGACGAACCGCGAGGACGCACCGAGCGTGAGCCCGACGAGTCACTTGCATGGCCGGCGTGCGCCTCGATGATCAGCGCCACACCACGGTCCCGGATGCTGTCCAGCGCGGCGATGACCGGGGCCACCTCCTCGTCAGAGTTCAACTTCACGGCGATGCGGTACAGCGGGCCAATGAAAACCACGTCAGGTTTCGTCTTGTCGATCAGCCGGTGAATCTGACCCTGAGTGCGCGGGTCAAGAATGTTCACCCGGCCGCTGATAGCCATCTCCACATTCGGTACGGGGTCACACGCGCCTTGGAGTCGCGCCTGGTGAACCATCCACCCGGCGTTGCGCTTCCACTGCTGTTTCGTGTTCTCCGCGTCAATCACCAGGCTGCGCACCGGCTCGATCTTCTCGAACGTGAACGGGTGTAACCCCGCAGCCGGCAGAAGTAGCAACTGGCGGGCCATGGTCGACTTCCCTAACCCTTCATGCCCGGTGAGGATCAGACGATCCTTGTGCTCCATCAGGTTTGGTATCACCCAATCGAACGTCTCCTCAGCGGCCAGGATCTCGCCCAGGTTCACCGACTCCATCTCACTCGACGCCGCGCCGCGCTGCTGCACACGAGTCACCACGTCACTGATGACCTTCTCCGGGTCGTTGCCGGGGTCACTCAGTGCTTCGACACCCTGCCCCAACACTTCCCGTGCGAACCGGGCCGCTGATGATCGAGCTACCGACCGGGCGTACTCGGCCGCGTAGATGAAGACACCCTGTGCCGCATCAGACCAAATCCACGGGTCGGCGGCGCCGATGCCCAGAACCCCCCACTCCGAGAAATAGTCGGGAGCTGTTGTCGTCGCCACCATGCGACCCTGCGCCAAATAGGTTCCGATACCATCCCAGACCGCGCCGAGGCGAGGATCTTGGAAGTCGCGACCGGTTACCAGCTTCGACGCCGCCCAGAACATATTATTGTCGCCGAGGACCGAGCCGAGGAGTGCATGCTCTGAGTTCACATTCGGAGCGCCCAATCTGAACCGCCCCCTTTCGCCTCAGGCTTGCGCCACTTGACTACGTTCCCCAGCCACACCCTGAACGCTGCATCCCAGTCCGCCTGGCGCCGATCGTTTGCCGCAGCATGAGCCCTGAACTGACCCACCTCGTGCTTGAGGTCGATCGTGTTGGCCGTGGCGAATGTGATGTTGGCCTCGGACGGCGACCATGATGCGGCGAGAGCCGATGTGGATGCTTTCCGCTTCGACACCTTCGCGACTACTGGTGGTTCTACTGGTGATTCATCTGGTGTTTCTACTGCCCCCCCAGAGAGTCCGTTAGGGATGGACTGAGAGTCCGTTAGGGATGGACTGAGAGCCTTGAAGGCTCTCTGCCTTGTAGGCTCTCTGTCCGTTAGGGTTTCAGGCATCCCAACGTCGAGATTCAGCCGGTAACGATCGCTCGTTCTGTAGCCGAAATTGCCGTGCCGCTGCTCCCTCGTGAGGAGCCCCATCGTGTCGAGGCTGTTGATCGCCCGGCTCACGGTTTTCTCCGAGAACCCAGTCATAATCGCGAGTCGCTTCTGACCCGGATAGCACGTGTTCGCCTCGTCGGCCATGTCAGCCAGGGCGACGAGCACGAACTTCGCGGGACCGATCAGTGGCAGATCGTAGGCCCAATGTGTTGCGCGGTAGCTCATGTCTTTCCTCCTTCCTCTTCGTTGAAGTCGCCGCGCTCAATCGCTGTCGCGAGCCCGGTGAGGACCGCGTAGACGAGCAGTTGCGGGTGATCTGCTTTCTCCTTGATGTGCGCGAGTAGACGCGCCCGGTCGAGGGCCATCAGGAACCCGACCCGTGCTTGGGGCAGTAGTCCACCCAGACCCGGAACATGTCCGATGAGGTGGTGAACGAGTACCAGCCCTTGGCCTTGGCTCGCTTCCGCGCCACACCGGACGCCTCGCCAAGTTCGCCGAGGAATCGGGCATTGCACGGCTTCGTGTCGCAGGTGATGACAGGACGCTTCCAGAGGCTCAAAACGCCGCCTCCGTCATGTCTTGCACCAGCCCCATGCGCACGAGCCGGTCAGCCTCGGTGATCTCCGTGATGCCGCCGGCGTCGTCGTAGAGCACCCAGCCGAGGCGGAGCACACCATGTTCGGTGCGGATCCAGCGGCGGGCCGGCCACTCCGCGGGGATCGCGAAGCTCGGCACCGTCCACCCCTCCGCCATCCCTTCGGCGGGATGCTGTGTGATGTAGCCGTGACAGCCGGTCGTCCCTGTCCCTCCGAGGATCTGAAGGTTCGAGACGATCGTGTGCCCACCTTGCGACCGGTTCTTGCGGTGGTCACGGTTTGACGGCCCGCAGCCTCGGCGGCAGCGCTGGCACGTGTCGTTGTCGCGCAGCGTGGCGAGCTCGTAGGCGTCCGTCTCGTCTGCCTTCGACGGCTTCGGAGTCTTCGGCCGGATCATGCGCTCACCGTGTAGCCACGGCCTCGGCAGGTCGAGCAGAAAGCAGCCCCGCGATAGCAGCCGACAGCACGGCACGTTCCGCCGCACCTGTACCCGGTTCCCTTGCACTTAGCGCAGGCCTCGCCACGGCCGCTGCCTTCGCATCCGGCGCACTTCGCGCCACCGGCCAGGACGCGCTTCATCTCCCGGTAGGTGCGCGGCGCTCGGAAGTCAGTCGCCGTGTCCATCTCGAGATGCAGAAGCGCGACGAGGTTGTCCCACTCGGGCAGCAGGCGATCCCAGAAGATCGACCGACCAGACATGCGAGATCGAAGTTGCTCCGTGCTCAGGCGACCCGCGCAGTAGGTGATGCATCGGCGCAGGTCGCTCGGGTCCCACGGATGATCGGTCCCGCTGCCAGCGATCGCTTGAGCTGACAGGCCGATCATGCTGCCAACCGTTCGATGTGCATCTCCAGGTATGCAACGTGCCCGGCCTTCTTGTCGAGCCATACGATCGTCGGCATGAGGGTGTCCATGTAGGCGGGGGCGTCGTCGATGACCACACCGGCATCCACGAGCCCGTCGGCGAGCGGCTTGAACGTCGCGCACACGTTGATCGCGTCACGGCGGCGCCGGTCGACGACGAACCAGGTGAGAGTGACCCGGCATTTACCGAGGGCTGTGAGCCGGGCGGCGGCTAGCGCGGATGCGGCCCGGATCTCCTTGATGAGCTTCCGCTTCTTGAAGCGGTCGAAGTTGTCATTCATCGACAAGGGCGGTCTGGGCCAGTCGAAGTGGAGGGTGGTTTCGAAGGGAATGAAGCCGCCCTCAACGCCTGTCGTTTCGTTCATGATGCCTCCCGGCGGTGGTACGCCGAAGGCCGCCCGATCGTGTTGCTACGGGCGGCCTTTGGCGATGTGCTTGATGAGTGAGGGTCAGCGCCCGCCGCCGGTGTTGTAGGCGGCAGTCACGGACTTGTTGATGTTGAGCATCGAGTAGATGCGCGTGCGGAGACCACGCTCGGTGTCCTCCGCGTAGTGGTACTCGGCTTTCGTGTTGTGCCACGTTTCAAGTTCCGGCTGCGCGTCCACCTCGGCCCTTGCCCTGGCGAATGAAACCGGGTGACCGGTGCGGCCGTAGAACGCCATCTGCGAGTTCTTCCGAGCTGAATAGGCCCGCTCTGCCGCGTACCGACGCTCGTTGATCTCGAGCATCACCTCGGGCAGCTCTTCCAGCAGCGCGTTCGCTTCCCGGATGAAGAACTCCATCTCGACGGGGTTCGTCGGTGCGGAATTCCGGAGCCGGTCAGCCTTGGCCGCGAACTCCGACTTGACGACCTCGGCGCCGACCTCACCCGTGTCCGGATCCGTGAACTCAACCATTCGTGCTCGCCTGCGATTCGAACTCGGCGGCGGTCTCGCGCTCGTAGCGCTGCAGCTCCGTCTCCTCGTCCTCGGGCTCGGCTGCCGCGGCCTCAGTGGGTGCCGCGGGCTCGTCGTCGGGGACAATCTCGGCGTCGATCACGTTGTCATCCGGGGCGGGCTCGGCGGCAGGCTCGGCGGCGGCTTCCCCGGCGCGGCCCAGTTCGCCCGCCCTGGCGAGAAACAGTGCCCGGTTGGCCGTGTACTCGTCGGCGGCTTGAGCCCGGTCTCTGAGCGCCTTGAGGTCGTCGGTCGTGGTGACGGCGCCGACCAGTGCGGCCCAGTCCTCGGAAGGTTCGATTGCCTCCGATGTGGCGACCATCTCGCCCGACTCGTTGACGAGCGCGCCCATCTCCTCCGGGGTGTACTTCACTCCCATCAGGCAATCTTCGGCGCCCTCACGGGCAACTTCGGAGATGGCCCGCGCCTTGCACATGGCTTCCGGATATTTGACCCAGTTGTCTTTGTGCGCGAGCTTGGCGCGGGTGGCCCGCTCCATGGTCCAGATGGCCTCGTAGGTGAAGTCGGGGTCGTCGGCACGGGTGAGTGTCACGACGGCCTCGAAGTCCCCGGCCTTGATGCTGCCGCGGGTCGTGACGCGTAGCTTGTGGCCAGCCTTGCGGATCACACCAGACATGAGGCCAGGGGAGATCGCGGGCTTGCCCTCGATGATGTCGATGCCACTGAGCGCCGCGATCGGATGGATGCCGAGCATGGCGCCGGTCTCGAAGACCAAGAGCACCTTGCCGGGGTTGGGCTTGCCGGCGGTCCAGAGCCCCTTCGGGATCAGGTCGCCCGCCGACGAGAGCGTCTGCACGTAGCGCATCTTCTCGTCGAGGCCCGCGGCCTCGTACTGGGTGATTTCCTTGCTCATCACATACCTCTTTCAAATTCGAGCGCGTCGGTGAGGCGCGCGGATAGTTCAATGGCGATCGGCAGTAGGTCGGCGAGGACCTGGTCGACGTCGGCGGGGTAGATGCGCAGGCTCTTGGGAACCTCCGTGCGCATCTCGCCGTTGACGATCTCGGCCCAGATGAAGTCGGTGTAGAGGACTTCGGGGCCGATGCAGAACTGCTGGAAGGCGACCTGCCGGAGTTCACCAGGCGTCGGGCCGTAGACGATCTTGTTGTGCTTCGCTTTGACCTCTGCGAGCACGATGCCCTCAGGGGTGACGAGCAACCCGTCCGGGGTCGCGGCGAGCCCGTGGTGAGCCTCTGAGCGAATCAGGAGAGTGTTCTGGGGGATGCCCGCCCAGGCGAGCATGATCGGCTCCCAGAGGTTCCCTGATTCCGTGTACGCGTTGCCCTGGAACGTGGACGGCCGGAGCTTGGCCGCGAGGTAGGCCTCGATCGACGAGGCCTTGACCAACTTGGCCGCGTCGCTGGCACCGACGATCGGCTCGCGGGCGACCAGCCACGCCTCCCGGTCCTTCGAGTCGCCGAGGATCCGGTCGGTGTACGGGAGGGTGAGGAGCGCGGTCACGACCGACCCTGCACTGCCCGGGTGTTCTCGTCGAGGGCGTCCGCGTTGGCGAGTAGCGCGTACGTCTGCGCCTTCGACAGGTGCTCGGCCTTCAGCGTGGAGTTGCTGATCTCTTCGGCTTCTCTGAGGTGGTGCATGGCGAGGTCGGTGAAGTTCATGCGCGCATTCCTTCGGTCTTGATCAGCGTGGTGTTGACGACGGTTTCCCAGTCGATGCCGAGGGCGGCACCGTCCTTGTCCCGTGCGATCGGCGACGGGGCGACGTACGGGTGAGGCTTCGGGGCGGCGCTCATGCGGACACCGCCGGGATCTGAACGCTGAACCCGACCGACTCGGCGTCGCCCGTGATGCGCTCCATGACCACGAAGTAGCCGCGCTCACCGGCCAGCTTCCGGACGGCCGCAAGGCTCACCTCGTCGAGGTCGTTGCCGGACTTCATCACGACGATCTTCAGTGCGGGATTACCGCTCGTCGCCAGGTCGAACGCGATCGAGTCCTGACGGGCCGTGTTGAGTTGCTTGAACGGCACCCCGTCGAAGAGGATCGAGTCGTCACCGAGGCTCAGACCTGCAGGGAAGTCGGCGGCGGCGAGGCCGTCAGCCTTCGTCTTGTCAATGTCGGCCATGCTCGCGTTCAGCGCGGCCTCCTCGGTGGTGCGGTCGGCGAGCTCGGCGGCGAGTGCGGCCCGGGCGGCCTGTGCGCGCACCTTGCCGTTGACGGTGTCGATGTTGGCGAGCTGCTCGGTGACGGCATCCGGCGACTTGCGCTCGGCGGCTGCCAGTTCCTGGTCGGCGGCCTTCTCGGCGGCGACGGCCAGCTTGTGGTCGGCGCGCGCCTTGTCGAGCGCGGCGGCGAGTTCGCGGCCCTGCTCTTCGACAAGGCGCCGTGCGACTGCGGCGTCGGCCGCGACGCTGAACAGTCCATCGACGTGCGCATTGTGCTCGCGGATCTGGTCAAGCTCGGCGACGAGCCCCGCGGCGCTGACCTCCTCGGTGGGCACAGTCGCGTCGGCCGGCGCCGCACCGGCGAGCTGCGCGGCCAGGCGCTTCACCTCCCGCGTCTTGTCCGTGCGGGAGTCGAAGAATCCCTTTCGCTTGGCGTCAATCTCGGCGAGGTCGAACGGGAGCGTCACCTTCGACAGCAGCATCTGGCGCTGTTCCTTGTCTGACAGCTTCACGAAGTCGTTCGGGTCGAACAGCACCCCGCCCGTGATGTCGGCCACGAACTCTTTGCCGCTGGGGTACTTGGCCCCGTCGAGGGCGTAGGCACTGAGCACGCCGGGCCCGTCCTTCGGGTACTCGCGGACGATCCGCCCATCGGTGAGCAGGATCTCCACCTTCGCGCGGTCGGCCTTGTTGTTCACCGGGTTCGGGATCAGCCGTGTGCCCTGCGGGTCAAAGCACTCCTCGAGCGCGTGGATGAAGCTGGACTTGCCGGAACCGTTCGGCCCGGCGATGATCTGCAGGCTGCCCGTGGGGAACAGTTCGATCGTCCCCTCGATGCCCATGAAGTCGGTCACGGTGATCTTGGTGATGGTTTGGTCGGTCATGAGTGGTCCGTTTCTTCAAAATGTTCAAGGTGGTGGACGCCCGCGGCGCAGCCGAGGACGGTGAAGCTGAGGAGCATGCCGAGGAGGGTCAGCCCGTCCGTGGCTGGTGGGCGGGTGAACTGGATGACGATGACGAGGACCGCGGCGACGAATGCGGCCAAGGCGATCAGGCGGAGGCGGCGGATCATGCGAGGATCGCCTCAGCGAGGTCGAGCGCGGGGCCTCGGGGGACCTCGCCGCGTTCCATGCTGCGCTTGGCCGAGTTGAGGGCATGGCCGAGAATGACCAACTGCACGTCGACGGTGCGGTGCAAGGTGACGATCAGGTCGGCGTCTTCGCGAATAGACCCACCGGACGTGATCTCCTCCACGTGGTGTCCGAAGAATTCGAACTCTCTGAGCAGCCTGCACTCGCCCGTTTCGGGGATCTCCTCCACGGCCCACGGCCCCGGCGTGCTCTTGGCTTTCATTTCTTCGAGCCGTTCAATGGCGGCTTCGATCTTCTCTACTGCGTTCATTGACGCCCGATCCGAATAGGTCAACACAACTTCTCCTCGTGGAACTCGTCACAATCGGGGCACGTCCACCCGAAGGTGCCGTGGCTGATCTCGGGGTCGAAAATGCCGTACGTGATGCCGAGGAAAGTGCAGCCGTCGATGTCGCAGGTGACGACCTCCTCAATGTGAAAGGCGTCTTGGCCACTGCTGCTCATGCGCGCACCCCAGAGAGGACGGCGACGAGCGCCCACGCGATAATGAACGCGGTACAGAAGACAGACGCCCACATGACGTGTTGCCACTTCACGAGGACACCGCCACAGCAAGGGCTTCGAGGGCTACCACGATGACGAGCAGGGCGAGCGCGACCCATGCAGGCCAGACGCGCGGACGATGCCACACCGACGACACAGGGACCGGGGCGGGGATAGACGTCGTGATCAGGGGGACCTCGACCGTGTACGTGCGGCTGCGGGCGACAGCGGCGGCGACAGCCTCGCGGGCCCAGGGTCGGTTTTCCATCAGGTCGAGGCGGGAAATCTCCGGGTCGGACCATGCCAGCCGGGGGCCGTCGATGGCTTCGGCGTGCGGGTCAAAGTTCGTGGGTGTGATGCTCATGAGCAGGGCTCCGATTCGTTGTCGGTTTCGTGCGAGATGTTGTGGACCGCGAGGACCGCGGCGGTAGCGGCGGCAAGATTCGCGGCCGGGTTCGGGCTGACGACGCGGAACGATGAGCGGCGGGGGCTCACAGTGACTCCCCATGCGTGCAGGGGGCCGTCATCATGGCGGTGAACCTCGACCGTTCCTCATCGGTGAGTCCGCGGCAGACCCAACCGCCTCTGGCCTCTCTGGCGCGGCTCCGCGCATTGGGCGTGAACTTCTCCCACGCGTCAGCGGCGGATGCCGCGCAGATCGTTCCATCCATACGGACGGATACCATCGACCCGTCTGCGCATCCGCACGGGGCGAAGAGGATCCAGAACTTCGGGATCGTGATCGTAACCGTGGTGCTCACGACGACACCGCCGCGCGCGCCCCGTCGTGCAGCCGGAGCCGCAACCGGTCGAGGCCCTTGATCGTCACGCGCACCTGCGGGGCATCGACGACGCGCTCGCCCGACTTCGGGTGGTAGTGAAACTGGGGCTTCTCGGAGAGGAAGCCCTTCTCCACCCGGTCCGCGTACGCCCGCGGCTTCCCGTCAGCGGCCCGGTACGTCCACTTGATCGCGGCCAACTGGCCGAACAAGCGAGTCGGCCCCGTCGGGATGCCAGCACGAGCGAGCATCTTCGCGGCGTCGCCCACCGAGTAGTCACCCTTCGCGGAAGCGATCGCATCCCACGCATCAGCGCGCGGCGTGAGCGCTTCGATCTGCTCTGATTTCTGTTCGAGCATTCCTTGAGCTGTGACCAGCGCGCGGGCCATGAGCTGCTCGGGAGTTTCGGGAGCCGCGTAGCTGCCGGTTCTGCGGATGGCCGGGAGAACTTCATCGGTGAACCAGTCCTGCACGGCTTCGGCCCGTTCGGTGTTGCTGCGCATCAGCAGGCGATTCATCCCGCCCTCGTTCGTGATGAGCATTGTCTGCGTCCCGCTGGGGGTACTCACATCTGAGTACCCCTGTTGCTGCGGTCGAAGTAGGCGGCTTGCGTTGCCCGCGTCACGGTAGCCGAGGATGCGGGCGGCATCTGCGACCACGAACCACGGCTCACCGTCGATGAGGAGCGTTCTCACCTCGGCCCCTTGGAATGCGAATGGTACGATTTCGTTCGTCATCGAATCTCTCTTTCGTGTCATGGCCCCCGACTCGAACTCGGGGGCTTCTCTCGTTGATGGAGGCCAGTCGGCGTCCACCGTCGCCCGCGCAGAGAAGGTGTCCCGGCTGGCCTTGTGCGACGGCGAGGAGTCACACCTCGCACCACCCTCGAAGGGCTCGCCGCTGGGTGGTTACGTTCGACGCCACCCGCGCCTTGTTGGTCGCCGAGACTTAGTCGGTTCCAACGTGGGCTATCTGAGCCCACTCAGGCGGACCGTCTGGGTCCGCTCATGACGGGCTTCCATGCCCCGTCCCCAACCGCTTTGCTATGCGGTGGGCGCCCCTTCTCATTTCGTTCGGGGATCCGCTGTGAAGTTGTCAAGGTGCGCGCGCCCCCTCCTTCACGCGGACCCGGAGGCGGCATGTGGCATGGGGCAGGTAATTCCTCAGGGCGTTTTCAGACACGCCGGCGGTTAGGCCACCAGGTAGGCGGCCGAGAATGTGGGGGTGCTAGTTAGGCGGCAGCCGCGTCGCGTTCAGCGGCAGTCGTGAGGATGCGGGCGGCGATCACGCCGGTGTCACGGTAGGCGCGGGCGGAAGGCTCACGCGCTGTCATGGCTGCCACTGCGGCGTCGTGCGCCCGGTTGCGGGCGGCGGATTCGCGGCCCAGGCGGGCGGACTCGGCGACCTGCTCGATGATGCTCATGCTGCGTCCATAGCTTGAATGGCGGGCTCGCGGTCAATCTCGAATGCTTCGCCCAGTCCAAGGCCGAATGCCACGCAGAACTGGGCCATAAATGCACCGGATGGTACGCCGCCTTTTTCGATGCGGCTGAGGGTGGATCGCTCTACCCCGACGAGGCGGGCGAAGTGTTCGTCCGACGGAATGTCCCGAACTACTTTCAGCCTTTTGATTAGCCCCGTTTTGATTTTCAGTGTTGCGCTCAATGCCTGTCTCCCCGTGTCATGTTTGCTTCGGTACGTAGCAATGGTGACACAGACCTAGAGCGTTTAAGTCATTAATGCGGCATGTTGCGGCATTCTTGCAACGTGCACCCCCGAATTGGGAGCGCATTAGCCTTGCGCGTGTAGCAAAACTGCTACATTATGACGTTATGAATGAACGAACTAAAGACCATTTCCTCAAGGTCACAGGCGAAAAAGCCATCCGTGCGCTCGCGATCAAAGCCAACGTTGACCAGTCCACTTTGAACCGGCAGCTCAATGGGACCAGCAGCATAACGATTGAGACAGTTGTGGCTATCTGTCGTTCCTACGGGCTCAGATTTGCGCCCGCGTTCATTGCCGCCGGCTTCATCACCCCCAGCGAAGCCGCTGAATTCGGAATTGAGGAAGCGCTCACCCGTGCCACCGACCACCAACTGCTAACCGAGATGCTGCGCCGCGTCGAAGCTGGCAGCAACGGGTCCACCCTGAACTCTCCTGTGAGCCAGGCCATCATCGACGGGCTCGCAAAATGAGCGGCCTCCGCGCGGTGCTCTACCTGCGCCAGTCCACGCACCGTGAAGAATCCAGGGTGCACAAACGCGGACCGTTTCCAGATATCATTGAGGCATGCCCCCTAAGCGCCGAAGTATCGAAACCCGCATCTTCCAGAAGTTCAATCAGCGAGGGGAGGGCGAGTGCTGGCCCTGGACCGCTGCCAAGACAAGCGCAGGGTATGGCCACCTGCTCGCAGACGGTGGGGAGGATGGGCACAGGAAGACAGTCCTCGCTCATCGCGCCCTATATCAATTGCTCATTGGCCCCATCCCGGAGGGTGCTGTGCTAGACCACACCTGCCACACGGCTGACGCAACGTGTCCCGGAAACTCCACATGCCCGCACCGCGCATGCGTGAATCCGGCCCATCTCGACCCGGTCTCGTTTGGTGAAAACTGCATGCGTGGGCGCGGCATTGCGCCTAGGAATGCTGCCAAGACGCATTGCAATAATGGGCACGAGTACACGCCGGAGAATACGAAGCCCGGGCCGAACGGAACTCGCGCATGCCGGACATGCACCCGTGCGCGCCTTCTTCGATGGAAGGCTCGACACCCAGATTACGTCTACCCCTCGCGCCGCCATGGATAAGGCGTGCATCTATATCCGCCAGTCCACAGCGCGTGAAGAGTCAATCAGCAGCGCACTGCAAGAGCACGAGGGCCGCCGCTACGCCTCCGCACACGGCTACGAGGTCCTTAGCGTGGTCGAAGACATCGGAATCAGCGGGCGAACCTTCAAGCGCCCTGGAATTACCAAGGTCATGGCCGCGATCGAGGCCGGGGAAATTGATGTGGTAATCGTGTGGAAATGGTCTAGAATTTCCCGCTCCCGGCTTGATTGGGCCGTGGCCGCTGACCGGGTGCAAACTGCGGGTGGGCGCATCGAGTCGGCCACCGAACCACTCGACACCACCACCTCGACGGGTCGCCTTGCGCGAGGGATGATGACAGAGTTTGCCGCTTTCGAGTCTGAGCGGATCGGGGACGGGTGGAAAGAGACTCATGCGCGCCGGATCAGGAATGGTCTGCCGGCGAATGGAAAACCCCGGTTCGGGTATGAGTACGCGAAGGGCGCCGGGTTCACCGTGGACGCCGTGAGCGGCCCCGTACTGCGTCAGGCGTTCACCCGGTACCTCGGAGGGCAGTCTATGTATTCGCTCGTGCAATGGCTGAATGCTGGCGGCACGAGGCCGGTTGGTGGGTACGGGGTGAAGGGTGACGGGCTCTGGTCGGATCGGACGCTGCGGCGGGTCATGGATTCCGGGTTCGCGGCCGGTTTCATCTCGTCCGGTGGCGAACTATCCCCTGGCGCGCACGAAGCGATCCTTACCCCGCCCGAATGGGATGCGTACCGGGAGGCGCGAGGGAGGCGTAGCACGTACGGGCGCATCGAACGATCGGAGTACCTGCTGTCGGGGATGGTGTGGTGTGCGTGCGGGTCGAAGATGACGGCGGGCCAGTTCGGGGCGGGCAAGGTGGCGAAGTACCGGTGCAAGGATGCTCATTCGAAGCGCACACATTCGGGCGGGTATGCTACGGCGTCACTGGTGGAGGCTGCCGTGTTTGCGTGGCTGGTGGAGCGCGAGGCCGAGCTGCGGGATGCGGCGGCGGCGGCGCTCAAGACCGGGCCGAAGCGGGCGGTGGCGAATCCGGGGGCGCAGTTGGCTCGGAAGATCACGGCGTTGGATGCGCGCATGGATGCTCTCACGGCCCGGCTGATTGATTCGGGTATCCCGAAGGAAAGCTACACGCGCCTGCGTGACGCGATGGAGGCCGAGCGCAAGACCTTGGAGGCGGAACTGCTGGCGTCGTCCGTGCGGGCATCTCACGCCCCGCTCGTGGTGCTGCCTGAGGTGATAGCCCAGTGGGACCGACTGTTGGTCCCGGAGCGGCGCGAGATCCTGCGCTCACTGATTGAACGGGTCTCGGTGACGCCGGGTCGACCTCGCGCGAGTGTTGCGATCACTGGAAGAGATTAGACACGAGTCATGTTGATGACCGCCGGGCTGGTCATCATCATCTGGGGTCTCGCCGGCCCGGCCCTGAGCGGAGTGTTCCAGCAGGCCATCGACCGCGTGAGCGGTTTCTGACCGCGGACCATGGCCCACCTGCGACGCACGTCCGGGCCCGCCGGGGACCTTGGTTCGGCGGCGGCCGAGTTCGTGATGGTCGGCGCGCTCCTCACGGTGCTCACCCTCACCGTCATGCAACTGGCCCTCGCCCTGCACGTTCGCAACACCGCACTCGATGCGGCGGCCGAGGGTGCACGGTTCGCCGCGCTCGCCGATTCCAGCCTGGCCGAGGGCGTCGCGCGCACCAGGGAACTGGTCACCGTGGCGCTCGGTCCCGGCTACGCCACGGATGTCGTGGCCGGCTACGGCGAGTACGACGGCTACCCGAGCGTGCAGGTTCGGGTTGTCGCGCCCCTGCCGCTGCTTGGCCTGATCGGACTCGACCGCGGACTGGAGGTGGTGGGCCATGCCGCCGTTGAGCGCCTGGGCTGAGACTCGGACCGGTACGGGGCGGAGGCTCCGACTGCCGCACGACGACACAGGGTCGGCCTCCCTCGAATTCATCACCGCCGGCATGATCCTTCTGGTCCCGCTCGTCTACCTTGTGGTCGCCCTGTCGGCGCTGCAGGGCGGGGCCTTCGCGGTGGAGGGAGCCGCACGGCAGGCCGCTCGCGTGTTCGTGCAGGCGCCCGACGAGGCCGCGGCGTATGCCGGTGCCCTCCGAGCGGTGCGGGTCGGACTCGACGACTACGGCATTCCCGGGGACAGTGCCGAGATGACCATCGACTGTGGGGCCGGCGGATGCCTGGCCAGGCGGAGTCCGGTGTCCGTCACCGTGCGGATTCGGGTGCCGTTGCCGCTGGTACCCGACCTGCTCTCCCTTCGGAGTGCGGCGAGCATCCCGATGGAAGGTGTGGCCACGCAGACCGTCTCCCGTTTCCGGCGGGCCGGATGATGCCCCGGGGGCACCGCGCATCCGATGACGAGGGATCGACCCTGATCCTGACGATCTTCTACGGATTCCTCGCCATTGTTCTGATCCTCGTCGTCGTCGGGGCGAGTTCGCTCTACCTCGAGCGCAAACGACTGCTCGCCCTGGCCGACGGGGCCGCGCTCGCCGGTGCCGAGTCCTTCACCCTCGACGCCGTGTCCCTGGAAGCGCAGACGCCTCGGCCGGTGCTTCGCTCAGTCGAGGTGCGTGCGGCCGCTGAGGCCTACCTGACCGTTGCGCCCCATGGCGGAGTGGTCGGAGTGCAGCTGACCGGGGCCGACTCGGCGGATGGTCGGAGCGCCACCGTCTCGCTCGGCGCGATCTGGCGCCCGCCGGTGCTGGCCTTCTTCCTGCCGGAGGGCGTGCCGCTGGAGGTCACGGCCGTTGCCAGATCCGTGTTCCGGTGAGCGGGGAGCGGGGAGCAGGGAGCAGGGAGCAGGGCGCAAGGAGCGGGGAGCAGGGAGCAGGGAGCGGAGAGCAGGGAGAAGGGAGCAAGGAGCGGGGAGCGGGGACACCGGTCCCGGTGAACCGGTACTCTCAAAAGCGCGCTCGTTCGGGCGCGGACGAGGAGAGCCGTGACCGCCCAGCGCGACCGTTTGGCTGGCGCGGGCGCACAGCTCGCCACCGAAGTGAGCATCAACTTCGGATCCTCGCTTGCCGGCCTGGCCATTCCGCTGGTCGGCTCACCCGTCGTGGTCGCGGTCAGGCAACTCGTGATGGCCTGTGTGGTGCTGCCGTTCTACCGTCCGAAACTGGCGAACCTGTCCTGGCGCAGGCTCTGGCCGGCCCTGGCGCTCGGGTTGGTCCTCGCGATCATGAACCTGACCTTTTACGAGGCCGTCGACCTGCTGGGACTGGGCGTGGCCGCGACCATCGAGTTCCTCGGCCCGTTCGCCCTCGCTCTCGCGTCCTCGCGGCGCCCCATCGATTTCATCTGCGCGAGTGCAGCAGCGGCCGGGGTCTTCCTGCTCACCTGGTCCGCGGGGGAGCTGAACTTGCTCGGTATCCTCTTCGCTCTGGCGGCCGCAGCATCCTGGGCGGCCTACATTCTTCTCACCCGGCGGGTGGCCGTGACCTTTCCGGGGCTCGAAGGCATCTCGGTGGCCAGCGTCGTGAGCCTGACCCTTCTCGTGCCGTTCGCGCTCGTCACGGTGGACTACTCCAGCCTGAATTGGAGTGTCGTCGGGCTATTGCTCGCGGTCGGTGTGCTCTCCTCGGCCTTTCCCTACACGCTCGACACCTACATCCTGCGCCGGATCACCCCGCGCCTCTACGCGATCATCACGAGCTTCGGCCCGGTCGTCGCGGCCCTGTTCGGCGCACTGGTGCTCGGGGAGACGTTCCTGGTGCAGCAGGTGGTGGCCATCGTCGTTGTCTGTACGGCAGCCGGAGTCTCGATCGCCACCCAGCGCGATCGCCCGAAATCCGACCTCGAGATCACCGCGGGCGCGATCTCCTGATCCTGCCGCTGCGCGGCGCTGCACCCGCGGGACGCTATTCGACGACGATTCCGCCGTGGGCCGCGAGCAGGGGAGCGAGCAAGCTCAACTGCTGGTCGTCGATGGTCGCGCCGCGGAGCCCGTCAAGGCCACGGATGACGCTGAAGCCGGTCGAACGCAGATCGACGTCTTTGAGGGTGGCGCCGGACAGATCGAGGGTGCCGATTCGGCAGTCCCGCAGCTCCACCCGTTGTGCGACGACGCTGCCGAGGTCGAGTTCTTCGATGATGCAGTTGGAGAAGAGCACGTCGGTGAGCCTGGCGTTCCGCAGATTCACGAAATCGAGTTTGGAACCGTCGATGTGAACACCGCGGAGTTCGGACTCGTAGAGCTCGACCGAGCCGAGTCTGGAGCGTTCGATGCGCACGTCGCGCCAGCTCGAGCGCGGTGCTTTCAGCACTGCGGCGTGCACTTCACCGGCGACGCACTCGGCCAGGGTCGCACCGCGCAGGGTCGCGCCGTCGAGCGAGACCCGGTGGAATTCACACTCGAGAAAGCCGGCGCCGGTGAGGTCGCGGCCGGACAGATCCAAACCGTCAAAGATTAGGGCGTCGTAGCTGCCGCCGGCCCGCACGGCGGCCGGGTCGGCGGCGCTGAGTCCGCTCAGACGGATCGGGTCGATGAGCGGACCGCGGGTCGCCGAACGTGCCGCCATCAGGAGGCGGAGGCCGGTTCGAGCACGAAGACGGGGATGACGCGGTCGGTTTTTGCCTCGTAGTCCGCGTAATCGGGGTAGGCCGCGACCGACCGGGCCCACCATTCGTCCCGTTCGGCGCCGCTGACCTCGCGGGCGACCATGTCCCATTTTTGCGGACCGTCCTGAAGCTCGACGAGCGGATGCGCGACCACGTTGGCGTACCAGACCGGGTTCTTCGGACTGCCGCCGAGCGACGCGATCGCGGCATAACGACCCTCGTGCTCCACCCGCATCAACGGGGCCTTGCGCAGCTTGCCCGACTTCGCACCGACGGTGGTCAGCACGATGACGGGCATCCCGCGCATCGTGGTGCCGTCCTGTCCGCCAGAGCTCTCATAGAGGTCGACCTGGTCGCGTACCCATTTTTGAGGGCTGGGCTCGTATTCTCCGTGCAATGGCATGTCACCATTCAACGCGATTCGCGGGGCCGGCATTCCCTACGGTCGTCGCCGGGGCCGACCCGGCGCGTAGCGCGGAAGGTAACGCCCGAGGATCACCGCACCGAGTAGCCCGAACACCCCCATCACTCCGCTCGCGAGCGACAGGGACGCCAGCGCGGTCAGACCAGACACCGCCAGGGGAGCGGCGGCGCCGCCGAGGTCCGCCGTGAAACGCCACGCACCGAGGAACGGTGCCGGATTCTTCTTCGGGGCGAGGTCGGCCCCGAGAGTCATCAACAGACCGCTGCCGATCCCGTTGGCCAGGGACAGGAACATCGCGACGGCGATGAACCATTCCACGTTGCTCGGCAGGTCGTGGGTGGCCGCGAGCACGAGGTGCCCGGCGCCCAGGCCGATCATCGACGGCAACGCCGTCCACATCCGGCCGAACCGGTCCATGATCTGGCCGCTGGCGTAGAACAGCGCGAAGTCAATGCCGCCGGCGATGCCGATGATCAGCGCGATGTCCGGCTCGCTGATGCCGATGCTCACGGCCCAGAGCGGCAGGATCACCGTGCGGCTGGCGCGCATGGCACCGATCAGCCCCGCGCCGGAGCCGAGCTTGCCGAGCACGGCCCGGTAGCTCCAGATGGTGCGGAAGAGCCCCTCGGATTCCTTGGCCGCCAGTTCCTCGCCGGCGCTCCGCACGGTGCCGTCGGCTGCGACGGACATCTCGGGCTTCCCGAAGGTGCTCGACGGGTCGCGGAGCAGCAGGAGCATGGCGGCAGCGCCCAGGCAACAGACCACGAAGACCCAGAACACGGACTGGGTGTTGCCGGTCACCCGGATCAGGCCGGTCGCGATGAACGGTCCGATGAACCAGCCGGCCCGGAAGATGCCGCCGAGGGTGGACAGTGCCCTGGCCCGGTAGGCGAGTGGCACGTATGTCGTCATGAAGGCGTGCCGGGCCAGGGCGAACACGGCGGTCGCCAGGCCGACGAGGAAGATGCCCACGCCGAGCATCAGCGGGCTCGTGGCGGCGATGCAGATCAGCACGGCGATGATCGCGAGCAGCGAGGCCCAGATCATCGCGTTGCGCTCGCCGATCCGGGAGACCACCCAGCCGCTGGGAATGTCGCCGATGAGCTCGCCGACCATGATCATCGCGGCGATCAGCCCGGCGATGGCCAGGGACGCTCCGAGGTTGTTGGCGACGATGGGAATGAGCGGAATGATCGCGCCCTCGCCGATCGAGAACAGCAGGGTCGGCAGGAAGGCGGCGAGTGCAACAGAGCGCAGGCTGAAGGAGCGTTCTTCGTTACTCATGGCTCCTCGATGCTACTTCAGCACCCGCGCGGCAATGACCTCCGCCGAGCGGCCCGGTAGGCTGGGGTCCGACATGATTGAGCTGGACTTTTCGGAGCAGATCGCCGCACTGCGGGCCACCTTTGACGACATCCGGTCGGTGATCGATATCGATCGGCTTCGCACGGACATCGCCGACCTGAGCGAACAGGCCGGCGCGCCCGACCTGTGGGACGACTCCGAGCACGCCCAGAAGGTGACCAGCGCCCTCAGCCATCGCCAGTCCGATCTGGCCCGGATCGTGAGTATCGAGCGCCGCCTCGACGATCTCGAGGTCCTCGTGGAGATGGCCAATGACGGTGAGGGCGACGAAGAATCCGCCACGGAAGCGACCACCGAGCTCGCAAGCCTGCAGAAGGTGCTCGGGCAGCTCGAGGTGCAGACCTTGCTCAACGGCGAATTCGACGAGCGTCCCGCCGTCGTCACGATCCGTTCCGGTGCCGGCGGCGTCGACGCCGCCGACTTCGCCGAGATGCTGTTGCGGATGTACCTGCGCTGGGCCGAGCAGCACAACTACCCGGTCCAGGTTCTCGACGTCGGCTACGCCGAGGAGGCCGGCATCAAGTCCGCGACCTTCCAGGTTGATTCCCCGTATGCCTTCGGCACGCTGAGCGTCGAGGCGGGCACCCATCGGCTCGTCCGGATGAGCCCGTTCAACTCTGCGGGCAAACGTCAGACGTCGTTCGCCGCGGTCGAGGTCGTGCCCCTGATCGAACAGACCGAATCGATTGAGATTCCCGACACGGACATTCGAGTCGACGTGTTCCGTTCGAGCGGTCCAGGCGGCCAGTCGGTGAACACGACCGACTCCGCGGTGCGGATCACCCACCTCCCGACCGGCACCGTGGTGAGCTGTCAGAACGAGAAGAGCCAGATCCAGAACCGGGCCGCCGCTCTGCGGGTGCTGCAGTCACGTCTGCTCCTGCTGCAGCGCGAGCAGGAGGCCGCGACCAAGAAGGAACTGGCCGGGGTCATCACCGCCAGCTGGGGCGACCAGATGCGCAGCTACGTGCTCGCGCCCTACCAAATGGTGAAGGATCTCCGCACCAACCACGAGACAAACAATCCCAGCCAGGTCTTCGACGGTGACCTCGACCCGTTCATCGCCGCCGGAATCCGCTGGCGCAAGCAGGCACCGAAGGACTAGCGCCTCGCGGACCGCTTTTCGGTCCGAGTCTGCGGTTGGGTATGTCGCAGTAGGAAAAACCCAGAAGCCTGCTTAGGCTCAAGGGGCCATGATCCGTTTTGACAACATCACCAAGAAGTACCCGGGAACCAACCGACCTGCCCTGGACGCCGTCAGCGTCGAAGTGCTGCGCGGCGAGTTCGTCTTTCTCGTCGGCGCGTCCGGCTCGGGCAAGTCGACCTGTCTGCGACTCGTCCTCAAGGAGGACCGACCGACCAGCGGCAGCATTCACGTGCTCGGTCAGGATCTGCGGTCGATCTCGAATCGCAAGGTGCCGTATTTCCGCCGCAATCTCGGAGTGGTCTTCCAGGACTTCCGTCTGCTGCCGAACAAGTCGGTCTTCGACAACGTCGCCTTCAGCCTTCAGGTCATCGGCAAGTCGCGGGGCTTCATCCAGGAAGCCGTTCCGGACACCCTGAAGATGGTCGGCCTGGCCGAAAAGGCGCAGCGACTGCCCCACGAACTCTCCGGTGGTGAACAACAGCGCGTGGCCATCGCCCGTGCGATCGTGAACAAGCCGCAGGTGCTGCTCGCCGACGAGCCCACCGGAAACCTCGACCCCGCGACCAGCGCAGGCATCATGGCGCTGCTAGAACGGATCAACGCCGGCGGCACAACCGTGATCATGGCGACCCACGAGGCCGGCATCGTCGATCAGATGCGCCGCCGCGTGATCGAGCTTGCCGGCGGCAAGATCGTGCGCGACGAGCGCCAGGGCGGCTATGCCACCTCGGCCATTCCAACCATCACGGAGGGCTCCGGTTCGCATCGGCACTCCGACGCCCCGGCGGTTCCCGTCCCAGTCGTCCAGGCCGCAGCGGCTCGCGACTCTGCGGCCCCGGTCACGCACGCCCCGGTCGCGCACGCCCCGGTCGCGCACGCCCCCGCTTTTCCCGCCGTCGCCCCCGGCCTCCCGTCGGTCTTCGCCCCGGCTCCCGCCCAGCCGCTCACCCATCCCTCCGCGCCTGAGCCGGTCGTGGCACCCGCCGCGCGCCAGACGCCGGTGCCGAGCCGGCCCTGGCGTGAGCAGACGTCCGCGACCGCGGCCGACACGGGCATGCCCATGCGGCAGCCAGACCCGGAGCCGGACGAGGCTCCACCCGCCGAGACGGGCCGTCCGATGACGCGGCCGGTGCTGCCGGTCACCCAGCACGACGTGCCGGAACAGCTGACGCTGGCCGAGAAACTCGGTCTGCGCGCCCCCGGCGAGAAAACGGACCAGTCCGGCGAACAGAATGTAGGACCCACCCGATGAGACTCGGCCTTGTGCTCTCCGAAGCCGCAAGCGGCCTCCGCCGCAACGCTTCAATGGTCGTGTCGGTCGTTCTCGTGACCTTCATCTCGCTGACATTTGTCGGCGCCGCCATCCTGATGCAGATGCAGGTCGGTCAGATGAAGAGTTTCTGGTACGACCGGGCTCAGGTCGGGATCTACATGTGCACCGCCATCTCGCCCGGCGAGACCTGCACCGCGGGCGAGGCCTCGGCAGACCAGATCGACTCGGTCACGGCCCAGCTCGAGTCGCCGACCCTGGCACCGTTCATCGACAAGTACTACTTCGAAACGCACGATCAGGCTTTTGAGAACTTCAAGAAGCAGTTCGCAGGCAACCCGGTGGCCGACTATGTGACCCCCGACCAGCTGAACCAGACCTTCTGGGTCAACCTGAAGGACCCGTCTCAGTCCGATGTGCTCGTGGAGAGCCTGTCCGGCGTCTCGGGGGTGGAGAACGTTGCCGACCAACGGAAGTACCTCGACCAGATCTTCTCCGTGCTCAACGTCGCCAGTTACACCGCGATCGGGATCGCCGCGCTCATGCTGGTGGCCGCGGCGCTGTTGATCGCCACCACGATCCGGCTTTCCGCGTTCTCACGACGCAGGGAGCTGGGGATCATGAGGCTGGTCGGGGCATCGAACCGATTCATCCAGACCCCGTTCATCCTCGAAGGTGTCTTCGCCGCACTACTCGGTTCCCTCCTCGCGGGGGGAGCGATCGTGGCCATCGTGAACTTCTTCGTGCAGGGCTACCTCGGTGAGCGGTTCAAGGGGTTCTCCCTGGTGGGGATGGAGGACGCCCTATTCGTGGTGCCGATCCTGCTTGTCGTCGGTGCGGTGCTTGCAGCCTTCTCGGCACAATTCGCGATCACCCGCTATCTCAAGGTTTGATCCGAGAGGCTCACTCGCACGCTAGACTGATTGGCTGGCCGCCACCGGGCTGCCGGTCCACCATCGTTGAGGAGTAAGCCGTGCCCAGGGAACAAGGCGAGAAGGTCGTATCGACCAATCGCAAGGCACGCCATGATTACCTGATCGAGGAGACGTACGAGGCCGGAATGGTGCTCAGTGGCACCGAGGTCAAGTCGCTCAGGGCCGGGCGCGCATCCCTGGTCGACGGCTACGCGTTCATCGAGTCGGGCGAAGTCTGGCTGGATGCCGTGCACATCCAGGAGTACAAGGCCGGCACCTGGACGAACCATCCGCCGCGGCGCAAGCGCAAGCTCCTCCTGCACAAGCAGGAAATCATCAAGATCAGCCACAAGACGAAAGAGGGCGGCTACACGCTCGTCCCGCTGCGAATCTATTTCAGCAACGGCAACGCCAAGGTCGAAATCGCCGTCGCCAAGGGCAAGAAAGAATACGACAAGCGCCAGACGCTGCGGGAACGCCAGGACAAGCGCGAGTCCGACCGGGCCATCTCGGCCAGGAAGAACCTGGGCGACTAAGACCGGGCGGTTTGCCGGCGATCGAGACATCGACGCCCGGAAGATTCTGTTGTAGAGTTAAAGGCTGCACGGGGCGTTCGCAAGAACTCGCCGGGCAGACTTGGAAACTCAACAGCGTGTGATAGTGACCCACCTGAGTGCCGCACGTCGGCATCGGGTGCATATGGGGATGATCGGTTTCGACATTGCCTGCGCAATTATGAGAAGCGGGTCGAGGATGCAGGGTTATCTCGTAAACGATCTCTGCAAAACGATAAGTGCCAAATCAAACCGCACTGACTTCGCCCTCGCTGCCTAAGCGAGCGCACTAAGAAGTCCGCCAGACCGGGAATGCTCTCTACCCGGATCCTGACGTCATTTAGAGAGATTGCTCCTACTCTGAGCCGCGGGGTGTAGGGGGACTTAAACGAGGGCTGGGCTTGTCGGAGTAGCTGACAGTGGCAAATTCCGGAGCCGAGTAAAACGATTTCACTGGATACACCCGTAGAAGGCATATGACCACAGCAGTGGACCGGGGTTCAATTCCCCGCATCTCCACCATCGGTCGCTATCACACGCTGTTGCTTGTTCCGAGGACGGCGGCTCGAGGGTCGAACGAGAAAGGCCCGGATCCCCAGGGATCCGGGCCTTTCTCGTCCTCGGTCAGTTGTCGTCGTCGTCCGTTCCTGCTGCCGCACCGGAGCCGATGATGTAGTGCTTCGGCTTCGGCATTTCCGAACCGGCGCCGTGCACCGATTTCCAGATGGCCCGGTTGTACAGCTGCTCGTCGATCTTGTCCTCGGTATCTGTGTTCTGCCCTTCGACCGCTCCGGCCAGCGGCGCGTTCGCGCTGTTGACCGTGGTCATGTCATAGCTCGGCCTGATCGCCGAATACGGGTTGTTGTCGGCGGTCGAGGTGAACGACGCGCTCATCGGCGTCGCGAACGCGTCGAACTGGGTCATCGGCTGGATGCCCGCGAGCAGTCCGATGGTATGGACCATCGAGGCGGTGCTGTAGAAGGTGGAATCCACCTTCCCGGTCTGGGTGTACGGGCTGATCGCCAGTGCAACAGTGCGGTGGGCGTCGACGTGGTCCGGGCCGTTCTGGGCGTCGTCCTCGGTCACGAAGATGGCGGTGTCACCCCAGATCCGGGAGTGCGACACTGTGTCGACCAGCTGGCCGAGGGCGAAGTCGTTGTCGGCCACGTAGGCCTTCGGGGTCGGTTTCCCGGCCCGGGTGGCCTGGGTGTGGTCGTTGGGGAGTCGAACGAACTGCACCGTCGGCACGGTGCCTGCCGCGACGTTGGCGGCGAAGTCCCTGGACCACTCGTCGATCCGGGGTGAACCGCAGTCCGCCTTCAGCGGTGCGAAGGTGCCCGCGGAATCAGGGCAGGAGAGGTCATAGCCCCGGTAGTCGTGGTCGGTCTGGGCGTCGAGCACCGGGTCCTGGGCTTTGGCCTGCCCTCCGGCCAGGCCGACGAAGAATCCGTAGTTGCGGAAACTGACCCCGGCCCTGGCCAGGCGCTGCCAGACATAGCTGTTGTCCGGCTCCTGAGCCGCGATTTCGGGGTTCGCGTTCTCGCTGGGGTACGGGGCGTTCCGGCCGGAGTAGTTGGCCGGCCACATCTGTTCCGCGTACGGGTTCGAGTTCGCCGACGCGACCCAGTTCCAACCGTTCGCGCTGACCTCCGCATCCGCGTAGAAGTTGTCGATTGTCGTGAACTGCTTCGACAGGGCGCGAACATTCGGAGCCGATTCGTCGCCGAAGAGGTTCAATGCAGGGTCCCCGTTGCCCCTGCCGAGGCTGCCGAGTACCTGATCGTAGGTGCGGTTCTCCTTCACCACGTAGATCACGTGCTTGATCGGGCTGTTCTGACCGGGTTTACGCGGGATGACCTCTCCCGCCGCTTCGGCCGAGCGATTGTTGCTGGCCACCTGCCGGGTCGCCTTCTTCAGGGCACCGGAGACCGGGACCTCGAAACTGCTCAGAGTTCCGGTGATCATGGAGCCGGTGTACTGGTCCTCGGCCGTCGCCGCTCCCGATTCCGGGTCGGGATGGCCGTCACCGTTGTTCGGTCCGGCGCCCAGGCCCTTGGCGTTCGTGGTGTGCAGCCGGCCATCGGCGAAGGACAGCGAAGTGGGATACCACCCCACGGGAACGACCCCGTCCACGGTCCGCGTGCCGAGGTCGATGACCGCCACGTCGTTGTTGCCTGAGTTGCTCACGAAGAGCTTCGATCCGTCGGCATTGAGGGCCAGCCCGGTGGGATTCGACCCGATCGGTGAGTCCGCCGTGGGCGCCACGCTGATCGATGACGTGGTACCGGCTACGAGGTCGATGACCGAGACTGTGTCGGCGTCCCCGTCGGCCACATAGAGGTGGACGGCATCCGGGGCCAGCACCGACTTGTTCGGGTGCAGCCCGGTCTCCAGAGTGTCGGTTGTGGCCGGTACGCCGCCGGCGAGGCTGACCACCGACACGCTTGCGGCACCCTGGTTGGTCACATATGCGGTGAGTCCGTCCGCGGCCAGCGTCACCCAGAGCGGACGGTGGCCGACGGGGGTGGTCGCGACGGCGCCGGTGCCGAGGTCGATCACGGAGACGGCGTCGGCGAGTTGGTCCGCGACGACCAGGTGCGTTCCGTCGGGGGTCAGCGCCAGGCCGGCCGGGAAGAGATTGAGGGCGCTGCCGTCGGGCGCGGTGGCGGGCAGCGGAAGGGAGGCGCCCTCCGTGAGGACGCCGTCGGCATACGAGTAGGTGCGGATCTTTGAGTTGGCTGCGGCGCTCGCGAAGGCCTTCGTGCCGTCCTGGCTCCAGGCAAGCCCCATGTAGAGGGACTCGGGGGAGGAATACGGAATGGTCTGCGTGACCGTGCCGGCCGCCACATCCACGACCTGCAGCGATTGCGTGCCCTGCCCGTTGTTGGTGACGAGCAGTGTTTTCCCGTCCGGGGAGAGAGCGGAGTTCAGGGGGAGATCGCCCAGACTGGTCTGGCGACCCGTCGGTGTGACCCGCTGGCCCACCGGCGTGACGGCTGTTCCGTCCGCCTGGGGCCCGGCAACAGTGGGGACGATCGCTGCCGCGGCAATCCCGCCGACGAGGCCGAGCGCGATGAGGGCGACCAGCCCGGTGGATGTCTTTATTGTCATGGTGCCCACGGTAGGAACGCGGCAAGTCTCCCCGAGGCCGTTCGTCGAGATTCCGGATGAACGTCAGACGACGTTCGAGAGCCGGGGCGGGAAACGTCGCAGGTCGGCACCCAATTCCCCACTGATCGGCGATGGAAGCACGCCGATGCGCCACAATGGGCCGTGGGAGGAGCTGCATGGCTTCGAAGTGGCTGCGGAGTTTGGTGCCCGGGATCGACACGGCACTGGGCTACCGGCGCGCGTGGCTTCTGCCCGACCTCCGCGCCGGACTGGTCTTGACGGCGCTGCTCATCCCGGTGGGCATCGGCTATGCGGAGGTCGCGGGACTGCCTCCCGTCACGGGCCTGTACGCCACGATCATTCCTCTGGCCGCCTACGCTCTGTTCGGGCCATCCCGAGTACTGGTCCTCGGGCCGGATTCAGCCCTGGCGCCAATCATCGCGGCCGCAATAATCCCGCTCTCCCTCGGCGATGACGAGCGCGCCGTCGCCCTGGCCGGGCTCCTGGCGATCATGGTCGGAGTGATCCTCCTGTTCGGCGGAGTGCTCCGGCTCGGATTCGTGACCGATCTGTTGTCCAGGCCCATTCGAGTCGGTTACCTCAATGCGCTGGCGCTGCTCGTGATCGTGTCGCAGCTTCCCGCGTTCCTGGGTTTCTCGATCAGGTCCGAGTCGCCCAGCCGCGACGCGGTCGCCATCGTGTCGGGCGTGCTGGGCGGGCAGGTCAACCCGATCGCGCTGCTCTTCGGTCTCGCTTCGCTTGGCCTCATCGTGGTGACGACTCGGGGCAGGGCCCGGATCCCCGGGGTTCTCGTGGCCGTCGTACTGTCCACCGTTCTGACCATGGTCTTCGGCCTGCAGGACGTCGTGCGCGTCGTCGGGGCGCTGCCCAAGGGGCTCCCGGCGCCGGCGCTCGGCGGACTCGACTGGGCGGACGCGGCGGCATTGGTGGTCCCGGCCCTGGGGATTGCGCTCATCGCTTTTGCCGACACGGCGGTGCTGTCGCGCACGTTCGCGGCCCGCCGGGGAGAGAACGTCAACGGAAGCCAGGAAATGGCGGCAATCGGCGTGTCCAACGTCGCGGCGGGGCTGCTCGGCGGGTTTCCCGTATCGGCGTCTTCGTCGCGCACGCCCGTCGCGGAAAGGGCAGGGTCACGCACACAACTCACCGGGGTGGTCGGGGCCGTGCTCATCGTGGTGTTCATGCTGGTGGCTCCCGGGGTGACCGCCTACCTGCCCACCGCGGCCATCGCCGCCGTGGTCATGGTGGCCGCGGCCGGCCTGATCGACGTGCGTGGCTTGATCGCCCTGATCCGGATGAACAAGGTCGACGCCGGGCTGTCCCTCGCGGCATTCCTGGGGGTTCTGGTGTTCGGGGTGATCGAGGGCATCGCGGTGGCGATCGTGCTGTCACTGGGCGCCTTCGTCAGCCGTGCCTGGCGCCCCTACCGCGCTGAACTCGGCCGGATCAGGGGCGTTCGCGGCTACCACGACCTGTCCAGGCATCCGGAGGGTGAGCGCCTGCCCGGCATCATGATCGTGCGCTTCGACGCCCCGCTCTTCTTCGCCAACGGCGGGATCTTCGACGACTACGTGAGAGCGTCCGTCACCGGCGCCGACCGCGATCTGCACACCGTCATCCTCGCGGCCGAGCCGATCACCGACATCGACACGACCGCGGTCGACGAACTGCTGGGGCTCGACGATTTCCTCGCCTCCCGGGGGATCGTCCTCATCTTCGCCGAGATGAAGGGGCCCGTGAAGGATCACCTGCGTGACTACGGGTTGAACCGGCGTTTCCCACCCGAACGGTTTGCCGACACCGTCGGGGCTGCGGTCGACAAGGCGACCGGAACCCTACGCGGCGACCTCGACGGCACCCAGTGGGGGAGCGAGGCCTGACCGCTCAGACGCTCGCGAGCCAGAGGTCAGGGCCGAAGATCTCGTAGTGGATGCGTTCGGCTGGGATGCCGGACTCCAGAGCCTGCGCGCGGAGGCTGCGCATGAATGGCAGAGGGCCGCACAGGTAGACCGAGGCGTTCTCGGGGATCACGACGTTTTCCAGCGACATGAAGCCGTTGTGGGCGCCATCGCTCGGGGTTTCGAGCCAGAGTTCCAGCTCGGCCGTCTCGAGGAGGGCAACGTCTTCGCGCATCTGCTCGCGCAGTGCCCAGCTCTCGAGTGTGCTTTCGGCGTGCAGCACCAGCACCTCCCGCTTGGAGGCGCCGTCGACGAGCGACCGCAGGATCGACGCGCTCGGGGTGCAGCCGATGCCTGCCGAGGCCAGCACCAGCGGGGAGTCGCCCTCCGCCAGGGTGATATCGCCGCAGGGATTGGACAGGATCAGGGTGTCGCCGATCTGCACGTCGCGGTGCAGCGCGGGGGAGACCTCGCCGTCGGCGTCGAGCTTCGTGGTGAAAACGCGAGTGGTGGCGGTGCCCGCGGAGAGCGAGTACTGGCGCACCTGCCGGATGCCGTCCGGCATCCGCACCGTGACGCTGACGTACTGTCCGGGCAGGCTTGGTGTGACCGGGGTGTCGTCGGCGGGCTCGAGGGTGAAGGTGATTGCATCCGTTCCGGCGGCTTCCTTGCCGGTCACGACCCAGGGGGCGAGGGGCCGGTCGCTGGCGGCGCCGGCGTAGAGTCCCTTCTCCATCTTGATCAGGGCGTGAGCCATCAGCCAGTAGACCTCGGTCCAGGCGCCGGCGATCTCGGCCGTAATCACATCGCTGAGCTCGTCGGCGATCGCCTCGAAGAGGTATTTGTAGACGACGTCGTACTGTTCCGGGCGGATGTCGAGGGAGACGTGCTTGTGGGCGATGCGGGAGAGCATGGCCTCCGGGGTGGTCTCCGGATTCGTCACCAGGTAGGTCGCGAAGACGGCGATGCTGCCGGCCAGCGCCTGCTGCTGGGTTCCGCTCTTCTGGTTGGATCGGCTGAAGAGGCCGTCGAAGAGTTCGGGGTGGGCGGTGAGCATGCGGCCGTAGAAGTTCTGGGCGATCTGGGGCATGCGTTCACCGACGAGCGGGAGCGTGGCTTCGATCAGGGGAAGTGACTGGGGTGACAGCATGCCGGCTCCTTGGGGGTTGGGGGATGCTTATCAAACTAGCATTGGAAATACCAATTTACGGAATTACGGCACAAACCGGTCGCGCGAAGTGTCCGACGCTACGGAGCGTTCCCGAGCAGGCCGCTCAGCGTCAGGGGGACCGGTCCAGAGCGGCGGCGTGGGGCGAGGCTCGAGATCGTGGTGCCGTCCAGCTCGGCGTAGAAGGCCTCCCTGGCCCGCCGCAGGGCGGCACGGAGGCCGCACCCGCCGCTCAACGGACAGTCGCCGTGAGGAGTTTCGCAGTCGGCCAGGTCGGCGCGGGTGTCGAGTCGACGCATCAGCCAGCCGACCGTGGTCTCTCGGCCGGCCGCGCTGATGCGCACGCCGCCGAATCGGCCCCGAACCACCTCGACGACTTCCAACTCCCGCAGCCGGATGATCGCCTTGCTGACGTGCGTGTAGGGGGTGTCGACGCCGTCGGCGATGACCCGCGACGTGAGTAGGGCGCCCTCAGGAGCCGCGGCGAGGAGCATTGCCACCCGCAGGCAGACGTCCGTGAAGGCATTGATCCTCATTCCTCCAGAGTACGGTCACCGGGGCCGGTCGGGTTCTCAGCGGGTGGCGCCCGCCAGGGAGCCGGTCGTGGACCCGGCGGGATCGAAGATCAGACAGGCCACGTCGTGCCCGCCGGCGTCGGCCCACGTGGCGGCCGCCGGGATGCGATAGGCGAAGTCGAGTGTCGAAGCGCGGTAGGCGATCGCCGCGAAGGCATCGAACCGGGTGGCGCAACCAGATTCGGCGGCGGCGGTGACCGCGTTGTCGCCCGGGTAGTCGTCGCCGGGGACGGTGAAGACCTGGTAGACCTCGTAGCTGTGCGGGGCGGCGCAGGGGGAGAGCGGGATCGTGGCGTCGGACGTCGTGTCGAGGTCGTTGAGACAATCGCCGACCGCGAGGCTCGGCGTGGTGACCGCAGCGGTCGGCCCGCTCGCGGCGGGTTCGCTCGGCGGTGGCGCAGGCAGCAGATCGGCGACCGCGCCACAGCCGGCGAGGGAGACGGAGAGGGTCACCGCAGCGACGATCCTGGCGCCGCGAAGGAGCGCGACAGCGGGTGCTGTCGACGAGCGGCGCTTCTTCCCGGCCGGCACTAGTCGTCGTTACCGACGGGGCCGGCCAGACCGATGGTGCGAAGGGTCACCTCGTGCAGGAGTCCGTTGGTGGCCAAGGCGCTGCCGTGCCACGGGCCGGCCTGGCCATCGACCGAGGTGAACCGGCCGCCGGCCTCCTGCACGATTGGCACAATGGCGGCCATGTCGTACGGTTTGAGGTCGAATTCACTCGCGATGTCGAGGAGCCCCTCCGCCAGCAGCATGTATGACCACATATCGCCGTATGCACGGGTGCGCCAGACCTGCCGGGAGAGCTTCACGAGGGCGTCCAGGTGCCCGGCCTGGTCCCATTGCTGGATGCTGTTGTAGCTCAGGGAGGCGTGGTCAAGCGTGCTCACACCGGAGACCCGCAACCGGCTGGGTACCGCGCCGGGGCTGCGCTCGTCGGTCATCCAGGCTCCACCCCCCGTGCGCGCCCACCAGCGTTTGCCCAGCGCCGGTGCGCTCACCAAGCCGACGACGGGTACCCCGTCAACGGCCAGGGCGATGAGGGTGCCCCAGATCGGGATTCCGCGGAGGAACCCGGCCGTGCCGTCGATGGGATCGATGATCCACTGCCTGGCGGTGGTGCCCTCGGTGCCATATTCCTCACCGAGGATGCCGTCGGCCGGGCGGTGCTCGGCCAGGGTGGCGCGGATGGCGCGCTCGACGGCCTGGTCGGCATCCGTCACGGGGGTGCGATCGGGCTTCTCGGTGACGACGAGGTCGAGGGCGGTGAACCGCTCCCGGGAGATTGCGTCGGCCACGTCTGCGAGGAGAGTCGCGAGGGCAAGGTCGTCGTCGAGAGTGGGTGTTCGGGGTTCGGTCACACGGTCAAGAATAGTAATTCCGGGGGCGACTCACCGGTTCGCGCCTCGATTCGCATCGAAGCCCTTCGGGATGTTAGTCTCTAGAGTCGGTTCGGGTCAGCCCGGGTCGGAAATACGCACCTCTAGCTCAATTGGCAGAGCAACTGACTCTTAATCAGTGGGTTCCCGGTTCAAGTCCGGGGGGGTGCACAACGTGGGAAAAAAGCCCCTGACCTGTGGAAACACCTGGCCAGGGGCTTTCTTCATCTCACAGCGATGGTCGTGACAGCGATGGTCGTCACAGATGGTCGTCACAGCGATGGTCGTGCATGCCGCCGGCCGCTGTGTGCGCTGCCCGGCTCAGTTCACGGCGCCGCAGTCGGTCGGCAGAGTGGCCTGGTAGCCGTTGTTCGCTACACCGTGCTGGACGACCACGAAGTCGGTGATTTCCGCAGCCTGAGCCGGGGTAACCGTGAAGGTCCGCTTGTAGTGCAGGATGCCATTGGCCTTCGCAACCGGCATCCGGTCGAGCGCCAATGCGCTACTCGGTGACGAGTCACCGCTGGTGGTCAGCGAGATCTCCACACCGCCGTAGAACGGGACCCCCTCGGCGAGCGAGATCATGCCATCACCGTTGGTGTCGGCCGAAGGCGGAGGGCAGGTGTGGGCGGCAGCGGGCGAGTAGTGCAGGTGCTGTGCGTGCGCCAGGCCGGGGGTCAGGCCTCGGGCATTGATGATCACCGTGAGCTGGTCCCCTCGCAGGGCGAGGTTGGCGAACCCGGAGGCGCCTGAGTCATTCAGCGTGTCCAGGGCGACGTGATAGGTCTGGGTCGGAGTCGCCTGATGGGCCGGAGCCGCCTGGGCGGGACCGGCGAACGCAGCTGTCAGGGCGAGAGCGGCGGCACTGCCGATAGCGAGGGCAAGGCGGCGCCGGCGGGGTGAGGTGAAACTATCCACGATGAGGACTTCCTTTCAAGCGCGATCACGGTTGGGGGAATCGAGCGCCTTGCCGGAAGTGTCGAGCGACCGCGAACTCGGCTCCGAGTCAGGTATTCCGAATAGTACCCAGCTTGCCGCGCGAGTGGTCGCTGACTTGGTAATACTCGGCGGGCTGTCAGACTTGTCGGGTAGACCCTGTTGGACCGTCGCGGCCGCGTTCGGAGGCTGGCGGGCTACGATCCCGGCGGACGGGCCGTGAGTAGGCGCGTAATGGTCTCCGCGGCACGTTCAAGGTTCATGCTGCCGGCACGCAGCGCGGTCGGCAGATCCGTCACCCGCCGAAGGATCGGCACCACTGCGACCACGGCGTCACCGATGAGCTCGTAGGCGTCATCACTGATCCGTCCGCCGAAGAGGATGGTCGGCACACCCTCAGCCCTGGCCGCCTGGGCGACACCCCACGGCGTCTTGCCGAACGCGGTCTGCTTGTCGATGCCTCCCTCGCCGGTGAACACCCAGTCGGCTCCGGCGATCCGCGCTTGGAGCCCGACCGCGTCCCTGACCAGTTCGACACCGCTTTCCATGGTCGCGTTTGTGGCGGCGGCGAAGGCCGCTCCGAGGCCACCGGCGGCACCGGAACCGGGAATGTCGCGAACCTGACGCGCGAACGCCGATTCCACGACCTCGGCCCAACGGGCCACGGCCGCGTCCAGCGCGAGGACATCTCTGGGGGTGGCGCCCTTCTGCGGTCCGTACACCGCCGAGGCGCCGTTGTGACCCAGTAGTGGATTGGATACGTCGTTGGCGATCCGAAACGTCACGGATTGCAGCCGGTCATCCAACGCTCCAAGGTCCACCGAGACGAGGGAGTTCAGACCCCTGGCTCCATCGGCTATCGGCAGGCCACCGCGATCGAGGAACCGGGCACCCAGCGCGGTCAGCATGCCGGTGCCGGCGTCGTTCGTCGCTGATCCACCCAAGCCGATGATGAACTCCGTCGCCCCGCGGTCCAGCGCCGTCCTGATCAGCTCGCCGACGCCGCGCGAGGTGGCCGCCCAGGGATCCCGTTCCGGCGGATCGATCTGGGCCAGCCCGGCGGTCTCGGCGACCTCGATGACCGCCAGGCGACTGCGCGGTACGAACCCGAACCGTCCTGTGATCGGCCGGTTCAGCGCGTCATGGCAGTCGGCTTCGACGAACTCCCCGTGAAGCGCCGCGACGAGGGCTTCCGTGGTTCCTTCGCCACCGTCGGCCATGGGCACGAGCTCACACTCGATGGACGGGTCGACCCGCCGGATTCCCCTGGCCAGCGCAGCGGCGGCCTCGACCGCGGTCATGGACTCCTTGAACGAGTCGGGCGCACAAACAATCCTCATGAGGGGATGCGGTTCATTTCGGCGGAGCTGGAAGGCATTGCGACCTCTTGTCGAAGTGAGTGCGACGTCTCGCAACCGTTGGCGAGGACGTATGCCGGGAGGTAGCTTGCTTCGGACGCTACACGAGTTCAGCGAATCAGGCTGAGTGCGTCGTCTTCGCTGCCCCTGGCGAGGCGGGCGAGGGGCTTGCGGGCGAGGAACCCGCGCACCGTCCACCGGTGCCGCCTCGTTCTCGGTTGGAAGTCGGGGATGTGGCAGTACACGGCCTGGCTCTTCACCGAACCGAGGTAAGGTCCGGGCGCCGAATCCGCCAGCGGCACGAACGGGATGCCGAGATACTCGACGAGTTTCCGGAGTGGAACGTCGTCGATGATCGAAACGAGGTGGTCGATGCCGTGCTGGATGGCGGAGAGATACATCGCCCGATAGAGCTGCACGCTTACGGCACCCTCGCCACTGCGGTGCTCCGGCAGGACGGCGACGGTGCCGGCGTCCCAGACGGAAGCGGGATCGCCGATGCCGTGCTGCGTCGCGACATCCTCCAAGCTGATGTTGAACGGCGCGGACCGGGCATCGTTGAGGGTCTTGAGGCCCTGGGCGGAGTTGCCGATGACGCGGAGAGCGCCGCTGGGCAATTCCGTGGACCGGTCGATAGAGACGAAAAAGACGCTGGCGGCCTCATAGGGGCCGTATTCTGCAGTCATCTCGGCGGCATCGTTTCCGAAGCAGTCCTCGAAGACGACGCGTTCGATGTGTCGGGCGATATCGGAGAACCTGCTCCCACCCGGCAATTCGATTCCGACGTAGCGGTACCGGTCCGGCCAGGCGCCGGCGAGGGAGGCGAGGAGCTCGGCGGTCAACGCTGCCACTTCGTCCGTGGTGAGGTCATAGCTGGCGACGAACTCGGTGGTCTCCGGCAGGAGACCCCGATCGGGCATCAGAATTCCTTGTGGACGACGTCGTCGCTGCCGAAGAAGTCTTTCGTGTAGGTGACCGCGGTGGCCGGGTCGAACGCCTTGCAGGTGTAGATGTCGACGCTGTAGAAGAGAATCGGTTGTTCCCACGCATAGAAATGCGCGCCGGAGGTTTCCCAGTGCGTCCAGCCGGCCCAGCCGAACGCTTCACTGCGGTGGGTGACCGGCTCGATCAGGGCCGTCATCTCCAGAACGGGGGCCAGCCCGGTCAGGTAACTGCGGATCTGCTCCGCGGTGATCGCGTTTTTGGGGTAGGCCTCGATGACCAGTCGTTGACGATAAATCGACGGTGCGAGATCAAGCATGTAGAGAGCCCCCAAAGAACCTTTTCCGGCAGCGAGACGTGGAGTCCGTATCTGCCGGTCAACCTGAGATTATCATCTGAATCCTGTCGTCCTTTCCGCCGACGGGACGGGACACGGGTTGCCGGCTGATCGGGCACCGGAAAGAACCGCCGTCAAGCCCTAAAAGCGGGGTGTGTTATAGTTGACTCTGGTCTAACGACCCTTCATCAGGACGCGAATACGGAGCCGGCAACTGTGCTGGCCGTGTGCGTATGGTGAGGCTCTGACGGAGGCGGCCCCATGGTCGCCCCAGCCCACGCCGGAATGGCGTCTGGGCCGGTCACGGCCTACCCGTTCGACAGAACATGCACCCTTCCGACAGTCGTGAAACGGCTGCGCCCGCGTGCATCGGAGAATCCGTGACCGATACCATTGCCGTTAAGGCTGACCGACTTTACAAAGTTTTCGGGCGTCGCCCGCACGACGTTGTCAAGAGACTGACCGCTGGAGCATCGCGGGACGACGTGTCCTCCCACGGAACCGCAGCCGTCATTGACGCCTCATTCGAGGTGAAAAAGGGCGAGATCTTCGTCGTCATGGGCCTGTCCGGCTCGGGCAAGTCAACGCTCATCCGGATGCTCAACGGGCTGTGGGAGACCACCTCCGGAACGGTGGCCATCGGCGACACCGACATCACGAGCATTTCCGCCAAGGAACTGCGCGACGTGCGCCGCAAGAGCATCTCCATGGTGTTCCAGCACTTCGCCCTGTTGCCGCACCGAACGGTGATCGACAACGTGGCCTACGGTCTGGAGATCCAGGGCATGCCCCGTGACGAACGCCTCGCGAAGGCCCAGACGATCATCGATCTGGTCGGTCTGGCCGGCTGGGCCGACAGCCTCCCCTCCGAGCTTTCCGGCGGTATGCAGCAGAGAGTCGGCCTCGGTCGTGCGCTCGCCGCCGACACCGACGTGCTCTTGATGGATGAGGCCTTCTCGGCCCTTGACCCGCTGATCCGCCGGGAAATGCAGGAACAGCTCATCGAGCTGCAGGCAGAGCTCGGCAAAACCATCATCTTCATCACCCACGACCTGAACGAGGCCATGTTCCTCGGTGACCGGATCGCGGTCATGCGCGACGGACGCATCGTCCAGATCGGCACGCCGGAAGAAATCCTCACCGACCCGGCCAACGACTACGTTGCCCAGTTCGTTCAGGATGTTGACCGCGCCCGGGTGCTCACTGCCGCCAGTGTGATGGAGCCGGTACGCGCCGTCGTCACGACGACCGGTGGACCGCGTGCTGCCCTCCGGATAATGCGTGACTTCCAGACCTCCGCCGCCTACGTGCTCAGCCGTGACGGAAGCTTCGTCGGAATCGTGCGAGACCGCGCGGTGCTCAAGCTCGTCAAGGCGGGAGAGACCGACCTTCGCAAGATCATTCTTGACGACGTGGTCTCGGTCAGCCCGGACACCCCTCTGGTGGACCTGGTCGAACCTTCGGTGGAAAGCGACCTCGCCATCGCCGTCGTTGACGCCAAGAAGCGCCTCCTTGGCGTGATTCCGCGGGTGACTCTGCTGGCCGCCCTCGGCAACGTCAGCACCGGCACGGGCGAGCTGCCCGTGATCGAACCGCCATCGACCATCTCGATAAGCGTGATCACCGAAACCCTGCGCGACACCGCTACGGAAGGAAAGGACCTGTGAACGACTTCCGCATTCCCCTCGGCACCTGGGTGGACGGCTTCATCGGCTGGATCACCGACAACTTTGCCTTCTTCTTCGACTTCATCCGCGCCGCGTTCAACGGTGCCTTCGAGGCCGTCGACTTTCTGCTCGTGTCGCCGCCGTTCTGGGTGATCATCGTCCTCGCGGCTGCGCTGGCCTATGCGACCCGCGGCATGAAGTTCGCCATCGGCACCATTCTCGGGCTCACCCTGATCCTGGGCGTCAACCAGTGGGAAAACGCGATGGACACGCTCGCCCTGGTGCTGGTGGCCAGCATCCTGGCAATCATCTTCAGCGTTCCGCTGGGTATCCTCGCGGCGAAATCGACGGTGGCATCCAGCATCATCCGGCCCATCCTTGACTTCATGCAGACCATGCCGGCATTCGTCTACCTGATCCCGGCGCTCATCCTGTTCCGAGTCGGCGTCGTTCCCGGAATCGTCGCCACCATCATCTTCGCGATGGCACCCGGTGTTCGCCTGACCGAGCTGGGCATTCGCGGCGTCGACCGCGAGGTCGTCGAAGCCGGCCAGGCATTCGGGGCATCTCCGTTCCGGATCCTGCGCCAGATTCAGCTGCCCCTCGCCATGCCCACCATCATGGCCGGTATCAACCAGGTCATCATGCTGTCCCTCTCGATGGTTGTCATCGCGGGTATGGTCGGCGCCGGAGGCCTCGGCGCGCAGGTCGTCGCCAGCCTGAACCGTATCGACGTCGCCCTCGGCTTCGAAGCCGGCCTGGCCGTGGTGATCCTCGCGATCTTCCTCGACCGCCTGACAGCAGCACTCGGCAACGGCGACACGCCACTGGGCCGTTTCCTCGCCGCACGCAAACGCCGCCGGCACATCGCGTCGGCGTCGGCGTCGGCTTCGGCTTCCGCTTCCGCTTCCGCGACAGTGACAGCGACAGCGACGGCCCCGACGGCTGATGCCCCGCAGCTCGCCGGTGCGACGACCCGAGCCTGACCACAACTTCACGGATGCCTCGGCAGCCGTGGCCACATGTGCGGTCTCCGCATGCACCAGGAAGTATCCCCCCGGTCGCCTGCAGCAGGGCGACAAGAAAGGAAAATCACATGAACAAGCGTTCACGTACCCTCATCGCGATGGGAGCCGCAGGGCTCCTCGCGTTGACCGGCTGTTCCGCGGCCGCCGACTCGACAGTCGGAGACGGAAACAAGGACAAGAAGGACATCACCATCGCAGTCTTCAACGGCTGGGATGAGGGCATCGCTGCCTCCGAGCTGTGGAAAGCCATTCTCGACGAGAAGGGCTACAACGCAGAGCTGAAGTACGCCGACGTCGCACCCGTGTTCTCGGGTCTCTCCACCGGCGACTACGACTTCACCCTCGATGTCTGGGCGCCCAACACCCACGCCTCGTACATCAAGGAATACAAGGACGGCATCACCGACCTGGGTGCCTGGAACGACGAGGCCAAGCTCACCATCGCGGTGAACGAGGACGCGCCGATCGACTCCCTGGCCGACCTCGCCGCGAACGCCGACAAGTTCAACAACCGCATCGTCGGCATCGAGCCAGGCGCCGGCCTGACCGCGGCCGTGACCGATCAGGTCATCCCGGGCTACGGTCTGGACAAGATGGAGTTCCTGACCTCCTCGACTGCGGCCATGCTCACCGAGCTGACCGCCGCAACGAAGGCCGGCGAGAACATCGTCGTCACCCTGTGGCAGCCGCACTGGGTCTACAGCGCCCTGGGCATCAAGAACCTCGAAGACCCCAAGGGAACCCTCGGCGATGCCGAGAGCCTGCACTCCTACGGCAAGTCCGACTTCAGTACCGACTTCCCGCAGGCCGCGAAGTGGCTCGGCGGTTACAAGATGGACCTCGACCAGCTCGGTTCGCTCGAGAAGGCCATGTTCGTCGACTATGACGGCCAGGAGTACGGCCCGATCGTCAAGAAGTGGATCAGCGAGAACAAGGACTACGTCGACTCGCTCACCAGCTAGTCACGACAGCCCAGGCTGATCGGAAGGCCCTCGTCGATTCTCGACGGGGGCCTTCCGCATGCCCGCTCTCGGTTTCCGGGTCAGCGCCGCAGGGTCGGCACAATCGACCCGGCCCATTCCGCTGCCTTGTCGAGTTCGCCCGCAGCCAGTGGCCCCTCACGCCCATCGACGATGAAGCCGTGGGGCTTGGCGACGATGTGGGCGCCTGCCTTCTCCAGGGCGTGGGAGATCCTGCCGGCGGCGTCACCGTGAATGAACAGCCGCACTCGGGTGTCGAATGCCGCAGCCCTCACTCCGTGCAACATGCCGACCCCCAGCTGGGCCAGGAAGGCCTGCATCCGTGGTGACGGCCGCCAGCCGATGATGGGGCAGCCGACGACGAGGAGCTCGACGCCGATGAGACGGTCGGGGGTGAGGCCGACGACGGAGACAACGGCGGTTCCCTCTCCGAGCTCGGCGGCGATCTGCTCGGCCACGATCCTCGTGTTGCCATAATTTGAGTCATAGACGACGAGCGTGCTCATGGTGGACCTCCAGCGGTCGGGTTCGGGTAGGTGCTGGTGTGATCAGTGTGGCCCCGGGTCAGGGCTGCGACAAGGGGCGTCGGCTGTGACTTAGGGGACTCGACCCCCCGGTGATTGAGCCTGTCGAAATCACGCCGACCCTGCCCCGCCCGCCCGGTGATTGAGCCCGTCGAAATCACCCCGACCCTGCCCGCCCGCCCGGTGATTGAGCCTGTCG
>NZ_JASISS010000050.1 GCF_030063195.1 Cryobacterium sp. PH31-AA6
TCGCACCAGAGGGAATCGAACGCCAGAAGCTCAAGTACGAACACCAGCGCTACGACGTCGAAACCCATGCGCGCCTCAGAAGCGATCCAACACCCGAGATCGAACTCTTCAAGACCCACTGAGGGTTGGGCTCGCGGGCGAAACAGTGGGCCCTTTCAGCTGCCTGGACTGCCCGGATCGGGCAATTGTCGCTTGTCTGCAGCTTGACGTTGCCCGAGCATCCAGCCGGCACCGAATGCGAGCACTGCCAGCCCGACAACGAACAACGCGATCCCGATCTGACTCCGTGGCGAGAGTTGTAGGCCTATTGGCGAGAACGTCGTGTTGCTGAGCGGCGCGTAGGCGAACCAGCCGAAGCTCGCTTGGCCACTCGGCACGAGAAGGAGCACGAGTCCGATGACGGCAGCCACGGTGCCGAGAACGACCATGGACACGCTCACCCGGCGTGAGGTGAAGATTCCGCCTTGCCCAGCGTGCATCTCGCCCATGTGGCCAATGCTAGATGACCCGCCGGTTCCACGATCTGACAGAGCCCACAGAGGGTTCGCGTTGCAGGACAGTCCGTCCTGCAACGCGATCTCGGCTGCTAGCCATTACCTCGGTGCTGGCGCTGGATGGTTCGATAAATAGTGGAGCGGGCGACATTGAACAACTCAGCCAGCTCGGCCGTTGTGTGAGTACCAGCGTTGTAGACCTCCATCAAGTGCTTCTGCTGCGCCGCGGACAGCTTCGGAGGTTTGCCGCGCAACCGGCCCTTCGCTTTCGCCACCTGCATGCCCTCTTTCGTTCGAGCACGGATGAGATCTGACTCGAATTCCGCGACCATGGCGAGGACGTTGAAGAGGAGCCGGCCCACTGGATCATTCGGATCATGCACGGAGCCGCCGATGCTGAGCTTCACGCCCTTGGCGGTCAACTCGTCGACGATGTCTTTCGCGTCCCGGAGCGACCTGGCCAGACGATCGAGTTTGGCCACCACGAGCGTGTCCCCGCTCCTGCAGGCAGCAAGCGCTTCTCGTAGTCCCGGCCTCGCACGGTTGGTTCCCGTCAAGCCATGATCGGTGTAGATCAGATTCGATCTGACGCCCAGTCGTTCCAAGGCGTTTTGTTGGGCGGTAAGGTCTTGCTCATTTGTGGATACGCGCGCGTACCCGATCAGTAGTTCAGTCATGACGGCACAATTCACCTCGACCCGCAGGGCCGTCAACATTCAAGGATCCTCGGCGGGTGCCCGTAGTCAGGAGGCGAGGGCGGCTTCCATCTCGTCGACCAGCCGGCTTGCGTATTTTAAGAGCTCGCTCGCCCTAGCCTCTGTGATGTGGCTCGCCCCGTAGGAAGTGAGGGTCTTAGCTTCCAAGAGTCGACCCAAGTCCCGTGCTGCGGTTCTCTTTTCAGGGAGCGCTTGGGTTAGGAGGCCGATGGCCTGTTTGTGATCCTGACCGCTGGAGCGGTATCCGAGTTTGGATCCGCAAATAGCATCGGCCGCGGCGATACCGGCGTTGACGGCATTCAGCCCAGTCGTATTGTTCGACGCCATCGGTCCCCCAGGCTCGAATCGAGCTTGAGCAGTGAGGAGAGAATCGCGGGCATGTTCGGCACGGATTCGCACCTCTGCCGCCGTCATCTGTTTGATCCGCGCGTTCACGGCGCCTTTCTCATTCCCAGGGTGCTGTTCCCGAAGACAACGATCCCCTCCGACGTCCAGCTATCGACGATCGGGTCTCCGTCTTCCTTCTGCCTGGTCAGGGACGATTCGGTTAGGTCATAGATCTGGGCATCATTACCGGTCCACAGCTGCACGTTGTCCCGGAGCCCGGTGACGAATTCGTCCCGGTCATCGAGTGCGACCTCATCGGGAAAGACGACAAGCAGGTCGACGTCGCTCATCTTGGTGGAGTCACCTCGTGCCACGGAGCCGTAGAGGGCAACCGTGACGCCCTCAGGTGCGCTCGAGTCAGCGAATGCTGCAACACGCCTGTTCAGCTCCTGACGTGCGTTCATCGCGATCTCAACAGCCGGCCACAGGATGTGCGACCGGTTGGCAGAATACATAGTTGCATGGGGTGCTGGGACTGAAATGACTAGACCAATGTCGACGAGCCGAAGAAGAGACAATCGGACGTTAGCCGGTGTTCCAGTCCCCGCCAGACGGGCGATCTGTCGACCAGTGAGCTCTGACCCGGCCCTGGCGACGACGCGCAGGGCCACAGCGTCGAGGCCATTCATGAACGAGGCGAGCGGGGCAGATAAGTCCACGAACAGCTCCCTTCAGCATTTGTATTGCTCTTCGATTCGGTTGTATCTAAATACAATACAGATGCATCGCTCCGCAATGCAATGAGTTGCGGCTCACCCGGCTGTGCCGAAGCTCCTCCGAGTTGAGGATTCGATCAGTGCCGTACGTCTCCAGAAGTCACGCAGGAGCGTGCTCAGAAGCGCCCTTTCAGCGTCCGGCCTGCGGGCGGTCTGGCCATGTCGTCGGCTCTGGGACGGGACCGATGCTCCGCGCCAGTTCATTCGCGCACTCGGCCGTCTGCAGTAACTCCTGCCAGCGGCGTCAACGGAACACCTTGGGGACGATGCACATGACCGTGGCAGGTCGGGTGCGAGGATCGCACGTCCTTGCGTCATCTGGACCTCGGCGGTTCCCTCGTCGATCCACCTAGAAAGGGACGTGGTCGGCGAAGGCGATGGCCTGTTGGATCGCCTCGATCCCAAGTACCCAGCACGACCAGACAGCTGACAGTGCCAGGAGCAGCGCAATTACCGATGTCGCAATCCTTGGCGTCTTGCGTGGTGTGGCAAGAATGGACAACACGGATGCCGCCGCAGAAAACGCCGGAATAAGCACAGACACCACCATCACGCCCAGACGCATGGGAATCTGGGCAGCGTAATACGAGCTGGGATGATCGTCAGGGTCAAAAATGAACCCGGAAAAAAGTGCGAAGTATGTCGACACCAGCGACAGGCCCAAAAGCGCGAAGGCCATACCCAGCCATGTGGCCCCACTCCACAGCTTCCCCATGCCGATCAGTCAACCATGGGTTGAACAGGGCTAAGTTCCAACGATCGTTGGATCATGGACCCCTTCTCGGGTTCCCAACTGCCCTGTGGCGGCGTTCAGGCCGAGGGCGGCGGGACCGAGGCGCCGCCGCGCAGCGCCACCCGGAGGTTCAGCTCGTCGCCGGCCTGGAGCTGGCGGCTGGTGAGCGGGTTGAGGAAGCCGAGGTCGTCGTCCGTGATGCCGAAGCGGTCGGCGATGTCGTTGAGCGTGTCGCCGGCGACCGCACGGTAGGAGAGTGGGGCGCCATCGGCTGCGGCGGTGGCGCCGCCGGCGCCGAACCGGGTGCCGGTATCGACGGCGAGCAGCCCGGGGCGGGTGTCCGGCACGTCCCAGGTGATCGTGCCGACTGCCCGGGGAGTGAGCACGCAGCCGTCAGGATCGGTCGTGGTCGGGTCGGTCTCCGTGATGACGGCGGTCAGGTAGTAGCTGGGGTCGCCCCGGGACAAGTCCCTGGGGCCCATGCTGAGCCCAGGCTGATCGGCGTTCGTGGAGAGGTTGCCGAACGAGAAGCTGTGCATGTCGGCCAGGCAGATCGTGGTCTCTGACCAGGGGCTGAAGGATAGTTGCAAGCCTCCGGGGACGTCCGAGTGGAAGTCCTTCAGTGCGACGTCGAATCCGCCCCCACCCGCCGTGACGACGACGGTTCCGGAGATGGTGTTGTCTCCCGAGGCCGACGTGAGCTCGGCCGTGCCAATGACACCGTCGGGGATGACAACGTCGGCCGCACGGTCGGGCGGGGCCGGCGCATCCGTGTGGACAGCCGTGTCGACCGCTGGAGTCGCAGTTGGCGAGCAAGCCACCAGTCCGAGCACCAGAGCAACGCTCCCCAAAACAGATGTCGCCAGTCGTGGCATCAGGTCCCCTCCCCGCCGAGCCCAGTATGGCAGTCGGCCGCATCGCCGGTCCAGCCCCTGGCCCGACGGACGAGGTGGCTCGACCGACGTCGCTACCGGACGCACCGAACCTTCCCGTTGGCGGTTCCGTAAGGGAATGGAGTGATCCTTGGCCTCCATCACTGATGGGCCCCGTCGTGCACAAGCGAGAAGGCTTGTCACAATCACTTGACACAAACCCTAATCCATTTGTATCGTCAGGTCGACACAAGGAGAAAATGTGCAGAACATTGGGATTGCCGAGATGTCACTAGGACTGGTCGGTCTCTTGTTCGTCCTCACGGTGGCGTTCACCGGCGTAGCGATGGCTGGACGGCGCGGACAGCCGCAGCCGCTCGTGCGTGCGCGGCGTGTGAGCGCGCTGCGGTCCGCTGTTGCGGTCTCAACGGCTCTCGCGGTTTTCGCTGTGGCAATCCTGGTACATATCGCCAATCCGGTTCTTGAGCTGGTCCCGTTCTTCCTCGGACCACTCGCGGCGGCCACGGCCGGCCTCTTCGCGTTCACGTTAATGCCCGCACCAACAATCGATGGCGCACTTCGACGGCGGAGAAGTAGCGTCAAGCCGCGTACCCTGAGCAACTATTCGTCGTCAGGTCAACGAACGAGGTTCGGGGTCATCGTCGGAACAACGGTCCTGGCGGCCGTAGCCGCAGGGTTGTTGTCGAAAGCCACGCCGGATGGTCGGTCTCTGTGCACCGCCCTATTCCCGGCCGAGTGCAAAGCGGGCGGGCCCTACCTCTTCCCCGGGTGGATGTTTGCGCTCCCGGTGCTGGTACTCACTGGCGTTCTGGTTCTCGCGACTATTCAGGCTCTGCGGCGCGTTATTGATGCCCCAGCCACTGCGTGGGTGGAACTCAGCGACGCTGACGCAGCCCTACGTCGAAGCGGCGTCCGGCTGGTCTTTCGCGTCGCGAGCGCACCGTTGGCACTCACCCTCGGCCTTCTGCTCGGAATGGCATCCCTGCCGCTGGTCAACGCGCCCCTTCTGGAGACGGGCCTCGACGTGAACGCGGCCGCGACGTTGCACACGATCGGAATGGTTCTGTTTGGGGCTGCAGCCATAGCCCTCGTCTACGGCCTCTCACTCGCCTTTCTCGCCGTCATCGGGGCGATCAAACTGCCTCGGACGGCCTTCGCTGGTCCGCGGTCGGAACTCGCGGGATGATCACCGTCGACGCGGATGATCCGACGCCGCCCTTCGAACAAATCCGAGCCGCGCTAGCAGCGGAAATTACCTCGGGCAGACTCGCGGGCGGTCACAGATTGCCCACCGTACGCCAACTCGCCGGCGACCTACACGTGGCAGTTGGAACGGCGGCGCGCGCATACCGCGAGCTCGAAGAGGCCGGTCTTGTCGAAACTCGACGCTCCCAAGGAACCCTCGTCCGCCACGACCAGATCGAAGCGTTCGACCTCGACCAAGCAACGGCCGAACTCGTAAGTACAATTCCCCGCGACAAAGTAGCCCTCGCAGAAGTCCTCAAAGCAGTCGAAACCGCCTGGCACCTCGCCAACAGTGATTGAACGTCCCGCAAAGGATCCTGGGCACCCATCGCTCTGAAGAATCAGACCCAGACCGTCCCGATGAAGGTTCGGCGAATACGACACTTCGGCGAATGATCGGCACACCGTAATGCTAGAAAGGTGGCTGGATAGCATGGGTCCATGAAGATGACCGACTTTGTTGTACCTGACTCGGTGGCGGCGCGTGCCGCCCTGGAGGTTGCGACGGAGTATGTTCCGGGGGCGCTTCTCAACCACAGCATCCGGTCCTGGTATTGGGCTGTCGGGTTCGCCTCGCTTGAGATGCGACAAGGATTCGACGCTGAACTGCTTTATGTCTCGGCCGTCCTGCACGATGTTGGACTGGCTGTCGAGTTCGACAACGACACGCTCTCGTATGAGCTTGCCGCTGGCCACGTCGCCTGGGCTCTCACGGCCGGATCCGGCTGGGAGGCGAGTCGTCGCACCCGGGCTCTCGAGGTGATCGTGCGGCACAACTGGCCCGAAGTCGATCCGGAGCAGGATCTGGAGGGCTATTTGTTGGAAGTTGCGACGGGTCTAGATATCTCCGGCAGTCGATCGGAGGCGCTCCCAGAGAGCTTCCGATCCGAAGTCTCAGCGGCATATCCGCGGCTCGGACTCGCGGCGGAATTCGGGTCTTGTGTGACCGATCAAGCTTCCCGTAAACCCGCGACAGCCGCCGCTCGGCTCATCGCTGGCGGATTAGTTCGCAAACTCAAGAACAACCCTCTTGAATTGTTTGGATCCTGAGGCTCCCAGTACCCCAAAAAGAGCATCATGCGCACCACACGACTTGCCCTCCTCAGGAGTACGCCAGAAAGTGCGGCCCGTTTCTCAGCAGCGAGTTTTGCAGCGAGAGCCAAGACAACAGTCCCGTGGCGGGTTCACCTATCGGGATTCGTATATCTCGCGACGATGTCCGAGTCGGAGTGTTAGCGGCCATGCCAAACTGCCCATAGGCGGCAACGGAACTGCCCACTGGCGGCCAGTAGAACTGCCCGTTGGTGGCCATGAGATCTGCCCACTTCTTGTTCTGAGCCCGACCGCTTAAGCGGCGGGAGCCTCTCCCTGGGGTTTGATTGCGGTGTCTAAGACGCATCAAAGTCGCCCAGGAAGAGGCCCTGAATGAAGCATGACGGAGAAATCATGGAAATACTTGCTGCCTACGATCTGACCAGGTCGTTGCGCGCCACAGCCGAGCTCACTGGCTGCTCGCACCACACCGTCGCCCGCCACGTTGCCGCCCGCGATGCGGGTAAGCCGATCGCCGAACCGGCCTATCGGGGCCGGGTCACGGACGAGTTCCTGCCCAAGATCGAGGAATGGGTCGAGGCGTCCAAGGGCAAGATCCGCGCCGACAAAGCCCACGACAAACTCCTCCCTCTCGGCTATACGGGGTCGGAGCGTTCGACGCGGCGGGCGGTCGCGCAGGTCCGCACGGCCTACCGGTTCGGCCACGTTCGGGTGCATCGGCCGTGGATCACGGAGCCTGGGATGTGGTTGCAGTATGACTTCGGCGATGGCCCCGTGATCGACGGCCGCAAGACGGTGTTGTTCGTTGCCTGGCTGGCGTGGTCGAGGTTCCGGGTCGTGATCGCGCTCCGGGACCGGACGGCCCCGACCGTGTTCGCAGCCCTCGATCGCACGCTCCGCATCCTTGGCGGTGCCCCGACCTATGTCCTCACGGACAACGAGAAAACGGTCACCGTGTCCCACCTCGCGGGCGTCCCGGTGCGCAACCAGCAGACCGTGGACTTCGCCCGCCACTACGGCATCACCGTGTTGACCTGCC
>NZ_JASISS010000051.1 GCF_030063195.1 Cryobacterium sp. PH31-AA6
CCCCAAATCCAAGGTCTTGGAGGGGAATCGACTGGCCTGATTCTTAGCGCTCTTTTGGCAGGAAACCGGCCGCTAACTTGGCAGGATTCCAACGCTGAAACGGCCTACAAAGAGTTGATCACACACAACGTCGTACGCCCCGGGGACGCGGCCGAGGTGTCGTGGGCGTGGAAGACCATCTTGGAGCGTCGCTACGGCCCGGCCGGGATCGCTCTGACTCGGCAGGACATCGCCGTGTTTGAGCGGGGTGACGGCGACGCCTCCGGCGAGGCCTTCGCGTCGGCCAGGAAAGTCGCCTTGGGCGCCTACGTGCTCGCCGAAGCGCCGAATGGCAGACCCGATGTGATCCTGATCGCGACCGGCTCCGAGGTGCAGCTAGCCGTCGCGGCCCGTGCACAGCTCGCGATCGCGGGGATCAACGCCCGCGTGGTGAGCGCCCCCTGCCTGGAGTGGTTCGAAGAGCAATCGCCCGAGTACCGTGAATCGGTGCTTCCCGCATCGGTCACGGCCCGAGTCTCGGTCGAAGCGGGGATTGCCCTCGGCTGGCGCGGCTACGTGGGCGACCGCGGCCGCAGCATCTCCATCGAGCACTTCGGTGCCTCCGCCGACGGACAGACCCTGTTTCGCGAATTCGGCATCACCGCCGAGGCCGTCGTTGCCGCCGCGCAGGAGTCGATCGCCGCGCCTCTGGCCGTGCCGATCACCGTCCACCAATTCCGAATTTCCAATTCACTGAGGAGAACCCCGTAATGATTGAAACCACCCCTCTCGCCCAGCTGGCCGCCGCCGGCGTCAGTATCTGGCTCGACGACCTGTCCCGCGATCGCATCACGTCCGGCGGACTGCAGGACCTCATCAACACGAGCAACGTCGTGGGTGTGACGACGAACCCGACCATCTTCGCCAGCGCGCTGAGCAAGGGTGAAGCCTACGCCGAGCAGGTTGCCGCCCTTGCCGCCGCAGGCAGCACAGTGTCCGATGCCGTGTTCGACATCACCACCGATGACGTCACCGCCGCATGCGACATCTTCCGCCCCGTCTACGACCGCACCCACGGCGTGGACGGCAGGGTCTCCATCGAGGTGGAACCCGGCCTCGCTCGGGACGCAGCCGGCACCGTCATCCAAGCCACGCAGCTCTGGGCCAAGGTGAACCGGCCCAACGCCATGATCAAGATCCCGGCCACGATCGAGGGGCTGCACGCCATCACGGCGGTCATCGGTCAGGGCATCAGCGTGAACGTGACCCTGATCTTCAGCCTTGAACGCTACCGCCAAGTCATCGACGCGTATCTCTCCGGGTTGGAAATTGCCCAGGCCGCCGGACTGGACCTATCCACTATCCATTCAGTAGCCTCGTTCTTCGTCTCCCGCGTCGATACCGAGATCAATGCTCGCCTCGAGGCCATTGGAACCCCCGATGCCCTCATCCTGGGGAGCAAGGCCGGAGTCGCCAACGCGCAGCTCGCGTATGAGGTCTTCCAGCAGGCCTTCGGAAGCGAACGTGCTCGCGGCCTCATTGACGCAGGTGCCACAAGGCAGCGCCCACTGTGGGCCTCCACCGGCGTCAAGGATCCGGCACTGCCCGACACTCTCTACGTGACCGAGCTTGTCGCCCCCGAGGTGGTCAACACGATGCCCGAGAAGACCCTCCTGGCGACCCGCGATCATGGTCTCATCCCCGAAGACTCCATTACGGGTTCCTACCCCGCCGCCCACGCTGTGCTCGACGCCCTCGCCGCAGAGGGTGTCTCCTACGACGACGTCACCCGTGTGCTCGAAGAGGAAGGCGTGGCCAAGTTCATCATCTCCTGGAACGAACTCCTCGACACCGTCAGCACCGCGCTCGAAGGAGCCTCCACCCCAGTGATCGCCAGATGAGCTTCGGCTAGTCGGGTGGGCGTTAGTGGCTCCCAGTGCGGCACGGGGACGAGGCAGTGGAGGGGAGCCCCGCGGTCTTGGTGGGTTCATACGCTCGGCGAGGTGCCCCGGGTGTCGCGTGTTGAAACCGTCAACGGGACCACGCGTGGTCGACGCCGAGAACTCGCCGCGTGAGTTTGTCCCTGGTCGTGAGCAGGGCGTCGAGGGTGGCGGCCAGATCAACGTCTGCTGGTGGCTGCCCTGTTCGGCTGCCAGGACCACGGTGCGGCGCATGAGTTCCTTCGCAAAGGCAATGTGCCGCCCTCGGCCCGTGCAGCGTTATCCGTTATGGCCGATGGAGTCAACGGCAGGTCGCCGGCCTAGAGCTCAAACAGGCGACGGCGGGAGTCGGCGTCGGGCAATGGGATTTCGGCTGCGAGTTCAATCCGTCCGGGACGATCGGCTAGGGCTTGCTCCGGCACTTCACAACTAGACAGGCACCGGCCAAAGCCCATCATTTGCCCACCAAGATCATCCTGAGCAGACCAGAATCTACCGTATAAAATAGTCAGCAGCGAACCGCCCGGTTCCCTGTAAACACAAGGGAATCCGCGAGTTTTGCGGGATATTCGTCGAAGACAGAGTTAAGGCCTGAGCCTTCAAGGGGTCGCAGGTTCAAATCCTGTCAGCCGACAGAACAGAAGGGCCATTCGCGAAACTCTTCACGAAACGGTCCGGTCGAAGCAAAAAGAAATCGCTCCTGAGGCTTCTCGGGAGGGATTTCTTTTTTTAGGGGAACTTACGGCTGGTAACGGCCGCGATTGCCTGGTCCGGGACGCACCCCGGACCATTTTTTCACGCGCGTCGGACTGTCTCGAATGCCGGGTGTTTTGCCCTCTCGGGCGGTATCTAGTCGTTGTCGGGGCTGTTAGGTCTTGAGCGCTCCGTGGCACCACTGGCGCGGGCGGCCCCTCCACATCGGCGTGGGTCCCGCGTCCAAAGTGATAAGCCCCATGTTGGCGCCCCGCCGCCACGCGGGAGAGGTCGCGCATGACGGACTCGTCCAGAACCGCGGCGAGCCCGAATCGCCCGGACGCGACCAGGCCGGGCATGTCCGGCCCCGGTGAGTGTGGAGCGCGAGCCGTCCGGCGACAGGCGGAGTGGCTTCGCTCACCGCGGCAGCGGGTTCGGTCCGGTCGCCGTCACGACGCGCTGTGGGACCCAGCCGTCGACGTGGACGAAACCCTCGAACGTGGCGCCGTGTTGGAGGACGACGACGTCATACAGGGAGCGACGGTAGAACTTGACGTGGGTGAAGTCCTCGAAGAGAACGTAGTAGGGCTCGTTGTCCGCGCTCTGGAACTGCTGCCCGGTCAGCACGGCGCGATGCCGCCGAGAGAAGGCCTCCACTTCGTCGCCGACGACCACTCCCAGGTGCTCGAGGCCCATCTTGTAGACGCGCTGGTGGACTGGCGGAATGAGCTCGATGAGCGGGACGGGCATCCCGTCGAGGACCTTGAGCGGCGTGGCGAGCAGGATCATCGAAATCGGCCGGCCGTTCCAGACGTTCTCGGCGCTCGCCTTCGCGTGGCGCTCGAGCAGGGTCCGTACGTGGACGTACTGGTCCCATTCCGGCACGCGGAAGGCCAGGTGGCTGAGCGTGTACGGGCGGATGTCGATGCCTCGGGCGAGCAGGCGGTGGTGCTGCTGCAGGGCGAACGCCCGATAGTCCCCGATTATGTCTCCCACCGGATCGGCCATCGTCTCCTCCTGTCGGGCGCCATCGTACGCCGTCGAGGTGCGCGGCGACATCGAAACAATCCGACACCGCTCGGGGCACACCGTGCCGTGAACCTTGGGGTCTTCCTTGCCGGGGAATTCGCTGGGGGCTATGGCATTGCCGGGCGGTCGCCTTCGCGGAGCCAGTCGTCGAAGAAAGTTTGGAGTTGCTGGCCGGAGGTTTCTTCCATTACGGCTTGGAAGTCCTCAGTGGTCGCATTCGAGTCGTTGTACTGAGTCAGCCATAAGCGGGCGCCGGCGAAGAACGCGGCGTCGCCTATCTTGGCGCGCAATGCGTACAAGGCAGCCGCTCCCCGCAGATAGACCGGAGTCGCGAAGAGACTGTCGCGACCGGGGTCTGCGATGTTGAGCGCCCAGCCGTCGTTTGCGTCCAGGTAGGCCACCGTGTCGGCGAACCGGTCCGGAATTGATGCAGTGCCTTGATGTTCGGCCCACAGCCACTCGATATAGCTCGCCCAGCCTTCGTTCAGCCAGATGTCCTTCCAATCAGACGGGGTCACGGAGTTGCCGAACCACTGGTGCCCCAGTTCGTGCACCACCGTGTATTCGTCCGCGACCTCTGAGTACACCGGGCGTGTCTGGGTCTCCAGGGCGTAGTCGACCGAGTCGTCGTCGACAATCGCGCCGAACGACTCGAAGGGATACCGCCCGAACTGGGCCTCCAGAAATGTGATCATCTGGGGCTGGAGCGCGAGTGCCGCAGCCGTCTCTTCACGGAACGCACCCGTTACTCCATCGTCAATGGCATTGATGATCGGTAGGCCGGCCGGAGTCGCGTCGCGGGACAAGGCGAAGTCGCCTACGCTCGCCGTCGACAAGTAACTGGACATTGGGTCCGAAGCCCGCCATGTCCATGTAGTCCATCCGGCCTTCGTTTCGGGCGCCCCGACGGGCAGCCCGTTCGCCACAGCTGTCTTGCCCGCCGGCACCGTGATGCGGAACATGTAGGTGGCCTTGTCTTGCGGGTCGTCGTTCACGGGGTACCAGGTCGCTGCGCCCTCGGGCTCATTGAGCACCATCGCGCCATCAGCAGTGGTGACCCACCCGTAGAGGGCCCCGGTGGTGTCAAGCGGTCGCCCGGTGATCCCGCCATACTCAATGACGATGGTCGTAGTCTGTCCTGCTTTGATCTTCGGCCGCAGCCCGACGGTGAGTTCCCAGTATCGGTTCGCATCGTCCTGCAGCTGTGACCACTCAGCGCGGCCTTTGCCTTGCGAATTCCCATGTGCCGCGTCCCTGCCGTCCACCTTTACCGATGTGACGTCGAGGCCGCGCAGGTCGAAGTTGAGCGACTGCAGATCCTGCCTCGCGCGAAGTGTGATGGTCGCGACGCCGCTGAGGCGGCCGGTGAGGACGGTGGGATCCGTCGGCGGCGTGTAACGGAGGGCGAGGTCGTAATGCTGGACGTCGTACCCGCCGTTGCCGGCGTAGGGGAAGTACGCGTCACCGCTTCCGGCGGCGCCGGAAGTGTAGCGCGCCCCATCCTTTCCCGGAGACACCTGCGCCGTCTCGCGGAAAGCGCCAAACCCGACAGCTGCCGGCACGACCGCGACCGCGGGAGTTATTTTCGCCGTGGCGGCGGAAAATGTGGGGGTCGCTGCTGTTCCGGTCCCGCAGGCAGCCAGAACGAACACGGTCAGCCCCGCGAGTGCCACGGTTTGGAGCCTTCCCAATGAATCCACGAGACATCCCCTTCGTTGGGAGTGAGGGCGAGTATGGACCGGCGGGGCTCGAGAACATCGCGAAGACGAGGGATCAGGCGAGGATCTCGTTCATCGAATCAACAACTTAGTGCTCATCCCAAGCAACAGCAACCCACCCGGATGCATAGGCGAGAGAGTGAAGGTATCCGCTGAAAGCCAGTGGTGCACCTATGGCAGATCAATGCGACTCCGATCGGTCAACTGGGTACCCAATACTTCTTTCAGGTCCGGGCGAGTGGATGGCGATTTCCGTTCGCCCCGGCTCCCCAGGAGGACACAGTTGGGTCGGTAATTCTGTGAGTCACGCCCGTCAACACCACCTTGCCGCGTGGCATGTCACGAGTGTCAAAATCCGTCTGGTCGAGCATGCAGATCGAACTCCTCAACCGGAAGAGTGGCGCACCCGTGTTGACCTGGCGAACGCCATGGTCGAGTACATCGAGATCTTCGACAACCACCCAAGACGCCATTTACGGCTCGCCTATGCCACTCCGATCGAGCCCGAGTACGCTTCAACACAACATCCATCGCCGCCTGATCCTCAGACCGTAGCGGGGCGCCAACCCCGGGCTGGGCGAAGATGATGCGGATGATCGAGGCGACCATGTCCTGCGATCCCTTCGACAGCAAGGCGAGGGCGTTACGCATGAAGTGCACCGGTATAGCGTTGCCAGCCGGCGCCTTGGAACACGGTCCCGATGGCCTGGGACTCGATCCGGTGGCCCACCCGGGCCTTGCAGACGTGGCGTCTAGGAACACATGGGGGAAGTCCTGAGCGGCGAGGGTGCGGTCGCGGAACTCGGCCACCTCAGAGTTCAGGTTCGCGCAGATCCGGGACACTGCCGACATGGAGGTTTCGGAGTCCGTCGAATTCAAGGCTGAATGCAGCGATTGCGACAACTCCTGGCCCATGGTTTGTGTGTCACCTGTCGATAGACAGACCGGACTGTCGTGTCGTAATGTGACGGCAAGTCAGCTTCACCCCGTGTCAATGGCCAATCCGATCTGCCCACGGGCGGCCAGTAGAAATGCCCGCTGGTGGCCATGAAAACTGCCCACTCATGGCCAACAGATCTGCCCACCTGGGGTTTGGTGGCGTTGGCCATGCG
>NZ_JASISS010000052.1 GCF_030063195.1 Cryobacterium sp. PH31-AA6
CAACCAGGAACCCCAGTGGAACACTCACGGCATCGAGGCCCAGCCCTCAACCGCGCCCGAAACCCAGAAACCCAATCAAACCGAAATCACGATTCCACCAGCGGTCGACCGGTGGATTCAGGTTTAGGAATCAGACGAATATGGGAGGTCCGGCTGTCGAGCGGGTGTTACACTTTCAAACATTCTGGGGGGGGCATGTCAACGGTGCGAACGAACGGCGTCTGGAGATGGGTGATTGCCGGCACCTTTTTGCTGGCCGTCGGAGCGGCAACCGGGTGGGCTGCCACTACGGTCCTTGCTCCCCCGACACGCGCCTTGGAAGCCCGAAAATTTACCACGGTTGAGGTGGCGCAAGGTGAGGTCGGGTCGAGCCTAAGTCTAAACACTGCGTCTGTTTGGACTTTCAGTCCGATAGGAACGAATCAGGCTGTCGGCATCATTACGAGCATTGCCATCAAACCCGGTGAGGACGTCGACCAGGGCTCAACTCTCTATACTGTGGGGTTGCGACCGGTAGTTGTTGCGCGAGGCGACGTTCCTGCCTTTCGTGCGATTGCGGATGGCTCGATTGGGGCTGACGTTGGGCAGTTGCAAACCATGCTCTCCGATTTGGGCTACTACTCGGGTGTCGCCGATGGTAAGGCTGGCGCGTATACGTCGGCAGCCATTAAGAAGTGGCAAAAATCCCTCGGCCTCGAGGAATCGGGAACGGTGGAGCCGGGGGATGTGATTTTCGTCCCGTCCCTTCCAACCCGTGTTGCACTAGACGGCGGTGTAATCAAACGTGGCGCGACCCTCGCCGGGGGAGAGTCAGTTGTCCAGGGGCTGCCCCCTAGCCCCACCTTCTCCGTTCCTGTAACTGACGCTCAAGCGGTCTCCATGCCAGCGGGAACGCGAGTGGAGATTACGGGGCCGGACGGAAGCCTGTGGGAAAGTCTCGTCGTTGCACATGTCAAGGACGCAACCACGGGCAGCACAAACGCAATCCTTGCGGGACTAGATGGCTTGTCGATCTGCCGCGATCAGTGCGGATTAGTGCCCGTCAGCGGCCAGTCACTTCTGCCATCCAAGGTTGTCACTGTCGAAACCGTCAAGGGTCTGAGCGTACCGTCGGCTGCGTTGATCACCACCCCCGATGGATCGGTAGCCGTTGTTGACAAGGCCGGGTCCCTGCATCCGGTTACTATCATTGCCAGCGCGAGAGGCATTTCTCTCATTGAGGGGGTCCGAGAAGGGTTGCACGTGCGGTTGCCCTCGACTACCGGGCCGAGCTGATCCGATGATTCTTCTTCAAGCCCGATCAATAACGTTCAGCTATGGCCGTACACCGGACATCCTGACTGGATGGGATCAAGCTTTCGAATCAGGGGAAGTCGTCGCGATCACAGGGCCTAGCGGCTGCGGCAAGTCGACGCTTTTGTATTTGCTCGGCTTAATGCTGAAGCCCACCGAGGGGAACGTGGTCGTGGATGGCTTCGATGCTGCCCATCTTTCCGACAGTAGACGGGCACATCTAAGAGCCACCATGTTCGGATTCGTCTTCCAGGACGCGGCGCTAGATATGGGTCGGACTGTGCTCGACAACGTCCTGGAGACTGCGCTATATAGAGGGGAATCGCGCCGTGACGCATCGTTTCGCGCCTTGGAGTTGATGGAGCAGTTCGGTGTCGCAATGAGGGCGACTCACAGGCCAGGCGAGGTCTCGGGTGGTCAAGCCCAACGTATAGCACTGGCGAGAGCCTTGCTCAATCATCCCCGAATACTCTTGGCCGACGAACCCACTGGGAACCTAGATCCTGTATCGGCGGGAATCGTCGTACAGGCACTGCGGGATCGGGCGTCCTGTGGAGCGGCCGTCATCGTCGCCACTCACGATCCCGCGCTGGTTGAGCAATGCGACCGAATTGTCCGCTTGTGAGCCGGATTGGAGCAATTCTCCGCGAGGCCTGTGCCTCGGCGCTCAGCCAACCGGTCGCGTCGATCGTCTCGATCACGATTGTGTGCGGCATGTGCTTGACTGTGCTCTTGACGACAGGGCGCACGGTGGGCGCTGAACAGGCAGTAATCTCCAGCATCGACTCAGCGGGCACTCGATCAATCGTCGTTCGAGCGGATTCTGACGCCGGCCTTACCAGCGACGTGCTCGCCCGGCTTTCCCGTCTAGATGGCATTGTGTGGGCGGGCGCATTCGGCGCAGCCGACGATGCGAGGAACGCCAAGATACCCGGCGGTCCGAAGGTCCCTATCCGACAATTCTACGGCTCGGAGCTCGCGCCGCTGGGCGTTTCTCGCGTGTTTCCGCTCACCAATCACTCATCGGTCGCCTCTCGAATTGCCCTCAGTCAGTTGGGAATGCCGAATGGTGTTGGTGGAGTACAGACCGTCGACACGGGAACCGACTATGCCATCGTTGGGTCTCTCACCGTTCCGGACTATCTCCAGTTCCTCGAACCGTTGATCCTTGTGCCGCAGGACCCGACGGCGGACGCCACCGCAGAACCGGTGAGTATTTTGGTCGTAGTTGCCAAACGACCGGATCTCGTGGCGCCCGTCTCCCGAGCAGTGCAATCTATCCTTGCGGTCGATGATCCGACCAAGATTGAGGTATCGACAAGCGAACAATTGGCGACACTTCGAGGACTCGTGGAAAGCCAGTTAGGCCTCTTCGGTCGAGATCTCGTTCTTGTCGTTTTTGCAGTAACGGGAACGCTCGTTGCTGCAATTCAATACGGGCTCGTTATGTTGCGGCGGAAAGATTTCGGCCGGCGCCGCGCACTCGGTGCCAGCCAGTCCCTCATTGTCACTCTCGTACTGGCCCAGATGGTCATACTCAGCGCCGCGGGCACGCTTGTAGGCAGTGCCGCGGCCGCAGCTGCTCTCGCCATTCAGGGCGACCCGTTGCCTGCACCCAATTACTTCGCTGGCATAGCGATCCTGGCCATAGTTGCCTCCACCATCGCAGCCATTGTGCCCTCAGCGGCCGCGGCACGGCGCGATCCGCTGCGGGAACTTCGCGTGCCTTGAGCATTTTCTCCGGCTACCCCGGGTCCAGAAGTTGTTGGGCGTTGCATTAAGGATCCCGGACGCCATCCGAAACGATTACAAGTACTCAGCGGCGGCAGCCTCCGCCAAGGCTGAAGAAATAGCTGAATACAACGCGGCACACCCAGAGGCGACCCTCCAGCCGGCACTCCCGGATCCGGAAACCGACATGCTGATCGATACCGCCTACACGCTGACGACGGACGGGCTGGAGGCCAAGGGCCTCGACGTCGGCCATTTCTCCCTCGAAACCGCCGGAACGTGTGACGAGGTCTCTCGGTTATGCGCGCAGAGCGTGGGAACCCCTTGGAGGTTCTCATCCGCGCCAACGCTTCTGATCTCCTCGCCTATCTGGAAAGGCGAATCGATCCGCGCGCAGATGCAGCCGATGTCTTGAGCGAGACCTTCATCATCGCGTGGAAGAAGGCCGGTAAGGCCCCAGCCGACGCGTTGGGCGGCCGAATGTGGCTATTCACGATCGCTCGCAACCTGCTCCTCAACGCTCGCCGGACGGCGCGGCGGCGGTTGGCCGCCACTGATCGCCTGCGATGGGAACTCGAACAATCACAAACAGGAACGGACCTATCCGACGCCACGGCTGTGCGTGCTGCGGTCGGGAAACTACCGGCGGACCTTCGCGAACTCATTGAACTGGTCCACTGGGAAGGATTCAGCCTCGTCGAAGCGGCCCAGATCACCGGCATCACTGCGTCAACAGCACGGTCACGGTACGCGTCCGCGAAAGGGCGACTTCGCACTGCGCTGGCCTTCGCTCCCGAGGAATCCCTCAGCTAAGGAGCCGCCCGGTATGTCGGCGGCCGCGGGGAAGAAGCGAATGCGCTCACGCTGAGGAAAATGTCACGCCCCCTCAGCAGCGTCGGAACTGGTCGCACCGGGGAGACGCAAAGACGATCTTGTACTTGTGCCTCCTGGATACGCCTTGGCCTCCCTCGTAGAGTAACAAATACGCGCCGTGCGGTAGTTGCGCGATCGTTCAGGCTCTCGACGCCGAGACGCACACGACCTAGAGATCGGGGCACAGCATGACTCAGTCAGGTGGCCATGCCGGGCGATGGCAAGTAGTGGGCGCGATCCTGTCCTTCCTTGCCAAGGGCATCGGTGCCGGGCTGTCCTCGATCGCCACCATGACTTTCGGAGGCCGAGCGGCCCCCGGCGACCTGCCCACATCGCCGCCGCCGAAGGAGTATCGACCGTAGGCGACCAGCGCAGGTGGCGCGCTCAGCAGGCCCCAAACTTGGGACTTTCCAAGATCACCGGATGTGCCCTAAGTTCAGGGTCATGGGGAAGTAGGAGCGAATTGCACCCGAACCGAAAACTGATCGTGAAGGCAGCGATAGTAACCCTGGGTTCCTTGGCCTGCATCTTTCTGGGCCTTCTAGGTTGGATCATGGCTTACATCGGATGGTCGTCCCAGAATGACCTTGATGCCAGCCAACTACTTCCGAGCGTGCTGATTCCGACATTCTTACTCATCGTTGGCATCCTGTCGGTCGTGAACTTCATTCGAGGCGTCCGTGAGGGAAACAAGCGGCAGTCCTAGATGTGCTGAACTCCCCAGCGGGGCAGCAGCCCCGCCAGGGGTTCCCCATTGGGACCAGACGAGATGCACCCTTCCGCCGGGTGGGCAACGATTGCGCATCGACAGGTGATGGGGGGTTGGACGGCAAATAGTCCCCGGCTACGTTGGAGGCGACCGCCTGGACCTCGGGTCGGGGCAAGGACGAGGAGGCTGGATGACACGGGTCGTTTCCTCGGGCACGCTCCTGACGGTGGCCGCGCTCTTGGCTGCTGTGCTGTGGTGGGTAGCGGGTATCCGGTTTGCGATGGCTCCCGTCGAGCCGCCGCGTCCCAGTCCGAACTACGTTGTTCAAGAGGCATGGAGCTTGGGCGCGATCCCCGTGATCATGGCGGTGGCCATCGTGGTCGGCGTGATCGCCGCGCGCCGAGCGAGGAACCGCGGCGGGCTGGTTCTTTTCGGGTGTTGCGCGATGGCGCTGACGACAGTACTCGGTGCGGTCCTCGCGTTCAGCTTGTCCTGATCAGTGGCAGTTGACCTTGGTGATCTTCACGTCCGTCGCGGCATCTTCGTGGATCGGTAAGGTGGCAATGGCTTTGTCGCCTTCGGCGAGTGAGCCGGTGATGCCGTTGGTGAATCCGACGACGGCGCCCGACTCATCCATGGTGTCTGCTCTGATGTACACGCCGCTGGGGCACGAACCGTAGGCGTAGATCTCAATTTGGCTGCATCTGCCTTGCCCGCAGTGTTCCTCGTCAACGAAACGCGTTGCGACACCGTCTCCGCGGTCCTTGAACCCATTCGGGAAATCCGGCTGACTGACTGTTGGGGTGCCCGTGTCATCCGGTCCCGGATCGGCGAAGGCGGAACAGCCCGTCAAGAGCACCAGTGACGCAGCTACCGCGAAAAAGCTTGTGAAACAGCGAATCATCTGGTTCCCCCCAGGTCGATTAGCGTCGACACTACTAGTTTCCGACCAGCACGGAGCAAGTTCTCACGCTGCAGGCGGTGCCTGATCTCACTGTCGCCGCCGTGCGGAACGCAACTCCCAGTCGCGAATTTCAGTTTGCAGCGCGCAGAGGCGAAGCGCAATCGAAGCATCGGCGCCTCTGTTGGGCCGTGACACCGCTCACCTCCGATATCGGTCGCCAATGCCCGTTCAGGGTTCCGCTTTCGGATGGGCAGTGCGAGCGCGAATCGGTGGCGCTCAGTTGGCCACGGCCGGGTGACGAGGTGCTCTTCTGGCAAGCTGTGGTGATGACCGGGGATACACGCGTCGTCCAATCAA
>NZ_JASISS010000053.1 GCF_030063195.1 Cryobacterium sp. PH31-AA6
GCCGCTTAAGCGGTCGGGCTCAGAACAAGAAGTGGGCAGATCTCATGGCCACCAACGGGCAGTTCTACTGGCCGCCAGTGGGCAGTTCCGTTGCCGCCTATGGGCAGTTTGGCATGGCCGCTAACACGGGTCTGGTGGAACTGCCTGAGGAGCTTTTCACGGAAGATGTCGTGGTTACCGAGACTGTCTTCCGTAATGAAGCACGGGCATGGTCGGCTCCAGTCGGCACGCCGCTGCCTGGGGAGTTTGGGGGAGCGGGCGCAAGTGTAGACAGTGCGACCTCGCCCACCGATGCGTGGCAGGAGCAGAAGGCGAGCGGAGAGCCTACGCCGTATCGAGTGCAGGAGCCGCTGGCTCGGGGGCAGAGTTTGCCCAGCTGGGGTACACCCAAACCTGATGTCTGGCGGCACCGCCATCGGCGTCAAGATGACCCGGCTATCGCCGCTTCTTGACACCTGCCGTAGAGAGTCAAAGACCCTATCTAGACTTTTACCTTCGGCATGAGGCCGTTCCACTTCCTTGGTAGTGGAACGCTCTGTTATGGGTTTTGAGAATTCTGTGCAGAGTCGACCTTTGGTATTCCAAAAGTCGGGTTCATGATGGTGTTTCATGGAGCGGGTACGGATGTGACTTCCGGTACGTTCGGGTGATGGACATTGGTTACGCGCGCGTCTCGACGGCAAAACAAGATCTCGATCGTCAGCTCGACGCCCTGGGCGCGATCGGAATCCCGTCGGGCCGGATCTATGTCGACAAGAAATCCGGCGCGACGACGAAGCGCCCTGGGCTGACGGCCGCGCTCGACTACGCCCGCGACGGGGACGTCATCGTTGTACACACCCTGGACCGGCTGGGTCGTACCGTGCGCGACACCCTCAACTTGATCTATGAGCTGAAGGAGCGCGGTGTGGGGGTTCGGAACCTGGCTGATCCGATTCGGGTGGACTCGGCCAACCCGGAGGATCCTATGTCGCAACTCGCGGTGGTGATGCTTGCGCTGTTCGGTCAGATGGAACGCACCTATGCGATCGAACGCGCTGCCCATGCACGCGCCGTCGCTGTCAGCAAAGGCCGGCAGATCGGCCGGCCCTCGGTGGTGGACCCGTCCAAGCTCGCCTATGCGGTGCATCTTCGGGACTCCGGCCTGACGATGCCCGAGATCGTGGCTAAGTCCGGCATCACCCGGTCCAGCCTGTACCGGCACCTGCCCCCGCGGCCGGTCGACCAGCTGACCGCGGGGCTCGAGGAGGTCGGCGCGGAGCGCGAGGGATGAAGCGTTGGCCAAAATAGAAAACATAGACACCGATACCGTTTTTGCCCTTCCGGACAGATACGCCGAGTTCCTCGGTGGGCTGAAGTCTCGTGTCAGGGACGCGCAAACCAGGGCGCAGTGCGTGGTCAACACTGAACTGATTGAGCTGTGTTGGGGCCTCGGGAACGAGATTTGCCGACCCGAGCCCGAGCGTGTGCTCTCCGCCCAAGTTTGGGCCGCGATCGAGAGCGCGGATCTCGTCGCTCACGCGGGCGACTGGATCGAGACCGGGTTGCTCGACCAGATGCAGGCCCGCGCCGCCCATCTCGTCGGCGTCTGGGGCAACAACGATCCAGTGAAACTCCGGAAGCGCGGGTGCGAGGCGCGCAGCGATGACCTGTTCCCGGATGCCGAGGTGCTCGTCTTCGGGCACAGCCACATTCCGTGGGACTCGGTGACTCCTGTCGAGATGCGCCTGCTGAACCCCGGCTCACCGACCGACCGACGACGGATGCCGACCTGCACCTATCTGACGGCGGTGGCCGAGGCGGGGGTGTTGCGCGACGTTCGGGTCGTCGACACTAACGATGACTCGACCCGGTGGCGACTAGGGCGTGTCTGACAAATGTATTGCCTGTGTGCTGGGATGCTGGGGAGATGTCGCGATTTCAGGTGCTCTCCGATAGTCAGTGGTCGTTGATAGAGGAGATGCTGCCCCGTCCCACGGGGCGTAAGGGGCGTCCGTTCTCGGACGCCCGGGTGGTGGTCGAGGCGATCATCTACCGGTATCGGACGGGGATCGCGTGGCGGGATCTGCCCGAGGTGTTCGGACCGTGGCAGACGGTGTGGACTTGGCATCACCGGATGGCGAAGGACGGCACCTGGGACACGGTGTTCGCGAAGCTGACGGCTGCCGCAGACGCGGCCGGGCTGGTGGACTGGGCACTGTCGGTGGACTCCACCATCGCGCGTGCGCATCAGCACGCGACGAACACCACTCGCCTCACAGGGGGCTGGATCGAATTACACGAATCCGAGGATCGAGCCGCCTGATCACGGCATCGGCCGCTCCCGTGGCGGCTTGTCGACGAAGATCCATCAGCTCGTCGACGGCAACGGCCTGCCCCTGGTGACTCTGATCACGCCGGGGCAGGCCGGTGACTCACCGATGTTCCTGCCCTTGATGGCTCAGCTGCGCATCGGACGCGACGCCGGTCGGCCCAGGACCCGCCCGGACGCGGTGCGCGCCGACAAGGCCTACTCGTCTCGCGCGATCCGCAGCCACCTGCGCTCGCGCGGAATCAAGTCCGTGATCCCGGAGCCCGACGACCAGAAGGGGCACCGCAAACGGCGCGGATCATGCGGCGGCAGGCCTGTCGCACTCGACAGGGCTGACTACAAGAACAGGAACGTCGTCGAACGCCAGTACTGCCACCTCAAGCAATGGCGAGGACTCGCCACCCGCTATGACAAACACGCAATCGTCTACCGCGCCGCCGTAATCCTGAACGCCGTCCTCGCCTGGACTCGACAATTGTCAGACACGCCCTAGCGGCTGAACAGGCGCGCGAAGAAGCCGGGGGGTGGGGGCGTCGTTCTCGTGTCCGCGGCAGCGCTGGGCACTCGAGACTCCGCGTATGACCTGATCGACGTGCTGACCACAGCCCGCCCGCGTCGTCTTCCCGCACTTCTTGCAGGTAACGGCACGGCAGATTCAGTACTCCTTCGCTGGGTGGATTACTCGTGTTATACCCCAGGGGGTATCTGTTCACGCAAATCGTTACCGCTCAGGGCGACAGATCGGTCTATTGTTAGTGTTTCCAGGCGTCGGCGGGGCCCGCCACCTGGACCGGCAGCGGGGGCTGCCGTGGCGAACGGCCTCCTGGGGGAACAGTGGCACAGAGACAGCGCGTTCAACTGAGCGTATTCGGCCTCGTCATGTCGATGCTGGGGGCGGTGCTCGGTGGCGGATTCGTTTCAGAGGCCGCGCACGCGGCACCATCGGCAGCCGTCTCGCTCAGCCAGACCAGCGGGCCTGTCGGCACCGCCGTGACCGTGACCGGCACCGGGTTTCCGAAGAAGAAGCAGGGAACGCTGACCGACGGGTGGTCGTCGGTGGCGTTCACCACCTCGGCGAGCGGCTGGTTCGCGGTCAGCTGGACCATCCCCAAGACGACGGATGCCCTTGTCGCAGCCACCGCAACCGTCGGCGCCATCTCGAGAACCGCCACCTTCACGGTGACGTTCAGCCCGGTGTCTGTCGAGGTGCCGCCCGCTCCCGCCCCGTCGCCGACCCCCTCGCCGACCCCGGCGCCCGGCACCGCCCCACAGATCAGCGCCTCGCTGCTCCGCTTCGGGATCACAACCCCGGGAGGCGCCGCGGCGTCCGCGGAACTGGACCAGGTCGCATCCGTCGTCGGGGAGGCCCCGTCGATTGTGATGTCGTACAAGGACTTCGCCCAGCCGGCGCCGATCGCCGAGCTCGACGCCGTTGCGGCCCGCGGCGCGACGAGCATCATCACGTGGGAGCCGTGGCGGTGGGGGAACGGCGTGAACCAGCCCGCCTTCGCCTCCGACCGCATTGCCGCTGGCGACTTCGACGCCTACCTCGCCAGCTGGGGAACCGCGCTTGCGGCCTGGGGCAAGCCCGTGACCCTGCGCTACGCGCACGAGGCGAACGGCAACTGGTATCCGTGGGCCGACGCCGCCAACGGCAACTCGCCCGGCGACTACGTGGCGGCCTGGCGGCATGTGCACGACGTCGTTGCGGCGGCCGGTGCCAGCAACGTCAGCTGGCTGTGGAGCCCGAACGTGCCGTACACCGGGTCGACGCCGCTCACCCAGCTCTACCCCGGAGCCGCGTATGTGGATGCGGTCGGTCTTGACGGCTACAACTGGGGCACGTCCGCGTCGTGGAGCACCTGGACGTCGCCGTCCGCTCTGTTCGGACCCGGACTCTCGCAGGTGCGGGTGATCGCGCCGGGTACGCCGATCCTGATCGCGGAGACGGCCTCGGCTGAGGCGGGCGGGTCGAAAGCCGACTGGAACACCGCGCTCGTCAGCTACCTCGCCGCGCAGCCCGACGTGACCGGATTCGTCTGGTTCCACCACAACAAGGAGACCGACTGGCGCATCGACAGCTCCACCGCATCCGCGGCCGCCCTCGGCGCAGCACTCGCGGCGCGGCAGTAGTGCCAGCCCGGATAATGGTGGCGTGACCGATTCCGAGTGGCGCCTCGCGGCAACCGCCCGCTGCCCGTGCCTCAGCGGGCTGCAATACGGCGAGTGCTGCGGCCCCTTTCGCGAAGGCTCGGCGTTTGCGCCGACGGCCGAGCGGCTCATGTGCTCGCGCTACTCCGCCTTCGCTGTCGGCGACTCCGACTACCTGCGCGCGACCTGGCATCCGAAGACCCGGCCGTCCGAGCTCGAGCTCGACCCGGAGCAGCGCTGGTATCGGCTGGAGATCGAGGCGACGAGCCGCGGCGGGATGCTCGACACCGAGGGCACCGTGGAGTTCCGGGCGTACTCCCGCGCCGGCGGGTCCGCGAGCGAACAGCATGAGGTGAGCCGCTCGCGACGCGCCATAATCATTCGACCTACCTTTCTGTTCACACCATGCGCGGCATCGCGAGAAGTCCGGCCCGCGCGGACCTATCCCGGTGGACCCGAGGATGGCCCACATAATAGCCATGACCACCGACAACTTCTATCGCTTGAGGTGCGGGGGGGGGGCGAACTGTGTTTGATAGCGGTGAGCGGGTTCGCAAATTGTGGGTTGCCGCGCATGAGTCGGGTGACGAAGTCCGCCAATGAAGGAGAGCCCCGTGTCAAGCAGCGATGACATCCCGAGCCCTCTGCGCCACTCTGGTGCGGAGTCCATTCCCGTTGCCGACAAGCACACCTAGGAGCATGAGAACCGCGCCCAGAAGCTCCGCGACGCCCTCGTCGCGATCAGCAAAGTCGACGGGGATCAGCCAGACGACGGAGCGCATTAGCCCCTCAGGACTGTTGAGGGGTCAGGTTTTGATTCGGCGCACGGCATGACCGCCACACACCTATTCGGCATGCCTAACACCGACCCGTCGTCCGACCAGCATCGACTCAACGGCAAGTATTAACCTCAATCCACCGGTCGGCTTTGATTCCGTGACGGCGAGTTAAACCGAGAATGCCCCTCTGATCAGGTAAAATAGTTGTTACTTAGACAAACTATTCACCAACCAAGGAGGCATCTCGTAGATGC
>NZ_JASISS010000054.1 GCF_030063195.1 Cryobacterium sp. PH31-AA6
GCCGCCGAGGTTCCGCCGCCACCGGACCTGTAATCAAGGTCGTGAGAGATCCCGTAAACAAGGTGCTGAGACATGGTGTCAACAAAGTCATGAGACAGGTTGTAAACAAAGAGTTGAGACAGCACATCCAAGCAGGTGGTAGCGCAGTTCTGGCGAGGTGGTAGCGGCCCCGGGCGGGTCGCCCGGGGCCTCCGCGGCGTTATTCCCAGTAGGTCTCGTGGGCGCGGACTTGGTCGTTGCGGTGCCTGCGCATGTCGATCTGGCCGAGGTTGATGATTCGGGCGTTGTTGGCGAGGCGGTTCACGATGGAGTCCGCCGCGACCCGGTCGGGCAGCTCGGCAACCCAGTGCGCCGGCCCGGTCTGGGAGGCGATCATTGTGGGCAGCCGGTGTTCTCGGTTTGCGAGGATCGCGAACAGGTCGCTGGCGGCGTCGCTGTCGATGCCGACGGTGAGGAAGTCATCGATGATGAGCAGGTCGATGTTGGAGAGCTCGTTCAACAGCTTCTGGTGGGCGATGCCGTCGCCGCGGGCGATGACGAGCCGGCGTGCCAGGTCGTCCATCCGGAAGTAGAGCACGGAGTGTTCGCTCTGGCAGGCGCCGATGGCCAGCGCGCAGGCGAGGTAGGTTTTCCCGCCGCCGGTGGGCGAGATGATGAGCAGGTTTGTCGGATCGGTGCGCCAGTCGTGGGCGGCATATCGGCGCATTCGAACCGGAGTGATTCCGCGCCCGTCGCGGTAGTCGACCTCGGCAACGGTCGCGCCCGGGATCGGGAATGCAGCCTGGCGGATGAGTTTGTCGACTTTGTTGATGCGTCGGGACTCCAATGCGTCGTCGACGGCGGTGAGAAACAGCTGCTCGGGGGTGAGGGTGTCGTTGTCCTCGTCCTGGATGAGCTCTTCCAGCCGGGTCGCGACGTGGGTGACTCGCAGGGCCCGGAATTTGTCGTAATCGATGCTGGTGAACATCACTTGCCCTCCTCGTCGCGTGCGTAGTGGGAGGCGTCGCGAACATAGACGTCTGGCATGGTGTCGCGGAAAACGACGGTGCTGATGCGTTTGCGCGTCGAGGCCGCCGGGACCCTGGGCCGAGGTTTCTTCCCGTCGCTGTCGATCGCCGCCATCAAGCGTTTCAGTGTCGAGTAGGTCGGATGGGCGCTGCGGTTCACGAGCTCCTGGCAGGCCGCTTCCAGCCGTTCCCGGTTGTTTCTCCCGAGCCCGTCAAGGATGTTCTGGCAGGCCAGGTAACCTTGCGCCTCGATTGGCTGTGCGTCGAGGATCTGCTCGATCACCGTGACTGTTGCCGGCCCAACGCTGCGGGCCCGGTCAGTGAACCACCGCCTGGACCACAGCCCGTCGATGTTGCGATGCTGCGGCGGAACGTGCTCGGGCAGGGTCGAGTACTGGCCCTTTCGGCCCGTCAACCGCGGGTGTTCGCAGAGCATGTCCTGCCCATCGAAGACCGTCACCCGGGACGACGTCAGCCTCACCCGCAGCAGCTTGCCCGCCAGAGCGAACGGCACCGAATACCGTTGCGTGTCGGCGGTGACGTGGTAGTTGCGGCCGGCCTTGAGCTCCTTCCAGGAGACGTCCTCGAACCCGGCATCAGGCAACGGGCCGAGCAGCCCCCGTTCCTCGGAGTCGAAGCGTTCCCACCGGGTCGTGTCGTCGGCGCGGCGAATATCATGGTTGATCTCCCGCACCCGCTCATCGATCGCCGCATTCAACTCGCTCAGCGTCGTGAAGACGTCGTCCTCGAGGTAGCCGATGACGCGCTTGTTGACCACGTTCACCGCGTTCTCGGCTGATGCCTTATCGCGGGGTTTTTTGACTCTGGCCGGGACAATTGCAGTCTGGTAATGGTCGGCGAGTTGCTGATATCTCGCGTTGACGACGCGCTCCGCATCACCTTTATGGGTTTGGTGCGTGGAGGTCGTCGGGTTGTCCGGCACGATGATCTGCGTCACGCCGCCGAAGAACGCGAACGCTTGAACGTGGGCGTCGAGCCAGGCCGGGGACTTCATGTCCGCGTAGGCGCGGCAGAACATCAGCCCCGAAAATGGCAGCACTGCGACGAACAAGATTGCCCGGACCACCTCGCCGGTGATGGTGTCGACGACGTCCATCGTGTCGCCGGCCCAGTCCACCAGCATCACCCGTCCCGGCTCATGGCGGAGTACCGCCACCAGATCGTGGCTGCGGAGGTAGTCGGTGAACAGGGCGCAGAACTGCGAGTACCCGTACTTCTTGCCCGCGTCTTTGGCGTCGACGTATCGGCGCCAGGCCAACAGCAAAGTGAAGTGCCGGTTCGCTTTCATCGACGCCAGCACCCGCGCCAGGTCGGGCTGGACGTACTCCTCCGAGACCTTCCGGCGCCCGTCCGGGAACCACTTCGCGAGATCAAGGTCGGTGATCGCGACCATCGAGGTCAGACCCCGGTCCTGGACCTCCTGCCGAACCCGGGCCACGTCGCGATGCGAGCACCCCGCAATTTCGACGACTTCGCGGTAACTGCGCCCCTCCAGCAACAGCCCCAAGATTTTCCGATAGTCCGCCATGAACCCGCCCTTAACAATGAAAGGACAACGCCGAATGCGTCGTCCTTCCACAGCAGAGCAGAGCGCCGCCGGCCAGCGCTACCGTGTTCCCGGAAACTTGCTACCAACTCGCCGGATGTGTAATCGCATGAGGTTGTTTACACACGTTCTCATCACCTTGTTTACAACCTCTCTCATCACGTTGTTTACACACGATGTCGCCACGTTGTTTACACCCGTCTCATGACGTCGTTTACAACC
>NZ_JASISS010000055.1 GCF_030063195.1 Cryobacterium sp. PH31-AA6
TGTGTTTTGTCAACTTGAAGCCGGCCATTTCAGCGCTAATTAACCGGCCAGTTCGGCACCGTTTCCGGCCAGTTGAGCAGGGCGGCCTGAACGGCCGGTTTTTGGGCGGCCCGGGCTATTTCATGAGGGCGTGTTTCACGCGGTAGGACTCGCCACGGAACTGGAGGAGTCGGCCGTGGTGAACGATGCGGTCGATGACGGCTGCGGCCATGTTGTCGTCGCCGAATACCGTGCCCCAGCGAGAGAACTCGAGGTTTGTGGTGATGATCAAGCTTCTTTTTTCATAGCCGTCCGCGATGACTTGGAACAGGAGTCGGGCGCCCTCGGTATCGATCGGTAGGTAGCCAAATTCATCGATTGCGAGAAGCCGGTTTTTGGCTATGTTGGCTAGTTCCCGATCGAGGCGGCCTTCGTCTTTGGCGCGGCGCAGCTGCATGACCAGCGATGAGGTGGTGAAGAAGCGTGCCGGGATTCCTTGCTGGCAGGCGGCGGCGATCAGAGCGCTGGCGAGGTGGGTTTTGCCGGTGCCGACATCGCCGTAGAGGACGAGGTCCTCGGCGCGGTCGATGAACTCGAGTGATGTCAGTTCTTCTCGGCCATAGTCCTCGGGGAACTTGACGCTGGAGTAGTCGAAACCCGAGAGTGATTTCAGCGCCGGTAGCCGGGCGGCGCTGAGTAGTCGTTGGCGGCGTGAGGCTTGCCGGGATTCGTGCTCGGCGAGGAGCATGCCGTGGAGGTACTCGCGTTGTTTCGGGGTGCCTTTCTCGGCCCATTCGGCCAGCACGGTGTTGGTCAGTGAGGCCTGCCGGCCGGTCTCGATGATGTCCTGCACGGTGACGAGGCTCATGCGATCTCTCCCGTCAGCGTGTTCACGGTGGTGAAGGCGTCGGTGGTGAAGATGTCATAAACGCTCAAGTCCACGTTCTCTGCCGCCGGGGTGCTGCCGTCGGCCAGGCGCCGGGCAAGCATGCCCAACGCGGCGATCTCGGGGGTGTCTCCGCGCTGGATGAGCAGGTGCGCAGCATGGATGGCGGCGTCGAAACCGGCTGATCCCGAGGCGGCGTCGACGGCGTTGAGCAGTCGGCGCCGGTTGGTGGCCGTGGCTGTGTCGAGCCAGTCGCGCACCGGCTCGGGGACCAGAGGCCGCAGCTGGGAATGCCCCCAAGCGCCAGGCTTGGTCACCAGCAACGGCAGCAGTGACGCCGGTTCGAAGATCGTCTCGGTTTGCCGGCCGAATGCGCGCGGGAAGGAGCGCACCGGGGTGGCGTGCTCGTCGAGGATCTCGACGACATCGTGGCGCAGTCCGACGGTGAGAGTGCGGCTGTGGAAGGCGGGCCCGGCCGCGTAGGTGTTCCCGTCGATGAGGAGGTTCCCGGTCTTGTCGGCGGTGCGGGACTCGTAACGCACCGGGTCGAACCCGACGCCAGGCAGCGCCAGGCTCGCGGCAACGTCCTGCGCGAAGAGCTCGCTGATGGGCAGTCCTTTCCGGTAATGCGTAGCCTCAGCCAACGCCAGGCACCGTGCCATCAGCACGTCGTTCAGGCCCTGCAGGGTGGCGGCTTCGGGTTCGGGGACCATCAGGTTGCGGCGGAGGAACCCGACCGCGTTTTCCACGTTGCCCTTCTCGTTGCCGGAGTACGGATTGCAGTACCGGGACTCCGATCGGTAGTGCAGTTTGAACGCGCCGAACAGTTTGGTCTCAACAATTTTGGTGCCCACGCGGCGGCCGATGCCGGTGGCGTTGTCAAAGACCAGGTGCCGGGGCGCGGCGCCGATGTGGTCGAACACGGTGCGCAGCCCGTGGCAGACGCACTCGGCTGTTTCGCCGCGGTAGGCCTGCACGAAGCGCATGTTCGAGAACGGGAACGTGACGACGAAGATGTGTAGGACCTGCCGGATACCGCCGATGATGGCCTCGGCCTGCCCGAAGTCGACCTGCGCGGTGCCAGCCGGCCAGACCAGTTCAGTGAAGCCCTCACCGGCCTGACGGTGCAGCGCATTCCACTTCTTCACGAAACGTTGCACCGGCGAGTAGCTCCCGCCGAAGGCCTCCTCGGCGACCAACCGGTCAAAGACCCGTTTGGCTGTGTGGCGTTGCTTGCGCGGCCGGCGCTGGTCCTCACCCAACCACTTCTCAACGGTCGCTTCGAACCCGGTCATGGCCGAGCCGGCGGGCCTGGCCACCGGCGCCGGCGGCTTCGGTGAGTAGTCGCGTTGCCCCGCGTATTTGACCACCGCGTCGCGGCTGACTCCCAATCGGCGGGCGATTTCACGGCCTGGGATTCCGTGGGAGTCGAGTGTTCTGATATTTTCTTGCACGGACATGGGTACCGTCATCTGCTTCCTGGTTCCTTCCGGCGCGACCGCTTGGCAGTTGCTGCGCCGTTAGGAACCTATCGGGGGGTGGCGGGCCCATGTCTCCAGCTCGCTGAAGACGGCCTCGGCCACCGGTGATCTCAATCTCTGCGTCTTCCCCAAATCCAAGGTCTTGGAGGGGAATCGACTGGCCTGATTCTTAGCGCTCTTTTGGCAGGAAACCGGCCGCTAACTTGGCAGGATTCCAACGCTGAAACGGCCTACAAAGAGTTGATCACACACA
>NZ_JASISS010000056.1 GCF_030063195.1 Cryobacterium sp. PH31-AA6
ACACCAACGGGCACACAGACAAGCTCCCTAGTCCGGCAGGTGCAATCAGCGCTCGCGAACATCAACGCGACCGTCACAGCAGCTATCACGGCACTGTCATACACGCGCGCCGAGATCGACTCGAAGGTCGCAAGCCCTGGGGCGATCACCCCAACGACCGTCACCGCATCCGGCGCCGTTTCAGGCCTGACAGGCACATTCAACAGCGGCATCACATCTCTGAGCGTGCACGACAACCTCGTCACCGCCGGCTACGTGTCCGTCTACGTCGACAGCTCCGGGAACTTCGGCTACCAGCCTTCCGCGTCCCGGTTCAAGCAGGACGTGACCCCGGCAACGATTGACCCCGCGAGCTTCTACGCCGCCGAGATCGTGCGGTTCAGATATAAGCAGTCCGTGCAAGCGATGGGGCAAGCGGCGAACATCGAGATCGGCGGAATTGCTGAACAGTTCGTAGCGTGCGGGCTCGGTGAGTACGTCACCCGCGACGACGACGGCACCCTCACCGGCATCGCCTACGAACGCCTTTCCATTGGTCTTCTCGGTGTAGTCCAGTCGCAGAACGCGCGGTTAGCCGCCGTCGAAAAGTACATCGCGGCACTAGGCGGTGTGCGATGACCGAACCCCTCGAAGCCCAATTCGTGCGAATCACGCCCAAGGGCAAAGCACTCGTGCACTGCCCCTACTGCGGCCACCAGCACGAACACGAACGGTTCACCTACGGCCACACCGAGCACCGAGCACCCGGATGCGGGATCTACGCCCCCGTCAACCGAGACCAGCGCCAAGCCGGATACACCTTCACCATTCCACCGAACAAATACACCAACACAAAAAAGGACACCAAATGACCATCTCACTCGCACAGATTCAGGGCATCATCAGCACCACCGAAACGATCGGCGCAATCGTCCCCGCTGAAATCACAAAAGCAGTGAAACGAGCCGCCAACGTCCGAGAAGCGGTCTACGCCATGACCTCCGACCGCAACGAGCTCTCCACCGCCGTGCTCGCCGCGATCGACGCAAAGCGCGACCCTGCAGCAGATCCCGAAGTGCAGCGCATCACCACCATGCAAGCGCTCAGTGACGGCGTACAAACCCAAGTTAGCAACCTCGCAGACGCAGACGCGCTGAGCGCATTGCAAGGCAACGTCGACACCCTCATCGAGTCGTGGCAGGAACCGTTCGACAAAGCCGCGCAGGAAATCGCAACGGCCGCAAAGCGACTGGGCAACATCAAGCTCGAAGAGGCCGCGGCCATTCTGCACCAGGGCGGAGATGCCGCCGAACACTGGGGAATCGCAACACGGGCAAACCGTACCATCCGCGAGATCCTCGACGCCTTCGCCTTGCTCGCTCACACCACCGGCTTCGCAGCTCTCACCCGACACTACATTGTGCAGCGCATGGCAGAGGTAACCCTCGAACAGTGGGAAGAGCACCAGCTCAAAGAGCAGAAGCTCAGCGCATGGGAAGCCCACCACCTGGGCCTCACACTGTCCCTCGCCACCCGCGAAACGCTGCCGCTGCGAATCCACCAGCTCAGCAAGACGCGAGACTCACGCGCCGCCACCGCAAAGGACCGCGAGAACAACAAAGGCTCGGGCGACTGGATGGATAAATACAAGAAGTAGCACCCAACACAACGGGGCCAGATGCACAACGCATCTGGCCCCTGCCCCTCCCGCCCCCCAAAGCCCCAACTGCGCCATGGGCGTCGTAGGCACATATCTTTCACACCCGTCTAAACGAAGACCCCTTGAAACCCTCAGATCCCTTATATGGAGCCAGAATGACCACTTCAACCGCCCTTGAAACGGGCAATAACACCCCCGGTTTACGTGTTCCGCGTGGCCTTGCTCGTGCTGGCCGGAAGCTTTGGGATGCCGGCACGGATGACTACGACTGGGCGTCGCATGAGCTCGCGATGCTCGAGGAAGCGTGCCGCACTCGCGACCGGATCGTGCAGCTCGACAAGATCGTTGAACACGAGGGACTCATGCTCACCAGCTCGCAGGGTTCCCGCGTTCACCCCGCCATTGCAGAAGCTCGACAGCAACGCCTAGTCATGGCTCGCTTGCTGGCAACTCTGGGCATCCCCCCGCTGCTCGAGGACGTAGGCTCAGCGCCCAATGCTCGCGCTCTCCGCGGCGTTTACGGCGGTCGCCGCTAATGGTCGTCCGGAAGCGTCGCGTGTCCGTAGAGGACGGCTGGGACTTCCCCGCTGATCTCCGGGAGTTTGACCCTGCCCGCCATGAGAGCGCGACGGTTTGGCTTGCTGCTCGACGTGCGGTCATCCCTCGACCACGGACGGGTGAGATCTCGGCCCGCCGTTGGCTGCACGTCATACAAGAGCACTACCGGTTCGACCGTGAGATCCGCAGCGACCTGAACAACACCTAGACCCCTGGCCCGACCTCCCTCCCGGCACCTTTTACAGGAGCACGGGCG
>NZ_JASISS010000057.1 GCF_030063195.1 Cryobacterium sp. PH31-AA6
GCCCCGACCTATGTCCTCACGGACAACGAGAAAACGGTCACCGTGTCCCACCTCGCGGGCGTCCCGGTGCGCAACCAGCAGACCGTGGACTTCGCCCGCCACTACGGCATCACCGTGTTGACCTGCCAGCCCGCGGACCCAGCCACGAAGGGCGGGTCGGAGTCCTCGGTCAAGGTCGCCAAAGCCGACATCGTCCCGAGGGACACTAACCTGCGCCCGGAATACGCGTCGTTCGCGGAGGTCGAAGCGGCTTGCGACGCGTTCATGGACGAGGTCAACAACCGTGAGCACCGGGTCACGAGGCGCAAGCCCGCCGCGATGCTCGTCGAGGAGCAGCCGCGGCTGCACCGGATTCCCGACACCGCCCACACGGTCTCGTTCGGCCTCTCCAGGTCCGTCCCGGACAACACCCCGATGGTCACGTTCGAGAACGGTCAGTACTCGGTTCCCGCGCATCTGCTCGGCGCGCGGGTCTTCGTTCGCAGCCACGGGATCGGCGCCGACGAGCAGGTCATCGTCGTGCACCACGGCGCTGACGGTCCCGTCGAGGTCGCCCGGCACCCGCGGGCCCGGCCGGGCTCCCCGTCGATCGATGACGCGCACTTCCCTGACCACCGCGAGAGAATCCCGGGCGACTACGCGGTCAAGGCCCGCAGCGCCGCGGAGGCAGAGTTCCTGCGCATCGGCGCGGGCGCGAAGGCGTGGTTGCTCGAGGCCGCGGCGGCGGGCACGACCCGGATGAACGTGAAGATGGCTGACGCCGTGGCGCTGGCCAAGATCAGCGGCCTGACCGCCGTCGACGAGGCCCTGGGCGAAGCGGCCACCTATGGCCGCTTCGCGACCGGCGACCTCGCCTCGATCCTCGGCTCCAACAGCTCCCGAACCCTGACCCACCGGGCGGATGAGGGGCAGTCGCTCGCGCAGGGCACCGCCGGGTGGGCGGCCATCGGCCGGCCCATCGCCCCGGTGTTCGACGTCTCCGCCGACGATCTGGAGGAGATCGCGTGAGCGTCACGGCCACGGCCGCGCCCGCCTTGCCGGCAGAGCTGGAAGCGTTGATGCGGAAGCTGAAGATGCCCTACGCCCGCGCGCTGGCGCCGGAGCTGATCGCGACGGCCCGCGCTCAACGTTGGGAACCAGCCGAGGTCATCAAGGCCCTGTTCGTCGAGGAAGTCACCGGCCGATCCCGGTCTATGCTCGCCACCCGCCGGAAGGCCGCCGGCTTCCCGACCGGGAAAACCTTCGACACCTGGGACGAGTCCGCATCCTCGATCCCTGTCCCGACGCAGCACGCCCTGCGGACCCTGGAATGGATAGGACGGAAGGAGAACGTCGTCGTTTGCGGGCCCTCCGGGACCGGGAAAACGTTCTTCCTCGAGGCCCTGGGCCAGCAAGTCGTGGAGGCCGGGATGCGGGTTGCCTGGTTCCGCCTCGAGGACCTCGGCGCCCTGGTCCGCGCCCACCGTTCCGACGACTCCGTCGGCCGGGTGGTCGCCCGCATCCTTCGCGCCGATTTGATCGTGGTCGATGACATCGGGCTGCTCGAAGTCGGGGCCGACGCGGCCGAAGGCCTTTACCGGCTCGTCGACGCCGCTTACGAGAAACGCTCCATCGCGGTCTCCTCGAACCTGCACCCGGCCGGCTTCGACGCCCTCATGCCCAAGACCCTCGCGACCGCGACAGTCGACCGGCTGCTCCACCACGCGCACGTTTGCCAGACCTCGGGCGACTCGATCCGGCTCACCCAGGCCCTCGCCGGGAAGGGCGTCACCGCGATGAGTTAGACCGAGGACGACCACGCATGGCCAACGCCACCAAACCCCAGGTGGGCAGATCTGTTGGCCATGAGTGGGCAGTTTTCATGGCCACCAGCGGGCATTTCTACTGGCCGCCCGTGGGCAGATCGGATTGGCCATTGACA
>NZ_JASISS010000058.1 GCF_030063195.1 Cryobacterium sp. PH31-AA6
ATGTGCTGTCTCAACTCTTTGTTTACAACCTGTCTCATGACTTTGTTGACACCATGTCTCAGCACCTTGTTTACGGGATCTCTCACGACCTTGATTACAGGTCCGGTGGCGGCGGAACCTCGGCGGCAGCGTGGTTTCGATAATGGGGAGTGCCTAGATCCCTTACTCCTTCCGTCCGTCGCCAGATCATCGAATTTGACCCGTTTGCCGCCGATGGGCCCAGTGTTTCCGAGTTCTGCCAAGGCCTGAATATCAGTCGGCCCTCGTTCTATAACATCCGGCGGCGTTTCCTTCACGAGGGCAACACGGCGCTGAATCCACGTTCCTCGGCCCCGAACAACCCGGCGCGAGTCTTCGACCACCAGACGACTGAGATCGTGTTGCGGATTCGTGCCCGGCTGAAGAAGGAGGGGTGGGATAGCGGGCCCAAATCGATCTGGTTCACCGGGGTCGACACCGGCGAGTTCGTAGCCCCGGTCCCGTCGGTGGCGACCATCGCCCGCATCCTGGCGTCCGCCGGTGTTACGAAAGCGAACCCGCGCAAGCGCCCGCGGTCAGCCTGGCTGCGGTTCTCCCGTGCGGCGGCGATGGAGATGTGGCAGCTCGACGCGTTCGAATACCGCCTGGCCGACGCCCAGAGCGCTGCTGAACGGGGGACGAAGGTCACCGTGTACCAGTTGCTGGATGACTCCACCCGGTTCGACGTCGGCACCATGTGTTTCACCGATCCGGAGAACGGCACCGATGCGATCGTCACGCTGGGCGCCGCATTCGCCGACCACGGGGTGCCGAAGGAGCTGCTCAGTGACAACGGCCTCGCATTCAGCCAGACCCGGCGCGGCAACATCTCAGCCACCGAGCGGTTTCTGGCCGACCGCGGCTGCCTCGGGATCACCGGCCGGGGAAGACACCCGCAAACGCAGGGCAAGAACGAGCGCAGTCACCAGACGATCCTGAGATTCCTCGACGCCAACGCCCCCGACAGCCTGGAGCGGTTAACGGCCCTGATCGCCGAGTACCGCACCTATTACAACTACCGCCGCCGGCACCAGGCACTGCCCGGGTCGATGACCCCGGGACAGGCATGGGAGGCCGCCGAACACCACCCCACCGACGGGATTCCGATCAGCCACGACGTGCTGCAGGCGCGAGCCGATTCCTATCGCGATAGAAACCTCGCCGACCAGGCCGATGGCACCGAAGCGGTTGATCTGCAGGCGACGACAATTCCCACCGAGCCGGGCGAGCAGCCAAAGCCCCACGGCGGTCGGCTGCGCGATTCCCCGGACCACGTCGTCATCACCCGCGCCAACCCGCAGATCTACTTCCACAGCATCAGGATCAAGGTCCCCACGACCCTGGTCGGGACCTACCTGGTGGTGACCACCGAGACCGAGTTCACGATGTTCGACGCGTTCAGCGGCGTCGAGAGCATCTACTTCCCGCTGCCCCTGCGTACCGCCGCCACCCAGGAACCCTTCCCACTCTGGCAAGTCGCCGGCGCGAAGATCCGCGACCCGAAACCGGCCTGGCTCCACAAACACCTGACCTACGAGGAAGAGCACTTCCCGACAGATCAAGACCTCACGGCCCCGCAAGATGGGGCGGCCAGGCGGTTCCGTCGGTTGTAAACGACGTCATGAGACGGGTGTAAACAACGTGGCGACATCGTGTGTAAACAACGTGATGAGAGAGGTTGTAAACAAGGTGATGAGAACGTGTGTAAACAACCTCATGCGATTACACAT
>NZ_JASISS010000059.1 GCF_030063195.1 Cryobacterium sp. PH31-AA6
CCTGAATCCACCGGTCGACCGCTGGTGGAATCGTGATTTCGGTTTGATTGGGTTTCTGGGTTTCGGGCGCGGTTGAGGGCTGGGCCTCGATGCCGTGAGTGTTCCACTGGGGTTCCTGGTTGCGCCCTTTGGGGCTGGGTGGTTAGGTGGCGGCGCGGCCGGGTGGGCTGCAGGCGCTGGTGAAAAGCTTGGTCCAGCCTTCTTCCCAGGGCCAGTGTTCGGGCAAGTGCAGCGTGATGCGGCGTGCGGATGTCGAGACTCGCGCGGCGACGTTGATGAGTTTGCGTCGGACGGTCGCGGTGACGGCTTTGCCGAGGGTGGGGCTGGCGAGGGTTCCGGCGGCGCGGGTGAGGTTGAACGCGATGCAGGCCAGCACCAACCAGGCCGCGTTGGCCGTGAAAACGCCGGACGGGAAGTGCGCCAGCGCCGACGCTTTCATATCTGCGTTCAGGTTTTCTATGACGGCATGTTGGCGGTGGGTTTTGTCCGCGTCGACGGTGTTCAGGGTGCTGGTGGTGAAGAACGCGTGGAAGCGGAACAGGTCAAAGAGGGCGCCTTGGCCGGCGGCAACGGTTTTGTTCAGCTCCGGGATGCGCCGCACGACTAGGCGCCCGGCGACCTGCTCGCTTTTCTTCTTTGAGCCGAAGGCGGTGAAGGGAATCTCGGCGACTTCCGCGTCGGAAATCCACTGCCCGGTCGTGTCGTCGAAGATCGCGTTGGTGTATTTGATGGGGATCCACGCGGTGTCGGGGATCGTGCTGATGGCCGCTTTCACCAAAGAATTCAGGCGGGCTGTGATCGACACCATCGCACCGGCGCGGATGGCCGCCGTGATGACGGCACTGACGTAGTAGGCGCTGTCGGCGCGCAGGAGCAGCAGTCCTGTCGCGGTCGGGTTGCGGAGGCGCTTCACGGCGGCGAGGGTGTCGGAGACGAACTTCGCCGCCCCGCGGGCGGAGTTCGTGGGGCCTTTCCGGAGCCGGCAGGCGACGATGATCGGTGCGGACAGTCCGGTGCTGATGATGGCGAACAGGGCGTTGAGGCCGCGGACCCCGGAGTAGCCAAACCCGGCGCCCTGTTTCTGGTGCCCGTGCACTTCTTTGATGGTGTCGTCGATATCGACCAGGGCATACTCGTCGATACCGGCCACGATCGGGGTTACGGCGGCGAGGTTGCCCAGCCACCGGGACGCGACGGCGTCGAGTTGGCGAACATGGCCGAACAGGAACGCCCGCAGGAACGATCCCAGCGTTGAAGGGGCGTAGGTTCCGGTGAACAGTTTCCGTAGCGCGCCGTGTCTGAGTACCGCCATATCGTCGATGGAATCGGCTCCGGTGAGCATTCCGGCGACCAACGCCATCACTTTCATGCCCGCGTTCGCGCCGAAGTATCCGGGTAGTTTCACCCACTCATCGACGAGGGTACTGAGGCCAGTTTTCGCCGCCAACGCCATCACGGGAACAAGCCCGGCAGACGACACGAGATTCGGGTCATCGAAGGAAGCGGACAAGGACCGGTGAGTGTGAGAAAGTTGCATCTACGAGATGCCTCCTTGGTTGGTGAATAGTTTGTCTAAGTAACAACTATTTTACCTGATCAGAGGGGCATTCTCGGTTTAACTCGCCGTCACGGAATCAAAGCCGACCGGTGGATTGAGG
>NZ_JASISS010000005.1 GCF_030063195.1 Cryobacterium sp. PH31-AA6
ATACCCTTTCGTATGATCCGCCGGGAGTGGGTCACCTGCGGTGGCTCGACCACCTCGCGGGCAGCCGATTTGTTCGGCGAAGCACTGATCCCGATCGAGTTTGAGACAATAACTGTGGCCCTCAGGGCCGAGTGAATCCAGCAACCCTTCGAGTGCACTGAACTCGGGGCAGTCCCGAGGAACAAAATGAAGCACTCAACACGTTGGCTGGCGGCCCTGGTCGTCATCCCGATCGCACTCACCGGCTGCACCGCCAACGGCGTCAAGGACGCCGGCACGACCGGAGTTGCCTCCGGTGAGAAGGCGACCATCGCCGTCGTCACGCACGGCACAGCGGGCGATGCCTTCTGGGATGTCGTCAAGAGCGGAGCCGAGCAGGCGGGCAAGGATCTGGGAGCGACCATCACCTATCAGGGTGACGGCGACCCGGTCAAGCAAAGCCAACTCATCGACGCTGCGGTCGCCTCCAGGCCGGACGGCCTGATTGTGTCCATGGCGAACCCGGACGGCGTCAAGGGTGCCGTCGAGAAAGCCGTCGCTGCGGGAATTCCGGTCATCACCATCAACTCCGGCCTCGAGAAATCCGAGGAGTTCGGTGCGCAGACCCACATCGGGCAGAGCGAATTCATCGCGGGCCAGGCTGCAGGCGAGAAATTGGCCGCGGCCGGCGTGAAGAACGCGATCTGCGTGATCCACGAGGCCGGAAACTCCGGCCTGGAAGAGCGCTGTAAGGGCGCCGCAGACACGCTCGGGGGCACCATGAGCAATCTGCAGGTCGACGTGGCCAACCTCGCGGACACGCAAAACACCATCAAGAGCAAGCTCCTCGCTGATCCGTCCGTCGACGGTGTGCTCACGCTCAATTCGTCGATCGCTGTGGCCGCGAGCCAGGCTGTGACCGAGGCGAAGAGCAAGGCGACCCTGGCGACATTTGACGTCTCCGCAGACATCACAACGCTCATCGAGGATGGGAAGATTCTGTTCGCCGTGGATCAGCAGCCGTACTCCCAGGGGTACCTCCCGGTCGTGTTCCTTGTGCTGGAGAAGCGCAACGGCGACGTCGTCGGCGGCGGGCAGCCCGTCTACTCCGGCCCGGCCTTCGTGACCAAGGAGAACGCTGCGAAGGTCGCGAAGTTCGCGAAGAGCGGTACGCGATGACCCCAACAGCCACTGTGTCCCAGGGTGCGGACGAACGCATCCGAAAGGCCGGCCCGCTGATCACGATGCTGCGCCGACCCGAGGTCGGAGCGGCGGTTGCCGCCCTGGCGATCTTCCTCTTCTTCTCGCTCTCGACCCAGACCTTCCTGACTCCCGCGGGCGTCTCGACCTGGCTCTATTCGTCCTCCCTGTTCGGCGTCATGGCCGTCGCCGTTGCCCTGCTCATGATCGGTGGCGAGTTCGACCTCTCCGCGGGAGCCATGACCGGCACCACCGGACTCATAGTGGGAGTGATCACCACCGAGTGGGGCGTGAACATCTGGCTCGCAATGGTGATAGCCCTCGTGGTGGCGCTGGCCATCGGCGCCGGCAACGGCTACATCGTGATGAGGACGGGCCTGCCCAGCTTCATCGTGACGCTGGCGACCTTCTTCATTCTTCAGGGACTCAACCTCGCCGTGACAAAACAGATCACGGGCACCGTTGCGATTCAGGGCCTGAGCGCGGTTCCAGGCTTCGACGCCGTCAAGATCTTCTTCGGGTCGTCCTTTCCGTTCCTCGGGATGGACCTGAAGATCTCCGTGGTCTGGTGGGTCATTATTGTTGCCCTTGCCACCTGGGTCCTCCTCCGCACGAAGGCCGGGAACTGGATCTTCGCGGTTGGCGGGGCGGTAGCGAGTGCTCGCGAGATGGGTGTTCCGGTGCTGAAAACCAAGGTCGGCCTGTTCATGGTCACGGCCGGAGCCGGTTGGCTGGTGGGAATGCTGCAGCTCTTCGACGTATCCACCGTGCAGGCGACGACCGGCATCGGCCAGGAGTTCATTTACATCATCTGCGCGGTGGTCGGCGGATGCCTGCTCACGGGTGGTTACGGCTCCGCCTTCGGCGCGGCCCTCGGTGCGCTCATCTACGGAATGACCCTGCAGGGCATCGTCTTCGCCCAATGGGACAACAACTGGTTGAAGGCGTTCCTCGGCGGGATGCTCCTGCTCGCCGTTCTCGTCAACCTCTACGTTCGCAGGCAGGCAGGAGTCCGATCATGACCGAGAAGATCTCAGCCGGCGCCCCGCCCATCCTCGAAGTGCGAGACATCGGCAAGGCCTACGGTTCGATCATCGCGTTGCAGGGCGTCAGCGCGTCGGTCAGCGCCGGGGAGGTTCTCTGCGTTCTCGGCGACAACGGCGCAGGCAAGTCCACGTTCATCAAGATCCTCGCCGGAGCGCACCAGCACTCGGAGGGCACGCTTCTCGCCTTCGGTGAGGAGCGCAGATTCTCCAATCCACGCGAGGCACTGGACCTCGGAATCGCCACGGTCTATCAAGACCTGGCCGTGGTGCCGCTGATGCCGGTCTGGCGTAACTTCTTTCTCGGTTCTGAGTTGACTCGGGGGGTCGGGCCGTTTCGCAGGCTCGATGTCCAGGCGATGCGCACGATCACCAGGGACGAACTCGCCAAGATGGGGATCGATCTTCGGGACGTCGATCAACCCGTCGGCACGCTCTCCGGGGGAGAGCGGCAGTCGGTCGCCATCGCACGAGCAGTGCACTTCGGCGCCAAGGTCGTCATCCTCGACGAGCCGACCTCTGCGCTCGGCGTCAAACAGGCCGGTGTCGTACTCACCTACATCGCCCGCGCACGGGACCGCGGGCTTGGCGTGGTGTTCATCACCCACAACCCGCACCACGCCTATCCCGTCGGCGATCGCTTTCTGCTCCTGAACAGAGGTACGAGCCTGGGCGATTTCGCAAAGAGTGAAATCACGATCGAAGAGATGACCGGACTGATGGCGGGAGGCGCGGAACTCGAGGCGCTCGCCCACGAACTGGAGCGACCGACCGGCGCGTCCGGGGCCCCGGCGCCCTGACCGTTCCCCTCCGCCAGCCGCTCTCAGGCGATCGTCACCGCTGACCCGCTGACCACGATCCCCCCGGAGCGGGGGATCTCGACCGTGAGCAGGCTCGGCCGCCCCACATGCTCACCCTGGTGCACCACGACCGTCGCGGGCGCGGCAATCGAGCCGGTCGCGCGGAGGTAGCCGCCCAGCGAAGCCGCCGCCGATCCGGTCGCGGGGTCCTCGGTCAGGGTGCCCACCGGAAACAGGTTGCGCGCCGCGAAATCGGTCGGGGTGGTCGCGTGCAGCACGGAGACGGTTCCCTGCCAGCCCTGGGCATCCATCAGCGTGCGCATCGATGCCGGGTCGAAGGTGAACCCGTCGAACCGTGCCCGATCCCGCACGACCACGATCGGATGCCAATTGCCTGCGAAGGCAGAGCGCAACGGATACCGCGCGTCCAGGTCGCTGCGCATGAGCCCGAGCAGGGAGAGCAGTTCGTTCTCGATCTCGGGCTCGAGCGGCGCCAGCTCCGGCTCCACGCTCGTGAACGCGGCGACGATCCCGGCCGCTCCGGCCGTCGTCTCGATCACGACCGGGCCGACGGGGGTGTCGAACACGAAGGTGCCCACCCCCTCCCGCTCTGCGAGAGCGATCGCGGTGGCGATCGTCGCGTGTCCGCAGAACGGCACCTCCGCAACCGGGGAGAAGAAACGGATCCGGAGTCGGCGCGGGTCCCCTGTGACGTCGCGCTCGGTCACGAACGCGGTCTCGGCGTAACCGACCTCGGCGGCGATGCCCTGCATGGCCGAGCCGTCAAGCTCGCCGGCCGACAGGACGATTCCGGCCGGATTGCCTCCCTCCGGCGTGGCGGCGAACGCGGCATACCGCAGCACGGCTGGTGGTTCCTCGGTGGTAGTCACAACGATCCGTTCTCTGGGCTTTCGGCACGCTCTGGGACACCGTAGACCATGGGAAGGCGCGGCGGTAGGCTCCTACCACTTGGCCCTGTCGGCCCGGTGTCTGTGTTGCGGAGGAGAAGACCATGGGCATCATTTCGCCAGGATTTTTCGGTCGTAGACGAAGGGACGTGCCCGGACTGCCTCCTGGTCAGCACCTGACCGAGGATTTCCCCGTCCTGTCCGCGGGGCCCACTCCGAGAATTCGTGAGGACGAGTGGGAATTCACCATCAGGACCGAGGCCGGCGGGGCTCATCGGTGGAGCTGGGAGGAGTTCATCACGCTGCCGCAGGAAGACGTGACCGTCGACATCCACTGCGTCACCAGCTGGTCGAAGCTCGGCACCGGCTGGCGCGGGGTCTCCCTCGACACCTTGCTCGACTCGGTCGAGTCGACGGCCGAGTACAGCATGGCTCACAGCTACGGCGGCTACACGACGAATGTGCCGGTCGCGGATCTGCGCGATGGAAAGGCCTGGATCGTGCATCAATTCGACGGCTCGGCGCTGGCGGCCGAACACGGCGGGCCCGCCCGGCTCCTGATTCCCCACCTCTACTTCTGGAAGAGCGCCAAGTGGGTGCGCGGCCTCGAGTTGCTCCGTCACGATGCTCCGGGATTCTGGGAAAGCAACGGGTATCACCTGCACGGCGACCCCTGGCGCGAAGAGCGGTACTGGTGAGAAGCGGCTGGAACGTGGCAGACGTCCTGGAGGTGCGAGTCGAGACGCCGACTGCCCGGACGATCCGGTTGCGGTTGCCGGGACTCACCGGGCACCTCGCCGGACAACATATCGACGTGCGACTCACCGCGGAGGACGGGTACAGCGCGGTCCGCTCCTACTCGGTGGCGTCGGCCCTGCCAGGCGACGAACTGGAGATCACCGTGGAGGAACTGGCCGATGGGGAGGTGTCGCCCTATCTCGTCACAGGGCTCTCGCCCGGCGACCGGCTCGAGGTGCGAGGCCCGATCGGCGGCTGGTTCGTCTGGCGCCCGGAAGACCACTCTCCTGTGCAGCTCATTGCCGGGGGATCGGGCGTCGTGCCACTGATGGCGATGATCCGCGCCCACGAGGCATCCGCCAACCCGTCGGAGTTTCGGCTGCTCTACTCGGTGCGCGACCCGGAATCCGCCTTCTACCGCAGCGAACTCGAGTCGATGTCCCGATCGTCGCACCGATTCACGCTGACCTGGGTCTACACGCGCCGGGTGCCGCCGGGCTGGCCGACTCCCGCCGGGCGACTGGATGCCGCGACCCTCGAATCCGTCGTGTTTCCACCCGGGATCGCCCCGGCCGTGTATGTGTGCGGCGCCACCGGTTTCGTCGAGGCCATTGCGGACCGACTCGTTCAGGCCGGGCATTCGCCGGACCGGATCAGAGCCGAGCGCTACGGAGGAATGGACGGAAGTTCATGATCGAGTCACACGACGGGGCGTTGATGGCCGCGGGCAACGATGACTATCTCGACGGGAACGCCGCCGCGGGGCCCCTCTCCGAGCTGTTTGCCCTCGACGTGACCGTTGCCCGTGGGCAATGCGAGCACTGCGGTGCCGTCGCGGTGCTGGCGGGTGCGCGCTGGTATCCGAACTCACACGGTGTGATCCTGAGCTGCTCCATCTGCGATGGAGTGCTCCTGCGCCTTGTCGAGCGCGATGGCCGGCGTTGGCTCGACCTGCGCGGTCTCGGCTTCCTGGAGTTCGGCCCCGGCTAGGCGAGCGCGGTCCCTATGTCCCGGGCCGGTGGTGCTCCAGGCCCAAAAAAGGCCCCCACCGAAGTGGGGGCCTTCTCTCGTTACCGGCTGGTCAGTCCTGGGTCTCGAAGTCGAACTCGTGGGAGATCGTCGGGATCGAGGAGGTGATGACGGTGCCGTCCGCGCGGTGGCCGCCCTCGAATGCAGCCGCCGAGGGGGCGCCCGGGTCGCGGAGACCCTGGTGGGACAGCGGGACCGTCACGGGGTGGCCGGCCCGAAGGTCGAACTGCACGCCGCGCACGGCGAGCTTTGCGGTGTCGCCGTCTTCGATGGTGAGCACGATCTCCTCCTGCCTGAGGTCGAATCGCACCCGGGTGCCCTTGAGCGTGATCCGGAAGGTGAGTTCCTCCCAGTCGACGGGCAGGCGCGGGTCGAGGGTGATCCGCCCGTTGTGGTCGCGCAGGCCGCCGAAGCCGTAGACGAGCGCACTCCAGACGCCGCCGGCCGACGCAACGTGCACGCCGTCCGCAGCGTTGTGGTGGAGGTCGGCGAGGTCGACGAAGAGGCCGGAGGTGAAGTGCTTGAGCGCGAGCTCGTGGTAGCCGACCTCGGCCGCGATGATCGACTGGACGACGTCGGACAGGGTCGAGTCGCCGGTCGTGATCGGGTCGTAGTAGTCGAAGTCCGCGCGCTTCTGTTCGGCCGTGAATTGGTCGCCCTGCAGGAGGAGGGCGAGCACGACATCGGCCTGCTTGAGCACCTGGAAGCGGTAGATCACGAGGGGATGGTAGTGGAGCAGGAGCGGCCGGTGAGCGTCCGGCGTCGCCGAGAGGTCCCAGCGTTCCTTCTCCAGGAACTGGGCATCCTGCGGGTGGATGCCGAGCGTCTCGTCGAACGGGATGTGCATTGCCTCAGCGGCGAAGGCCCACTCCACGACCTCCGTCTGGTCGAGGCCGAGTCGCGCGACCATGGCGTCGTAGGACTCGATGTCGATGTAGCGCAGACGCCGCACGGCCGTCACGGCTGAGCGGAGGTTCGCCCTGGCCATGATGTTCGTGTACAGGTTGTCGTTGACGACGGTCGTGTACTCGTCGGGTCCGGTGACGCCGTGGATGTGGAACACGTCGTTGCCGTTTCCGCGCCAGAACCCGAGGTCAGCCCACATCCGGGCGGTCTCGACGAGGATGTCGATCGCCTCCCGGGAGAGGAAATCCTCGTCGCCGGTGGCGGAAACATACTGGCCGAGGGCATAGGAGACGTCGGCATCGATGTGATACTGCGCTGTTCCGGCGGCGTAATAGGCCGAGGACTCGAGGCCGTTGATCGTGCGCCACGGGAAGAGGGCACCGAGCTGGTTGAGCTCACGGGCGCGGACGCGCGCATGCTCGAGCATCGCGTGCCGGAAGCGCAGGGCGTTTCGGGCGGCGTTCGGGGACGTGTAGGTGAGGAACGGCAGCACATAGACCTCGGTGTCCCAGAAGTAGTGGCCGCCATAGCCGGAGCCGGAGACCCCCTTCGCGGACACTCCCTGGCCGTCGGCGCGCATCGAGGCCTGGGCGAGCTGGAACAGGTTCCATCGGGTGGCCTGCTGCAGCGAGGGCTGGCCGGCCAGCTGGACATCCGTGCGGGCCCAGAAGGCGCTGAGCCAGTCGCGCTGCGCGGTGAGGATGGACTCGAGGCCCTCGTCCCGAGCGCGGTCGAGCGTGCGGTCGCAGCGGTCGGCGAGCTCGTGAGTGGGCACGCCGACCGAGGTGTGGTAGCTCAGGGTCTTGGTCAGGCGGATGACGTTGCCCTGCGTGGCCTTGATCTTGTAGACGTGCTTCGCGACGTCGTCCCCGATCTGCGAGGACTCCTCGAACTCGTCGGCAGTGTCGATCGCGTGGTCTGCGCCGCAGGCGATGGTCATGCCCGAGTTGGTGCAGCGGAAACCGAGGAGGTAGCGGCCGTCCGAGGCTCGCTTGAACCGCGGCTGCAGCACCCGCTCGGTGAATGACTCGGCCTTGCGCGGGTCGAAGTCCTTGCCGTTGGTGGCCTTGGGCTGGTCGTACTCGCCGATGCCGTCCTGGCGGTTGAGAATCTGGCTGGAGATGACGATCGAGGCATCCGCATCGAGCAGGGTCACCTCGTACTGCAGCACGGCGAGGTGACGTTCGGTGAAGGAGACCATCCGGCGGGACCGGATCAGCACTCGCTTGCCCGATGGCGTCCGCCAGACGAGGGAGCGCGAGAGCACGCCGTCGGCGAAGTCCAGGCGGCGTTCGTAGCTGAGCAGGTCGGCGAGGGTCAGCACGAGGGGCTCGTCGTCGACGTAGATGCGAATGACCTTGGCATCGGGGGCGTTGACGATGGTCTGGCCGACGCGAGCGAAACCGTAGGCCTCCTCCGCGTGCCGGATCGGCCAGGTCTCGTGGAAGCCGTTGATGAAGGTGCCCTGCACGTGGCCGTCGCGACCCTCGTCGACGTTGCCGCGCAGACCGAGGTAGCCGTTGCCGACCGCGAACAGGGTCTCGGTGCGGCCCATGTCGTCGCCGGAGAACGCTGTCTCGACCAGCGCCCACTCATCGACGGGGAACCGGTTGCGGTCCAGGGGATCCGAGGGGTTCAGGTTCATGCGTTCGCCTCCGTGGTGGCTGAGGTGGTGTTCGGGATGGAATTAGCGGCTGCGTGCACGAGCTCGTCGAGGTCGGAGACCACGATGTCGGCGCCCGCGTCGAGCAGCGTCTGCCTGCCCACGCCCCGGTCGACGCCGAGCACGAGCCCGAAGTTGCCGGCGCGGCCGGCCTGGATGCCCGACTGGGCGTCTTCGACGACGACGCACTCGGCAGCGGTGAGCCCGAGCAACTCGGCGCCCAGCTCGTAGGTGGCGGGGGCCGGCTTGCCGGCCAGCCCGCGGGAGGCGGAGAGGAGGCCGTCGACGACGACCTCGAAGCGGTCGCGGATGCCGGCGGCGGCGAGAGTCATTTCGCCGTTGCGTGAGCTGGTGACGACGGCGACGAGGAGTCCGGTCTTCGTGGCGAGGTCGAGGAACTCCAGCGAGCCCGGGTACGGCGTCACGCCCTCCTCGGCCAGGGTCTCATTGAAGGCCTCGTTCTTGCGGTTGCCGAGGCCGCAGACAGTGTCCAGGTCGGGGGAGTCCGTCGGCAGGCCGTCGGGGAGGGTGATGCCGCGCGAGGCGAGCAGTGAGCGCACGCCGTCGTAGCGGGGCTTGCCGTCGATGTACTCGAAGTAGTCGTTGTCACTGTAGGCGGGAGAGACGCCCTGTTCCTCGAGGAATGGGGTGAAAAGCCGCGACCAGGCGTGCATGTGCACTTCGGCGGTCGGGGTGAGCACGCCGTCGAGGTCGAAGAGCACGCCGCGCAGGCTGTGCAGGCGGTCGAGTGCTTCGGCGTGGGAAAGGGGGTTCTGCGGAGATGTCATGTGTGGTGCCCTGCTCGGTCTCGGCCTGGATAAGGGGTTCAGCTTGTCGATTGACGGTGAATCAGGATGCGGGCCAAGGTGGGGGTTCTGCCACTGAGTTGTCGCTGGGAAGTGTCATCGCTGGGGAAAGAGCCTTTCCAGCCACCGGTGCTCGGCTGCAGGCGGAGCACCACGGAGTTGTGGCTTGAGTGCTGTGATCGGGAGGCGGCCGTGCGGTGGTGGGATCTCAGCCAACGGCGGCAAAGATTGCGATTGACGCGATGCGGACCAGGTCCGGGGAATGCATACGTCGTGATAACAGCAATAATTCTATGCCCAGGACGGCGCTTTTCCACCCGTGGGTTTGGTGTTGCCCGACCGCGGGGCAGACGGAAGTGCGGGGATCGGCCGTCGACAACGGCCGATCCGGTCCACTCAGTCGGTCGCCGGGGCCGCCACGACGTGGTCGCGCCAGCTGTGTTCCGGGGCGAAACCGAGCATCCGCCTGGCCTTGTCGATGCAGAGCAGGGTCTCGTTGGTGCCGACCTGCTTGCGGAACTCGACGCCGGGGAACACCTCGGCCGCGAGCTCGGTGTCGGGCCGGCTCATCACGGTGTCGGCGGCGGCGATGATGAACGCCTCGAAGCCGGGCTGCGCGTTCTCCAGGGCCCGCAGCACGGCCTGGGCGCCGTCGCGGCCGTCGATGTAGCCCCACAGGTTCCACTTGCGCAGGGTGGCGTCGTGGTCGAAGGCGGGGAATGCCGCATAGTCCTCCGGGTCCTTCACATTGGAGAAGCGCAGGGCGGTGATGCTCAGCGTCGGGTCCCAGCGGGTGAGCTGGATCGCCATCGTTTCTTCCAGGTGCTTGACCAGCGAGTAGGTGCTCTCCGGCCGCGCCGGGTATTCCTCGTCGACGGGCAGGTAGGGAGGGTCGAGGTCGAACGGCAACCCGAGCACCGTCTCACTCGACGCGTAGACCAGCCGGCGGATGCCGGCGCGCCTGGCCGCCTGGAACACGTTGTAGGTGGAGAGGATGTTGTTGTGGAAGGTGGCGACGTCAGGAACCAGTCCGGGGGCGGGGATGGCGCCGAGGTGCACAATCGCGTCGAACCCTGAGTGCCGGTCGTCGACTCCGAGCACGGCGTCGATGACCTGCCCGTAGTCGGTGAGGTCGATCAGCACGAGGCCGGGACTCTTCTCCCCGACACGGTCGAGGTTGAGCACCTCGTGCCCCTCCTCGATGAGCCTCCGAACGACCGTCTTGCCGAGTTTTCCGCTTCCGCCGGTGACCACAATTCTCATCAAACGCTCCTTAAGTCTTCTCAGCCATGCTACGAGCCTTCCGGGCGGCCGGGTTCCGTGCACAGAAGTGCACGCCGCCGGTTTCGACGGTCGCACCGGTCCTCCACCGCGGAATCCGTGGCAACGACCGCCGTAGGATCGAAGATGACAAGGATTGCCCCTGGCTGTCGGCTGCGCTGGCTCGCCCGGCAATTGGAGGAATATACAGTGCACTCGCGACAACGAATTGTCATTATCGGCGGCGGAATCAGCGGATTGACGAGTGCACACTATCTGCATCGCCGGCTCGCGGACGAGGTGCAGATCACCCTGGTCGAGGGCTCTCCGCGGCTCGGCGGGAAGATCGCGTCGGTGCCGTTCGGTGGCCACTCCGTGGACGTCGGACCTGATGCCCTCATGGTGCGTTCCCCCGCGGTCGCGACCCTGATCGAGGACCTCGGCCTCGGGGACCTCGTCGTCGCGCCCAACGCGAGCGGTGCGCGCATCTGGTCACGGGGGAAACTGCGCCGGCTGCCGGCCGGCACGCTGTTCGGAGTCCCCGACCGGCTGCTGCCCCTGCTGCGGAGCGGGCTGCTCTCACCCGCCGGAGTGGCCAGGGCCGCCCTCGACATCGTCCTGCCCCGCCGTCGGCGTCCGCAGCCCGCCGATCCGACCATCGCCGAGCTGGTGCGCCCGCGGATGGGCGCCGAGGTCTTCGACCGGCTGGTCGACCCGCTGCTCGGCGGAGTGCACGCCGGTCGCGCCGACGAACTCAGCGCCCTGAGCACCGCGCCGGACATGGCGAGCCTCGCCCGCGACAACCGCAGCCTCTACCTCGCCCTCGGCAAACGCCGCCGCTCAGCCCCGCCGCAAACCGCCGGTTCCCCACTGGTCACCCTGCGGGGCGGACTGGCCACCCTGATCGACGCCCTCGCCGCCCGGCTGGCCGGCGACGACATCCGCCTCGGCAGCCCGGCGTCACTGCTCACCCGGACCGCGAGCGGCTACACCGTTCTCCTCGCCGACGGCACGAGCATCGAGGCGGATGCCGTCGTGCTCGCCACCTCGGCGGCCGTGACGGTTGGCCTGCTGGGCGCCGAGTCGCCCGCACTGGCCGTCTCGTTGGCCGAAATCCCTTACGTCGACGTGGCCACCGTCTGCCTGGCCTACCCGAGCGCCGCGGTCCCGACCGACCTCGACGGCACCGGATTCCTGGTGCCGCCGATCGAGGGCCGGCTCGTCGTCGGCTGCACCTGGTCGAGCGCCAAGTGGCCGCACCTCGCCGATGACGACCTCGTGCTGATCCGCTGCATGGTCGGCCGACGCGGCGACGCCCGCTGGCTCGACCTCGATGACGACACCCTCGTCGGCCGGGTCCACGGCGAACTGGTCGAGGCCATGGGCCTGACCCAGGAGCCGATCGACCGGCACATCGAGCGCTGGCCCCAGGGGATGCCGCAATACGTTGTCGGGCATCAGGCCCGGCTTGACGCCGCGGCGACGGCCCTGCTCGCCCTCCCCGGCATCCACCTCACCGGGTCGTCCTACCGCGGGGTCGGACTGGCCAGTTGCATCGTCGACGCCGAACGCACCGCTGACGCGATTGCCGCCCTGACCGCTGACCGTTCCGTCACCGAGGTGGCGTCGTGAGCGTCGGAGACGTCCACGTCGGCGCCGAGGTGAACACGGTCGACCGCGCCGGCGTGCTGCCCAGCCTGCCGACCAAAAAGCGCGGCGCCGGCCCCGACTACGCGCTGCGGCCGATGCTCGTCTTCTGGGAGACCACCCGCGCCTGCGCGCTCGCGTGCCGGCACTGCCGCGCCAGCGCGACCATGCAGGCCCTGCCGGGCGAACTCACCACCGAGCAGGGCAAGAACCTGATCGACCAGGTCGCCGGGTTCGGCCGACCGTATCCGATCCTCGTGCTCACCGGCGGCGACTGCCTGATGCGCCCCGACCTTTTTGAGCTCGTCGAGTACGCCACCGGCCTCGGCCTGCCGACCGCGCTCTCGCCGTCGGTCACGCCCACCCTGACCAACGAGATGATCGCGAAGATCGCGGCCAGCGGGGTCAAGGCGGTTTCGATCAGCCTCGACGGTGCGATTGCCGCGACTCACGAGGGCGTGCGCGGCATTGACGGCCACTTCGAGGACACCGTGCGGGCCATCCGCGCGCTCTCCGCCGCCGGGCTCACCGTGCAGGTGAACACGACAGTGATGCGCGCCAACGTCGACGAACTGGCGGATGTCGCGGCCCTCATCGCCGATGCCGGTGCGTCGATCTGGGAGGTCTTCTTCCTCGTGCAGGTCGGCCGGGGCGTCTCCACCGAGGCCGTCTCGGCGCTCGAGCACGAGGAGATCTGTCACTTCCTCTTCGACGCGTCCCAGCACGGCTTCATCGTGCGCACGGTCGAGGCGCCGTTCTTTCGCCGGGTGGTTGCCCTCCGCCGGGCCGGAGAGCCGGCACCGGTCACGCCGCGCTACCTGGCGCTGACCGAACGCCTGGAAACCCTGATGGGTGCCCCGATCGGACTGCCCAGGGCGCAGACAGCCTCCACCCGGGACGGCAAGGGGATCGTCTTCGTGGCCTACGACGGCGAGGTCTACCCGGCCGGGTTCCTGCCGCTCGGCCTCGGGAATGTCGGCACAACGCCCCTCGCGGAGATCTACCGCGACAACCCCCTGCTCAAGCAGATCCGGGCGACCGAGTTCACCGGGCGCTGCGGCAGTTGCGACTACGCGGACCTCTGCGGCGGTTCACGGGCCAGGGCCTACGCCGACAGCGGGGACCCGCTCGGCGAGGACCCGGCCTGCCCCTACCAGCCGCCGGCGGCCGTGAGCCCCGGCGCCGGCGCCTGACATGGCGTCCACAACGCCGACGCCCGACCTGGCACTCGGCATCCGGGCCTACGACGCCGTGCTGCTGCTCGGATTCGGTGGGCCGGAGGGCCAGGACGACGTCATTCCGTTCCTGCGCAATGTCACCCGCGGGCGCGGCATCCCCGAGGCCCGGCTGGAGGCCGTGGCGACGCACTACCGGGCGTGTGGGGGGATCAGCCCCGTCAACGCGCAGAACCGCGCGTTGAGGGCGGCGCTCGAGGCCGAACTCGCGAGCCGCGGCATCGACCTGCCGGTCTACTGGGGAAACCGCAACTGGACTCCGTACCTCGGCGACACCGTGGCCGAGGCGACCACGGCGGGGCACACCCGGCTGCTCGCGCTCACGACCAGCGCCTACAGCTCATACTCGAGCTGCCGGCAGTACCGGGAGAACCTGGCCGAGGCGGCCGCTCATCCCGAACTCGACGGCCGGGTGAGCATCGACGCGGTGCGCCCCTACTTCGACCACCCCGGCTTCGTCACGCCGTTCATCGACGGGCTCAGGTCCGCCCTGGCCGACCTCGCCGCGCGCAACCTGGCGCCCGCCGACACGCACGTGCTCTTCACGACCCACTCGATCCCGTCTGCGGATGCCGCCGCGAGCGGCCCGCGCGACCTGGACTGGGGGCCGGGCGGCGCCTACGAGGCGCAACACCGCGCCGTCGCCGCCGTGATCATGGACGCATTGCCGGCCGAGCACCGCCCCGACTGGTCTTTGGCGTTCCAGTCGCGCTCCGGCCCACCCGGGATGCCCTGGCTCGAGCCCGACGTCAACGACGCGATCACCGCGCTGGCGCACCGCGGCGGCAGGGCCGTCGTGGTCGTCCCGCTCGGCTTCATCTCCGATCACATGGAGGTGATCTGGGACCTCGACACCGAGGCGGCCGCCACGGCCGCCGCGCTCGGACTGGCCTTCCTGCGCACGCCGACGCCCGGGCTGCACCCGGCCTTCGTGAGCGGGCTGGTCGACCTTCTGCTTGAGCGCGCGTCGACCGACGACGCCTCGGTCAGGCCCGCGCTCACCGGACTCGGGCCGTGGCGCGATGCGTGCTCACCCGGCTGTTGCGAGAAGGCCGCCGCCCGCTGAGAATCCACCGAGTGCGCACGCTTCCTGAACCGGGAGGGGTGTGGTTCGCCGGGACCGGACGTAGGATCGTAAGAGGATCAACTCCAGTCGAAGGAGGCTCGGATGGGCCGCAATCTACGCACCTGGCTCCCCGTGGCGGTCGTTCCCGCCGTCGTGATCATCGGCGCCCTGACCGTGCCGCTCCAGGCCGGAGCCGCCGTCGACCTGCCGGACAAGACCCCCGCCCAGGTGCTCGCCATGATCGGCGACAGCAGCGTGCAGGCGCTCTCCGGCACGATCGAACAGACCTCGGAACTCGGCCTTCCCGAACTGCCCAGCGCGGGAACGGGCTCCGGCAGCAACGCGGGGACCGGCGCATCCGCGTCCGCCTCCTCCGCCCTGGAACTGCTCACCGGTTCACACACGGCACGGATCTACGTCGACGGACCGGACAACCTCCGCGTGCAGATCATGGACCGGCTCGCCGAACGCGACCTTGTTCGGAACGCCACCGACCTGTGGATGTACAACTCCAAGGACAACACCGCCCTGCACGTCGCCCTCCCCGACCCGGTCGGAATGACGGGGCCCTCGACCGACAGCGCCCAGCAGACCCCCGCCCAGCAGACCCCGGCCCAGCTGGCCGAGCGGATGCTCGCGGCGATCGACCCGAGCACCGCGGTGAGCGTCGGCAAGGACACCCGGGTGGCGGGTCGCACGGCCTACGAGCTGCGGCTGACGCCCCGAACCGACGAGACCCTGGTTGGCGAGGTATCGATAGCGGTCGACTCCGAGACGGGCATGCCGCTCCGCGTCGAGGTGCTGGCGCGCGGCCAGTCCGCCCCGGCGTTCTCCCTCGCCTATTCCACGCTCTCCCTCACGGCGCCGGATGCCGACCGGTTCGAGTTCACCCCGCCCGCCGGGGCGTCGGTCGAGGAAAAGGCGTTGCCGGATGCGTCCGCCCTGCACGAGAAGATGAGTGACGCCGCGATGCCCGGCATCGAAGACGGAAAGATGCCGACCACCAAGGCCGAAGCCAAGGCGCTCGCCGAGCAGTTCAAGAGCGGCGGGGGCATGCTCCCCGGTGTGAGCGTTGCGGGAACCGGCTGGGCATCCGTCGTCGAGCTGCCGGCCGGCACGGTGTCGGCCGACGTTCTGGCCGACCCGATGCTCGCGCAGGTCACCGAGAGCGTCGATGGCGGTCGGCTGCTCTCCAGTGCCCTGATCAATGTGTTGGTCACCGACGACGGCCGGGTCTTCGCCGGTTCCGTGCCGTCGGCGCGGCTCCAGGCCGCGGCCGTCGGGGGTTGAGCTCCGCTACCCCGTCCGTCGACCTGGCGATCGAGACCCGGGGGCTGACCAAGCGGTTCGGCCACCAGACGGCCGTCGACGGCATCGACCTTGCGGTGCCCCGAGGCGCGGTCTTCGGCTTCCTCGGCCCGAACGGGTCCGGCAAGACCACGTCGATCCGGATGCTGCTCGGGCTCGCGTCGGCCAGCAGCGGCGACATTGCCGTGCTCGGCCAGGAAATGCCCGGCCGGCTGCGCGATGTGCTGCCGCGGGTAGGCGCCCTGGTCGAGGGGCCGGCCTTCTACCCGTTCCTCTCCGGAGCGGCCAACCTGCGCCGGCTGGACGCTGCAGACCCTGGGGCCTCCTCGGCCACGCGCACCGAACGGGTCCGCCTGGCCCTGGAGCGGGTCGGCCTCGGCCATGCGGCCGGCAAGAAGGTGCGCGCGTACTCGCTCGGCATGAAGCAGCGCCTCGGCATCGCCAACGCGCTGCTGGTCCCACGCGACCTGCTCGTACTCGACGAACCGACGAACGGGCTCGACCCGCAGGGCACCCGTGAGGTTCGCAGCCTGGTGCGCTCGCTCGCAGCGGAGGGAACGACGGTTTTCGTCTCCAGCCACCTGCTTGCCGAGGTTGAACAGATGTGCACCCACGCCGCGGTGATGAGCGCCGGCAGCCTCGTGGCCCAGGGCACCCTCGACGAACTTCGCCGGGTGGGCGAGGCCCATGTGCGAGTGCGCACGCCCGATATCGCCGACGCCCGGCGGATTCTGGCCGGCCTCGGCCTCGTCGCCGAACGGTTCGAGGCTCCGGGCGATCCGCACGCGGACGGCGTGCTCAGCGCGCCCCTGCCCGCCGAGGCGGCGGCCCCCGAAACCATCGTCGCCGCCCTCGTCGCGGACGGCGTGCGGGTGCGCGGCTTCTCCGTTGTCGGTGCCAGCCTCGAGGAACGATTCGTGGCCCTGACCGGGGAGGGGTTCGACATTGCCCAGTGACATTCAGCCCAGTGACATTCAGCCCAGTGACATTCAGCCCAGTGACATTCAGCCCAGCGACACGCGGTCCAGCGACACGCGGTCCGGCAATACGCCGGGCGCCGGGCCGATCGAGTCCGTCGGGCGCGCCTCCGGCTGGGCGCTGATGGTGTCGGAGCTGACCGTGCTGTTCCGGCGTCGACGCACCTGGGCGATGTTGCTCGCGTTGGCGGCCGTACCGGTGCTGATCGCCGTCGCTGTGCGACTGACGAGTTCCCCGGTGGCCCCTGGGCGAGGCCCGCCCTTCCTCGACCGGGTCACCCAGAACGGCCTCTTCGTGGCGATCACCGCGATGGTGGTTTGCATCCCGCTCTTCCTGCCGCTGACCATCGGCGTTGTGGCCGGCGACACCATCGCCGGCGAGGCGGGCCTCGGAACGCTGCGCTACCTGCTCGTGGCCCCGGCCGGGCGGGTGCGCCTGCTCGTCGTCAAGTACGCGGGCGCCGCCGTGTTCTGCCTGGCGGCCACCCTCACCATCGTCGTGTCCGGAGCGGCAATCGGTGCCGCCCTCTTCCCGGTCGGCCCGGTGACGCTGCTTTCCGGCGACACCATCGGGGTGGGGGAGTCCGTGCTGCGTTCGCTGCTCATCGCCGGGTACGTCACCGTCTCGATGCTCGGCCTCTCGGCGATCGGCCTGTTCATTTCCACGCTGACGGACGTGCCTGTCGGGGCGATGGCGGCCACGATCGTGGTCTCGGTCGTGTCGCAGGTGCTCGACGCGCTTCCGCAGCTCGACTGGCTGCATCCGTGGCTGTTCAGCCACTACTGGCTCGATTTCGCGGACCTGTTGCGCCAGCCGATCGAGTGGTCGTCGTTCGGCACCAATGCGCTGCTGCAGGGCGGCTACCTGCTGGTCTTCGGAGCGCTGGCCTACGGCCGGTTCGTCACCAAGGACATCCTGTCCTGACGCTCGCCGGCTCAGCCCGCGAGCTGGCGCAGCAGGGCCAGGGTTACCAGGACCATCGCGGTGGTCAGGCTGACCGCGAGCAGTGCCGCGAGGGGAAGCCGGACCGTGCGCTGCCGGCGGGCCGCCCGGATCTCCGCCTCCAGGGCGAAGAACCGGTCCAACAGGGCATCACCGGTGCCGACCGCGGTGTTGGCCCACATCGCCGGGTTGTCGAACAGCTCGACAATGCCCCGCCGATCCGACTCGTCGAGGACAACGGGGAGTGCCGCCAGCCACGCCAGGAGGTTCTTCAGGTCCAGAACGGTGACGTGCGACCCAACCGAGAGGGAGAGGATCTCCCGGGGGGCGACGAACACGACGACCGGGTGAATCGGCGGGATTGACGACCAGCGGTCCTGAAGGAGGGTCGAGACGTACTGCTCCTCGAATTCCGAATGGCGCAGGTACGGAACCGGTTGGCCGTCCACGGTCAGCTCGTTCCGGGAGACCCCGATGGGCAGGTCGCGGTGATGTTTGGTGTTGATGGTGACGATGCCGCCCGGACCGATGAGAATATGGTCGATGTCCCAGCCGTCCAGGCCGATCGGCAGCGAGTGGAAGACCGCCCACTCGGAGGAGAGAGTCCTCAGGCGTGCCCCGACGGCGATCTCACCCAGCGCACCCTGGTAGAGACCTTCGCAGTTCCGGCCGAGCGGGGATCGCCCCACCAGGCGCTCCCACCGGCTTCTGGGCCGGGCGCTGTCCTGCAACCGAAGAAGTCTCTCGATAATGGACTGGGCTGCGCGTCGCTTCCGGGTCCCGCCACCGTTCAGGGTTACCACGATGCTCCTTGGGTCATGATGATCGATGTCCCTACTGAACCTAGCTCAGGGCAGGCGTCAGACGCTCTGGGGGAGGAACTGTCGTCAGCCGCGACGGGTTACGCTCGATGCAGGCCAGCCAGGGAGAAACCGTGACGCACTCGTATCCGCTCTATGTGGCCATTCGGGCTCAGTGCTTCTGTTGCCAGGCGCTGCAGCCCTTCACCTTCACCTCCGCGACCGACCAGGTGGTCTGCGCGGTGTGCCGGCATCACCTCGGCGACGACAAGGCGGAGCGCCGCGACTCAGAACACGTACAACTCTGGCTGGCGCAGTACGCCGACCTGCAGGAGGTGCACCGGAAGGGCATCGAGAAGGCGACCGCGGATGCCACGGAGGCCGGTGCGACGATCCTGACCCTGACCGGGCAGGTCGACGAGCTCCGCGGCCTGGTCGCCGGTCGCTTCGACCGCACGGTGAGCGGGGAGATCCGCGCCGTGCTCGAAAACGACCTGGTCAAGCGGGCCGAACGCCGGGGCATGCTGGCGTTGCGCCAACTGGACTGGGCGATGGCCGTGATCTGGCGGCTCGGGACGCTGCACCACGATGACCCCGCCCGTTCCGGCTCCTGCGTGTGCGGGCGAACCGTCACGGCCTGCGCGGAGGGCCGTGCCCTCGACCCGCAGCGGCAGGCCGTGGCCGATTGGGAGAAGAAGAACCTGGCCCTGCTCGCCGCCGGGCAACGCCACGGCCTCCCCGCCGACCACCCGGGTGTCGCCGACGGCATACGCTGAAGCCATGGAAATTCTGTTCAATACCCTGCACATTGTCGCCGCGGTCTTCATCGTCGGTCCGATGGCCATCCTGCCGATGACCGCCATGCGTTCCATTCGCGCGGGGGAGGCCGGACAGGTCGCCACGCTGGCGAAGTCGGTGAACCTCTTCACCCTGTTGTCGATCATCGTCGCGTTCTTCGGCTTCGGCGCCCTCGGGGTCGCAGACCCGGAGGAGGGTTTCTCCTTCGGCTCAACCTGGGTACTGCTCTCGATCCTCTTCTACGCGATCGCCCTGGCCGTCAACCTGTTCGTCGTCGTCCCGGCCATGCGCCAGGCGGCCGAGGCGATCACGGTCGCCACGGGTGCGGCCGGCCCCGACACCAAGGTCGCCGGGTACTCCCGGGTGGCTATGGGTTCCGGGATCTCGTCGCTCATGCTGGTCATCGTGGTCGTGCTGATGGTCTGGAAGCCGTAGCTCAGGCATCCGTTTCGCGGCGCGCGGGTCGTGCGCCGCTGCGCGGGAGGCACAACTCCCGCGCTTCGGCGCGGCGCCCGCGGGCGGCCGGTGCGAGGTGAGACCCGCTCCAGGTGAGGGGGGTCAGGTCACGAAGAGCACCACGGCGGCGATCACCGCGACGAGCACGAGGATCGTGCGCAGCACCGGCGCGGGAAGCCTGCGCCCGATCCGGGCGCCCAGCCAGCCTCCCGCGGCCGAACCGACGCCGATGAGAAGCGCGATCCGCCAGTCCACCGTGCCGCTGGTGATGAAGATGATCGCCGAGACGAGGTTCGCCACCCCGGCGAGCACGTTCTTGGCCCCGTTCGCACGGTGCAGGTCGGTGGACCAGAGGATGCCGAGCAGCGCGAGCAGCACGACGCCCTGGGCCGCGCCGAAGTAGCCGCCATACACGCCGGTGGCGAGCACTCCGATAATGAGCCCGAGGGTCAGCGGGCGCGTATCCGGTGTCGCCGTCCGGGCATCGGGCTGGGCCGTTCCGGGGGTGGCTGCCTGGCTTGCCGTGCCGGCGGGAACCGCGGTTGACCTGCGCCTCACGAAGCGGGCCACGCGGGGCTGGATCGCCGAGAGCAGCGCGGCCAGCAACAACAGGAACGGGACGACTCCGGTGAAGAACTCCCCGGGCAGTACGAGCAGCAGCAATCCGCCGGCCACCCCGCCCACCGCAGAGAAGAGCGCCATCGCGGCCACCGGGCGCCACTGCGTCGCCAGCTCCCGCCGGTAGCCGACGGCTCCGGCGACGGAGGCCGGCACCAGACCGACCGTGTTTGAGACGTTCGCGGTGATCGGCGGCACGCCCAGTGCCAGGAGCACGGGGAACGTGATCAGGGTGCCGGCGCCGGCGACCACATTGATGATCCCGGCCGCGATCCCGGCCAGCAGGATGATCGCGCCGTCGAGCAGCGTCACGCGGGAGCGGCGGGAGCGGCGAGGGTCCCGTCGACGAGCCTGACGATCGCGGAGCAGTCCAGGCCGCCCTCACCGGCGTCGATCAGTCGCTGCATGAGCCGCTGCACGTGCTCGCCCATCTCCAGCGGCGTATCCGTCGCCTTCGCCGCGGAGATGGCCAGGTTGATGTCCTTGCTCGCCAGTTCGGCCGTGAACGTCGGGGCGAAGTCGCGGTTGGCGGCCGAGCCCGGCACCACCCCGGCAACGGGATACCAGGTGCGCAGCGCCCAGCTGTCGCCGGAGGACACCGACGCGATGTCCCAGAACACCTGCTTGTCGAGCCCCAGCCGGTCCGCGAGCACGGCGCCCTCCGCCGTCGCGGCCAGGTTGATGAAGAGCATCAGATTGTTGCAGATCTTGGCGGCCTGGCCCGTGGTCGCGCCCCCGGTCGGGATGATGTTGGCTGCCATCGGCTCGATGAAGCCGCGTGCATCCGCCACGGCCTCGGCGTCGCCGCCGATCATGAACGTGAGCGTGCCCGCCTCAGCGCCGCTGATCCCCCCGGACACCGGGGCGTCCACGAACCGGAAGCCGGCCTCGGCGGCGGCATCGTGCAGCCGCTGGGCCGACTCGATGTCGATGGTGGAGGAGTCCAGAAGCAGGGTGCCCGGCCCGGCGGAGGCCAGCACGCCGTCATCGTTCAGGTAGACGGCGAGGGCGTGCTCGCCCTTGGGCAGCATGGTGAAGACGGCGTCCGCCCCGGCCACGGCATCCGCGATGCTCGTGGCCGGGACGACCCCGGACGCCGCCGCGTTCGCGAGTGCGGCCGGGCTCAGGTCGAAACCGCGCACCGTGTGTCCGGCCTTCACGAGGTTCGCCGTCATCGGGCCGCCCATATTGCCGAGGCCGATCCAGCCGATTGTTGCCATGACCCAAGCTCCTTTGCCTCCCGCGCCGGTGTTCCGCGCGTCTTTCGTAGTCTGCGTCAGTCTGGCAGACGCGTGCCGGGTCCGTCCCGGCGTGGGGTCAGTCCAGGTCACCCACCGAGACCAGCCCGTCGTGCCGACGCCCGTCGAAGATGATGGACGGGATCTTGACGGTGTGGATGCGCTCCTCGACCAGGGTCTTGTTGTCGGCGATGATCCGGGCCACCTCGGTCGACGCGGCGACGGATGCGACGGTGTCGACCTGCGCCCGGCTCAGCCCGAACTCCTGCGCCCAGTCCTGCAGCAACGTGGTGGCCTCGGTGGCGTCGGTGCTGTTGAACACGCTCTGCCAGGACACGCCCTCGGCGTTCTCCTCGGTGTAGATCCGTTTGAGGATCTGCCAGTCGACCGGGGTCTTCGCGTCGGCGAGCGGGTTCAGTCGCAGCGCCTCGAGGTACTGGGTGACCAGCAGCGAGTTCGGGAACTTGTAGCCCGTCGCCGACTGGATCGGGTAGGCGATGTAGCTGAGGTTCTGCCGGTCGTCGAAGCCGGCCTCCTCGATGTTCTGGAACAGCTCCATGCAGTACGTGCAGCCGGGGTCGATGACCTCGAGCGCGGTCGGCTTCTTCGCGTCCAGGCCGTTGAGGTAGCTGGCATTGGCCGGCAGGTAGGTCTCCGCATCCCAGTTCTGCATTCGGGAGGGGATCGCCGAGAACGTCTCGCCGAGCCGCGCGAAGTCGTTGCCGAAGGCACCGACGATGTCCCAGGCCGCGAGGGATTCGCCGAAGGTCGGGGTTTGGTCGGGGATGGAGCAGGCCTCGGCGCCCAGACTGCAGGACGCGGAGTCCTGCTTGTTGCAGGTGCCGTAGACGTAGAGGTTCGCCGCGCTCTCGACGACGACGTAGCCACTCCAGATGGTCGTGAGCACGACGAGGAAGGCGACGACCTCGAGGACGACGCTGGCCGGGCCGACGAGGCCGGGCCTGCGGACCGCGAGCGGCGCGAGCATGTGGTCCTTCAGGTCTTGCTTGAAGGTCGTGTCGCAGGGGCGGAAGGTGATCCGGCGTAGCGTGCAGCTCGCCGCTTTCGCGAGGTAGCGCCGGTACCGCGCCGACACGGCGCCCATGAACAGAAGAACGATGAAGGCGGCAATGCAGAACATTTAGGAGAGGCCTTTCATGAGGCGCGCGAGGGCGTCGTGCGCCCGATCCACGTCCGCCGTGGTCGAGTGGAGTCCGAGCGAGAAGCGCAGCAGCGGGGGCAGGCCGAGACGGTTCTTCAGGTAGTGGTGGGCGCAGAAGTAGCCGCTGCGAGCGGCGATCCCCGACTGGGAGAGGAAGACGGCGAGCCGGTGCGAGTCCTGCTTCGGCGCGTAGACGCTGATCACCGGGCTGGCAGCGGCGTTGACCACGGTCAGGTTGGGGATGTCGGAGAGCGAGTCGAAGAGACGCTCCGACAGCACGGAGAGGTGTTCCGCCGGCGGCCGGCCGCCGGGGCGAACCTGGCCGAGCCAGTCGGTGGCGTGCCGGAGAGCGATGATCTCCGCCCAGGCCTGCAGTCCGGGTTCGAGCAGGGCGCCCGGGTCGTTCGGAAGCAGGTCGTAGGAGTCCTCGCGGACATCCGCGACCATCCCCCCACCGACGAAGGACAACTCGAGCGAGGCCAGCAGTGCGTGCCGGGCGATGACCACGCCCAGACTCGCGCTGTACATCTTGTGCGCGGAGAAGCAGATCGCATCCGCTTCGGTCTTCTGGAGCAGGGCGCGCTCGTGGGCCATCGACTGCGCGGCATCGAGGATGACGATCCCGCCGCGGGAGTGCGTGTCGCGCACGAGCTCGGCCAGGTTTGTCAGCAGGCGGCCGTCGATGTTCGAGGCGGTGTTGACGACCACGATCGCGCGTTCGAGCTGGGCCGGTTCGTAGAGCAACGCGCCGTCGGCGGCCCGGTCGAGCACGAGCCGGGGCACGCCCAGCCGTTTCGCCGCCGTCATGGTGGGCAGGAAGACCGAGTTGTGCTCGATGTGGCTGGTGACGACCCGGGCGTAACGGTCGTGCGGCAGCTGCTGCAGCAGCAGGTTGAGGCCAAAGGTCGTGTTCAGGGTGAATGAGACCGCGTAATGGCGGCCCGACAGGCCGAGCAGGCCGAGCACGCCCTGGCGGGCGGCCGCCACCTCGTCGTCGACGCGCCGGCCCCAGGCATATTTCACCCGACCGCCGCACGCGTTGTAGCCGGTGTAATACTCCGTGAGCGCATCAAGCACCGGCTGCGGACGCAGACTCTGGCAGGCGGAGTCGAGATACACCACCCCCGGTTCGAGGTAGGAGAAATCGGCGAGGCGGTCCGTCCCGATGGGCTCCGGCGTGGTCCGCCGGAAAAGTCCGTTGTGTTTCATGGTCCTGATTCTTTGGGCTCGGTCTAGGCGAGCGGTTGGTCGGCCGGACGCACGTCGATGACGCCCATCATGCCGTTGTCTTCGTGGTCGAGAATGTGGCAGTGGTACACGGTCTTGCCCGGGAACCCGGTGAAGTCGATCCGCACCCGCACGACACCACGGGCCGGCACATTGACGACGTCCTGCCAGAGCACGCTGTCCACGCTTCGTCCGTCGCGTTCGATGATCTGCATGGGCCAGACGTGCAGGTGCATGGGGTGATCCATCTGGGTGGCGTTGGTCAGGGTCCATTCCTCGACGCTGCCGCCCCGCACGGTGGTGTCGACGCGGCCGCCGTCGAATTCGCGGCCGTTGATCGTGAAGGCCATCCCGCCGCCCATCCCGCCGCCCATCCCCATGGCGAAGACGAACTCCCGGCGGGCCGTGACGGCAGCGCCGCGGAGGTCGACGGGTTTCCTCTGGGCGGGGAATGATGGCAGCGCGGCGACGCCGGCGCCAGCGACGGTCACCGTGGCGAGGTCAATGATCCCAGTCGTCCCTCCGAGGGCGTCGCCGCCCATCATCCCGCCCATCCCGGCGCTTCCCCGGTCGTAGGCGACGGCGCGCAGCACCCCGTCGCCCTCGGCCGCCGTGACCCAGAGATCCGCTCGGTTGCCGGGTGCCAACAGCACCTCGTCCACGCTCTCCGGCGCTTCGAACCTCCCGGAGTCCAGGCCGAGAAGCCGAAGGTCCTGGCCGTCCAGGCGCAGGCGCAGGTAGCGGGACACACAGACGTTGACGATGCGCCAGCGTTCGCGCTCGCCCGGACGCATGCCGAGGTTCGGCTTCAGCTGGCCATTCACCAGCACGAGCTCACCCTCGCGGCCGCGCATCCGTTCGCCCAGGCTGGACCTCGTCAGGTTTCCCGACTCGTCAAGGGTGATGTCGGAGATCACGAGCACGCGCTCACGGGCCGCCGGGATCGGGCCGGGATCGTCGACGATGATCGCGCCGTAGAGTCCGCCGAAGACCTGGTCGGCCACCAGGCCGTGGTGGTGCGGGTGGTACCAGTACAGGCCGGGCGGATGGTCGGCCGGCAGCCGGTACTCGTAATCGAATGAGTCGCCGGGCTCCACCATGACGAACGGGTTGTCACCGTTGCCCGCTGGTGAAACGTGCAGGCCGTGTACGTGCAGGTTGGTCGCCTCGGCGAGTCCGTTGTGCAGGCGCACGGCGACCCGGTCGCCGGCCCGAACGCGGAGGGTCGGGCCGGGAAGGCCGCCGTTGTAGCCCAGCGTCGTCGCGCCCCGGCCGCCGATGGTCACCCGGCCGGGTGCGGCATCCAGCTTCACCTCGAGGAGGCCGTCGGCGCTTCGCAGCTCGGAGGGCTGGCGTAGGGTGTCGCCCGGAACGGCCCCGAAGGCCGAGTCGGGTGCCTGGCCGCCGGCCGCGCCCTGGCCTTCCCGGCCGCTCCAGATCAGGCCGGCACCACCGATCGCGGTGCCGGCGACGCCCAGGCTGCCGAGCGTGAGGGCGGCCCGACGGCTGATCGGTTTCACTACACGCCCTCGCCGAGAACCCGGAGCTGTTCACGGTACTGCTCGACAGTGAGCTCACCCCGCGCGAAACGCTCGTCGAGGATCTCGTGGGCGCGACTCCTGCCCGGAACGCCGGGTGGCGTCGTCCGCGGGTCTTGCGCGTTCGGGGGGGCCGGCGTGTTCCGGTCGACTCCGCCGGCGAACAATCGAACCATGAGCACGACGAGCAAAGCCAGGCCGACCACGGCCAGCAGGCCGAACACCCAGGCCCATCCCATTCCCCCTCCGTAGCCATACATCATGAGTGGTCTCCCTTCGTGTGTGACGGAGTCTCCGTCGGTGCCAGTATGCCCCCGGGGGTAATGAAGAAGGTCGCGCCCCTGATCGATCTCCGGCTCATGGCCTAGGCCTCTGCCGGGACGAGGACGGTCCAGGTCGCTCCGAAGTCGTCGCTCGCCACGACGCCGCGGTCGTCCGCGGCGAGGATCCACGGCACGCTGCCGCCGACGTAGCTGAGGGCGAGGGGTGCCCCCTCGGTGTGGCCACCCTCGACCCAGGGACCGGCGGTGGACTCCTGATGCCAGACCAGGCCGTCCAGGTCGATCCCGACGAGGCCTCCGCCCGTCTGTGCATCGCCGACGTCGATCAGATACAGAATCGGTGCGGCGGGTTCCAGACTGAAGGTGCGGCCGGCATCGCTGCTGCTGACGAGTCCCTCGGCCGTGGTCGCGTAGACCTGGTCCGGATTGGCCGGGTCGGCCGCGAGGTCTCGCAGCGGGACGGTTTCGCCGGTCGTCCAGGTCGCGCCCGAGTCGTCGCTGATCGCCAGGGTGCCCTTGCCGGAGTCGTAGCCGTACACCCGCAGATCGTCGCCGGACAGCGGCACGGCGTCGAGATCGTGAAAGTCCGTCTCGCCCTCGAGTGACAGCTGAGTCCAGTTTTCCGCGGCATCCGTGCTGGAGATCAGGCCCAGGTTGGGGAGGGCCAGATCGGATGGCGCATCGGGATCGGGATGCCCGGAGGCCAACAACCGGCCGGGCTCGGCCACCGTGAAGGCCATGAAGTCGAGCACCCGGCCGGCGATCTGGGTCGGCTGTGCCAGGTCGCCAGCCGAGGATCGGGCCGGATAGCTGGACGGAAGCGTGTCCGTGGGGATCAGCCACATTCCCTGGTGGGTGGCCACGAACGTCTGCCCCGAACCGGTGTCCGCGCCGAGGCCGTGAATGTGCTCGAAGGCCGCGGCGGAGACCGAACCTGCGGGTGCGGCATCCGGGCTCGGAGCGCACCCGGCCAGGACGAGCGCGAGGCCGGTCGTGAGGGCGGCGGCACAACCGAGGCGCCCGGTCCTGCGTGTGGTGGGCAGGGAAATGTTCATCATCAAGTCATCCATTCGTCGTCAAGTCAGGTGTGAAACCGGTGGCCGTGGATCACGGCATCGCCACGCTGCCCGGCACGGGCAGGTGGGCGGATTCGGTCTAAACGCGACTGATGGAGAGGAGGGTGAGGCTGGGGCGATGCAGGTGTGGGGGAATGGCCCGGAAACTGTCGTTGACGAAACCGCCGGAGGCCAGCACCAGGCCGGAGTCGGCCGGCATCCGGGCGAGGACGGCGTGGGGGCCGACCGCGAGCACGTTGGGGCACGTCGTCGCCACCGTGCCGCTGCCGCCGAGCGAATTGCGCTGGGTGCACAGCGTCGGCTGGTTCGCGGGTGCGGCCAGGGTCATCGTCGGACCGGTGCGGGTCGTGGACAGCACCGGGAGCTCAGCGGTAGGCCGGGTGTCGGTCGCCACGTGATGCGCGGCCGTTCCGGTCGCTGCGGAGAAAGCCATCGAGTGGCTGGCGCTGAAGCCGTGGACCGCGATCAGGCAGAGCACGGTGGCCACCAGGGTGACCATGGTGAGGAGCACGGCGCGTGGCCAGGGGGCCCGTGAGGGGGTGTTGCGCGTTGTTGGCACCGTGGAGGAGGCGATCGGGTTCATCTTCCTCCGCTCGTCCGGCACGGGTGTGCGGCACGGCCACCGGCCGACACGCCGACAGGTACCCCTTCAGATTAGCCGATCTCCGCGGGGAACCCTGTGCGCCCCCGGTGCGCACGAACGGCCCCGCGCAATGCGGGGCCGTTCGTCAATCACGTGGTCGCTCTGCTACTCGGTCCGGCGCTCCGCGTCAGCGGCCGGAGCTGCGCGGCCGACCGATGATTTCCCCGGCTCCGTGGCACCGAGGCTCGATGAGCCCGGACGCGGCGTCAGCCCGAGCCGACGCACGATCTCTGCGGCCTCCTCGGCCGGTGCACGTCCCGCGTCGATGGTGATCGCCCGCTCGTCGGGGTCCGGCACCTCGAGGGTCGCCACCTGCGAGTCGAGCAGCGAGGTCGGCATGTAGTGGTCGTGCCGGGTGGCGAGCCGCCGCCCGATCAGGTCTTTCGACCCGGCCAGGTGCACGAAGATCACGTTGTGCTCGCGCAGCACGTCGCGGTAGCGGCGCTTGAGCGCGGAGCAGGTGATGATCCCGGGCACCCCGGCCATGGTGTGCTCGATGATCCACGACGAGATTGTGTCGAGCCAGGGCGCGCGGTCCTCATCGTTCAGGGCGTGGCCGGCCGACATCTTGTCGATGTTCTCCTGCGGGTGCAGGTCGTCACCCTCCTCGAGGTCCCAGCCGAGCTGGCCGGCGAGGATGCCCGCCACCGTCGACTTACCGGAGCCGGAGATGCCCATGATGACGAGGACGGGCTGCTGGTTCTCGAACATGCTAGATCACGATGTTCAGGAGGAGCACGCCGGCCAGGCCGGTGACCGAGATGAGACACTCCATGACGGTCCAGGTCTTGAGGGTCTGCCCGACCGTGGTGCCCAGGTATTCCTTGACGAGCCAGAAGCCGGCGTCGTTGACATGGGAGAGGAACAGCGAACCGGCGCCGATCGCGAGCACCATCAGGGAGAGGTCCGTGCCGGTCAGGCTGGCGGCAACGGGGGCGAGGATGCCGGCGGCGGTGACGGTCGCGACCGTCGCCGAGCCGGTGGCGACGCGCACGAGCGCGGCGACTATCCAGGCGAGGAGGAGCACCGAGATGCTGCTGCCTGCGACGGCGTTCGCGATGACCCCGCCGATTCCGGTGTCGATCAGGACCTGCTTGAACCCGCCGCCGGCGCCGACGATGAGGAGGATTCCGGCGATCGGGGGCAGCGAGTCGGCGAGCGACGTCGACACCGCGGCGCGGTCCATGCCGCCGCCACGGCCGAAGACGATCATGGCGTAGATGACGGCGAGGCCCAGGGCGATCATCGGGGTGCCGAGGAAATCGAGTGTCGCGTTGAGCGGGTCCGTCGAATTGGGGGCGATGGCGTCGGCGATCGACCTGGCCAGCATGAGGACGACGGGCAGGAGGATGCCGGAGAGGGTGATCAGGAAGCTGGGGCGCTTGGTCTGCGTCTCACCGGCACCGAGGTCTTCGGTGGTGATGAACAGCGCGGGCACGGGCACGGAGACCCAACGGCTGGCGAACTTGCTGAAGATCGGGCCGGCGACGATCACCGTGGGGATGGCGACGAGAACGCCAATCGCGAGAGTGAGGCCGAGGTTGGCGCCGAGGGCCGTGACGGCGACGAGGGGGCCGGGGTGGGGCGGGACCAGGCCATGCATGACCGACAGCCCGGCGAGGGCGGGAATGGCGATCCGGATGAGGGACATGCCACTGCGTCGTGCGACGAGGATGATCACCGGGATGAGGAGCACAAGGCCGACCTCGAAGAACATCGGCAGGCCGATCAGGCCGCCGATCAGCGCCATCGTCCACGGCAGCGTGCGAACACTGGAGCGAGTGACCAGCGAATCGACGATCCGGTCGGCTCCGCCCGAGTCGGCGAGCAGCTTTCCGAACATGGCCCCGAAGCCGACGAGGATGCCGACACCGGCCATGGTTCCGCCGAAGCCGGTGCTGAAACTGGTGACCGCGGCGCCCGGTGCGAGCCCCGCGCCGGCGCCGACGCCGACGGCGCCGATCGCGAGGGCGAGGAACGGGTGGACCTTGAGCCAGGTGATCAGCACGATGATGACGGCGATGCCGACGAGCGCGGCGATGATCAGCTGGGCGTCGCTTCCGGCCGGGGTGATCGGCACAACCGGCGCGGTGGCCATTGTCGCAAGGGAGAGATACATCTGAATGTCCATTCCGAGGCCGCGTCCCTGCGACCCCATCGTCAAAGTGGTGCACGGGGAATCGTCCGGCCGGCTGCGAGTCCGGTCTGGCGGGAAAAAACACCGTGCGGTAATTAATCTGATTAATCAGATATTTGAGTGTCGCATACGTTCGGTGGTTTTGGAAACGGCGACGGCACAATTCGCCGATACGATCGCGGTGGCGCTGTGAACGGCCGACGCAGGCTCGCCGCGAGCGACCGAGGCACCCGGCACCGGAAGGAAATACTGATGATCACTGGCGTTGGCCCCGGCTCGTGGCGCGAACGAGGACTGCACGCCCGCGTGCTGAACTCCCTCGGCCAGGAGATCGTCGACGGCGGCTACGCGCCCGGTGACATCCTGAACCTCGACGAGATCATCACGACGTTCGCGGTCTCTCGATCCGTGCTGCGCGAGGCGCTGCGGGTGCTGCAGTCGCTCGGCATGGTCGAACCACGCCAGCGCGTCGGCACGCAGGTGCTTCCGCGTGAGGCCTGGGACCTGATGAACCCGCAGATCATCGTCTGGCGCGGCCGCGGGCCCGAGTACTTCACCCAGATGCGCGAGATGCTCGAACTTCGGCTCGGGATCGAGCCGGTCGCGGCCCGGCTGAGCGCCAGGTTGATGACGCCTGAACAGCTCGCCGGCGTCGCCGAGGCCGCCTCGGCGATGGTCGCCGCCGATCTCGCCGGCGACGGCCGCGGGTTTCTGGAGGCGGACGTCGCCTTCCACTCGTTGATCCTGATCGGTTCGGGCAACGGCGTCATGGGCCACTTCGCCGGCACGGTTGCAGCCCTGCTGCGCACCAGGGAGGAGGAGAAACGGTTCACCATCACCGAGTACACCCCGCCCTCCGCGCACCGGCACAACCAGCTCGCCGTCGCTCTCGCCGAGCGCGACGGTGACGCCGCCTACCGGTGGTCGTACGCGACCATCGAGGCCACCCTGGCCGAGTTCATGCAGGAGGCCGTCGCTCCGTCCGGTCGGGGGCCCTCTGGCCGGACCCGCGGCTGACGCCGCGGCATCGCTCACAGCCGGGCGAGACGCTCGATGTCCTCCAGGAACTCGGCCGCCACCTGTGCCGAAACCGTGGTGCGCGTCGAACGGATTGCCGCCAGGTAGTCCTCGGTGCCCGGGCCGCTCGCATCGGCGTCGCCGCGGTCCTCGAAGAGCGCTCGCTCCAGCGCCTGCTGGGAGGCCCGCCGGGCGGCATACTCGATGTCGGCCGGCGAGAACCCTCCGCTCGCCTCCACCAGGGTGGCCAGGTCGACGGTTCCGGCGAAGGGTTTCGGGATGTATCCCTCCCAGATGGCCTGGCGGGCGGCATCGTCCGGCAGGCCGATCGGGATGACATAGTCGAACCGGCCGTGCCGGAGCAGGGCGGAGTCGAGGGCCCGGATGAAGTTGGTCGCGCAGACGAGTAGCCGGCCCGGCTGCTCCCGGAAGGCCGGGATGATCTTGAGCAGTTCATTGGTCACGCCCTGGAGGGGCGAGGGGGGTTCGCCGCCACGCTGCGCGGCGATCTCCTCGACCTCGTCGATGAACACGACCGCGTGCTCCAGCTCGGAGATCTTGAGGAAGGTCTCTCGGAGCGCCCCGGCCAGACCCTGGGGGTCTCCGGCGAGCCGCGACGGGAACACCTCGACGAACGGCCATTCGAGCCGGGAGGCAATGGCCTTCGCGAAGGTGGTCTTGCCGGTGCCGGGAGGGCCGAACAGCACGACGGCCTTGGGCGGAACGACGCCGTACAGGTCGGCCATCTCCGGTTTCGCCAGGGGCATGACGAGACGGCGCTCGAGCAGCTCCTTCTCCGTGCGCATGCCGCCGACCCCGGCCCAGAGGTCTCGGGGAAGCACCCGGCCGCCCAGCTCGCTGAGGGCGCGCAGGCCCTCGCGTTGCACGGGGATGTCGCGCTCGAAGTAGCGCAGGTGTTTTTTCACCTCGAAGCCGCGGTTGAGGAAGGCGTCGACCCGGCTGGCGGTCTCGGGCATCAGGGCGGACAGTTTCGTGATCCCGTGCGGCGCCATCCGCGCCTCGAGGGCCGCGAGCATGGCGCTGCCGATGCCCTGGCTCTGCCACACCTGCCGGGTGGCGAGGAAGACGATCCAGCCCTGGGCGTGCGCGGCCCGGCCGACGGCCGCGCCGACCACCTCATCGCCGTGCAGAGCGACGACGGCGTGGTCCATCTGGCAGGAGGCCAGCACCTCGGAGAGCCCATAGACCGGCTCGGTCTTGGCGGCCGTGATCTCCTGCCAGAGCTGGAGGATGCCGTCGAGGTCGTCGGCATGGAAGTCCCGAATACGCCAACCGGTCATTGAGGCTCCTTCGCGTCATGAGGTGTTCTGACAAATCTAGAACACCCGGAAGCCGAGTCGAGACGGCGCTACCCGGCGTTGCCGTCGGCGAGCCGCCTGGCGAGGTAGGGAGCTGTGCGGCTCGATGCGTGCGCGGCCACTTTCTCCGGCGGCCCCGAGACGAGGATGCGCCCGCCTGCGTCGCCGCCGGCCGGCCCGAGATCGATCACCCAGTCGGCCGCGGCGACCACGTCGAGGTCGTGCTCGACCACGATCACCGTGTTGCCGGCGTCTACCAGCCGATTCAGCTGACTCAGCAGGAGCCGCACGTCGGCCGGGTGCAGGCCGGTGGTCGGCTCGTCGAGGAGGTAGAGGGTGTGCCCGCGTCGGGCCCGCTGGAGCTCGGTGGCGAGCTTGATCCGCTGGGCCTCGCCGCCGGAGAGTTCGGTGGCCGGCTGGCCGAGCCGGAGGTAGCCGAGGCCGACCTCCCGGAGCGTGACGAGGCTGCGCGCGGCGGCCGGGACATCCGCGAGGAACTCGGCGGCGGCGTCCACGGTGAGGCCGAGCACATCCGCGATGGTGTGGCCGTCGTAGCGGATCTCCAGTGTTTCGACGTTGTAGCGGGAGCCGCCGCAGGCCGGGCACGGCGCGTAGCTGCCCGGAAGGAAGAGCAGCTCGACGGCCACAGACCCCTCGCCGAGGCAGGTCTCGCAGCGGCCGCCTGGCACGTTGAAGGAGAAGCGTCCGGCGCCGTAGCCGCGCGTGCGGGCCTCGTCGGTCGCGGCAAAAGCCGAGCGCACCGCGTCGAAGAGCCCCGTGTAGGTGGCGAGATTGGAGCGCGGGGTGCGGCCGATCGGTTTCTGGTCGACCCGCACGAGCCGGTCGACGGCGGCCAGCCCGGTGATGTCGTCGACGGACGTGCTCTCGGCGACCGTGCTCGGGGCGTCCGTGTTGACGGCGTCCGCGCCGAGGGAATCCGGCTCGGCGACGTCCCGGTCGCCAGGCTGCAGCGCGTGTCGCACGGCATCGGCGAGGACCTGGCTGACCAGCGTGGACTTGCCCGAGCCGGAGACGCCGGTCACCGCGGTGAGCACCCCGAGCGGGAAGCTGGCGTCGAGGCCGCGGAGGTTGTGGCGGCTGATGCCGTGCAGGCCCAGCCAGTCGGCCGGAACCCGGCGGTCCGGCTCGGCCGTTGTGGCGGAGGGGGCAGTGAGACCGTCCCCGGCCTCGGTGCCCGCCAATTCGGTGCCGGCGACGTCGGTGCCGGCGAAGAGGAAGCGGCGGGTGATCGATTCCGGCACGTCGGCAAGTCCGGCGATGGGTCCACTGTAGAGCACGGCGCCGCCCTCGGTGCCGGCCCGCGGCCCGACGTCGACGACCCAGTCGGCGCTGCGCACGACGGCCATGTTGTGCTCGACGACGAAGACGGAGTTGCCCGACTCCCGGAGCTGCGCGAGCACGACGAGCAGCGGTTCGGCGTCGGCCGGGTGCAGCCCGGCCGAGGGCTCGTCGAGCACGTAGATCACGCCGAACAGCCCGGAGCGCAGCTGGGTGGCGATGCGCAGGCGCTGCATTTCGCCGGGGGAGAGGGTCGGGGTGGCCCGGGCCAGGCTCAGGTAGCCGAGGCCGAGCTCGAGCAGCACCTCGATCCGGGAGAGCAGGTCGCGGGTCAGCGTCACGGCCACCTCCGTGACCTCGCCGGATGCCGCATCCGGCCGGGCCGCCCCGGCCTCGGTGAGCTCCGTCGTCGGCCGGATCACGTCGGCGAGCCCGGTCAGCGGCAGCGCGGCCAGCTCGGCGATCGTCAGGCCGGCGAAGGTGACGGTGAGCGCCGCGGGGGTCAGCCCGGTACCGCCGCAGAGCGGACACGGCCCCGACTCCACGAAACGCAGCGCACGTTCGCGCTGGCTTTGGCTTTTCGAGTCGGCCAGGGTGTGCATGACGTAGCTGCGCGCGCTCCAGAACCGGCCCTGGTACGGCTTGGCGATCCGGTCGCGCTGGGGCACGACCTCGACCACGGGCTGCTCCTCGGTGAACAGGATCCACTCCCGGGCGGCGGCAGGAAGGTCACGCCAGGCCGTGTCGACGTCGTAGCCGAGCACGATCAGGATGTCGCGCAGGTTCTTGCCCTGCCAGGCCCCTGGCCAGGCGGCGATGGCGCCGTCGCGGATGCTCAGGGTCGGGTCAGGCACGAGGGAGTCGGCCGTGACGGTGTGCGCGGTGCCCAGCCCATGACAGCGCGGGCAGGCTCCCGCGGCCGTATTCGGCGAGAAGGAATCCGACTCCAGGCGCACGGCACCGGCCGGGTAGGTGCCGGCCCGGGAATACAGCATCCGGAGCGAATTGGAGAGCGTGGTGAGTGTGCCGACCGACGAACGGGAGCTGGGGGTGCCGCGTCGTTGCTGCAGGGCAACCGCGGGCGGCAGCCCGGTGATCTCGTCCACCCGCGGGCTGTGCCCCTGCTGGATCAGGCGACGGGCATATGGCGCCACCGATTCGAGGAACCGCCGCTGGGCCTCGGCGAAGATGGTGCCGAACGCCAGGGACGACTTGCCTGAGCCGGAGACCCCCGTGAAGGCGACGATCGCGTCGCGCGGCACGTCGACGTCGACGTCCCTCAGGTTGTTCTCCCTCGCGCCGCGCACGCGAACGAATCCGGTCGGCGCGGCACTGGTCGGTTCGGAGGGCTGGCGGGAGGAATGCGGTTGCATCCGCACGACTCTAGCGGGCGAGACTGGCCGATTCCCCTGTGCGGGCATGCCGGAGGTATCATAGGGGATGCGATCCCGTCCACTGATGGTGGTGGGTCGGTGGGACATCCCTCGCAAAGTCCGATGCCAAACCGTGACAATCTCGATCGCTCATTCACCGAACCAGGCTCAGCGGCGTGCCGTTCATTTCACGTTTGAGACTGAGAGACCCATTGGCCGATTCCACGATAACTTCAACCCCCCACTACGTTTCGACGCTTCGGTGGGCAGCACTCAAGCGGGAGTTCGTGTCCCGCCAGGTCGCCGGCGGCGACCGTGACGACGACCGAGACTGAGGGCACCGTGGCCGAATCCACCCCGATTGACTCGACGCAACCGGCAAACCAGGTCTCCCTTCCCCGGTGGGCGGAGTTGAAGCGTGCCTATGTGGCACGCCAGGGCAAGGAGCACGGCGCCTCAGCGAAGGGTGCGGCCGACCCCGACCCGATCGCCCCGGAGCACTGACCGCCCGTCCCCAGCACTGAGTTGCAGAGATAGCACCCTCGTGCGCCGAGAAGAGGTGCGTTGTCCGTAATTGAGGGCTGGGGTCACGGCGCGGGAGCGAGAATCCAGAGCACTTCGCACTCGTCGGCGTCCGACGGGTTGCGCCAGGTGTGCGGGTCGCGGCCGCGGAAGGTGAGCGCGTCGCCGGCCTCGAGGGAGAACGTCTCCTCACCGATGACGATGACCAGGGTGCCGCGCAGTACGTAGGCGAATTCGACCTCGGTGTCGAGCGCGTAGAGGTCCAGGCCGGCCGAGCCGCCGGGGTCGATCACCGAGCGGATGACCTCGACCTGGCTTTGATTGCCGGGCGTCAGCAGGCTCTCGGTGGCGCCCCTTCCGCCGAAATTGATCGGTGCGCCGTGCCCTGCGCGCACGATCTGGGTGGGCGGCGCCTCGAACAGTTCGCCCACGCGCAGCCCGACCGCGTCGCAGATGGCCACCAGGGTGGCCACGGACGGCGAGACCTGGTCACGCTCCAGCCGGCTGACGAATCCCTGGGTGATCCCGGCGCTGGTGGCGACGGCCTCGAGCGTGAGGCCCTTGCCCAGCCGCGCCGCGCGCAGTCGCGCGCCGATCGGAACCTGACGTGCCATGAGGAACCCTTGCCTGTCGACCTGCCGCGCGGCCGTGCAGCGGGCTGCCGTCGGCTGGTCACTAGGCTACCGGTCGCACCGGATCACCGCCCTGCCGTCAGGGTCGCCGGAAAAGCTCCACGGGCATCATCGAGAGAGGTGCGCGCAGGGCGATGAGCGCCCTGGCCTGTTCGTCGAGGACTTTGTCCTCCGTGGTGATCAGGGTGAGGGGGGTGACCGGTTCGGCGTGCCCGTCCGGCCCCATCGCCACGAAGATGCTCATGCACGCGGTGGTGAGCTGGAGGTCGTGCGGGTTCCTCGGGCTGCCCGAGCGCACGCGAATGCTGATGTGCATGCTGCGATGGCCGGTGTGAATCAGCCGGGCATCCACCTCGACGATGTGCCCGATGTGAATGGGCCGGTAGAAGTGAATGCCGCCGGAATAGACGGCCACCGCCGCCTCCGAGCTCCACGCCGCCGCGGTGGCGTAGGCGGCCTCGTCGATCCAGCGCATGACGGTGCCGCCGTGGGCGTTCCCGCCCCAGTTCGCGTCGGCGGGAGCGGCCAGAAAGCGGAACACGGTGCGCGGCGTCGTGCCAGCGTCGGTATATTCTGCTGAGCGCATGACGGATTGGATGCGTTTGCGGGGCTCCAGCCTGGCCTGCGCGTTCTGCTGCAGTTCCCGGTCGACGTCCGAGTGGGGCACCCAGGTCGGTACCTCCCGGGGCTTGCCGGTGTCGTTGACGGCGACGAAAACGAGGATGCAGTGGGTCGCTGCACTATATTCCCTCGCGCGCACATCCGTGGTTTCGACCGTGACCAGCACGTGCATGCTCGTGCGTCCGGTGTGGATGATCCTGGCGTGTACCTCGACCAGGTTGCCCGGCTTGATCGGCCGGGTGAAGTGCACGTTGCCAACGTATGCCGTCACGGTGTCCGAGGCGCTCCAGCCGACCGCGCAGGCATACGCGGCCTTGTCGATCCACTCCAGCACGCTGCCGGCGGCCACCGTGGCTCCCGAGGCCGCCACGTCCTGGGGGACGGCCATGAAACGCAGCGTGATGCGGTCGGAGGGCTCAGCGGGCCCATCGGTGGCGGCGGTGGTCGGTGTCGTCGGGGTGATCACGGGAACTCCAAGGGAGCCGGGTCGGGGGCCTGGTTCCAGAATCCCACGCCGGACCTGGATAGGGGAAGGATCAACCTGCCGCGCATCGAGGCGTTGCCTCCGGATCGTTGCCCAGAGCAGGGCGACGGCCAGCCCCTGGAGGATGACGACGATGGTGGTGAGCACCGATACCCGGTCATAGAGCGCCCCGGCCAGCGCTCCACCCGCCAGTGCTGCCGCACCCTCGAAGGCGGCGAAGATGCCGTAGGCGGTGCCGCGCAGGCCGTTCGGCACCAGATCCGCGACGAGCGCCTTGACCGTGGACTCCTGCACACCGGTGGCGGTGCCCCAGAGCACGGCGCCGACGATGACGGCGCCGAGCTGGGCCGACAGGGAGAGCCCCGGCACGAAGGCGATCATCAGGGGCAGGGAGTAGAGCACGCCGGAGCCGAGCCTGTCATAGGCGTACCCGCTGGCCAGAGCGCCAAGCGCGGCCGAGCCCATGGCGGTCGCGTAGACGAGCGGAACCGCCGCGAGGGGAAGAATGCCGGCATCCACGAGGTGGAAGGCGATCACGCCGAAGCTGACCAGTCCGATCGTCGACACGCCAACGGTCGACGCGAACAGGTAGAACGTGCGCGGAAGCCTGAAGGCCGCAGGAGGGTCGGCCGGGTTGCTCGCACTGACCGGCGGCGTCACGGGCCGAGGCCGGTCCCGGCTGCCCTCATAGACGCTGAGGTCTGGCACGCGTGCGCGCATCCAGACGAGGATGCCGATCGCCAGGGCACCCGGAACCGCCAGCACGGCGAAGGCCGGCCAGATCACCGTCGTCGCGGCGATCACGGCGGAGACGAGCAGCGGTCCGAGCAGCGCCCCGGCCTGGTCGAGGGACTTGTGTACGGCGAAGCCCCGCCCGCGGCCGACGGCACCGGCCGCGTTCGCGAGGAGCACGGTCTTCGCCGGGCTGCGGATCGCCTTACCGGTGCGTTCGGCCAGGATGAGCGCGCTGGCGAGCACCAGGCCGGCACCGCCCACGAAGGGGGTGACGGCGAGCAGGGGAACGCAGAGCGCCGTCAGGGCATAGCCGGCAATGGTGAAGGTCCAGTAGCGGCCGGTTCGATCCGACCAGGGTCCGGAGACGAGCCGGAGGACGAGCGCACAGGCCTCGCCCAGACCCGCGACGACGCCGACGATCAGTGCGGATGCCCCGAGCTGGCCCAGAAGCGGGCCGGTGAGTGACTGGGCACCATTGGAGGCGATGTCGACGACGAGGCTCACGATACCGAAGTTCAGCACCACCCGCCAGGCCGACCACCGGCGTGCGGGCGGTGCGGCGCCGACGGACTCTGGCTCGACCATCGGTGCCTCCTGACGAAGAGGGCGGCCGGCCGGGGTGCCGGCCCCGGCCGGATCTTGATCTGAGGTTACATCTGTCCGAGTTCGAAGATCTGCAGGCTGAACCGGCCCTTGCCTTCGCTGAGGAACGGGTGGCCGTCCGCGAGGGCTTTCGCCTGGTCGAGGTCAGCGGCCTCGACGATGCTGTACCCGGTCAGGTCGGCCGCCGGTGCGGTCGATCCGTCGTCGACGACAGCGGCGCCGCGGGCGAACGGGGCGCCGCCGTCGACGAGAGCCGACCCGATCCGACCCATCCAGGCTCCCCATGCCGCGGTCTCCTTCTCACTCTGTTCAGGAGTGAACTGGTCCATTGGGGTGGCGGGGCCCTGGTAGATGTAGATGAACTTGCTCATGGTGTTTCCTTCCTGTCGGGGCACCGGGCCGGGCGGTCAGGTGCGGTTTTCGTGGGTATCGGGCACCCCCGGGCCTGTGGCTCCGGGGTCGGTCGCTTCGAGGATGCCGGCGAGTCGTCGTAGGTCCCCGGTGATATTGGATCTCATCGCCACCGCCATGAACGGGGCGACGAGCCGGGAGAAGCCGCTCGGCGCGCCGCTGTTGCGCAGGGTCATCCGGGTGCGCGAAGCGTCCAGGGCGGCCCAGGTGTATTCGGTGCGCATCGGGAATGGGCCCTCCAGGGTGCGCATCACGAGCCGTTCGCCAGGCACGTACTCCTCAATCTCATAGGTGTAGTCGAGGGTCCGGCCGAGGAACGTCGCGATGAAGGCGATCCGTGCGCCGGGGGCCAACGGTCGCGGACTGCGCCACTCCGCAGAGGCGATTCTCGAGTACCACGTCGGCGCGTTGTCGGGATTGGCCGCGTAGTCCGCGACCTCCCGGCAGGGACGGCTGATGATGATCTCCGTTCGCACATCGACCACGGGAATCACTCCGAGTCCCGGCGGCCGGTGAAGGCCAGCAGCCGGGTCAGGCTCGAGGCCGAGTCCTCGACCTCCCTGGCCGCGTGGAATCTGCCGGAGCCGCGGACCGGGTCGGTAATCGTCCGGCGGGCCAGGTCGAGGACGTAGTCGGAGAGCGCCGGGGCCACCTCCAGGTGTTGCCCGGTCGCGGTCGCCAGATCCCAGGCGTGCACCAGCAACTCCAGGTTCAGCATGTTCGTCACCGTCGTCGTGGGAATGCGGCCCCGCCCGAGGTCGAGGGTGCCGTCCAGCCCGCGGAGCCTGAGGGCCTCGAGGGTCTTCTGGGCGATGTCGGCGATCCGCACCTCGGCAGGGGCAGCGGCGGGGCCGGCGGAGGAGGTGGAACCGGGCACGGGGATCCCGAGGGCCGCGCCGATCCGGGTAATCGAACCGTCGAGGTGAGTGACAAGTTCGACGACGGTGAAATCCTCGCACGGAGTCTGGGCATCCACGTTCTCCGCGGTCACGCCGCGCAGCACGCGCTGCAGAATGGCGAGGGCCGCCTCGGCGCTGGCAAACGGGTCGAGCGGATCCGGGCTGGCGGCCCACTCGTCCGGCCCGACGTCACCCTCGACGCCGAGGGTGACCAGGCGGCCGAGGAAGTGGTTCCAGCCCTCCGCGTGGCTTGCCGCCTGCTCGGCGGTGAGGCCGTCGTGAACGAGCCGCAGGGTCGTTCCGCCCTCGACCGCGTCGAGGGTGATCGAGACGGTGGAGGCCCCGGGCGGCAGGTCGGTCGAGCCCTCCCAGCCCCAGGTGAGCACGACCCGCTTGCCCGGTTCGATCTCGGTGAAGGTGCCGGCCGCGGAATGGCCGGGCAGGATGGTCCACCGGTACTCACCGCCCACCCGAAGGTCGACCCGGGCGGCGACGGCCTTCCAGCGGCGCAGGCGCTCCGGCTCGGTGACCAGCCGGAAGACCGCGTCGGGGTCGAGCGGCAGAAAGACGGTTTTGTCGAAGGGCATCAGGATTCTCCTTGTGCGTGGCGCGGACGAGTGTCCTGCGCATCGGCTACGAGCTGATCGAGTTCGCTGGTCCAGAAGGCGTCGAAAAGGCCGCGGAGCCGGTTCATTCCCGCCCGGTCCAGACGGTAGTGGCGGTTGCGGCCCTCCTTGCGGGCGGCAACCAGCCCGGCGCCTTCGAGCAGCAGCAGGTGCTGCGAGATCGCGGAACGGCTCACCGCGAACTCGCCGGACAACTCGGTCACGGTGCGCTCTCCGTGGGCGAGTAGTTGGAGCAGCCGGCGCCTGCTGGGTTCGGTTGCCACCTCGAGCAGATCGACCATGAAGAAAGGTTAGCAGTCGCTAACGCATCTGGCAATGGCTCGGTCGCCCAGGCCGGAGCCGTGAGGTGGAGCGGATCAGCCTCGTGCGAGCCGGTGTTCCGCCAGCGCCTCGACGACGAGGTCGTGGTCGTCGCGCTGGGCCAGTCCGGAGACGCCGACCACGCCGATCAGCGAGCCCCGCACGCGCAGCGGGAATGCGCCTCCGTGGGCGGCGTGCGTCGCCGGGTCCAGGTTCGACGACGTCTGGAAGTCCCGCCCGAGGGAGCGGAACCGCGTGCCGACCGCGAACGAAGAGTTCGCGAAACGGCGCACGACCCGGAACTTGTTCTCGAGCCAGGCGTCGTTGTCCGCACTCGAGCCGGGCAGCGCGGCGTGGAAGACCCGCTGGTCGCCGAACATGATCGAAACGGCGATCGGATGCCCGCGGTCCAGGCCCAGCTCGACGAGCCGGGAGCCGACGGCCCAGGCGTCGCCGAGGTCGAAGGAGTCGAATTGGATGGTGCGTTCCTGGTCGAGCAGGATCGTGAGAAGCTCTGCGGCCTCCGATGCGTCCGTCATGGCGCGCCTTTCGACGGGCGCGTCGGTGTGCGCCCGAGGTGCCAGTCTTCCATGGGCCAGACCCGACGAGGCCGGCAAAGCCGAGCGGGGCCGGGCGGCGAGTTGACCAAACGTCGGGCGGGGCAGACACTGGACAGGTGAACCCTCAAGAGGAAAACCGTGCCGTCGCCAAGGTCATTGACCGTTTGGCCGAGAAATTCCCCGAAGCACCGCGAGAGCGCATCGAAGAGACCGTGCACGAACAGCAGTCCGCACTGGCGGACAATCCCGTGCGCGATTATGTTCCCGTTTTGATCGAGCACGCTGCGAGGGATCGCCTACGGAGCCCTGCGGCACGCTGAACGCGGCCGGCGACTGGGGTCGTTGAGTCAGTTCGATCTCGATCCCTCGCTTCGCCGGCGAGCAGTACGCGGTCGTCGTCGACCATGATCACGTCCGCTTCGGCTTCCCCTCGCCGGGACCCGCAGCCCGGGACGCGGGCGCGACGGCGGTCAGCCGAGTTTCAGTTCAGGTCAGCCCAGTTCCCAGGGGAGCCGTTCGTCAATCGGAATCGGAGCGAGCGGGATCATCACCACCGGGCGATGCTGGCGGTGAGCGAGCCGCACCGCGATCGACCCGGTGAAGAAGGCCTGGAGACCGCCACGGATGCCCGATTCCCGGGTGCCGACGATGATCATCGCTGCGCCCAGGGTCTCGGCGAGATGGCCAAGGGCCAGGGCGGGGTCGCCGGCCAGGGCCCGCGTGCTCCACGTCACCCCGCGCCCCTCGAGCAGGGTCTCGAGGTGGGCGAGCAGACCGGGGTGGAACCCCTCGTCACCGAGGTCGGTGATGTCGGGGTCGAACGACAGGGTGGACATGCTGCCGTCCTGGTGTTCGGAGACCATGTACCGGCCGGAATCGACCCAGGCGAAGACGAGCTCCGCGGCGAAATGCGAGGCGAAAACAACCGCCTGCAGCACGACGGCGTCGGGCTGGCCGAGTGCGACGCCCACGATCACCGTGGCCGGATGCCGTTCGGTCATGTTGTGCTTCCTTTCGACGGGCTTCGATGCCAGTGTGATCGTGGCACCGACCAGACTCGAGCGCGAGGGACACGCTATCGGCACGCATTGATCGATGTTCATCGATATGATGGAGTCACCGACACCACGGACAAGTCGTCCCCCCACGGATGCCGGACCAGGAGTTGGTGCGCAATGGCAAACATCCAGATTTTCGAACCGGGCCTGTGCTGCGGCACGGGAATCTGCGGCGTCGATGTGGACGAGGCACTGATCACCGTCTCGGCCGACCTCGACTGGGCGAAGTCCCGGGGCGGGCAGGTCACTCGGTTCAATCTGGCCCAGGAGCCGTTGGCCTTCGTCGAGGACGCGGTGGCCAATGCCTTCCTGCAGACGGCCGGGGAAGAGGGGCTCCCGCTCACCGTTGTCGACGGCGCCACGGTGCTGACCGGGCGGTATCCGTCGCGGGCGGAGCTGGGCAAGTGGGCCGGAATCAACGCCCACGACTCCGCGGTGCAGCCGGAGGGCTCACCACGCCTGCTCGCCATGGCGGCACCGGCCGCGACGCCCGACGCCGAGTCGGCCTGTTGCGGCGGCGGCGCCGACGGTGGCTGCTGCTAGTCAGGGGAACGCTATGACCGGCCCCCGCTTCCTCGACCATCCACCGCGCTTCCTCTTCCTCACCGGCAAGGGCGGGGTGGGGAAGACGTCGATCGCCTGCGCGAGCGCGGTGCGCCTGGCCGACGGTGGGGCATCCGTGCTCCTGGTCAGCACCGACCCCGCGTCCAACGTGGGCCAGGTCTTCGGCGTGGTGATCGGCAACACTCTCACCCCGATCGACGCGGTGCCCGGGCTGACCGCCCTCGAGATCGATCCGGAACAGGCGGCGGAGCAATACCGTGAACGGATCGTCGGACCTGTGCGGGGCCGCCTGCCTGCCGCCCAGGTGGCCTCGATCGAGGAACAACTGTCCGGCGCCTGCACCACCGAGATCGCCTCGTTCAACGAGTTCACCGAACTGCTCACGGATGCCGGCTGGACCGCCGCGTACGACCACATCGTCTTCGACACGGCCCCTACTGGGCATACGATTCGGCTGCTCCGGCTGCCCGGCTCGTGGACCGACTTTCTCACCGAGGGAACCGGCGATGCCTCCTGCCTCGGGCCGCTGTCGGGGCTCGAGAAGCAGCGCGAGGTCTACGCGGAAGCCGTTGCGGCGCTGTCCGACCCTGACCGGACCCGGCTGGTGCTGGTCGCCAGGGCACAGCGTTCGACCCTCGCCGAGGCCGCCCGCACCCAGGCCGAACTGGCCGGGATCGGCATCACCGGGCAGCATCTGGTCGTCAACGGGATCCTGCCCGAGCCGGTGGGGGACGCCGGGAACGGCCAGGCGGGCGACCGGCTGGCCGCGGCCATCCGGGCCAGAGAACAGGGGGCGCTCGCAGCGATGCCCGAATCCTTGCGGAACTCACCGACTGACCTCGTGGCGCTGAAGAGCACGAACATGGTGGGGCTCAGGGCGTTGCGGGGTCTGCTCGAACCGGAAGTCGTGCCGGTGCAGAGTGGCCCGTCGGCGCAGGTGGACCCGGCGCCGCTGGCTGCCCTCGTCGACGAGATCGCGGCCGGCGGCCACGGGCTCGTCATGCTGATGGGCAAGGGCGGGGTGGGCAAGACCACCATGGCGGCGGCGATCGCCGTGCAGCTGGCCGAACGCGGACACCACGTACACCTGACGACGACGGACCCGGCTGCCCACCTCGTCGACACGCTGGTCGGCGAACTCGCGGGGCTCGAGGTGTCCCGGATCGACCCGGCCGTCGAGATCGCGACCTACACGGAGCGGGTGATGCGCACCAAGGGCGCCCACCTCGACGAGCAGGGCAAGGCAATGCTCCGGGAGGACCTCCGGTCGCCCTGCACGGAGGAGATCGCCGTCTTCCAGGCCTTCTCACGGGTCACCCGCGACGCGAAGGACTCCTTCGTCGTGATGGATACGGCCCCGACCGGTCACACCCTGCTGCTGCTCGACGCCACGGGCTCGTACCACCGCGAGATCCAGCGTCAGATGGGCCCGGGAATGCACTTCACCACTCCGATGATGAAACTGCAGGACCCGGAGCAGACCAAGGTCATCCTGGTCACCCTGGCCGAGACGACACCGGTGCTCGAGGCCGCCGAACTGCAGGACGACCTGCTCCGCGCCGGAATCACGCCGTGGGCCTGGATCGTGAACAACTCGATCGCGGCGGCGGAGCCGCGGTCCCCGCTCCTGCGGCTGCGGGCTCAGGGTGAACTGCCGGAGATCGCTCGCGTGCGAGAGCTGGGGGCGCCCCGGTTGGCGGTCGTTCCCCTGCTCGCGGTCGAGCCGGTCGGCATCCCGGCACTGGCCGCCCTCGGCGGGTTCCCGGCGCTGCAGGAATCCGACCGCCGGGTGTAGGGTCCTCTCGCCGGTCGACCTCGCCGGTCATTGAAGGAGGCAGTCATGACCCGGATCGTGTTGTTCCACCACGCGCAGGGGCTGACCCCGGGGGTGCTCGCCTTCGCCGACCGGCTCCGCACCGCCGGACACGAGGTGCATACTCCCGACCTGTTCGACGGTGCGACCTTCGGAACCATCGAGGCCGGCATGACTCATCTGGGCGAGCTCGGGTTCGAGGAAATCATGGACCGCGGCGCCCGCGCAGCCGAAAATCTCGGCGGGGACCTGGTGTTCGGCGGGTTCTCGTTGGGCGTGGTGCCGGCCCAGATGCTGGCCCAGACCCGCCCCGGCGCATTGGGTGCCGTGCTGTGTTACTCCTGCGTGCCGGCGACGGAATTCGGGGAGGCGTGGCCGGCCGGGGTGCCGGTGCAGATCCATGGCATGGACGCCGACCCGTACTTCGTCGGCGAGGGTGACCTCGATGCAGCCCGCGCCATCGTCGACTCGGCGCCCCTCGCCGAATTGTTCCTCTACCCGGGCGATCAGCACTACTTCGCCGACAGCTCGCTGCCGTCCTACGACGCCGCGGCCACGGAGCTCCTGGTGCAGCGGGTCAGCGACTTCCTGGCCCGGGTTCGCGGCTGAACGCCCGGAAACGACACAAGGTGGGCAGAAAACTCTCTGCCCACCTTGTGCCCCGGCTGTGTTACCCGGAGGGTTCTACTTTGCGCCGACCGTGATCAGCGGGCTGCCCACCTCGACCGAGCCGGATGCGGCCTGGTCGATCGAGCCGAACTTCTTCGGGTTCGTCACGAGCACCGGGGTGACCAGCGAGTAGCCGGCCTCCTCGATCACGGCGCGGTCGAAGGTCACCAGCGGAGTACCGGCCTCGACCCGGTCGCCTGCGGAGACCTTGACCTCGAAGCCCTTGCCGGCCAGGTTGACGGTGTCAATGCCCACGTGAATGAGCATTTCCACGCCGTTGTCGAGCAGCAGCCCGAAGGCGTGGCCGGTCGGCTGAGCGACGACGACCTTGCCCGCACCGGGTGCGTACACGGTGTCCCCGGTCGGGTCCACTCCGACGCCGAGTCCGACGATGCCCTTGCTGAACACGGGGTCCGGCACGTCGACGAGGGGAACGACGATTCCGGCAACCGGCGAACCGATCGTGGCGAGCACGGTGGCAACCGCGGTGCCCGTACCGGCCATTGAAGCGACGGCAACCGGCGCTGCGACGTGCGAGGCAGCAACGGCGGCCTTCTTGGCGCTCTCTGCAGCTTCGTCCTCGGCAGCCTGAGCGGCAACTTCGGCCTTCTGCTCTGGCGTCTGGTAACCGGAGAGGATCACGAGGATCATCGCGGTGAAGAAGGCTGCGGCAATGGCGATCGTGTACAGCGGGATGTTGTCGAACGCGGGGATCGTCAACAGCGAGGTGAACACGAATGCGCTGGTCTTCACGCCGCCGCCGAGACCGATGATAACGCCACCGACGAGGCAACCGATGAGCATCCGCGGGTAGATGCGCTTGAACCGGAGGTGGATTCCGTAGAGCGATGGTTCGGAAATACCACCGAGGAGTCCGGCCGCAAGAGCGCCGGTCGCTGTCTGCTTCATCAGCCTGTCCTTCTCGCGGATGGCGAGGAAGAGCACACCGGCAGTCGCGCCGAAGGCCGCGAAGTTCCAGGCACCCATCGGGCCCTGGATGAAGTCATAGCCGAGGGACTGGATGTTGAGCAGCATGACCGCGTTCAGGGGCCAGTGCAGGCCGAGCGGAACCATGAACGGGTAGGCCAACGGAATGACAACCGCGAAGATGAACGGCGAGAAGTCGTTGATCGAGTTGAGGAAGTTACCGAGCCCGGCACCGCCGTAGACGCCGATCGGGCCGATGACGAATGCGGTCAGCGGGATCATGACGAGCATCGCGATGAACGGCACGAAGATCAGCTGAACGCTGGACGGGATGATCTTCTTCAGGTACTTGGTCAGCAAAGCGAGGACCGCGGCCATGATCAGCGGCGGGAACACCTGCGAGCTGTAGTCGAAGACGGTCAGCGGCAGTCCGAAGATCTGCACGACGGATGCGTGGCCGCCGAAGACCGACTCTGCACCGTCGGTCTGCCCGATCGCGGCGAAGCCGGGCAGCATGACGACGGCCATGATGCCGAAGCCGACCCAGGGGTCGGCGCCCATCCGCTTGGACGCGTTGTAGGCAACCATGAGCGGCAGGAAGACGAAAACACCCTGCCACATCAGGTTCACGAACTGCCAGGACGGGTCCAGGGTGACGCCCGGCGCGTTCCAGGCCGGAATGACACCGAGGGTCGCCATCAGGGCCATGAAGGTGATGAACAGTGACGCGCCAAGCAGCGCACCCAGGATCGGACGGAACGAGTCGGACAGAACCTCGAAGAATGTGTCGAGTCCGGCGAACTTTCCGCGGGGTCCCTTTGCGCGTTCCGCTGCCTTAACGTCGGCGATGCTGTCGCCCTTGCCCATGTTCTTCAATTCGGGAAGCGCCATAATGTCGTTGTACACGGTCTCAACGGCTCCGCCGATGACAACCTGGTAGCGGTTGCCGGTCTGCGGGACGGCGCCGAGGACCAGGGGGATCGCCTCGACGGCCTTCTGATCGATGCCCGACGCGTCCTTGAGCGTGAAGCGTAGGCGGGTGGCGCAATGGGTGAGGGCCACCACATTATCGGCCCCTCCAATGCTGTTAATAATGTCTGCAGCGGGTTTCGATGCCACCGTGGACTCCTTTGGTATTGGTGCGGAACACGTGGTTCCCGCTTGGCACAACCCAGCGCGTACCTAATAGCCGCCTGAGAAGTTCCTACTTGTCGTGCATATCATTAGCAATGATAAGGGATTTCGGCCGTATCGGCGAAAGCGCTTGCATACGGCGGTGCCGGAGAGTGCCCGGACGCGGTGCCGGAGAGTGCCTGGACGCGGCGCCGGGGACTCCCCGTGAACGCGCAGGCTGCTCCGATAGCCTGATCAGGCCGCGAACCGCGGCACCGGACGAGGGATCAGTACCCGGCACGCGACAAGACTGGCCAGGAAAGTGGTCGTCATGTCATGGATCGTACTTATCGTGTCCGGTGTTCTCGAGGCCGTCTGGGCCACCGCGCTGGGCAAGTCCGCCGGCCTCACCAGGCTGTGGCCATCGGTGGTCTTCGTCGGGGCGCTGCTGCTCAGCATGGGCGGGCTGGCCTGGGCCATGCGAGACATATCCACCGGCACGGCCTATGTGGTCTGGGTCGGGACCGGAGCGGCGCTCACCGTTCTCTATGCGATCGTCTTCGATGCGGAGCCGGCGTCGCCGGTCAAGATCCTGCTCATTCTCGGGCTCGTGGCGTGCGTGGTCGGGCTCAAGATCGTTGACGGCGGGCACTGAACCGTCCGACCGGGCCGGCCGGGGGCATCCGCCGCGCGAATGCCCCCGGTCGACCGCGACCGTTCGCTAGATGCTGCGGTGGTCGCGCACCGCGAGCTCAAGAGCCTCAAGCCCGGGTGCGAGGGCCGCGTCGACCGCCAGCGGGTCGGTGACGTTCAGCTCCTGCATCGCCCGGCGGCCTTCCGGGGCGGTGTTGATCTCATGTTCTCCGGCCTCGAGCGCGGCAATCAGGTCGGTGATGACGTCCTCGAGGCTCCGGCGTCCCCAGCCGAGGTCTGCCCCGGCGTTCTGCGAGGCCATCATGGCCGTGTCGGTCGCACCGGGATAGACGGTCGCGACGTGAACGCCCGTTCCGATCAGCTCGCGGCGGAGGGACTCGCCGAACTGGGCGATGCCCGCTTTCGTGGCCGCGTAAATCGAGTAGAAGGGCATCCCGACCAGCGCAATCCCACTGGAAACGTTCAGGAGGATGCTGCCGTGCCTCTGCCCGCTCTGACGCAGTGCGGGCAACAGGGCCTTGGTCAGCAGGATCGGGGCGGTGAGGTTCAGATCGATCATTGAGTGGACATCCGCGTCGCGCGTCAGCTCGAGCCGGCCCGCCCGCACATTGCCGGCGTTGTTGACGAGGAGGTCGACGACTCCCCAGGACGCGACCGTCTCCGCAATCCGCTCAACGGAGCCGGGTTGGGTGAGGTCCTCGACGAGGATCTCGGTCGTGCCGCCTTCCACGGCGACGAGCCGCGCGGTTTCGGTGAGTGTGGCCAGGCGGCGACCGACCAGCAGCAGGTGGCCTCCACGACGACCGAACTCGAGTGCGAGGGCTCGCCCGATTCCCTGCCCGGCGCCCGTGATGATTCCGCGTCGGTTGGTGAGGTCCAGAGTGGTGCGATCCATGGGAGATCTTCTTTCCGTTGATTCCGGCGGGGCGACGGCGGCCGGTCTTCCCGGCCGCCGTCCCCGATGCGTCTCAAGGAGAACCACGCGCGGGGGGAGAAATTCCCGGCTGTATGGCCCCTGAGAGCGACCGTGGTTGTGTTACCCGGCGACGGACGCCTCTGCCGCGACGACGACCTCGCCCAGCGTCCTGCCGGACTCCACTAGCGCGTGCGCCGCCCGGAGGTTCTCCGCGTTGATCGGATCCTGGCTCGTGGGGTCGGCTGCGCGCGGCTGGTTGTGTAGGCGATAGCCTTCATGGTTTGGGTCATGGGTCAACCAGGACCCAGGGGTACTAGCTACCGTCAAGGGCCACTGGTAACTTTCGGATACCAAACAACGGGCCTCATCACCGACCAAGGAGCCGACAGTGAACACCACGCCGTCAGTGATCGTTTTCGACGTCAACGAGACCCTCTCGGACATGTCCCCGATGGAGGCCCGGTTCATCGAAATTGGCGCCCCCGGTCACCTGGCCCGCACCTGGTTCGCCGCCCTGTTGCGCGACGGCTTCGCCCTGGCCGCGGCGGGTGGCAGTGCGAAATTCTCGGTGGTCGGCGCCGACGTCCTGCGCGGTCTGTTGCGCGATATCGCCCTCACCCGAGCCCTGGACGAGGCCGTGACTTTCGTCATGGACGGCCTTGGGGAATTGACCCTGCACCCGGACATCACCGACGGGGTCCGGACCCTGAGAGGCGCTGGCTATCGCCTCGTGACGCTGTCCAACGGGTCAGCGCAGGTGGCCCAGACCCTGCTCGGCAGTGCGGGGATCCGGGATGACTTCGACGCCCTGCTCACGGTCGAGGACGCCCCGGCCTGGAAACCGGTCCGATCCGCCTATCAGTACGCCGCGGATGTCTGCGGGGTTGAGCCGGCCGAGCTGCTCCTGGTCGCCGTGCACCCGTGGGACATCCACGGGGCAGCCCAGGCGGGCCTGCGGACTGCCTGGCTGAATCGAACCGGCGCGGACTATCCCCGCTACTTCGAGACCCCGGACTACACGGTCTCTGCCCTGGGCGAGCTCGTGGGCCACCTGCGGGCCTAGGCACATTCAGCCGTCGGTAGCGCTCCGTCCGGCAGGCCCTCGGCGGCGGTCCAGCTCCCACTCAGCGCGATCGCAGTGTCTGCCGATTCAGATGTCGACGGCGGTCTCGAACTTCGACACCTGAGGGGCGGCGGCCAGAAGCGAGCCGAGTTCGGTCGCCCCTGCGCCGGCGCGCCATTCGCGGTACGCCGCATCGGCTTCGGCAGAAGCCCACCGCTCCAGCAGGATCAGGTGAGCTGGGTCTTCGGAATCGATGAGGACGTCGACGCCCAGGCACCCCTCAAAGGCCCGGGTCCCGGCGAGGATGTCCCGCAGCACGGCCGGCGCGCCGGCTTGCGCCTCTGGCTTCAGGCGGAGGTCGAGAAGAACGGTCAGGGCCATGGTGCTCCAAACTTGGTGAGGGGAAGACGAGTCGCGGTGTGGCTTGGACATTGAGGATCTGCTAGCCGTCTACACCGAGGTTACGGATGCTTGCCTCGCCCTTGTTCTCGGTCAGCAGCGGCCATCCACCGGACGTGATCGGCTCGGTGACCTCGTGCAACGTGACGCAGAATCCGCAGACACCCAGGATATTGTCTTCGAGTGCGACGGCGAGAGGATTCATCTTGTGCCCGTGGTTCGAGATGGCGGCCAGGTCCTGCTCTACGACGCGACCGTCAAGGCAGCGAAGGTGGGCCGCGACGCCGGCCTGGTTCGCGAGGCAAGCTGAGATCCAGCGTTCACGCACGTCGACGATGATCCGCTTCGCGGTCGACATTTCGGCTTCCAGCAGACATCATGGCAGGTAAGCCTTTTCCACCACCCTCGTTTGAGGACAGCCAGGACCCCGCTATCCGCAATGGAAGCGACAGCGCCTGTGCCCGTGAACTGCTTGCCTCCACTCCCTGCGTATTTCTGCGCACACCTGTGCACCTCTGCTCGCCTGACCGATTGTCACCCCATTTAAGGACGTGCGGCCATGGCCGAACAACCGATCTCAGCTTCATCCAACAGTGCCCCACCGGCATCCCGCCCGTCGGAGCCCGCCACGACCAGGGTCAATAAGACCGTCTTCCTCGGGTCCGCGACGGGCATCATCGCGATTGCGCTGTGGGCCATCCTCGCTCCAGAGAACGCGAACGCGGTGATCGGCTCCGTCGTCACCTGGGTGTCGACCAACCTTGGCTGGTACTACTTCCTCATTGTCACTCTCGTTGTGATCTTCGTCGTCGGGACTGCCGTGTCCAGAGTCGGCAAGACCAGGCTCGGACCCGACCATTCCCGGCCACAGTTCAGCCTGTTCACGTGGACGGCGATGCTTTTCGCGGCGGGGATCGGCATCGACCTGATGTTCTTCTCCGTATCCGAGCCGGTGACCCAATACCTTGCTCCACCGACGGGCGACGGCAGCACCGTCGAGGCCGCCCGCCAGGCCATGGTCTGGACGCTCTTCCACTACGGCGTCACCGGTTGGGCGCTTTACGCGCTGATGGGATTGGCGCTGGGCTACTTCGCCTACCGGCACAATCTGCCACTCAGCATCCGCTCCGCCCTGTACCCCATCTTCGGCAAGAGAATCCACGGCGGAATCGGCCATGCCGTGGACATCGCGGCGATCCTGGGCACAATCTTCGGCATCGCCACGTCACTCGGAATCGGTGTCGTACAGCTCAACTACGGGCTGAAGTTCATGTTTGACATGCCGGAGAACGTCTACGTGCAGGGATCACTGATCGCCTTGTCCGTGCTGATGGCCGGTGTGTCAGTTGTTTCCGGCGTAGAGAAGGGCATCCGTCGGCTGTCCGAGATCAACGTCATCCTGGCCATCGGCCTGATGCTCTTCGTGCTCATCGTCGGCAACACGAGCTTCCTGCTCGACTCCATCGTGCAGAACATCGGTGACACGCTCAGCCGATTCCCTGGCATGACTCTGGACACGTTCGCCTACGACCGCCCGGATGCCTGGATGAACGGGTGGACGTTGTTCTTCTGGGCCTGGTGGATCGCCTGGGCGCCGTTCGTCGGACTGTTCCTCGCCCGCATCTCACGCGGCCGCACCATTCGGGAGTTCGTCGCGGGCACGATGATCATCCCGTTCGCGTTCATCCTGCTTTGGATCTCCATCTTCGGCAACAGTGCCCTCTCGATCGTCATCGGCGGCGACGCGGGCTTCGGTGACGTGGCGATGAATTCGCCGGAACGGGGCTTCTACTCGCTGCTGGCAGAGTTCCCCGGCGCGCCGTTCAGCGCCGCCGTTGCCACCTTCACCGGCCTGCTCTTCTACGTCACCTCCGCCGACTCCGGTGCGCTCGTGATGGCGAATTTCACCTCGCACCTCAAGGATGCGGATGCCGACGGACCCAAGTGGCTGCGGCTGTTCTGGGCCATCACCACTGGTGTGCTGACGCTGGCCATGCTGCTGGTGGGCGGCATCCCGACGCTGCAGAACGCGACCATCATCATGGGGCTCCCGTTCTCCGCGGTACTGCTCTTCATCATGCTGGGCCTGTACAAGGCGCTACGACTCGAACAATCCCTGTCGGACAGCTACCGGGCGAGCCTGCCCGGCCTTCTCTCCGGTCGCTCCGGCGAGACGGCACGCGGAGGAAACTGGCGGCGGCGGCTCTCCCGCGCCATGAGCTTCCCCGGGCAGCGCCAGGCCGAACGATTCGTGGCCCAGGTGGCACAGCCCGCACTGCAGGAGGTGCATGACGAACTGGTCGCCCAGGGCGCCGACGTCACCCTCAGCCAGGGACTCGTGGATGGGCTGCAGATCCCGCACCTCGACCTGCTGGTCTCGATGGGTGACGAGCGCGGTTTCAAGTACCAGATCTACCCGGTGCAGTTCGACACCCCCACCTATGCGGTGAGGGCGGCGTCGGCCGGCGCCAAGTACTACCGGATGGAGGTGTTCTCCCTGGAGGGCAGCCACGGCTACGACCTGATGGGTTACAGCAAGGAACAGGTCATCACCGATGTGCTCGACCACTACGAGACACACCTGGATTTCCTGCACCTGAACCGGGAAGCCCCCGGCGGCAACACCCTGGTGGCGGACGATCATCTGGCCAAAGACAATTGGGAAGCCGACTTCGAGTCGGATGAGGTACCACAATGACCGCGACGACACTCTTCATCGATGGGGCCTGGGTCGGGTCGTCCGACGGCGGAACCCGCCAGATCTCCTGCCCGGCGGACGGAACTCCCGTCGGCATCGTTTCCGAGGCGACGACGGCGGATGTCGAGTCCGCGATCCGCGCGGCCCGCACCGCCTTCGACGCGGGCGCCTGGCCCTCCACGCCGGCACCCGAGCGGGGCGATTTCCTGCTTCGGGTGGCCGCAGGACTGCGGGAGCGGAAGGACGCCTTTGCCCGGGCCGAGACGCTCGACACCGGCAAAAGGCTGGTCGAAAGCGAGATCGACATGGACGACATCGCGAACTGCTTCGCCTACTTCGGCAAGCTCGCCGGCCAGGACGCCGGACGGGTCGTCGACGCGGGCGATGAAAGCGTGGTCAGTCGCATCGTGCACGAGCCGGTCGGGGTGTGTGGCTTGATCGCGCCGTGGAACTACCCGCTCCTGCAGGCCGCGTGGAAGATCGCCCCTGCCCTCGCCGCCGGGAACACGTGCATCCTCAAGCCCAGCGAACTGACCCCGCACACCTCCATCCTGATGATGGAACTCCTGGACGATCTCGGCCTGCCGAAGGGCGTGGCCAACCTGGTACTCGGCGCCGGTCCCGTGGCCGGCGCGCCGCTCTCCAGCCATCCCGATGTCGACATGGTCTCCTTCACCGGCGGTCTGGAAACCGGAAAGAGGATCGCGGCGGCGGCCGCCGCAACGGTGAAGAAGGTGGCACTCGAGCTCGGCGGGAAGAACCCCAACGTCATCTTCGCCGACGCCGACTTCGACGCCGCCGTGGACAATGCGCTCAACGGCGCCTTCGTGCACTCCGGCCAGGTTTGCTCAGCCGGTGCGCGCATCGTGGTCGAGGAATCGATCGCGGAGAAATTTGTCGACGAGCTGGTGCGTCGGGCCGGGCAGATTCGCCTCGGCGGTCCGTTCGATCCAGACGCTGAGACCGGCCCGCTGATCTCCGCCGCGCACCGCGACAAGGTCAGCGCCTACGTGGCCAGGGGTGTTGCCGAGGGCGCCCGGCTCCGCTGCGGCGGAACCTGGGGAGAGGGCGACCTCGAAAAGGGCTTCTATTACACCCCCACAGTGCTCGACCAGGTGCGCCGCGGCATGTCCGTGGTCATCGATGAGGCCTTCGGCCCAGTGGTGACCGTGGAGACGTTCCGGGGCGAAGACGAGGCCGTTGCAATCGCCAACGACACCGTCTACGGTCTCGCGGGTGCGGTCTGGTCGCAGGACGCGGGGAAGTGTCAGCGGGTCGCCAAGCGGCTCCGCCACGGCACGATCTGGATCAACGACTTCCACCCCTACCTGCCGCAGGCCGAGTGGGGCGGTTATGGCCAGTCCGGCACCGGTCGGGAGCTGGGGCCAACCGGCCTGGCGGAGTACCAGGAAGCAAAGCACATCTACCAGAACACGGCCCCGCAGGTCACGGGTTGGTTCGCTGTCCGTTAGCGGGCGTCGAGAAGAGGAATGCAGGCCATGACAGAACTCACCATCAAGGAATTCGACTACATCGTGGTGGGCGGCGGTTCCGCCGGCGCAGCCGTCGCAGCCCGGCTGAGCGAGGACCCGGAGGTGTCGGTGGCGCTGGTCGAGGCCGGTCCCGACGACCGCGGCATCGATGCAATCCTCCGGCTGGACCGCTGGATGGAGCTGCTCGAATCCGGCTATGACTGGGACTACCCGATCGAACCGCAGGAGAACGGTAATTCCTTCATGCGTCATGCGCGCGCGAAGGTGATGGGCGGCTGCTCCAGCCACAACTCGTGCATCGCCTTCTGGGCGCCCAGGGAGGACCTGGACGAATGGGCAGGCAAGCACGGCGCTGAGGGGTGGGAGGCCGCGAGCACGCTGCCCCTGTTCACCCGGCTGGAGACCAACGAGGACACGGATGATCACCACGGCCAGGACGGCCCGGTGCACCTGATGAACGTGCCGGCCACCGACCCGTGCGGGATCGCTCTGCTCGATGCCTGCGAACAGGCCGGAATCCCCCGGGCCAGGTTCAATGCCGGCACCACGGTGGTCAATGGCGCAAGCTTCTTCCAGATCAACCGTCAGGCCGACGGCACCCGCGCGTCCTCGTCGGTGTCCTACATCCACCCGATCATGCAGCGGGAGAATTTCACGCTGCTGACCGGCCTGCGGGCGCGCAGGCTCGTCTTCGACGAGGCCCTCCGTTGCACCGGCGTCGACGTCGTTGACGCGGCTTTCGGCAGGACGCACCGACTCACCGCGCGCCGGGAGGTCATCCTCTCCGCCGGGGCGATCGACTCGCCGAAGTTGCTCATGCTCTCCGGGATCGGCCCGGCCGAGCACCTGCGCGACCACGCAATCACGGTGCTGGTGGATTCACCGGGCGTCGGCGAAAACCTGCAGGACCACCCGGAGGGTGTCATTCAGTGGGAGGCGAAGAAGCCCATGACGTCGACGTCCACCCAGGGGTGGGAGCTCGGCATCTTCACGACCACGGAGGACGGTCTCGACCGCCCCGACCTGATGTTCCATTACGGCTCGGTACCCTTCGACATGCACACCGCGCGCCAGGGCTATCCGACCACGGAGAACGGCTTCTGTCTGACCCCCAACGTCACCCATGCCAGGTCGCGCGGCACGATTCGGCTGCGCAGTAACGACTATCGGGATAAGCCGATGGTGGACCCGCGGTACTTCACCGACCCCCACGACATGAGGGTGATGGTCGCCGGCATCCGCCGGGCACGCGAAATCGTCGCCCAACCGGCCATGGCCGAGTGGGCTGGGGTCGAACTCTACCCGGGTGACGCCGTGCAAACGGATGCCGAGATCACCGAGTACATCCGCAAGACCCACAACACCGTGTACCACCCCGCCGGAACGGTGCGGATGGGCGCGGCGGGCGACGTCGGGTCTCCACTCGACCCGCAGCTCCGGGTCAAGGGCGTGACCGGGCTTCGCGTCGCCGACGCCTCGGTGATGCCGGAGCTGGTCACGGTGAACCCGAACATCACGACCATGATGATCGGTGAACGCTGCGCCGATCTGGTGAAGGCGGCGCGCGCCGAAGTGGGCTAGCCCCGGGCCGCCGGGCCGCCCTGCGCCGGACGGCGCAGGTCGCTGACGACGGCGTTGAGCAGCTCCGTCGTGGTCGGCCCCGCGACCGCCAGCAGGCGATCGGCCAGGCGGAGGGCGGTGGCGACGACGAGGGGATGAGCGAGGCCGTAGGTGGTGACGCCGGCGAATACGTCGCGAATGAGGTCGTCGGGATCGGGCCAGTGCACCAGCACCCGCGGGTTCCCGTCCGCATCCGTGAGCGCCGTCGGCGCGGACGGTCCTTTCAGGAGGGGGACCAGGGCGGTGGCCGCGAGATCGAGGGCGGTGACGGCGGTGTACGGGTCGTTGCTGCCGGAGGCGAGACCGCGCACGGCGACTTCGACGAGTTGCTGCAGGGCGAAGCGAACGTCCTGGCGTGGGGTGCGAGCGGTCCCCACCGTGAAGGCCGCCCGAACGCCGTTGACCACGTCGGCCGCGTGGCCGGACGGGGAGACCTGCACGAGGGGTTCTCCGTGGACCACGTAGTCGCCGGGCATTGCGACCACGTCGATGAGGCATCCGGCATTCTCCGCGATCCGCTCGAGTTGGTCGAGGTCGACCTGCTCAACGTATCCGTCGGTCGCGGTCGTGACCGGAGCCGGATCGTAGAGCGGGAGGCGGGGCGAGTGGAGTGTGCGCTCGGCTGCCTCGGCCGGGTAGATGAGGGCGATGGCGCCGAGCAGGTCGTCCTGGACGCGACGTTGCAGGGTGGTGATCTGCACGGAGTCGGCGATGTGGTGGATGAAGAACACCAGCACCGCCACGTTCACGATGCCGATGAGGACGGCGGCGTGGATGGACACCGACGGGACGAAGCCGCTCCCGTCGGCGGCGGAGCGCACGGAACGCAGCACGACCAGGGCGTAGAGGAACGTGGAGGTGAAGACCGCCAGGACGATCTGGTTCGCACGGTCGGCAAGGAAGTTTCGCACCAGGCGGGGCCCGTAGGTGGAGGAGGTCGTCGCGAGGACGGAAATCGTGATCGAGAACGAGGTGCCGGCGACCGTGATCATCGAGGTGCCGATGATCGAGAGGATGCTTCGTGCGGAGGAGGCGCTGAGCGCGTCCAGGAACACCAGGCGGGTGCCGTTATCGATCAACGTGCGATCAAGGAAGACCAGGGTCTCCGCCACGATAATCGCAACGATCCCGAAGACGGCGGGGAGGAACCAGAACGATTCCCGCGTGCGAAGCAGAAAGGAGCGCATAACTCCTCATCTAATCACGATGCAGAATCAGGGACCCAGGGTTTCCGCACCCGCGCTCGAAGCTAGCGACCTCGCCTCGCCGCGACGAGTCTCAACGTCGACCAGCTCACGATCACGGCCACGAGGATCATGGTGACCAGGCCGAGCCCCGAATAGCCGGCCATCGAGAGGATCGGGCCGGCCAGGGCGCCACCGAGAGCACCGGCCGCGTTCATCGACAGGTCGGAGAAGCCCTGCAGCGGGGCGCGATCGTGCACGCCGACGGCCTCGGCGATCAGCGCGGAGCCGGCGACGACGGATGCCGACCAGCCCAGCCCGAGGAGGATCAGGCCGGCAGTCATGGCGACCGTGGATTCGCCGTTCAGCCAGAAGAGGGTCAGCGCAGTCAACAGCAGCGCCTGGCCGGTGAGGATCACCGGCATCCGTCCGACCCGGTCCGCGAGGGCGCCGAAGACGGGGGAGAGGGCGTACATGCCGGCCACGTGCAGGCTGATCGTGAGGCCGACCACGGTGAGCGTGGCGCCGTGGTCGCGCAGGTGCACGGGGGCCATCGACATCAGGGCCACCATCGTGGCATGGCTGAGGGCGATCACGGCAACGGCGAACCGGGCATTCGGGTTGGACCGGACGATTCCCAGCCCGCCGATCCGGCGCTCGCCGGCGGGCGGGCTCTGGCGGGTGGCCAGCGCCGTGAGCAACGGGTCAGGTCGGAGTCCGACCGAGTAGACGACGGCCGCGCCGAGCGTGGCGAGCAGGGAGAACGCGAACGCCCCGGTGAGCGGCGGGAGGCCGAGGAACGCGCCGACGACCTCGCCGGGGCCGAACAGGTTCGGGCCGAGCACCGCCCCGAGGGTGGTCGACCAGACGACGATCGAGAGGTCGCGGGCGCGGAAGCGAACGCTGGCCAGGTCGGTTGCGGCGAACCGGGCCTGGAGATTGGTGGCCGACCCCGCCCCGAGGAGCATGAGCGCGAGCAACAGCAGCGGGAACGTGTCGACGGCCACGGAGGTGATCGCCAGCACGGCTCCGGTCCCGGCGATCACGGACCCGGTCGCCAGGGATCGACGGCGGCCGCGGGCCTGGGCGAGTCTGGCGAGCGGCACGGCGACGAGTGCCGCGCCGAGCGTGCTCATCGTGGCGGCCATGCCGGACCAGGCGCTGGAGCCGGAAAGCTGGGCGGCCAGCAGGGCTCCCAGGGACAGGGTGGCTCCCATGCCGATGCCGCCGAGGATCTGGCCGATGATGAGTACCCGCACCACCCGGCGCTGCATCGGGCTGTGGTCGGGTGGCGTGCTCGGCGGCGTCACGGGTCGCGACCCGGTCGCGGGCTGGTCGCGGTTCAGGATGGGTAGCTCTTCCGGAAGGCGCGCCCCTGCAACGGCTTGCCGGCGAGCGGGGCGAGCAGGCAGAAATCGAACGCGCCGGCGGCGATGAACACAGCGCCGAGGGCGGCCAGAATCCACCACCAGCCGCCGAGGAGCACGGCCAGGAGCACGAGGATGAGGCCGGCGAAGACTCGCGCCCAGCGACCGGGGGTGGATCCGAGGAACTGAAGAATGAACATCACGTGCTCCCTTGTTCGGTGACTCTCAATATACCCCTTGGGGTAATTGGCGCCGCGCCTCAGGCCGTGGCGACCAGGATGGTGTCCAGCGCCACCCCGCCGGTGTCCGCGGGGGACTCCGGGTCGGCGGCCACGTCCCGGCTGACGGTTTCGCAGCGCAGGATGTGTTCCGGCCCCGCGATCGACGACAACAGTTCCGGGGTGTAGAGGATGTCCGGGTTGCCCGGGCCGTGGCCGCCGGCCGCGATATTGGCCCGGTCGTGGCCGAGCACGAGCAGGTGTCCGCCGGGCGCGAGCCAGTCCAGTGCCCGGGTGAACAGGGTGCGGAGCAGCGCCTCCGGCAGGTGCAGGTACATCACGGTGACCAGGTCGAAGCGTTCCCCGGGTTGCCAGGTCGTGGCATCCGCCACCAGCCAGTCAACGTCGACGCCGGAGGCCGTCGCGTGCTCGGCGGCCTGGGTGATCGCTTCGGCGGAGAAGTCGAGCCCGGTGACGTTCCAGCCCCGGCCGGCCAGCCAGATTGCGTTGCGGCCGTCGCCGGTCGCCAGATCGAGCGCGCGCCCCGGCTTCCAGGGCGCCACGGTGTCCTGGACGAGCTTCGCCGGCAGGGCCGACCAGAGGCGAGCGTCCTGGCCGTCGCGCGCCTGCCGGTAGCGGATGTCCCACTCGTGTGCGTCCATTGCGAGGTCCCCTTCGATACTGCCGGCTTTCGATCTGGCAATTTTCGCACGGTGGATGGATCGTTGATTACCCGGCCTGAGCAGTAGCCGGTTCGTGGCCGGTTCGTGGGAGCGGACGCCGTCAACGGGCGAGCGAGGCGAGCTCCGCCCTCGTGGAGGCACCGACCTTGCGAAGCAGGTTCGCCACGTGGAACTTGACGGTGTTCTCGCTGATCGACAGCGCCTCGGCGATCGCGCGGTTGCGCAAACCGGAGGCGACCAGTTCCAGCACGCCCTGCTCGCGGGGGCTGAGGCCCCATTCGGCGGCCGGAGCCAGGGCGGCGACCGGCGCGTCCAGCGGCAGGGTCACCACCATCTCGGAGCCCCACCCCGCGGTGGCCTCCACCTCGAGGCTGCCGCTGAGCGCGGCAACCCGGCCGGCCAGTCGGCTCACGCTGGGAACGTCGGTGGTGAGGTCGCCCGGCCCGTCGTCGCGGACGCGGATGAGCAGGTTGCTGCCGTCGCAGTCCCACTGCACCCGCACCCGGCCCACCCCCTCCTGGTCGATCAGGGCGAGCACGGCGCCGCGAACGATGGCCCGCCCGGCGTGGGCAACCTCGCCGGGGAGCGCCCGGCCGTTGAGCGGAGGTTCGATGAACTGCACGTCCAGGTCGCCGAACCGCACGAGCGGCCGGAGATCGTCACGCAACCGCTCGAAGGCCTGGGCGACCGGTTCCTCCGACAGCGACCGGTCGCGGTCCGAGACCGCCCGCAGTCGCACCATGGCCTTCGTCGTCAGGTCGATCGCGTTCTGGCGCGCCGCTTCCGGGCTCGCGTCTCGCGCGCGCAGAACGGCGAGGAGCGACTCCAGGGTGGTCGCGTGTGCGTCGGTGAGGTCGGCGATCACCCTGGCCCGCTCAGCGGATGCGGCCCGCGAGTCGAAGAGGTAGGCGGGCGGAGCCGCGGCCACCTGACGACGGATGCCGGCGGCGACGAGCTCCCACAATTGGCCGATCACGGCCAGGGACCGGTCCGGTCCGGTCTCTGGTTCGTCCTCCGAAGCTCCGTCCTCCGAAGCTCCGTCCTCCGAAGCTCCGCCCTCCGTAACGGTGCCGGGTCTGCCGGGCGTCTCGTCCGACTCGGATTCCGGCCCCGGCTCGGGGTCGGTGAGCACGAGCAGCGCGCCCGTCGCGGCGAGCCAGACCGCTACCGGGTGAACCTCGGCGCCGATCATCGCGCCGGCCAGCCACCGGGGTGCGGAGCCCTCCGGCAGGGAGCAACGAAGCGTGTCCAATTCCGCGATCGATACCCGGTCGCTGATCCTGGGGTCTCCGGCCTTCTTCTGCGGCCGCCCGGTGCAGTCTTCGGTGAAGATCACCAGGGCGCTGTGGCCAAGGAGGGGGCGCACCAGCTCGGAGAGGCTCGCAGCCACGCCGAGGAGCGGGCTCGAGAGCACCAGGTCGACGCGCTCGAGCAATTCGATCGAATGGGGTTGGAGAAGGATGTTCACGACTTCAGCCTATCCATTCCCACGTTTGACTCGCTGAATCCACGTCGACCTACCCGGACGGGTAGGCGTACCGTCCTTTTGGCGGGCCGCGCGCCTGCCCGGAACGGCGCACGATGAGGTATGCCTTCCCGCAGCACAGCCTCGCACCCCGAGTCCACCCCCTCGGTCCTGCCCGCCCTTGAACTCATCGCTGCCGAGAACGCCGCCGCCATTCGCCGGCTGCAGGCGGACGCCGGGGCGTCCCTGGACTCGGCCGCCGCACGGTTGCTGGCCGCCCGCAGCGTTTTCGTCCTCGGGGTCGGCCGGTCGGGCCTCGCGCTCAAGATGACCGCGATGCGCCTCATGCACCTGGGACTCCGGGTGCACGTGGTGGGGGAGACGACGTCGCCGGCGATCGGCCCCGGCGACGTGCTGCTGGTGGCCAGCGGCTCGGGCACCACCGGTGCGATCGTGCGTGCGGCCGAGGCTGCGGCCGCGGCCGGCGCCGGGATCGTGGCGATCAGCACGGATCCCGACTCGACGCTCGGCGGCCTGGCCGATGTGACGGTCGTCGTTCTTGCCGCCCGGAAGCAGGACCACGACGGGCAGGTCTCGGCCCAGTACTCCGGCGGCCTGTTCGAGCAGAGCGTCGTGGTCATCGGCGACGCCATCTTCCACGGCTTGTGGAAGGCATCCGGCGCATCGGCCGAGGAGCTGTGGCCACGCCACGCCAACCTCGAATAGTCCGGCACCGTCTCGCCCACCCCGGCCTCCCAGCCCAGCCCGTCTTTCCGACGAATCCAGTCAATCCAACCCACACAGAAAGAAGAACACCATGAAGCTTCAAGTAGCCATGGACGTGCTCACCACGGATGCCGCCCTCGCGCTGGCCGCCCAGGTCGCGCCGCACGTGGACATCATCGAACTCGGCACCCCGTTGATCAAGGCGGAAGGCCTGCGTGCCGTGACCGCCATCAAGGCGGCGCACCCGGATAAGACGGTCTTCGCCGACCTCAAGACCATGGATGCCGGGGAACTCGAGGCGGACCTGGCCTTCACGGCCGGCGCCGATCTGGTGACCGTGCTCGGGGCGGCCGGTGACAGCACCATCGCCGGGGCGGTCGCCGCGGCGCGGAAGCACGGCAAGAGAGTCGTCGTCGACCTGATCGGGGTCGCCGACAAGGTGACCCGCGCCCGAGAGGTCACCGAACTCGGCGCCGCGTTCGTTGAGATGCACGCCGGCCTCGACGAGCAGGCCGAGCCCGGCTTCTCTCTGGCGACGCTGCTCAACCAGGGCGAGACGGCCCGGGTGCCGTTCTCGCTGGCCGGCGGAGTGAGCGTTGCGACGATCGCGTCCGTGCAGCGGGCCGGCGCATCGGTAGCCGTCGCGGGCGGCGCGATCTACGGCGCCCAGGACCCGGCGGCCGCTGCCCAGGCCCTGCGCGCGGCGATCATCTAAGCCTCGCGCGCACCGAGTGCGAGGTGGGTCAGCCGAGCAGGAGCCTGGTGAGCTGGTCGACCGAGTAGACGGTCGCGGTCGCCGCGACGGCCTCGGCGGGGGAGCCGTAGCCCCACTCGACGAGGATGGTGGGAACGCCGTGGGCGGCGGCACCCTCGGCGTCGTAGCTGCGGTCGCCGACCATGACCGGGGTCGCGAGGTCGGCGCCGACGGCGCCGAGGCGGTTCAGCGCCTCCGCCACGATGTCGGCCTTTGAGCTCCGCGTCTCCGTGTCGGACGCGCCGACCATGACCGTGAAGTACTTGGCGAGGTCGAAGTGCTCGAGGATCGCGACCGCGCTGTGTTCCGGCTTGCTCGTGGCCAGGGCCAGGGGAATCTTCGCCTCGTGGATGCGCTCGAGCAGGCCGGCCACGCCGGGGTACACGGCCGTGTCGAGCATGTTCTCGCCGTGATAATCGGCCCGGTAGACGGCGAGGGCCTCGAGGGCTTCGTCCGGCGTCATTCCGCCGTACTCACGGAAGGCCGCAAGCAGGGGCGGGCCCACGTAGGCGAGGAGCTCGGCGGCCGGCGGAACCGGGCGGCCGAGGAGGGCGAAGGTGCGGGCCAGGGAGTTGGTGATGGCCGGGGCGGAATCGGTGATCGTTCCGTCGAGGTCAAAAAGGATGGCACTCCAGGTGCGCGTCAATGTCGAATTCACTCGCCCATCCTAGGCGGCGCGGCCGCACAAGTGCACACCAAAAAAGGAAAGCTCAATTTTATTCTGGAATTTCCGTGACCGCCAGCCTCTTGTGCGGTGAGTCCTGGTTCTGCTAGAGAGCGGTCAGGCCCTCGGGCCTAGAACAATTTGGACTGGGTGTCGTCGAGACCGCGCATGGCGTCGTAGTCCAGCACCAGGCACCGGATGCCGCGGTCCTCGGCGAGCATCCGCGCCTGGGGCTTGATGATTTGCGCCGCGAACACGCCGGCCACGGGGGCAAGGTGCGGGTCCCGGTTCATCAGCTCGAGGTACCGGGTCAGCTGCTCGACGCCGTCGATGTCGCCGCGGCGCTTGAGTTCGACCGCGACCGATCCGCCCGCGGCGTCCCTGGCCAGGATGTCGACCGGGCCGATCGCCGTCATGTATTCGCGACGCACGAGGGTGTGGCCGTCGCCCAGCAGATGGATGTGCTCGGCCAGGAGTTTCTGCAGGTGCGCCTCGACGCCGTCCTTGATCAGGCCAGGGTCGATTCCCAGCTCGTGGGCCGAATCGTGCAGCACCTCGTAGATGCTGACGATGAGCTGGTCGGCGGTCTTGGCGTGGGTGACCGTCCAGACCTCGGTGACTCCGGCATCCGTCTGGTCGTCATCGGGCTCGGCGACGGCGAGGGCGCAGGGCGGGCTCATCCAGTTCAGCGGCTTGTACGAGCCTCCGTCGGAGTGCACGAGCACGCTGCCGTCCGACTTGATCATCAGCAGCCGGGTGGCCAGCGGCAGATGTGCGCTGAGCCTTCCGGCGTAGTCAACGGAGCATTGGGCAATTACGAGGCGCACCCGTTGAGCCTAACCGGAGACGTGGCCTAACCGGAGACGTGGCGGGTTTCGCGCGCAGCCGGCGCGGCCAGCCCGGCGAGCACCATCAGCCCCAGGATGAGGAACAGCGCGTTGAGGATGCCCCAGGACTGGCCGAGAATCCCCAACACGGGCGGGCCGACCAGGAACGCGAAATAGCCGATCATGGCGACCGCGCTCACCCGCGCGGCGGCGTTCTTGGTGTCGTCGGCGGCGGCGGACATCCCCACCGGGAAGCCGAGGGAGGCGCCGAGCCCCCAGAGCACGGTGCCGGCGTAGATCAGGGCGTGACTGGGCGCCAGGATGAACAGCAGCAGGCCGAGCACGCCGAGCACCGCACAGCTGCGGAGCACCGGCACACGACCGAAGCGATCGATCACGGGTCCGCCGATCACCCGGCCGACGGTCATCGCCGCGACAAACACTCCGAAGACGATCGCGCCCTCGGCGTTGCTGAGGCCATGGCCGTCGACGGAGGCCAGCGCCAGCCAGTCGTTTGCCGAGCCCTCGGCGAAGGTCATCCCGAGCACGATCATGCCGATCAGCAGGATCTTCAGGTCCGCCCAGACGGTAAGGCTCTCCCGAAGGCGTGCGCGGCGGCTTTTCCCGCTCGTGGCGGGTGAATCGGCCGCGATCTCGACCGGCGGGTCCACCAGCGGGATGTAGCGCAGGGCCACGACCGCCGTGGCGAGCACGAGGATGGCGATCCCCGCGAGGTGCCACTGCACAGCCAGCCCGACCAGGGAGGCGCCGGCGCCGATGAAGGCCCCGACCACGGTGCCGAGGCTGAAGCAGGCGTGCATCAAGGGCATCAGCGTCTTGCCGATCTCGCGCTCCGCCGCCGCGCCTTCCACGTTCATCACGACATCGAGCGAGCCGATGCCGAAACCGACGAGGGCCAGGCCGCAGAAAACGAAGGGGGCCGAGCCGAGACTGGAGCCGGCTCCGACGAGGAACAATCCGATGACCGTGAGCGTGATGCTGAGCAGCATCGACCGTCGCGCGCCGAATCGGGCGAGCATCCAGACGGCGGAGACCAGCCCGAGCACGGATCCGGCGGAGAGGCCGAAGATGAGGATGCCGACCTCGGCGGTGCTCAGCCGCAGCCCATCGCGCACGGCCGGAATCCGAGACATCCAGGTGGCGAGGGTGAGCCCGCTGATGAAGAAGATCACGAAGACCGCGTTGCGCCAGGCGAGGACGCCTCCGGTCACCTGGCTGGGGCCGGCCGTGCGGGTCTGGTCTGCGGGCTGGGTCACTGGTCAATCCTCGATATCGGTGTCGGCGGTCCGCCGAGCAGCCGTCCCTTCCAAAACTAGCCGACCCGATCGTTCGGCGGAGGAGTACGCTGGCGCCATGTCGGCCAAGCCGGACGCCTTCGATGCGGCATTGCAGCGGGCGAGAGTGCACTCGATGGAGTGGCTCGCGTCGATTCCCACCCGCCCGGTCGGCCCGGCGGTGCAGGCCGACGACCTGCTGGCCGGATTCGCCGCTCCACTGCCGGAGCAGCCCACCGATCCGGCCGCTGTCATCGACGAACTCGCGCGCCTGGCCGAACCCGGCCTGATGGCAATGCCCTCCGGGCGCTTCTTCGGCTGGGTGATCGGGGGGACGCTCCCCGCGGCGCTCGCCGCCGACTGGCTGGTCAGCGCGTGGGACCAGAACGCGGGTATGCGGTTCGCCACCCCCGCTGTCGCGGCGGCGGAGGAGGCTGCCGCGGGGTGGCTGCTCGACCTGCTGCACCTGCCGTCCGGGTCCGATGTGGGCTTCACGACCGGCGGGACGACCGCCAACTTCGTCGGCCTTGCCTCGGGGAGGCAGGCCGTGCTCGACCGCCTCGGCTGGGACCTGGCCGGCCAGGGGCTGTCCGGGGCGCCGCGCATTCGGGTGTTCGTGGGCGCGGAACGGCACGCCGTCATCGACCTCGTACTGCGTTACCTCGGTCTCGGCGCGCCCGTCGTCGTCGACGCCGACGAGCAGGGGCGCATTCTCCCTGACGCCCTGGCCGCCGCCATGGATGCCGGCGAAACCCCCGCAGGGCCGGCAATCGTCTGCCTGCAGGCCGGAAACCTGCACTCGGGCGCGTTCGATCCGATGGCGCAGGCGATCACCGTGGCGCACGAGCGCGGGGCGTGGGTGCACGTGGACGGCGCGTTCGGCCTCTGGGCCGCGGCGAGCCCGCGCTTCCGGGAGGCACTTGCCGGGCTCGAACTCGCCGACTCGTGGGCAACCGACGCGCACAAGACCCTCAACGTGCCCTACGACTGCGGCATGGCCATCGTGACCAGGCCCGAGGTCGTGCGCGCGGCATTCGGCGTGCACACCGCCTATCTGATGACGGACACGTCGGGCCCCGGGGACCAATTCGACAAGGTGCCGGAACTCTCCCGTCGCGCCCGCGGTGTGACCGTCTGGGCCGCGCTGCGCTCGCTCGGCCGGGCGGGCACCGTCGACCTCGTGGAACGGCTGGCCGACCGGGCCGCCGAACTCGCCGAGGGGATCAGCCGCATTCCCGGCGCCGAGGTGCTCAACGACGTGGTGTTCACCCAGGTCAGCGTGAGCTTCGGTGACGATGAGCGCACCCGCCGGGTGACCGCGGCACTGCTCGACGGGGGCGTCGCCTGGATGTCGGGGTCGCGCTGGCACGGCCGGGACGTGCTGCGGATCTCGGTGAGCAATTGGTCGACGGATGCCGACGACGTCGCGCTCTCCCTCGCCGCGCTCGAACAGGCGGTCGCCTCGGTTGACGCGATAGAATTATCCTGATCAGAGGAGAATCCGGTTGGTTCCATCGACGCTCCGATGTGCGGGGAACCACCGAGGGCAGGCTGAGGGGCATCCGCCGCCGATCTGGACCGGGCCGTCGGCGCAGCCCGGCGCGCGTTCACCGGCCACGGCTGGCGCGACCTGACACCCACTGAGCGGGCCGGCCACCTGCTGCGACTGGCTGACGAGGTCGAGAAGCGGGCCGAGGCGATCTCGCACACCAACACCTGGGAGAACGGGTCCCCGGTCGCGGAGACCGCCAGGGCAGCGTCGAACGCAGCCGCAGTCTTCCGCTACTTCGCGTCGCTCGCGCCGCACCTGGAGACCCCCGACATCCGACCCTTCCCCGACGTCACCCCCGGGATGCGGATCGCCAACAACACCGGCTTCGGCCTCGGCGGCATCGTGTTCTCGACGGATGTCGACGCGGCGTTCGAGGTGGCCGCCCGAATGGACACCGGCTCGATCGGGCTCAACTTCTTCGCGTCGAACCATGCCGCGCCGTTCGCGGGCCGCCACGACTCCGGCCTCGGCGTCGAGTTCGGGCTGGAGGGACTGCACGTGTACCTCAAGCCGCAGTCGGTGCACCGCCGCATCCGCCCGTAGCGGGCGCGGCGGTGCCGGTAGAGACGATGGGTCAGGGCCGCACCTGCGGGGGCAGAGCGGCGATGATCGGGTGGTCCTTCTGGAAGACGCCGGACTTCGCCGCCCCGCCGGGCGACCCGATGTCGTCGAAGAACTCGACGTTGGCCTTGTAGTACTCGGCCCACTCCTCGGGCACGTCATCCTCGTAGAAGATGGCCTCGACCGGGCAGACCGGTTCGCAGGCGCCGCAGTCGATGCACTCGTCGGGGTGGATGTAGAGGGCGCGGCCGCCCTCGTAGATGCAGTCCACCGGGCACTCGTCCACGCAGGCGCGGTCTTTCACGTCCACGCAGGGCAGGGCGATCACATAGGTCACCGGCACACCCCGATCGGAGTGTGCCGTGACGGCGCCGGGGGCAGGCTAGATGGTGAATCCAAGGGCGCTCATCATCTCCCGGCCGTCGTCGGTGATCTTCTCGATGCCCCACGGCGGCATCCAGACCCAGTTGATGCGGAACGAGTCGACGACGCCGTCCAGGGCGATGCCGGTCTGCTCCTCGAGCACGTCGGTCAGCGGGCAGCCGGCCGAGGTGAGCGTCATGTGGATGATCAGGGCGTTGTTCTCGTCATCCCAGCCCAGGTCGTAGATCAGCCCGAGGTCGACGATGTTGATGCCGAGTTCCGGGTCGATCACGTCCTTGAGGGCCTCCTGGATGTCATCGAATCGCTTCGCGGTCAGCGTCGACTCCGTCGACTGCATCGGGGCCGTTTCCGCGGTGGCCGTTTCGAGGTTCAACTGGCGACCGCGGCGCTCTGGTAGCGATCGTAGCCCTCGTCCTCGAGCCGGTCGGCGAGTTCGGGGCCGCCCTGCTCCGCGATCCGGCCGTCGACGAACACGTGCACGAAGTCCGGCGTGATGTAGCGCAGGATGCGGGTGTAGTGCGTGATCAGGAGCAGGCCCAGGCCGGTGTTCTCCTTGGCCCGGTTGACGCCCTCCGACACGATCTTGAGCGCGTCGACGTCGAGGCCGGAGTCGGTCTCGTCGAGAACGGCGAACCGGGGCTTCAACAGTTCGAGCTGCAGGATCTCGTTGCGCTTCTTCTCACCGCCGGAGAAGCCCTCGTTCACGTTGCGCTCGGCGAAGGCCTTGTCCATCCGGAGCGCCTTCATCGACTCGCGCACGTCTTTGATCCAGGTGCGGATGGCCGGGGACTCTCCGTCGATCGCGGTCTTGGCGGTGCGCAGGAAGTTCGTGACGGTCACGCCGGGGATCTCGACCGGGTACTGCATGGCCAGGAACAGGCCGGCGCGGGCGCGCTGGTCCACGGTCATCGTGGTGACCTCTTCGCCATCGAGCAGGATGGAGCCGCTGTCGACGGTGTACTTGGGGTGACCGGCGATCGTATAGGCGAGGGTGGACTTGCCGGAGCCGTTCGGGCCCATGATGGCGTGGATCTCGCCCTCGTTGATGGTCAGGTTCACACCGTGCAGGATCTGCTTGGTGCCCTGGTCGGTCTCGACACTGACGTGCAGGTCTTTGATCTCAAGAACAGACATGGATTCTCTTTCATTCTTCGGCGCGTGCGCCGGTATATATATAGGGGGGAGCGGCCGACGGGTCGGCCGGGGTTCGCCGGCTGCGCGGCGCCGGATGCTTAGCTCGGGGTGCTCTCGGTCAGTTCTGCTTCGATGGCGGCCTGGAGGCGGTCTTCGAGCGTGGGGGATCCGATCTGCTGCACGATTTCGCTGAGGAAACCACGCACGACCAGGCGCCGCGCCTCGTCTTCCGTGATGCCGCGGGACTGCAGGTAGAACAACTGCTCATCGTCGAAGCGGCCGGTCGCACTCGCATGCCCGGCACCCTTGATATCGCCGGTCTCGATCTCCAGGTTCGGGATCGAGTCCGCCCGGGTGCCCTCGGTGAGCACGAGGTTACGGTTCTGCTCGTAGCTGTCGGTGCCCGTCGCGTTCCGGCCGATCAGCACGTCTCCGATCCACACGGTCCGGGCGCCCTGCCCCTGCAACGCACCCTTGTACGTGACCCGGCTGCGGCTGTTGGGGGCGTCGTGGTTGACGAACACCTGCTGCTCGAGGTGCTGGCCCGCGTCGGCGAAATACAGGCCCAGCAGTTCCGTGTCCGAGCCTTCGCCCGCGAGCCGCACAGACGGGTTGACCCGCACGATGCTGCCGCCCAGGGACACGACCACGTGCTTCAGGCGCGCGTCACGGCCGATGGTCGCGAAGTGGTTCGCCAGGTGCACGGCCGTGTCACCCCATTCCTGCAGGCTCACCACCGTCAGGTGCGCCGAGTCGCCCAGGATGATCTCGACGTTCTCACTCAGCCGGGCCTCGCCCGTGTTCGAGAGGATCAAGATCGCCCGGCTGAACGGCTTCGCCTCGATGATCGTGTGCGCGCCCCGCGGCCCGGAACCCAGGTCCGCCCGGGTGAGCGTGACCTCCTTGGCGTCCTCGCCGCTGATCGTGATCGCGAGGGCCCTGTCGAAACTCGACCAGGCGTTCGCCGCGGCGCGTTCCTCCGGGGCCCCGGCGGCACCGATCCTCGGGTCGGTGCGGTCGACCCAGGCGACGCTGACCCCGGGAACGGCTGCCGACTCGACCGGGTACACGGACCCGTCCAGGACCCCCTCGGTCAGGTCGGTGAACTTCTTCACCGGGGACAGCTTCCAGACCGCTTCACGCCCGGTCACGGGAGCGAAATCGGCCACCTGGACGCTCGTGAACCGCCCGGAGCGGGTCTGCACCGGAACGAAACCGAACCGGCCGTCCGTGTGCTCTTTGATCCCCTGTTGCTCGGAGGTGGGCATGGCTGTATTGAGGGTTGCAGTCGCGGACATCTAGCCGACCGCCCCTTCCATGCCCATTTCGATGAGTTTGTTGAGTTCAAGGGCGTACTCCATCGGGAGTTCCCGGGAGATCGGTTCGATGAAGCCGCGCACGATCATCGCCATCGCCTCGTCTTCGGGCATCCCTCGGCTCATCAGGTAGAAGAGCTGCTCCTCACTGACCCGCGACACCGTGGCCTCGTGGCCGAGCTGCACATCGTCGACGCGGATGTCGATCGACGGGTAGGTGTCGGAGCGGGACTGGGTGTCGACCAGCAGGGCGTCGCAGCGCACCGTGTTCGCGGAGTGATGGGCGGTGGCATCCACCCGCACCTCGCCGCGGTAACCGGACCGGCCACCCCCACGCGCAATCGACTTGGACACGATCGACGACTGGGTGTACGGCGCCATGTGGATCATCTTGGCTCCGGCGTCCTGATGCTGGCCGGGGCCGGCGAAGGCCACCGACAGGGTCTCGCCCTTGGCGTGCTCACCCATCAGGTAGATCGACGGGTACTTCATCGTGACCTTGGAGCCCAGGTTGCCGTCGATCCACTCCATCGTCGCGCCCTCGGCCGCCGTCGCGCGCTTGGTGACCAGGTTGTAGACGTTCGTGGACCAGTTCTGGATGGTCGTGTAGCGAACGCGCGCGTTCTTCTTCACCACGATCTCCACCACCGCCGAATGCAACGAATCCGACGAGTATGTGGGAGCCGTGCAGCCCTCGATGTAGTGCACGTAGCTGCCCTCGTCGGCGATGATCAGGGTGCGCTCGAACTGGCCCATGTTCTCCGTGTTGATGCGGAAATAGGCCTGCAACGGGATCTCCACGTGCACGCCCGGCGGCACATACACGAAGGACCCGCCCGACCACACGGCCGTGTTCAGGGCGGCGAACTTGTTGTCACCGGAGGGGATGATGGTGCCGAAGTACTCCTCGAAGAACTCCGGGTGCTCCTTCAGTGCGGTATCGGTGTCCATGAAGATGACGCCCTGCGCCTCGAGGTCGGCGTTGATCGCGTGGTAGACCACCTCGGACTCGTACTGCGCAGCGACCCCGGAAACCAGGCGATTGCGCTCCGCCTCGGGGATGCCGAGCTTCTCGTAGGTGTTCCTGATGTCCTCGGGCAGGTCGTCCCAGGTCTGGGCCTGCTTCTCCGTGGACCGCACGAAGTACTTGATGTTGTCGAAATCGATGCCCGACAGATCGGCGCCCCAGGTCGGCATGGGCTTCCGCTCGAACAGTGCGAGGGCCTTGAGGCGACGCTGCAGCATCCACTCGGGTTCGCTCTTGAGGTTGGAGATGTCGGTTACCACCTCCGGCGAGATCCCGCGGCGGGCGGAGGCGCCCGCGGCATCGGGATCCGACCAGCCGAATTCGTAGACGCCGAGTGTTTCGAGTTCTGGGCGGTCGAGAAGGACGTCAGGCATGTTTACCTCTTCTTCCATCCACCACAACCCGGATATCAGTCCGGTCATCCCCGGCCGGTCTCGATGAGGAGAACCGCGGGAACGGGTTGTGAGGACGGCTACTTTGCGCGCCTTTACACGTTCAAGGATCACGCCGTGCTGCATCGCGGTCATCTGGACCGCGCGCATAAGAAACCATTGAACACTTCACCCTAGGCTCTTGGTTTTGCTCTTGGCTAGGGTTCGGAGCGGTTTGGGGGCGGCCAGACCGGTCACAGATCAGAAGAGCCTAGAGTGTCTGAATACTCGTGCAGACGACTTCGCCCCACCGAGCGGGCCCGGCGCGAGCCCCAACGTGAAAGTCCGAGGAACCCCATGACCGGCACCATTGCTCCCACCAGGCCCGCCCACGGAGTGGGCCTGACCGAGGCGGCCGCGCAGAAGGTACGCAGCCTGCTAAGCCAGGAAGGCCGCGAAGACCTGCGACTGCGCGTCGCCGTGCAGCCTGGCGGCTGCTCCGGCCTGATCTACCAGCTCTACTTCGACGAGCGCATCCTCGAGGGCGACGTGCAGGTCGACTTCGACGGCGTCGAGGTCATCCTCGACAAGATGAGCGTGCCGTACCTCGAGGGTGCCTCCATCGACTTCGAAGACACCATCGCGAAGCAGGGCTTCACCATCGACAACCCGAACGCCGGTGGCAGCTGCGCCTGCGGGGATTCCTTCAGCTAGCGAAGATTCCTCAGCCGCCGCCGACGTGGATGCCGGGTCGTCGGGCCGGGTCTGACTCGCTGGTGCGGAGGATCTCCCGCGCCACCTGCGCGGTGTCGCCCTGCCCGAGCAGAAGGTAGCGGAAGAGGTGGGTTACCGGATTGCCCTCCGACCACTCGAAGTAGGCGTGCGGCCGCACACCGGCGGCGTCCCGGAGCGCCAGCAGGATGGCGGCGATGGCGTTCGGGGCTGCCGGGCTCTTCGCTCGCAGTACCCGGTAGCCGTCGACTTCGACGCCGCGCACCTGCAGGCGTTCGGTGAAGCCGGACGGGTCGACGACGTCGATCTCCAGGAACAGGAGGTCGGCCGCCCCCGGCACCGGGGGAGCAGCAGGAACAGCGCAACCAGGGGGATCGCGACCGAGATGGCCGCGCTGAAGCCGAGGAGGAAGACCCCGCCGAGGATGAGCAGCAGCACGACCGTGACGGTCACGGCATGTCCCTGAATGAAGGCCGGCGAGAACGGGTTCTCCAGAAGGTGCACCGTCGCATCCGCCGACGACAGCGTGATCGTGATGATCCAGCTCGTGGCGACGAAGCCGAGCAGCACGAGCACGAAGACCTACCCGCGCCAGAACGGCAAGAGCCGCTCCAGCATCACCACCGACCCCTGGCCGCGCGGGCTCTCCCTGGCCACCCGCCGGTACATCGGCAACATGCCGAGCAGGGTCAGGGCCACGATCAGCAGCGTCGCCAGCGGCGAGAGGGCGCCGGCTGCCAGGGCCGCGATGCCGGGAAATAGTCCACACCGGTCAGGCACATCACCTTCCACCAGGAGTTGGTCGCCGTGGTCTCTTCGCTGCTCTCCGGCCCCACCGGCTGCACCGGGTTCTGGAGCATCCAGCGCGTGAAAGCGCTGGTCGGGGCCGTGGCGCGCGGCGGGCGTGGCACGCTCGCGGGAATCAGCGGTCCGGCAGGTGATGTCATGGTTTTCTCTCCCGGTGGCATCCGGCCTGCCTCGGGGCCCGGTGGAACCACGTCGGCAGATCACCATTGTCGACCCGTTCGCCGTTTCCTGGCCATTCGCGGCGCGGTGATCCGCAACGTCGCCGGGGCGCGCCCGCCGGACCGCCGGGCACGACCATAATCGACGTGTACCCCCTGGGCAGTCGGCCCACCGGGAGGAGAGGTCCCGAGCCGGGCATCCGCCCGCGCTCGCCGCCGGAAAGCGACGTCCATGCCAGGCATTCCCACCACCCGGGTCGCCGTTCGGGCCGTCTGGGAGAGCGGAACCCCGGACTACGCCGACGTCGGCGACGCCGAGACCGCCGGCCGGGTGCTCACCGCGCTCCTGCGGTCCGCCCTCGAGCTGCTGCAGTACCGCCGGCTCGACTGGGCTCCCGACGCGATCCAGCTCGTGTCCAGCGACCTGACGGCCTACCTCCGGTTTCCGGCGGCCGACGAGCGCACGGCGGATGTCGCGGTGCAACTCTCGCAGGCCCTCGCCGCCCACGCCACGGACGGGCTGAACCTCGGCCGGATCATGGGGGCCAACCCGCCCTGGCGGTCGGCGCGCATCCTCGTGCTCGCCGACGAGGACGGCGCCTCGACCACCCGGCTCGACCTCGATCCGGAGGGGGAGTGCCGGGTGTCCTGGTACGGCCCCTTCGACAACGCCCGCTTCACCGAGATCGCCATCGGGTTCGCACTTTTCCTCACCCACATCGTCGCGAATGTGTTCGACGACGACGACGGCAGCGAGACGTTCGAGGAGTCGTTCGACTGGGTGATCTGATTCAGCGCGCTCCGACGACCATCCAGGTCGAAGCACGGGCGCGCAGGCCCAGGGTCACCGCGCGGGCGCCGAGGTAGCCGAAGGCGAACGCCGCCATCAGCCAGGCCAGCCCGGCCGCCCCGGCCGGCGCCCAGAGCAGCGCGCCGACGGCCAGCGGAACGAAGGCGGCCAGGTTCACGACACCCGTGACGGCAAGGTACCGGGCGTCGCCGGCTCCGATCAGCACGCCGTCGAGCACGAAGACCACGCCGCCGAGCGGAACGGACAACCCGAGCACGATCAGCGTGGCCGGGAGCAGGGTGCGTACCTCGGCTGCATTGGTGAAGAGGGTGCCGAGCACGCCGCTGGTGGCGATCACGAGCAGTCCGAGCACCGCGCCGCTGAGCAGGCCCCACTCCAGGCAGCGCCGCAGCACGGCCCGCACGCCGGCCAGGTCCCCGGCGCCGAGGCCCCGGCCGACCAGTGCCTGCGCGGCGATGGCCAGCGCGTCGAGGGCGAACGCGAGGGTGGCGAACAGCGTCATCGCGATCTGGAAGGCCGCCAGTTCGGGCGAGCCGAGGCTCGTCGCCGTGAACACCGCGAGCAGCATTGCCGCGCGGAGGCTGACCGTGCGGAGGAAGAGCCAGCCACCGCTGGTCGCACCGCGCAGCACGCCCGCGCGGTGCGGGCGCAGCCTCGCCCCCTCGCGCCGGGCGTGGCGCCCGACCACGACGAGGTAGACGGCGACCATGGCCCACTGGGCGACGATCGTGCCGAGAGCGGAGCCGATGAGACCGAGCCCGAGCCCGTAGATGAACCACAGGTTCAGCAGGATGTTGGCCGAGAAGCCGAAACCGGCCACCCAGAGCGGGGTGCGGGTGTCCTGCAGCCCGCGGAGCAGGCCCGTGGCCGCGAAGACGAGCAGCATGGCGGGGAGCCCGAGCATCGAGAGGCCGAGGTAGCCTGAGGCGGCATCCGTGACGGCCGGCTCGGCCCCGAAGGCACCGACCAGGGCCGGGGCGGCCAACCAGCCGGCCGCCGCGAGCAGCACGCCCAGGCCGAGGGCGAGCCACAGGCCGTCGATGCCGACCGAAACCGCGCGCCCCCGGTTGCCGGCGCCCAGCCAGCGGGCCACGGCGGGGGTCGTGCTGTAGGCGAGGAACACCATCAGGCCGATGATCGTCTGGAGGACCGCACTGGCGAGGCCGAGTCCGGCCAGTGGCACCGTTCCGAGGTGCCCGACCATTGCGGAGTCAGCGAGCAGGAACAGAGGCTCGGCGATCAGGGCGCCGACGGCGGGAATGGCGAGGCGCAGGATCTCGCGGTCGATGGGCTGCGGGCGGAGGAAGGAGATGCTCCAGAGTATCCGTCCGGCCGTGCGGAGATGAGCTCGTCCTCCTGTCGGGATCAGGCCCGGCCCAGCCCGCGCCCGTTTCCGCAGCCCGCGCCCGCGGGCGCGGTAGCGCCCTGCCGTTCCCGTCGCGGCGAGTCTCCTGGTCGGGGCGGCCTCGCGCCGTCCGATCCTGTCTCCCGGTGGTCGAGCCGGTCGAGACCGGGACGGCCGGCGGGGCCTCGCGACGGGCTCGACCACCGGCTCGAGGCCTGTTCCGGAGCTCCGGCGGCGACCGGTCGGGTCAGAAGGGGGCGGGTTCGGGCGCGGGCGGCTCGTTCGGTGGCGGTCCCGAGGCCGGGGGCGCGGTCGCGTCCGGTGGTGCGGCTTCCGTGGGCGGCGGGGTGGTCTGGATGAATGTGGCGGGTTCGGTGGTGAAGGTGCGCCCGGTGGGGGAGGTCCATTGGAGGAGTCCGTTGTCGAGGTGTCTGACGGTCCAGCCGGTTTCGCTTTTGAGAGCGTGGCAGCCGGGGCAGAGGTGGGCGAGGTTGTCGTGGGCGGTGAGTCCGTTGAATTGCCAGTCGAGGGAGTGGTCGAGGTCGGAGTGGGCTGCGGGTTTCGTGCAGCCGGGGAATCGGCAGGTTTCGTCGCGGAGTCGGAGCCACCGTTTGAGGTGTGTGGGCACTGGGTAGTGGTCGCGGCCGACGGAGAGTACGACGCCGGTCTCGGGGTGGGTGAGGAGCCGGGTGAAGCCGGCTGCACCGCCGGCGAGGCGCCTGGCGGTGTCGGGGTCGATCGGCCCGTATCCTTCGAGGTGGCCGGGTTCTTCGGACTGGTCCATCAGGGTGAGTACCGGAACGGTCACGTTGACGGTGGCGCGGATCCCGGCGCCGATGCCGGTGGGGGTGACCCCGTCTAGGAGCAGGTCGGTGAGCACGTCCGTTCGCAGTTGGCTGAGGGTGCGGGGTTCGTCCGGGGTGTGCAGGCTCAGCGCCGTGGTGGTGATGCGCAGGTATGCGGCGTGCACGCGTTCGGCGGTGTCGTAGAGCCAGAGCGAGGCCATCCCGTCGGCTTCGGCCTCCATCATCACCCTGCGGTCGAGGACGGATATCGTGTGCCGGGCCTGGATCGTCTCGGGATGCAACCGTTCCCGGAGCACCCGGGCCTTGTACTTGAGCTTGGACGCGGTCAGGTGCCCCGCCGAGCGCAGCAGTGCGGCCTCGAACGCGGCCTTGGCGGCCGAGGGGACCCTCCACGCCTGCCCGATCAGCACCTGCGCGTGCCGGTAGCTGATCTCCCCGGTCTGGAGTGCGGCCCGGGTTGCCGGGAGTTCCTCGGCCAGGGCGCGGCTGTCTTCGATCAGGTTCTCCGCGGTGCGTTGCGGGAGACGCAGGGTGAGCGCCAGTTCGCTGACGAACTCACGCTGCGCGACCGTCTCCGCGGGCCACCGGCCGCCCGGCACGGCCCGGCTCGCGGCCGTGGCCTCGCTGAACCGGCGGGCCTCGTCCACGAGAGCCGCCCGCCGCGCACAGGCCGACGCGATCTCCCGCTCGGCCGCGGCGATCGCGTCGAAACGGCTGCCGAGCGCCTCCTGCCGGGCGATGAAAGCTGCTGTCATGCGAGTCAGATTACGGGCAGCCACCGACATTCCCGGCCCCGAATCGGGCCGGTTTGACAGGTGTGGATAAGCTGATCAGGAGCGGAATGTGGAGGGGGTCTCGACAGGCTCGACCACCGGGGGTCTCGACAGGCTCGACCACCGGGGGTCTCGACAGGCTCGACCACCGGGGTGCTCGACCACCGGGGGTCTCGACAGGCTCGACCACCGGGGTGCTCGACCACCGGGGGTCTCGACAGGCTCGACCACCGGGGTGCTCGACCACCGGGGGTCTCGAGCACGAGGGTGCGCTCGCGGCCCGCGTTGGCGCTCGGGGCGCGCGGTCTACGGTGCGCCCGCTTCCCGGAGGCGCGCCGCGAGGGCTCGGAGGGTCTCGACGAGCTCGACCACCGGGGATCGACTCGCGCGGCTCGATCACCGGGGGCGCGACCGGGACGCCGGGACGCTGGGACGCTGGGACGCTGGGAGGGTGCCCAACGCCGCGGTGGCGAGGTCGATCCGGGCTGCGCAGCGAATAGGCTGGGAGCATGACTGCTCAGGGGACCGCATCCGGAATCGACCGCGACGAACTCGACCCGGGAGTGCGTCCACAGGATGACCTGTTCCGCCACGTGAACGGCAAGTGGATCGGCCGCGCCGAGATCCCGGCGGACAAGGCCCGCTGGGGTTCCTTCTACCTGCTGGCCGAGGAATCGGAGAAGGCCGTGCGGGAGATCATCCTCGAGGCCCAGACAGCCGAGCCCGGCTCGGAAGAGCGCAAGTTCGGCGACCTGTACGCCAGCTTCCTCGACGAGCAGAAGGTCGAGGCGCTCGGCGCAACGCCGCTCGCCGACGACCTCGCCACGGTCGACGGCATTTCCTCCATTCCCGTGCTCCTGGGCACCCTCGGACGCCTCGAACGCGCCGGCGTCGCGGGAGCCTTCCAGCTCTACGTCGACAACGACCCGGGAAACCCGGAGCGCTACCTTGTCTTCGTCGAGCAGTCCGGGCTCGGCCTGCCCGACGAGTCCTACTACCGCGACGACACCTCCGGCGCGATCCGCGAGGCGTACCAGGCCTTCATCGAGCGGATGTTCGGCCTCGCCGGGATCACGGACGCCGCGGCCAGGGCCGCCCGCGTCTTCGAGCTCGAGACCGAACTGGCGACCCATCACTGGGACAAGGTCCGGTCCCGCGACAGCGAGAAAACCTACAACCTCAAGACCTGGGGCCAGGTCACCGCGCTCGCAGCGGGGGCCGACCTGCAGCTCTGGCTCGAGGGGCTCGACGCTCCGGCCACGGCCTTCGATGACGTCGTCGTGCGCCAGCCCAGCTTCATCACCGGACTCGCCGAGATGCTGACCGAGGAGCGACTCCCGGCCTGGCAGGACTGGCTGCGCTGGCAGATCATCCGTTCGAGCGCCGCCTACCTCTCTGGCGACTTCGTCGACGCCAGCTTCGATTTCTACGGCCGCACCCTCACCGGCACGCCCCAGCTGCGCGACCGGTGGAAGCGCGGCGTCTCCCTCGTGGAGGGCGCCCTGGGCGAGGCCGTCGGCCGCATCTACGTCGAGCGTCACTTCAAGCCCAGCGCCAAGGCCAGCATGGACGTGCTCGTTGCCAACCTGGTCGAGGCCTACCGCCGCAGCATCGCCGACCTCGACTGGATGACCGAGGAGACGAGGGCCCGCGCACTTGACAAGCTCGAGAAGTTCACCCCGAAGATCGGCTATCCGGTGAAGTGGCGCGACTACTCCACCCTCGCCATCGACCCGGGTGACCTCATCGCCAACGTGCGCGCCACCAACGAGTTCGAATTCCAGCGCGAGCTCGGCAAGATCGGCAACCCCCTCGACCGCGACGAGTGGTTCATGACCCCGCAGACCATCAACGCCTACTACAACCCCGGATTCAACGAGATCGTCTTCCCCGCCGCCATCCTGCAGGTGCCGTTCTTCGACGCCGACCGGGATGCCGCGGCCAACTACGGCGCGATCGGCGCGGTGATCGGCCATGAGATCGGGCACGGCTTCGACGACCAGGGCTCCAAGTACGACGGCGACGGGCTGCTCACCGATTGGTGGACCGAGGAAGACCGTGCCGCCTTCGAGGAACGCACCAGCTCGCTGATCGAGCAGTTCAACGCCCTGGCTCCCCGGCAGGTTCCCGACCACTTCGTCAACGGCGCTCTGACCATCGGCGAGAACATCGGCGACCTCGGCGGCCTCTCGATCGCGTGGAAGGGTTACCTGATCTCCCTGGCCGGCGCCGAGCCGCCCGTGATCGACGGGCTTACCGGGGCCCAGCGTTTCTTCCTCTCCTGGGCCCAGGCCTGGCAGCTCAAGATGCGTGACGCGGAGGCCATTCGCCTGCTCGCGATCGACCCGCACTCGCCCAACGAATTCCGCTGCAACCAGATCGTCAGCAACATCGACGACTTCTACGCCGCGTTCGATGTCGTCGAGGGTGACGCGCTCTGGCTCGCCCCGGACAAGCGCGTCACCATCTGGTGAGAACCCTCCAACCTCGTTGAGTTATGGTGTTGCCGGGCCAGCAGGTCCGGCGCACGGAAGGACCCGCATCCGGTGGTGAAGCCAGCCCAGGGCTCAGAACGACGGTCGCGGCATGCCGCCGCGCAGCTCGGAAAACACGGCGGCGCGAAACCCGGCGCGAACTTCGGCCGTGGATTCCAGGCCCTCGGCGACCTCGCCGTCAACGGGGTACAGGTCTCGGCGCGCGCCACCGACCTGGTCACCGGCCGGGTGCTGTTCTCCGTCGACGACCACGTCGTGATGCCGACCGCCGGGATCGGCACGGTTCTGGTCCTGATCGAGGTCGCGGCACGGTTGCGCGAGCCCGACTTCGGCGCGTACACGAGCCTGGACCGCACCCACCTCGACTCGGTCGGCGGATCGGGCGTCTGGCAGCACCTCCAGGCTCCGTCGCTGCCCGTGGCCGACCTCGCCGCGTTGGTCGCCGCCACCGGCGATAACCTGGCCGCGAATGTGCTCATCCGTGCGGTCGGTCTCGAGGCCGTGCGCGCCCGCACCGAACAGCTCGGCCTCTCTCGCACGGCGCTGCTCGATCTGGTGCGCGATGAACGCGGACCCGACCACGCGCCTCAGCTCTCGGTCGGAAGCGCCAAGGACCTCACCTGGTTGTTCACGGCGCTGGCACGCGGCGAGATCGTTGACGCCGCGGTCAGCGAGCGGGTGATCGGCTGGCTGTCCCTGGGCAGCGATCTGTCCATGGTGGCCAGCGCATTCGGCTTCGATCCGCTCGCCCACCGCGAGGGCGACCACGGCATGCTGCTGGTGAACAAGACCGGCACGGACGCCGGGGTGCGCAGCGAGGTCGGGATCCTGCGCGGTCCGCGCGCCGGCGTGACCTACGCGGTGTCGATGTCGTTCGCCGATACGGCGCTCTCGGCCAGGCTCGCCGTGCTCGACGGGATGCGGGCGGTCGGCCTGGACCTGCTCGAATACGTGCACTGACCGGCTGAAGCCGGAAACACGGATGCCTCCCCGGGTTGGCGGGGAGGCATCCGTTCAGCGTCGGCGGGTCAGCAGCACCGACCCTGCGGGTTGGTGTCCTGGCGGTCGGTCTGGTCGCGCCAGAACTCGCGCTCGGTCATCACCGGGGGAGTCTCGCCCGCGTCGCAGGCGTGCCTGGACTCGTGATGGGCCCGGTACTTGTCGTAGGCGTCTTCCCCCATCACGCCCTTGATGAACCAGGCCAGATCCCGCGCCCCCTTCTTCAGGAGCCCGACGGTGTTCATGAACGGTTCGACTTTGCCGACCTTGCCGACTTCTCGAGCCGGGCCTGGGCGTCCCAGCTGGCGCCGAGCTCCTTTTCGGCTGCGGTGGGCAGGAACCCGGAGGGCGCGAACATCTGCGACGGAACGGCAGGGTCTTCGCTGGTGCCGAAGTCGCGGCTCTTCCAGGAGTGCCAGGTGGCCTGGATCGCGGAGACCATCACGATGATCGCCAGCACGACGAAGAGGATCGACAGGACTCCCTGCACCATCGTGTTGCGCACGACGGCCTCCATCGCGGCCACGGACTTGGCCGTGCCGAAGCTGGTCTCTCCCGCCGCCAGTGCCTCGGAGAAGGCCCGGTTCTGGGCGAAGTAGCCCACCGCCGGGATGGTGGAGAAGATCTTGAGGAACGACGCCGAGATGGTCACGACGGCGGCGAATGCCAGCGGCATGGCCACGATCCACAGGTACTTGAACATGCCCCGCTTGGCGACGATGGCCATGCACACGGCCAGGGCGATCGCGGCGAGGAGCTGGTTGGCGATGCCGAAGAGCGGGAACAGGGTGTTGATGCCGCCGAGCGGGTCGGTGACGCCCATCATGAGCACCGCACCCCAGGCCAGGACCATGATCCCGGTGGTGAGCCACGCCCCGGCACGCCAGGAGGTGTTCTTGAACTTCGGGAAGACGTTGCCGAGGCTGTCCTGCAGCATGAACCGCGCCACCCGGGTGCCCGCGTCGACGGCGGTCAGGATGAAGAGCGCCTCGAACATGATCGCGAAGTGGTACCAGAACGCCATCATCCCGCTGCCGCCGGCAACCTGCTGCATGATGTGGGCCAGGCCCACCGAGAGGGTGGGGGCGCCACCGGTGCGGGAGACGATGGTGGCCTCGCCGACATCCTTCGCCGTCTGGGTGAGCATGTCGGGGGTCAGGTTGACGCCGGTCAGGCCGAGGCTGTTCACGAAGGCGACTGCTCCCTCCACGGTGCCGCCGGTGAGCGCGGGCGAGGAGTTCATCGCGAAGTAGATGCCGCGGTCGATCGACAGGGCGGCCACCAGGGCCATGATCGCGACGAAGGATTCCATCAGCATGCCGCCGTAGCCGATGAACCGGGTCTGGCGTTCCTTCTCGATCAGCTTCGGGGTGGTGCCGGACGCGATCAGGGCGTGGAAGCCGGAGAGGGCGCCGCAGGCGATCGTGACGAAGAGGAACGGGAAGAGCGAACCGCTCACGACGGGGCCGCCGTTGGCGGTGAACTCGCTGAAGGCCGGCACCGAGATCTCCGGGCGCACGACGATGATCGCGATCGCGAGCATCCCGATCGTGCCGATCTTCATGAAGGTGGAAAGGTAGTCCCGCGGGGCCAGCAGCAGCCAGACCGGCAGGATGGCGGCCACGAAGCCGTAGACGATGATGCCGATCGCGAGCGGAACCGGGTCGACGTGGAAGAACGCCGCGCCCCACTCGGTGCTGGAGATCATCCCGCCGCCGATAATGGCGGCCAACAGCAGCACGAAGCCGATGATCGAGATCTCGCTGACCTTGCCGGGGCGGAAGAAGCGCAGGTAGCAGCCCATGAAGAGCGCGATCGGGATGGTCATCGAGACCGAGAAGACGCCCCAGGGGCTGGCGGCGAGGGCGTTGACGACGACGAGCGCGAGGATGGCCACGATGATGACCATGATCGCCATCGTCGCGACGAGGGCGGCCGTGCCGCCGACCTTGCCGAGCTCGTCCCTGGCCATCTGGCCGAGGGAGCGGCCACCGCGGCGCATCGAGAAGAACAACACGAGGTAGTCCTGCACGGCGCCGGCGAGGACGACACCGACGATGATCCAGATCGTGCCCGGCAGATAGCCCATCTGGGCGGCCAGGACCGGGCCGACGAGCGGTCCGGCGCCGGCGATCGCGGCGAAGTGGTGGCCGAAGAGCACGCGGCGGTCGGTGGCGGCGTAATCCTTGCCGTCGGCCTTGTACTCCGCGGGGGTCGCGCGGCGGTCATCGGGCTTGAGCAGGTGCTTCTGGATGTAGTTCGAGTAGAAGCGGTAGCCGATGAGATAGGTGCAGACGGCGGCGAAGACGAACCAGATCGCGTTGACCGTCTCCCCGCGAACCACGGCCAGCATCACCCAGCTGAGTCCGCCGAGCAGCGAGATGCCGCCCCAGATGGCGACCTTCGCGGGGGTCCAGTGGGCCTCCTCCGCGTCGTGCGTGGTTTGGTCGAGGGCAACTGGCAGCAGGGCCGGATCCCGATCCAGCACCCCCGCCTCCCCCATCGAATCGTTCGGCGTGCGGGGCGTGGCGCCCATGGTCTCTCCTTTGAGGTTCCGCACCGGCTGCGGGAATCCTTAGCAAGGCTAACAGCTGGACGCCGGAGTGGGGACGAACGCCTAAAATAGGCTGAGCGCCGCCGGGCTACCGACCGCGTGCGACACACTTTCCCACCTTCGACCATTGGAGCCACCGTGGCCGCCCCCACCCGCCTCGATTCCGTCATCGCCCTCGCCCGCCACCGCGGGTTCGTCTTCCAGGCCGGTGAAATCTACGGCGGATCCCGCTCCGCGTGGGACTACGGACCCCTCGGGGTGGAGCTCAAGGAGAACATCAAGAAACAGTGGTGGCGCTTCATGGTCACCAGCCGTGACGACGTGGTGGGCCTGGACTCCTCGGTGATCCTGCCCCGCAAGGTCTGGGAGGCATCCGGCCACGTCGAGGTCTTCAGCGACCCGCTGGTCGAGTGCACGAGCTGCCACAAGCGGTTCAGGGCCGACCACCTCGAGGAGGAATTCGAGGAGAAGAAGGGCCGCCCGCCCGAGGGCGGCATCGACGGCATCCCCTGCCCGAACTGCGGAAACCGGCACATCTGGACCGAACCGCGCGCCTTCTCCGGCCTGCTCAAGACCTACCTCGGCCCGGTCGACGACGAGGCCGGCATGCACTACCTGCGCCCGGAGACCGCGCAGGGCATCTTCGTGAACTTCGCCAATGTGCTCCAGGCCGCCAGGATGAAGCCGCCGTTCGGCATCGGCCAGATCGGCAAGAGCTTCCGCAACGAGATCACCCCCGGCAACTTCATCTTCCGCACCCGCGAGTTCGAGCAGATGGAGATGGAATTCTTCGTCGAGCCCGGCACGGATGAGGACTGGCACCAGTACTGGATCGACCAGCGGATGGCGTGGTACACCGGTCTCGGCATCGACGTGGACAACCTGCGTTTGTTCGAGCACCCAGCGGAGAAGCTCTCGCACTACTCCAAGCGCACCGTGGACATCGAGTACCGCTTCGGCTTCACCGGCAGCGAATTCGGCGAGCTCGAGGGCGTCGCGAACCGCACCGACTTCGACCTGAAGACGCACGCGGCGGCATCCGGCAAGGACCTCTCCTACTTCGACCAGACCAGGAACGAACGCTGGGTTCCGTACGTGATCGAGCCGGCCGCCGGCCTGACCCGTTCGCTGATGGCCTTCCTGGTTGACGCGTACCACGAGGAAGAGGTGCCCAACGCGAAGGGTGGCGTCGACAAGCGCACCGTGCTGAAGCTCGACCGGCGCCTGGCGCCGATCAAGGTCGCCGTGCTCCCATTGTCCCGCAACGAGGCGCTCTCGCCGATGGCCAAGGCGCTCGCCGCCCGGCTGCGCGAGTCGTGGAACGTGGACTTCGACGACGCCGGCGCGATCGGCCGCCGCTACCGTCGCCAGGACGAGATCGGCACGCCGTACTGCGTCACGGTCGACTTCGACTCGCTCGAGGACCAGGCGGTCACCGTGCGCGACCGCGACACCATGGCCCAGGAGCGGGTGCCGCTGGACAAGCTCGACGCCTACCTCGCCGAGCGCCTCCGCGGCGCGTAGTTCCCGTACCTCGCGACCGTCGGCGCGGTTGAATCACGGAAAGAGCACCTTCACCTTGCCCGTGAAGGTGCTTTTTCCGCGATTGAGCGCCGTTCGGGGTTATGAACGAGTGGTCCAGTCGCGGGCGAGGATGGCGAACACCTGCAGGTCGGACCACTCGCCCTTGAAGAACTCGCTCTCGACGAAGTGGGCCTCGAGGCGCATCCCGAGCCGGAGGCAGAGGGCGACCGATGCTTCGTTCCGGGGATCGAGTTCGGCGAACACCCGGTGTGCGCCGAGCTCCCCGAAGGCGAGGTCGAGCACGGCAGTCGCGGCCTCTGTCGCGAAGCCCTGGCCATGCCAGTCGGGGTGGAAAACCCAGCCGAGCGCGATTTGCGCGTTCTCGCGGTCCTTGAGGAACACGCTGAGGTCCCCGATCACCGGTCCGGGTGCGCCATCGGCGCCGACGAGTTCGGCCGCGAGGATGAGACCGTCACCGTCGTCGGCCAGGTGGGTGAATGCGGCTCGCTTCCGCGTGTGCTCCCGCGACTCGGCGGCGTTCCGCTCCGGCCAGGGCAGATACCGCACCACGTCGGGCCTGGCCTGGTAGGCGGCGACGTCGTCGGCGTCGTCCTCCGTCAGTGGGCGCAGCAGCAGGCGCTCGGTGTGGATCGGGTGGGCGTCGAAAGGGACGGTTGCGGAGGTGCCCGCCCCGGTCACGATTCTTGCCACGTCACGCGGTTTGCCATGTCAGGTCTGAGGTTCAGGAGGCGTTCGGGGTGATCTCGACGTCGTCCGTCGCGGCGGCGACGGCGGGGAGGTCGACCTGGATGCCGAACATCGCGTCGAGCCCGGTCAGGAAGGCGGCCTGCTCCCCGGCGCGGGCGAGCTCCCTGGAGCGCACCATCGGGGTGTGCAGGAGCACGCTGGCCAGGTGCCGCAGCGCCACCTCGGTCTGCTCGCTCGAGTCACTGCGGCGGCGGGCCCGCTCGATTTCCGCGTCGAGCAGGCCGAAAATGTGGCTGCGCAGGGCGACGACGGCCGGGGCGAGACTCTGTTCCTCGGCGACGGCCGAGAACTTGCGCGCGGCCCGGCCGACGAGGAGGCGGGCGTCGCTCGTGGCGTTGAGCTCTTCGAGCGGGGCGTGGATGCGGATGGTCTCGAGGTCGAGAAGCTCCACCCCGGCCAGCTCCGTCACATCGGGGTCAACGTTTCGCGGCAATCCGAGGTCGATGATCAGTCGCCGGGGCTCGGTCGGTGCCTCGTCGACGGGGCAGCCGGCGGTTGCGGCCGGGGACGCGGCATCCGCCTGGGCCTGCAGAACCTGGGCCTGCCCGGCGCGGAGCAGGGCCGCCGTGATCACGTGGTGATCGACGGTCGTGCAGGTGAGGATGAGGTCGACGCCGGCGGCCGCGGCGGCGAACTCCGATTCGGCGACGGCGGTTATCTGGTGCGAGGCCGCGAATTTGTCGGCGCGCCCGGACGGGGAGTAGACCAGCACGTTCTCGGCGCCGAGGTCGCGCAGCGCCGCCAGGGAGGCCCCGGCGTAGCGGCCGGTCCCGACCAGGAGCACGCGGGTCTCGGCCCAGTCGGCGATGCGGCTTTCGGCCAGTTCGAGTGCCAGCCGCACGAGGGACCGGCCGGCGGCGCCGATCCCGGTGCGATTCTTGATCCCGCGGGAGGTCTGCGACGCGCGCTGGAAGAGCCGTTCCAATTCGGGGCTGGTGGTACCCACCAGCCTGGCCTGCTCGAGCGAGCGCCGCACCTGGCCGGCGATCTCGCCCTCGCCGACGATCACGGATTCGAGGCCGCTGGTCACGGCGAACAGATGCTCGGCGACGGTGTTGCCGTGCACGAGATCGAGCGTGGCCCCCAGCACTTCCGCAGCGACGCCGGTGGCAGAACTGACCCCATCGAGCGCGGCGTGCACGGCCGCCTGGGGATCTGCGCCGGCCGGCTCATCCAGGTCGAGGTAGGCCTCGAAGCGGTTGCAGGTTGCCACGACAATGGCACCGACGAGCGCGGGGTGGCGCTCCAGAATGTTCGCCGCGGCATCATTCGCACCGACAGACAATTTCTCCAGCACGTCGAAGCTGGAGTTCTTATGGCTGGCGGACAGGCAGATCAACACCGTTGGAGTCTACTTTGCGATTCTGGGGGTCGAATCGTCCGGGCCTTCGAAGTTTGACAGAATTGGGACAAATGAACCTCGAAGCGCAGCATCCCCTCGCAACCGGACTCACCGCCGACGCCCGTCTTATCCGGGCCTATCAGGGCACTCGTCCGGAGGTGACCCCCGTCTGGTTCATGCGCCAGGCCGGGCGTTCCCTGCCCGAGTACCGCTCGCTGCGGGTGGGCACCCGGATGCTCGACGCCTGCCTCGACCCCGAGATGGCCAGCGAGATCACCCTGCAGCCCGTGCGCCGCCACAACGTCGACGCGGGCATCCTGTTCAGCGACATCGTGATCCCGCTCAAGCTCGTCGGCGTGGACGTCGAGATCGTCGCCGGCATGGGCCCGGTCCTGGGCAAGGCCGTGCGCACCGCGAAAGACGTCGCCGAACTCACCGCCCTCGACCCGTCCGTGCTCGACACGAGCCTCGCCCCGATCCGCCAGGCGGTCGCCCGCACGATCGCCGAGCTCGGCTCCACCCCGTTGATCGGCTTCGCCGGCGCTCCGTTCACCCTGGCCGCCTACCTGGTCGAGGGCGGGCCGTCCAAGGATCACATCCACGCCCGTACCCTGATGCACGCCGACCCGGAGGCCTGGGCCGCCCTCATGGCCTGGACCGCCGAGATCACCGGCCGTTTCCTGCGCGCGCAGGTGCTGGCCGGGGCGAGCGCGGCCCAGCTGTTCGACTCCTGGGCCGGCGCCCTCTCGCTGGACGACTACACCCGTTATGTCGCCCCGGCATCCGCCGCCGCGATCGCCCACGTGCGCGACCTGACCTACACCGAGAACGGCGCCCCGACGGATGCCGACCAGACCGGCGAGACGACGGCCACGCGCCGCAACGTGCCTGTCGTGCACTTCGGCGTCGGCACGGGCGAGCTCCTCAAGGAGATGCACGGGGTGGGCGCCGACGTGGTCGGAGTCGACTACCGGGTGCCGCTGGACGAGGCCAACCGCCGGCTCGGCGGCATGGTCCCCGTGCAGGGCAACATCGACCCTGCCTTGCTCGCGGCGCCGTGGCCGGTGCTCGAAGCGCACGTGCTCGACGTGCTCGAGCGGGGCCGCACCGCCCCGGCCCACGTGCTCAACCTCGGCCACGGCGTCCCGCCGCTGACCGATCCGAACGTGCTCACCCGCCTGGTCAGCTTCGTGCACGAGATCGGCGCCTCCGCGCCGGTCGCCTCCTGATCGTTCGCCGACCGGGGAGCTGAGAGCGCGCATGCGGGACGTCATCGTCATCGGCGGAGGTGTGGCCGGCCTCGTCGCGGCCAGGGCGTGCGCCCGGGTCGGACTCTCCGTGACCGTGCTCGAGGCGTCGAGCACGGTGGGCGGTGCGGTCGCGAGTCACCAGGTGGCCGGCCTGACCCTGGATAGCGGCGCCGAGAGCTTCGCGGTGCGCCGCAACGCGGTCGCCGAGTTCGTCGATTCCCTCGGTCTGAGCGGTGAGGTCGTCGCCCCGAATGCTGCCGGGGCCTGGCTGCACCTGCCCGACGATGGTCCAGGCGGCGGTGCGATCAGCGTGCCCCTTCCCCAGGCCGGGGTGCTCGGGATTCCCGGCTCACCGCTGGCCGACGACGTGCGCCGGGTGATCGGCTGGGGCGGCGCGGTGCGCGCCTACCTCGACCGGCTGATGCCGGTGCTCACGATCGGCCGGGAGCACAGCCTCGGCGACCTCGTCCGCAAACGGATGGGCCACCGCGTTCTCGAACGGCTCGTCGAGCCCGTCGCCGCCGGAGTGTACTCCTCGTCTGCCGCCGAGCTCGAGATCGACGTCGTCGTGCCCGGGCTCAACGCCGCACTGACCACCGCCGGGTCGCTGTCCGGGGCGGTCATGTCCCTCCGGTCCGCGGCGCCGGCCGGCTCCGCTGTCGCGGGCCTTCGCGGCGGCATGTCGCGGCTGGTGGTCGCGCTCGTGGCCGATCTCGACCACTTCGGGGTCGAGATCGTCACGGCGGCGCCGGTCACCTCGTTGGCGCGCAGCGGGCAGCCCGACGCGGAACCGACCTGGCGCGTGCGGCACGAGGTGCCGGAGGAAGCCGCCGCTGAACCCGCTGAACCCCCTGAACCCGCTGAACCCGCTGAACCTGCCGAACTTGCTGAACCTGCCGAACCTGCCGGACCTGCCGGACCTGCTGAACCTGCTGAACCTGCCGGACCTGCCGGACCTGCCGGACCTGCCGAACCTGCTGAACCTGCCGGACCTGCCGGACCTGCCGAACCTGCCGGACCTGCCGAACCTGCCGAACCTGCCGAACCTGCCGAACCTGCCGGACCTGCCGAACCTGCCGAACCCCTGACCCTGGACCGCGAGGCCCGCTTCGTGATCCTCGCGACCCCCGGCGCGCAGGCGCTTCGTCTGGTGGCCGGCATCGCCCCCGAGCTGACCGAGCTCGCCGCGCTCGACTGGCCGGAGCCGACCGCGGTCGAATTGGCCACGCTCGTCATCGAGGCTCCGCTGCTGGACACGCACCCCAGGGGAACGGGCGCGCTCGTTGCGGCCGGCACCCCCGGTGTGACCGCCAAAGCACTCACCCACGCGACCGCGAAGTGGGACTGGCTCGCCGAGGCGGCCGGACCGGGCCGCCACGTCATCCGTCTCTCCTACGGCCGGGCCGGCGAGGAAAGCCCGACGGCAGCCCTGGCCGACCCGGAGCTGCGTGCCCTCGCCCTGCGGGACGCGTCGGCCATCCTCGGGGTCGACCTCGACGCGGGCGCGGTGCTCGGCTTCGCCCGCACGGTGTGGGGCGATGCCCTCTCTCCGGCGACCATCGGGGCGCCGGACCGGGTTCGACAGGTCCGGGCCGCCGCCGAGGCGACGCCGGGCCTGGAACTGACCGGCGCCTGGCTGGCCGGCACGGGGCTCGCGTCCGTGATTCCGGACGCCCTCGCCGCCGCCGCCCGGGTCAGGCACGCGGCGCTCGGCATCTGAACGAGCCGGCACGATGCCGGGGAATCGCCCGTCCGGTCCGGATTTCCTCCGGCTCCGCCCTGCGCGTGAACCCGGGGCGGGATACGCTGGTCAGACACATGAACGTCGAGGAATGGAGTGACAATGCGGGGAAAGCTTCTTTTCATCACGGGCGGACTCGTCGGTTACGTCCTGGGCGCCCGCGCCGGGCGTAAGCGTTACGAGCAGATCGTGGCTGCCGCAGAGAACGTCTGGAGCGCCCCGCCCGTGCAGCGCCGCGTGACCGAGGTGCGCGACTTCGCCCTCGAACGCGTCGGTGACGTGCCGAGCGCCTTGTTCGACGCCGGCAAGAAGATCGTCACCGCGGTGCAGGCGAAGACGACCGGGTCGACGGATGCCGTGAGCACCCCGGCCAAGCCTGCCGCCTCGGCGAAGGCGAAGGCTTCGGCCAAGCCCACTGCGGCGAAGCCCGCGACGGCCAAGCCCGCCGCAGACGACACCACGACGAAGTAACCGCAGCGAACACTCGAGGAACCAAGGAAGGCAATGCTGTGAGCAACAGCGAATTCAACCCGAATGGTGTCAACCCCGGTGGCCTCGGCCCCAGGACAAAACGATCACTCGTCGTGCTGCTCGGCCAGCTGCCCGGTCAGATCATCGCGCTGGTCAAGGCTGAACTCGCTGCTTTCAAGGCCGAGATCGCCGGCAAGGCGAAGAACATCGGACTCGGCATCGGGCTCTTCGCCGTGGCCGGAGTCTTCGCGTTCCTCGCCGTGATCGTGCTGATCGCCCTCGCGGTGATTGCGCTGGCGCTCGTGCTGCCGCTGTGGCTGGCGACGCTCATCGTCGCGGTGTCGCTGCTGCTGATCGCGGCGATCCTGGTTCTGATCGGCCTGAACCGGGTCAAGGCGGGCACGGCCCCCGACCCGGAGGGCATCACGGCAAGCATCCGACGCGACGTTGACGCGTTCAAGGGAGTTGGCGAATATGAGCACTGACAAGGCCAGGACGACCGACCAGGCGAAGGCGGACATCGTCACCGGCGATACGACCAGGAACCCTTCGAAGACCGAGCTGCGCGCCGACGCGATGGCAGCCAGGTTCGAACTCGCGCGCACGCTCGACGCGATCGAGTACAAGCTCAACCTGCCCAAGCAGGTCCGCAATCGCGCACTCCTGCTCAAGCGGCGGCTGCACCGTCTCGGTGAGGACAACCCGGCCGCCCTGGCCGGGATCGCCGTCGCCGGTGCGCTCGTGGCCGGAGCGGCGGTCTGGCTCGGCGTGAAGGCCGTGCAGAACCGCTGAGTCACCTCGCGGAATCCCGGTCGAATACGCGGGTTCCGGCCGAGCTTTTGGCTCTGGTCGCAAAGAAGTAGAGACTAGTACTCATGACTCACCCGGCTGCCGGAGAGGCAGTAAACCCACTTCACCCGACCAGTCCCGCCGAGACCGCATCCGCGGCCGACGCCTCCGCGGAATCCCCCCAGGGGTTCACGCTCTTCACGGTCCTGCGCAAGGATCCGACCAACCCGGATGACCTCGACGGGCGCGACGTGCCGCACGCCGTGCTCGAACTCGACGATGTGGTGAAACTGGTCGAGGCGGAGGGTGTCACCGTGCGCGGGTTCTACGACGTCTCCGGCCTGCGGGCCGACGCCGACGTGATGATCTGGACCCACGCGCCCGAGGCGGAGACGCTGCAGTGGGCCAACCGGGAACTGCGCCGCAGTCGACTGCTCAAGAGCCTGCTCCCCACCTGGAACGCCATGGGAGTGCACCGCGACGCCGAGTTCAACAAGAGCCACGTGCCCGGTTTCCTCCGCGGTGTCGAGCCGAAGGGCTGGCTGACGGTCTACCCGTTCGTGCGCAGTTTCGAGTGGTACCTGCTCCCACAGGCCGAGCGCAGCGCCATGCTGGCCGACCACGGCCGCAAGGGCGCCGCCTACCGCGGTGCGATCGCCAACACGGTCTCCGCATTCGCCCTCGGTGATTACGAATGGCTCCTGCCGATCGAGAGTGACGACCTGACCGAGCTGGTCGACCTCATGCGCGGACTGCGCGAGACCGAGGCCCGCATGCATGTCCGCGAAGAGATCCCGTTTTACACCGGCCGCCGCATCGACACGGCCGAACTCGTCGAGGTGCTGCAGTAATGGCCCGCTACGACGCCATCCTGCTCGCCGGATTCGGCGGGCCGGAGGGCCAGGACGACGTGATCCCCTTCCTGCGCAATGTCACGCGTGGCCGCGGCATTCCGGAGGAGCGCCTCGAAGAGGTGGCGCACCACTACCGCCACTTCGGTGGCGTCAGTCCGATCAACAACCAGAACCGCGTGCTCAAGGCCGCCCTCGAGGCCGAGCTGGCCACCCGCGGGATCGACCTGCCCGTGCTCTGGGGCAACCGCAACTGGGGTCCCTACCTGCGCGACGTCGTCGCTGAGGCGCACACGAACGGCCAGGACCGGCTGCTCGCCATCGCCACCAGCGCATACAGCTCCTACTCCGGCTGCCGTCAGTACCGCGAGGACTTCGCCGAGGCGCTCTCCGCCAACGAACTCGAGGGCATCGTCCAGATCGACAAGGTGCGCCAGTTCTTCGACCACCCCGGCTTCGTGATGCCGTTCATCACCGGGGTCCGGAAGGGCCTCGAGGACGTCGCAGCCTATATCCCCGGCATCGACCTCGCCACCGAGGTGGAGATCCTCTTCTCCACCCACTCGATCCCCATGACGGATGCCGCCAAGAGCGGCCCCGCGACCCTCGGCTTCGGTGAGGGCGGCGCCTACAAGGCCCAGCACCTGGCCGTCGCGCAGGTCGTCATCGACGGCGACTCCGTGGCCGAGCCGATCGCGAGCCCCTGGCAGCTGGTCTTCCAGTCCCGCAGCGGGCCGCCGAGCATGCCGTGGCTGGAGCCCGACATCAACGATGCCATCGCACTGCTGCCGGCCAGAGGCATCCGAGCCGTCGTCATCGTTCCGCTCGGCTTCGTCAGCGACCACATGGAGGTCATGTGGGACCTCGACAATGAGGCAACGGAAACCGCCAGGGAACACGGTCTCTTCTCGGTGCGGGTGCCGACCCCCGGGGTCGACCCTGCCTATGTCAGCGGGCTGATCGATCTCGTCGTGGAGCGGCTCACCGACCTTCCCGTCTCCGAGCGCCCGGCGATGACGGACCTGGGTCCCTGGTACGACGTGTGCCGACCGGGTTGCTGCGAGAACGTGCGCCTCGGGTTCAAGCCCGCCGTCGCCGGGATGGCACCGTGAGCCCCATTCGCGTCGGCACCCGGGGGAGCGCCCTGGCCCTGGCCCAGACGACGCAGATCGCCAACCGGATCGCCACCGCGGCCGGGGCTGAGGTCGAGATCGTCCAGGTCACGACCCACGGCGACACCTCCAGGGAGCCGTTGTCCAGCCTCGGTGGAACGGGCGTCTTCGCCAGCGCCCTCCGGGATTCGCTGCTCGCCGGGGAGTGCGACCTGATCGTGCACTCGCTCAAGGACCTACCCACCGCCGAGTATCCAGGCCTGGTCATTGGGGCGACGCCCAAGCGCGCGGATGCCCGTGACGTGCTCTGCGCGCGTGACGGTTTCACCCTCGCGACCCTCCCGCAGGGGGCCCGCGTCGGCACCGGATCGCCTCGCCGGGTGGCGCAGCTGCGCTCGCTGCGCCCCGACCTCGACGTCGTCGACATCCGCGGGAACGTCGACACCAGGCTCGGTCGCGTGGTGGAGGGCGATCTCGATGCCGTCGTGCTCGCGGCCGCCGGCCTCGGCCGGCTCGGGCTGCTGACCACCTTCGAACCGGAGTTTCTCGAGCTGTCCGCCTGGCCGACCGCGCCGGGCCAGGGTGCCCTGGCGATCGAGGTGCGCTCCGGCCGGCCGGACCGCGCGCTGGAACGAGCGCTGGCCGCCATCAACCATTCCTCGACCCAGGCCACGACGACGGCGGAGCGGCTCGTCCTCGCCCGCCTCGAGGCCGGGTGCGCCGCGCCGATCGGCGCCATGGCCGCGATCGACGACGGACTCCTCTTCCTTACCGCAACGGTGTACAGTCCAGATGGTGCTCAAAGTGTCGTGAGCTCACATGCGGCGACACCTGAATCATTTTCCCTTGCACACCTGGTCGACGCCGCCCAGGACGTCTCAGAACGTGTGTCCCGAGACCTGCTCTCCGGCGGTGCTGCCGACTTCGCCCCGATGAAGGTGACTTCGTAATGACCTGGCGTTACAAGACCAAACCGAACCTGACCAAGCCGCTGACCGGCTGGCGCGTCCTTGTGCCGCGCGGTGGACCGTGGGGCGACCACGTCGCCGCCGACCTGCGCGCCAGGGGTGCGCAGCCGGTCGTCGCGCCGATGATCAACTTCGCCGCGACCGATGACGCGCCCGCCCTCGAAGCGGCACTGGCCAGGCTCGCTGCCGGCGACTTCGACTGGATGACGGTCACCAGCGCCACCACGGTCGATGTTCTGTCGTCCCACCGGGCATCCGTCGCCGCCGGCACCCGGATCGCGGCCGTCGGCGAGACCACCGCCGCGGCGCTGATCGCCGCCGGGTATCGGGTCGACATCGTGCCGTCGGAGGACAACTCGGCCCGCGGCCTCCTCTCCGAGTGGGAGGCGGCGACCCAGGGTGTCGTGCCGCTGCGCATCCTCACCCTCCGGTCGGAGATCGCCAAGCCGCTGCTCACCGAGGGACTGCGCCGGATCGGCCACGAGGTTGAATCGGTCGTCGCATACCGCACCATCGGCGTGCCGGTCGCCGACCGGGTCGTGGCCGACGTGCTGGCCGGCCGCGTTCAGGCGGTGCTCGTCACCTCGGGGAGCGTCGCCCAGCAGGTGCAGGACCAGCTCGGACCGGTTCCGGAGAGCACGATCGTCGCCTGCATCGGGCCGCGCACGGCGAAGGATGCCGCGGCGATCGGGCTCAGGGTCGACGTCGTCGCCGACGCACCGAGCGCCGAATCGCTGATCGAGGCCCTGGTCCAGGTGGCGCTCTCCCGCTAACCCCGCTAACCCCCCTCGTCCCCGCCCCCAGACCTCCGACCCCGCGAACTGTGAGTTGCGCACCATTTCGAGCCCCAAAACGGTGCTTAAGTCACTGTTCGCGGAGCCTCGGCCGGGCGACGTAGGGTTAACGGGTGATAAACCCCGTCATCCGCCCGCGACGGTTGCGCTCTACACCCGCGCTCCGTCGCCTGGCCAGCGAAACCCGCCTGCACCCCTCCGAGCTCGTCCTACCGATGTTCGTTCGGGAGGGCACCGGTGATTCGGTGCCGATCCAGTCGATGCCCGGGGTCGTCCAACACACCATCGACAGCGCGAGGCGCGCCGTCGTGCAGGCGGCCGAGGCAGGCATCGGCGGGATCATGCTCTTCGGGGTGCCCGCCGTTCGCGATGCCATCGGCACCGGCGCGACCGACCCCGACGGGATCCTCAACGCCGCGACCCGGGCGCTCGTCGCCGAGGTCGGGGACGCCCTCGTCGTGCAGACCGATCTCTGCCTCGATGAGTTCACCGACCACGGCCACTGCGGAATTCTCTCCGTCGACGGCAGCGTCGACAATGACAGCACCCTCGAGCGTTACCGTGAAATGGCACTCGTGCAGGCGGCATCAGGGTCGCGGCTGCTCGGCCTCAGCGGCATGATGGACGGCCAGGTGGCCGCGGTTCGCGACGCGCTCGACCAGTCCGGCTACGTCGACACCGCGGTGCTCGCCTACTCGGCCAAGTACGCCTCCGCCTTCTACGGGCCCTTCCGCGACGCCGTGGAATCCACCCTCGTCGGTGACCGCCGCAGCTACCAGCTCGACCCCGCCAACCGCAGGGAGGGCGTGCGCGAGGCCCTGCTCGATATCAGCGAGGGTGCCGACGTCGTCATGGTCAAGCCGGCCGGGAGCTACCTCGACGTGCTCGCCGACGTCGCCGCCATCAGCGATATTCCCGTCTGGGCATACCAGGTGTCCGGCGAATACGCGATGATCGAGGCCGCCGCCGCCCACGGCTGGATCGAACGCCGGCGAGCGATCGAAGAATCCGTGCTCAGCATCCGCCGTGCCGGCGCGGATGCCGTACTCACCTACTGGGCCGTCGAGCTTGCCGACTGGCTGAACGAAAGGCCCACCCGCTGATGACCCGCAACGACGACCTCTTCGAGCGCGCCCAGCGCGCCATCCCCGGCGGCGTGAACTCGCCCGTGCGCGCCTTCCGCGGTGTCGGCGGCACGCCCCTGTTCCTGGTCAAGGCGAAGGGCGCATACGTCACCGACTCCGATGGGCGCGACTACGTGGACCTGGTCAGCTCCTGGGGCCCGGCCATTCTCGGCCACGCCCACCCAGGGGTGGTCCAGGCGGTGCAGGATGCCGCGGCCCTCGGGCTGTCGTTCGGGGCTTCGACCCCCGGCGAGACCGTGCTGGCCGAGCTGATCGAGGCCAGGGTGGGTGCGGTTGAGAAGCTGCGTCTGGTCTCTACCGGCACGGAGGCGACGATGACGGCCATTCGCCTGGCCCGCGGTTTCACCGGGCGTGACCTGCTGATCAAGTTCGCCGGTCACTACCACGGGCACTCCGACGGGCTCCTGGCGCAGGCCGGGAGCGGCCTGGCCACCCTCGCCCTGCCCGGCTCGGCCGGCGTCACGGCGGCGACTGCCGCACAGACGCTCGTGCTGCCCTACAACGACCTCGCGGCCGTGAGGCTCGCCTTCGAGGCCCACCCCGGCCGCATCGCCGCCGTGATCACCGAGGCCGCCGCCGCGAACATGGGTGTCGTCGCCCCGGACCCCGGCTTCAACGCCGCCCTCACCGACCTCGCGCACGAGCACGGTGCGCTGCTCATCATCGACGAGGTGCTCACCGGTTTCCGGGTCGGCCCGGCCGGCTACTGGGGGCTTGAGAACGCGGGTGCGCTGCCGCGGTACAGCCCCGACCTGTTCACCTTCGGCAAGGTCATCGGTGGCGGCCTGCCCGTGGCGGCGCTCGGCGGCCGGGCCGACGTGATGGACCACCTCGCCCCCAACGGCCCCGTCTACCAGGCCGGCACCCTCTCCGGAAACCCGGTGGCGGTCGCCGCGGGCATCGCCACGCTGGAGGCCCTGGACGAGGGCGTGTACGCCCAACTCGATGCCACGGCGTTGCGCCTCTCCGGTGCGGTTTCGGCCGCGCTGAGCGCGGAAGGCGTCGCGCACAGCGTGCAGCGGGCCGGCAGCCTGTTCAGCTTCGTGTTCGGCGAGGAAGCCGCGGCATCGGCGCCGCGAGACTACGCCGAGGTTCAGCGCCAGGAGGCCTTCCGGTACGGGCCGTTCTTCCACTCCATGCTCGAGCAGGGGGTGTCCCTGCCCCCGTCGGTGTTCGAGGCCTGGTTTGTCTCGGCCGCCCACGACGAAGGTGCGATCGAGTGGATCCTCGAGTCGCTGCCCAACGCCGCGAAGGCCGCCGCGGCAGCCACGGAGGATGTGTGAGCATCCGCTACCCGGACGTTATTCCTTTGTGAGGATTCGATAAGCCGATTTCCGCCCGGAACAGGCAGACTAGGAGCATGGCTTCCCTCCGCGTTCACCCCGACCGGCTTGAGATCCACCTGACTGCGGCGGAGAAGACCCTCTCGCTCCGGCGAGAAGACATCGTGGTGCAGCGGGAGAACATCCGCTCGGTGACCATCACCGACGACCCGTGGATCTGGATCCGCGGAATCAAATCTCCCGGCCTCGAGGTGCCGCTCGTGCTGGCGGTCGGCACGTGGAAGTTCCATGGCGGCAAGGATTTCCTCGCGATCAAGCGCAGGCGCCAGGCCGTCGTGATCGACCTCGGTGACGAGGATTTCGCCCGCGTCATCCTGACCACCAACCACGCACCCGACCTGATCGCCTCGCTCCAGCTCTGAATTCGCTCAAGCCGAGTTCGCCCTAGCCCTGTGCCGGGTGTCAGCCGACCAGGAAGAGAACGAAGCCGATCAGCGGCAGGGTGCCCTGGGTCAGGGCGGCCCGCAGATAGCCGGCCCCCGTCGTCGTCAGCACCGTCGCCGCGAGCACCATCGAGCCGGTGCAGAACAGCACCAGGGCGGTGCCGGCGGCACTCTGGCCTCCGAAGAACAGCAGCAGACCGATGGCGGCGCCGACGCCGAGGAACAGGTTGTAGAAACCCTGGTTGTAGGCCATCGGCCTGGTTGTTTCCGCATCGGCCTGGCTGCGCACCCCGAACCGTTTCCAGGTGGCCGGACGCGTCCACCACACGCTCTCCATCAGAAAGATGTAGCCGTGCAGCAGCGCCGCGAGGGTGACGAATACTGCCGCGGCAATGATCATTGCTGAATCCTAGCTACGAACGGCGACCACGGTGCGCCCGTGGATCGTGCCCGCGAGGATGCGTTCGGCCGCCCCGAAGGCATCGGTGAGGCCGATTTCCTCGGTGAGACCGTCGAGCAGGTCGAGGTCGAGGTCTGCCGACAGTCGGGCCCAGGCCTCCTCCCGCAGGGGGAGCGGCGCCTCGACCGAGTTGATGCCGAGGAGGCTGACGCCTCGCAGGATGAACGGCATGACCGTGGTCGGCAGGTCGGAACCCTGGGCGAGCCCGCAGGCGGTCACGACGCCGGCGTAGTTCATCTGGGCGAGCACGTTGGCCAGGGTGTTGCTGCCGACCGAGTCGATTGCCGCGGCCCAGCGCTGGGCCTGCAGGGGCTTGCCGGCTTCGCTCAGGCTCCGACGGTCGACCAGTTCCGCGGCACCGAGCCGACGCAGGTAGCCGCCGAGCTCCTCGGCCCGGCCGGTGGAGGCGTGCACGCGGTAGCCGCGCGCGGCCAGGAGGGCGATCGCAATCGACCCGACGCCGCCGGCGGCGCCGGTGACGAGCACGTCCCCGGCGTCCGGCGTGATTCCGGCCCGTTCGAGCGCCAGCACCGAGAGCATCGCCGTGAACCCGGCCGTGCCGATCGCGGCCGCGCGCCGTGCGCTGATGCCCGCGGGCAGGCGGACGAGAGACGCGCCGCTCACCCTGGCGCGCTCGGCGAGGCCGCCGTGATGCGTTTCGCCCAGTCCCGCACCGTTCAGGATGACCTGGTCTCCGGGGACCCAGCGCGGGTTGGTGCTCGACTCCACCGTGCCGACTGCATCGATTCCCGCGATCAGCGGCCAGACTCGCGCGACGCCCGGCCGACCCATCATGGCCAGGCCGTCCTTGTAGTTGACGCCCGAATAGTCGACCGTGATGGTCACGTCGCCGGGCATCAGGAACCCGTCATCGACCGTGCGCAGTGCCGAACTCTGGGTCTTCTTGCCCGTCGCGTCCTCTGTGCGGTCGACGACGATTGCGCGGAACTGGGTCTCAATACTCATGGGCCGAGCCTACGCTCCGTCCACAGGGCTCTGGATCAGGTGACGTCGCGGCGCCAGCTGACGAAGTAACCACCGACCGTGGTGACGGCCGCATAGGCGAGCAACACGAGCCCGCCCAGCCACCAATCGAGCGAGGATGTCACGCCACCGACCGGACTCGCCACCGTGAACACGCTCGCACCGACCAGGGCATCCGACGCCGCCCCGGGGAGGAACTGTCCGATCCCCGCCGTGGCCTCGGTGAACATCGAGGCGAAGCGAAGCAGCGGCTCGACGAACTGGGTGAACGCGAGCACGATCACGATCGAGGCCACCTGGCTGGGCACGAGAACCCCGAGGCCCACCCCGATGGTCGCCCAGAGGGCCATGGCCAGGAGGATGCGGCCGAACAGGGCCCAGGTGTCCCCGTCGCCGAGGAGGGTATCCACCCCGAACGCATTGATGACCAGGCTGCCGACGCCGACGGAGGTCAGCAGTGCGATGACCCCGAAGGCGCCACCGGCCAGGAACAGGGCGATCGCCTTCGCGCCGAGCACCTGGGCTCGCCGGGGGTTGGCCAGAAACGTCGGGGTGAGGGTCTGATGCCGGAACTCACCGGTGGTGGCCAGCGCGCCGAGCAGCACGGGAAACACGTAGCCGACGGAGGACGCGAAGCTGTAGACCAGCGGGGGCAGGCTGCCGACGGGTGGGGCGCCCTGGCCGGTGCCACCGGCGGCGTCGGGGGCGATCGCACCGCTCTGGATACCGGCGAACAGCGCCGCGAGTCCGCCCGAAAGCATGCCGATGTAGCCGAACATCACGATGGCGAGCACCCACCAGATGCGGGTGGTGAGAAGCTTGGCGAACTCGGCCCTGATGGCGCGCAGCAACATGGTCACAGCGAGTCACCGCCGTCCACGAGGGTGAGGAACGCGTCTTCGAGGCCCTTCTTCTGACGATGCAGGACGCTCACCTCCACGCCGGCGGTGTAGGCGATGTGACCGATCGTCCCGGGGTCGGCGGCCGTTGCCAGCAGCCCGGTGCGGCCCGGGGAGAAGGCAATGCCCGCCTGGGTCAGCGCGGTCGCCAGGGCGTCGCGATCCGGGGAGTCCACGACGATCTGCGAGGCGACCTGGGTTTCCAGGCTGGACAGCGGCCCACGGTGCACCAGCCTGCCCTTGGCGATGATGATCACGTCGTCCACGCTCTGCTGCACCTCGCTGAGCAGGTGCGAACTGACCAGGACAGTGCGACCCTCGGCGGCCATGTCCCGCAGGAAACCGCGGATCCACTTGATGCCCTCCGGGTCGAGGCCGTTGATCGGTTCATCGAGCACGAGGACCCCCGGGTCGCCGAGCAGCGTGCAGGCCAGTCCGAGGCGCTGGCGCATGCCCAGGGAGTAGCCGCCGACGCGCTGGCCGCCGTGCTCGGCCAGGCCGACCAGGTGCAGCACCTCGGCCACCCTGGTCTGCGGCAGCCCGGCCGCGGTCGCGGAGATCGCGAGGTGGTTGCGTGCCGTGCGTCCGGGGTGGAAGCTGGCGGCCTCCAGGGCCGCTCCCACCGTTGCCAGCGGGTGCGGCAGGTCGTGGTAGCGCAGGCCGCCGAGGGTGGCGGTGCCTGAGCTGGGGCCGATGAGGCCGAGCAGCATCCGGAGGGTCGTGGTCTTGCCTGCGCCGTTGGGGCCGAGGAAGCCGGTGACCCGCCCCGGCTCGACGGTGAAGGACAGATCGTCCACCGCGGTGACGTCACCGAATCGTTTGGTGATATTCCTGAATTCGATCACCGATCCGACTGGCATCCGCGCACCCCGTTTTCCTATTTGACCTCAGACTATGCCCTGGTTTGCGTGCCCGGTCAGTGCGGCGCGGCGTGCCCGGCGCAGGCCGGCGCGCCTGCCTCTGCGCACGCCTCGCAGACGACCAGCTGTTCCCGGCAGGAGACGTCCCGGCAGTTGAGCATGTGCTTGGTCGGCTCTCCGCACGCCCGGCATCGACCGAGCACGGCGGCGTGGTCGCTGAAGTCCACGGACATCCGCTGGTCGAAGACGTACAGCGACCCGTTCCACAGGCCGTCGTCCCCGAACGCCTCGCCGTAGCGCACGACGCCGCCGTCGAGCTGGTAGACCTCGCCGAACCCGCGGTCCTTCATCAGCGAGCTGAGCACCTCGCAGCGGATGCCGCCCGTGCAGTAGGTGACGACGGGCTTGCCCTTGAGATGGTCATACTTGCCGCTGTCGAGTTCGGCGACGAATTCGCGCGTGTTGGCGACGTCGGGCACGACCGCGTTCCGGAACCGGCCGATCTCCGCCTCGAACGCGTTGCGGCCGTCGAAGAAGACCACGTCGTCGCCGCGCTCCTCGACCAGGGTGTTCAGTTCGGCCGGGCTCAGCTTCTCGCCGCCGCCGACGACGCCCGCGGCGTCGACCCTGAGCTGGCCCGGCGCCCCGAAGCTGACGATCTCGTCGCGAACCTTCACGACCAGCCGGGGGAAATCGAGGCTGCGGCCGGCCCGGTCGAGCGCCGTACCGTTGCTCCACTTGAAATCGATCTGCTTGAACGCCGCGTAGTCGCGCGTCTTCCGCACGTAGCGCTTGAGCGCGGCGAGGTCGCCGCCGATCGTGCCGTTGAGGCCGTCCGACGAGATCAGGATCCGCCCGCGGATGCCCAGCGACTCGCAGAGGTCGCGTTGCCAGAGGCGCACGGCATCGGGGTCGGCCAGCGGGGTGAAGACGTAGTACAGCAGAATCTTCGGGATGGCCATCGGCCCATTTTACCGGGCCTCGCGTACGGGGCGAATTTCCCTAGGCTGGAGTCACCCCATTGGAGGCAACGTGAATTCACCTGATCCCCTCGCCCGCTTCGGCGAAGTCCCGCTCTTCGGGCTGGCCAGCACGGACATGACCGCCGGCCGCCCCCTCGCCCCGGCGCAATACGGCGTCGGTTCGGGCGGCGCGAACACGTCGCCCCAGCTTTCCTGGTCCGGCTTCCCCGCGGAGACTCGGAGCTTCGCGGTCACCGCCTACGACCCTGACGCGCCGACCGGCTCGGGATTCTGGCACTGGGCCGTTTTCAACCTCCCGGTGACCGTCACCAGGCTCCCGGCGGGAGTGGGCGCGGCAGGCGGCCACCTGCTACCGGCGGGCGCCGTCACCCTGCCCAACGAGGAGGGCCAGCGCTCCTTCATCGGTGCGGGACCCCCCGCAGGCACCGGCACGCACCGCTACCAGTTCATCGTGCACGCCGTCGATCGGCCCCGCCTCGACGTCGGCCCGGGGTCGACGCCGGCCGTGCTCGGCTTCACCCTGCACTTCCACACGCTGGCCCGAGGCATCCTCGAAGCGACGGGTGTGTTCGGCGGGGCCACGGGTGACACGGAGAACCATTAGAAGCTGGGCCATCCAGCAGTAGAATTGCTCAATGGAACTGCGTCAGCTCGAACACTTCGTCGCCGTGGCCGAGGAACGTCACTTCACCCGCGCATCAGAGCTGCTGCAGATCTCACAGTCGGGCCTGTCGGCCTCGATTCGCGCGCTGGAGATCGAGCTGGGCACGTCGCTGTTCATCCGCAGCACCCGGCGCGTCGAACTCACGGCGGCCGGCCGCGCCCTCCTGGCCGATGCCGTACGCACCCTGGCCAGCGCGGCCGCCGCCCAGAACGCGGTGGCTGCCGTGCGCGGACTGATGCGCGGCACCCTCACGGTCGGTGCCGAGCCGTGCCTCGGCTCGGTCGACCTCCCCGCCGAGCTGGCCGAGTTTCGCAGGCTGAACGCCGGCGTCGAGATCCGGCTGCGTTACGCCGGCTCCGTCGACCTCGTCGAAAGCGTCGCAACCGGGCAGACGGATGTCGCGCTCGTGGTCGAGACCGGCGACACCCCGCCCGGCGTGTGCCTCCGACGGCTGAGCACCCAGAAGCTGATCGTGCTCTGTCACCCGGCGCATCCGCTCGCCGGCAGCGCCGAAATCGAGATGGACGACCTGCGCACCGAGCCGCTGGTCGGTTTCCACCCAGGCTGGGGGGCGCATGTGCTGACCCGGCGTGCCTTCGCCGCCGCGGGCTTCGACTACCGGGCCACGCTCGAGGTCAACGACGTTCACCCGCTGCTCGACCTCGTCGGCCACAACCTGGGGATCGCGATCGTGCCGGAGAGCTTCGCGGGGAAGCGGCCCGACGCGTTGCGGGCGGTGCCGCTGCACGCGGGCATGCCGCAGTGGCACGTCGCGGTGGCCGTCGCCGACCAGCCGAGCCCGGCCGCCACGGCGTTCCTCGACCAGCTCCGCGGCCGGGTGCCCACTCAGGCGGCGTCGAGCGTCGCCGATTCCTCCGCCGTGAGCGTGAACTCGGCCGCCTGAACCGAGTCCCGGATGCTCTCCGGGCGGGAGGCGCCGGGGATGGGGATCACCTGGGGCGACTTCGACAGGTGCCAGGCCAGGCAGACCACCTGCGGGCTCACACCGTGCGCAGCGGCGACGGCCTGGAACGCGGGGAACCGGTCGCCGAGCGACGCGGCGGACTGGATGCCGCCGAGCGGCCGCCAGGGGAGGAACGCGATGCCGAGTTCGTCGCAGAGCCGCAGCTCCGGCTCGCTGCTGCGGAATGCCGGCGAGAACTGGTTCTGCACCGACGCAAGGCGCCCGCCCAGGATCTCCCTGGCCAGCAAAATCTGCTCCGGGTTCGCGTTGGATATGCCGGCCAGCTCGATGGTGCCGGCATCGAGCAGGTCACGCAGGGCCCCGATCGAGTCGGCGTACGGCACGGCGGGGTCGGGCCGATGGAATTGGTAGAGACCGATCGCGTCGCCGCCAAGGCGTTTCAGCGATGCTTCAGCGGCCTGTTTCAGGTATTCCGGCCGGCCGTCCTGCGTCCACGTGCCGTCACCGGGCCGCAGGTGCCCGCCCTTCGTCGCCACCAGCACGGACGACGTGTCGCCGCCCCAGGATGCGATCGCGCCGGCAATGAGGCTTTCGTTGTGGCCCACCTCGTCCTTGTGCAGGTGGTATGAATCCGCCGTGTCGAAGAGAGTCACGCCGGCATCGAGGGCGGCGTGGATGGTGGCCACGGAGCGGGCTGTATCGGGCCGACCCTCGATCGACATGGGCATGCCGCCGAGGCCGATCGCGCTGACCGTGCGCTGGGCGATGAGCCTGGTTTTCATGAGTCCTTCGATCCCCCGGCAGCGCCGGATCCGGGCCGTGCGGCCGCGATGAGTGTGTCGAATGTGCGCTCCAGCGCCGGGTCGCGCCGTTGCTGTTCCGGGTGTGCGTCGAACCAGGCGATGGCGGCCCTGGCGCCACGCCAGAGCGGCGTCGTGCAGACGAACTCCGGCACCAGCGCCCTGACCTTGGTGTTATCGAAGATCACCGAATGGGCCTTGTCGCCGAGAAACGACGCACCCAGGTCTGGATTGGCGGCCGCGATCGTGTCCGAGGTCACGTGCACGAGATCGGGTTCTGGGGCGCCGGCGGCCGCGGCGTACACGGCATAGATGGCGTTCCACGGCAGGACCTCGTCCGAGGTGATCGTGAAACTCTCGCCCACCGCTTGCGGAAGACCGAGCAGCCCGACGAATGCCTTCGCGAAGTCGCTGCTGTGGGTGAGGGTCCAGAGGGACGTGCCGTCACCGTGCACGACAACCGGCGCCCCCGCCCGCAGCCGGATGATGTCCGACCAGCCTCCGCTGAGCGGGATCTGGGTGCGGTCGTAGGTGTGCGACGGGCGCACGATCGTCACCGGGAAACCGCGCTCGCGATACGCGGCCAGGAGCAGGTCTTCGCCGGCGATCTTGTCTCGCGAGTACTGCCAGAACGGGTTGCGCAGGGGAGTCGATTCCCGGATCGGCAGCGCGGCGGGCGGCTTCTGGTAGGCCGAAGCCGAGCTGATGAAGACGTACTGCGCGGTGCGCCCCTCGAACAGCTCGATGTCGGCCGCGACCTGGCCGGGCGAGAAGGCGACGAAGTCGACGACGACGTCGAAGCTGCGGCTGCCGAGCGCCGCCCGGACCGACCCGGCGTCACGGATGTCCGCGACCAGCACCTCGGCTCCGGCCGGCACGGGGCGGAGCGTCTGGTGGCCGCGGGTGAGGACGGTCAGCCGGTGGCCGGCCGTGACCGCCCGCTCCGCCGCGGCGGCGCTGATGACCCCGGTGCCCCCGATGAACAGAATCGTCAGCCCGGATCCGGCGCGCGCGAGGGATTCGGACGCCGGCGTCACCATGCGTAGTGTTCCGGTGCCGGCTTCTTGCCCGGGAAGATCTCGTCCAACCGCGCGAGGGCGGTCGCGTCGAGGCGCACCGTGAGCGCGCGCACCGCGGCATCCAACTGGCCCTGGGTGCGCGGGCCCACGATCGGGGCGGTGACGGCCGGCTGGTGCAGCAGCCAGGCGAGTCCCACGTCGCCGGGCTCGTGGCCGAGCTCCGCGCAGAAGTCTTCGTACTGGCCGAGCGCGGTGCGGTGTTTCTCCAGCAGCTCGCCGACCTTGCCCTCGAGGCGGCGCTTGCCCTCGTGTTCCGCGCGGAGCACCCCGCCGAGCAGCCCGCCCTGCAGTGGAGACCAGGGGATGATGCCCAGACCGTTGCTCACGGCGGCAGGAATGACCTCGAGCTCGATGTCACGGGTCAGGAGGTTGTAGATGGACTGCTCGCTGACCAGCCCGGTGAAATTGCGCCGTCGGGCTTCCGCCTGGGCGGTGGCGATGTGCCAGCCGGCGAAGTTGCTGCTGCCGGCGTAGAGGATCTTGCCCTGCGTGACGGCCGTCTCCATCGCCTGCCAGATCTCGTCCCACGGGGTGTTTCGGTCGATGTGGTGGAACTGGTAGATGTCGATGTAGTCCGTCTGCAGTCGGGTCAGGCTCGCGTCGAGTGCGCGCCGGATGTTGAGCGCGGACAGCTTGCCCTCGTTGGGCAGCCCGCTCATGTCGCCGTACAGCTTGGTCGCGAGCACCGTTCCCTCCCGGCGTCGTCCGCCCTGGGCGAACCAGTTTCCGATGATCGTCTCGGTGCCACCCTTGCCGGTGCTGTCGCCGTAGACGTTGGCGGTGTCGAAGTAGTTGATTCCGTGGCCGCGGGCGGAGTCCATGATCGAGTGCGCGTCGACTTCCGGGGTCCAGTGGCCGAAGTTCATCGTGCCCAGGCAGAGGCGGGAAACCGCCAGCCCCGAGCGGCCGAGTTGTGTGTAGTCCATCTGCCCAGCATCCTCTCGCGACGAGCGACCTGTCCAACAGCGGGTGCGGATGCCATTGTGCGGCTGGGCTTCTCAATCATCCGAGAAAGGTGAGTTGCTCTCAGCTTGCTCACGGTCCGGCGGTTTACAGTCATCGGGTGATCCAGACGCACCACGCACCGCAGACGACGAAACAGCAGACGACGAAACAGCAGACGACGAAGCCACACAAGGAAACCGCGCTCTCGCGCGTTCCCGTCTGGGTCTGGCGGGCGCTGATGCACCGCATAGCGCCCGGCGAACTGCACAAGTTCAACGCCGAGCCGATCGACACCGTCGACTACCATTTCGACCTCGACTACGCCGGTGACGGCATCCGTGATCACCGCCTCGATGTGCTGGTGCCCCACGATTCGCCGGAACCGCTCCCCGTCTACATCTACTTCCACGGTGGCGGCTGGACCTCGGGCGACAAGGCCCCGCTGACGAAATACTGCGCGAGCCAGGCGGCTGACGGCATGATCGTCGTCAACGCGAACTACCGGATGGCCACAAGCTTCCAGCTCAAGCACATGCTCGAGGACGCGAACGACGTGCTCGACTGGGTGGCTCGCAACATCGAACGTTTCGGCGGCGACCCGACCCGAATCGTGCTCGGCGGAGACTCGGCCGGAGGGCACATCGCCGCGCTCCTCGCGGCCTCAGCGTACGAACCCCGGCTGGCCGCCTATTACGGCATCCGGCCGCGGGTCGAGCCGGAGAACCTGCGCGGCCTGGTGCAGCACTGCAGTATCGCGGATGTCTCGGTGATCTTCGAGCGCGGCTTCGTGTTGAGTCTCAACTTTCTGCGGATCCTGCTGCCCGCGCGCGGGCGCGGGCTCGTACTGCGCGCCGCCGCCCGGTTCATGTCGCCGATCGAGTGGCTGGACAGCGGATTCCCGCCCGTCTTCGTCACCACCTCTGAACGGGACTACTTCTACCGGGCCAACCTGAATTTCATCGCCGCGCTGCGTCGCCGTTCCATCGTCGTGGACACCCTGATCTACGAGCGGGGCCAGGCGAACACGCACCACACCTGGCAGCAGGATGCCCGGCACCCGGAGTCGCAGGAGGTCTACCGTCGGCTCGGAGCGTTCGTGCGCCGCGTCGCCGCGCTGCCGGTCGCGCTGCCGACCGCCCTGCCGGCCGCCGGTCCGATCGGCGGGCTGCAGGCGGTTTAGCCGTCGCCGGCCGTCGCCGCGAAGGGCTAGCATCCAAGGGTGCACATGCTCTGGCGAACCCTCCTCCACAGTCTGCTTTCCCGCTTCGGCCCAAAGCTCGGACACTATGACGTGGCCCGTACCCGTTTCATCACCCTGCCGACCGATCAGGACATCCTCCGGCACATGAACAACGGGGTCTACCTGTCGATCATGGACATCGCTCGGTTCGACTTGCTGCACCGAACCGGCATCTGGGCGATCTTCCTCGCCAAGGGCTGGTACCCGGTCGTCGTGTCGGAGACCATCAGCTTTCGCAAGTCCCTGACCCTGGGCCAGCGTTTCACGGTCGAGTCGCGCATCCTCGGTTTCGACGAGAAGGCCGTCTACCTTGAACAGCGTTTTGTGCGCCCGGACGCCGACGGAGAGCCGGAGGTCTACGCCCAGGGCTTCATCCGCGGGCGGTTCCTCAAGCGCAGCGGCGGCGTCGTCACGATCGACGAGCTCGTCGACGCGGTCGGCGCGGTTCCGGAATCCGTCACCGTGCCGCACTGGTTGCTCGAGTGGAGCACGGATGTCGCGATGCCCGCGACACGTGCGGCCGCGCCCAGCGTCTGGGAGTAGCGCCCGCCCGGTCGGTCAGTGGGTCGGCTCGGTGGCGCGCTTGGGCACGACGAGTTCCCGGTAGTACTCCGCGTGCGGGTGGTAGTGCGCGTGTTCGGGGAGCGGCTTGCCGAGCCGGGCGGCGACCAGGCGATCGAAGTAGTAGTCCCAGTGCGGGCCGACGGTCACGGCGTCCGACGCGCTGTGCAGGCGCTGGCCGAAGGTCAGGGTGGTCATGCCCGCACCCTCGACGAGGTGCAGGATCACGTGCCGGGCGGCGTCACCCTCGCCGATATTCACGGTGAACCGCTTCGGCGGGATGCACGTGAGGATCGTGACGTACTCCCACTCCGCGTCCGGCTCGTCGAGGCGGAAGCGCACGGCGCCCGTCTCAGGGGAGCCGGTGTAGGTTCCGATCCAGCCGGCGAGGCCGCCGGGTCGACTCAGGCTCGCCCACACGTCGTCGATCGGCGCGTTGAAGAGCCGGTCGAGCATGAGATAGAGCCCGTCCTCGCGCTGGGCGAGGCGGCCGGTTGGCTTGGCTGACATGGGAACCTCCACGGTGAGTGAGGCACGAGCCTCACTACCAAGCTATGCCCATCTCCGGTCCGAGACCAGCGGCGACGCGAAGCTCGCGCGCCCCGGCCTCACGTGGTTCCCGGTCAGGAGTCTTCGAGCACCGCCATGGCCGCGTTGTGCCCGCCGATTCCGCTCACCCCGCCGCCGCGCCGGGCGCCGGCGCCACAGATCAGGATCCGCGGGTGCGCGGTGGCGACTCCCCAGCGGGCCGCCGGGGTGTCCCTCGGCTCGTCGTCTTCGAGGAACGGCCAGTCGAGCGGGCCGTGGAAGATGTTGCCGCCCGGAAGGTTGAGCGCGTGCTCGAGGTCGAGGGTGGTCCTGGTCTCGACGCAGAGGTCGCCCTGGGCATCCGTCAGTAGCAGGTCCTCGATCGGCTCGGCGAGCACAGAATTGAGCGACGCGAGCACGGCCGCCTGGAGCCTTGCCCTGGTGGCGTCGTTGTTCTCGTCGTTCAGCCAGCGATTCGGTGCGTGCAGGGCGAACACGGTGAGGGTCTGGGCACCGGCCGCGATCAGCTCGGGGGAGAGGATGCTCGGGTCGGTCAGCGAGTGACAGTAAATCTCGCAGGGCAGCAGCTCCGGGATCACGCCGTTGGCCGCCTGGTCCCAGGCGCCCTCGAGCTGGCTGAAGGTCTCGTTGATGTGGAAGGTGCCGCCGAACGCGGCCTCCGGCGACACCGAGGGGTCGCGCAGCTTCGGCAGTCGGCGAAGCAGCAGGTTCACCTTGACCTGAGCGCCCTCCGGTTTGACGATGGCCGCTGCCGGGGCAGATGCGGGGCCGGGCTCGCCCCCGGCCGTTGCGGCCAGGAGCTCCTGCAGGACCCACGGGGCGACGTTGGAGAGTACGTGCCGGCCGACGACGACCCGTTCCAGGTCCCCGCGCCGATATCTGACCTCGCCATCCGGGCTGACCGAGGTGACCGGTGCGCCGGTGACGATGCGGGCGCCGGCCTCGCGGGCCGCGTGCTCGAGGGCCCCGGTGACGGCTCCCATCCCGCCGATGGGCACGTCCCAGTCCCCGGTCTCATTGCCGATGACGTGGTAGAGAAAACAGCGGTTTGCGTCGAGGGACGGGTCATTCGTCGAGGTGAACGTGCCGATCAGGCCGTCGGTGGCAACAACGCCGCGCACGAGATCGTTCTCGAACCGCTCGGTAATGACGGCGCCGAGCGGGCTGTCGATGAACTGGTTCCAGACGGTGTCGTTGCCGACCAGGCGCCGCGCCTCTGACCGGGTCGGCAGCGGCTCGCAGACCGTGGGGAAGAGTGCCCTGGCGAGGGTCTCCGTGTCGCGGTAGAACGCGTTCCAGGGAGCGAAGTCCGCGCCGGCGCCGACCCGGTCGAAGCTCGCTCGGGTAGCGGCGTCGTCGCCACGGTCGACCAGCAGTCCGCCCGTCGTGTCGGCGGGGTCGGGGGTGTACGAGGAGTACCGGCGCCGGGCGAGTTCGATCGACAGGCCCAGCTCGTCGATGATTCGCTGCGGGAGGAGGCTGACCAGGTAGGAGTAGCGGGAGAGTCGGGCGTCGACCCCGGGGAAGGCCTCGGCGGAGACGGCAGCGCCACCGACGTGGTCGTCGCGTTCGAGCAGGATCACGCTCTTTCCGGCCAGGGCGAGGTAGGCCGCGGCGGTGAGGCCGTTGTGGCCGCCGCCGACAATCACGACGTCGTGAGTGGGTTCAGTCATGACTTGAGACTAGTCAGTCTGTGAGTCCAGCCAGTCCTCGAACCTGACTCTGTCGATGGTTGTGACTGCGTGTGGGAGGAGGCCGCCGGTGGCGATGCCTGCACCGAGAAACGGGGCCGAGAGCACCCGGGTTCTGGGTTCTTCGACGGCAGCGATGCGGCGGGCGAGCTCGGACAGATCGTGTTGATCCGGGCCGGCGATTCGCCGATCGGTCTCGGCACGGTGTCCGTCGGCAACGACGTCGGCCAGAAACGTCGCCACGGAGCCGGCGGACACGGGCTGGGCGAGCATCCGCGGCACGAGCGCGATCCGGCCCACCCTGACCTGACCCAGCAGCGACCGCGCGAGCTCGAACCACTGCGCCGACGAGACGACCGTCGACGGTACTCCGGCAGAGCGGTAGACGGCTTCCTGCGCGGCCTTGCCTCGGTAGTACCCCAGCCGGGAGTTGACCCGAGGGTCGCCCACGTTCAGGATCGACAGGCAGATCAGGTGGCCGACTTTCGCTGCGTGGGCGGCGTCTGTGACGGTGCGCGCGGTCGTGGAGAAGAACCCGATCGCCTTCCTGGCCGACAGCGTCTGCTTGTTCAGGCAGTCCAGAACGGCATCGGCTCCGGCGAAGGCTTCGGCGAGGCCCTTTCCGGTGACGGCGTCAACCCCAGTCGAACGCGAGGCGCGCCCCACGCTGTGGCCGCGGGCCTCCAGCAGGTCGGAGACCCGGCGGCCCATCTCGCCCGTGGCCCCGAGGACAATCACTCGCACCCCGGCAGCCTACAACTGCACGACTGCATCCGCTGCGGCGTGGCCGGCGGACCAGGGCGCGGTCGGCCCGGCCACCAGGCCGACCGCCCTGGCCAGCGCGTCGCGCACCGCGAGCACGCCGGGCCGGTTCGCGCTCGATCGTCGGGCGGCGGAGAATACCGCGCGGTGTGGCCGTCCCGGCAGGTCGACCAGGTTCACGGTGGGATCCTGGCCTGCCCAGATCAGGTCGGGCAGGATGCCGACGGCGTTGCCCGATTCGATCAACCGGATGTGCGCGATCAGATCGGCGGTCTCGAATCGCACGTCGGGTTCGAAGCCGGCCGAGCGACAGAGCTGCCTGGCCCAATGCCGCGAAGCCGTGCCCTGTGGTTCCATCACCCAGGGCAGGCCCGCCGCCTCGTCCAGCGACGTGGGGGCCGGTTGGCCGGCGAGAGAGGGAGGTACGGCGAGCCGGAGCGCGTCCGTCGACAGGTTGACCCGGTCGAGGTCCGGCCAGTGCGCGCGGGTGTGCCCCGGGTACTGCTCCGCCAGCACGAGGTCGAAGTCCCGCGCGGAGACCTCGAACAGTCCGCGCTCCGGTTCTCGTTCGGTGACCTCGATCCGGAGGTCGGGATAGTCCCCGGCCAGCAGGGTGAGCGCCTGGGGGATCAGGGCGTGTGCGGCCGACTGGAACAGGGCCACCCGTACCGTGCCGGACACGGTCGTCAGCGACGCCTTCATCTCCGCCTCGGCCAGTTCGAGGCGTTCGAGGAGATGGGTCGTGTGCTCGACCAGAATCTCGGCCTGCGGGGTGAGCCGCACCCGGCGTCCCACCTTCTGCAGGAGCGGAACCCCGGCCTCCGTCTCGAGCAGGGCGAGTTGCTGGGAGACCGCGGAGGGGCTGTAAGCGAGGGCCTCGGCGACCCCGGCCAGGGTGCCGCGAATCTTCAGTTCGCGCAGCAGGCGCAGGCGCCGGACATCCAGCATGGGAGGTTCCTTCGGATCGTTCTCAATTGATAAGTAATTGTAATCAATATCATTCGTGAAGAATCGCTTTTGCTAAAGGGACTGGGGGCGCACACTGAAAATAGAATCCTCTGGTATGAGGCGCGCCGCAACGAAAGACTAACCTCATGACCATGACCAACCCCTCTTCCCCCGCGCAAAAAGACCTGAGCGTCGAGGTCGTCGCGCTCGTCGAGAAGTGGCTCGCCGACAGCGCCACCATCCCCGCCGACATCTCGGCCGAACGCCTCGCCGGGGTGCTCAAGGATCCGAACGGTCTGGACTTCACGGTCGGCTTCGTCGACGGCGTGATGCGGCCGGAAGACCTGATGGTCGCCGGCTACAACCTGCAGGCCGTGGCCAAGAAGGCGCCGGGGTTCCTGCCGTCGTACATGCGCGGGGCGATCGGCCTCGGCGGGGTGTTCGGCCCCGTGCTGCCCTGGGTCGTCATCCCCGCCGCCCGCAAGGTGCTGCGCCAGATGGTCGGCCACCTCGTCGTCGACGCCACGCCGGACAAGCTCGGCCCGGCGATCGCTCACCTGGCCGAGTCCGGCAACCGTCTCAACATCAACCTGCTCGGTGAGGCCGTGCTCGGCGAGAAGGAGGCCCTCCGCCGGCTCGAGGGCACCCTGGCCCTGCTGCTCCGCGACGACGTCGACTACGTGTCGATCAAGGTGTCATCGATTGCCAGCCAGCTCTCGATGTGGTCCTTCGACGAGGCCGTCGACCGGGTCGTCGAGCGCCTCACCCCGCTCTACGAGCTGGCGTCGGCCTCGGTTTCTCCCAAGTTCATCAACCTGGACATGGAGGAGTACCGCGACCTCGACCTCACGATCGCGGTCTTCGAGCGCATCCTCGACCTGCCGCAGCTCATCAACCTCGAGGCCGGTATCGTGCTGCAGGCCTACCTGCCCGACGCGCTCACCGCGCTGCAGGGATTGACCCAGTGGTCGCAGGGCCGCAGGGCCGCCGGCGGCGCACCGATCAAGGTGCGGGTCGTCAAGGGTGCCAACCTCGCCATGGAACACGTCGATGCCGCGGTGCACGACTGGCCGCTCGCGACCTACGGCACCAAGCAGGACAGCGACACGAACTACAAGCGGGTGCTCAGCTGGGCGCTCACCCCCCAGAACACGGATGCGGTCAAGATCGGTGTCGCCGGCCACAACCTCTTCGACGTGGCCTGGGCCCACCTCCTCTCCAAGCAGCGCGGCGTGGATGACCAGGTCGAGTTCGAGATGCTGCTCGGCATGGCCACCAGCCAGGCCGCGGCCGTGCGCAAGGACGTCGGACGTCTGCTGCTCTACACACCGGTCGTCAACCCGGCCGAGTTCGATGTTGCGATCACCTACCTGATCCGTCGTCTCGAGGAGAACGCAAGCCAGGAGAACTTCATGTCGGCCGTGTTCGAGCTGACCAGCACGCCCGCCCTGTTCGAGCGGGAGAAGCAGCGTTTCCAGGCCTCGCTCACCGAGCTCGACGCCACCGTGCCGACGCCGAACCGCACCCAGGACCGCTCCGTGGTGACCCAGCTCGAAGCCGAACCCCGCACGGAAGCGGAGACGGCGGGCACCGATGACGGCCTCACCGCGGCCGTGCTCGGCCTCAGTCGCGGGTCGGCCGTCACCGCCCTTGACCCGGACGCCGCTTCCGCGGCCGCCCAGCCCGCGACCCCGCGGTCCGGTTTCCACAACGAGCCGGACACCGACCCGTCGTTGCCCGCGAACCGCGCCTGGGGTCGCCGCATCCTCGCCAGGGTCGACGCCTCCCGACTCGGCGTCGACGCCATCGCCGAGGCCGCCGTGACCGACGCCGACCAGCTCGACTCTCTGATCGCATCCGTCGCCGCCAGCGGTGAGGCCTGGGGCCAGCTGCCCGGCGCCGAACGCGCCGCCGTGCTGCACCGGGCCGGGCTCGCGCTCGCCGCCAACCGCGACCGCCTGATCGAGGTGATGGCCGCCGAGACCGGCAAGACCATCGCCGAGTCCGACCCGGAGGTCAGCGAGGCGATCGACTTCGCCCACTACTACGCCGAGCGGGCCAAGGCCCTCGACGCCGTGCAGGGCGCAATCTTCGTGCCGTCCAAGCTGACCGTGGTCACCCCGCCGTGGAACTTCCCGGTCGCGATCTCGGCCGGCGGCGTGCTCGCGGCCCTCGCCGCGGGTTCCGGCGTGATCGTCAAGCCAGCCAAGCTCGCCCAGCGCACCGGCGCCGTGATGGTCGAGGCGCTCTGGGAGGCCGGAGTGCCCCGCGAGTTGCTCGCGCTGGTCGACCTCAAGGATCGTGCCCTCGGCACCCAGCTCATCTCGCACCCCGCGGTCGACCGGGTCATCCTGACCGGCGGCTACGAGACCGCCCAGCTCTTCCGCAGCTTCCGGGAGGACCTGCCCCTGCTGGCCGAGACGAGCGGCAAGAACGCCATCATCGTCACCCCGTCCGCGGACATCGACCTCGCCGCGATCGACGTGATCAGGAGCGCCTTCGGTCACGCCGGCCAGAAGTGCTCCGCAGCAAGCCTGGTCATCCTGGTCGGGTCCGTCGCCCGGTCGGAGCGTTTCCTGCGCCAGCTGGTGGATGCCGCGACCTCCCTGCGCGTCGGCTACCCGACAGACCCCAACACCCAGATGGGGCCGATCATCGAACCGGCCGAGGGCAAACTGCTGCACGCCCTCACCACGCTCGGCGCCGAGGAATCGTGGCTCGTCGAGCCCCAGCGACTCGACGAAGAGGGCAAGCTCTGGTCGCCGGGCATCCGCACCGGAGTCGCGCCCGGGTCCTACTTCCACCTCACCGAGTTCTTCGGCCCCGTGCTCGGCGTGATGCACGCCCGCAACCTCGCCGAGGCCATCCGCTTTCAGAACGCGGTCGACTTCGGCCTGACCTCCGGCCTGCACTCGCTCGACTCGGCCGAGCTGGCCGAATGGCTCGACACGATCGAGGCCGGCAACCTCTACGTGAACCGCGGCATCACCGGGGCGATCGTGCAGCGCCAGCCGTTCGGCGGCTGGAAGCGCTCGGCCGTCGGCCCCGGCACCAAGGCGGGCGGCCCGAACTACCTGTTCGGCCTCGGCAACTGGGTGACCGACCCGGGACGCAACAGCTCGACCCTGCACCTGCGCGGGTTGGAACAGCGCGTCACCGAGGTGATCGAAGGCTCGCAGCCGGTGCTGGACTACGCAGACTTCGACGTGTTGCGTCGCTCCGCGCTCAGCGACGCCCTCGCCTGGCGTGAGGAGTTCGGCGCGGTCAAGGACGTGTCGAACCTCGGCTACGAACGCAACCTGTTCCGCTACCTGCCGCTCCCCGTCACCATTCGCCTGACCGAGGACGGGACGCTCTCGAACCTGCTCCGGGTGATCGCCGCGGCGACGCTGTCGAAGTCCCGTTACGTGGTGTCCAGCGCGATCCCGGTGCCGCCGATCGTGCGAAACCACCTCGCCGAGCGCGAGATCCCGGTCGCCGTCGAGAGCGATGCCGAGTGGCTTGAGCGCGCGGCCGCCGGTGGCATCACGACCAGCCGGGTGCGTCTGATCGGGGGAAACCCTCTCACGGGGGCAACGGATGCCGCATCCGCCCTCGCGCACGCCCTCGGCGGCAGCCCCGACATCGCCGTGTACTCGCACCCGGTCACCCAGGCCGGGCGGGTCGAACTCCTGCCGTTCCTTCGGGAGCAGGCAATCTCGATCACGAACCACCGGTTCGGCAACCCGAGCACCCTCTCCGACGGCATCATCTAGGCACCGCCTCCCCGCCCGCGAGATCGCGGCCGCCAACACGCGTAAAATAGGCCGTTGGCGGCCGCACCATCGGGCTCGACGCGTACAGCGGGCGCACGGACGACGATCAGGTTTCTGGTGGATGATGACCGGGGCCCTGGCTCGCCACGGCCGCACACTCGACAGGGGAACCATTGTTGGACGGAAACGCAACGACGACGCACAACAACGTCGCCCTGCTGTCGGTCGCGAGTATGCTCGCGCCGCGCATCACGACGTCAGCGGACATCGACGACCGGCTCCAGCCTGCCCTCAAACGGCTTCGGCTCCCGACCGGGCTGCTCCAACGCGTCGCCGGGGTGCAGGAACGACGCAACTGGGATGAGGACACCACCTTCGACGATGCCGCCGTCTCCGCCGGCAAACTCGCCCTCCGCCAGGCGGGCATCGAGCCCGGCCAGGTCGGCCTGTTGATCAACACCTCCGTCACCCGCAAGCACCTCGAACCCTCCGTCGCCGTGCGGATCCACCACGGACTGGGCCTGCCGTCCTCGGCCACCAACTTCGACATCGCCAACGCCTGCCTCGGCTTCGTCAATGGGATGACCCTCGCCGCCCAGCTGATCGACTCCGGCCAGATCGACTACGCCGTCGTGATCGACGGCGAGGATGCCGACGAGATCCAGTCCAACACGATCGAACGGCTGGGCCGTCCCGACATTTCCCGCAAGGACTTCATGAGCGAGTTCGCGAGCCTCACCCTGGGTTCGGGCGCCGCGGCCGCGGTGCTCGGGCGGGCCGACCGGCATCCGGAGGGCCACCGTATGCTCGGCGGCGTGACCCGCGCCGCAACCCAGTTCAACGGGCTCTGCGTCGGCAGCGTCGACGGTATGTTCACCGACGCGAAGGCGCTGCTCAAGGGCGGAATGGAACTCGTCGTCTCGGCCTGGACCGAGGCAAAACGCGATTGGAACTGGTCGAGCATGGACCGTTACATCCTGCACCAGGTGTCCGACGTGCACACGAACGCGATCGTGAAGGCGACCGGCATCGAACGAACCAGGGTGCCGCTGACCTATCCGCTGTTCGGCAACGTCGGCCCGGCCTCGATCCCGATCACCCTCGCCGAAGAGGCCAGGACGCTCCAGCCGGGCAACCGGGTGCTGCTGATGGGCGTGGGCAGTGGGCTGAACACGGCCATGATGGAACTCGCCTGGTGACCGGTCCCGGCAGGACCTACCGTCTCCCTCCGGCCGCCTTCACCCCGGCCGCTGCGACGCTTCCGCCCGGCGGGCTGCCGGGACTCGACCCGGCGTACTCTCGTCTGGTCGAGGTCACCGAGAGCGGCACGGCCGTCCCGGCCAGCCGCACCTGGCACATCCTCGACAACGCGGCCCGGCTGGCGGAGCTCGGGGTCACCCCGGTCGGCACCGTGCTCTGCGTGCATGGCAACCCGACCTGGTCTTACCTGTGGCGCGAGCTGCTGACGGCGGCGACGGATGCCGCGGCCGCCGGCCGGGACGCCTGGCGGGTCATCGCGGTCGATCAGCTCGAGATGGGCTTCTCCGAGCGCACCGGCCTGGTGCGGCCGCTGGCCCGCCGGGTCACCGACCTCGGTGACCTCACCGACTCCCTCGGGCTGGCCGGACCGGTGGTCAGCTTCGGGCACGACTGGGGCGGAGTGGTCTCCCTGGGCTGGGCCGTCGACCACCCCGAACTGCTCGGCGCGGTGATGCTGCTCAACACCGCCGTGCACCAGCCGGAGGACTCGCCCATCCCGGCGCCGCTCCGGCTCGCGCTCGCGGGGCCCGTGCTGGCCGCCGGGACCGTGACGACGCCCGCGTTCCTCGAGACGACGCTCGCGCTGGCGCACCCGCCTCTCTCCGCAGCCGTCAAGCGGGCCTACCGGGCCCCGTATCGCGGCGCCGCCCGTCGCGGCGGGATCGGCGCGTTCGTCGCCGACATCCCGGTGGACTTCGGTCACGAGAGCGCCGCCGAGCTCGACCGCATCGCCGAGTCGATCCGTGCGCTGCGCGTGCCAGCCCTGATGCTGTGGGGTCCCCGGGACCCGGTCTTCAGCGACCGCTACCTCGACGACCTTGCCTGCCGCCTGCCGCACGCCGACGTGCACCGGTACGAGGGCGCCGGGCATCTGATCGCGGAAGACGTGGACTACGCCGCCGCGGCCCTGACCTGGCTGGGCGAGACCTCGGTGGTCGAGTCTGTCGAGACCCCGCCCACCTCGGTGGTCGAGCCTGTCGAGACCCCGCCCACCTCGGTGGTCGAGCCCTCGGTGGTCGAGCCCCCGGTGGTCGAGCCTCCGGTGGTCGAGCCTGTCGAGACCCCGCCCACCTCGGTGGTCGAGCCTCCGGTGGTCGAGCCTGTCGAGACCCCGCCCACCTCGGTGGTCGAGCCTCCGGTGGTCGAGCCTGTCGAGACCCCGCCCCCCTCGGTGGTCGAGCCTCCGGTGGTCGAGCCTGTCGAGACCCCGGCCCCCTGGGCCGCCGGGCCGCACCATCCGCTCTGGCACTACCTCGACGAGCTGCGCTACAGCGACGAGACTGCCCTCGTCGACATGTCACCTCCAGGCGGCGGCGCACCCCGCGTCGTCAGCTGGCGACTGCTCTCCCGCCGGGTGCGCCAGCTCGCCTCCGGCCTCGACCTGATCGGGGTGCGGAAGGGCGACCGGGTGTCGCTGCTCGTGCCGCCCGGCGCCGACCTCACCGCGGTGCTCTACGCCTGCCTCCGGATCGGGGCGATCGTCGTCGTGGCCGATGCCGGGCTGGGCCTGCGCGGCCTGACCCGCGCCGTGCGCGGAGCACACCCCGACCACGTGATCGGGGCCACCCCCGGGCTCGTCGCCGCTCGCGCCCTCGGCTGGCCGGGGCAGAAGATCTCGGTCGCCCGGCTGCCCAGGCCGGTACACCGCGCGCTTGACGTGTCCTTCACCCTCGCCGAACTCCTCTCGCTGGGCGTCGCCGAGGAACTGCCGGCGCCTCCCGGCCCTGGCGACACCGCCGCGGTGCTGTTCACCTCCGGTTCGACCGGCCCTGCCAAGGGCGTCGTCTACACCCACGCCCAGTTGGCCGCCGTCGCCTACGCGCTGCACGCCCAGTACGGCGTTGGCCTGGGCACCGGCCTGGTCGCCGGGTTCGCGCCGTTCGCCCTGCTCGGCCCGGCGCTCGGCGCCCGCTCGGTCACCCCGGACATGGACGTCACCTCGCCGAAGACCCTCACCGCGACCGCCGTAGCCGCGGCCGTTGCCGCGATCGACGCCACCGTGGTCTTCCTCTCCCCGGCGGCGCTCGCGAACGTCGTCGCCACCGAGGCCGCACTGACCCCGGCCGACCACCGCGCCCTCTCCGGCGTGCGGAGCTTCCTCTCCGCCGGTGCCCCGGTGGCCGAACCGCTGCTGGCCGGCGCGGCCCGACTGATGCCGAAGGCGAGCGCGCACACCCCCTACGGGATGACCGAGGGCCTGTTGATGACGGACATCACCCTCGAGGGCATCCGGGATGCCTCGCCGAGGTCCCTCGCCGACCTGGCCGGACCGGGCGGTGTGTGCGTCGGCCGACCGGCGGCGACCACCCGCATCCGGATCAGCGCCCTCGATGCCGGCGGGGCCGCGACCGGGGAACTCTCGGATGCCCCGGGCGTCACCGGCGAGATCGTCGTCTCCGCGCCGCACACCCTCGACCACTACTCCCGGCTGTGGCTCACCGACCGGGCGGCGCGGCGCGGTGCGGTCGCCGGGGAACGCTGGCACCGCAGCGGCGACGTCGGCCACTTCGACTCGGCCGGACGGCTCTGGATCGAGGGCCGCCTGCCCCACGTCATCGCGACCGCGTCGGGCGTGTTGACCCCGGTCGGCCCCGAGCAGCGGATCGAGGGCGTCGCCGAGATCGCCCGCGCCGCCATCGTCGGTGTCGGCCCGGCCGGAACCCAGCAGGTGGTTGCCGTCGTCGAGACCCGCCCGCCCGGTCGTCGGGTCGCGCTGGCCACGCCGGGCCTCGCGGACGCCGTGCGGGAAGCCTCCGGCCTGCCGCTCGCGGCGGTGCTCGTCGTGCCGCACCTGCCCACCGACATCCGGCACAACTCGAAGATCGACCGCAGCCGGCTCTCCCGCTGGGCCGACACCGTGCTCTCCGGCGGGCGGATGAGCCGCCCGTGACCGGTTCCGCGGGTGCTGCGCCGCACCGCGGGACTCCCGCCACCCGCGGAGCGGCGCGGCACCCGCACACGGGGACCGCGGGGGCGCCGGAGACGGCGGCGCTCAGGGTGCTCGTCACCGGCGCAAGCGGGTTCCTCGGTCGCGCCGTCGCCGCCCGGATCGCCGCCGCCGGGCACGAAGTCTTCACCTTTCAGCGCCGGGCGTCCGGAGTGCCGGGGGTGGCGGACCGGCTCGGCTCGATCGGTGACCCCGTCTCGGTCGCCCGTGCGGTCGCCGACATCGATGCCGTCGTGCACCTCGCCGCGAAGGTTTCCCTCGCGGGCGAGGCGGCCGATTTCGAAGCCGTGAACGTGGGCGGAACCCGCAGCCTGCTGGCCGCGGCGGAGGATGCCGGCGCCTCCCGTTTCGTCTACGTGTCGTCGCCGTCCGTGGCGCACGCCGGGGCATCCATCGTCGGCCTTGACGCCCTCCCGGCCGACCCCGACCGGGCTCGCGGCGACTACGCCCGCACGAAGGCCAGGGCCGAGCTGATCGCGCTCGCCGCTGACTCCCCGCGGCTGCGCGTCGTCGCGGTGCGCCCGCACCTGGTCTGGGGGCCCGGCGACACCCAGCTCGTCGCGCGAATTGTGGAGCGCGCCCGGGCCGGACGGCTGCCGTTGCTCGGGCACGGCGCCGCCCTGATCGACACCACCTACATCGACAACGCGGCCTCGGCCATCGCCGCGGCGCTGGAGCGCGCCGACGCCGTGCACGGGCGCGCCTATGTGGTCACCAACGGCGAGCCCCGGCCGGTGGCCGAGCTGCTCGCCGGAATGTGCGAGGCCGCGGGAGTGGCTGCCCCGGGCTGGCGGGTACCGGCGGTGCTCGCCCGCGGCGCCGGATCGCTGATCGAGGCGGCCTGGCGGGTGCGGCCGGGCGCCGATGAGCCACCGATGACCAGGTTCCTGGCCGAACAGCTCTCGACCGCGCACTGGTTCGACCAGCGCCAAACCCGGGCCGACCTGCATTGGACCCCCGAGGTGACCCTCGATGAGGGCTTCCGGCGGCTCGCGGCGTCGTACCGGTAGCATCGGGCCGGGTCGGGTCCTGGTCGGCGTCGGCGTCCAGGTCCTGGTCGGCGTCCGCGTCGGGGTCAGGGTCCCGGTCGGGTCCGGGTCGGGTCCTGGTCGGCGTCGGCGTCGGGGTCAGGGTCCGCTACGGACGAATCCCGAGGGCCGCCGCCACGATCCGGAGGGCCTCGGCCGCGTCAAGTCCGAGCGCCCGCGCCCGTTCGGCGTAGGCGATCGCGGCCAGTTGCGCCTGCTTGTGAGTGGCGTCCCCGGTCGCGGCGATGAAGGAGCCGAGCCGGCCCCTCGTCTCGATCACCTGGTCGCGCTCGAGTTCGCGGTAGGCCCGGGCGACCGTGTTCGCGGCCAGGCCGAGCGTCTCGGCCAGGCGGCGCACGGTGGGCAGTTTGTCGCCCGGCGCGAACGCGCCGCTGCGCACGCCCTCGATCACCTGCGTCCGCAGCTGCTCGAACGGCGGCGTCGGCGAGTGCGGGTCCAGCATCAGGGTGATGGCCATGTGACTCCTTTGTGCAATTTATGTACCAAGCTAATCGCCGGTTAGCCGCGAGGCAAGGCGGACGGCCCAGGGCGGGGCATACTCGAGTCATGAAATTCACCACGGTGCTCGAACTCGGCGGCAAGACCGCGACCGGAATCCCCGTGCCCGAGGCTGTCGTCGCGGCCCTGGGTGCCGGCAAACGGCATCCGGTCGTCGTGACCATCGGCTCGCACAGCTACCGCAGCTCGGTCGCGCCCTACCGCGGGGCGTACATGATCGCGATGAGCGCGGAGAACCGCGCGCTCGCCGAGGTGGCCGCCGGGGACGAGATCGAGGTTGACCTCCGACTCGACACCGAGCCCCGTGAGGTGGAGGTGCCCGCTGACTTCGCCGCCGCCCTCGCGAACGAGGATGCCCGCGCCGCCTTCGACGCGCTGTCCTATAGCAACCAGCGCCGGCACGTGCTCGCCATCGAGGGGGCGAAGGCCGCAGAGACCCGCGAGCGGCGCATCCTCGCAGCGCTCGCCGAACTGGTGCCGCCGTCCCCGGCCGAATAGTACGAGAGCGCACGGTCGGCGGTCGGTAGGCTCTGAGGGTGACCTGGCCCAGCGACCTGCCCGCCCAATTGGCGGGGCTCCTGCCGAGCCTGGTCGGCATCCTGGTGCTGATCAGCATCGTCTCTTTGGTGTTGAAGGCCTACCGGGTGTCGCGCCCGTTCGCCCCGGCGCTCGCCGTGTTGCGCGGTGCCCTCCAACTCGCGGCGATCAGCCTGATCCTCAGTGGGATCATCTCCGACCCGTTCTGGGTCGGCGTCGGCCTCACGGTCATGTTCATCGCGGCGGTGAGCACGGTCAACCGTCGGCTCGGCGCCACCCGACGGCACTTCGGCTGGGTGGCCGCGTCGATGGGGCTCGGCATCCTGGTCACCCTCGGCGTGGTCTTCTCGGTTGGAGCGATCGAATTCTCCCCGCGGTATGTGCTCTCGTTCGGTGGAATCGTCATCGGCAACGCGATGTCGATCGCGACGCTCTCCGGCCGCCGGTTCGGCGAGGCCGTCACCGAGCACTGGGATGAGGTGGAAGGCTGGCTCGCGCTGGGCGCGACTCCCCGTCAGTCGACGGCGGAGCTCGCCCGCCGGGCCGCCTACTTCGCGATGATCCCGTCGACCGACCAGACGAAGACCACCGGGCTGGTCACCCTGCCTGGCGCCTTCGTCGGCGCGATCTTCGGCGGGGCGAGCCCGCTCGAGGCCGGCAGATTCCAGATCGTCGTGCTGGCCGGCATCCTCTGCGCCGGCTCAATCGCCGCCGTCACCCTGATCCGTTTCCTCGCCCCGGTCACCCACCGCCCGGTCCCGATCCCCTAAACCCCGCCCGCTCCTACCCGCGAGAGTGCACTTTTCGCCCGTTCGCGGGTGGGGAGGGGGCGAAAAGTGCACTCTCGCGGACGGGGACGAAGTGGGGCGAGGCGAGGCGGAGCGGCTACTGGGCGGCTCGGTGGATGAGGCGGGAGAGCACGATGGCACTGCGGGTGTGATCAACGTTCGGGGCGAGCCGTACCTTTTCGAGTGCCGCTTCCAAGCCGGCGATGTCGCGCGCCCTGATGTGCACAATGGCGTCGGCGCTGCCGGTGACCGTGCCGGCATCGACCACCTCCGGCACGCCGGAGAGGATGCGCAGCAGCTCTTCCGGCGCGACCGTGCCGCGGCAGAACAACTCGACGTAGGCCTCCGTGCTCATGCCGTCGATGGCCGGGTCGACCTGGATCGTGAACCCGCGGATGATGCCGTCCGTGACCAGCCGGTCCACTCGCCGTTTCACGGCCGACGCAGACAGGCCGACGATCGAGCCGATGTCACCGTAGCCGGCGCGGGCATTCTGGCGAAGAAGATCGAGAATGCCGCGGTCCAGGTTGTCCATCCCGCGAGTCTAGGCGAAATCGTTGCGCTTTCGAGGGCTTTCGCGCACCAAATTTGCGCCCGATAGCGGGAATCACTGGATACCTGCGCAGGGTTCTGTTGCCGCGGCGGCGACCGCGGGTCCGGTCTCGACAGGCTGGACCATCGGCACGTCCACCGCTACGGCGACCGCTACGCCGACCACTGCGGCGACCGCGGCGCCGGTCTCGCACGCATGCGTGCGCGGCGAGCGAGGATCACGCAGGAATCGAGCGTGATTTAGCGTGACATGCCGATTCATGCTGTGTGAGACTGGAACCGGCGTCCCTGCATGGTCTTCGGTTTCAGCCGGGCAGGGCTCTCGTGAGTGACCTGGTCCGCCATCCACCCCCGTGTTCCGATCTTGCCCCCAGCGGCGGAACGCAGACGAAGGAGCTCCAATGACGACCAATCTCGACGCGCTCGTCTCGCCAGAGGCACCCGTGCGCACGCCGGTCAAGCGCACGATCCTGATGTGCAAGCCCAGTTATTTCACGGTGGTCTACCGGATCAACCCCTGGATGGACCCGGCCGTGCCCACCGACACCTCGCTGGCCGTCGCCCAGTGGCAGACGCTCTACGACACGTACATCGGCCTCGGCTTCGACGTGCACCTGATCGACCCGATCGACGGCCTGCCCGACATGGTCTACGCGGCCAACGGCGGCTTCGTCATCGACAACATCGCCTACGGCGCGGCGTTCACCTATGAGCAGCGCCAGCCCGAGGGCCCGGCCTACATGGACTGGTTCCGCGACAACGGCTTTGACGTGCGCGCGCCGAAGGAGATCAACGAGGGCGAGGGCGACTTCCTCCTCGTCGGCGACGTCATCCTGGCCGGCACCGGCTTCCGCAGCGCCTCGCACAGCCACGAAGAGGTCTCGGCGATCTACGGCCGCCCGGTGATCACGCTCAACCTGGTCAACCCGAACTTCTACCACCTGGACACGGCCATCGCTGTGCTCGACACGTCACCGGGCTCAGGGAACGGCCACATCGCCTACCTCCCGAGCGCCTTCGATGAGCCCAGCCTGGCCATCCTGCGTGAGCGCTACCCGGATGCCGTGATCGTCACCGAGGAAGACGCGGCCATCCTCGGCCTCAACTCCTACTCCGACGGCTACAACGTGGTCATCGCCGCCCGAGCCAAGGACTTCGAACGCCAGCTGCGCGAGCGCGGCTACAACCCGATCGGCGTCGACCTGTCCGAGCTGCTGCTCGGCGGCGGCGGCGTGAAGTGCTGCACCCTGGAGCTGCGCCGATGACCGACCTGCAGGCCAGCCGCACCCTCGGCCAGGCCGACTACATCGCCCTCGAGAACGAGCATGCGGCCCACAACTATCATCCGCTGCCCGTCGTCGTGGCCTCCGGCGACGGCGCCTGGGTGACGGATGTCGACGGCAAGCGCTACCTCGACTGTCTGGCGGCGTACTCCGCGGTCAACTTCGGGCACTCCAACCCGGTGCTGCTCGAGGCCGCCCGCGCGCAGCTCGGCCGGATCACGCTCACCAGCCGCGCCTTCCACAACGACCAGCTCGGCCCGTTCGTCGCCGCGCTGGCGAAGCTCGCCGGCAAGGACATGGTGCTGCCGATGAACACGGGCGCCGAGGCGGTCGAGTCGGCCGTCAAGGTGGCCAGGGCCTGGGGCTACCGGGTCAAGGGCGTCGCGGACGGACTGGCCAACATCATCGTGGCCGGCGAGAACTTCCACGGCCGCACCACCACGATCATCAGTTTCTCCGACGACGAGTCCGCCCGCAAGGACTTCGGCCCGTTCACGCCGGGCTTCCGCACGGTGCCCTATGGGGACGCCGCCGCGCTGGAGGCCGCGATCGACGAGAACACGGTCGCCGTGCTGATCGAGCCGATCCAGGGCGAGGCCGGCATCGTGGTGCCTCCCGCGGAGTACCTGCCCGCCGTGCGCGAGATCACCAGCCGCCACAACGTGCTGTTCATCGCCGATGAGATCCAGTCCGGCCTCGGCCGCACGGGCGCCACGTTCGCCTGCGACCTCGTTGGCGTCGTGCCCGACCTGTACCTGCTCGGCAAGGCGCTCGGCGGCGGGATCGTCCCGGTGTCCGCCGTCGTCGGCGACACGGATGTCCTCGGGGTGCTCCGTCCCGGTGAGCACGGTTCCACCTTCGGTGGAAACCCCCTGGCCGCGGCCGTCGGCCTTGCCGTGGTCGAGATGCTCGCCACCGGCGAGTACCAGGAGCGTGCGCGCGTGCTCGGCGCCCGGCTGCATGACGGCCTGCTCGGCCTGGTCGGCCATGGTGTCGTCGCCGTGCGCGGCGCCGGACTCTGGGCGGGAATCGACATCGACCCCGCGCTGGCCTCCGGCCGTGCCGTCTGCGAAGCACTGCTGGAGCGCGGCGTGCTCGCCAAAGACACCCACGGGTCGACCGTGCGGCTGGCCCCGCCGATCGTCGTCTCGGAAGAGGACATCGATTGGGCGGTCGCGCAGCTCGCCGCCGTGCTCGAGGAATTCGCGGCGGCCTAACCCGGCCGGCCTAACCCGGCCGGCCTAACCCGGCCGGCGCGACCCGGCCGGCGCGACCTGGCCGGCGCGACCTGGCCGGCGCGACCTGGCCGGCGCGACCTGGCCGGCGCGACCTGGCCGGCGCGACCTGGCCGGCGCGACCCGGCCGGCGCGACCCGGCCGGCGCCACCCTGCGGCCTAACCCGGGTCAGCGTGAGGCGGGGATGCCCGCCGGCCGGGCGATCGGGCTGAGCCGGGCGAGCTGGGTGACGTGGCCGGGTTCGAGTTCCTCGAGCGAGTTGACGCCGAGCAGCCGCATGGTGCGGGTGATCTGGTCGCTGAGGATCTCGATGGCGCGGTCTACTCCGGCCTCGCCGCCGGCCATCAGGCCGTAGAGGTAGGCGCGGCCGACCAGGGTGAACCGGGCGCCGAGGGCCACGGCGGCGACGATGTCCGCGCCGCTCATGATCCCCGTGTCCAGGTGCACCTCGAGGTCGCTGCCGACCTCGCGGACGACCTTCGGGAGCAGGTGGAACGGGATCGGGGCCCGGTCGAGCTGGCGGCCGCCGTGGTTGGACAGGATGATGCCGTCAACGCCGAGTTCGGCGAGCCGGGTCGCATCCGCCACGGTCTGCACGCCCTTGACCACGATCTTGCCCGGCCACTGCGCCTTGATCCAGGCCAGGTCCTCGAAGGTCACGGTCGGGTCGAACATCGTGTCGAGGAGGTCTCCGATGGTGCCGCTCCATCGGTCCAGGGTCGCGAAGGCGAGCGGCTCGGTGGTGAGGAAGTTGATCCACCATTCGGGCCTGGGCAGGGCGTTGAGCACCGTGCCGACGGTCAGGGCTGGCGGGATGGAGAACCCGTTCCGCTTGTCGCGGAGCCTGGCCCCGGCGACCGGCACGTCCACGGTCACCAGCAGGGTGTCGAACCCGGCCTTCGCCGCCCGGTCGACCAGGGCCATCGACCGGTCGCGGTCCTTCCACATGTAGAGCTGGAACCAATTGCGCCCGTCCGGGTTCGCCGCCTTCACATTCTCGATCGAGGTGGTGCCCATTGTGGAGAGGGAGAACGGGATGCCGGCCTTCGCGGCAGCGTGCGCCCCGGCGGTCTCACCCTCGGTCTGCATCATCCGGGTGAACCCGGTCGGCGCGATCCCGAACGGCAGTGCGACCGGCGCCCCGAGCACGTCCCAGCCGGTCGAGACCGCCGAGACATCGCGCAGGATTGCGGGGTGGAACTCGATGTCCTCGAATGCCTGACGCGCTCGGGCGAGAGAGATCTCCGACTCGGCAGCGCCCTCGGTGTAGTCGAACGCGGCCTTCGGGGTGCGGCGCTTCGCGATGGCCCGCAGGTCGTGAATGGTCAGCGCATTCTCCAGGCGGCGTTTCCTGGCGTTGAGTTCCGGCGCCTTGAACCGCATCAGCGGAGCGAGGTCTGTGAGCCTGGGGATTCGTCGTTGAACCATGCGTGGGTGTCCGTTCGGTCTGGTGGTCAGCAGTGGGCGGCGCGCGGGCAGGTCAGGGGTGAAGCGGATGGCCGTGCGTTTCGGCGTAGTAGCCCTCGATGTGAGCCACCACGAGCGTGCGGGCCCGTGCGGGCTCAGTGGTTCGAATGGCGGCGAGGATGCCCCGATGTTCGCCCCTGAGCCGGGCGGAGGTCTCCGCCCAGGAGGCCAGGCCGAGCGCCCCGGCTCGCGCGTAGCCCTCGATGGCGCTCCGGAGCCCGGCCATCGTTGCGGTGATCACCTGGTTGCCCGAAGCGGTGGCCAGCGAGAGGTGGAACTGGGTGTCGAGCGCGAGGAACTCGGCCTCGGTCAGCTCCGGATCGTCCATGGCCTCGAGCAGCTGCTCCGACTCGGTGAGATCGGAGACGATGGCTGCCCCGGCCAGCTCGGCCACGACCGCGGCCTCCAGGATCAGCCGGGTCTTGACGACATCCGCGACGGGGAAGCCCTGAGCGGCGACCTGCAGGCGCATCAGGGCCGACATGCCGCCCCCCGGCAGGGCGACGATGATCGCGCCCGCAGACGGGCCGGAACCCGCAGCGGTGCGGATGAGCCCGAGCACCTCGAGCACGCGGAGCGCCTCGCGAACGCTGGAACGACCCACACCGAGGGCCGCGGCCAGGGCGCGTTCGGCGGGGAGGTGGTCGCCGGGGGACAGGCGGCCGGACAGGAGGTCGGACTCGATGCTTTCGAGCACGAGTTCCCACGCGCGGCGCTCGGTGCCTGGCACAGGGTCCTCCTCGACGTCGGGGCGGCAGTCGTGCCCGGATCTCGGCAACTGCTGTGGTCTGACCACGTTACCTGACGAGGCCGCGTCGGTCCAGCCTCTCGGTGGAGACGGCGGGTATGCCGCCGCCGGCATCCGCTATCGGGTGTATGCGCGGGGCAGCTTGAGACCCCGGTCGGCCATGATCTGCCGCGCGCGGGTCGGGTAGTCGGTGATGATGCCGTCAACGCCACCGTCCATCAGGCCACTGATATCTGCCGCCTCGTTGACGGTCCACGGGATAACGGTGAGCCCGAGGGAATGCGCCTCGGCAATCATCGCCGGTGTGGCCGAGGCGAAGTTCGGCGAGATGACGTCGTAGCCTTGTGCGGCGGCGGCCTGGGCGAGGGAACCGTCGAACGAATCGATGTCGATCCCGCCGAGGTTCGGGCTCATGCCGGGCGCTCCCACGCCCAGCCAGTCGTCTCCGGCGGAGAGGGCGACCAGGGCAAGGTCCGGAGCGATCTCCCTGGTGAGGTTCAACGAGGCCCAGTCGAAGCTCTGAACCGTCGTGTTCGAGGCCAGGCCGGACCCCTGGATCTCGCCGACGACCCTTCTGGTCAAGGCCGCCATCTCATCGGTGCCGTCCGGGCCGGCCACCTCGACCTTGGTCTCGATGTTCAGGCGAACCTTCCCGGCGTGGTGGTCGAGGACCAGGGCGAAGACGTCCTGCAGCAGGGCGACGTGGTTTCCGGCGATGACCGTTTGAGAGGGGAAACCGGGGAGCTGTTGGTAGCCGCAGTCCATCGTGCGAATCTCGGCGAGGGTGAGGTCACGCACCCGGTCGTTCGCGTACGGGAACGCGGGGTCGCCGACGAAGGCGGGGGCGGTGTCCGCACACTTGCTCGCCGTCATGACGTCGTCGTGCCAGACGACGACCTGGTCGTCCCTGGTCAGGTGGGTGTCCAGTTCGAGGGTCGAGACGCCAAGCTCCAGAGAATGGGCGAACGCGGCCGTCGATTCCTCGGTCCATTCGCCCCGTCCGCCACGGTGGGATTGCAGGTCGAAGGAGGAACGTCGGTCGTCGTCCTCGTGGCGCGGCTCCGCGGCCACGGCCGGAGTAGCCAGCGACGCCGCGGCCATCGCCGTTGAGAGTGCAGCCGTGACGGCGGTCTTGATGAGAATTGAACGCATTGTTGGTCCCCCTGGTGGAGCCTGTGCCGGGGCGGCGGAGCGCCGCCCACCGACCCAAGCTAGGAAGCAGAGATTGCCGGGCCGGGTCGCCCGCGTGTCTCCGCGGTGAACGCGCGGGGAGATCCGAGCGGGCCGCGTCCGGACGCCCGCTCTCGTTCAGGGGCTTGCACTACGATTCAGCCACCAGAGGGAGCCCATCATGACGACTGCTGCGAAACTGATCGACCTCACCCTGCCCGGGTCGCCCGGCGGCAGCGCGGGGCTCACCGCACTCCTCGGCGTCCCTGCGGGGGAGGGCCCCTGGCCCGGCGTGGTGCTCGTGCACGAGGCCTTCGGTCTCACCGACGTGATGCGTCGCCAGGTCGTCCGGATGGCCGAGGCCGGTTACCTGGCGCTGATGCCCAACCTGTTCACCGAGGGCGGGCCGCGCAGGTGCCTGATGGCTACCTTCCGTGCGCTGCAGGCCGGTGAGGGACGTGCGTTCGTCGATATCGAGTCCGCGCGCACGTTCCTGACCGGCCGATCGGACTGCACCGGCCAGGTCGGCGTTCTCGGCTTCTGCATGGGCGGCGGGTTCGCCCTGGTCGCGGCCGCGCGCGGCTTCGACGCCGCATCCGTCAACTATGGGCGGCTACCCGTCGACGTCGACGCGGCCCTCGTCGGCGCCTGCCCGATCGTCGCGAGCTACGGCGCGACCGACGCGTCCCTGAAGGGAGCCGCCGGCAAGTTCGAGGGCGCGCTTGTGCGCAGCGGGGTTCCCCACGACGTCAAGGAATACCCGGGGGCCGGGCATGCCTTCCTCAACGACGCCGAGAGCGGGCCGCGCGTGCTGCGCTTCGTGCTCCGACGCATCCTCGGCGCCGGCCCCGACCCGGTCGCGGCAGCCGACGCCTGGCAGCGAATCGATGCCTTCTTCGGTGCCTACCTGACCACCCCGAAGAAGGCGCCGGGCAGCTAGCGCGTGGCCTGGACGGCCGGTCTCGCCGCCGCTGGTCAGACGAACATCAGCACCACACCGACCACGGCCGCGGCGACCCCCGTGCCCAGCAGGATGAGTCCGGTCAACCGCAGCGCCCTGCCCGCGGACTCCGGCGAGTGGGTGTGACAGCGCGACGGCGTTCGGGAATTGAACCAGACCGGCACATCCTCCCCGGCGGGCAGCTCACTCGTCTCGTGGGTGGTCGCGGGGCACTCGTGTACCTCGCCGTCGCGGTCGAACCAGCGGATGACCGTGCCCGTCCCCGACGTGGCGATCACCCCGTCGGTCAGGATCCACCCGCCCTTGATCCCGCGCACGAACATCCCGGCGAGGTAGAGGATCACGCCGAGGACCAGGCCCACGATGGACAGCACCTCGCTGATCAGCGAGGTGAGAGCGTGCGTGTCCAATCCGGCCCTTCCGGCAATAGCGGTGCGGTATTTTCGATCGTATCGTGCGGGGGCCGCCCGGCCCCGATGCCCCCGCTCTGGGGGGTGCGCGGTAGGGTCAAGCAATGAGCACGGTCGCGGAACGTACCCCAACGCACGAGGACAGTAGCTTCTTCGGGCAACCGCGAGCACTCGCAAACATCTTCGGCGTGGAGATGTGGGAGCGGTTTTCCTTCTATGGGATGCAGGGCATCCTGCTGCTGTATTTGTACTACTCGGCGACCAGGGGCGGACTGGCCATCCCCCAGGCGACGGCCGCGGGGATCGTGGGTGCCTACGGCGGCGGCGTCTACCTCTCGACCATCCTCGGGGCCTGGGTTGCTGACCGGCTGGCCGGGTCGGAGCGGGTGCTGTTCTACAGTGCCATGGTCATTGCGGTGGGCCACCTCGCCCTCGCGCTCATCCCCGGGGTCGCCGGCGTCACGGTCGGACTGATCCTGATCGCGGTCGGCAGCGGTGGCCTCAAGGCCAACGCGACCTCCGTCGTCGGGGCGCTCTACCAACGGGACGACGCCCGGATCGACGCGGGCTTCTCTTTGTTCTACCTCGGGATCAACCTGGGCGCCTTCTTCGGCCCGGTCCTGACCGGACTGCTGCAGTCAACCCTCGGCTTCCACTACGGCTTCGGTCTGGCGGCGGTCGGTATGACGATCGGCCTGGTGCAGTATTCCTTCGGGCGGAAGCGCCTGCCGGAGATCGTGCACCACGTGCCCAACCCGCTCCCGACCGAACGCCTGATGCCCTACCTCGCAGCGGCCCTGGCCGGCGTCGCCGCGATCGTGGTTCTCGTGCTGGTGGGCGTCATCACGCCGACCAGTCTGGTCACCATCATGATCGGCCTCACGGTGATCGCCACGATCAGCTACTTCGTCGTCATCCTGCGCAATCGCCAGATCACGACGGTGGAACGCAAACGCGTGTACGCGTTCATCCCGCTCTTCATCGCGAGCGCCGCGTTCTGGTCGCTGTCGCAGCAGCAGTTCACCGTGGTCACCATCTACGCCGACGAGCGCCTGAATCGCGACCTGTTCGGCTGGGAACTGCCGGTCTCCTGGATTCAATCGTTCAACCCGATCTTCATCATCCTGCTGTCCGGCGCATTCGCGGCACTGTGGACCAGATGGGGTTCGCGGCAGCCGTCGACGCCGGTCAAGTTCGCGATCGGAACGGCCGTGATGGGCGTCGCCTTCCTTCTGTTCCTGCCCTTCACCGGCGGCGGCGCGAATTCGACCCCAATGGCGGCGATGGTCGGCATCCTGCTCGTGCTCACGGTGGCCGAACTCCTGATCGGCCCGGTCGGCCTGGCGATCACCACCAAGTTGGCACCCGAGCCGTTCAAGACCCAGATGGTGGCGCTGTTCTTCCTCTCGATCGCGCTCGGCACCGCCGTCTCTGGCCGGCTGGCGGAGTGGTACACCACGGTCCCGGAGACGCTGTACTTCAGCGTGATCGGCGGCGTCGCCATCGGGCTCGGACTCCTGCTGGCGCTGATTTCCCGCCCGATCCTGCGGTTGATGAACGGCGTGCGCTGACAGTTCGGGGGCACTGACGTTCGGCGTGCGCTGACGGATGCCTAGCGGCTGGCCGTGGCCTCGACGATCGCGATCTCGCGGGTTGCGGTCTCCGGCGTCCCGGTAGCCAGGTCGCGCCCGTCGCCATCGTGCCGGAGCAGCAGCCGGGGTGAGCGCCCCGGACGGTAGCGCACGCGCAGACTCCGGTACCGCACCATCCAGAAGAGCACCGCCCCGGCCGCCAGGAGGCCGGACAGCGCTGCGACGCCGAGCGCCCAGCGGGGGCCGTATTGGTCGGCCACCCAGCCGACCAGCGGCGCCCCGAGCGGGGTGCCGCCGGCGAAGATCGCCATGTACAGCGCCATCACCCGGCCGCGCATCGCCGGTCTGGTCGTGGTCTGCACGTAGGCGTTCGCGGTGGTCATCAGGGTCAGCGAGGCGAATCCGATCAGCGCGAGCGACAGCGCGAAAGTGGCGTAGTTCGGCATGACGGCGGCCAGGGCGCAGGACAGCCCGAACACCGCCGAGCCGGCCACCACGAGGCGCAGGCGTGGCCGACTGCGCCGGGCGGAGAGCAGCGCTCCGGCGACCGACCCGATGGCCATGATCGAACTGAGGAAACCGAATTCGCCCGCGCCCATCCCGAATTCGACCGTGGCCATGGTCGCCGTGAAGATGGCGAAATTGAAGCCGAATGTACCGACCAGAAAGACCGTGATCAGCACGACAACGATGTCGGCTCGATGCGACACGTAGCGGAAGCCGGCCATCAGCTGGCCTCGCTCACGGGATGCCCGCGGCTGTGATCGCAACTGCTCGGTGCGCAGCATCGCCATCGCGACAACGGTCGCGCCGAAGGTGGCCGCGTTGATGATGAAGACCCAGCCGGCACCGATGGCGACGGTGAGCAGCCCGGCGGCCGCGGGGCCGATCAGGCGGGCGCCGTTGAACGACGCGGAGTTGAGAGCCACCGCGTTGGAGAGTTTGTCGTCCGAGACCAGTTCGGAGACGAAGGTCTGGCGCGCCGGGGCGTCGATCGCGGCGACGATGCCCAGGCCGAGGGCGAACAGGTAGACATGCCAGAGTTGGGCGATGCCCGTGACCGTGATGAGGCCGAGCCCCAGCCCGAGCAGGCCCATCAGGCTCTGGGTCACGATCAGCAGCCTGCGCCGGTTGAACCGGTCGGCGATGAGCCCCGACCACGGCATCAAAACGAGCTGCGGCCCGAACTGCAGCGCCATGACGATACCCACCGCCGTGGCGTTGTGATCGGTCAGGTCGGTGAGCACGATCCAGTCCTGGGCCGTGCGTTGCATCCAGGTTCCGATGTTCGACACCAGGGCGCCCGCGAACCAGATTCGGTAGTTCGGGACGCTGAGGGAACGGAACATGGCACTCAACTGTCGGTGAGCTCCTTCATGAGGTCGATGGCTTCCGTGAGCACGCGGCGCTGTTCCGGCGTGAACTTGACGATGCGCTGGGCAAGCCAGGCGTCCCGGCGCTTGCGCGTGTCGCGCATCATGGTGCGCCCGGGCTCGGTCACGGTGAGGATCACCTTACGTCCGTCATCGGCCGACATGGCGCGGTTCACCAGTCCGGCCTGTACCAGCGCGTTCACGGTGCGGTTCATCGACGGCGGCGTCACTTTTTCGTGCTCGCTGAGCTCGCGGAGGGTGAAGGGGCCGTAGAAAAAGAGCGTTCCCAACGCCGAGAACTGACTGCCGCTGAGTTCGTTGTCGGCCTTCTCCTGGCGCAGGCGTCGGGCCAGGCGCCCGTTTGCCAGCCGGAAGTCGTGGCTCAACTCGGCCACCGTCATTCGACGACCGGTTGACGAGCCGGAGGCGGGGGGCGCTGAAGCCGATGTTGATTCCATAGATACCAACCATAACCACTTAGCGACGCTAAGTATTCCCGCCCCGCTCGTTCAGGTGGCAATTTTTCGGCCGGTACCGGCGCGGCTTCGCCAGGCCTGACAGACTGGCTCCGTGCCTACCTACACGGACGACTTCGGCGTTGCCATCACCTACTACGAGTGGGCGGTGCCGGAGCCGCGGGCAATCGTGCAGCTCGTCCACGGTGTCGGTGAGCATGCCCAGCGGTACACAGAGGTCATCGGTCGGCTGAATGCCGCGGGCTACAGCGTCTACGCCGACGACCATCGCGGTCATGGCCAGACCGGGGTGCACCAATACAATGGCGATCTCTCCCGGCTCGGTCGGCTCGGCAAGGGCGGGCTGCGGGCCGCCGTCGCCGCCGTGCACCAGCTCAGCGGAATCATCCGGGCCGAGCGCCCCGGAGTTCCGCTGGTGCTGCTCGGTCACAGCTGGGGTTCGTTCATGGCGCAGATGATCCTCAACCGGCACCAGGAGGAGTACGACGCCGTGGTGCTCAGCGGTACCGCCTACCGGATGCCCGGTTACCTCGACGGCGGCGACCTGAACCGCAGGCACAAGAACCTGGGCACGACGGGCGTGGAGTGGCTCAGTCGCGACCCGGCCGTCGCCGAGGCGTTCGTCGCCGACCCGCTGACCACCGCCGTGCCGCTGGCGAAGCTGTTCGGGATCCGGGATGCCGCGCGGCTCTTCGGGCGCCCTGCCCGCGGGCTCCCCGCGTCGCTTCCGCTGCTGATTCTGGTCGGCAGCGACGACACGGTCGGAGGGGAGCGAAGCGCTCGCATGCTCTCAAAGGCATACTCGGAGCGGTCGGGGCTGCGCGACATCCGTCTGATCGTTTACCCCGGCGCCAGGCACGAGGTCTTCAACGAGACCAACCGGGCGCAGGTCTTCAGCGACCTCATCGTCTGGCTGAACGAGCGGGTACCGCCCCGCGCCGATTAGTCTGGTGTCATGCACGGTGAATACAAGGTTCCTGGTGGCAAGCTCGTCGTCGTCGATCTCGAGGTCGTCGACAACACGATTGTCGACTTCCGGCTGGCCGGTGACTTCTTCCTCGAGCCCGACAGCGCGCTCGGTGACATCAACTCCGCGGTGAACGGGCTGTCCGCGGACAGCGATGCGGTGAGCATTGCCGCCGCGGTGCGCCTGGCCCTCCCGGCCGACGCCACCCTGCTCGGGTTTTCGCCGGAAGCCGTCGCGGTCGCGATCCGCCGTTCGCTCGCCAGGGCCAGCAGCTGGCGCGACTACCAGTGGCAGATCATTCACTCTCCGCGTCCCGTTCCGCCGGTGATGCAGATGGCGCTCGACGAGGTGCTCGCGACCGAGGTCGGCGAAGGTCGCCGCAGCCCCACGCTGCGGATCTGGGAGTGGAACGAGCCGGCCGTGGTGATCGGCAGCTTCCAGTCGCTGCGCAACGAGGTGGACCCGGTCAATGCGGAGAAGCACGGTTTCACCGTGGTGCGCCGGATCAGCGGGGGCGGGGCCATGTTCATGGAGGCCGGTTCGGTCATCACCTACTCCATCTACGCGCCCACCGACCTCGTGCTGGGGATGACCTTCGCGGATTCCTATGCCTACCTCGACGAGTGGGTGCTCACTGCGCTCAAGTCGCTCGGCATCGACGCCTACTACCAGCCGCTCAACGACATCACGAGCCCCAAGGGCAAGATCGGCGGGGCGGCCCAGAAGCGCCTCGGCAGCGGGGCCGTGCTGCACCACGTCACCATGAGCTACGACATGGACGGCGAGAAGATGGTGCAGGTGCTCCGGATCGGGCGGGAAAAGCTCAGCGATAAGGGGATCACGAGCGCGGCCAAGCGCGTCGACCCCCTGCGCAGCCAGACCGGCCTCAGCCGCGCCGAGATCATCGACCGGATGAAGGAGACCTTCACCGGGCTCTATGACGCGGTCGGCGGAGACGTGACCGAGGAGGAATACGCCAAGGCTGCCGCGCTGGTGGAGAGCAAGTTCGGCACGGCAGACTGGATCGGGCGCGTCCCGTAGGACGCCCGCCCCCTCACTAGCTCGCGAGAGTGCAGTTTTCGCCCATTCGCGAGCCACGAGGGGGCCAAAACTGCACTCTCGCGGGCACGACGGGTTGCGGGTGGGCTACTTGCCGCGGGTGAGGAGGTCCTGGTATTCGGCGTGGGTGTCGATCCAGCTGACCACGTAGGGGCAAACCGGCACCACGGTGAGCTCGGTGCGCACGCGCACGTCGTCGAGGGCCTGCTCGACCAGGATGCTGGCCAGTCTCTGGCCGCGGCGCGCCGGATCGACCTCGACATGGGTGAACAGCACTTCCGTGCCGTCGACCTCGTAGTCGGCGAACCCGGCCGCAACCCCGTCGACCTGGAGCGAATAACGGGCCAGGGCGGGCTCGTGGCGGACGATGGCCGTCGACGACCCGGTGGACGCAGAGTCAGTAGTCATCTCATTAGCGTAAGCCGCCTGACACAATGAAGGAATGCCAACCGCGTGGTCCCAGTCGTCTCCCAGCCGTGTCGTCCATGCCGATAACCTCGAGATCCTGCCCGGGCTGCCGGCCGAAGCGTTCACGTTGATCTACCTCGACCCGCCGTTCAACACCGGCCGGAAGCAGAACCGCCAGTCGACGACATCCATTCGATCGAGCGTCGCGGTGGACGCCGGGGCGCTCGGGGCCCACGCGGCGGGCACGATCACCGGGTTCAAGGGCCAGCGCTACGAGCGGATCAAGGGCGACCTGCTCGGCTACGACGACCAGTTCGAGGACTACTGGGCGTTCCTGGAGCCCCGCCTGATCGAGGCCTGGCGGCTACTGGCCGACGACGGCACCCTCTACCTCCACCTCGACTACCGTGAGGCGCACTACGCGAAGGTGCTGCTCGACGCGCTCTTCGGCCGGGATTGCTTCCTCAACGAGCTGATCTGGGCCTACGACTACGGCGCCAAGTCGAAGAACCGCTGGCCGACCAAACACGACACGATCCTCGTCTACGTCAAGAACCCGGCCCGGTACTACTTCGACTCGACCACGGTCGACCGGGAGCCGTACATGGCGCCCGGCCTGGTCACCCCGGAGAAGGTGGCCAAGGGCAAGCTGCCGACGGATGTCTGGTGGCACACGATCGTGTCGCCGACGGGCAAGGAGAAGACCGGGTATCCCACCCAGAAGCCGGTCGGCATCCTGCGCCGGATGATCCAGGCCTCCAGTCGTGAGGGCGACTGGGTGCTCGACTTCTTCGCCGGCAGCGGCACGACCGGCGCGGTCGCCGCGGCGCTCGGCCGCCGGTTCGTGCTGATCGACCGGAACCCGGAGTCGATCCAGGTCATGCGGGCGCGGTTCGCTTCGCTGCCCGAGGTGGAGTTCATCGCCGCCGCCGCCGCGGACGCGGACGCCGCCGCCGCCGACGCCATCGCCTGATCTCCACGGGCTCGATCACCCCGTCGGTGGTCGAGCTTGCCGGGATCCGAGCCCGCCCGGACCTGAAACACTGGAACCATGAGACTCCGGATTTTCACCGAACCGCAGCAGGGCGCCGACTACGACGACATCCTCGCCGTCGCCCAGACCGCGGAGAATCTAGGCTTCGACGCCTTCTTCCGCTCGGACCACTACCTCGCGATGGGCGAGCACGTCTCAGGCCTGCCCGGGCCGACGGATGCCTGGACCACCCTCGCCGGACTCGCCCGCGAGACCTCCCGCATCCGCCTCGGCACGCTTGTCTCCTCGGTGACCTACCGAGCGCCGGGCATCCTTGCCATCCAGGTGGCGCAGGTCGACCAGATGTCGGGCGGCAGGGTGGAACTCGGCCTCGGCACGGGCTGGTTCGAGCAGGAACACCTGGCCTACGGCATCCCCTTCCCGGCAAGAAGATTCGGCATGCTTGAGGAGCAGCTCGAGATCGTGACCGGCCTGTGGTCCACGCCCGTCGGTGAGCAGTACAGCTTCGCCGGGGAGCACTACACAATCGTCGATTCGCCCGCACTGCCGAAGCCGACGCAGTCCCGTGTGCCCGTGATCGTCGGCGGCGGTGGCGCGAAGCGCACCCCGGCCATGGCGGCTCGGTTCGCGACCGAATTCAACCTGCCGTTCCCCGACTTCGCGGATGTCCCCGGGAAGTTCGCCGGGGTGCGGGCCGCCTGCGAGGCCATCGGTCGCGACCCGCGCGAGCTCGTCTACTCGACCGCCCTGATTGCGATCGCCGGCCGGGACGAGGCCGAGTTCGCCCACCGCGCCGCCGCGGTCGGCCGCGAACCGGCCGAGTTGCGCGAGCACGGCCTGGCCGGGACCGCGTCGGAACTCGTTGATCGGCTGGGCGCACTCGCCGCCGACGGCGTCGAGTGCGTCTACCTGCAGATCATGGACCTGTCCGACCTCGACCATCTCGACTTCATCGCCCGAGAGGTCATGCCCCAGCTGGATTGAGCCGCTGGGGCGCGCCGCTCCTGCGGTTGGCAGCATCCGGGACCGCCGCGCCCGTTTCGGCGGGCCGCGCCGGCGCCGGCGGGCGCGCCCTGCGGAAGAGGGCGCGCCCTGACGAGGTGATGCGCCAAGTGGGGGACGCGCGGCCGGCCTAGGCCGAGTCGCGCAAGACCAGATGGGTCGGCATGATGGTGCGATGCGGCACCTGCTCGTCGCCGGCGAGCCGCCGCAGGAGGGTGTCCGCCATCGCGTAGCCCATTTCATTGGAGGGCTGGTGCACGGTGGTCAGCGGGATCGGACCGGAGGTGGCGGCCGGACTGTCGTCGAACCCGACGATGGCAATGTCTCCCGGCACCGACCTGCCGAGCTCCTGCAGAACGGCCACCGCGCCGGTGGCCATCAGGTCGCTGGCCACGAAGATGCCGTCGATGTCGGGGCAACGCTCCAGGAGGCGGCGGGTGGCCGCGGCCGCGCCGACGACAGTGAAGTCCGCGTACTCGACGGCATCCGTCGGCATCCCGACCCGGTCCAGCGTTCGCTGGAACCCGGTCACCCGGTCGATGCCGGCCGGCATGTCGATCGCCCCGGAGATCGAGCCGATCCGGCGGCGACCGATGTCGATCAGGCGCTGGGTGCCCCGCTCGGCGCCCGCGGCGTTGTCGACGTCGACAAAGTAGGCCTCGAGGTCGTCCGCCGCCGATGGACGGCCGCCGAAGACCACCGGCATCGTGGCCTGGAGTTCGGCGACGAAGTCGTCACCGGTGTGGTGCGAGATGATCAGGGCCCCGTCCACGTTGCCCGACCGCAGGTACCGCAAGGTCTTGTGCAGGGGGTCACTCGACGCGACGAGCAGGTTGAGTGTGTAGTCGCTCTGGTCGAGCCTGCGGGTGATGCCCTGCACGACGGCGGCGAAGTACGGGTCGCCGAAGAAACGGGTCATATCCTCGGGCACGACCAGCGCGAGGGCCTGGGTCTGCCGACTGGCGAGCGATCGCGCGGCCCGGTTGGGAACGTAATTGAGCTCGTCGATGGCAGCGGTGACGGAGGCGACGATTCCGGGCCGGACCTTCGTTGACCCGTTGACCACCCGGCTCACGGTCGCCCGGGACACCCCGGCCACCTCGGCCACCATCTCCAAGGTCGGCTGGGGAGGTCGCGCCTGGCGCACACTGGATGTCATGGCGTCACTCTAATCGACCGTGTCCGTGTGCGAGCGGGGTCATCCCTTGACCGCGCCCTGCATGATGCCGGCCACCAACTGCTTGCCCAGGACGATGAAGACCAGAATCAGCGGGATGATCGACAGTACGACACCGGCGAGCACGAGGGAGTAGTCGACGTAGAAGGCCGCCTGCAGTTGCTGCAGCGCCACGGGGAGGGTCGGGTTTCCAGGGCCGAGCACGATGAACGGCCAGAAGAAGTTGGTCCAGGTTCCGATGAAGGTGAACAGGGCCAGCATCGCGGCGGCCGGGCGGGCTGCCGGGAGCCCGATGTGCCAGAAGCTGCGGATCATGGACGCGCCGTCCATGCGCACGGCCTCGATCAGTTCGTCCGGGAGTGCGTCGCGCAGGTACTGGGTCATCCAGAACACGCCGAACGCGGTGACCATGGCGGGCGCGATGACCGCCCAGAGGCTACCGGTCCAGCCGAGCCGCGCCATGACGATGAACAGCGGTACGATGCCGAGCTGGGTGGGAACCGCCATGGTCGCGATCACGAAGATGAGCAGGCCCTCACGCCCGCGGAACTTCAACTTGGCGAAGGCGTAGCCGGCCAGCGTGGAGAACACGACGACGCTCAATGAGACCGCGCTGGAGACGATGATGCTGTTGCCGAGGGCGGTCCAGAACGGAATGCTGTCGATGACGGTCGCGGCGTTGGCAATGAAGTTGCCGCCCGGAATCCACATCATGCCGTTTTTGTTCAGGGCTGAGGCATCCTGGCTGCCGATCAGGAACGACCACCAGATCGGGAAGGCCGAGCCGAGCAGGACCGCGATCAGGATTCCGTAGACCCAGATCCCGGGGCGGCGGTCGTGGCCGCCGATGATGGTCTTGCTCATGAGATGCCTTTCGCACGGGTGCGCAGCTTGCGGTCAGCGGATCCGGCGATGCGCCGGGTGATCATGAAGTTGATGATCGCGATGACGATGATGATCAGGAAGAGCAGCCAGGCCACGGCGGAGGCCCGGCCGAAGTTGCGCTGGCCCCAGCCGAGTTCGTAAATGTAGAGCGTGAGCGTCTGCCACTGACGGTTCGCCCCGCCCTGGCCGACGTTGTCGAACATTCGGGCCTCGTCGAAGATCTGCAGTCCGCCGATCGTGGAGGTCAGGATGACGAAGATGATGATCGGGCGAAGCAACGGCACGGTGATCGACCAGAAGGTGCGCAGCCGGTTGGCGCCGTCGATGATGGCGGCCTCGTAGTAGTCGCGGGGGACCGCCTGCATGGCGGCCAGGAAGATGAGGGCGTTGTACCCGGTCCAGCGGAAGTTGACCATCGTGGCGATGGCGATGTGGCTGGGGATGACGTCAACGTGCCAGCGGATGGGCTCGAGCCCGAGGCTCATGATCCCGCTGTTGATGAGGCCGAACCGGTCCCCGAAGAGGTCGTTGAAGATCAGGGCGACCGCGACGGGTGCCACGACGTAGGGGAGCAGAACACCCATGCGCCAGAAGGTCTTACCGCGCAGGTTGAAGTCGAGCACGGCGGCGATGGCGATTGCGGCTATGACCTGGGGGATGCTCGAAAGCAGGAAGATGCTGAAGGTGTTGCGCAGTGAGGTCCAGAAATACGGCTGGCCGAGAACCGTGGTGAAATTCTCCAGACCGACGAAGTCACCCTGGCCTCCGATGAGGTTCCAGTCGTGCACCGACACCCACGCCGTGTACAGCAGAGGGAAGAGTCCCACCAGGCCAAAGAGGAGAAAGAACGGTGAGATGTAGAGGTAGGGCGAGAAGCGCACGTCCCATCGGCTGAGCCGGTGGCTGAGGGCAATGCGACGGATGCTGCGGGCAGTCACCTCGGCGGCGGCGGTAGTCATGGATATTCCTTGCGTCTGTGTCGGTGGTCGAGCGGGTCGAGACCGGTGTCTGGTTCGCGGTTGGCGGTCTAAGGCTGTCGAGACCGAGTGGCCTCGACAGCCTTAGATCGCGCGGTGGCTGGTTAGCCGAGTGCCTTCACGTCGGTGACCCACTGGGCCCACGACTCGTCGGCGGTCATTGTGCCATCTTCGACGCGCGTGAGCGCCTGCTGCATTGCGTCGTTGATCGGGAAGTAGTTGACACCCTTGAACGGCGTCACGTCTACGGCCGCGGCACGGTTGGCGAGGATCTCACCGGTCGGTGCGTTGTTGAAGAACTCGTTGGTTGCTCCGAGGAGTTCATCGCTGGCGAGAGCATCGATCTGGCTCGGGAAGGTGCCCTTCGCGGCGAACGCCTTGAGCTGCTGCTCCGGGGCGGTCAGCCACGCGGCGAGCTTCTTGGCTTCATCCTGGTGCTTGGACTGGTTGGGAACGGTCAGGTACGAGCCGCCCCAGTTGCCGCCGCCGCCGGGGAACGTGTCGGCGATGTCCCAGCCGGTGACGCCCTCTGCGTTGCCCGAGATCACGCCGAGCATCCAGCCCGGGCAGAGCTGCGTGGCGAAGCCGTTGTTCTGGAAGCTTGCGGTCCAGTCGTCGCTCCACTGTCCCAGGTGTGCGGAGAGTGTGCTGCTGGCTGCGAGAACGCTCGTGTACGCCTCTTTCACCTGCGGGTTCTCGGTGGCGATGATGGTGCCGTCCGCCTTCTCGTAGGCGTTGGGGATCTGGTTGACGACGCCCTGCCAGGTTGCTCCGGCGGAGTCGAACCACGGCACGTTGGTGCCGGCGGCTACGAACTTCTCACCGGCGGCGTAGTAGCTGTCCCAGCTGGTGCCGAGGAGCTTGGCGACCTCGGCGCGATCGGTCGGCAGGCCGGCCGCGGCGAACAGGTCGGAGCGGTAGCAGACGGCCTCAGGGCCGATGTCGGTGCCGTAGGCGATCAGGCGGCCGTCGGCGTCCGTGGCGGCCTCGGTCTTCCATTTCAGCCAGCGGTCCTTGACGTCGGCCGAGGACAGGTCGGCGAACTGGTCCGAGTAGGTCAGGAGCTCGGGGAGCCAGTCGACCTCAATGGCTTCGACGTCGCTCAGGCCGCTGCCGGCTGCAAGCCGGGTGGTGAGGTTGTCGCGGGCCTCGTTGGAGGTGGCCGCCTTCTTTTGCGTGATTTTCACGTTCGGATTTGCTGCTTCGTACTCGGCGAAGAGGTCGTCATAGCCGAATTCATTGAACGTGGCTACGGTCAGTTTCACCTTCCCGTCCTTGGACGGTTCCGAGCCGGCGCCGGCTGAACAGCCGGACAGAACCAGTGCGAAAGTTGCTGCTCCGGCGACGGTTGCTGCGATTGTGCTGCGCGGGAAACGCTTCACGGTCACTCCCTTGTGTGCGTGCTGATGATGGTGGATTGCAAGCCCGCCCCCAGGTGCTGAGAGCGCTCTCACGTTTGTGATCCTCACGCTAGCGGGTGCGTCGCGGGATGTCAAGAGAGCGCTCTCATGCGCGTGGTCACGGTTTGGGCACGGAGTCTCGGGGGAGCCCCGACGAGTGGCGCACCGCCGAGACTCCGCGCCCTCGTCTTCAGGCTCCGGAGCCGTCCGGCACGCTCACCGTGAGCGATACCACTCGGCCGTCCCGGCGGAAAATGCCGGCACTCAGATCGGCGTTCAGCCTGCCGTTCTCCCCGGGCATGCGGGTGCCGTCGCTCAGTTGCGCGACCACCTCGAGGGGCCCGCCTCGGTGGAACACGACGGGAACCTGGCAGAAGGTGAACGCGAGCGCACCGACCGGAAGCTCGATCGTCTCGCGGTGACCGGAGAGGTCCAGATAGGCGAACGTGGTGGGTGCCGTCGTCCATTCGCTGACACGCAGCAGGGTGGGGCGCACAAGGAGGCGACCCGCTTCGACGCGCAGGCCCAGCTCACCGAGGCGCGTGAGCACCTCTTCCTTTACCTGTCCGGTCATTCCCGGTTGTCTCGCCCCATGGCCCGCGGGTGTGTGCGAGTACGGATCGGTCGGGAACGCGCCGTAGGTGAGCGGGTCCTTGCAGTAGCCGAGGCCGGCCCGCACGTCTTCGTAGGCTGCGGCCAGACCCCGGAGAGTGGCTTCGTCCGCGCCCTCCGCGACGGCCCGTTCGAGCGTCTCCTGCACCGCGAGCAGCAATTTCGACACCATGTGCCAGTAAATGCTGCCGAGCCCCTCGTAGGCGAAGAAAGTGCCGGAGCGCCCGGTGAATTCCGCGTGCCGGAAGACGTCTTCGAAGATCCCGAGCAGTTCCCTCCGGTTGCCCTCGACGATGTCGTGGAGCGCCGGGTCGGCGCTCAGCCTGTCGAGTTCGATCGCCACGCCCTTGGCGTTGTGGATCTGCGCGGCGAAATGCACGTCTCCGTTCACGTCCCGGACGACGATGCTGCGGTCCCCGGCCGTGATGAGCCGGTCCACGAGGGGGCAGGAGGCGGCACGCGCGGCGCTGAAGGTGTTGCGCGCGAGGAAGGTCGGCAGCTCCTTGTTGGGATAGAGGATGTAGCTGTGCTGGTCGGCCCGGTAGAGCCGGCTGTTGCGCAGCGCGCCCAGCAGTGCCAGTGACTCCACGGGGTCGTACAGGCCGGACGACAGGATGGCGACCTGGCCCTCGAGCATTTCGGCGAGCCGCCGGACGCCGGCCTGCCCGCCGTCCAGATCGAGCACATTGTACGAGTGGACGAGCCCGTCGTCACGGCGGTTGGCGCGAAGGCCGGCGTCGACGAAGCGGAGTGCCAGGCCGAGCAGTGCGGCGACGTCGGCGGCGGCGACCAGACCCCTGGCGCCGCCGAGCCCGGTGTACACCCGCTCGCGGTAGGTGGTGCCCGCCCGGCCAAGGCCGTCCATGACGGCCTCGCGGCGACCGGGGTCGAAACCGTCGGCCAGGGCGTCCTCGTGGGTGGCGAGCACGTCGTGCACGCCGGTCATCAGGTCGGTGAGTTCAGCGCTGAGTTCAACGTCGACCGTCAGCAGGTCCTGAAGGAAGACCAGGTAGCGACGGAGGTAGGAGAGGGTGACCACGGAGAGTCCTCGACCGACGAGTGCGTTGTTGGCATCGTTCCACTCCGGACGCTGGGTGTTCATCCAGATGCCGCCGTCTGGCACGAGGTTGACGAGTTTGGCCAGCAGCAGCAACAGCACCTTCTCGGCCAGCGTCACCCGCGTCAACTCACCGTCGGCGCCGTGCACGAGCCGGCCATCAGCGCCCTCGGCGGCGACGCGCACCAGGATCGCGCTCTGCCGCTCCTCGTCGAAGGTGATCGTGTTGTAGGGGTCCTCGAGGATCTGCGCGTACGACGCGATGCGGTAGGGCACGTCCGCGTGGGTGAAGACCCTCCGGTTCACGAGCCCGTCCAGGCGCCCGGGATGGAAACGGTGGGATGTTTCGAGGAGCTTGAGCAGGTAGACGATCTGGTGGTCGCTCCAGTAGCCGATATTGGACCACGGGTCTTCCGGCTCGGGGACCTCCCAGTCGATGCCGGCACGGGAGATTCGATAGGGGTTGTAACCGTCCGCCGTCGTCGCATCGAGGAAGATCGTGACCATTGACTCGACGTACTCGGGGAAGGACCAGGCCAGCGCCTCCCAGTTCTGGAAGATGTCGCGCCAGTTTCCCTGGTATTCCAGGCGGCGTGCGCCGTGCTCGTCCCGGAGGGTGATGCTGAACTGGTTCCACGGTCGGCTCGGGTCGCCGTGCCGCCGGCTGAACGTGAGCGGCAGGTATTCCATGCAGAGACGCCAGAGGTCGACGTCACCGTCCTCCTGGGCCAACGCCACGAGCTCATCGGCGCGCAGCCGCTCGGGCAGCGCGCCCAACAACGCGGCGCAGCGTCGTGCGGTTGCGTGGCTCCGTTGAGCGACGAACGCTCGCACGTCGCTGGCCTCGACCGTGTAGCCCTCGGCGGGGACGCCGCCGCGCATGGTGTTGAAGAGCACGTTGGCAGTGTGGTGCATCGTCGCGAGCTGATCGCCGCTGGACTGGGAGGCGTCGGTGGCCGCGAGGATCGTCTCGAGATCGGACCGGGTGTCGGAGATGTCGGCCGCGAGCTCTGTCGCGAGGAGATCGGGGTGTTGCAGCTTTGAACGCAGGCTGACGACATCCGCCGCGTCCTGGTTGACATCGGCGACGACCGACCAGCGCCGCTCGTCGCCGGGGGACAGGGTGAACCGGGCGCGGGTCAGGTATGCACCGCGCTGGCCGCGAACGTCGGTCTCGGCGACGATGCCGCGGCCCCGGGCGAAGGCCGCAACCTGCTCGACGGACAGGAGATGCTCTTCGGCGGCGAGTCCGACCTGCCAGGCCACGTTGGCCTGCAGGGATTCGCTGGGTTCCGCGAGGTCCGTGAGCGTCGCGCTGAGGGTGAGCAGGCCGAGGCCCGTCCGGGCGTCGAGCTCGGCGCGCTTATATGCGTCGAGGAGCACGCTCAGATCGTTCTGCGTCTTCTTCCCCGCGCCGGCCGGAAGGATGTTGACCAGTCCGTCGATGAGGTCCACGTCCCGGGGCTCGTCCGCGAGCGAGGAGAGGGCGCAGCTGCGCACGACGCCGAAGCGGGCGCTTGTCTGCCAGGTCACGCGCAGGCGCAGGGCAAGATCCGGGCGGGTCTCCTCGAAGACGAGGGTCGTTCCGAGGCTGTCCTTGTACAGCGCGCGCTGCACGGCCCGATCGCCGGGTCGAACCTCTGCGAATGGCTGCCAGTGCGCGGTCGAACCGTCGGGGAGTCGCACGAGGATGACACTCAGCCCGCCCGTGCGACCGGCGCTCTCCGTCACCTTATCGTCCGTGTAATAGGGGAACAGGGCGCGTTCGGCGTCCACCCGGCCGGCCGTGAGGCCGCCGGTGCTCGAGATGAATAGCCAGACGTCGCTGGCGCCGACGATCGTCATGAAGAACGGAGGCATCTGGTCGTAGGCCGTGATCCGGTAGAAAAGGCGCCCATCGAGCTCGACCGGTTTACCACTGACGACGCCCTCGGTGTTGTCCGTCATGCCGCTCGCGACGAGGTGCTGGGCGATGGTCTCGATGGGCATGCGGTCCTCCATTGGATTCACCCCGGCGGATACCCGGCGGGTGGAGGCTCAATCATCTCACCTGAGAGAGCGCTCTCACGCATAGCTTGTCAGACATAGTCAATTGGTTCAAGGGCCGCCCGAGCGCTGTTCGCCGCCGGGCGGCCGAAGTCGAGTCTCGTTAGGCGAACGCCGCCACGGCGGAGGAGATCGTGTCGTCGCCGGAGACGAGATGCACGATGCGGCGCTCTGCGGCGCCGCCGGTGATCAGCTCGGCCAGCACGGCCGCGACGTCCTCGCGGGGTACGGTCGCCTGCTCCTCGGCGAGGCCCGGGCCGGCGGGGCTGAGGCGCACGCGCCCGGTTCCCGCGTCGTCGACCAGTCCGCCAGGGCGAACGATGGTCCAGGTCAGGGGGCGCGCGACGAGATCCTCCTCCGCGGCCAGTTTGGCCTGGAGGTAGCCAAGGAAGTCCGCCGGGACGTCTCCGGGGATCCGTCCGTCGCGCACCTTCTCCGTGCCGGTCGAGGAGATTTGAATGAAGCGGGCCACACCGGCGGCCTCGGCGGCGTCGGCCAGAAGCACGGAGCCGCCGAGGTCGACGGCCTTCCGGCGCTCCTCGCTCCCGCCCGCACCGGCGCCGGCGGCGAAGACCGCGGCATCGGCGCCGGACAGAAGTGCGGCCACCTCCGACGTCGATGAGTTCTCCATGTCGATCACGACCGGCGTCGCCCCGTCGGCCGTGAGATCCGCGATCTGGCTGTCGCTTCGAATCAGGCCGATGACCTCGTGCCCGTGTCGGGTCAGCTCCCTGGTGAGGTGCCGAGCAATTTTTCCGTGTCCACCTGCTATAACAATTCGCATCATCGGGACAACGCCCCGGACGCTCGATTCATTCCTCACGCCCCGTGACGTGCGGCCCTCAGTTCGCCCTGGCCGGGCCCGGGCGCTCGAACTCGTCGGAGTCGATTCCCGGTTCGATCAGGGCACCCATGGTGTCGGCGGCGCGCTGGGCGTCCCTGGTCAGTTCGGCCTGTTCGGCAGCGTGCTCATCGGCCGCTTCCTGAAGCGCGGAGGTCTTCCGCAGCGGCGGGGCCTTGAGGAAGAAGCTCAACAGGAACGCGATCAGCACGACGATCAGGCTCACCCAGAACACGGTGAGGGCGGCGTCGTTGAAGCCGACGAGGAACGGCTGGGCCAGGCGCGAGTCAGCGGCCTTGAGGAAGGACGTGTCCCCGTCCAGGGCACCGCCGATTCCGCTCGGGTTCGCCAGCAGTTTGAGGATTCCCGCGTTACCCGGATCGGCCTGGACGGCGGGGTCCGTTGCGGCGGCCTTGACGCCGGCCAGGAGCGTCTTGTTGCCGAAGGCCGCTTCGAGAGTGTCCGGAATGCGCGTGAAGAGCACAGAGAACAGCACGGCGGTGCCCAGTGTTCCGCCGATCTGGCGGAAGAACGTCGACGCACTCGTCGCGACGCCGATATCGCGCGGGCCGACAGAATTCTGGCTGGCAATGGTGAGCGTCTGCATCAGCTGGCCGAGGCCGAGGCCGACCAGGAGCATCCCGATCATCATGAACCAGACCGGCTTGTCGGCGGTCGAGAAGGTGAAGAGCAGGAAGCCGGCCGACATGAACGCAGTGCCGATGGTGGGGAAGATCTTGTACCGGCCGGTGCGGGCGATGATCTGGCCGCTGACGATCGACGAGATCATCAGGCCGAGGATCATCGGCAGCATCATGAACCCACTCTCGGTGGGGTTCGCTCCGTCGACGAGCTGCAGGTAGAGCGGAACGGTCATCATGGCGCCGAACATGCCGAACCCGACGAACACGCCGAGCACAGTCGCCATCGTGAACGTCGGCGACGTGAAGAGCTTGAGCGGGATGAGCGCATCGTCGCCCATCATTCGTTCGGCCAGAATGAAGGCTGCGATGCCGAACGCGCCGATCGCGTAGCAGGCGAGTGAGGCCAGGGAAGCCCAGCCCCAGGTGCGGCCCTGTTCGGCGACCAGCAGCAGCGGGACAGCGGCGAGGACGACGGTGACGGCGCCCCACCAGTCGATGCGGACCGGGCGCTTGAAGTGCGGGACATGCAGGAACTTGAGCACGATCGCCAGCGCCACGATGCCGATGGGGATGTTGATCAGGAAGACCCAGCGCCAGCCGGTGACGCCGAGGATTGTTGTGGCGCCGGAAAGCAGCCCGCCGATCAGCGGGCCGATCACGCTGGAGACGCCGAAGACGGCCAGGAAGTAGCCCTGGTACTTTGCGCGTTCGCGCGGCGCGAGCATGTCGCCCATGATCGTGAGGGGAAGCGCCATCAGACCGCCGGCACCCAGCCCCTGGATCGCCCGGAACACCGCCAACTCATACATGGAGTTGGCCATGCCGGCCAGCAGGGAGCCGACGAGGAAGACCGTGATCGCGATCAGGAACAACGGGCGTCGCCCGAAGATGTCGCTCAGCTTCCCGTAGATCGGGGTGCTGATGGTCGAGACGATGAGGTACGCGGTCGTCACCCAGGCCTGCAGGGCCATGCCGTCGAGGTCGTCGGCGATGGTGCGCATCGACGTGCCGACGATGGTCTGGTCGAGGGCAGAGAGGAACATCCCGGCCATCAGACCGAAGATGACAAAGAGAATCTGCCGATGGTTCATCAGCGGGGCGGCGGAGACGGGAGCGGGTGGAGTTTGCATCGCCTGCAAAGTTACACGACGAGCAAACAATCTTCAACCATCGCCCGCCACGTCCCGGAGGGATTCGCTTTCCGGGTCTAGGATCCATGCTGTGGGGCGAGATCAGCAATCGGTGATGTCGCCGTCGTTCCGACGACGGCGCATTGTTGCGCTGACCGTTGTGGGCGCAGTTCTTGCCGGCGGCGCGCTCGTGGTCGGCACGATCTCAGGACAGGCGACGCACTCCCTTGCCGGCGTCGTCGCGTCGAGCGCACCCTCACCGACGCCGGCCTCGCTGCCCATTCCCGTGCACACCCAGGCCGGACCGTCACGTCCGGCGCCCACGGGCTCGCAGCATCCGGCCACCGTTCCCACCTTTAACGGATCGGCCCGCTCCATCGACGATCCCACCAGCCTCTGGGTCGTCGTCGATAAGGCCCGAGCCCTGAACCCGCCCGACTACGTTCCGCCCGATCTGGTCGACGTTCCGGTGCCGCACGTCTGGGAGCCGAGGCTGCGCGCGGAGGCGTCGAGCGCCGTCGTCTCGATGTTCGCCGCCTTCACCGCCGAACAGGGGCTGCAACTCCAGTCGCACAGCGCCTATCGCAGCTATCCGACCCAGGTCGATGTCTACGGCACGGATGTGACGGAGCACGGCCAGGCCGTCGCGGACACGAGCACGGCCCGCCCGGGAACGAGCGAGCACCAGACCGGTCTGGCCATCGACATCAGTTCCCTGCCCGCGGAGTGTGCGTTCGAGGCCTGCTTCGGCGACACCGTGCACGGCCAGTGGCTGGCGCAGAACGCGTGGCGGTTCGGGTTCCTGCTGCGGTATCCGGCCGACAAGGTCGCGATCACGGGCTACGCCTATGAGCCCTGGCACTTCCGGTACATCGGAGTGGACCTCTCGACCGAGATGCACCGGACCGGCGTGACCACCCTCGAGGAGTTCTTCGGCCTACCGGCGGCACCCACCTACCCCTGAGTTGCTGCTCGGGCTAGTGGCTGCTCGGTTCGGGAGCGTCGAGCACCTTCTGACGCCGGACAGTTCACAGCCTGCACTGTGAAGATAGATCCCGAGTGTGCTTATCTGGATTTGTACCTCCCCAACGAATTGAGGCATGTGTGTTGTTAACCCGGCGTTTCCGCATCGGCGTAGTCGTGCTGGTCCTCGGCGGACTCGTTGCCGGAACGGCGGCGGTCGCTTCTCTCGGCGACGACGAGCCGTCCTCAGCGGCACGGGCCGCGGGTGCCGGGGACACCGTGACCGGCGAGGCCTCGAAGTCGAAGGCGCCGACCTCCACCTCCCGTGCGGTTCCGGCCGACGCCGGCGCTCCGGTCGCGGTCGCGGGCGAGCCCGCACCCGTGGCCACTGTGGGCGTTCAGGCACAGGTCGACTACATGCTCGCGCACTGGACCGACTACAACACGGCCGACTACGGCATCATCGGCGACAATGACTGCGTGAACTTCACCAGCCAGTCCCTGATCCAGCGGGGCTGGGCCATGGACGACGACTGGTGGTCGGATGGCACCGGCGGCTCCTTCACGCATTCTTCGGCCTGGATCAGCTCCACCTCGATGATGAGATACCTCGCGAGCTCCGGCCGGGCGTCCGCTCTCACCGACGACCAGCGTGACGAGGTCAAGCTCGGCGACGTCGTTCAGTTCGACTGGGACAACTCCGGCGACCGTGACCACACCGGCGTGGTGACGCGGATCGAAGGCTCCGGCGACAACATCGAGATCTTCTACGCCGGTCACACCGACGACACGGACTTCCGCTCGGTCGACTACGCAATCACCGAGAAGCACCCGGGCGGCACGGCGTACTACTGGAGCATTCCGTAGCGGGTCTCGACAGGCTCGACCACCGGACGGGCTCGACCACCGGACGGGCTCGACCACCGGGCTCGACCACCGGGCTCGACCACGGGGCTTGACTGCCGGACGGGCTTGACTGCCGGACGGGCTCGACCACCGCGGTGATCGAGCCCGTCGAGATCACGCGATCGCCGCGTCGACGATGGCCTTGGCCTCGACCTGCACCTGGCGCAGGTGCTCCTCGCCCAGGAACGACTCGGCGTAGATCTTGTAGACGTCTTCGGTACCGCTCGGCCGGGCCGCGAACCAGGCGTTTTCTGTGACGACCTTGACCCCGCCGATCGCCGCGCCGTTGCCGGGGGCGTGGCTGAGCTTGGCGATGATCTTCTCGCCCGCGAGTTCGGTGGCCGTGATCGCTTCGCCGTCGAGCTTGCCGAGTTGCGCCTTCTGCGCCGGCGTTGCCGCGGCATCGACCCTGGCGTAGGCCGGGGCCCCGAAATGCTCGGCGAGCTCGGCGTAACGCTGGCTGGGGGACTTGCCGGTCACGGCGAGGATCTCCGAGGCGAGCAGGGCCAGCAGGATGCCGTCCTTGTCTGTGGTCCAGACGGTGCCGTCGAAGCGCACGAAGCTCGCGCCGGCGCTCTCCTCACCGCCGAACGCGACCGATCCGTCGATCAAGCCGGGCACGAACCACTTGAACCCGACCGGAACCTCCCAGAGTTCCCGGCCGAGGAAACCGGCGACCCGGTCGATCATGGTTGACGAGACGAGCGTCTTGCCGATCTGGGCGTCGGCGCGCCAGCCCTCGCGGTGGCTGTAGAGGTAGTCGATGGCGACGGCCAGGAAGTGGTTGGGGTTCATCAGTCCGGCGTCCGGAGTCACGATGCCGTGGCGGTCCGCGTCGGCGTCGTTACCGGTGAGGATGTCGTAGTCGTCCTTGTGGGCGAGTACGGAGGCCATCGCCGACGGGCTGGACGGATCCATCCGGATCTTTCCGTCCCAGTCCACGGTCATGAAGCGCCAGGTCGGGTCGACCTTGGGATTCACGACGGTCAGGTTGAGCCCGTAGCGGTCACGGATGGCGCCCCAATAGCCGACGCTGGCTCCGCCGAGCGGGTCGGCGCCGATCCGGATGCCGCTCGCCTTGATCGCGGCCATGTCGATGATGTTCTCGAGATCGTCGACGTAGTGGCCACGGAAGTCGTAGGTCTCGACCGCGCTCGGCTCGCTCATCTTGACGTCGCGCAGACCGGCCGCGATCAGCTCATTGGCCCGGTTCGCGATCCACGAGGTGGCGTCGCTGTCGGCCGGGCCGCCGTGCGGCGGGTTGTACTTGAAGCCGCCGTCGGAGGGCGGGTTGTGGCTCGGGGTGACCACGATGCCGTCGGCCTCGTCGCTGTTCCCGGCCCGGTTGTAGGCCAGGATCGCGTGCGAGAGCGACGGGGTCGGCACATAATCGTCGAACTCGTCCACCAGCACGCGCACGCCGTTGGCGACCAGCACCTCGAGTGCGGTCGTGTAGGCCGGGCCGCTCAGGGCGTGCGGGTCGGTGCCGATGAAGAGCGGTCCGGTGATGCCCTGAGCCGCGCGGTACTCGACGATCGCCTGCGTGGTGGCGATGATGTGGTCCTCGTTGAAGGCCGTATTCAGGGAACTGCCCCGATGCCCCGATGTGCCGAAGGCGACCCGCTGGGCGGGCACCGAAACATCCGGTTTCAGGTCGTAATACGCCTTCACCAGCGCGTCGACGTCGATCAGGTCAGATTCCTGGGCCGGGGTGCCCGCTTGTGCTGTCATGGAACCCAGTCTTGCACTGCAAGTAGGCTGTGAGCCATGTCCGAGACGCGCAATGTCAGCTACAGCTTCCTCGGCCCCGCCGGTACCTTCACGGAAGCGGCCCTCGCGCAGGTGGCCGAGGCTCGCGGGAAGGCCTGGCGTTCGGTCAACAATGTGGGCGAGGCGCTCGCCGATGTCGTCTCCGGGCGCAGCGTCGCCGCGATGATTGCGATCGAGAACTCGGTTGACGGCGGCGTGTCCGCCACCCAGGATGCCCTGGCGAGCGTGCCAAACCTGCGCATCATCGGGGAGTACCTCGTGCCGGTGAATTTCGTGCTCGTGGCCAGGCCCGGCACCGAATTGGCCGACGTGAGGGTCGTGAACGCGCATCCCGTCGCCTACGCCCAGTGCCGCGGCTGGCTCGAGGCGACCCTGCCGCACCACGGCCACATCCCGGCGTCAAGTAACGTGACGGCCGCGTCGGCCCTCCTTGACGGTGACCAGGCGGATGCGGCGATCGCGCCGATCGGCATCGAGAAACGCTATGACCTGGACGTTCTCGCGACCGGGATCGGCGACAACCCCAACGCCGTCACCCGATTCGTGCTCGTTAGTCGCCGCACCTCCGTGCCGGCCCGGACCGGTGCCGACAAGACGAGCGTGATCGTCGAGTTGCCGGAAGACCGGCCCGGATCGTTGTTGGACATGCTCGAACAGTTCGCCACCAGGGGCGTGAACCTCAGCCTGATTCAGTCACGGCCGATCGGCGACGCGATGGGACGGTACCGGTTCGTGATCGACGCCGACGGTCACATCCAGGACGAACGCGTCGCCGACGCGCTGCTCGGGCTGCGCCGGTTCAGCCCGAAGGTGCTGTTCCTCGGCTCGTATCCGCGCGCGGACAAGCGGCCGATCGAATTCACCTCGCACTACGACGACGGCGTGTTCATCGGGGCGAGGGAATGGCTTCGGGAACTGCTCGGCGACGTCCCCGCCACGCACGCCTCCGCTGACGAACAGGCCTGATCCCGAATCTCGGCTCAGGCGGTGGGCGGCATCCGCACGATCAGCGCGCCCGGGTCGGCGCGGAATGAGGCCGCGCGCACCGCGGCGAATTCATCCCCGTCCATCTGGAACTCCTGTGGTTGCTCGAGCACGATCCGGATGTCGGTGCCGCGCAGGGTGGTCATCACCCGTTCGTTGCTCGATTCGGTGCGGTCGATGCTTCGCCGGCCCGCCGCCGACCGGCGGAGCACCCCGTTCTCCCAGGTCACCCGGCGCCAGATGGTGAGCCAGCCGAGGAAACCCTTCGGCTGTAGCACCGCAATGTCGAGAATGCCGTCGTCTGTGCGTGCCTCAGGGAGGAACTGCACGTTCCCCGGCAGCAAGCCGCAGTTGGCGACCAGGATCGTGCTGACCTGGGCTGGTCGGTCGGTGCGTCCCTCGACGCTGTAGCGGATTCGAAACGGCTTGGCCGTGGGAATCACCCGGGCTCCCGCGTCGACGTAGGCGAGCCAGCCCACCCGCTTCTTGAGGTCGGCGCGGGTGTTGGCGATCATTCGTGCATCCAGGCCGATTCCGGCCATCACGAGGAAGACATGCTCTGCCGTGTCGCCGGACTCGGTCGTGACGCTCGCCACCCCGACGTCGATGGCCTTGTCCACACCGGCGAAGGCAATCGCGACCGATTCGTCCAGGCTCGACAGCGGGAGCTGCAGGTTGCGGGCGAGGAGGTTGCCGGTGCCCGCCGGAACTATGGCCATGGCGACTCCGGTGCCCCGGAGCGTTTCGGCCACGGCGCGTACGGTGCCGTCGCCGCCGGCCACGAGCACGACGGATGCGCCCTGCTCCAGGGCGAGCCGCGCGGCGCCGTGGCCCGGATCGTCTCTGGAGGTTGCGAACCAGAGGCTTTGCTCCCAGCCGGCGTCCGAGGCGGTCGCTGCCACGCTGGTCTGCAGTTTCTCCAGGTCAACCTTGATCGGGTTGTACACGACGGCAGCGCGCAGAACTCTGTCGGCCTGACCGGGAGTATTCACGGGGTAAGGCTAGCAAGGTGTCCCGGCGGGCGCTTGTAGACTGGCCAACGTGATTGATCCTGTGCTGCTGCGAGAGAATCCCGACCTCATCAAGCGTTCTCAGATGGCGCGCGGTGCGTCCGTCGAGGCGGTTGATCGTGCCCTCGAGGCCGACACCGAACGGAGGGCATCGATCAGGACGTTCGAGGACCTGCGGGCAGCCCAGAACCTGTTCGGCAAGCGGGTCGCATCCGCCCCCGCCGCGGAGAAGAAGACGCTTGTCGCCGAGGCCCAGGCGCTCGCGGCCGAGGTGAAAGCCGCCGGCGTGGCCGCGGCCGATGCCGAGACGGCGTTCACCGCGGTGATGCGCACGCTCGCCAACCCGATCATCGACGGCGTCCCGGCGGGCGGCGAGGACAACTTCGTCACGCTCCGCACGCACGGTGAATTCCCCGTCTTCGACTTCGAGCCGCGCGACCACCTGGAACTCGGCGAACTCCACGGTGCGATCGACATGGCCCGCGGGGCCAAGGTGTCCGGTGCGCGCTTCTACTTCCTCAAAGGCATCGGCGCCCGCCTCGAGATCGCCCTGATGAACATGGCCCTCGACCACGCGCTCGCCGCGGGCTTCGTGCCGCTGATCACGCCCACCCTCGTGCGGCCGGAGATCATGGACGGCACCGGATTCCTCGGCGAACACGCCGACGAGATCTACTACCTGCCCGCCGACGACCTCTACCTCACCGGCACGAGCGAGGTCGCGCTCGCCGGCTACCACTCCGATGAGATCCTCGATCTGACCGAGGCGCCGCTCCGCTACGCCGGCTGGTCGACCTGCTACCGCCGCGAGGCCGGCTCGGGCGGCAAGGATACCCGCGGGATCATCAGGGTGCACCAGTTCAACAAACTCGAAATGTTCACCTACGTGCTTCCGGAGAACGCTGAGGCCGAACACGACCGTCTCGTCGCGTTGCAGGAGGATATGCTCCAGTCGCTCGGGCTGAGCTACCGGGTCATCGACGTCGCCGCCGGCGACCTGGGCTCGAGCGCGGCGCGCAAGTTCGACATCGAGGCCTGGGTCCCGACCCAGGGCGCCTACCGCGAGCTCACCAGCACGAGCAACTGCACCACCTACCAGGCCCGGCGGCTGGACATCCGTTATCGCACCGAATCGGGCAAGACGGCCCCTGTCGCCACCCTCAACGGCACCCTGGCGACCACTCGCTGGATCGTCGCGATGCTGGAAACCCACCAGCAGGCGGACGGGTCCGTGATCATTCCGGAGGCACTGCGGCCCTGGCTCGGCGGTCTCGCCGTGATCGAGTCTGCCCCGTGAGCATCGACGCGGCCACGGTGAGAAATCGGGGCAAGACGGATGCTCCCTGGCTGGTGGCCCTCGACATCGACGGTACGACGATGCATGAGGACGGAACGATCAGCCAGCGTGTGCTCGAGCAGGTGCGGCGCCTCGATGCGGCCGGCCACGAAATCATGCTCGCGACCGGGCGCTCCGCGGCGACCACGCTGCCCGTGCTCGACCGCCTCGAGATCGCGCCGCGCTATGTCGTCTGTTCCAACGGTGCGATCACCATGCACCGCGACCCGGATTCGCCCACCGGCTACCGCCGCGAATGGGTCGAGACCTTCGACCCGACCGACGTTCTCCTCTCGATCAAGTCGCACCTGACCACCGCCCGCTACGCCGTCGAAGACGAGCACGGTTATTACCGCTATACCGAGCCGTTCCCGGACGCGACCATCGGACTCGATAGCGAGCACGTCGATTTCGACGACCTGCTCCGCCACGCGGCGACCCGGGTCGTCGTGATCTCGCCGGACCACGACATGGACGACTTCCTCCGGGTGGTCGACCGGATGGGCCTCAACCGGGTCAGCTACGCGATCGGCTGGACCGCCTGGCTGGACATCGCTCCCGACGGCGTGAACAAGGCGACCGCGATGGAACGAGTGCGCGCCGAGATCGGTATTCCCCGTGACCGGGTGATGGCGGTGGGTGACGGCCGCAACGACATCGAGATGCTGCAGTGGGCGGCCGTTCACGGACGCGGAGTGGCGATGGGGCAGGCGCCGGACGAGGTCATCGCCGCCGCCGGCGAGACGACAGGGGCGGTCCAGGATGACGGCCTCGCCTTCGCGCTGAGCAGCCTGTAGCCGCTGCCGGCCCGTGGCCAGCGTCCGCTGGCGTTTTGAACGGCGGCTCATCGGCTAGAATCGGTCGGTATTCGCCTGTTTCGATCGCGTGTGTTCTGCGCTACTGTGCGGCGATATTGGAGGGCTGTCCGAGCGGCCGATGGAGCCAGTCTTGAAAACTGGTGGGCAGAGATGTCTCGTGGGTTCGAATCCCACGCCCTCCGCAGCTGGATGCTGTACGCCGGCATACGACGAAGGGACCTGAGTGAGCGACCAACTGCGCCCCCGTTCGACCCGCTCCGGCAAGCTCTCGACCTTCGCCCGGCACGGCCGGCTGAAGCGGTCCAACCCCCTCGTTGCCGTCGTGAAGATCCTCGCCGCCACGATGGCCGTGGTACTCGTCAGCGGCGTGTCCGTGGCCGCCCTCGCCACCTACGACGTCGCATCGAGCGTGCAGCCGAGCGTGCACCTGGCCAACGAAACCGCGGGCCCGGTCCCACAGATCGGCGCGATCCCCGGCGGTGTGAACCTGCTCGTGGTCGGCAGCGACAGCCGCAAGGGCCAGGACGCCCGATTCGGCGATGAGGATTCGACCGGAGACCTGAACGACGTCACGATGTTGCTGCACATTTCGGCCGACCACAGCAACGCATCCGTGATCAGTTTCCCCCGCGACATGTTCGTGCCCATCCCGAGCTGCCCCGATCCCCAGGGCGGGTCGTTCAGCTCGATGAGCCGGCAGAAGATCAACACCACGCTCACCTACGGCGGCCTGGCCTGCACCGTCCTCACCGTGGAGAAACTGACCGGACTGGACATTCCTTTCGCCGCAGAGGTGCAGTTCAGCGGAGTGATGGCCATGTCGACGGCAGTCGGTGGGGTTCCGGTCTGCGTGGCCGAGGAAATCCAGGACGACTACACCCAGACCTACCTCACCCCGGGAATGCACACACTCGAGGGCGTCGCCGCCCTGCAGTTCCTGCGCACCCGCCACGGCATCGGAGACGGCAGCGACCTGACCCGGATCAACAACCAGCAGGTCTTCATGTCGGCGCTGGTGCGTACGATCAAAAGCGCCGACACCCTGGCCGACCCCCTCAAGGTGTATTCCCTGGCCAAGGCCGTGACGGCGAACATGGACCTGTCGGCGAGCCTGAACAATGTATCGACGCTCGCCTCGATCGCCATGGCGCTCAAGGACATCCCGCTGGACCAGGTCGTGTTCGTGCAGGTTCCGACCGGCGGCACGGAGGGCGGCGTACTGCCCCTGCAGCCGGACTTCGACGACCTGTTCACGGCCGTCGCCGACGACCAGCCGTTCCAGCTCGGCGGCTCACTCGGCGCCGGTGCGACCCTGGACCCGTCCGTGACACCCGCTCCGACCGACCCGGCAGCCGACCCGAACGCCACACCCGAGCCTGCGGCTACGCCGCCGGGCGTCGTCGTGCTGTCCGATTCGGCGACCGGCCAGACGGCCGGAGAACTCACCTGTTCCGTCGGTCGCACCCTCGAAAACCAGTAGAAACCGCGGCATCCGGCGCCCGGGTTCAACGGACGCCGCGAGTGAGGTTATGATTGCTGAGGTGTGTTTGCATTGCAGGCACCGAGGAGACGTCGCATAGTACGGCTTAGTGCACCACCCTGCTAAGGTGGAGTACCCTTCACGGGGTACCGTGGGTTCAAATCCCACCGTCTCCGCACAGAACTAACCCCCTGCATCCCATATAAACACTGGGAAGTAGGGGGTTTTCTCATCCCCGAGAATGCCCGTTTGACAACGGTTTGACAACACCCGAGAACGTAGCAGCGTCATTCAACCGGTCCGCAACTGCGTTTAGGTCGTCATCGAACAGGTCCGCGTAGGTGTCAAGGGTCATGGCCGCGGAAGCGTGACCGAGCATCCGCTGGACTGCCTTCACGTTCGCCCCGACGCTCACCGCCAACGATGCCGCCGTGTGCCTCAAATCGTGAAAAGTCATCTTCGGCAGGCCGGCAGTAGACAGAGCGGTGAGAAACCAGCTCCGCGTTCCCTCGCTAACCCTGGTCCGCTTCAGGTGTTGCCCGTATTTGTCCGCAAACACCAGATCATCACGACTCTTGCCCTCGCATTGTTGAGCGAGCAGCGGCGCCAGAAACGCGGGGAACGGCACCGACCGCCGCGTATGGCTCTTCGGCGTTCCCACCTCAATATGCGCCCCGACCTCGACCGCATTACGGGTGACGTTGATACGCCGCCGCAGCATGTCCAGATCCTTCACCTGAAGCCCGATAGCCTCACCCCACCGAAGGCCGGTGTAGGCCAGCAGCAGCACCAACCCCGCCCGTTCACCGGATGCTTCAGCGAGTGCCGCCACCTGGTCGTGAGACAGGTAAACGTGTTCCTTGCTGACCTTCCTGGGTAAGTTCACGCCGCGGGCAACATTGACACTCACGCGCCGATCCTTCACCGCCGTATCAAGGATGCTGGCAAGCACCCCATAGGCCCTTAGAACAGTCGTAGCGCCCCGAATCCCGGTGAGGTCAGTAACCCACGTCTGAACCTCGCTATGCCGTATAGAGCCAACAGCGCGCTTGCCCCATACCGGCTCGACGTGCAGCCGCCACGCAATCTCCACCGGGCGCAGGCTCGAGGGCTTCAGGTGAGACTGTGCCTTCAGCCATTCAACGCCGAGGGTGCCGACTGTGGATCGTGCCGCCGTCGCGTCGACAAACTCGCCTCGAGCTTTCGATACCTCGACGGATGCCAGAAACAGCTGTGCATCCCGCTTTGTCTTGAAGCCGCGCTTAGTCCCCTGGGAGTGGTCAGGCTTCCGGTACGTTGCCCGGTATCGCGTGCCGGCTGACGAGTCGTAAGGGTGGATGCTACCCATGGTCTAGTCCGTCAGGTGGCCGCGATCGCGCGCCAGTTTTATCCAATGTGAAGCCGTTCTGTGAGGAATTTCAAAGAAGCTGCCAACGTACTGAGTTGGCGGCATGAGTTTGATACGGGCCGTCTTGTAGATCCTGGCTACCCAATCAAGAGTCTCTGGCTTTGGGCCCTGCTTTGACAGTCTCTTAGCCTCCGCGTCGGAAATCGCGATATGTCGGAGCTCGAAACCTGATTCGGCAGGGACTTTGAACTGTATTGCGCGGCTAATTGCCGCTCGCAACATGGCCTGGATCGGCAGCGCGCGCAATAACGACCCGTTTAGCTGCTGGTCCCCTGCCCTGGTCAACTTCAGTTCGGCGATTTCATAAGTGAAATGCTCGCTGTCCCAATACACCTTCATGCTGGCCTCGGTGTCGGTATCGATGTCTTCAGCGTCGAATTCCACGGTGAATTCTTTGAGGATCACCAGCCCGCCGCCGATATCAACAAGATTCGACGGCCCCATTTTCGAAGAAATCTTTATCACGAGAGCAGCTTACCGATTACGTCACGTATTCGCTATTGCTTATTGTTGACGTGGACGGAGATTTATGATTGACTGTTCACGTCAACCCCTCGCAAGTAAGGAATGAAATGGAAAATTACCTCAGCATTGATCAGGTCGTTGCACTGATTCCCGGCATGACTAAGGGGCAGCTAGCACAGCTTCGATTTAAAGGGACAGGTCCTCGATACAGGAAGCCCACACCCAAGACCGTGCTCTACACAGAGCGCGAGTGCATCGAGTGGCTCGAAGCCTCAGCTCGCAGCGGCACAGCAGCGGAGGCCGTCTGATGCGTCAGCTAAAAGAAAAAGCCGCCGAAGCCTGGCAGGGCATCGACGGCAACGAAACCGAATCCAACTCTCACGAAGGAACAGCTCACATGAATACTACGACCACCGTACCAGCAACCACCGTCGCCGACCTGAACGACCCGTTCGACCGCCTGGAGATTCTCCCGTGTGAATCGTTCGGCTGGTGCGAAGGACACGAAGCGGGTGAGCGCAAGCACAAGCCCGAGGAAAAGACGCACCTCGGCGAAGACAAGACCATCTGGCACGAGACCACCGCCGAACCCCACATGATGGACTGGGATGTCCTAGCCCAGAGAATGAGGATCGGCCTCAACGGAGCCGACACCATCGCCATCTCGTTCCAGATCGACGGCCGGCTGAGCATGCTCGAGGTGCCAGGGTTCGCTCTTGCGCTCGAGGGTATGGCCGCGAAGTTCCGCGCCATCGCCGGAGAGATCTCCTAATGGGCGCGCCGACTGTCACGAGCCCGTCAGGCCGCACGATCCGCCCCGACGACCTGGACATGCTCACCCTCTGCAACGGCGACCAGCACGCGGTTGGTGGCAGCCTCGAGCGTGCCGGCTACCTCGTGACGGCGACCCGGTAATGGCTATCCACCACGTGGCCGTAATTGGTGGCCGTGGCGTTGTCTACATCGACGCCCGAGAAGAACACCTGACCCCTGACGAGGCGCGACGCCTGGCGACCAGGCTCATCGAGCTGGCACACCAGGCAGAGCGCCCCGCCGATCCCGATTGGCCCTAGTCGTGGCGCGGGAGGCTGGACAGTACCCGCAGCGGATCACGCTGAGCGATACGGCAGAGCACTACCTGTCGAGGCTGGCCGACGACTTGACCCTAGGCAATGTCGAGTTGTCCCAGCTTCCCCCGGCTCTCATGGCCCTCTGGACGTTCGCTTTCGAGTCTGGCAGGCAATCACTCGCCCCGGCTCTAGAACGCGCTGAGAGCGCCGCTGATCGGTACTACGCACGGTGGGCTAACCCCGGCGTCAAGTTTCAGGAGTGGCAGCGGGGGCAGCTCGACCAGGCCGCCGCGGACTACTGGACTCAATTTCTAACTGAACAAAGGAACGCAGCATGACAGAAAGCGCCTTGCGCATCACGGGTGAGAGCCCCCCGCCGGACGGTTCGGACGGTTCCGGCGGCTCTGGCGGTTCCCTAGAGGGGGTACTGACCGACATTCGAGCATGGTTCCGCTGCTACATCTCCGTAACCGACGACCTCGACCTCGACCTACTCACCTTGTGGGCAGCACACACGCACGTTGCATTGGAAACCTACTCAACCCCGCGGCTCATCCTCGATAGCACCATGCCAGGGTCAGGCAAGACGACAGTCCTAGAACATCTCCACCGGCTCTGCCTGGCCCCGATTCAGGCCGCGTCCCTGTCCTCGCCCGCCCTGCTCACCCGCATGTTGGACAAGGGTATTCGAACGATCCTGATTGACGAGGTAGATAGGTCACTCGACCCGAAGAAACCCGGCGTAGAGGATCTGATCGCGGTTCTCAATAGTGGGTACAAGCGCGGGGGCACGCGGCCGGTATTGGTGCCCGGCAAGGGAGGCGAGTGGGAGGTGGCCGAGATGCCCACCTACTCGCCCGTAGCAATGGCTGGCAATGCCCCGAACTTGCCAGACGATACCCGCTCACGGTCGATCCGAGTGCTGCTCATGCCAGACCTTCAGGGGCTCGTTGAGTCCTCCGACTGGGAAGAGATCGAGCCCGACGCGCGCGACCTAGCCGAGGCCCTGGCGAACGCCATGGAGGAAGCGCGGGAGTTCGTGCGAACAGTTCGCCCCGAGCTTCCCGCCGGCTGCATAGGACGAATCAAGGAACGCTGGAATCCGCTTATGCGTGTAGCAGCCGCAGCAGGCGGGGAATGGCCGGGAATCACCGCGCAGCTCATCGAACGCGACATGCGCGAGGCGGAGATGGAGCGGGAGGACGGACTGACCAAGCTCCCGCCCGCAGTCGTGTTGCTTGGCGACCTTCACGGAGTTTGGCACGACGGCGAAGGCTTCATCCGATCGAGCGAACTGGTCGAACGGCTCATCGCTTTCAATGCCGGGTACTGGGGGGAAGCCAGCTCCTACGGCCACCGCCTCACCGTGCAGCGATTCGGGAGGCTCCTTACCCAGGCGTTCAAGGTGTTCTCATCGAAGAGCCCCGAAGGCATCCGCGGGTATCGCGTCGGACAGTTCGAGAGAATCTGGCACCGGTTCGGGATTACCCCCCTCCCAGTAACCGCCGGAACCGCTGAAACCGTCCGAACCGTCCAGAGCGAGTCTTGCTCGATATGCGGTCAAGGGCTTTGGTCCCCGTCGTCAAAGGCCGAGGGTATCTGCGCAAAGCGCGACCAGGCGCACCTGAGTCGAGGTGCCGCATGAAGCCCGAAGGCACGACCCCGGCGGGAGCGTCGATCTACATTCGCCGTTCCCGGCATCACTCCATTGTTTCGGTCGACCGCTGGCCGATCACGGACGCGACCGACGAACAATGCGCGGCCGTGCGCGCATTGTTCCTGGCCGAGTTCTTCCGGTACGTCACGGCAGAGGGAAAACCGGGTGCAACTTTTCTAGCGCAACCCTCCATCTGGACCGGCACGACTACCCGCCGGCGCGAACAGAAACTGCTCGCCCGGCTCATCGACATCGAGGCCGGCAATCCCGGCACCAACCAAGTGAAGGAAGAAATCTAACCATGGCCGGTGGCTACCCCCAAGGCGGGACCGAGATCCAGAAGTTCCTCCGCAACTTTGACGACATCTTCCGCCGTCTGCGTGAGCTCGAGACACCAACGGGCACACAGACAAGCTCCCTAGTCCGGCAGGTGCAATCAGCGCTCGCGAACATCAACGCGACCGTCACAGCAGCTATCACGGCACTGTCATACACGCGCGCCGAGATCGACTCGAAGG
>NZ_JASISS010000060.1 GCF_030063195.1 Cryobacterium sp. PH31-AA6
TATCCACCTCCAGTCTTGAGGAACGTTGTCAAGATCTGGGCGATTGGCGCAGCGGTAGCGCGCTTCCCTGACACGGAAGAGGTCACTGGTTCGATCCCAGTATCGCCCACAGACAAACCCCCGGTAACCCCGGGGGTTTTTTGTTTGCCCAGGTGGCCTAATGCCCGATGGAACGGCAGATTCTCCGGTCCGCCACGCGGAAGCGGCGCCGGGTGCGCCGTTCCCGGCCGGAATCGGCTAGAGTCTTCAAGTCAGCAGAAATGCCGGCAGTTGCGGATGTGGCGCAGTGGTAGCGCATCACCTTGCCAAGGTGAGGGTCGCGAGTTCGAATCTCGTCATCCGCTCGAATTGAATCGACCGAAAGGTCGTTTCTTTTTGGTGTGGACCCAATGTGGTGGATTGGCCGAGAGGCGAGGCAGCGGCCTGCAAAGCCGTATACACGGGTTCGAATCCCGTATCCACCTCCAGTCTTGAGGAACGTTGTCAAGATCTGGGCGATTGGCGCAGCGGTAGCGCGCTTCCCTGACACGGAAGAGGTCACTGGTTCGATCCCAGTATCGCCCACAGACAAACCCCCGGTAACCCCGGGGGTTTTTTGTTTGCCCAGGTGGCCTAATGCCCGATGGAACGGCAGATTCTCCGGTCCGCCACGCGGAAGCGGCGCCGGGTGCGCCGTTCCCGGCCGGAATCGGCTAGAGTCTTCAAGTCAGCAGAAATGCCGGCAGTTGCGGATGTGGCGCAGTGGTAGCGCATCACCTTGCCAAGGTGAGGGTCGCGAGTTCGAATCTCGTCATCCGCTCGAATTGAATCGACCGAAAGGTCGTTTCTTTTTGGTGTGGACCCTATGTGGTGGATTGGCCGAGAGGCGAGGCAGCGGCCTGCAAAGCCGTATACACGGGTTCGAATCCCGTATCCACCTCCAGTCTTGAGGAACGTTGTCAAGATCTGGGCGATTGGCGCAGCGGTAGCGCGCTTCCCTGACACGGAAGAGGTCACTGGTTCGATCCCAGTATCGCCCACAGACAAACCCCCGGTAAAACGGGGGTTTTTTGTTTGCCAGGGGTGCCCGTGCAATACCTGTGCAATAGCGTTTTGAGTCTGATCGGCTGATTCTTGCCACTCTCCGATGTCGGGCGTGTCGTCCAAACTTCGTAATCTGATGCAGCCGTGCGAGATATTGCACGTGCAATAGCGCGCCAGGATGACCGCTAAGAGGCTAGAAGGTGCGGGCGTCCAGTCATGCCGGGATTCTGTCCAGTGAGGCCGTAGGGCCATTCAGGGGCGTGAGAGCACCCGCTCAACCGTGGGGGGACGGGAGCGGGTGCCTAGTGAAGAATAGCCGGTGCGCTCGGGGAGCGGGGAGCACGACAAAAAGCCCCGCCTGTCATCCGTGAGGACAACAAGCGGGGCTA
>NZ_JASISS010000061.1 GCF_030063195.1 Cryobacterium sp. PH31-AA6
GAGAGCACCCGCTCAACCGTGGGGGGACGGGAGCGGGTGCCTAGTGAAGAATAGCCGGTGCGCTCGGGGAGCGGGGAGCACGACAAAAAGCCCCGCCTGTCATCCGTGAGGACAACAAGCGGGGCTAGTTACAGTTCAATTCCGTACTGCTCGAGTTCGCGCGCATTCACCGTCATGAGATCCGTGAATGTCTTGAACCCGTCGAACACTTTTTCGGGCTCCCCGACGGACCGGGGCGTCGAGCCTGTTGGGGGACTTCCCCCAGGTGCGTCAGACATCGGGGATCTCCCCGTCGAGGAACGGGCCGAAGTCGGTTAGCTCCCCGCCAGGATGGGCGCGCACCCACTCGACGCAAGCGCGCTGACGGCGCTCAGAGGCCCACCAAGCGATTAGGGAATCAATGGGACCGGAGTAGCCCCAAGCCCCGTGAAAGGCCCTCCACGCCTCTTGCATCAGCTTGCGCGACGGCCCAGCATCCGCAGCAGCGGCGAGAGCTAAGAGATCCCGCATGTTGTCGATCTCGGCGGGCGCAAGCCAAGCAGTCGGGGTTCGATCAGAGAGCCGATCAGGGGGAGTCGCAAGCGCCATGGTCGAACGTCTACGGGCCGCCATTAGTGCCCCCACCGAACACCGGCAGCCTTGCGCGCCCGGTTCCCGTTGTACTCAGACTTAGCGGCTGCTGCATCCTCGTCGGGGAGCTTCAGCCGGCCCAACAACTGACCCACGAGGGCGCGGGTCGCACGAACCTCGGCAAACAACGGATTCACTCGCTCCTGGCCCATACTGCCGGGCACCATGACCGCGGCGCCCACCAGAGCCCCCTCAAGCGACGAAAGATCGTCAACCGTCCGGCAAGCCATATCCAGAATCCGCGCGCCGTCAGAGTCCAACACAAAGTCTGCCGTGACCGCAGTGTGAAGCGCGGCTCCCTCTTTGCCGTATCCGGCACTTGTCTTACTCATCGTTCTCCTAAAAATGGTCTCTTGATCGAGCATGCAAACTGTCAGGCCCTA
>NZ_JASISS010000062.1 GCF_030063195.1 Cryobacterium sp. PH31-AA6
AACCCTCAGTGGGTCTTGAAGAGTTCGATCTCGGGTGTTGGATCGCTTCTGAGGCGCGCATGGGTTTCGACGTCGTAGCGCTGGTGTTCGTACTTGAGCTTCTGGCGTTCGATTCCCTCTGGTGCGAATCCCGCTTTCAGGGCGACGTTGCAGGACGCCGGATTGTTGAGCCTGTGCCCGAGCTCGAGCCGGAACAAGTCACGCTGGTCAAATGCCCAACGGGCAGCCGAGGCAAGTGCGCGTGAGGCGAGGCCTTGCCCTCGGGCCTCGGCCGACACCCAGTAGTAGACCCAACCGGTGTCGTGGCGATGCTCCATGTTTCCGATGCCTACGTTGCCCACTGCCGCGCCATCGACGCTGATTGCGAAGTTGCGCACGGATTGGCTGGACGGGGCGAGCTGGAGTGCAATGAATTCCTGGCAGCGGTCGAGCGTTGACAAGTTGGCGTCGCCGACCTGGGTTGCGAGGTCATCGCTGGTACGGAAAGCGCGAAGCAGGTGCCCGGCATCAGATTCGCCCCAGGGGCGCAACTCAATAGTCATTGCCCTCATTGTGGAGCATCCGCAAGGAGATGAGCACAATTTGGAACGTACCGGTCGTTTCAGTCATTTCGGTGTGGTTTTTCAAGGCTGAGCCATCGTTCTTCAATGGCATATCCGAGCCGTTCATTCATGCGGATACTGCCGACGTTGACCTGAGCGCCACCCGTGCCGAAGACCCGCATCCCGTCTGCTGCCAAGGCTGTAATCGATGCACCCTTGACGGCAATGGCGAGCCCAATGCGGCGGTAGGAGGGGTGGACAGAGGTGAACTCAGTTTCACCGCGGCCCGCATCCTGATTAATGACGGTGACGGCA
>NZ_JASISS010000063.1 GCF_030063195.1 Cryobacterium sp. PH31-AA6
GACGGCGAGTTCGTCCTCTCCACCTACGACGCCCTCACCAGCCCCAGACGCGGCGGGGTGCGCTTCGTCGACAAGAAACGCGCCGCCTGGGCCAAACGAATCCAGAACGACCCCCGCAGCACCGAACAAATCGCCGCAGACGCCTTCCTCCAGTTGCTCAAGCTCGGCAGCGAAGTCGACCCCGGCCGCATGCTCGGCGGCCGCCGCCCCGCCGTCCGCGTCATCGTCACCCAAACAGACCTCGCCCGGCAGGGCACACGCCCCGCAGCCACACCGGCAGCGACCGCGACACCGGAATCACCGGCAGCCCCGACCGCACCGGAGTCCCCGGTCGCGTCGACCGCACCGGTCGCCGCCACCGCTCCCACCGACCAACTCACGCCGCCAGACCCACCCCCGGACCCGCCGACCGGGCACGGCCACCTCGAAGGCAGCCCCCAACCGATCTCCCTCGCCACCGTCGAACGACAGATCTGCGACACCGGGGTGCGCGGCATCCTCTTCGACGACACCGGCCAAGCC
>NZ_JASISS010000006.1 GCF_030063195.1 Cryobacterium sp. PH31-AA6
GCCGGTTCAGTCACCGGCCGCGGCGCCTCCGTCGTTAGAAGTCCCAGTCGGCGTCTTCCGTGTTCACGGCCTTGCCGATGACATAGGAGGAACCGGACCCGGAGAAGAAGTCGTGGTTCTCGTCCGCGTTCGGGGAGAGCGCCGACAGGATCGCCGGGTTCACGTCGGTGACGGCCTTGGGGAACATCGCCTCGTAGCCGAGGTTCATCAGCGCCTTGTTGGCGTTGTAGTGCAGGAACTTCTTGACGTCCTCGGTGAGGCCGACCTCGTCGTAGAGGTCCTGGGTGTACTGCACCTCGTTCTCGTACAGCTCGTAGACGAGGTTGAAGGTGTAGTCCTTCATCTCGTCGCGGCGTTCCTGGGTGGCCGCCTCGAGCCCCTTCTGGTACTTGTAGCCGATGTAGTAGCCGTGCACGGCTTCATCGCGGATGATCAGGCGGATGAGGTCGGCCGTGTTGGTGAGCTTGGCGCGGCTTGACCAGTACATCGGCAGGTAGAAGCCCGAGTAGAAGAGGAACGACTCGAGCAGGGTCGACGCGACCTTGCGCTTGAGCGGGTCGTCGCCCTGGTAGTAGTCCATGACGATGGAGGCCTTCTTCTGAAGGTTCACGTTCTCGGTCGACCAGCGGAACGCCTCGTCGATCTCCTTCGTGGAGCACAGCGTTGAGAAGATCGAGGAGTAGCTCTTCGCGTGCACGGACTCCATGAACGCGATGTTCGTGTAGACGGCCTCTTCGTGCGGGGTGATCGCATCCGGAATCAGCGAGACGGCGCCCACGGTGCCCTGGATCGTGTCGAGCAGGGTCAGCCCGGTGAACACGCGCATGGTGAGCTGCTGCTCGACCGGGGTGAGCGTGTTCCAGGACTGCACGTCGTTGGAGAGCGGGATCTTCTCCGGCAGCCAGAAGTTGTTGACGAGCCGGTTCCACACCTCGACGTCTTTTTCGTCTTCGATCTTGTTCCAGTTGATCGCGTCAACGTGGGAGACGAGCTTGAGCTTGTCAATCATGAGTTTTCTTTCCTGTCGGTAGTGCGTTCAAGTTCCGTGCCGCGTCTTCAACGCAGTACTTACAGTCAGCTTTTTCAACGTTCAGATTGGAGTGATAGCGGACGTGGGCATTTCGCGCGTTCCCCGGTCGAGGAATCCCTTCTTGTGCTGCAGACCGCTTCGCGAGCGACTCCGCGCTGGCCTTCCTGCCGAAGTTCGGATTCAATGACCCTCGACGCTGCTCCGATAGTACGGCCTTGGCTTCGGCAGACATCCTGTGGCCAAAGCTCGGGTGCTCCTCCCCAAATCTACCGAAGTTGGGATTTTCTCGACCCGAGTTCCTGCCCTTCCGCATTGCCGACCAGAGCGCCTTCTGCTCGTCGGAGTGATTCTGGCCGAAGATAGGATTGTCGGCTCCGAAGCGGGGTGGAACCGATCGACCGGTAGACCGCAGCCGTGCCGCTTCCCGCTGAACCGCAGACCACTCGATCCGCGTCGGCCCCAATCCTCCGCCCGAGAGGTTCAAGAGGCGGTCGCCCCGTGCCCGTAGTCTCCCAATCCAGTCGATTTCTGCCGCTCCCAGTTGCTCCAGCGTTGAGGTGATGACCTGAAGCGATTCGACATAGACCAAGTCTCTGGGGGCCTTACGCAACCAGTCGTAGAACGGATTGCGAACCCCCAATTCAGCGTTTTTGAAGTGCTGGCTCGTTCGCCGACGGATGCTGGTGGTCGTGAGCCCGACGTATCGGTACTCGGGGGACGATTCAAGGCGAACGCCATAAATGACGCCGATGATGTTTCCCGGAACCGACGACTTCGCCACGCCCACGACCACCCTCCCTCACGCGTTCAGAAAATCACTGTGATCTCACTCAAAGCGCGCAGGACACACAGCCCTCAACCTCGGTCCCTTCGAGGGCCATCTGGCGCAGACGGATGTAGTAAATGGTTTTGATGCCCTTGCGCCAGGCGTAGATCTGCGCCTTGTTGATGTCGCGTGTGGTCGCGGTGTCCTTGAAGAACAACGTCAACGACAAGCCCTGGTCCACGTGCTGGGTTGCAGCGGCGTAGGTGTCGATGACCTTCTCGGCGCCGATTTCGTACGCATCCTGGTAGTAGTCCAGGTTGTCGTTCGTCAGGAACGGGGCCGGGTAGTAGACGCGGCCGAGCTTGCCTTCCTTGCGGATCTCGATCTTCGACGCGATCGGGTGGATCGACGAGGTCGAGTTGTTGATGTACGAGATCGACCCGGTCGGCGGCACGGCCTGCAGGTTCTGGTTGTAGATCCCGTGCTCCATGACGGATGCCTTGAGCGCGGCCCAATCGGCCTGCGTCGGGACATCCACCTTCGAGGTCTCGAACAATTCGACGACGCGTGCGGTTGCCGGCGCCCAGACCTGGTCGGTGTACTTGTCGAAGAAGGCGCCGGACGCGTAGGTCGAGTCCGCGAACCCGTCGAACGCGTGACCGCGCTCGATGGCGAGCTTGTTCGAGGCGCGCAGGGCGTGGAACAGCACCGTGTAGAAGTAGATGTTGGTGAAGTCGATGCCCTCTTCGCTGCCGTAGTACACCCGCTCGCGGGCGAGGTAGCCGTGCAGGTTCATCTGGCCCAGGCCGATGGCGTGCGACTTGTCGTTGCCGTCTTCGATCGAGCGCACCGAGGTGATGTGGCTCTGCTCCGACACCGAGTTGAGGCCGCGGATGGCGGTCTCCACGGTCTTGCCGAAGTCGGGCGAGTCCATCGACAGGGCGATGTTCATCGACCCGAGGTTGCAGGAGATGTCCTTGCCGATCGAGTCGTAGGACAGGTCCTCGTTGTAGGTGGTCGGCGTGTTGACCTGGAGGATCTCCGAGCACAGGTTGGACATGTTGATCCGGCCCTTGATCGGGTTCGCCGCGTTGACGGTGTCCTCGAACATGATGTAGGGGTAGCCGGACTCGAACTGGATCTCGGCGAGCGTCTGGAAGAAGTCGCGCGCCTTCATCTTCGACTTCTTGATCCGCGGGTCGTCGACCATCTCGTGGTACTTCTCGCTGACGGAGATGTCCGCGAAAGGCACGCCGTAGACGCGCTCGACGTCGTAGGGCGAGAACAGGTACATGTCCTCGTCCTTCTTGGCCAGCTCGAAGGTGATGTCGGGCACGACGACGCCGAGGGACAGCGTCTTGATCCGGATCTTCTCGTCGGCGTTCTCACGCTTGGTGTCGAGGAAACGCATGATGTCGGGGTGGTGGGCGTGCAGGTAGACCGCGCCGGCACCCTGGCGGGCGCCGAGCTGGTTCGCGTAGCTGAAGGAGTCTTCGAGCAGCTTCATCACGGGGATGATGCCGCTGGACTGGTTCTCGATCTGCTTGATCGGCGCACCGGACTCCCGGATGTTGCTGAGTAGCAGGGCGACGCCGCCGCCGCGCTTGGAGAGCTGCAGCGACGAGTTGATGCCGCGGGAGATCGACTCCATGTTGTCTTCGATGCGGAGCAGGAAGCAGGAGACGAGCTCGCCGCGCTGCGCCTTGCCCGAGTTGAGGAAGGTGGGGGTGGCCGGCTGGAAACGGCCGGCGATGATCTCCTCGACGAGGGAGACCGCGAGCTGCTCGTCGCCCTGGGCGAGGCCGAGGGCGGACATCACAACGCGGTCCTCGAAACGCTCGAGGTAACGCTTGCCGTCGAACGTCTTCAATGTGTAGGAGGTGTAGTACTTGAACGCGCCGAGGAAGGTCTGGAAGCGGAACTTCTTCGAGTAGGCCAGGTCGTTGAGGCTGGTGATGAACTCGAACGAGTACTGGTCGAGCACGGCCTGCTCGTAGTACTCCTTCTCGACCAGGTAGTCGAGGCGCTCACGAAGGCTGTGGAAGAACACCGTGTTCTGGTTGACGTGCTGCAGGAAGAATTCCCGCGCCGCCTCCCGGTCCTTGTCGAACTGGATCTCCCCGTCCGGGCCGTACAGGTTGAGCATGGCGTTGAGCGAGTGATAGTCCATCACCTGGCCGGGGGCCGGGTGCGTCATCGTCTTCACAGCTGTTGCTTCCAAAATTCTTCCAATCCGTCGTGAACGATGCGTACATCATCCGGAGTTCCGAGTACTTCAAATCGATACATGTGGGGCACCTGGCACTTCGCGGCGATGATGTCGCCGGCGATGCAGAAGGCCGTGCCGAAGTTCGTGTTGCCCGCGCCGATGACCCCGCGGATGAGCGACCGGTTGTGCTCGTCGTTCAGGAACCTGATCACCTGTTTGGGCACCGCGCCCTTGGACTCGCCCCCACCGTAGGTGGGCACCACCAGAACGTAGGGTTCCTCGACGCGCAGGGGTTCGTCACGAGCGTAGAGCGGGATGCGGGCAGCCGGCCGACCGAGCTTCTCGACGAAGCGGTGCGTGTTGCCCGAGGTGCTGGAAAAATAGACGATATCGGTCATTGAACACCCCCTTCGTGTGTGAAAAACCCGTAGTGCCAAGTCATGGTGCGCCGACGTCGAGCGGTGGCTCAGGCGTCGGAGCGCGCGCCGGAAGCCGTGGCCCCGGCCCGGCCGTTACGCGAGGCGCTGCGCGAGTTCGTTGATCTTGTCGGGGCGGAAGCCCGACCAATGGTCCTCGTCGGTGATGACGACGGGAGCCTGCAGGTAACCCAGGGCCTTGACGGCCTCGAGGGCGTTCTCGTCGACCGAGAGGTCAAGGATTTCATATTCGATGCCCTTGTTGTCCAGGGCGCGATAGGTCGCCGTGCACTGCACGCAGGAGGGCTTGGTGTAGACCGTGATTGCCATGGGAGGGCCTTTCTCGTCGTTCAGGAATCAGTATTCAAACTCAGTATTCAAACTCAGTGCTCAAAATCGGTTTTCATGTGAAATCTGAAGTTCAAGGCGTGCTGTGTTGAACTTTTATACTACATGTAGTGATCGGAAATCGGAATGGCCACTACATACAGTAATTACAATTATGTAGTTATCCACCGACATTCCACCGGTTCTGCACAGCCCAACGGATGCGACAACGCCGTTTCCGCGCGGCATCCGTCTGAGTTATCCACAGGCCGGCGCTCGCCCGAAGTTGCCCCTGTGGAAACTGCCGCGGCGTGTCGCGACCCGCGCGCGCCACCTCCTCGCGGCGCGCGCTCGGCTCGCGGCGCGCGGTCGGCTCGCGGCGCGCGCTAGGGAAGCCGGCGCACGTTCCACGGCGGGCCGGGTTCTCAAACACGTGCCGCGACATCCCGCGCCTACGCCGACGCCGGAGCGGCCCGGACGCCCCAGCGGCCCGGACGCGCGCGCACGCACCGCACCGCGCCGCTCACGCCCGCGGCACGCCGCGGTCGCGCAGGAATCGGTCGAAGAGAACGGGCGAGAACGCCGTGTCCCAGTCCCAACGGTCGAAGCTGTCGGAGTGCCGGCGCAGCGCATCCTCGCGACGCTTCTCCCGCCAGACGACCTCGCCCGGATCCCGCCCGGCCAGCACCCGGCCGCGGGTGTACTTCTGCATTCCATCGAACTCGCCGATCTTGCGCACCCGACGCCAGTAGTAGTCCACCCAGTAGTCGCTCCCCTCGATGTTCCGAAAGGGAACCTGGAGCTCGGGCACCTCGAATCCGAGTTGGAAGATTCGCACCCGGCTCATTGACTCCCCGCCGTTGGCCGACAGCGCGTTCGCGAACTCGATGGCGCGGTCCGCCTGCCGGGCGCCGAACCGCGGGTTCACCGCTGCGAGTTCGGCAAACAGGTCCGCTTTCGTCAGGGCGGCCGGCAGCAGGATGCCGCGTCGTGCCGCAGCCGCCACCCGTTCCTGATCGACCCGGAGCGCATCGTCGATCATCACGACCCCGACCAGGAAGCTCGTGGCCGCGGCAACGTCGATGAGGGTTCGGGCGAGTGACGTCACCAGGACACCCGCAATGACCTGCAGCTCCGGGTCAGGACCCCCGCGATGGCTGGTCTGGTGCTGCGCCGAGCTGCCGCCGGAGGCGTCAAGGTCGAGCGTGTGAACGGTGCGCGGCCAGTGTCCGATGGTCGGCAGTCCGTGCATCGAGGCCGCGGACAGGTGCGACACCACTATCGGCCGCGCGGCCACGGCAGCGGTCGCCCGCACATAGAGGCGGTATCGCTCGTCGGGGTCGGCGGAACGCCACGTTTCGCCCTGCACGTAGAGGCCCCTGCGCGGGCGCACCAGCGAACCGTCGCGGACCAAGGCCTCGACCGCGTGCGAATTCAGGCCGCTCTCGCGGAGCGCTGCAGCCGGGATGAGCCCGCCGTGTCGCGCGCTGACGGTGTCCAGGAGATCGGCTCTGGTACTACTTCGGAGATCGGTCATCCCTCACCGTGGCGGCGCGGGCTCACGCCAGGGCCTGCGCCGGCACATCCGTGCATAACCCCGCCGGATGCCGCCCTGTGGACAAACGCGCGCGCACTCCCCCGTGAGCAGGGTGCCGCGACCGCCACGGCACCCCGAGCCCAGCAACCCACTCTCGCGGCGCACCTTTGGGAAGCGGGCGCACGTTCTACGCCGCGCCCGCTTCTCGGGCACGAGCCGCGAGCCAACGCGGCGGGGTGGGCGGGCACGGAGAAAGGGCCGGCCCCGAGGGGACCGGCCCTTTCTTCAGTGCGCTGTGAGGCTGGCTGCTACTTGGTCAGCGGCGACAGCTTCGGGTCGTTCGCGTATGCCTCGGCTGCGTTGTCCTTGGTCACGATGACCGGGGGGAGCAGGAAGGCCGGGACGATCTTCTTGCCGTTGTCGTACGACTTGGTGTCGTTGACCTCGGGGGTCTCGCCCTTCTGGAGAACCTTGGCCATGTCGATGGCCTGGGCCACGAGAACACGGGTGTCCTTGTTGATCGTGGAGTACTGCTCACCGGCCATGATCGACTTGACCGACTCCGCCTCGGAGTCCTGACCCGTCACGACGGGGATCGCCTTGCCGGCGGCCTTCACCGAGGTGATGATCGCGCGAGCGAGGGTGTCGTTCGGAGAAAGCACGCCGTCGAGGGTCTTGTCGCCGTAGGTGCTGGTCAGGAGCGAGTCCATCCGGCTCTGGGCGTTCTCGGCCTTCCAGCCGGCGGTTGCCGTCTGCTTGATGTCCGTCTGGCCCGAACCGACGACGAGGGTTCCGTCGTCGATCTTCGGCTGCAGCACGCTCATCGCGCCGTTGAAGAAGACCGGGGCGTTCGCGTCGTCCGACGAGCCGGAGAACAGCTCGATGTTGTACGGGCCGGCCGGCTTCTTCGCCGCGAGGCCGTCCAGGAGCGCCTGGCCCTGGAGTTCACCCACCTTGAAGTTGTCATAGGCGACGTAGTAGTCGACGTCCTCGGTGTTCAGGATGAGACGGTCGTACGCGATGACGATCGCACCGGCGTCATGGGCCGCCTTGACCTGGGTGCCGAGCTGGCCACCGTCGGCCGCGCCGATGATGATGACCTTGGCGCCCTTGGTGACCATGGCCGAGATCTGGTCCTGCTGGTCCTTGACCGTGGTCGAGGCGCCGGCATACTGCACGTCGCCCTTGAACCCGGCCTCCTTGAGGCCGTCTTCGAACAGCCCACCGGCGAGGACCCAGTTCTCGGAGGTCTTCGACGGGAGTGCGACGCCGATCAGCGAATCAGCGGCGAAGCCGGCAGCAGCGCTGGATCCACCACTCGTCGTGTCGGTGCGGGTCGAGCAACCCGACAGCGCCATCAAGGCGACCGCGGCAATCGCAGTGGTCGTAAGGAGTTTTCGCATTTTCAATCACTTTCTGTGGGAGAGGTGGTGCAGGGAGGGGTAAAACGACGCCCTATGGGCGGGTCAGGAGGGGTTGTCCGGCGGCCGCACGGATGCCGGCGTGCCGGAGGTGGGAACTACGGCCGGCGGCTCGGACGGAAATTCGTCCGTCTTGTTCTTGCGGGTGAGGAACCCGATCAGCGACGGCCGACCCTGGCTCTTGTTCCAGACGTCGACACCGACCGCGATCAGGAGCACGAGGCCCTTGATGATCTGCACCCGGTCGGCTCCAACGCCGAGCAACTGCAGGCCGTTGTTGAGCACGGCCATGACCAGGCCACCGATGATGGAGCCGGTCACGGTGCCGATGCCGCCCGAGACCGCCGCGCCGCCGATGAACACGGCCGCGATCGCGTCGAGTTCCCAGCTCAGACCGTCCTGGGGTCCGGATGCCACCGACCGAGCAACGAAGATCATGCCGGCCAGCGAGGCCAGGATCGACATGTTCATCATGACGAGGAAGTTGACCCGGCGGGACTTGACGCCCGACAGTTCGGCGGCGAGCTTGTTGCCGCCGACCGCGTAGACGTGCCGGCCGAAGATGGTGTTGCGGGTAATAAAGGAGTAGAAGAGCACGAGGACGCCGAGGATGATCCCCGACACCGGGAAACTCGTGCCCACCCGGCCGCCGGCGAACAGCACCGTGGCGTAAATGATTACCGCAACGAGGAGAGTGACCTTGATCACGCTGACCCAGAGCGGTGCCGGCTCGGAACCCATGATCTTCTGCACCCGGCGGGCGCGCACTTCAACCAGCACGACGGCCCCGGCAATGATGAGTCCCAGCACCAGTGTGAGGTTGTTGTAGCCCGTGTACGGGCCCACCTCAGGCAGGTAGCCGGAGCCGATCGTCGTGAAGCCGTCGGGGACCGGAACCGTGTTCGCGTTGCCGATGACCTGATTGCCACCGCGCCAGATGAGCATGCCGGCGAGCGTCACGATGAAGGCCGGCACCCCGATGTAGGCGACCCAGAAGCCCTGCCAGGCACCGATCAGACTTCCGACGGCGAGGCCGAGGAGGATGGCCAGCGGCCAGGGCAGGTTCCATTCCTGCATGGCCGTGGCCACGACGATCCCGGCGAACGCCGCGACCGACCCGACCGACAGGTCGATGTGGCCGGCGATGATCACCATCACCATCCCGATGGCCAGGATCAGAATGTAGGAGTACTGGCTGACGAGGTTGATCAGGTTCCCGGAGGAAAGGGTCAGGCCGTCGGTCAGGAACTGGAACAGCAGGATGATGGCGATCAGGCTGAACAGGATGCCGAACTGACGCAAATTGGAGCTGCCTGCCCCGAAGATCTTCTTGAGGTCCCTGAAACCGCCCCGGGGACTGGTGTCTGCGCTCATATGCTCTAAACCTTCTTCCTTGCGGAGGTCATACTTTTCATCAGGGTTTCAGGGTCGGCCGCGTCGGCCTGGATGCAGTCGGTGATCGCGCCTTCGAAGACCGTGTAGATCCGGTCGGCCAGGCCGAGCAGTTCCGGGAGCTCCGAGGAGATCAGGATGACGCCCTTGCCCTGCGCCGCGAGCTCCTGGATGATCCCGTAGATCTCGTACTTTGCGCCGACGTCGATGCCGCGGGTGGGTTCGTCGAGAATCAACAGGTCTGGGTCGGTGAACATCCACTTCGCCAGGACGACCTTCTGCTGGTTTCCGCCGGAGAGCTTGCTGACACCGGCGTCAACGCTCGGCGTCTTGATCCGGAGGCTGGTGCGATAGCTCTCCGCGATCCCGAACTCCTTCGAGTCGTTGACGACGGGACCGGCCGAGATCTTGGACAGTTTCGCCGACACGATCGACCGCTTGATGTCGTCGAGCAGGTTGAGCCCGAGCGCCTTGCGGTCCTCGCTGACGTAGGCGAGGCCGTGGTCGATCGCCTCGGCCACATTGCGCAGCTCGATCTCCTTGCCGTCCTTGAACACCTTCCCCGAGAGGAAGTTGCCGTACGACCGGCCGAAGATACTCATGGCCAATTCGGTACGGCCCGCCCCCATCAGACCGGCGATGCCGACGATCTCGCCCTTGCGCACGTTGATGCTGGAATTCTTGACCACCATGCGCTCGGCCACCTGCGGGTGCTGCACGTTCCAGTTGCGCACCTCGAAGAAGACCTCGCCGATGTGCGGGGTGCGGTCGGGGAAGCGGCTTTCCAGGCTTCGGCCGACCATTCCGCGGATGATCCGGTCCTCATCGACTCCGTCAGCGACCACATCGAGGGTCTCGATCGCCAGCCCGTCCCGAATGATCGTGATCGAGTCGGCAACCTGCTCGATCTCGTTGAGCTTGTGGGAGATCATGATCGAGCTGATGCCCTTACCCTTGAGGCCCCGGATGAGGTCCAGCAGGTGCTGGGAATCGGCTTCGTTCAGTGCCGCGGTCGGCTCGTCGAGGATCAGGACCTTGACCGACTTGTTGAGCGCCTTGGCGATCTCCACAAGCTGCTGCTTGCCGACGCCGATGTTCTTGATCTGCGTGTCCGGGTCGTCGCGGAGTCCGACCCGCGCGAGCAGGTCGAGCGCGGTCTTCTTGGCCGTGATCCAGTCGATCGCACCCCACTTCGTGGGCTCGTTGCCGAGGAAGATGTTCTCGGTGATCGACAGCTCGGGGATGAGTGCGAGTTCCTGGTGGATGATCGCGATCCCGGCGGCCTCGCTCGAGCGAATGTCCTTGAAGTGCATCACCTGGCCCTGGTAGACGATGTCACCGGAGTAGGTGCCGTAGGGGTAGACGCCGGAGAGGACCTTCATCAGGGTGGACTTGCCTGCCCCGTTCTCGCCGCAGATCGCGTGGATCTCGCCGGCCCTGACGGTGAGCGATACGTTCGACAGCGCCTTGACGCCGGGGAACTCCTTGGTGATGGAGCGCATCTCCAGGATGATCGGATCAGTCGACAACGTGGGCCTCCCCACTGCGGCCGGAGTCAGCCGTCGCGTGGCCAGCGAAGGTGACGAACGAGCGGAGTGCCGTCGGCGAAAACCTGCAGGCGGCACCGTGCCGGTGTACTAGTATTCTCACAGCTTGACCTCGATGTCATGTGATGGGATCTTCACCACGGTCCACTCATTGTGACCGATCACATTGCTCATACTTGTGCGAGAACCGAGCACTGTCAAGCGACATTTGGTCACGCTTAGGTAACGCCGGGTGGTGGCACAGGACGAACCACGCGCCGTTGATAAAGAGGGATGTTACTCCCCGGCAGCACGCGCGGCTAGCTAATACCCAACGCGTCGCTCGGTCAAGCCCATCCAGTTCGTTGCCCCGCCCCCTCACCGGCAGTGCCTGGGCCGCGCCGCCTCCGAGGTGCGGGCGTCTGTGCGGGCGCCGGGAGCGGGACGCCCCGCCGGATTCGTCGCCAGCGCGCCGACACTTGGGTCGCCGGGGGAGCCGGCGCGGTCGGGCTAGAAACTCGGCGGGGCCGTGGAATCGCGCACGATCAGCCGGGGAAGGACCGGTTCCTGGTCCGCAATGGGTTCGTTGCCGGGGAGGTTGCTGAGCAACAGCGCGACGCAGCGGCGACCGAGCTCCTCGAAGTCCTGGCGCACCGTTGTGAGGGGCGGCCAGAAGTGCGCCGCCTCAGGGATGTCGTCGAAGCCGACAATGCTGATGTCCCTCGGGATGCCCAGACCGGCATCCCGGGCCGCGTGCATGAGGCCGAGCGCCATCTGGTCATTCGACGAGAAGATCGCGGTGAAATCGGGACGGCTGAAGAGTTCCCTGCCCGCGCGGTAGCCGAAGTCCGCGGTCCAGTCGCCGAGGATCGGAGCTGTGGTGGGGACATCCATCGCCCACATCTCGTCGAGGAAGCCGCGCATCCGCGCCTCCGCCTCGATCCAGTCCTGCGGGCCGGCCAGATGGTAGATCCGCCGGTGGCCGAGGTCGATCAGGTGCCGGGTGGCCAGTCGGGCGCCCGCGATCTGGTCGACCGACAGGGCGTGGTCGTCGAGGTGACCGGTCGACTGCAGCGACACGAAGGGCACAGTGATCGACAGTTGCTCGAGCACGTCGAATACCCGCACCTGCGGGGCGATGACGACGATTCCCTCCACCGCCTGGAGCATCAGGTGCATGAGCGCAGCTTCGATCGATTCTTCGTCGACCGTAGTCAGATTCGCCGTGTTGACGTAGTAGCCGGCCTCCCGGGCCGCGTCCTGGATCGCCGCGATGCTACTGGCCGGTCCATACTCCGTGCTCTGTGCGGAGAGGATCCCGATCGTGCGGGACCGTCCGCGGGAAAGCGCCCGCGCGGCCCGGTTCGGCCGGTACTGCAAGTCGTCCATGACCTGGAGCACGCGGGCCTTGGTCGACTCACGAATGCTGGGGTGGTTGTTCAGAACGCGCGACACGGTCTGGTGGGAGACCCCGGCCAGGCGGGCCACATCCCGGATGCTGGGCGCCCGCACCTTGGGCAGATTCTCTGTCACGTAACGACCTTGTTCACATGTGCACGGTCACAAGTGTGATCGCACATCCATTATGCACACCTCGCGGTCGGTCCGAAAGATGGGTGTGACTGTCACATCCCGGCGTGTGACTGTCACATCCCAGCGTGTGACTGTCACATTTTTTCGGGGGACTGTCACATTCGGGCGAATGCCCGCACCGGGAACGTTCCGAAGCCGGCGATCCTCGGCGGCACGGCCGTGAACCGGGCGTCGCTCTCCGGGAGTGCCTCGAGGGCGGTGAGCTGCGGCGTGCAGCAGGACGGTGATCCCGGTGAGGTCGCGCCCGCGCTCATCGAATGCTTCGACGGGTATGCCGCGAGATGACGCATCCGTCGAGTGTTATACCTGTGTCGGGAGGTCCACCCGGGTGTTCGGGGAGAGGCCGGCCAGGGCCGGTAGCTCCGGAGAAAACCAGCCACTGCTAGCGGGCGGGCAGGGCCTGCTCCACGTCGTCGATCAGGTCGGTGACGTCTTCGATGCCCACCGAGAGCCGGATGATGTTGTCCGGCACCTCGAGTTCGGTGCCGCGCACCGAGGCGTGGGTCATCTCGGACGGGTAGTTCACGAGGGACTCCACCCCGCCGAGCGACTCGGCGAGCTGGAACAGGTGGGTCGACTCGGCAAACGCGCGTGCCGCCGCCGCTCCCCCGCTGAAGGCAAGGGAGAGCATCCCGCCGAAGCCGCGCATCTGCTTCTTCGCCAGGTCGTGGCCCGGGTGGCCGGGCAGGCCGGGGTAGTAGACGGTGTCGATGGCCGGGTGGCCCTGGAGGTGTTCGGCGATGGCCTGCGCGTTGCTGCAGTGGCGGTCCATCCGCACCGAGAGGGTCTTGATGCCGCGCACGGTCAGCCAGGCGTCGAGTGGGGCCGAGACCGGGCCGGCCGCGAATTGCAGGAACTTCGCCTTCTCGGCGAGCTCGTCGTCATTGATGATCAGGGCGCCGCCGAGCACGTCGGAGTGCCCGCCGAGGTACTTGGTGGTGGAGTGCACGACCACGTCGGCGCCGAAGGCCAGCGGATGCTGCAGCGCGGGCGAGGCGAACGTGTTGTCGACGATCACGGTGACGCCGAAGCGGTGGCCGAGTTCGGCGAGTGCGGAGATGTCGCTGATCTTCATCAGTGGGTTGCTCGGCGTTTCCACCCAGAGGATCTTCGTGGTGCCGGGGATGATGGCCCTCTCCACCGCGGCCAGGTCGGACATTTCCACGGTGGAATTCAGCACGCCCCAGGCTCCGTGCACCCTGTTGATCAGCCGGTGGGTGCCGCCGTAGACATCGTTGCCGAGCACAATGTGGTCGCCGGGCTGCAGCAGGGCGCGGAGGATGGTGTCCTCGGCGGCGAGGCCGCTGGCGAACGACAGCCCATGCTTGCCACCCTCGAGCGCGGCCAGCAGGGTCTCCAGCACGGTGCGGGTGGGGTTGCCGCCGCGGCTGTATTCGTAGCCGCCGCGGAGGTTACCGATGCTCTCCTGCACATAGGTGGAGGTCTGGTAGATCGGCGGAATCACGGCGCCGGTCGTCGGGTCGAATTCCTGCCCGGCGTGGATGGCGATGGTGTCGAAGTTCTGTGTGCGAGCCATGGAAGGGTCCTTACTGTCTAGGCGCTCAGGTAGGTGAGCAGATCGTGGCGGGTGATGACGCCCAACGGTTTGCCGCCGTCGGTGACGAGGAGCGCATCATGGCCGGTGAACGCCGCACGTGCGGCAGCGACGGGTTCGTTGACCCCGATCAGCGGCAGTGATTCGGCGACGAACTCTCCCACCCGATCGCCCAGCTGCGCCTCGCCGGCGAAGACCAGCTCCATCAGCCGGCGTTCGTCGATCGCGCCGACAACCTCCCCCATTACGACCGGCGGCTTGGCGGTGAGCACGAGCACCTGCGAGACGCCGGCCTCGGTCATCACGCCGATAGCGTCGCGCACCGTGGCGCTCGGGTGCACGTAAACGAAGGGCGGGAGCGAGCCGGTCTTCGAGGCGAGCAGGTCGTCGACCGTGTGACCGGCCGGCGCGTTGGTGAAACCGTAGCTGCCCATCCACCCGTCGTTGAAGATCTTGCCGAGGTAGCCGCGTCCCCCATCGGGCAGCAGCACGACGACGACATCGTCCTCGGTCAGGGACCGGGCCGCGCGCAGGGCCGCGACGACGGCCATGCCGCTCGAGCCGCCGACCAGGATCCCTTCCTCCAGGGCGAGCCGGCGGGTCATGGCGAAGGAATCGGCGTCCGAGACGGCGATCACCTCGTGCACCACGTCCGGGTCGTACGCTGCCGGCCAGAAGTCCTCGCCGACGCCCTCGACCAGGTAGGGTCGGCCGGTGCCGCCAGAGTAGACCGAGCCCTCCGGGTCCGCGCCGATGATGCGCACGGTCTCGCCGGATACCTCGCGCAGGTAGCGCCCCGTGCCGGTTATGGTGCCGCCGGTTCCCACACCGGCCACGAAATGGGTGACCGTGCCGTCGGTGTCTCGCCAGATTTCCGGGCCGGTGGTCTCGTAGTGGCTCAGCGGCCCGTTCGGGTTGGCGTACTGGTTCGGCTTGAATGCGCCGGGGATCTCGCTGGCAAGCCGGTCGGAGACGCTGTAATAGGAGTCGGGGTGCTCGGGGGCGACGGATGTCGGGGTCACCACGATCTCGGCGCCGTACGCGGTGAGCACGTTGCGCTTGTCCTCGCCGACCTTGTCCGGAAGCACGAACACGCACTTGTAGCCGCGCTGCTGGGCGACGAGCGCGAGGCCGACGCCGGTGTTGCCGGAGGTGGGCTCGACGATGGTGCCGCCGGGCAGGAGCAGACCCTCGCGTTCGGCGGCGTCGATGATCCTCACGGCGATGCGGTCCTTCGAGGAGCCGCCCGGGTTGAGGTATTCGAGCTTGACCAGCACGGTGGCGGCCACGCCCTCCGTGACCTTGTGGAGCTTGACCAGCGGGGTGTCGCCGATGAGGTCGAGAATGGTGTCAGCAATTTTCATGGGGAAGTCCTTCGTCGTCGTGTCGCGTCGTCATCCGCTCGTCGCGCGGCCGGCGGCTGCACGCGTCGGCCATGCGCAAATCGAGGGAACCGCGAGGTCGTGTGGGATTGCCGGGGTTGACTAGCGACAGCCACACCGCGGACACGACATCAGAACGAGCACATTTCCCACTCTAGCGAAGCGCGCCCGGCGTCACCAGACTGGGCATTGGCCAGGCGGGGCCGGGGTCTGGCGGGACTCGGCCCTGGTTCAGGCCGGCTGCGTAGACTCACGACCATGATGGAATCCGCCCATGCCCGTTGACGATCACTCGCCGACCGGCGCCGGCGCGCAGATCGGCGACTCTGCGACGGATGCCCCGGAATCGCCGCGCGAGCAGAATCGCCGGATCTGGAACCGCCGTTTCGGCCTCGCCCTCGGCGTGGTCGGGGCCGTCGCCGTGAGCGCGCTCCTGGTCTCGTCGGTGCTTCCGCCCTCGAGTGCGCCGGGCGAATCGGCCGGCCGCACCGGAGCGGGCTCGGCAACCTCGACTGCGACGCCGCCGACCGGGTCGGGCACACCGTCGGCCGGGACCGTGTCCCCGATCGACGGGCTGGAGACGTTCGCGAACGAGCCGAAACACGTGACAACCTCGGTGGCCTACCCGCAGACCCCGCCCGCCGGTGGACCGCACAGCCCCGTCTGGCTGAACTGCGGCGTCTACGACCGGGCCGTGCCCGATGAGAACGCGGTGCACTCGCTCGAGCACGGCGCGGTGTGGGCGACCTATGATCCGGCGCTCCCCCCAGCCGAGGTCGCGGCCCTCGTGGCCGCGTTGCCCGGCGACCAGGTGCTCGTCTCGCCCTACCCCGGCCTGGGCTCACCGATCGTGCTGACCGCGTGGAATGTGCAGCTCCGGCTCGCGTCCGCGGATGACCCGCGCATCCCCGCCTTCGCCGCCGCCTACCTGAACGGGCCGACCGCTCCCGAGCCCGGCGAATCCTGCTCGGGCGCCCTCGAGGCCCCCGGCAAGGTCGGCTGACGTCTCGCGGCCCTCGTTGCGGAAGCGGGCGCGCGGAGGAGCGTGGGCCCGCTTCTCAAACGCGGGCCACGAGCATAAACCGGGCTACTCGACGGGCTACGCGACGAGCTACTCGACGGGCTACTCGGCCGGATGCTCGGTGGAACGCAGCCCCGACGGCGACGGTTCGGTGATCTGCTCGGCGTAGAGGTGCGCGTAGACCCCGTTCGCGGCGAGCAGGCCGGCGTGGGTGCCCTTCTCTACGACGCGGCCCCCGTCGACGACGAAGATCACGTCGGCGGAGACGATGGTCGAGAGCCGGTGCGCGATGGCGATGGTGGTGCGCCCCCGGGATGCCGTGTCGAGCGCGGTCTGCACAATGCGCTCGGAGATCGAGTCGAGGGCGCTCGTCGCCTCATCGAGGATGAGCACCTCTGGGTCTTTCAACAGCACTCTGGCGATGGCGATCCGCTGCTTCTCGCCGCCGGAGAGCCGGTAGCCACGCTCCCCCACGACCGTGGCGTAGCCATCGGGGAAGGAGGCGATGGTGTCATGGATGCTCGCGGAACGCGCCGCGACCTCGAGTTCGGCGTCGGTCGCATCCGGTTTCGCGTAGCGCAGGTTCTCGGCGATCGTGGCGTGGAAGAGGTAGGTCTCCTGGCTGACGATACCGATCTGCGAGACGAGGGATTCCTGGCGCAGATCGCGCACATCAACGCCGGAGAAGAGCACGCGTCCGGCCGAGACCTCGTAGAAGCGCGGGATCAGGTAGGACACCGTGGTCTTGCCTGCCCCGGACGGTCCGACGAAGGCCGCGAACTGGCCCGGTTCGATCCTGAACGAGACGGCGTCGAGGGTCGGTCGCGAGTCGGCCCCGGCGTCCGGGTACGCGAACGTGACGGCGTCGAACTCGACCCGTCCGGTCTCCTCGCCGGCGGCCGGTACGTCGCCGGCGGCCGGAGCGTCGCTGATGGCCGGCGTGAGGTCGAGGTACTGGAAGATGCGGGCGAACAGGGCGCTGGAGGTCTGCAGGTCGAGCGCCACCCGCATCAGCCCGAGCAGCGGGAACAGCAGCCGGGACTGCACTGTGGTGAAGGCCACGATCGTACCCGGCGTGATGTCGGTCATGCCGTTTCCCATCAGCAGGCCGGCGACCAGGTAGACGATCGCGGGGATGCTGGAGAGAAAGATGCTCACCATGGCGAAGAACCACTGGCCGCTCATCTGCTGGCTGACCTGCAGTCGCACCTGGTTGTCGTTCTCGTCCGAGTAGCGGCGGATCTCCGCCGGCTGCCTGGTGAAGCTCTTGGAGAGCAGAATGCCGGACACGCTCAGGGTCTCCTGGGTGATGGCGGTCATGTCGGAGAGCGACTCCTGCGTCTTCGACGCGATCCGGGCGCGCACCTGGCCGACCCGGCGTTGGGCGATGACGAGGATGGGCATCAGGATCACGGCGACGATCGCGAGCTGCCAGTTCAGCAGGAGCATGGCCACGAGGGCGGCGATGACGGTGACCACGTTGCCGAGCAGGCTGGAGATGGTGTTGGTGAGCACGCTCGCCACACCGCCGACATCGTTCTGCAGTCGGGATTGGATGATGCCGGTCTTCGTCTTGGTGAAGAAGCTGAGTTCCATCGACTGGAGGTGGGTGAACAGGCGCACCCGAAGGGCGCCCATCACCGAGTTGCCGACCGTGGCGGTGAGCCAGGTCTGCCACACGCCGAGCAGCTGGGAGCCCAGGTAGATCCCGATCATCAGGCCGACGAGCGTGGCGAGGCGTGGCAGGTTCGGGTTGCCGCCCGGAGGAAACAGTCCCTCGTCGAACGCGCGTTGCACCAGCAGCGGCGGTACCACCGAGAGTGCCGCGCTGATGAAGACGAGTACCACGGTGATCGACAGGTCGCGGCGGTGGGGCGCGAAGAGGGACCCGATCCGGCGCAGCAGGTTCGGGATGCGCGGGGCCTGGGCGTTCTCTGCCCGTTGGGCCACGGCATCCCCGCCGCTGACCCGGCCCCGGGGTCGTCCGTACTGACCGGCCTGGCGCGGGCTGCTGCCGCCGTGCATTCCACTCATGGATTCACTCTAAGCTCCCTAGGCGGCTTAGTGATCCGGGCTCCGGGTTCGGTGCTGGCTCTTGCTGCGGGAACGGCGACAGTCACCGGCCGATACGACGATTCCCGCCCCGCTCCGCCGCGGCCGGCGAGGCGGGGCGGTGGAGCGGGACGGGAATCGGTCGTGGGCCTGGCCGGGCCTGTTACCCCTTGGTCGAGCCGGCCAGCAGGCCGCGCACGAAGTAGCGCTGGAGGCTGAAGAACACGATCAGCGGAACCAGGATCGAGATGAAGGCTCCTGCGGTGAGCAGGTGCCAGTCCTGACCGCGGCTTCCGGTGATCTCGGCCAGCAGTTTCGTCATCGGCGCGACCGCGCCGTCGGCGAAGATCAACGCCACCAGCAGGTCGTTCCAGACCCAGAGGAACTGGAAGATGGCGAAGGAGGCGATGGCCGGCATTGTCAGCGGAAGCACGATCCGGAAGAACACCTGGCCGTGGCCCGCGCCGTCAACCCGTGCGGCCTCGATCACGTCGGCCGGGATCTCCGAGACGAAGTTGTGCAGCAGGTAGATCGCCAGCGGCAGGGCGAACATGGTGTGCGCGATCCAGACCTGCGAGTAGCCGCCGGAGCTGCTGATCGCCGTGACCACCGGGAAACCGAAGATCTCGCCCTTGGAAAAGAATCGGAGCAGCGGCACGAGGGCCATCTGGATGGGCACGATCTGCAGCGCGAACACCGCGATGAACAGCACGTTCTTGCCCCGGAAGTCGATCCAGGCGAAGGCGTAGGCGGCGAGGCTGGCCACGATGAGGGGGATGAGCGTCGCAGGAAGGGTGATCGCGATGGAGTTGAAGAACGCTCCGGCCAGGTTCAGCTGGCTGTTGCCGGCCGCGAGCACGTCGGTGTAGTTGTCGAGAGTGACTCCCCAATTCGAGAAGATCGTCCACCAGCCGGTGGTCCGCACCTGCTGAGCGGGCCGGAACGACGAGACGAACAGGCCGAAGGTGGGAATCGTCCACAGCACCGCGATCACGAGGGCCGCAGCGGTGGCGCCCCTGCTGGTCAGGCGCTTCTTGGTGCGCCGCGCCGCGGCGAACTCCGCCTTTCGGCCGCCTTTACGCAGCTGCTTTTCGGTCGCCGGGTCGACGGGGAGCTCAACTGGAAGGATCGCGCTCATCGGATTCCCCTCTGCTTCTGGATCTGGCGGGCGTTGTAGACGACGATCGGCAACACGAGAAGGAACAGCACGACGGCGAAGGCCGCCGAGCGGCCCAGCTCAAAGTTCTTGAACTGGGTGTACATCTCGTTCGCGATCACGCTCGTGCTGTTGGCGCCGGCGGTCATGGTTCGCACGATGTCGAAGACCTTGAGCGAGGCGATGGAGATCGTCGTCAGAACGACGATGAGGGAACTGCGGATGCCGGGGACGGTGACGTTCGTGAACTTCTGCCAAGCGTTGGTGCCGTCCAGTTCCGCGGCCTCCAGCTGCTCGGCGGGTACGCCTTTGATGGCCGCGGACAGCACGACCATCGCGAAACCGGTCTGCACCCAGATCAGAACGACGATCAGGAAGATCGTGTTCCACGGCTCGTTGGCGATGAAGTCGACCGGCTGACCACCGAACCACACCACGACCTGGTTGAGCAGGCCGATCTGATTCTGGTCGGCCGGGCGGGCGGTGTAGACGAAACGCCAGATGATCGACGCACCGACGAAGGAGATCGCCATGGGCATGAACACCATGATCTTGAAGTACTTCTCGCCGCGGCTCTTGTCGATGAAGACCGCGTAAGCGAGCCCGGCGATGGTGGACACGAGCGGAGCGATCAGCACCCAGACGATGGTGTTGAGCACCGTGCGGATGGCCTCCGGCTGGGTGAACAGCCAGATGAAGTTGTCCAGACCGATGAAGGCGGTTCCGCGTGAGTTCATGAACGACTGCACCGTGGTCTGGATGCTCGGGATGACCAGGCCGATCGCGAGCAGCAGGATCGCCGGCGAGAGGAATCCGAACAGCTGGAAGAGGTAGCCGGCTCCGGCGCGGGAACGGTAGTCGACGATGAAGAACACCCCGCCGAGGACTGCAGCGGCGGCGGCGGCCCACCAGTAGGATCCGGCGGCCAGGAGAACGAGCAACGGAGCGGCCACGCAGACCACGAGTCGGATGACGGTGTAGATCGTGCCCGACCGCGGAGCGATCTCGACGAAGAACAGGATCGCCCCGACCAGGGCGACGAAGGCAAGAACGATGATGGGGATTTGTGCGAGGGCCGGCAATTGCCCCAGCCAGGCAAAGAACGCTGACATCTGAAACCTCTCGAGTACGACTATGGGCTCACGGTGATCGCTGGTTTGGCGGGGAAAATTTACCGCCACGCTACACCCACATGAGAGTGGGCCGCCCGGTTTTTTAGGACGAGCGGCCCACACTGATGGGTGCTGCTATTACACGTGCCGTGCTGGTCGGGGCCGAAGCCCCGGTCGTGCTACTTGGACGGCCAGCCGCCTTCGATGCTGGTCAGCACCTCGTCGGTCGGAGTGCCGTTGATCCAGTTGACCATTCCCTTCCAGAACGTTCCGGCTCCCACCGAACCCGGCATGAGGTCGGAGGCGTCGAAACGGAAGGTGGTCTTCGGGTCCTGCAGGATCTTGATGGCCTGCTGAAGGATCGGGCTCTTCGCGTTGGCGGGGTCGAGACCCTTGTTGGCGCTGATCACTCCACCGAGGCTGACCCGGCTGTTCGCCCAGTCCGCGCTGGAGAGGTAGGCCTGGACCTTCTGGGTGTCGGCGTCGTCGGAGAACGCACCGACGATTTCGCCACCACCGGTGACGGCCTGTCCGCCTGCTTCGGCGGCCGGGGTGATGAAGGCCCAGACGTCGCCGTCAGGACCGACCTTTCCGCCGGCATCCGTGATGAAGCCGTCGAAGAAGGACGCCTGGTGCGTCAGCGCGCAGGTGCCGTTGGCGATCGGAGTGGCAACGTCGCCGAAGGCGGTCGTGCCGATCGAGCGCACGTCGCCGAAGGTGGCGTTGACGTAGGCCGGGTTCAGCAGGATTTCGCCGAGGGAGTCGAACGCGGTCTTGATCGCGGGGTCGGTGAACGGGATCTCGTTCTTGACCCACTTGTCGTAGGTCTCCGGTCCGGCTTCGCGCAGAACGAGGTCTTCGACCCAGTCGGTGCCCGGCCAGCCGGTGGCGTCGCCGGAGCCGAAGCCGGCGCACCACGGTGCAGTGCCGGACTTCTCCTGGATGGTCTTGGTCACGGCGAGCAGTTCGTCCCAGGTCTTGGGAACTTCGACGCCCCACTCCTTGAACTTGGCCGGCGAGTACCAGATGAAGCCCTTGACGCTGGCCATCAGCGGTGCGCCATAGAACGTGTCGCCGACAGTGCCGTAAGCCTTCCAGTCCTTGGACCAGTTCTTGTCGACGTTGTCCTCTACGGCCTTCGGAGCCGGCTTGAGGAAGTCACGGCTGGCGAGGTCCGCGAGCAGGCCCGGCTGCGGGAAGATGGCGAGGTCGGGAGCGTTGCCACCCTGGGCGCGGATCGCGATCTGCGCTTCGAACTCCTTCGACGATTCGTACTGAATGTCGATGTTGTTCTTCTTCTCCCAGTCGGCCCAGGACTGCTCGAGCAGCTTGGCCTCGGTGTCCGCGATCGTGCCGTACAGGGTGACGACGCCATCGCCCGCGGCGCCGGCATCGGCTGTCGTGCTTCCGGGGCCACCGGAACAACCGGCCAGGGTCAAACCGGCGATCGTCGCTATCGCGACGGATGCTGTGAAACGGCGGTGCGAGAGCCGCATTAGTCCTCCTCATTGAGATGTGGCGGTGTTCGAGTGGGCTTTTCCCAGGGACACCGAAGTGCTGCAGGTGCTGGAATCGACCGTATAGGGAACCGGTTCCACACCACAAGTTACGGCACGATCCCCCTGATCCGCAAGACCGATGTGGTCACGAATTGAAAAAGATCTTCTGAGAGCGCTCTCAAGGGGCGGTGGGCGCGTTCGGGGCGACGCGCGGCGCAGATATTCATGGAACCGGTTCCAGAGTGGGGAGAATGCGGCTAGTCTGTCGTCAGCACAACCAACGACGGAGGCCGGAATGAGCGCGATCGCGGATGTCGCCCGCCTCGCCGGCGTGGCGAAGGCCACGGCGTCCCGGGCGCTCAGCGGCCGGGGCTACGTGTCGGAGGAGACCAGACTCAAGGTCGTCGCCGCGGCCAGGGCGATCGGTTACGTCGCCTCCCCCAACGCCGCCAGCCTGGTCACGGGCCGCACCAAGAGCGTCGGCGTCATCATTCCCTTCATCAGTCGCTGGTTCTTCTCCGAGGTGCTCGAGAGCATGGAGGAGACTCTTCTCGCCCAGGGCTACGACATGACCCTCTACAATCTGCCGGCCGCCTCGCCCGAGCGGGACAGCGTCTTCGAGTATTTCCTCGCCCGCAAAAGGTTCGACGGGGTGATCTCGGTCGGCGTCGCCCTCAGCGCGGGAGAGGTCGACCACCTGCACCGCCTCGGCCGCCCGCTGGTCGGCATCGGCGGTCCGATTCGGGGAGTGCCGACGATCGCGATCGACGACGTCGCCTCCGCCCGACTTGCCACGGAGCACCTGCTCAGCCTCGGGCACCGCGACATCCTGCACATCGGCGGCAACCAGGCAGATGAAATGGACTTCAAGGTGCACAGTCAGCGATTGACCGGGTTCTATGCGGCCATGGAGGAGGCCGGCTGCCGGCCCGAGGGTGCATTCCGCCCGTGCGAGTTCACCATGCCGGGCGGGTATCGGGTCGGCCTGTCCGTCTTCGGCGACCCTCGCAGCCGACCGACCGCGGTCTTCGCCGCGAGCGACGAGATCGCGATGGGCCTGATCGTCGCCGCCAGGGAGCTGGGAATCCAGGTGCCCGCGGACCTGTCCGTGATCGGCATCGACGGGCATCCGTATGCCGAGATGTTCCGCCTGACCACGCTGGAGCAGCACCCAAGGTTGCAGGGACAGCTCGCCGTGACGACGCTCCTCACCGAGCTCGAGTCCCCCACACCCCGGAACGATTCCGACCATCTGACGGTGCTGCCGACCAACCTTGTCTTCCGCTCGAGCACGAGCAGACCGCGGAGCCACGCCGGCGCCTGACCGGTCGCGGGTCAGCTCGGGCCCCGCTCAGCTGTCGCCGGCGCCGATCGCCTCCGCTTCCTCGAGTGGGTCTACCTGCCCGTTGGCGCGGGCCAGGTGCCGATGCCCGGCCAGGAGAATGGCGACTGCGACGAGCACGGCTGCCGCCGCTGCGACGAACGGGCTGGCCGGCCCGACCGAAGCCGCTAACAGCGTCGCGGCGGGCGGCGCGATGGCTCCGCCGAGAAAACGCACCCCGGAGTACGCCGAACTCGCCACGGAACGTGGCAGGTCGGTCGCCTCCATCACGCATTCCGTGAGCACGGTGTTGAGCACGCCGAGCAGCAGGCCGCCGATGACGACGCAGGCGACCAGGCCGACCGCGGATCCGATCGACCCGGCAGCGGCCAGGAGGTCCAGCGTGAGCAGCGGGAGCACGAACCAGAGTACCCGGGTGCGCGGCATCCGACGGGTCAGGATCGGTGCGACCCAGACCGAGGTGATTGCGAGCGAGAGCCCCCAGCCGAAAAAGACGAGCCCGAGGGTCACGGCGCTGCCCAGGCCCAGCGGCACGAGGGCGAACGGGGTGTAGGCCAGGAGTACGAAGAAGCCGATGTTGTAGAAGAAGGCGGCGGCGGCCAGCACGCCGAGCCCGGGGCGGGCGAGCGCCCGGAACGGGGCCGAGACGCGGATCGGCGCCGGCCTGGTCGGCTCGGACTTCAACATCACGACGATGGCCACGAAGCCGACCGCCATCAGCGTGGCGCTGCCGAAGAACGGACCGCGCCAGCTCAGGCTGCCGAGGAGGCCGCCGATCAGCGGGCCGATGGCGATGCCCAGGCCGAGCGCCGCCTCATAGAGGATGATCGCCGAGGACGTGCCGCCCGAGGCTGCGCCGACGATCGTGGCCAGGGCGGTGGAGATGAAGAGCGCGTTGCCGAGACCCCAGCCGGCCCTGAAGCCGATGATCGACTCCACGTCCTGCGACAGGCCGGCCGCCAGGGCGAAGGCGATGATCAGTGCGAGGCCGATCAGCAGGGTTCGCTTGGCGCCGATCCGGCTGGACAGCCAGCTCGTGAAGAACATGGCGATGCCCGTGATCACGAGGTAGCTGGTGAACAGCATCTCGGTCTCGGTCGGCGAGGCCGCGAGGTCGCGCGCGATGGCCGGCAGGATGGGATCGACCAGGCCGATCCCCATGAACGCGATCACGCAGGCGAAGGCGACCGCCCAGACCGCGGTCGGCTGGTGCAGGATGCTGCGGGCCGGCTCCGCCGTCACGGCCACATGCGTGGACGCACCGACGTCGATTCCCGAGGGGCTGCCTACGGCGCGGCCGGTGGCACGGCTCACCGTTCGCCGCCGAGCTCTGCGATCGGGGCGGCCAAGCCGACCGGGTCGCTCCGGTCAACCCGATCCCGGAGGATCCAGAGAGCGCGCTCGAGCACGGCGATGTCTGCGGCGGGCAGATCGGCGAACATGGGGAGCAGCGCCGTCGCGATCTCGTCCCGCCAGCCGAGCAGTGCGGCCTCCCCGGCCGGGGTGATCACCGTCTGGGAGACCCGGGCGTCGAGAGGGTCGGACAGGCGGGTCGCCCACCCGCGCAGCTCGAGATGGCTGACGAGCTTGGTGGCCGTCGGCTGGGAGACCCGGCTCCGCACGGCGAGTTCGCCGAGACGGATCGAACCTGATTCGCGCAGCGCGCTGAGCGTGCGCCAGACGGCCGGCGATTCCGGGTTCACGGCGGCGTGGGCGGCCACTCTGGTCAACCGGTGGTTGACCGAGACGAGGTCGCCGAGGATGGTGTGCAGGGTCATGGGCATCACTCCACTATACATAGCCAAGCTATATATATTCATCCGGAGTGGCATTGCCGGGTTAACGGCCGGAGGGCGTCGCATCCAGGGATGCGACGCCCTCCGGCGTGCTGGACGGCTGACGCCGTCCGACCTCACTGGACCCCCAGGGGGCCCGGTTAGTTACTTGAGGACTGCGGTGGCGCCGGCAGCTTCGAGAGCAGCCTTGCCCTTTTCAGCGGCCTCCTTGGAGACGCCTTCGAGGACGGCCTTCGGCGCGCCATCGACGACGGCCTTGGCCTCGCCAAGGCCCAGGCTGGTGAGCTCGCGCACAACCTTGATGACCTGGATCTTCTTGTCGCCGACGGCTTCGAGAACGACGTCGAACGCGCTCTGCTCTTCGACCTCTTCAACAGCAGCGGCCGGTCCGGCAGCGCCGGCAGCGGCGACCGGAGCAGCAGCGGTGACCTCGAAGGTCTCCTCGAACGCCTTGACGAACTCGCTGAGTTCGATGAGGGTCAGACCCTTGAACTGTTCGAGCAATTCTTCGGTGGAAAGCTTTGCCATGATTTTTCTCCCTATAGTTTCTTAGTTACTCACCGCCATGCCAGGCAAATGCCTAGTTCGCGGACTCCTGCTTCTCACGCAGCGCCTCGATGGTGCGAACAGCCTTCGACAGTGGTGCGTTGAACAGATATGCGGCTCCGAACAGCGAGGCCTTGAATGCGCCGGCCAGCTTGGCCAGCAGCACTTCGCGGGACTCGAGGTCGGCGAGCTTGCCTACCTCTGCGGCGGTGAGCGGGTTACCGTCGAAGTAACCACCCTTCACTACCAGGAGAGGGTTTGCCTTGGTGAAGGCACGCAGGGTCTTCGCGACGGCGACAGGGTCTCCGTGCACGAATGCGATTGCGGACGGACCGACAAGCTCGTCGTCAAACGACGTGATGCCGGCGTTGTTGGCCGCAATCTTGGTCAGCGTGTTCTTCACCACGGCGTACGTGGCGTCCGCACTGATGGAAACGCGCAGCGTCTTGAGCTGCGCAACAGTGAGACCGCGGTACTCGGTGAGCAGAACGGCGGTCGAGCTCTGGAATTTCTCCGTAAGCTCGGCGACCGTTGCTTCCTTGTTCGCCATGGCGCTCCTCTTGGTTTTCATGTGCCGGTAGCCCGGGGCGCAGACATGAAAAAAGCCCCAGCGCAAGCGCCGGAGCTGGGAGGCACTCCGCGAGGGAGTGCATGACCTACTTCGATTCCTGCGCGGGCCGTTCACGTGAATGAACCTTCGATCACCGCTCCCTGTGCAGGGGCGATGACAACCGGCGGTCTTTGGCTAAGCATCACTCTAGGTGACGCGGGCCGTGCCCGCAAATCGGGCCGGGGTCACCGGCCGGGTGCGCACTCCGGACCCGGCCATTATCCGGATCCGCTGAGGCGGAACTCCTCGCTGTCGAGCAGGTGCTGGGCGCGCTCGACCGCTCGGGAGCTGTACGAGCCGGTCGACCTCGCGTCGAGCAACGCGTCACGTTCCGCCCGTAGCACCCGGAGTCGCAGGGCCCGGTACTGCTCCTGCGGTCCGGCGGCATCCGTGTCGGGCGACTCCGACAGTGACTGCTGGCGCCGGGAGCTCGCCAGGCGCACCCGCTCCACCACCTGGGAATCGAACCGGCGGCCGTCGTCCTGGGCCACGGCGGGGTTGTCGAGCATCGCGAGGCCGACGCCCGTCATCTCCGCGACGAGGGTCGACAGTTCCGCGCGATCCGCTGCCTGGTCGCCACCGCGCATTCCCAGTGACCTGATCAGCAGCGGAAGCGTCCCGCCCTGAACGAGCAGCGAGACGATGGCGACCGTGAAGGCGATGAGCAACAGCTGTGCGCGGTACGGGGTGGCGGCCGGCAGGGAATGTGCCGCCGCCACGGTGACGACACCGCGCATGCCAGACCAGGCCAGCACGGCGCCGCCCCGCCAGCCGAGCCCCTCCGTGGTCACGAAGGCGAAATCGGCATGCCGCCGTCGCACGGTCAGTCGATCCTTCCTCGCACCTTGCCCGTCCGCGCCCGGGAGGTCTCTCCGCCATCGCCCGGCGAACGATGTGGACGGGCCCTTCTCCCTCGCTCGCCGTCCGTCGCTCCGGAGCAGGGCGAGCAACGGGACTACGAACGCGATGCGGACCAGGGTCAGCACGAGTGTGGCGAGCAGCCCCAGCGCGATCGCCTGACTGACACTGAAGTGGTCATCCTTCACCTGGTCGATCAGACCCTTCAACCCGAGGCCCATGACCAGGAATACACCGTTCTCCAGCACGAATTGGACGGTTCGCCAGTTCAGGCGCTCATTGATGCGGTCCTGCGCAGAGAAGAGTTGGGCGCTCCGGTGGCCGGTCACCATTCCGGCGACGACGACGGCGAGCACACCGGATGCCTTGATCTCGTTGGCCGGGATGAACGCCAGGAACGGAACGGCAAAGGAAATGGTCGTGTTCAGCACGACGTCGTCGAGGTGAGAACGGAGCCAGACCGTGACCTGCCCCACCACAAACCCGATCAGGATCGCCGCGACGACCGCGTAGGCGAAGTCGCCGATGACGTCGAGAAGCGCGATGGAGCCGGCCGTCGCCGCCACCGCCGAGCGCAGCAGGACCAGGGCCGAGGCGTCGTTGACGAGGCTCTCCCCGTGCAGGAGGGTGATCAGCCTCGGCGGCAGTCCGAGCCGGCGCCCGATCGCCGTCGCGGCGACGGCATCCGGGGGGCTGACGACCGCGCCGAGGGCGATGGCCGCCGGGAGGCTCAGCGCGGGCAGCAGCCAGTGGAACACCAGGCCGACGATGAACGCGCTGACCAGGACGAGCAGCACGGAGAGCCCGGTGATGGCCTTGAGGTTGCGGCGGAAGTCGACGACGGGGAGGGTGACGGCCCCCGCATAGAGCAGCGGCGGGAGCACGGCGCTGAGGATGAAACCGGGCGGAATGGCCACATCGGGGACGCCGGGGATCAGGCTTCCGGCGACGCCGGCGAGAACGAGCACCAGGGGCGCGGCCACGCCCAGCTTCGGCCCGACGACGGCCGCGCCGACGAGGAGGAGGATCCCGAACACCCCCAGGAGCGAGTAAGTCACTTCGCCATCGTAGGATCCTCGCCCCCGCGTCGGCCGGGAAAGCGCCCGCCGAACCTGACCCGGTTCTCAGAAACGCAGGTTCCCTGCGCCGCGTGCGGCGGGGCGGGTCAGCCGAGCGGCACGGCCACCCGGAAGCAGGTGCGGCCGGGGTGACTGTCCACGCTGACCTCGCCGTGGTGGGCGGTGACGACGGCGTCGACGATGGCCAGGCCGAGGCCCGTGCTGCCCGTGCCCCGGAAGCGGGAGGTGTCGCCGCGGGCGAAGCGTTCGAACAGGGTCTCCCGGAGGTTCTCGGGGATGCCTGGGCCGTCATCCGTCACGGTCACCACTGCCCGGTCGCCCGCCAGGGACAGCTCGACCTCGACGCTCGCCTCCGGCGGCGTGTGAATTCGGGCGTTGGCGAGCAGGTTGGCGAAGACCTGGTGCAGGCGCGCGGCGTCGGCGACGACCTGGACCGGTTCGTCGGGCAGTTCGAGGCCGAGGACCCGATCACGGCCGGCGGCGTGCGCGTCGCTGACGACGTCGACCAGCAGGCTGGTCAGGTCGACCGGGCCGAGTTCGAGCTCCCGGCCCTCGTCGAGCCGGGCCAGCAGGAGCAGGTCCTCGACCAGTCCGGTCATCCGGATCGATTCGGATTCGATCCGCCCGAGCGAGTGCAGGGCGTCGGGCGGGAGATCCTGGCCGGTGCGCCGGGTGAGTTCGGAGTAGCCGCGGATCGAGGCGAGCGGGGTGCGCAACTCGTGGCTGGCATCCGCGACGAACTGGCGCACCTTTCGTTCGCTGGCGTGCCGGGTCTCCAGGGCGACGTCCACGTGGTCGAGCATCCGGTTGAGCGCCGATCCCACCCGGCCGACCTCGGTCCGCGGGTCGGTGTCGGCGGCCGGAACGCGCTCGACCAGGGAGACCTCCCCGCGGTCGAGGGGCAGTTCGGCCACCCGGGCCGCGGTCTCGGTGACCCGCTGAAGCGGGCGGAGGGCAAGGCGCACGATCCACATCGCCAGGACGGCGACGACGATGATTCCGGCCAGCGAGACCACACTGATGATGATCGCGAGTTGAGCGGCGGTGCCGTTCACCCCGGACAGCGGCAGCCCGACCAGATAGAGGACTCCACTGCGATTGATGTTGGCCATGATGCGGTAGTCGCCCACGGTGCCGCCGAGGTCGATGCTCACGGCACGGGACGGTTGCATCGCCCGGGCGAGGATCTCCTTCTGGTGGGTGCTGAGCTCGGCGATGGTGCCGCTCACCGTGGAGTAACCGGAGGAGATCGTCGCACCGTCGAAGACCAGCGCGAGCGTGCCGGGCGGCTGGGCCGGTCCGTTCAGGATCATCTCGGCCGTTGGGGTGAAGAGTCCGGCCGTCCCATCGTCCGCGCCCCGACGCCCGTCGAGCGCAGCCTGGGATCGGTCGGACGCCGAGCTGAGCTGCGTGTCGAGGCCGTCGAGCAGGGATGCCCGGAGGATCGCGACGCTGACCAGCCCGATCGAGATGCTGACCAGGGCGAGCAACCCGACGACGGCGAGCACAAGCCGTCGACGGAGTGTCCACGGCGCACGGGGTCGTCGGAGCCGCTTCAGCTTCATCAGGCGGTCTTCAGCATGTAGCCGGCGCCGCGAACCGTGTGGATCATCGGCTCGCGACCGGCATCGATTTTCTTGCGCAGGTAGGATATGTAGATCTCCACGACGGAGGACTTGCCACCGAAGTCGTAGCTCCAGACCCGGTCCAGGATTTGGGCCTTGCTCAGCACCCGCCGCGGGTTTCGCATGAGGAAACGCAGCAACTCGAACTCGGTTGCGGTCAGCTCGATCGGATCGCCGCCCCGGGACACCTCATAGCTGTCCTCGTCGAGGGTGAGGTCGCCGACGGAGATTCTCGGATCGGTGGAGTCGGACACGGCCAGGGTCGACCGGCGAATGAGGCCGCGCAGCCGGGCGACGACCTCCTCGAGGCTGAACGGCTTGGTGACGTAGTCGTCGCCGCCCGCGGTCAGGCCGGCGATCCGGTCATCGAGGGAGTCCTTAGCCGTGAGGAAGAGCACCGGGGTTTCGTGGCCGTCGGCGCGCACCCGCTGCAGCACCTGGAGCCCATCGATGTCGGGCAGCATGATGTCGAGCACGATCGCATCCGGCCGAAACTCGCGAGCGATGGTGAGTGCCTGGCGGCCCTCGCCGGCGGTGCGCACCTCCCAGCCCTCGTAGCGCAGGGCCATCGAGAGCAGGTCGGTGAGGGTCGGCTCGTCATCAACGACCAGGACCCGGATCGGGCTGCCGTCCGCCTTGTGCAGTCGCGGGGCGCGGGCGGCATGGTCGGTCTCACGAGTACTCATGTTTCCAGTATCCCGAGTTATCTATGAAATGGCTATGCGCCGCCCGTGGCATTCCTGTGAGGACGCCCGGTCTCACCTCCATGGCTGATTCATAGCTTGCCGATAGCACTGCCACAGCCGACGCTCGTAGCGTCTTCTGCGGTGATGGTTCCATCGCCGGAACTGGAGAACCATGTTTATCACTTACCTGCGACGGGAGCTCGCCGGCCGCCGCAAGCAGACCGCGATCGTCGCGATCGGCATGGCACTGGCCATCGCCCTGGTCATTATCGTCAACTCCGTCTCGAGCGGCGTGCAGCTGGCCCAGGCCAAGGTTCTCGAATCCGTCTATGGCGTGGGAACGGACATCACGGTGAGCCAGACGCCCACCGCACCCGCGGCCGGCGACACCAGCGGGGCGCGACAGAAGTTCGACTTCGGCGCTGCCGACGGCACCGCGGCCGATGGAACCACCACCGTCAACACCTCGCGGTTGTCGGCCACCCGCGGCACGTCGACGTTCGACTCGACGGCCCTGGCCACGGTGGGCAACGTCGACAACGTGAGCGGAGCGGCCGCCACCCTCGCGCTGGAGAACACGACCTTCAACGGGGCCCTGCCCACGCGCACGCAGGGCTCGGCGATCGCTGACGGTGCCGCCCCCGCGGCTGGCGCCACCCCGCCCGAGGGCGGACCGGATGGCGCCGGTGGCAGCTCATTCGACGTGAACTCCTTCTCCGTTCTCGGACTCGACCCGACCAATGAAGCGGTCGGCCCCCTCTCCGCGGTGACCCTCACCGACGGCCGCTCCCTCGCCAAGACGGATGCCGGCACCAACGTCGCCGTGCTCGACTCCAGCTACGCCACCTCCGCGTCGCTCGCCACCGGCGACACCGTCTCGATCGCCGGCACCGACTTCAGCATCGTCGGCCTCGTCACCGCGACCTCCGCCGACGCCGCCACGGCCGCGAATGTCTACATTCCGCTGGACGTGGCGCAGACGCTCTCCGGGCTGACCGGGCAGGTCTCCAACATCTACGTGCAGGCGGCATCCTCCACCGACATCGGCCAGGTGCAGGCCGGCATCGAGAAGGCGCTTCCCGCCGCGACCGTCAAGACCCAGGCCGACCTCGCCTCGAGCGTGTCCGGGTCCCTCTCCAGCGCCTCCGACCTGGTCAAGAACCTCGGCCTCTGGTTGTCGCTGATCGTGCTCGCGGCCGCCTTCCTGATCGCGGTGCTCTTCACGGTCACCGGGGTCACCCGCCGCACCCGGGAGTTCGGCACCCTCAAGGCGATCGGCTGGTCGAACGGCAGGATCGTGCGACAGGTGGCAGGTGAATCCCTGGTCCAGGGGCTGATCGGCGGCGCGGCGGGCATCGCGATCGGGCTCCTCGGCATCCTCGTCGTCAACATCGTCGCCCCCACCCTGACCGCCGGAACCGCCGTCGCCGCGGCCGGGCCCGGAGCCGGAGCCGGTCCTGGCGGCGGCCGGTTCGGCGGCGCCACCCAGGCGGCCGCCACCTCGGACATCGTGCTGACGGCGCCGGTGACGGTGTCGGTGATCCTGATCGCGGTCGGTCTGGCCGTGCTCGGCGGGCTGCTCGCCGGTGCGATCGGCGGCTGGCGCGCCTCACGCCTGCGTCCGGCCGAGGCCCTGCGCAGCATCGCCTGACCGACCCAGGTCGCCGCCGACCGCCCAATCTCGAATTTCGCACCGACAACCCGAAGGACTCAGCAGATGTATGAACTGACGAATGTGACCAAGAAGTACGACCAGGGCAAACGCTCCGTGGTCGCGCTGAGCAACGTGAGCGTGTCGATCCCGGACGGCCAGATGATCGCCATCCAGGGGCCGACCGGGGGAGGCAAGTCGACCCTGCTGCAGATGCTCGGGGCACTTGACCGGCCCACCGACGGCACCGTGCAGCTCGGCGACGCCGACCTCTCCCGACTCGGTGACGGCAAGCTCGGCCGGATCAGGGCCACCCAGATCGGCTTCGTGTTCCAGGGCTTCAACCTGATCCCCACCCTCACCGCACAGGAGAACGTGGAGACCGCCCTCGCGCCCATCGGACTCGGCCACGCCGAGCGCCGGGCGCGCGCGGCCGCGGCCCTCGATTCCGTCGGCCTCGGGGACAGGGGCGGCCACCTGCCCGCCGAACTCTCCGGCGGCCAGCAGCAGCGCGTGGCGATCGCCCGCGCCCTGGTGAAGGAACCGACCGTGCTCCTCGCCGACGAGCCCACCGGAAACCTCGACGAGGAAACCCGGGACGAGATCATGGACCTGCTCGAGGGCCTCTGGCGCGACCGAGGTCTCACCCTGATCGTGGTCACCCACGATTCGGCGGTCGCCCGCCGGGCCCAGCGCCGCCTGCAGATCAAGAAGGGCGTGCTCAAGGAAGTCGCCTGACCCGCTGCCGGCGCCTGCCCTGGCGCCGGCGCCGGCATCCGCCCCCCCGGTCGCCCTGCGCGCGTCGCCGGCCGGCCGGCGTCACCTCCTCCTCGCCGCGCCCGTTTCGGCAGGCCGCGCCCGCGTCCGCGGGCGCGGGCTGCCGAAAGGGGCGCGGCCTGGCGTCGATGGGGGCCGGAGCGGGAGACAATGGGGAGGTGACCGACACCATGCTCTCTCTTTTCGAGGAGAACGAGTCATCCGTGCCGGTCGCTGCACCGTCCCCGCCACACCTGCTCCGCATTGTCGCGGACTCGACCGACCGAGTGGCCTGGTTGCGGGCGCGGGCCCAGGGGATCACCGCAACGGATGCCGCCAAACTGGCCACGCCGAAATCGGTGCAGAACGCGGCTTTCGACAAGTTCAACGGCAGCAGCTTCAGCGGGAACACCTTCACCGACCACGGCCGGGCCAGGGAACCCGAAATCGCGGCCTGGGTGCTCGGTAACTACGGGATCGAACCGAGCACGACCCTCTTCCACGCTGCGGAGCACCGCCGGCACCTGGCCACCCCGGACGGGGTCGGTACGGGACCCGGCGGGCTGGAACTCGCCGAGATCAAGACGACGAGCAAGCCGTGGCGCAGCATCCCGCGCTCCTACCTCCGCCAGGTCTGGTGGCAGCAGTACGTGCTCGGAGCCGAACGCACCCTGCTGGTCTGGGAGGAACACAAGGATTTCGTGCCCGTGAACGCCGAGCCGGAATGCCGCTGGATCGAGCGCGACGACAACCAGATTGCGATCCTGGTCGGTTACGCCAATGACCTCATCGCCCGGCTGAACACCATGAGCGCCAGGTAGCCGCAGGCAGAACGGACCGCGGCACTGAGTTCGGCCCTTGCCGCTTGGCGAAAGGCTGAACGCGGCGTCCGGCGAGAGGCCTGTCGAGCGGCGCCAGGAGAGCGAGTGCCGGAAGAAAATGACCGTGGACACGGTGCCACGGTTCCCGGCGGGACCCTCATGGCCCCCTAAAAAGAGAACCTCGGTCCCCCTTTATGAGGACAGACTATTCGTCCGCGCCACCCGACGACCAGAGTCGCCTACCCCCCAAGACGGGGGACATCGGGGATTTACACGCCCCCAATTGAGGTCACATTCGTTTGCCCCGGCGGAATCGGCCGAGACGGGCCCGATGTTCCCCGTTCCGCGCGGCGGAGCCCGTCCCCGGTGGACAATGGGGAAATGGGAAACGCCACGAAAATGCCCTTGTCCATGCGCGCACTGATGATCGATCGCCCCGGCGCCCCCGACGAGTTTCACCTCGCGGAGGCGCCCGTCCCGCTCGTTGTGCTCGACGAGCTTCTCGTTCGGGTCGTGGCGGCCGGGGTCAACCCGATCGACGCCAAGACCCGCGCCGGCAAGGGTGTCTCCGCCGCGATCTCCGCCTACCCGGCGGTGCTCGGCAACGACTTCAGTGGCGTCGTCGTCAGCTCACCCTACGACGCATTCCCGCTGCGCCCCGGCGACGAGGTGTACGGCATGGCACGGGTCCCGCGCACGTCGGGCAGCTACGCGGAGTACGTCGCCGTGTCGAGCATGAGCGTCACCCACAAGCCCAAACGGCTCAGCCACATCGAGGCCGCCGCCGTGCCGCTGGCCGCGCTCACGGCCTGGGGCATGGTCGTGGACCTGGCCGAAGCCGCACCAGGGCAGCGGATGCTGATCCATGGCGGCAGCGGTGGCGTCGGCCACTTCGCGGTGCAGTTCGCCAAGGCGTTCGGAGCCCACGTGATCGCCACCGGGTCGACCCGCAACCAGGAATTCCTCCGCCGGCTCGGCGCCGACGAGGTCATCGACTACACCGTGACCCGGTTCGACGAGGTGCTCACCGGGCTTGACTCGGTGATCGACCTGATCGGCAACGTGCACGACAACACGGGAACCCGGTCCCTCCGCGTGCTTCGGGAGGGCGGCATCCTCGTCAACGCTCCGACCGGGAGCTGGCCGACGATGGCCGCCGATGCCGCCGCCGCGGGAGTCGACGCGACCGGCTTCAAGGTCGCGGCCGACGCTCGCACCCTGGACTGGATCAGTGAGCTGATCGACGACGGCACCGTGCGCGTGCACGTCGACCGGGTGTTCGAATTGGCCGAGGGGGCCGCGGCCCACCGCGAGATCGAGCAGGGCCACACCAGGGGCAAGATCGTGCTGCGCATCTCCGACGTGCCGCTGACCGATGGGCACTCCCACGGCAGCGTGGCCGGGGACCCGGGGGCCGCCGGCCCCGGGGCGGAATCACGCGCGTGACCGGAATCGAAGAGCCGCCCGGGGACGAGACCGGAACCGGGCCGTCGATCGTCTGGTTCCGGGACGACCTTCGACTCGCCGACAACCCGGCACTGCACGCGGCCGTGGCCCGCGGACGTCCGATCGTGGCGCTCTATCTGCTTGACGAGGAATCGGCCGGGATTCGCCCGCTCGGCGGCGCGGCCCGGTGGTGGCTGCACGGGAGCCTGACCTCGCTCGCCGACTCGCTGGAGCGCCTCGGCGCCCGGCTGACGCTCCGGCGCGGACCGGCCGAGGCCGTGCTGACGGAGCTGGCGGCATCCGTCGGCGCGGGCGCCGTGTTCTGGAACCGCCGCTACGGAGCCGCCGAACGGGTCGTCGACGCGCGGCTCAAGTCCGGGCTGCGCGCGGCGGGTATCGACACCCGCAGTTTTGCCGGGTCTCTTCTGCACGAACCGTGGACGATCCGGACCGGGCAGGGTGGACCGTATTCGGTCTTCACTCCGTTCTGGCGGGCCTGCCAGGCCGGTCCGCCGCCCCGGCCGCCGCATCCGGCGCCCACGGCTCTCCCCGGCTACCGGGGGCGCCTCGACTCCGATCCGCTGGCAGACTGGGCGCTTCTGCCCACTCGGCCCGATTGGGCGGCCGGGCTGCGCGCGGCCTGGCAGCCGGGCGAGGCCGCCGCGCATCGACGGCTCGACACCTTTCTGCGGGATTCGCTGACCCGTTATGCCACCGAACGCGACGAACCGGCCCGAACCGTGACCTCCCGGCTCTCTCCGCACCTGCGCTGGGGCGAGATCAGTCCATTCCAGATTTGGCATGCGACCGAGTGGGGCCGGATCGGCCTGGCCGGCCCCGGCCAGGCGAGCGCGACACGGTTCCTCACCGAGGTGGGCTGGCGCGAATTCAGCTATCACGTGCTCTACAACGCCCCCGACCTGGCCAGCGTCAACCTGAGACCGGAGTTCGACGCCTTCCCGTGGCCGCCCCTCGACGAGCGGGCCCTCGACGCCTGGCGACGCGGGCACACCGGCTTCCCGCTGGTCGACGCGGGCATGCGCGAACTCTGGCGCACCGGCAGCATGCACAATCGGGTACGAATGGTGGCGGCGTCATTCCTGATCAAGAACCTGCTCATCGACTGGCGGATCGGGGAAGAGTGGTTCTGGGACACCCTCGTCGACGCCGATGCGGCGAGCAATCCGTTCGGCTGGCAGTGGGTGGCCGGCTCGGGCGCCGACGCTGCCCCCTACTTCCGGGTCTTCAACCCCGAGCTGCAGGCAAAGAAGTTCGACCCGGACGGAGAGTACATCCGCGAGAACGTGCCGGAGTGGGGAACGGATGAATACCCGGCACCGATCGTGGACCTCGGCGAGACGAGGCGCGCGGCCCTCGCCGCGCACGCGCAGATCACCGGGCTGAAGGAACAGTCGATCGCGGCCCGCGCCGCCCGGGCCTCGGGCGCGGAATAGGGTGCGGGCCGAGCCCTGACCCGAATTCGGCCGCGGAGTGTGCGCCGGGATCGGGTTAGAGCGCCCGCTCCAGCACGAAGTCGTCCTCGTACTGCCCACCGACGAGGAAGCGTTTCACGCCGACCTTCGCGTAGCCGTTCTTCTCGTAGAACCGGATGGCGCGCCCGTTCTCCTGGTTCACGCCGAGCCAGCTGCCGGACGCCCCGCGGGCCCTGGCCTCGTTGAGCGTGGCAGTCATCAGCGGGGCGGCGACTCCGCGTCCGTGGGTCTCCTGGCGCAGGTAGAACTTGCTGAGTTCCGCGGTGGGGAGGATTCCGATGGCGGCCCTGGCGTCGGCATCCGTCGGCTCGCCGAACACGAGCATCGTGTAGCCCTGCAGGATGCCGTCTTCCTCCGCGACGAGGAGGAGACGTTCGGGATCGGCCAGGTAGCCCGCGAAGTTGGACTCGGCGAGCATCTCCCGGAGGAAGTCCGCCACCGCCTCCGCCGTGGTGTGCGCCGGCGTGGCCAGCCAGAAGGTGGCTTCGGCCAGCTCGGCCAGCGCCGCGGCATCCGCCCCGGTCGCCCGTCGTATCGTGATCACCGCTCCACCCTACCGATCCCCCGCCCCTCCGCGAGAGTGCACTTTTCGCCCCTTCACGTTGGTCGTAAGGGCGAAAAGTGCACTCTCGCGGGAGGGGGCGGCGGGGCGGGGTGGGTTAGAGGTAGCGGGCGTAGGCGCCGACGGTGAGGAACGTCGGGAATTCGGGCTCGAGAGCGGATGCCCGGAACACCTCCAGGGCGTCGTCGAAACGGTCTCCCGGCGTGCGTTCGAGCCCGGCGAAGACCTCGGAGACCTGCTCGTTGACCCAGGTCTTGTCGATCCGGCGCCCCTCGGCGGTGACCGAGTTGTCATGGATCCACTGCCAGACCTGCGAGCGGGAGATCTCCGCCGTCGCGGCGTCCTCCATCAGGTTGTCGATGGCCGCGGCGCCAACCCCGCGCAGCCACGACTCGATGTAGCGCAGCCCGATCTTCAGGTTGTCGCGCACGCCCGACTCGGTGATCTGGCCGCCGACGGACGCCACGTCGAGCAGCTCGGCCGCCGTCACCGACACCTCGTCCCGGGTGCGGTGGACCTGGTTCGGGTTGGTGCCGAGCACCGCGTCAAACTCGGCCTGCGCCGTGGGGATGAGGTCGGGGTGGGCGACCCAGGTGCCGTCGAAGCCGTCGGTGGCCTCACGTCGCTTGTCCGCCGCGACCTGTTCGAGCGCTCGGGCGGTGACCTCCGGGTCACGCCGGTTCGGAATGAACGCGCTCATGCCGCCGATGGCATACGCGCCACGGCGGTGGCAGGTGGAGACGAGCAGCTCGGTATAGGCCCGCATGAACGGCACGGTCATCGTGATCTGCTTGCGGTCGGGGAAGACGAAACGGCGTCCCCTGGTGCGGAAGGTCTTGATGATGCTGAAGATGTAGTCCCAGCGGCCGGCGTTCAGCCCGGCGCAGTGGTCGCGCAGCTCGTAGAGGATCTCCTCCATTTCGAATGCGGCCTGGATGGTCTCGATCAGCACGGTCGCGCGGATGGTGCCGTACTCGATCCCGAGGCGCTCTTCGGAGTGACTGAAGATGTCGTCCCACAGCCGTGCCTCGTAGTGGCTTTCCAGCTTCGGGAGGTAAAAGTACGGGCCGCTGCCGTTCTGGATCAGGCGCTTAGCGTTGTGGAAGAAGTAGAGGCCGAAGTCGACCAGGCTGCCGGAGGCGCTCATTCGCCGGTTGGCCCGGTCGACGAAGATGAGGTTCTTCTCGACCAGGTGCCAGCCGCGCGGTCGCATCACGATCGTCGGGGTCTGGCCGGTCGGCCCGCCGGTCACGCTGTATTCCTTGCCCTCTGGGCTGGTGAAGCTCAGCTGTCCGCGCACGGTGTCGAACAGGCTGAGCTGGCCCTCGACGACGTTCGCCCAGGTGGGGCTGGTCGCATCCTCCTGATCGGCCAGCCAGACCTTCGCGCCCGAGTTCAACGCGTTGATGGCCATCTTGCGGTCGGTCGGTCCGGTGATTTCCACCCGGCGGTCCTCCAGACCGGGCCCGGCGCCGGCGACGCGCCAGCTCGGGTCACGACGCAGATGCGCCGTCTCGGTGAGGAAACCGGGGTCGCGCCCGTTGGCGGCGTCGACGCGCTTCCGCAACCGGGCGGCGAGCAGGTCGTGCCGGGTTCCGGCGAACCGGTCGTGCAGTTCCGCCAGGAAGACCAGGGCCTCGGGGGTGAGAATCTCCTCGTACCGGGGTCCGAGATCGCCGGTGATCTCAAGGTGCGGTTCGATGGTGGCAAAGCTCCCGGTGCTTGTCCCGGTGGTCGAGCCTGTCGAGACCCGGTTGGTCGTCGCGAGGGGCGGTGTGTTCATGATCTGGTCTCCTTCGGAAGTGATGTGGGGCCTCGGTGGAGCCGACCATGTGTCGGTGAGCTCCGCCCGGACTGGATCGGGTTAGCGTCGTTGCTTGCCTGTGCACCAACTCTGCGCCGGTACGGATGCCCCCGGGCCATTCCCGGGGACAGAAGAACACCAGTTCTTCTGCTTGCGAGAAGTTCTACCCCGTGTGACGATGAGGACATGATCAACGCCGATCCGCTCCTTCGTTCCGCTCTCTCCGCACCCGCACCCGCCGAGCACGGTCTCGACGCGCTCACCCTGGGGCGGCGCATCCGTGAGCTCCGCACGACCAGGCGGATGACTCTCGACAGCCTCGCGACGGCCATCGACCGGGCCCCCTCGCAGGTCTCGATGATCGAGAACGGCAATCGGGAGCCGCGCCTGTCGATGCTGCGCACGATCGCGACCGCCCTGGGCACCACCGTCGACGACCTCCTCAAGCCGGAGGCCCCCTCCGAGCGGGCCGCGCTGGAGATCGCCGTGGAACGCGCCCAGCGCGGTGCCGTCTTCACGGCGCTCGGGCTGGCCAAGATCCGGGTCAGCCGGGCAACCAGCGACGAGACCCTGCAGACGATCCTCACCCTGCACCATGAGATCGAGCGACTGCATCGTGAACGGGCGGCCACCCCGGAGGAGGCGAGGCGGGCCAACGCCCAGCTGCGCGCGACCATGCGCGCCAGAGACAACTACTTCCCTGAGCTCGAGGAGCAGGCGCTGGACCTCCTCACCGCGGTCGGGCACTCCGGCGGCCCGGTGTCGCACCAGGTGGTCGCGGACATGGCCACCCACCTCGGCTACTCGCTGCACTACGTCGGCGACCTGCCGCATTCCACCCGGTCGGTCACCGACAAGCGGAATGGCCGCATCTATCTGCCGACCGCCCAGTCGGCCTCGCGCGACTCACGCACCCCCATCCTCCAGGCCTTCGCGAGCCTGCTCTGCGGTCACGACGAACCCGGAAACTACGCCGATTTTCTCCGCCAGCGGGTGGAGACGAACTACCTGACCGCTGCCATCCTGTTGCCGGAGAAGGAAACCGTGCGGATGCTGACCGAGGCGAAGAATCTGCGGCGCATCTCGATGGAAGACCTGCGGGATGCGTTCTCGGTGTCATACGAGACCGCCGCGCACCGCTTCACGAACCTCGCGACGGCCCGGCTGGGTATTCCCGTGCACTTCATGAAGGTGCACGAGTCGGGCACGATCATCAAGGCCTACGAGAACGACACGGTGCGCTTTCCGAGCGATGCCCTCGGCGCGGTCGAAGGCACCACCGTCTGCCGCAACTGGACGGCACGCACCGTCTTCGACGTGCCCGACCGGTTCAGCCCCTGGTACCAGTACACCGACACCCCGACCGGGACCTTCTGGTGCACCTCCCGAATCGAGAAGGCGAAAGAGGGCGAATACTCGGTGAGCGTGGGGGTGCCGTTCGACCACGTGAAGTGGTTCCGCGGCCGGGAGACCGGCAACCGAGCGGTGTCCCGCTGCCCCGACGAGGCCTGTTGCCGCAGCGCGCCCGACGACCTGGCCACACGCTGGGCCGGGCAGTCCTGGCCGGCCGCGCGCACGCCGACGAGCCTGCTCGCCGCGCTGCCCACGGGCACCTTTCCCGGCGTCGACCAGACCGAGGTGTACAAGTTCCTCGAGGCGCACTCGCCGACCCACTGACCCGCGGATAGCGTCGCGGCACGCGTTGGGGAAGCCGGCGCACGTTCCTCGGCGCGCCGGCTTCCCCCGGACGTGCCGCGACATCCGCCGCCGCGAGCGCGAGCCGCGTCGCCGTCGCCCGCGGCGTCAGGCCTCCCGGGTGATCTCCACCGTGACGAACAACTCGGAGCCGAACGGCCCGGCGAACACGCCCCGCAACGGGGGCACGTCGTTGTAGTCCCGGCCGCGGCCGACCGACACGTGGCGGTCGCCGATCCCGATCGAGTTCGTCGGGTCGAAGCCGCGCCAGTCGCCGCAGAACCACTCGACCCAGGCGTGGGATTCGCCCGTGACGGTCTCGCCGATCCCGGCATCGGGCTTCGGATGCAGGTAGCCGGAGACGTACCGAGCGGGGATGCCGACCGAGCGCAAGGCTCCGAGCGCGATGTGGGTGATGTCCTGGCATACGCCGCGCCGGTCGTCCCACGCCTCCGCGGCGGTGGAGTGCACCCCGGTGACGCCCTGCACGTACTGAATTCGACCGCCGATCGCCGTGCAGATCTCCAGGGCGGCGTCGCAGGGGTTGTCGTGGCGGGAGACGATCTCTGCCGCGAGGTCCTGCACGTCGTCCGGCGGTTCCGTGAGCCGAGTCTGCCGGGAATGTTCCACGGTCGAGGTGCTCCGCACGGCGATTGCGGCGAGCTCGCCCCAGCCCAGCGAATGGGCCAGGTGGGTGAGCGGCCGCACCTCGACCAGGCTGGTGGCGGTGAGGGTCAGCTCGGCGTGCGGCGTGAGCACCTCGAACGAGGACACCTGGGTTCCCCAGTAGTCGACGTACTGGTGGTTGCTCGACACCGGCGAAATCTCCAGGTTGGAGTAGAGCACCAGCTGATCGGCCGAACTGACCGGCAGCATCCGCGCCTCGTTGTAGGACGCACCGACCTCGCCCTGGTAGCGATAGCCGGTGCGGTGACGGATCCGGAGCCGGTTCACGAGGCCTCTCCCGTCCAGCTCGGCACGGTGCTGGTCGGGAAGTACCGCTCGCCGATGGCCTCCGAGGCGGTGCTGGTGGCCTCCTGCACGAGGTCCATCTGGTGCGGCAGATCGTTGAGGATGTCCATGATCGGCCGATACTCCAGCTGGCTGCGGATCTGCCCGAGCACCCGCTGGGCCTGGTCGGACACGCCCACCCGGTCCAGCCGGGGCTCCATTTCGCGCAGGCACTGCTCGGCCCGGGAGATGGAGAACACGATCGACCGCGGGAACAACCGGTCCAGGAGCAGGAACTCCGCCGCATTCCTGGCCGACGGCACGCCCCGGTAGGTGCGCAGATACGATTCATAGGCGCCGCAGGAGCGCAGGATCGTGGTCCAGGACGGCCCGCTCGCCTCGGTCAACGACCGGGTCGCGAGAAGCCGGGCCGTCATATCGGCCTGCTCGAGGCTGCGGCCGAGGTTGAAGAACAGCCAGGCGTCGTCACGGCTGACCCCGGACTCCACAATCCCCACGGCGAGCGCGGCGCGTTCGCGCACCCAGCCGAAGAAATCGTGGGTCTTCTCGCTCGCGACCTTGCGCGGCATCCGGGCACTCGTGGTGTTCAGGCACTCCCACAGCTCGGTGGGCACGATCTCCCTCGCCCTCCGCGCGTTCTCCCTGGCCGCCTTGACCGAGTAGGCGATCGAGGCCGGATGCGCCCGGTCGACCGCCAGCGTCGCGAGCACGTCCTTCCGGGTGAGGGGCCGGTCGGCCGGGGCATCGCTTCCCATCAGGTGCAGGAGGGACTGGCAGGCGATGCTCTCCTCGATCCAGGGATCTTCGAGCAGGAGCTGGAGGTGAACGTCCAGGATCCGGGCGGTGCCGTCGCTACGCTCGATGTAGCGTCCGATCCAGAACAGGCTTTCCGCGATTCGGCTCAACATTCCTGGGCCTTCCTCTCCCCGACAGGCCGCGCATCCGCCTGTTGCTGTTGGTGTTGTTCGTTGTCATTGAACGGTTTGTCCTGCGGCGAGTGATCGACGGCGTGCGCCACCCCGGTCGAGTGCACGTTCGCCGCCTGGTCGGCGACCAGCCCCTGCACGGACCGGGTCATCCCATCGCCGGTGAAGTCCGGCTCGGCGCCGATCACCCAGGTGTCCTTGGACCCGCCCCCCTGGCTGGAGTTGACGACGAGTTCGCCCTCCGGCAGCGCCACCCTGGTGAGTCCGCCGGGCAGCACCCAGACGTCGGTGCCGTCGTTCACCGCGAACGGGCGCAGGTCGGCGTGCCGCGGGCGCAGGCCCTCCTCGACCAGGGTGGGGATGGTCGAGAACTGCACCACCGGTTGGGCGATCCAGCCGCGAGGGTCCTTGAGCAGCTGCTTCCGCAGGGTCTCCAACTCGGCCGCGGATGCCGCCGGCCCCACCACGAGCCCCTTACCGCCCGAACCGTCGACCGGTTTGACGACGAGTTCATCGAGCCGGTCGAGCACCTCCTCGAGGGCGAGCGGGTCCTCGAGACGCCAGGTGTCGACGTTGGGGATGATCGCCTCCTCGCCGAGGTAGTACCGGATCAGCTCCGGCAGGTAGGTGTAGACGAGCTTGTCGTCGGCGACCCCGTTGCCCACCGCGTTGGCGATGGTCACGTTGCCGAGCCTGGCCGCCATCATGATGCCGGGCGACCCGAGTTGCGAGTCCGCGCGGAACTGCAGCGGGTCCAGGAACTCGTCATCGACCCGGCGGTAGATCACGTCGACCCTGGTCGGGCCGGCGGTGGTGCGCATCCAGACCCGGCCACCGGAGCAGAACAGGTCACGACCCTCGACGAGTTCGACGCCCATCAGCCGGGCGAGCAGGGTGTGCTCGAAGTACGCGGAGTTGAAAACGCCGGGGGTGAGCACCACGACATTGGGATCGTCGATCCCGGGCGGTGCGGAGGCGCGGAGGGCCTGGAGCAGCTTGTTGGGGTAGTCGCCGACGGGGCGCACCCGCATGGATACGAACAGCTCCGGCAGGGTCTGGGCCATCACCCTCCGGTTGGAAATGACATAGCTCACGCCGCTCGGCACCCGGACGTTGTCTTCGAGCACCCGCCAGGCGCCCAGCTCGTCCCTGATCAGGTCGATCCCGGAGACCTGGATGCGCACATGGTTCGCCGGGACGATTCCGGCCGCCTGCCGGTGGAAGTGGCTCGAGGAACTGATCAGGGCGGCCGGGATGATCCCGTCGTGCACCGCCGCCTGCGGTCCGTAAATGTCGGCGAGGAAGGCTTCGAGGGCGAGGACTCGCTGTTTGATTCCCGCCTCCACGGTGACCCATTCCTGCTGTTCGATCACCCGCGGAACGGCGTCGAGGGGGAACGGTCGTTCCTCGCCTGCGAAGTCGAAGGTCACCCCCTGCGCGAGATAGGAACTGGCGAGGGCATCCGTTCGCCCCCGAAGTTCCTCCTGGGTCATCTTCGCCAGCGCGGCGAAGACGTCCTTGTAGGCCGCGCGCGCTTCGAGCGGTGTGAGCGAGGAGAGATCGGGGAACATCTCATCCCACGCGCTGGGCGCGCCCCGTTTCGCGCGCAGTGCCGCGGAAACGCCGTAGTCCGTGAACAGGTCAGCCATGGTGGGAGCGTAGTCCGGCCGTGTTGCGGGAGTGTTTCACCGACGTGTCCACGGAAACGGTCGGCACAAGCTCCCCCAGTTCGGGTCCAAACACCGAGATTCCGGGTCTCTCTTCCCCGTCTATCTCCCGGATTGAATACAGTGAAGCCATCTGAACGAGTCTCATTTTCCTGACGGCGCAGCCCGCCGGGCCATCGGCAGCCGATGGTGACCCGGCGCTGTCGCACGCCAACCCGTAGTCCCACCTGTCGCAGTCGCACCACTCGCACTCGCACCACTCGCACTCGCATTCGCATTCGCATTCGCATTCGCATTCGCATTCGCATTCGCACCAGTCGTAGTCCCACCAGAAGGAGCCGTCGTGAATTCGCTGCTGCCAGCGTGGGGACATCCGAACGACCCCCAAGATGAGTCGCGCACCGGCCCAGACCCGGTGCCCTCCCACGGTTTCCGCGCGTCGACCCTGCTCGACGTGCGCGGCCTCCGCATCTCACCGGCCGGAAGCGATTCATGGTCGAACGAGGGAATGTCGCTCTCGGTCGGGATCGGCGAGGCCCTTGGTCTGGTTGGTGACGCCGACTCCGGTCGCTCCGAACTTGCCCTGGCGATCGCCGGCAGACTCGCACCACCAGCCTCGATCCGCTCCGGGTCGATCCTCTTCGACGGGCGCGAACTCGTCGGGCAGCCCCGGCCCTGGTTCGCCAGATCGAGCGGGCCGAGGCTTCGCTCGCTGGGGCCGGTACCCCTGGGAACACGACCCAGGGGGCGCCGGGCAGCGGCGCTGCTCACCGCGGTCCGCCTGGCATCCCGGCTGACCATGGACGACCCCGAACTTCTCATCTTCGACGACCCGACGGATGGCCGGAAGCCGGAGGCGCACGCGGCCGTGCTGTCCCTGCTCAGCGGCCTGCGGGCCGGGCGCACGGTCATCATCGGCTCGTCGGACTTTTCCGTCGTGGCTTCAGTCTGCGACCGGGTGGCCGTGATCGACGCCGGCCGCATCGTCGAGCAGGGGTCGATCGCCGAGATCATGGCCGCCCCGCAGCATCCGCTGACCCGGGCGCTCGTCGGCCGAGCCTGACCCATTCGCTGAGCGCCTGTTCACCGCCTCCCAGCGGCCGAAGTGGCTGCTCAGGCGAACGCGTTCAGGCCGGTCAACGCCCGGCCGAGCACGAGCTGATGGATCTCATCCGTACCCTCGTAGGTGCGCACGGATTCGAGGTTGTTCATGTGCCGCATCACTGGGAATTCGCTCGTGATGCCGTCACCGCCGAGGATCGCGCGCGCCTCCCGGGCGATCAGGATCGCCTCGCGAACGCTGTTGAGCTTGCCGACGCTGATCTGCGCGGGAGTGAGCGTGCCGCGCTCCTTGAGCCGGCCCAGGTGCAGGGCGAGCAGCACCCCCTTCTCGTATTCGACGAACATGTCGGCGAGTTTGGCCTGGATCAGCTGGGTGGCCCCGATCGGCCTGCCGAACACCTCGCGGGTCTGCGAGCGTCCGATCGCAGCGTCGAGGCAGCTGCGGGCGGCACCCATGGCTCCCCAGACGATGCCGAAGCGGGCCTCGTTCAGGCAGCCGAACGGCCCGGACAGTCCCCGGGCGCCGGGGAGGATCGCGTCGCCGGGCACGCGTACCCCGTCGAAGCTGACGTCGCATTGGATCGACGCGCGCATCGAGAGCTTGTTGTCGATCGGCGTGGCCGTGAACCCCGGTGTTTCGGTCGGAACGAGGAAGCCGCGCACACCGTCATCCGTCATCGCCCAGACCACCGCAATGTCGGCGACGCTGGCCAGGCCGATCCAGCGCTTGGTGCCATCGAGCACCCAGCCGTCACCGTCGCGGCGGGCCGTGGTCTTCATCGCTGCCGGGTCGCTGCCCCCGGTGGGTTCGGTCAGGGCGAAGCAGCCGACGAGTTCCCCCGCGGCCATCCCGGGCAGCCACCGCTGCTTCTGCTCCTCCGAGCCGTACTTGTGAATGGCGGACATGGCCAGCGAGCCCTGCACCGACACGAAGGTGCGCCAGCCGCTGTCGGCGGCCTCGAGTTCGAGGCAGACCAGACCGTAGCTCACCGCCCCCGCGCCCGCGCAGCCGTAGCCGTCGAGGTGCATGCCGAGGAATCCGGCAGCACCGAGTTCGGCGACGAGCTCGCGGCGGAATCGTTTGTCCTCGAAGTCCTGCTCGATGGTGGGCAGGATGCGGTTGGTCGCGAACGCGCGCGCCTTCCGGGCCCAGGCGATCTCGTCGGCCTCGAGCAGGGCATCGAGGTCGAAGACGGTGTCCACGAGCGGGCTGTGGACGAGCGGGGTGGGGCGGCCTGAGGCGGTCACGGTTGTCCTTTACGAGGTCGGTGGGGCGGGTTACGCGGTCGGTGTGGCGTCGTCCGGGCGGAGCCAGTCGGCGCCGTTGTGCTCGCCGAGCCGCGGCGGCGGCCGGTGGTAGACGGGCGGCCGATTCGCCAGATGGATGGGATTGGCGACCTGGCGGCTTCCGGACACCTCGACGACCGGGGCGAGCCCCAGATCGGCGGCGAAGGTGAAGGCCTCGTCGATGGTGTTGACCAGTCCGGCCGGCACCCCGGCATCCGTCAGGGTGGCGACCCACTCGGCGGCCGGCTGCGCGCGTAGTCGGGCCTCGAGCAGCGTCTTCAGCACCGCGCGGTGCCGCACCCTGGCCGGGTTGTCCGCGAAACGGGGGTCGACCGCAAGCTCCGGGGCCCCGAGCAGCCGCACCAGGGTGCGGAATTGACGGTCGGTGCCTACCGCGATCACGAGCGGCCGGTCCTGGCCGGCGAAGAGTTCGTATGGCGCGATGCTCGGGTGCGCGTTGCCCATCCGGGCCGGCGGCAGCCCGGTGGCCAGGGTACCGGCGGCCTGGTTGGTGAGCGCGGACAGCAGGGAGCCCATCAGGTCGACCTCGACCCGCACGGATCCGGAATCGGAATCGCCGGCGGCGCGGGCCGCGTCGCGGGCACGGAGGGCGAGCAGGATGCCGCTGAGCGCGTTCAGCCCGGCCAGCACGTCGACAAGGGCCACCCCGACCTTGCTCGGCTCCCCGCCCGGCGCGCCGGTCACGCTCATCAGGCCGCCGACCGCCTGCACGAGCAGGTCGTAGCCGGGCAGCCGGGCGCCGGCCCCCCGGCCGAAACCGGTGATCGAGCAGTAGACCACCCCGGGATTCGCCGCGGCGACGGTGTCGAAGCCCAGCCCGAACCGGTCGAGCACCCCGGGCCTGAAATTCTCGACGACGACGTCCGCCGTCTCCGCCAGCCGGCGAGCAACGGCCAGGCCGGCCGGGGTGGCCAGGTCGCAGACGACGGCGCGCTTGTTCCGGTTGACCGCACCGAAGTAGGTGGACTCGCCCTGGGCGTCCACCGGCGGCAGCCAGCTCCGGGTGTCGTCACCCTGTGGGCTCTCGATCTTGATCACGTCCGCGCCGAAGTCGGCGAGCATCATGGTGGCGTACGGGCCGGCGAGGACGCGCGAGAAATCGGCGACCCGCAGTCCGGCCAACGGGCCCGCCTGCCCGTTCTTCTCCTGCAGCACTCGCCCACCTCGGTCCCGGTTCCACGACGGATCACCGGGCACCGGCAATGGTCGCACTTGATTTGATCCTATATCGCATGATTTGGTTCCCGCCACCCGGCGTCGGCTAGATTGGGCGTATGAAGGCTCAGCTGCGACCCGGCGCCCGGGAAGCGATCTTCGCGCAGCTCATCGAGGCGGGCCGCGCCGAGCAGGTTGCACGTCGCTTGACCGACGCCATCATCCTCGGCGTCCTCACCCCGGGCGAGCGCCTCCCCAGCGAGCAGGAACTCGCCCGCCGCTTCGGCGTGGCCCTGATCACCGTTCGCGAAGGCCTGGTCATCCTGCGCGACGCCGGCCTGGTCGAGACCCGCCGCGGGCGAGGCGGCGGAAGTTTCGTGATCAAGGCGGATGCCCCGCACGGCACGCTGCTCGAGGCCCGGCTGCACGGCCTCGCCCAGGTCGAGCTCTCCGACCTCGGCGTCTACTTCTCCACGATCGCGGAAGGCTGTGCCGAACGCGCCGCCCTCCGCGCCTCGGCCGCCGACGCCGAGCGGCTGGGGGCCTGGCTCCTCCACGCCGATTTCACCAGCACCGCCGGCGCCCGCACCAACGCGGGCGGCTTCTATCTCGAGCTCGCCGTGCTCAGCCAGTCCGCCCGCCTCGTGCGGGAGCAGATCCGCCTCCAGGCCGAATTCGGGCCTCTCCTCCTTCTCGGCCTCGGCGACCCGGGCACCCGTGAGCAGGTAGTCCGGCTGAACGGCGAGGTTGCCGCGGCCATCACTCACGGCGACGGCACGGCCGCGCGCACCCTCGTCGCCGACCAGGTGCTCCTGCTCGGCGAGTGGCTGCTCATCATGAAAGCCCGGATCGAACGAGGAGGACACCTCGATGACGCCATCGTCGACGACGCCTGAGACGACCAGCCACCCTCTCCGCACGCCCGGCCCGACCGGCGAGGCCACGGCCGCGAGCTGCGCGGCGGAGGTCGGCGAGATCTTCGCCCGCGTATTCGGCATCCTGTCCGAGTGGCGCGAGGCGATCGCCGGCGCGAGTGCCGACCGGGCCGACCTCGACGAGCTCGTGGAGAGCCTCGTGGTGCCCGCCCTCCTCGCCTCCGCCGAATCGCCCACGGATCTGGCCTCCGCCACGACCGAGTCGATCCTGATCGGCGCCGGGTTCATCGCTGCGCCGCAGTACGTGACCGGCCGCGACACGCACTTCGCTTGGTGGCTCGGCCCGCTCGCCTCGAACCCGCTGCTCGGCAACACGAGCGGCGCGAGCCGGCTCGACCTGGCCACCCGGGTGCACACCGAATACCTGCGCGACTTCCGGGACCTCGAGTGGTACGCCGTGCCGGAGTCCACGAATCAGACCCACGTGACCGGCCCTTACGTGGACCAGCTCTGCACCTGCGACTTCATCATCACGCTCACCATGCCCGTTCGACTGGACGAGCGGATGATCGGCGTCGTCGGCGCGGATGTCTACGTCAAGCGCCTCGAACAGGTGCTCCTGCCGCATTTCCTGGCCCTCTCCGGCCCGGTCGTCCTGATCAACCAGGTCGGCCGAGTCGTGATCTCGACCGAACCGACGCTCCCGGCCGGCGACATCCTGCCGAACCGGCGGCATCCGCTCAACAACTATGAGCTGCTGCCCTGCCCCGGCACCCCCTTCCTCGTCGCGACCCGGGCGGAGCACGATCCCGTCTCAAATTAAAGATTGCATTCCGGATGTTTTAGGGTAACGTCGAGCCCGGCGGGTCTCCTCGACTCCCGGGCGATGCGGCTGTCACTGCCGGTGCTCACCACCTCCAGAAAGGCCGGCCATGCCCATCCGCGAACTCCGCAACTTCGTCAACGGACAGTACGTCGAATCCGCGGCCACCGACCGGCTCGACATCATCGACCCGGCCACCGAAGAGGTCTACGCGCGCACCCCCATCTCGACCGAGGCTGATGTCGCGGCCGCGTATGGTGCCGCGGCCACCGCCTTCGAGACCTGGGGCGAGACAACCCCGGGCGAACGCCAGCTGGCCCTGCTGCGCTTCGCCGACGCCCTCGAGGCGCGCACGGAGGAGATCGCCGACGTTGAGAGCCAGAACACCGGAAAACCCCGGGCCGGGATCGTCGGCGACGAGATCGAGGTGATGATCGACCAGGTGCGCTTCTTCGCCGGGGCCGCCCGCGTGCTCGAGGGCAAGTCGGCCGGCGAGTACCTCAAGGACCACACCTCGATGGTGCGTCGCGAGCCGATCGGCGTGATCGGCCAGGTCACCCCGTGGAACTACCCGATGATGATGGCGATCTGGAAGATCGCGCCCGCCCTCGCGGCCGGCAACACGGTCGTGCTCAAACCCTCCGATTCGACCCCGGTGTCCACCCTGTTGCTGGCCGAGATCGCCTCCGAGTTCCTGCCCGCCGGTGCCCTCAACGTGGTCACCGGGAACCGCGACACCGGCCGCGCCCTGGTCACCGACCGCACCCCGCAGATGGTCTCGATCACCGGCTCGGTGCGCGCCGGAATGGAGGTCGCCGGCGCGGCGGCCCTCGACCTGAAACGCGTGCACCTCGAGCTGGGCGGCAAGGCCCCGGTGATCGTTTTCAACGACGCCGACATCGCCGCCGCCGTCGAGGGCATCACCGCGGCCGCGTTCTACAACGGCGGCCAGGACTGCACCGCGGCCACCCGCCTGCTCGTCCAGGAGGGCATCCACGACGAGTTCGTCGCCGCCCTGGCCGCACACGCGAAGACCAACGCCCGTACCGGCGGGCCGCGCGAGGAGGGCATCCTCTTCGGCGCGCTCTCCAGCGCCGACCATCTCGCCCGGATCGAAGGCGTGATCGACCGACTGCCCGACCACGCCGAGATCGTCCTCGGCGGCCACCGTCAGGGCAGCGTCGGCTACTTCCACGAGGCGACCATCGTCGCCAACCTGCGCCAGACCGACGAGGCCGTGCAGGAGGAGTTCTTCGGCCCCGTGATCACCGCCCAGAAGTTCACCGACGAGGCGGAGGCACTCGCCTGGGCGAACGACGTGCAGTACGGCCTGGCCTCCTCGGTCTGGACGAAGGACCACTCGACCGCCATGCGGATGGCTAAACGACTCTCCTTCGGCTGTGTCTGGATCAACACGCACATTCCGCTCGTCGCCGAGATGCCACACGGCGGGTTCAAGCACTCCGGCTACGGCAAGGATCTCTCGATGTACGGGCTCGAGGACTACACCCGGGTCAAGCACGTGATGAGCTACATCGGCTGATCCGAGTGGATGGGGGTGGACAGGATTGCCCGGTCAACGGATGATCGTGGTGGAGGACACGATGGAGATCCTGCAGGTTGCCCAGCACGCCGACGACCTCGACCGGGCATGCGCCTTCTACGAGCTCCTGCTTGGGGGCCCACCGGCGGCCCGGTTCGATCCCCCCGGCCTGCTCTTCTTCAACGTGGGCCGGTCCCGCCTGCTGCTCGAGAGGGCCGCGGCCTCCGCCCTCGTCTACCTGCAGGTAGACGACGTGCCGGCGACCGTCGAGCGACTCCGCGGGCTGAAGGTGGAGATCGTCGACCCGCCGCACATCATTTTCAGCCACACCGATGACTCGCTCGGCCCGGCCGGCACCGACGAGTGGATGGCCTTCATCCGCGACAGCGAGGGCAACACGGTCGGGCTGGTCAGCCACGAGCCACGCCACGACCCGTAGCCTGCGGTCGCTCCGGGTCTCGACAGGCTCGACCACCGCGGCGAGGCTCGACCACCGCGGCGAGGCTCGACCACCGCGGCGAAGCTCGACCACCGCGGCGAAGCTCGACCACCGCGCACGGGCGCAACACGCCGAAGAAATGAATCATTCGGTTCTATACCTTTTGACGTTCCCGGTCCAGTATGTTGATCACACACAATGAGGTGTCCGCGGTCGGGTGGGTGACCGTCAGTTCCTCCGGCTCGATCGGAAAGGTCAACACATGAACGACAACCCGTCCCCGCGCACGGGGCTCGGCGACAGCGAGCACCTCAAGGCCCTCGGCTATGAGGACTCCTTCCATCGCTCCATGGGCCTCTGGGCCAACTTCGCCCTCGGCTTCACCTACCTCTCCCCGCTGGTGGGCGTGTACTCGCTCTTCGCGCTCGCGCTCAGCACGGGCGGTCCCCCCTCGATCTTCTGGCTGGTCATCGTCGGCAGCGGACAGTTGCTGGTCGCCCTCGTCTTCGGCGAGGTCGTCTCGCAGTACCCGATCGCCGGCGGAATCTACCCCTGGACCCGCAGGCTCTGGGGCAAGCGCTACGCGTGGATGGCGGCCTGGGTCTATATCTGGGCGATGATCGTCACCATCACCGCCGTCGCCGAATTCGGCACCGGATTCCTCGCCAGCCTGATCAACGCGCCGGTCACCAACGAGGTCACCCTCGGCCTGTCCGTGCTCTTCCTCGTGGTCGCGTTCGGGTTGAACTTCTCCGGAACGAAGACGCTCGGGCGGGTCGCCAGGATCGGCCTCGCCGCCGAACTCGTCGGCGTCGTCGGCCTCGGCCTCTACCTGCTGATCTTCCAGCGCAAGCAGGAGTTCAGCGTCTTCTTCGACACCATGGGCGTGCAGGGCAACGACAGCTACGCCGCCGCGTTCCTCGGCGCGGCCCTGGCCGGACTGTTCCTGTTCTACGGGTTCGAGGCCTGCGGAGACGTGGCGGAGGAGGTGACGAACCCGGCCAGGGGCATCCCGCGCGCGATGATCATGACCATCCTCGTCGGCGGGGTCTCCGCCCTGTTCTCCTTCGGCGGCTACGTCCTGGCCGCGCCAGACCTGCAGGCCATCGTCACCGGCACGGACATCGACCCGATTCCCGCGATCCTCGACGCCTCGCTCGGCACGGTCGGCGCGAAGATCTTCCTCGTGGTCGCGCTCACGGCGTTCCTCTCCTGCGTGCTCAGCCTGCAGGCGGCCGCCAGCCGGTTGCTGTTCTCGTTCGCACGGGACGGGATGATCCCCGGCCACGCCTGGCTCTCCCGGGTGTCCCACCGCACCGCGGTGCCCGTCAACGCCCTGATCGTGGCCTGCACGATTCCCCTGCTGCTGTGCCTGCTGATCTACGTGGGCGGCAACACCCTGCTGGCCAGGATCACGGCCTTCGCGGTGATCGGGATCTATCTGGCGTTCCAGGCCGTGGTTCTCGCCGCACTGCGGCAGCGAATCAAGGGCTGGCGTCCCGCCGGACCGTTCAACCTGGGCCGTTTCGGCTTCGCGGTCAACGCGGTCGCCCTCGCCTACGGGATCTTCGCGATGGTACTGCTGGCCAGGCCGGGCACGACCGGCGTGTTCCTCGACGACTGGATCGTGCTGATCGGGCTCTTCATCGTGCTGGGCAGCGGGCTGCTCTACCTGTTCATCGCCAAGCCGCACAGCGCGTCGCACCAGCCTGAGGGTGACGCGATCGCCGTGGCCGCGATGCTGCGGGCGCACCCGGACAACGCGTCGGCGGCATCCGCCAACCGATGAGCTGAGCGTTCGTCAACGAACGAAGGGCCCGTCTCGCGACGGGCCCTTCGTGTTGGTGCGTGTGCTTAGATGCTGTTCACATCGAGCGGGATGCCGGGGCCGAACGTGGTCGACACGGCGCCCTTCATGATGTACCGGCCCTTGGAGGAGCTCGGCTTGAGGCGCACGATCTCCTCGAGCGCTGCGGCGATGTTCTCGTTCAGCTGCTCGGCGGAGAAGGAAGCCTTGCCAACGACGAACTGCACGTTTGCGTGCTTGTCGACGCGGAATTCGATCTTTCCGCCCTTGATGTCGGACACGGCCTTGGCGACGTCGGGCGTCACCGTTCCGGTCTTCGGGTTCGGCATGAGGCCACGCGGGCCCAGCACCTTTCCGAGACGGCCGACCTTGCCCATGAGCTCCGGGGTCGAGACGGCGGAGTCGAACGAGGTGTAGCCGGCGGCCACCTTCTCGATGAGCTCGTCGCCACCAACCTCGTCGGCGCCTGCTGCGATGGCAGCGTCAGCGGCCGGGCCGGTTGCGAAAACGATGACGCGGGCGGTGCGACCGGTACCGTGAGGAAGAATAACGGTTCCACGCACCATCTGGTCCGCCTTGCGCGGGTCGACGCCGAGCTTGAGGGCAACCTCAACGGTCGAGTTGAAGTTCGCCGAACCGGTCTCGCGGGCCAGCGTGACGGCCTCGACGGGGGTGTAAAGCTTGTCGGCTTCGATCTTCTCGGCCGCGGCCCGGTAGGCCTTTGACTTCTGTGCCATTTGAATCTCCTGTACAAAAAATTTGAGAGTGTGGTGCGAGCCTGGCTGGCTCTTCCACGTACTGCTGGGTGGCGGGATGCCGGGGTTTAGGCTCAGGCCTCGACCGTGATGCCCATGGAACGGGCGGTGCCGGCGATGATCTTCGACGCTGCGTCGAGGTCGTTGGCGTTGAGGTCAACCATCTTCGCTTCGGCGATCTCGCGAACCTGTGCCTTGGTGAGCTTCGCAACCTTGACGGTGTGCGGGGTGCCACTGCCCTTGGCGACGCCGGCAGCCTTCTTGATGAGCTCCGCGGCGGGCGGGGTCTTCAGGATGAAAGTGAATGAACGGTCGTCGTAGACGGTGATTTCCACCGGGATGACGTTGCCGCGCTGGGATTCCGTCTGGGCGTTGTATGCCTTGCAGAATTCCATGATGTTGACGCCGTGCTGACCAAGCGCCGGCCCGATGGGCGGTGCGGGGTTGGCGGCGCCGGCCTTGATCTGAAGCTTGATCAGACCAGTTACCTTCTTCTTCGGTGCCATTGTTCTTCCTTCTTTGTGATGACGAGCAGCCACGAGGGCCGCTCTCCCGGTGGCCCGGACGGGCCCCGGTGAACTGGAAACTTTTTAGAGCTTGGTGACCTGGTCGAAGCTGAGCTCGACCGGGGTCTCGCGCTCGAACAGCGACACCAGCACGATGAGCTTGCCGCTCTCCGCCTTGATCTCGCTGATCGATCCGGGCAGGCCCGCGAACGAGCCCTCCTTGATCGTGATGGTCTCGCCGATTTCGTAGTCGATCTCGGCCGGGAGGGCGCGGGTGGGAACCTTGCCGCCGCGTCCTGAGCCGGACTTCGCGGTGGGGACTTCCTGAATCTCGACGAGGCTCTTCAGCATGCCGAAGGCCTCTTCGAAACGGAGCGGGGTCGGGTTGTGGGCGTTGCCGACGAACCCGGTCACACCGGGGGTGTGGCGAACCACGGACCAGCTGTCCTCGTTGAGGTCCATCCGCACCAGCACGTAGCCGGGGATTCGCACTCGGGTGACCATCTTGCGCTGGCCGTTCTTGATCTCGACGACGTCTTCCATCGGAACCTCGACCTGGTAGATGAAATCTTCCATGGCCATCGACTGCTTGCGGTTCTCGATGTTCGACTTCACGCGGCGTTCGAAGCCGGCGTAGGAGTGGATGACGAACCACTTGCCCGGCTGGAAGCGCAGCTCCTTGCGGAACTCCGCGTACGGGTCCTCATCGACGGCCTCTTCGGCCTCGGTGGCTTCTTCGTCCTGCACGGCCTCGACGGACGCATCCGCTTCGTCGACGGAGTCGATGTCGAGGGCGTCGTCGACAATCGCGTCGGCCTCGGGATCAACCGATCCGGCCAGCGCGTCCAGCGCGGCGTCGAGGTTGTCTTCGACTCCGACGCTCGGGTCGAACACGTGGACGGCTGCCTGCTCGGCGGCCTCTACGGAGCCTTCTTCGGCGGCGAGGGTGTTGCCCTCCTGCGCCTCGTCGTCGTCTGAGGACTGCTCGGCGGCGGTGGCCCAGTCGACATCGTCGTGATTCGTCTCAGTCACTAAATCTCAATCCTTTTCTATTGCCTGGGCACGAAAGCGTGACCCGTTCAGCGTTGCCATGAATCCTTGCGGGAGCCGCCCGGCGGCATCCGTTCAGCCGCCTGGCGTTCCGAAAACGTATGTCACGACGAGTGCGAACACCCAGTCGAAAGCGGAAACGATTGCCATCATGATGACCACGAAGACCAGCACAACTCCCGTGTAGCTCAGGAGCTCCTTGCGGGTGGGGGTGACGACCTTGCGCAGCTCCGCCATGACCTGCTTGATGAACAGGGACATCCGAGCGAAGGGACTGCGCTTCGAATCACGCGCAATTTTCGCGTTCGCGACGATTTCCTCACTGGGTTCGTCGACAACTTTTCGGGCCACCTGATTACACCTTTCATGGGCCGACGGAATGCCACCGACTTGCAGGGCGGACAGGACTCGAACCTGCAACCTGCGGTTTTGGAGACCGCTGCTCTACCAATTGAGCCACCACCCTATGGAGAGAATCCTGAGCGCCACTCTCCTCCGCGGCTTTCCGGCGAGTCCACGGGACACACCAAAAAGGGCGCAAAAAAGCATGGCAGAATTCAACTACCTCGGTCAAGTCTAGGTCACTCCGGGACGAGAGTAAAGCTGGGGTCACTCTGGGGCGGCGGAATGCGAGATTCACGGCTCCGGACCTTCGCGGGGGCGGTACGCCGCCCTATGCTCGAAACGTGACTCACGAACTCAAGCGCATCTCTACCCGGATCGGTTCCATCGCGGAGTCGGCGACTCTCAAGGTCGACGGAAAGGCCAAGGCGCTCCAGGCTGCCGGTCGACCGGTGATCAGCTTCGCCGCCGGCGAGCCTGATTTCCCGACCCCTGAGCACATCGTTGAGGCCGCCCTTGCCGCGGTGCGGGACCCGAAGAATCACCGTTACACCCCGGCGGCCGGGCTGCCCGATCTGCGCGAGGCCATCGCGGCGAAGACGCTCAGGGACAGCGGCCTGGCCATCTCGCCCAGCCAGGTGGTCGTCACCAACGGCGGCAAGCAGGCGGTTTACCAGGCCTTCGCCACGCTGCTCGACCCGGGCGACGAGGTCATCGTGCCCACGCCGTACTGGACCACCTACCCTGAGTCGATCCGTCTGGCCGGGGGCGTGCAGGTCGACGTTTTCGCCGGAGCAGACCAGGGCTACCTGGTCACGGTCGAGCAGCTCGAGGCCGCGCGCACCCCGCGCACCAAGGTGCTCCTCTTCGTGTCACCGTCCAACCCCACCGGCGCGGTCTACTCCCCCGAACAGACTCAGGCCATCGGCGAATGGGCCGAGGAAAACGGCCTGTGGGTCATCAGCGACGAGATCTACCAGAACCTCACCTATGACGGAGTGAGAGCAGTCTCGATCGTCGAGGCCGTGCCCGCGCTGGCCGACCGCACCATCCTGGTCAACGGCGTCGCGAAAACCTATGCGATGACCGGCTGGCGCCTCGGCTGGATGGTGGGTCCGCAGGACGCCATCAAGGCCGCCGCCAATCTGCAGTCGCACCTGTCCTCCAACGTGTCGAACATCTCCCAGCGCGCCGGCATCGCCGCCCTCACCGGGCCGCAGGATGCCGCGCTCGCCATGCGGGACGCCTTCGACCGCCGACGCAAGGTCATCGTCGCCGAGCTGAACAAGATCCCCGGCATGGTGACCCCGACGCCGCAGGGCGCGTTCTACGTCTACCCCGATGTCACGGGCCTGCTCGGGCGCACCTGGGGCGGCGTCACCCCGACCACATCGCTCGAACTCGCGGACCTCATCCTCGACCAGGTCGAGGTGGCCGCGGTTCCGGGCGAGGCCTTCGGGCCGAGCGGCTACCTCCGCTTCTCCTACGCGCTCGGCGACGCCCAACTCCTCGAGGGCGTGCAGCGCCTCCAGCGCCTCTTCGCCTAACCCTCCCCGCCCCACCCCGCCCAACCTCGTCCGCGGGCCCGCGAGAGTGCACTTTTCGCCCCTTCGACTCCGCTGAGGGGGCCAAAAGTGCACTTTCGCGGTGGGGACGGCATCCGTCGATCGGTGGATGGGCGGGTCGACCGGGCGAGGCTTTCGCCCAGCGCGGCGGGGTGGGAACCTACTGGTATGGAAACCTCATCCCCGGTCGTGCGCGTGCGCGACCTGCACAAGTCCTATGGCGGGCTCGAGGCCCTCCGCGGCATCAGCTTCGACATCCGGGCCGGCGAGACCTTCGCGCTGCTCGGCCCGAACGGGGCAGGCAAGAGCACCGCGATCGAGATCCTCGAGGGCTACCGCGACCGCACTTCCGGCGACGTGAGCGTGCTCGGCGCCGACCCGCAACGCGCGGGCCGGGCCTGGAAGGCCCGCCTCGGAATCGTGCTCCAGTCCACCGGCGAGAGCGGCAACGTCACCGTCGCCGAACAGCTCAGTCACTTCGCCGGGCTCTACCCGAACCCGCGCCGGGTGTCCGAGGTGATCGACGCCGTCGGCCTTGCCTCGAAGGCGAAGACCCGCATCAGCAAGCTGTCCGGCGGACAACGCCGGCGGGTGGATGTCGCGCTCGGCATCATCGGCCGGCCGGAGCTCCTGTTCCTGGACGAACCGACCACGGGCTTCGACCCCGAGGCACGGCACCAGTTCTGGGACCTGGTGCGGCGGCTCAAGGCGGAGGGCACCACCATCCTGCTCACCACCCACTACCTCGACGAGGCCGCCCAGCTCGGCGACCGGGCCGGGGTGATCAACGACGGGCGGCTCATCGACATCGGCACCATCGACGAGATCGGCGGGTCGCAGGCGCGGGTTCCCCTGGTGCGCTGGCGGGATGCCGACGGGGCCCCGCGCGAGGTGCGCACGCAGGAGCCTGGCCGAGTGGTGGCCGGCCTCATCGCCGCGGGCGGGGAACCGGCCGGCCTCGAGGTGATCCGGCCCAGCCTGGAGGATGTCTACCTCGGCCTCGTCCGCGGCGAGCGCCGGGGCCATAACAACGAAACCGGCGCCGACAATGGCGACGAGACCACCGGCACAGCCGGTGGCGACAGCGAAGAGGAGGTGCTCGCATGAGCGCCGTCGGCACGAACACGGCAAACGGGGCCCCTGCAGCGGGCGCCCCGTCCCTCGGCGGACTGGGCGGCATCCTGCGGCTCGGTGCGTCCCGTGTGCTCTACGAGACCCGGGTCTATTTCCGCACCCCGGACACCGTGTTCTTCACGTTCCTGTTCCCGTTCGTCATGCTCGGCATCTTCACCGCGGCCTTCGGCGCGGCCGGGAACATCGGCGAGAACGCCGACGGCACCGGGGGGATCAGCGTCGGCGCCTACTACCTGCCGGCCATGCTGGCCGCGGGGATCCTGCTCTCCGGCGTGCAGAACCTCGCCATCGACATTGCCGGCGAGAAGGGTGACGGCACCCTGAAACGACTCGGCGGCACGCCGCTCTCGCCGCTCAGCTACTTCATGGGCAAGCTCGGCGGGGTGCTGGTGACCGCCCTGATCCAGGCCGCGCTGTTGATCCTGGTCGCCCGGTTCCTGCTCGGCATCGACCTGCCGACCGAGGCGGGCAGGTGGTTCACCTTCGCCTGGGTCTTCCTGCTCGGCGTGATCACCTGTGCCTTCCTCGGCATCGCGCTCTCGGCCCTCCCCCGCTCCGGCAAGAGTGCCGCAGCCGTCGTCATCCCGATCGTGCTGATTCTGCAGTTCATCTCCGGCGTCTACCTGCAGTTCTACGTTCTCCCAGAGTGGATGCAGAACCTGGCCGGCGTGTTCCCGCTCAAATGGGTGGCGCAGGGCATGCGCGGGGTGTTCCTGCCGGAGGGGTTCGCCTCCCTGGAGCAGACCGGCGAGTGGGACTTCCCGATGGTGGCCCTGAACCTGGCCGTCTGGCTCGTGATCGGGCTCGTGCTCAGCCGCGTGACGTTCCGCTGGATCCGGAAGGACGCGTGATCCGCGTGCCTGCGGCACGGATGCCCGCGGCCGGCCCGCACGTGCGGGGCAGGCTGGTGCCATGACCAGCCTGCGCTGGTGGGACACGGTCATCGCCGGATCGCTCCTGGTGATGGCCGTGATCGCGGCCCTCGACTCCGACTTCGCCGGACCGGGGCGGGCCGGCGCCCTGATCACCCTGGCCGCGATCGGCCTCTGCTATCTCGCGTTCGGGCGGCGGGGCATCCGCCGGGCCGCCGAGTGCGCGGGAGCGGCCTCCACCGGGGTCTCACCCGATGCGGTCGCCTCCGCCGGGGTCTCACCCGCGTCATGGACGTCGGCCGGACGCTCTCCTGCCGCGGTCTTGCCGGGCGGAACGCCACCAGCCGTCCCGGCCGGCGCCGGCGCGCAGACCGCGTTCCGGGTCGCCCTCATCGTCGGGTCCGGCGTGGCCGCCGCGTTCAACCCGAACCTGGCGGCCCTGCAGGCGATCAGCTTTCCACTGCTCTGGGTGCTCACCCCGGGCTTCCTCGCGTCCGTCGCCCTGAGCGCTCTGCTCGCCGTCGTAGTCGCCGCCGGTCTGACGGTGAGCCTCGGTGGCGGCCTGGGCGACCTTCTGCAAGCCGGCGCCGTCGAGGCGATCTCGTTCGTGTTCGCGGTTGCCCTCGGTGCCTGGATCACCCGAATCTCCCGTGACGGCAACACCCAGCGCCGGTTGCTCGCGGAACTGACGGCAGCCCAGGACGAGCTGGCGATCCTGCACCGGGATGCCGGCGGCGCCATCGAGCGGGAACGCCTGGCCAGGGAGATCCACGACACCATCGCGCAGAGCCTGACCAGCCTCGTCATGCTCGCCCAGCGCGCCCACACCGAGCTGGGCGCCGAATCCGCCGCGGGAGCGAGCGTCGACCTGATCGAGGACACGGCCCGTCAGGCGCTCACCGAGGCGCGCGCGCTCGTCGCCGCCATGTCACCCGTGCGAGTGAACGATTCGACCCTCGCCGAAACGGTGGGTCGCCTGGCCGAGCGCTTCGGCCGGGAAACCGGTATCCAGGTTGACGCGGAGGTCACCGTGGCCGGCCTCGACCGCGAGCTCGAGGTCGTCCTGTTGCGCTGCGCGCAGGAGGGACTCGCGAACGTGCGCAAGCACTCCCGGGCCGGCGCTGCATCCGTCTGCATCGACCAGAGCGGCGAAACCGCGACCCTGACCGTGCGCGACGACGGCCGGGGTCTCGGTGGCTATTCGGCCGAGCGGGAGAACGGATTCGGCCTGTCGGGGATGCGTGACCGGGTAGGCCTCGTCGGCGGCAGCCTCTCGATCACGAACGGAGTCCCCCGCGGCACCGTGCTGCGGGTGAGCGTGCCGCTGCGTGTCGATGCCAGGCGGAGCACCCCCGTGATCCGCGTACACGGCGTCGCCTCGCTCGCCGACGACGACCTCACCCGGAGCACCCCGTGATCCGCGTGCTGGTCGCCGACGACCATCCGATCGTGCGCGGCGGGATCGCCCTGCTACTGGGCGCGGCCGACGACATCGTCGTCGTCGGGGAGGCCGCTGACGGTGAGGAGGCGGTTACGCTGGCCGCCGCGCTGCGCCCCGACGTCGTGCTGATGGACCTGCGGATGCCGCGCGTCGACGGCGTCGAAGCCACCCAGCGCATCCTCGCCGCACACGACGCCACCCGGGTGCTGATCCTGACGACCTACGAGAGCGACGACCAGATCCTCGGCGCCATCGCCGCCGGCGCGAGCGGCTACCTGCTCAAGGCAGCACCCCAGGCCGAGATCATCGAGGGCGTGCGCGCGGTGGCCGGCGGCCAGACCGTACTCGCCCCGACCATCGCGGCCAGGCTGGTTCACCGGGTGCGGGCGGATACAGCGCCGTCGCCACGTCTGTCCGCCCGGGAACTCGACGTGCTGCGGCTGGTCTCGGCCGGCCAGAGCAACCCCCAAATCGGACGTTCACTCTTCATCAGCGAGGCCACGGTCAAGACGCATCTGCTGCACACCTTCGAGAAGCTCGCGGTGAGCGACCGCACCAGGGCCGTCACCCGGGCGATGGAACTCGGGCTGCTGTAGCGCGGCATCCGTCGGCGACCGCCGGCCGGCCCGGTCCGGGGCCCGCCATTGTCGACTCGGCGGAGCGCGGGCACACTGTGAGCATGACTGACTCAGCGCAGCAGGGCTCGGGCCGGGCCGGGCCGACACCGGCCGCGCCTCCGCCGACGTCCGGCGCCCCGGGGAGCGGCGACCGTTTCTTCGACTGGAATCGGTCTACCGGTATCGTGCGTGGCAGCGACCGGTGGTTCGCCGGGGTGTGCGGCGGGATCGCCCGCCGTGCGGGACTGAACCCGCTCCTGGTGCGGGTCATTGCGATCGTGCTGGCCGTTCTCGGCGGGCCGGTGCTGTTCGTTTACGTGGTCGGCTGGGCACTGCTCCCGGACGCGCAGGGTCGCATCCACGCCGAACAGGCGCTGCGCGGGGTCTTCGAACCGGTGATGATCGTGATCGTGGCGGTGCTGGCGATCAGCTTCGTGTCCTACTCGCGCGACCTGTGGTGGCAGAACCCGCAGGCTGCGCTGGGGCTGCCGGTCTGGCTGTCCACGACGCTCGCGGTCGGCTGGAGCATCGGGGTCACGATCGGGATCATCTGGCTCGTCGTGTTCCTGGTGCGGCGCACCTCGGCCCCACCCGGCACTTACCAGCGGCACGGCGCCGTCGACTATCCGGCCGGCTTCGCAGACGAGGGGGCGAATGCCCGGCGCGGCGCGGCAGCCGGCCAGGCGGGGCGAGGGACCTGGCGGGACCGACGTCAAGGAGCCGGCTTCTCAGCGATCGTGCTCGGGCTCGCGCTGACCGGGGGTGCCGTCACGGCGGGGCTGTGGTCGGCCGGAACCTGGTCGACGGCTGCCTTGATCGTCGGCCTGGCCGTCACGGTCGGCGTTCTCGCCCTCGGTGTCATCATCTCCGGGATCCGCGGCCGCGAGGGCGGCGCCATGGGCGGCCTGGCCTTCCTCGCCGCCGCCGCGCTCGTGCTGCTCGGCGTCTTCCCTGGCGGAACAGCGTTCTTCCCCGTCGGCGCTCCGGTCTGGACGGTCAGTCCGGTCGCGGCGGGTGCACCTCCCGGTTACGTCGTGCTGGCCGGAAAGTCCACCATCGACCTGTCGCGCTTGGACGAGCCGGGCGGCTCGGACGAACGCACCATCGACATCTGGATGGGCATGGGCGTCACGGAGCTGATCCTGCCGACGGACCGGGCGGTGCAGGTCGAGGCCGGCGCTTTCATCGGCGGCATCAACTACTCCGCAGACCCGTCGAGCCAGGGTCTGGGCGGCCTCTTCTTCCACGACCAGCGTGCCTTCAATGACGACGGCACCCGGGCCATGCCCCGGATCCGCGTCTGGACCTTCCTCGGCCAGGTCACCATCGCCAATGACAACGGCAGCCCCTCGACCAGCCAGGAGAACCGATGACCGAGAAGGATGCGGCAACCACCACCGCCGCCACCGAAGCACCGGGGCCCGTCGGCCCCTCGTATTCGAACTCGGCCGGCTCCCTCCCCGCGGAGGACGCAGACCTGGCCGCCGTGCGGGCTCCCGCGCGCCCTCCCGGGCCGCAGGAATCCCAGGAATCACCGGAAGCACCGGAAGCACCGGAAGCACCGGAAGCGCGACCTGCCACCGCCGTGCCGGTCGAACCAACGGCCGTCACGCGGGTGCCCGCCGTACCGGTGCCCATCGAACCGGTGCCCGTCGCATCCGCCAACGTCGCGCCTGATCCGCTCCCGACGGCGACACCGCAGGCCGCCTCTCCCCCGCACCTTGCCGCCCCGGCCGGCCGACCCCGCCGGCCATTGTTCGGCACGATCCTCTGGGGCGTCATCCTGCTCACGTTCGCGGCCTACATGCTCTTATCGACCCTGTTGCCCCGCCCGGTCGAACCTACCCTGTGGCTACTCGGCGGGGTCATCGCCGTCGGCGTCCTGCTCGTCGTCGCCGGAATCGCGGCCTCACTGCGTCGGGCCGGCTAGCGCTCCCCAGCGAGCCGGCGTGCACGAGCCCGACCGGCGGCGCTCGCGGCACGTGTCCCGGAACCCGGCGTGTGGAGCAACGTGCGCCGAGTTCCATTGGACGGGCCGCGAGCGACAATGCGCCCGGGACGGCCCGGGAGGGGCCGCGCCCTGCCGGGCGCGGCTAGAGGGTCACGCCGACGAGCAGGGGCTCCGGTTGCAGGATCACGCCGAACTCCGATTGCACCCGGCCCTGCACGAAGCGGGCGAGTTGGCCGATCTCGTCGGCGGTCGCCCCGCCGACGTTGGTCAACGCGAGGCTGTGCTTGCTCGAGATCGCCGCGCGCGACCCGGGCAACCTGAAGCCACGCGATATCCCGGAATTCTCGATCAGCCAGGCGGCGCTGAGCTTCACGAGCGGCACCGGTGTCGCGTCTTCGACCGGGCCGACCCCGTAGTACTCCTCGATCGGGATGACCCGGTCGGGCGGGTCGGGGTCGGTCAGCGGCCAGCGCGGCGCCGACGCCGGCATTGTGCGGGAGAAGGCCAGCGACACGATCGGGTTGGTGAAGAACGAGCCGGCACTGTTCGTGTCGGGGTCGCCGGCATCGAGAACCATCCCCTTGGCGCCGCGCAGGGCGAGCACGGATGCCCGCAATGCGCCGAGCGGAACCCGGTCGCCGACCTGCACCCCGAGCGCCCCGGCCAGCTGCGGGTAGGCGACCGGCGTGCTGAGTGCGCTGCCGAGCACGGATGCCTCGGCCCGGGTGTCGTGCAGTTCCAGTTCGACCGCGAGCACGAGGCCTCGGAGCCCCTGCTTGAGCGCCGAGGTGCGGTAGCCGAGCTGGAGTTCGGCCGCGTCGATCCGGCGGAGCACGCCGGTCTCGTAGTCGAGGAAGTCGATCGCGACCAGGCTGTCCGAGAGCTCCTGGCCGTAGGCGCCGATGTTCTGCACCGGGGCGGCCCCGGTCGAACCGGGGATGCCGGAGAGCGCTTCGAGGCCGGACCAGCCCTCTGCGACCGTGCGGGCGACGAGCTCGTCCCACGGTTCGCCGGCCTGCACGCGCAGTCGCACCCGGTCCGATGCGCTCGCCTCGGCGTCGGCGGCGGCACCGGTCGCCAACACCGCCACGCCACGGGTGAGCACTCGAATCACGGTGCCGTCGAAACCCTCGTCGGAGACGACCATGTTGGAGCCGCCGCCGAGCAGCATCCACTCCTCACCTGATCCCCACACCGTGCGGGCGGCGTCGACGAGCTCCAGCTCGGTCGCCGGAGAGAGCAGCCGCGCCGGTTGGCCACCGACACGCATGGTGGTCAGGTCGGCGAACCTCGGGAGCGGCCCGGAGCCGGTTCTCGGCACGGCCTCAGGCCCCGGTGCGTGGGCGGTCGGCCAGGCTGACGCGTGCCTGCGCCTTGCCGAGCACGGTCACCTCGTTGAACGACACGGTGAGGTCGATGCGCACGATGCCGGCATCCGCGTCGATCGAGCCGACCTTGGCGACGACCGTGACGACGGCGCCGGCGGCCGGGTCGACGAGCACGGGGCGGGTGAAGCGCACCTGGTAGTCGAGGATGCGGCCCGGGTCACCCGCCCAGTCGATGACGGGCTGCACCGCCAGGCCCATGGTCAGCATGCCGTGCGCGAGCACGCCGGGCAGCCCCACGGACACGGCCACGTCGTCGCGGTAATGAATGGGGTTGAAGTCTCCGGAGGCCCCGGCATACCGCACGAGGGAACCCCGGGTCAGCGGGAAGGTCGCTTCGGCGACGACGGCGCCGACGACCAGGTCGCCCAGTCGTGGGGTGGTGCTGATGATGCTCATTCGTCTCCCCTGACGACAAGGGTGGAGGTCGCGGTCACGACGTGGGCGCCGGATGCGTCGACGACTCGGGACTCGGCCGTCACCATGGAGTGTCCGCCCAGGCTCTTCACGCTCGCCACGGTCAGCGTCGCCGTGAGCTCGTCACCGGCGACGATGGGGCGGCTGAAGCTGAACCGTTGGTCGCCGTGCACGACCCGGCTGAAGTCGATGCCGGCGTCCGGCTCGGCCAGCAGCTGGGCCAGGGTGGCTTCCTGCACGACCACCGCGAAGGTGGGCGGGGCGACGACGTCGGCGTAGCCCGCTGCGCGCGCGGCATCCGGGTCGTGGTTGATCGGGTTGGTCGCGAAGACGGCGCGCGCAAATTCACGCACCTTCTCCCGGCCGACGAGATAGGGGGCGACCGGCGGGAAGACCCGGCCCTGCAGTTCGGGGTTGACAGACACAGGAGGAGTTTACCGGTCGCGATCGAACGCGCGCCGATCAGGCAGACTAGGGGATGTGAAAATCGCCCGCGTACGCCTGACCGACCCCGAAGTGGCCCCACTTCTCACCGATCTCGGTCGCGAGTACGAGGAACGCTACGGCGGAGGCGGGGCCGACACGGTGCACGACGTCGAAGCGGGCGCCTTCGACCCGCCTACCGGTGGTTTCATCGTGCTGCTCGACGGCGCGAACACAGTCGCCGGCGGCGGCATCCGCCAGCTGGACGAGCGCACTTGCGAGGTCAAGCGGATGTGGACCAACCCGGCCTACCGTCGGGCCGGCCACGCGTCCACCGTGCTCACCGCCCTCGAGGAGCTCGCCCGCGAACTCGGCTACCGGATGGTGCGCCTGGAGACCGGCTACGCCCAGCCGGAGGCGCTCGCCATGTACCGCCGCCTCGGCTATCGGGAGATCGGCAACTACGGTATCTACGACCGGGCGACCGGGTTCGAGCGCACGATTCCGGTCGACGATGACGCCAGCTGAACCACGATCGGCCCCTGGGGGAAACCCGGCATTGGCCTGCACCCCGCGCGCTTGCTAGTTTTGGCAGTGCCATGCCTAACAAATTAGATCTACACCCCGACCTTCCCATCGACCTGCCCACGGCGGAGCGCATCCACGCCGCCGTCCTGCACTATGGCGAACAAACGGTGATCGACAACTCCATCGCCCTCCTCCGTGCCAAGAACGCCGGCAAGGACTTCCTGCTCTACGCCGGCGGACGCCACGCCCTGGGCATCCTCGAAGGCGCTCCCGCCCTCTACTGGCCCGAGCTGTGGGGTGCCCGCGCCCTGCTCTACGTCTGGAGCGAGGCAGCCGCGCCGTACGTCGTGGTCGGACTGAACAACCAGGCCTGGCGGGTGCGCGAAATGTGCGCGCGGGTCATCCTGCTCCGCGACCTCCAGGTTGCCCCGAAGCTCGTGCGCCTGACCACCGACGAGGTGCCGCGGGTGCGCGCCGCCGCCCTGCACGCGCTCGCCGCCCAGGGCACCGCCGACCACCTCGCCACGATCGTGCAGCGCCTGCGCGACCCCGACAAAGAGGTTCGCCGCGCGGCCCAGCAGGCCAGGGACGTGCTCTCCGGCCGCTGGAACCTCCCGAAGGACCCGAGCCAGGGCGTCGAACAGACCCACGGCACACGGCACACCCACGACGAGAGCGAGTAGCATCGCCCCTGCCCGGATGCCTGTTCGGGCACTCGCAGGGTGAGGGGATCCTGATGTTCCAGCGCTACGTCGCCATTGGTGACAGTTTCACCGAGGGTGTCGGCGACGACCTGCCGGACGGACGGCTTCGCGGCTGGGCGGACCTGGTCGCGCTCGGCATCGCCGAGGCATCCGCCACCCGGGTCTCGTACGCGAACCTCGCCGTGCGCGGGCGCCTGCTCGGTCCGATCGTCGCCGAGCAACTGGAACCGGCCCTCGCCCAGGCCCCCGATCTTTTGTCACTCTGCGGCGGCGGCAACGACCTCATGCGGCCGCGGGTCGAGATCTCCTATGTCATCGATCTGATGGGCAAGGTCGTCGATCGCGCGCTCGAGCGCGGCACGCACATGCTGGTGCTCAGCGGCGGGAACCCGTCGCGGCACCTACCGATGGGTGCGGTCATGCAACGGCGCGGCGACCGGCTGGCCGAGGCCGCCCGCGATGCGTTCGTGCGGCCGGGTGTCACCCTGGTCGACAACTGGGGCGACCCTCTGCTCGCCGAGGGACAGTTCTGGTCGGTCGACAAATTGCACCTCAACGCCCTCGGGCACACGCGGGTCGCGTCCAACGTGCTCGAGGCGCTCGGCGTGCCGGTGCCCGCCGAATGGGCCGGCCTCGAGGCCGCCGCCGCTGGTCGGGTCCCCGGTACCGCGGCCTACTACCGCGAATACGTGCTGCCATGGATCGGGCGCCGGCTCACCGGACGCTCGTCCGGCGATGGACGACCGCCCAAACGTCCCCTCCTCGAGCCCGTCGACGCCTGAGTCGACTGAGCTGCCGACGAGATCGACGCCGGGTCTGACGCCGGGTCTGCACCTGGGCCGCCGTCTCACGCCACAGGCTCCGATGATCCGGTTTCTCCCGGGTGGCGCCCGGCGTCAGACGACGGGCGGCACCCGGAGCAGGGCACCCTCTTCGCGGCAGGTGGCGGCCGCGATGCGCATGGCGGCGGCCAGGAGACGCTGCCAGCCCGGGGCATCCGTCGGAACGCCCGTGGCCAGGATGGTCTGCACACTGGAGGCCAGGGTCGCGTCGCCGGCGCCCATCGTGTCGACCACGGCGCCGGGCAACGCACTGATCGGCTCGCTCACGAGCAGCCCGTCGTCGGTCTCGATCGTCGCCCCGTCGCGCCCGGCGGTCGCCAGCACGTGGTGTGCTCCGGCGGAAAGGAGCCGGGCGCGCAGCTCAGGCAGGGTGCTGCCGTAGAGCAGCTCCGCGTCTTCGTCTCCGACCTTGGTCAGCAGGCTGCGGGCCGCGACACGTTCGAAGTTGCGCACGAAGGCCTCACGGTCGGCGAGCATGCCGGCGCGCGGGTTGGGGTCGATCACCAGGCGCTGTTGCGGATCGGTGACCGCCGCGAGGAAGGCGTCGGTCTGGGCCCCGTCGTCGAAGGGGAAGCAGCTCACGACGACCAGGCGCGCGGCGTCGAGTGCGGCGCGCTCGGCATCGCCGAATTCGATCCGGCGCTTCTTCGCGGCCTCGTTGAAGGCATAGCGCGGCTCGCCGTCGGTGCGGTCCGAGGTGGCCCGGGAACTGCCGTGCGGGCCTGGTGTGGCGATCAGGGCCACGTCGTGCGCGGCGAGGAAGTCCCGCAGCGCCGCGCCATCGGGGTCGTCGCCAACCATGGCGATGAGGGTCGTCGGAACTCCGAGCACGGCGAGGCCAACGGCCACGTTCAGCGCCGCGCCGCCCGGAAACTCGCGCAGGGACTCCGCGTCACGGAGTTCGTCGATGAGTGCGTCACCGACGACGACGACGCGGTTGGTTTCAGTCATGCGGTCTGTCTCCCCTGCTCGGCGAGCGATCAGCCCGATAGGCCCAGTTTAGGTAGTCCCGATAGCGGTCGCGAGGAGACCGTGCGAACGCCCGGAGAACGGGACTGCCTACCGCCAACAGCACGGACCGCCCGGCAGCCCGGCAGTCGGGCGGGCGGTCGGGCGGTCGGGCGGTCGGGCGGTCCGTGCGTGCTGCGACCCCCAGTGAGGCCGCTTAGGTGCGGCGGCCCGAGATCGATCGGGCCAGGAACATGATCACGGCGATGACGAGGAGAACAACCCCGACCCAGAGCAGGAACTGCAGGGACTGCACGAACCCGCCTGTGAGGAGAAGCACGACGGCCACGATTGCGACGATGACCAATAAAAGGTTCATGATTGCCGACCTCACTGTGTTCTATTGCCGAGGGAATTCCCCGGCAATCGGCAGCTTATTTCCAACCCGGCGATTCCGGTAGCTTTTTTCCTTTCGGGAAGTCTCCCGGGGAATCCGTCACCGCTGGGCGACGCGCGCCGGGGTCAGCCGCGACCGTGACGAGTGCGACCGTGGCGACCGGGATTCGAGCTTCCTGACCGGTTAGTATGCTCATCTCATGGCACGAGATTCCCAGGACCGTCTCGGGCCCGACGGCCGGGGCATGACCGACACCACCGGACCACCCTGGATCTCCGGGGCGGAGATCTTCCGCCGGGTCGGATTCCGTGCCGCCGCGCGCGCGATCGATGACGCCCTCCGTGGCGGGCTCGACCCGGCGGCGGACTTCGACCGCGGCATCCTCGAGCTCGAGCGCGGGCAGCTGCTGCTGATGCCCGCCCAGGCCGCGGAGTTCGCCGGCGTCAAGGTTGCCACCGTCGCCCCGGGAAACCCCGCCATCGGCCGGGAGAGGATCCAGGGCGTCTACCTGCTGCTGGACGCGGTGACACTCGGTCCGGTCGCCCTGCTCGACGGCGCCGCACTCACGACCCTGCGCACCCCGGCCGTCTCAGCCGCGGCCGCCGACCATCTCGCCCCCGCACGGATCGAGCGGATGGTCGTGTTCGGCTCCGGACCGCAGGCCTGGGGTCACATCGAGGCGATGCGCGGTATCCGGGAGATCGGCGAGGTCACCATCGTCGCCAGGCACTCCGGCCGGGCCGCGGACCTGGCTGCTCGAATCCGGCAGTCCGGCCAGGCCGCGAGCGTCGGGGCCTCCGCCGATGTGCGGAGCGCCCAGCTGATCGTCTGCGCGACGACGGCACGCACCCCGCTCTTCGATGGCAGCCTCGTGCCGGCCGACTCCTGCACCGTCGCCGTCGGGTCACACGAACCTGGCGCCCGCGAGCTGCCCTCCACCCTCGTCGGCCGGGCTCAGGTCGTCGTCGAGGACCTGGCCGTGGCACTGCGCGAGGGCGGAGACGTGCTCATCCCGATCGAGGAGGGCGTCATCGCAGCCGACGCGCTCGTGCCGCTCCGCTCCATCGCGACCGGGGCCACGGCGGTCGACCTGGATCGGCCGCGCGTGTTCACGAGCTCCGGCATGTCCTGGGAAGACCTGGTCGTGGCCACGGCGGTGCACCGCGCCCGGTGACCCGACCGCGGATAGTCCGCCCGGCGTCGGACGAGACTACCGACCGCCGGTAACCTGGTCAGCCGCCCCCGCGGCTGGGGCCCCGGCAGCCGAGTCGAGATCGAGCGCCTGGAGTAGCTCACCAATCTGGCGGTGGCGCTCCAGGGGATGCCGGAGGGGAAGTTCCGGGAAGAGCTGATAGTGATTGCGGCGACCGTCGCGTTGCCGGCTGAGATAGCCGGCGGCGACCAGTTCGGCGATGATGCGCTGGGCGGCACGTTCGGTGATGCCCACCTCGGCCGCGATGTCCCTGAGCCGCATGCCAGGGTCCTTGGCGACGCACAGCAGGATATGCGCGTGATTCGTCAGAAAAGTCCATTCAGCCACCTCAACATCCTAGTTGACACACGTTTCGGAAAACGCGCTAAGTTATTCATGTATTGTAAAGCGCGTAATTGACGTGAAATCGAATGGGGCACCTGCTACGTGATTGATCCGGTAATCCTCTTCTTCGTCCTGGGCGCTGTCGCCGGGCTCCTGCGTTCTGAATTGCGGCTCCCCGCAGCGATCTACGAGTTCGTCACGATCGTGTTGCTGCTCGCCATCGGGCTCAAGGGCGGCGTCGAACTCGCGAGGCAGCCGTTCGGCGCCCTGGCGCCCCAGTTGCTTGCCGTGGTGGCGATGGGGCTGCTACTCCCCCTGATCGCATTCCCGGTGCTGCGTTACCTGGGTCGTCTCCCCCGAGCGGATGCGGCGTCGATCGCGGCCCACTACGGCTCGGTGAGCGTCGGTACATTCGCCGTGGCGGTCGCGTACCTGGGAAGTCGACAGATCGACTTCGAAGAGTACATGCCCGTGCTTCTGGTCGCGCTGGAAGTGCCGGCAATTCTGGTCGGAATCGTGCTGGCCCGCGGCCTCTCCCGGCAGACGCAGTGGAAATCGGTCGGGCACGAGGTCTTCCTGGGCAAGGGCATTGTGCTCCTCCTGGGCGGCCTGCTCATCGGCTGGATCGCGGGGCCCGATGGACTGGCGTCGATCGAACCGTTGTTCGTCGACCTGTTCAAGGGCTTCCTCGCACTCTTCCTGCTGGAAATGGGCTTGATCACGGCGGCGCAAGTGGGAGGCCTCCGCCGCCACGGCCCGTTCCTCGTGATCTTCGGCATCGCGATGCCGCTCTTCTCCGCGCTCGTCGGGACCGGACTGGGCCTGTCCCTGGGGCTCTCGGTCGGCGGGATCACCATCCTGGCAACGCTGGCGGCGAGCGCCTCCTACATCGCAGTCCCGGCCGCCATGCGCATCTCCGTGCCGGAGGCCAATCCGACTCTGTCCCTGGCGGCCGCGCTCGGGATCACCTTCCCCTTCAACGTGCTGCTGGGGATTCCGATTTACCACGCCCTCGCCGTATGGGCAGACGCATTCCTGAAAGGATGAGACCGGTGGAAAACAACAAGCGAAAGCTCCTGACCGTCGTCACCGAGGCAGCCCTCGAGGCGACCCTTATCAAGGACCTGGACCGACTCAATGCGCACGGGTACACCATCAGCGACGTCCGCGGCAAGGGCAGTCGCGGCGTTCGGCATGCCGACTGGGATCTGAACGCCAGCATCCGCGTAGAAGTGGTGTGTGATGCGGCGACGGCGGAAACGATCGCGACCCACCTGCAAACGCACTACTACGACAACTACGCGATGATCATGTTCACCAGCGACATCTTCGTGGTGCGGCCGGAGAAGTTCTAGGCCCGCGGCATCCTCTCAACGCGGGGGACGAGCCACGAGAATGGGGCACGCCGCATGCCGCACGCATTGCTCGCTCACCGAGCCGAGCAACATGCCCGCGAGACCGCCCAGCCCGCGGGAGCCCACAACAAGCATCCGGGCATCACGAGACGCGTCGATCAGGCTCTTCGCCGGCCCGGCATGCACCGCGCGAAAGCTGATCGGAACCGTGCCATGTCTCTCGGCCGCGGCGCGGGTGTCCCGCACGAGCTCGCCCTGAACCGCCGCCGCATATTCAGCGAACGACGACACGTAGCCGAATTCCCAATTGGCGGGCTTGGGGGCCGTCGCGATCGACCAGGCCCGGACGACCACGACGGGCGCCGTCAATTGCTCGGCGAAGTCCAGCGCGGTGGCCAGCGCGTAGTCCGCGTCGCTCGATCCGTCATGGCCGACCACGATGCTGCCGGCCGGAGCCTGCGGAACGTTTTCACTCCCGATTCCATCACTCATGGCCGGTCCTCCTCAGCGGGTGACAGCGGCATCCTGTGGGCACATGCCGCACTTAATATGAATCCAGATTACCGAATTTGAATTCACCCGTCCAGCACCTGTGCTCCTGTCGCACTCGATGGTGTGGTGGCCCGGTGCGGTTCGACAGCGGGCACCTGACGCGCCCTCCAGCGGTCCCTCCGTTCGTGCTCGACGAGTTCGGTGGCCTCCAGCATGGGTCCCGATACGAGGTGAGTCTCGTCTGTGGCCGGCGCGGGAGCCAGCCGCAGGGACGGCACGTGCTCACCGGACTCTTGTGGGCTGGGTTCGCGGATCAGTGCGGTGAGCCAGTCGATGAGGAATTGGCTGGAGCCGGAGTGCATCCCCGGCATGTCGTGTTGTTGTGCGTGCCATCTTTTCACCTCAGCGGAGGCGTTGGCTTCGTTGATGAATCGAGTGAGCGGGCAGCGGTCGAGTTCCAGCGGGTGCGGTGCGGCCAGTCGGGCGAACTTCATGTGATAGGCCAGAGCGCCGAGCGGAGTCTGGATCAGCGACAGGTGGGATCCGAGGGTCAGGGAATCAGACCACCGAAGGCAGTCTTCCGGCGGCATCGGCTTGGCAAAGTAATAGCCCTGGCCCAGCGGTGAACCGAGGACGGTAGCGGCTTCGGTCAGGCTTTCGTTCTCCAGCCCTTCGATAACGACGTTCATGCCCAGGTCCCGGCCTAATTGAATGAGGGTTGCCAGGACGCTGAGCGTTTCCCAGGGTCTGTTCTGGACGTGGAGAAGTAATCCGCGATCGAGCTTGATGCTGCTGAACGGAAACGATGAGAGCCTTTGCAAACTGCTGTAGCCGGATCCGAGATCATCCATGGCTAGGCCCACTCCCAAGTCGACGAGCTCCCGCAACGCTGTCCGCTGCGCGTCGAGGCTGATGACCTGGGATTCCAGCAGTTCCAATCCCAACCGCCCCGGTTGGATTCCATGGGCGTCGAGGAGCTTGTGGACGAGCGCCGGTGTCGACCCGTCGAGCAGGATTGCCGGCGGCAGGTTCACTGACACGTCGTGACGGACGCCCTCTCGATCCCACGCCGCCAGGATTTTCAACGCCCGATCGAGGACGCCGACGAACAAGACGCGCAGATCCTCAGTCCCGAAGTGGGGCAGGAACTCATCGGGGTACGCGACACGTCCTCCGGGTAGCTTCAGGCGCGCCAGGGCCTCGAACAGGTGCACGGTCCCATCGCGAAGATCCACCACGGGCTGGAGGTGAACAATGATGTTTCCGCTCGTCACAGCGTCTCGATAAGCTTCCGGACTCCGTTCTTCTCCCGTGCCGGAGCTCCCGTCGGTGCTGCCACCGTGGCCGTTGTCTTGTGAGCGGATGCCGGCGTGCTCCGCGGTTTCCCACCAGATACTCCGGTTGTTTCGCCGCTCCTTGGCTACATAGAGCGCCTCATCGGCGCTGCGCAGAATGGACCGGCTATCGGTGCCGTCCTCGGGAACCAGCGCGATCCCCAAACTCATTCCGATTCGGACCTGCTGGCCGTCAACGGTGAAGGGCTCCTCGACTGCCTCATGGACCCGATGGAGCATTCCGGGTAAGTCCTCGTTTGCGGTGCGACGGGTGATGTTTTTGAGGATCAGGATGAATTCATCCCCGCCCATCCGGGCCAGCACATCGCCTTCACCCAGACGCGAGAGCACACGAGCCGCCCACTGCCGCAACACTGCATCACCGGCGGCATGACCCAGGGCGTTGTTGACGAGACGGAAATCGTCCAGATCAATCAAGCCGACCGCCACCGTCATTTCCCGGTGAACGGCGCGTTTGGCCACTTCCTCCACCGCCCGTTCGGCCGCCGTCCGGTTCGGCAGCCCTGTCACGGCGTCGTGCAGCGCCTGGTTCTGCAACTGATTCAGCAAGGCCACGTGGTTGCTGATATCGCGTTGGATACTCACATAGTGGGTGATCGCGGTGTTGGCGCCCACCCGCATCGGGATGATCTTCAGCGCTGTCCAGAACGCCGAACCGTTCTTACGGTAATTGAGGATTTCGCCTTCGAAGACTTCCCCCGACGCGATGACTTCCCTCATGATGCGTCTCGTAGTGGAATCGGTGCCCGGTCCCTGCAGGACACGACAGTTCCGGCCGATCAATTCAGCCTTCTGATAACCCGTCATGGCGGTGAAAGAAGCAGAAACATACAGAACGGCCTGCGCCGAGTCGGTTATCAACGCAATATCAGAGGTCGCCCCTCTGGCAGCCGCGAGCACCGAGGCGAGGCCATTATCCTCGTCCATGTTTCCAGTCGTCCCCGGGGGCATAGTTTCCTTCAGTGAGACCGAACAAACAAATACTGTGACCATGAGCCTACAATCGAAAAATCGCTGGTTCGGCCTCGAAGACCACCTCCTCGCCGGCGCACGCACGATCGGCAATCGCATCAGTGACTTCACCACGCCACGGCGGCCGCGGATTCACGACGACCAGTCAATCGTGCTGATCCTCCGGCTCGGACATCGTCGCGAGATATGCGAATCCCGACAAGTGACCTCTGGGGACGATCTCGAACCTCGTGCGGTGCCCGGTCGCGCTGGCGATCCCGCAGCCGTCGACGTACAACGAACGGGGCACGGATGCCGAGCCGTTCCCCCAGTTAGGGGCGATCGCATCGGATAGACCATTCCTCTTACTGATCTGCCTCAACGGGCCGGTAGATTATGGGCAGATCTGGGGGGGGCTATGTTCACGACGCGGTGTGCGTGCGTTGGCGGTGACGCGACTGTCGCCCGTGCCGTAAGTGTCACCTTGGGGTTGTGGGTGATGAGACCATGATGCGTGTGCGGCTTGATTCCGTTCTGGTCTGGACGATGGGCCTGGTTGCGGCGGCCTACCTGGGCGGAGTGATCTGGCAGGGCGGCGTATCTCATCCGGCCGTGGATCTCTGGCTGTCGTTATCGACGTCCTGGTTGCCCGCGGTGGTGTGCTGGCTTGCGGTCGCACGGGTGGGGTCCCGGCGCACGGAAGTCCTGCTCGCAGCCCTGGCGATGACCTTCCTGGCAGTCGGGGACACCTACTACGCCCCGTTGACCGGCGACTGGTCACCCCCGTTCCCCAACCCGGGTGACCTCGGCTACATGGTGTTCTACCTGCTGATGTTGGTCATGTTGGTCATGCTGGTGCGCCTCGACGTTCGCGGGCAGTCGCGGTCGGTATGGCTGGATTGTGCCGTGGGCTCGCTCGGGGCGGCTGCGGTGTTGGCAGTTGTGCTCAACCCCGTGATGGCCTCAGCCTTGGCGGGTTCCTGGTCGTTGGCCACGGCTGTGGCGGTCGCCTACCCGCTGATGGACATGTTGCTGGTGGCAGCCGTCACGGGGATAGTGGTCGTGCGGGGTCTCCGTGGGGGCGATCGGCTGGTCGTGCTGATCCTGGGACTGATGATGTACGCACTGGCGGACGTCGTCTACGCGTTGCAGGTGACCACAGACAGCTACGTGCTCGGAACTCCACTCGACGCCCTCTGGGCGATCGGGATCGCCCTCATCGCGCTGTATGTGCACGGTTCGGCGCGCCGAACCGTGCCGAGAGTCCCAGATCTGCCCACCCCGAACCGTGCGGCGTCCCTGATCATGTCGGGGCTCGCCACCCTCGCTGGGCTCGGGGTGCTGGTGATGGGCACTCGGACTCATGTGTCTTCTCTGGCCGTTGCGTTGGCCGGGGCCACGGTGTTGGCGGCGGCAGCTCGCACGCAGGTGGCCTTTCGTCAGATCCTGCGGATGGCGGACCTGCGCCGTCAGGCTACTAGCGACCATCTAACCGGTCTGCCGAACCGGCGGGCGCTGTATGCTCAAGCGGGCGCTCGGATGGGGGACCCGGTTCGTGAGCGCCACGCTTTGCTGTTGATGGACCTGGACAGGTTCAAGGAGGTCAACGACAGCCTGGGCCACCAGGCCGGAGACAGACTGCTCATCCAGGTGGGTGGCCGCCTCAGCGAGCAGCTGCGGGCGGGAGACCTCCTCGTGCGTCTGGGCGGTGACGAGTTCGCGCTCCTGCTCGACGGCGCGGGCGCCGAGCAGGCCACCGCGGTGGCAGCCAAGCTCTGCGCGGCCCTGGCCGAGCCGTTCGCCCTGGATGACGTCGCGGTTCACAGCACCGTGAGCATCGGCTTCGCCCTATTCCCCGATGACGGCCATGACCTTGACACCCTGCTGCGCAAAGCCGACGTGGCGATGTACAAGGCCAAGGCCTCCGGCGACGGATATCACGCGTACGGCAACGGCGACGACACCGACTTCACCACCCAGCTGCGCACGGTCGATGAGCTGCGAGCCGCCCTGACCAGCGACCAGTTCGTCCTGCACTACCAGCCCAAGATCAACCTGCCCGCCGGCGACGTCCACGATGTGGAAGCCCTGGTGCGCTGGAACCACCCGACCCGCGGCCTGCTCTACCCGGACGCCTTCCTGAACCTGGTCGAAGAAGCCGGACTCATGCGAACCCTGACCCGGGTGGTGCTCCACATCGCCCTGGACCAGGCCGAGCTCTGGGAAGCGGAGGGCCGAGACCTGACGGTCGCCGTCAACCTCTCGGCCAGCTCCATGATCGACACCGACCTGCCCGACGAGGTGGCCGCCATGCTGACCGACCGCGACCTCGGACCAGGCGCATTGAAGTTGGAGATCACCGAGGAATTCCTCATGGCCGACCGCGACCGGGCCCGGGACATCCTGACGCGGCTCCGCCTGCACGGTATTCAGATCTCCATCGACGACTTCGGTACCGGGTACAGTTCGTTGTCTTACCTGCGGGACCTGCCCATTGACGAGCTCAAGCTGGACCGCTCTTTCGTGGCGCCCATGGTCGACGATGCCCGCGCCGCAGCCCTGGTCGCCTCCACCATCGGGCTGGCCCACAGCCTGGGCCTGCGCATGGTCGCCGAAGGCGTCGAGAGTGCGGACGCATACGACGAGCTCGTCGCCCTCGGCTGCGACCAGGCCCAGGGCTATCACATGTCCAGGCCAGTGCCCGCCGACGAGTTGAACGTCTGGCTCAACGCCCGGGGCACCATCGGCGAACTCACCGCCCCCGCCCGCTTCTTATACGTCCCCGACTTCGACTAAGCAGCGAAAGACGATCGAGGCCGGTGTCCACGCCCGGCGGTTACTCGTCGCTCCGCAAGCCGGATCTGTAGGACACAGATTCGGCGCCACCTCGCCGAGAACTCGCAATGGCGCTGTGCCCGAAGCTCAGACCTGGACCGCAGTCTCGCGCGGAGCCGGGTGGTCTCCGATAAAAAGAAAAAGGCCCCGCGACCAAGAGATTTCCTGATCAAAGGGCCTTTATGTGTAGCGGGAGCGGGAATTGAACCCGCGACACCACGATTATGAGCCGTGTGCTCTAACCAACTGAGCTACCCCGCCACGGCCTGTCGGCTGCAAGAGCTTCCAAGCCTGAGCCCCCTGTGGGAATCGGACCCACTACCTCTTCCTTACCAAGGAAGTGCTCTACCAATGAGCTAAGGGGGCAGAGCTTCCAACGGGCAGAAGCTGAGCCTTTGTTTTTCGGCAACCGGTAAAGATTATCACCAACTTCGCCTCTCCGTTGACCGCGGTCAGCCGACGGGCACTCCGACTCCCGGAAGCGCCCACGCAGTGAACGACGGGCCGGCTGCCGTCACACGGATGCCGCCGTCCTCCACGAGCAGCCCGCCGTCGCCGAAGAGCCGCGTGGCGGCCTCTGCTCCCGCCACCGCCCAGCCGGGGATCGCGGCCTCGCCTGCCGCGCGCGCGGCCACCAACAGCACCGCTTCGGTCGCGCTCTCGCGCAGGTAGACGAGCACATCGTCGCCGACATGCAGCCAGCGCATGCCGCCCTCGCTGAGCGCGGGGTGGGCGGTGCGGAGGTGGATCAGCGCGGAGTAGAGATCGATGGTGTCCGCGACGAGCGGCTCGTCCACGCTCCCCCAGGGAATCGGGGTGCGGGACTGCTCCCCGTCGACGCCGACCAGGCCGAACTCGTCGCCGGCGAAGATCATCGGGATGCCGGGCAGTGTCACCGACATCCCGAACGCCACGGGCACCCCGCCGTCGATCGCGTGGGTGCGGAACCGGGGCGTGTCGTGAGTGTCGAGGGCGTTCATCGTGGCCAGGCGGGTGCGCCAGGGGAACCCGGCGACGAAGCGCAGGTGGGTGGCGACGAACTGGTGCCCGGTGTACTGCGGGATCGTGGCGTAGGGCAGGCCGAAGAACGACGACGACGGGCTGTCCGGCCCGGACAGCCAGCTCCAGAGCGGCCGGGTGAAGTTCGTGTAGGTCATCGCCCCGTGCCAGCCGTCACCCTGGAAATCGGCCGAGGCGTCGTTGGTTGACTCCCCGAGCAGGAGCGTGTCGGGGTTGACCTCGATCATGGTGCGGCGGATGGTCTGTCGCACCTCGGCGTTCAGGTCCTCCCGCTCGAGCCGGCCGGTCATGTTGGCCACGTCGATCCGCCAGCCGTCGAGGTGATACGGCGCCTGCAACCATTTCGCGACCACGGATCCCGCCCCCTCGATGAAGCGGGTGCGGAGCGCAGCGGATGCCCAGTTGAACTTGGGCAGCGTCGGCACACCGAACCACGAGGTGTACGTGCGGTGCTCGGGGTCGAGCCAGTAGTAGAAGGAGCTCTCGGCGGCATCCGGATTGAGGTGCGCCGCCCGGAACCATTCGTGCCGATCACCGGAGTGGTTGGAGGTGAGGTCGCCGATCACCTTGAAGCCGCGCTCGTGCGCGGCCTCGACGAGGCGCACGAGCGCGGCGTCGCCGCCGAGCGCCTCGTCGACCTCGCCGAAGCTGGACGCGTCGTAGCGGTGGTTCGACCCGGCGGGGAAGATCGGCGTCAGGTAGAGCAGGGTGACGCCGATCCGCTCGAGGTGGTCGAGGTGCAGGATGATGCCGTCGAGGTCGCCGCCGTAGTACTGGTGCGAGCGGCCGGGACGGACCAGGTCGACCTCGTCGTGCCACTCGGCGGGGATGCCCCACTCCGGCGTGGCCCTGGCGTCGGCGGCCGGGGAGCGCCCGAACCGGTCGGGGAAGATTTGGTAGATCACGCTGGAGGCGGCCCAGTCGGGCGCGGCCGGGTGAGCGAGCAGCTTGAAGTCTTCCGTGTCGAGGGTCTCGATGCCGGACAGGCCGGTGGCATTCAGCCACCAGTGGCTTCCGTCGTCCAGGTCGATCAGGAACCGGTAGCCGTGCACCGGGTTCTCGACCGTGATGACCGCTTCCCACCACTGCCAGCCGTCCACCGTGCCGAGGAGCCTGGCCGGGTCGAACCGCGGTTCCCGGTCGGGGTTGGACCGGGCATACACGGTCACGACGGCTCCGAATGCCGCCGGGATGCGCACCCGCACGGCGACGCTCTCGCCCAGGTCGGGGTTGGGCGTGGAGACGTAGAGCTGCGAGCCGTCGTGGTGGGGCGTCAGGACGGTGCGGTACAGCTGATCCGGCACGCGGCCTACTTCACGGAACCGGCGGTCAAGCCGCCGACGATGTACTTCTGCAGCCAGAGGAACAGGGCCATCACCGGCAGGGCGGCGAGCACGGCGCCGGCCGCGAAGACCGAGTAGTTGCTCGAGAATTCCTGCGAGACGAACTGGTAGAGCCCCACCGCGAGGGTCTGCTTCTCCGGCGTGATCAGCACGATGCTGGCGATGACGAACTCGTTGGTCGTGCCGACGAAGGAGAGCAGGCCCACCACGGCGAGGATGGGTGCGACCAGGCGCAGGATGATCGTGAAGAAGATCCGGGCGTGGCCGGCCCCGTCGATCTTCGCGGCCTCATCGATCGAGGCGGGAACCGTGTTGAAGAAGCCGTACATCAGGTAGGTGTTCACGCCGAGGGCGCCGCCGAGGTAGACCATGATCAGGCCCACCTGCGAGTCGAGCCCGATCATCGGGAAGATGTCGGAGATGCCGTTGAGCAGCAGGAAGATGGCCACCACGGCCAGCAGCTGGGGGAACATCTGCACCAGAACGAGCATCAGCAGGCCGGGGCGGCGGCCGATGAAACGCATCCGGGAGAACGAGTACGCCGCGAGCGCGCCGAGGAACACGGTGCAGATCGAGGTGATGCCGCCGATCAGCAGGGTGTTGCCGTACCAGGCCGCGTAGGGCTGCTGGGGCAGGTTGAACAGGGTCTGATAGCTGCCCAGGTCGACCTCGCTGAACAGGCCGTTTGCCGTGATCAGGGTGCCACCGGGGTGCAGCGACGCGGAGAGAACGTAGAGCAGCGGGAAGGACGCGAAGACGACCATGATCGCGCCGATCAGGTGGCGCCAGCCGGTGCGGGAGAACCACCGGCCGAAGTTGAACGGTCGTTTCGTCGGAATGTACAGGTCGCTGGTTTCTGGGGCTGCAATCCGCATGTCAGTTCAACTCCTCTAGCGCCTTGGTCTGTTTGAAGCTGATGACCGACACGAGCGCCACCAGCAGGAAGATGATGATCGAGAACGCGCTGGCGAGCCCGTAGTCGCGGTTGGCGCCGACGAAGGCGACCTTGTAGACCATCGAGATGAGGATGTCGGTGGCTCCGACGTTCACCCCGGCCGTCACGTCCCTGGGGCCACCGTTGGTCAGCATGTAGATCAGGTTGAAGTTGTTGAAGTTGAACGCGAACGAGGAGATCAGCAGCGGGGCGACGGAGACGAGCAACAGCGGCAGCTTGATCAGCCGGAAGACCTGGAACGGCCTGGCCCCGTCGACCGTGGCGGCCTCCTGGATCTCGTCCGGGATCGACTGGAGCGCCCCCGTGCAGACGAGGAACATGTACGGGAAGCCGAGCCAGAGGTTGACGAAGATGATGCTGAACTTGGCCAGCCATTCATTGGTCAGCCACGGGATGTCGGCGCCGCCGAAGAGCACCTGGTTGACGAAGCCGAACTGCGGGTTGAGCATCCCGGCCCAGACGAGAGCGGAGAGGAAGGCGGGGAACGCGTAGGGCAGGATCAGGATCACCCGGTAGACGTTGCGGCCACGCATCCGCATGTCGTTGAACACGATCGCGAGGAACAGACCGAGACCGAACGTGGTCAGCACGGAGAGGAACGCGAAGGTGAAGGTCCACAGGGTCACGCTGATCAGCGGACCGCGGATCGACTCGGAGCCGAACGCCTTGGCGAAGTTGGCGAGACCGACCTCCACCTTCCAGCCGGGCAGCAGCTCGGCGCCGTCGGCGGCGACGAACGAGCCGGTCTTGCCGTTATCGACATAGACCGTGTTCGTCGAGGTGTTGGTCATCGTGCCGGCGGCCTCGTCGTAGACGAGGTCGGACAGGTAGAGGTAGGCCTTCGAGCCGTCCGGGGTGCGCAGGGTCCCGTCGTTCGGGTCGCTCGAGAGCGGCACGGACAGGGCGGCGATCTTCTGCTGGTTCGCGACGATGTCGGTGAACTTGAGGCTCGTGTAACCGGGGAGCGCGACGGCCTTGTCGGCGTCGTTTAATGTGGCGTCGGTGACCCGGCGGAGCGGGGCATCCGTGCTGCCGATGCTGACCCGACCCTTGGGGTCGGTGACGAGGAAGCTGTAGTTGCCGAGTTGTTCGACCACGGTGAGTTCATAGGTGGGCGAGTCGGGCACGCGTTGCTGGGACGAGACGATGAGGGCGTTGACGGCGTCCTGCTTCGTGCTGTTGTGGCCGGTGCCGTAGTTGGTGAACGCGATGTAGCCGGAGTAGCCGACCACGAAGATCTGGAAGATCAGCAGGAAGATCAGCCCGGGGGTGAGGTATTTGGCGGGCAGCTTCTGCTTACTGAAGTAGATCCAGTTGACGATGAGGGTGACCAGGAGCACTGCGCCGAAGACGACCCAGTCCGATCGAAGCAGAAGCACGAAAAGCGCGTAGACGCTGATCGCGTCGACGATGGCGAGCAGGAAGATCTTGACCAGGAGGACCTTGACGCCGGCGGATGCCGCTTCGGCGATGCGGGCGGCCTGACGTGACCGCCTGGACGCTCTGACCTGCGCCTCGCCCTGCTCGGTGCTGGGGTTAGTCATCTTCGTCCGCTCTCTGCCGCTCTGCACTGTGAGTCACTGCGCCTGCCGACCTGATGCGGCAGGGGAAATACGGGGCCGTGCCGGGCCTCTCGGCGCGGCGCAGCGGGGTGTCGCGCCACGCTGCCCCGGCCTGTTCAGAGGCCGGGGCAGCCCGATCGGCGGGTGGAGCGACTACTGGATGGCGGCCTGGATGTCGGCCGTCATCTTCTGCCACAGTGCGGCGGGGTCACCCTGACCGCTGATGATCGCGGCCTCGGTGACGCCCCAGAACTGCCAGACCTTACCCATCTGAGGAATGCTGGGCATGGGAACGGCGGTGGACGCCACCTCGCCGAAACCGGCGGTGATCGGGTCGGCGCTGGCCGCCTCGAACGCGGAGGTGAGGGCCGGTGCGCGGCCGCCGACCTTGTACAGCTCGGTCTGGACCTTTTCGCTGCCGATGTAGTTCACCAGGAACTCGTTCGCCGCGATGGCGTTCTTGGACTTGGCGGAGACAACGAAGCCCTGCACGCCGACGAACGGCTGGGCGACGGAGCCGCCGGCCGAGGGGATCGGGTCGATGGCCACGTCAATGCCGGCCTTCTGGGCGTCCGGCACGTTCCACGGGCCGGTGATCAGGAACGGTGAGGCACCGGCGAGGAACTTCTCCTTGGCGATGTCGCCGGTGACGTTCACGCTCAGGTGTCCGGCAGCGCCCTCCTTGGCCAGCCAGGCCGCGTAGGCCTCGCCACCGGCGTTGCCGATGGTCAGGTCGCCGGCGTTGTAGCTGCCGTCGGCGTTGGTGCCGAAGACGGGGGCGCCGAACGAGGTCTGGAACGGGTACAGGTGGTACGGGTCGGACTCCGGGCCGACCTGCACGAGGAACGGGAACTCGGTTCCGGCTGCTGTGCCTTCCGCGATCATGTCGTCGTAGGTGGCGGGTGCGGTCGGCGCGAGGGCCGTGTTGCGCAGCAGGGCGATGTTCTCGACCGAGTACGGCACGCCGTAGGTCTGGCCCTCGACGCTCATGGCGGTGACCGCGACCTGCTGGAAGTCCGCGGCCGTGTCGCCGAGTTCAACCGGCTGCACGACGCCGTTGCCGACGAAGTTGCCGAGCCAGTCGTGCGCCGCGATGGTCACGTCCGGGCCTTTGCCGGTCGGGACCTGGGCGATGAACTGCTCCTGGATCGTCCCGAAGTCTTTCTGGACCAGCTTGACCTTGACTCCGGATTCCTTCGTGAAGGCCGCCGCAGCGTCCTTCAGGACGGCCGCGCGGTCGGCATCGACCCAGACCGTCAGTGTGCTGGACGCATCGGCGGTACCACCGCTGTCCGTGGTCGATCCGCCGGAGCATCCGGCCAGAGCGAGGGACGCGGCGACGGCGACTGCGCCGGCGGCCAGCAGGCCTTTCTTATTCACCATCATTGGTGTGTGCCTTTCGTAAGGACATTGACAATTGTGCAAGCGTTTACATGTATAGCTTCTCGCAGATCGATTGGCAATTCAAGTGGATGCAGCGAAAGACTTTTTGTTCGGTTCGTTTAATGGCAGCGCCATGTAAGCGCTTCCACTCTGTCGATAATGCCGTAATGTTTTCTTTCATGACAGGCACTGAGTGGTGGCGAACCGCAGTTATTTACCAGATCTATCCCCGTTCCTTCGCGGATGCCAATGGTGACGGGATGGGTGATCTGGCCGGTATCACGGGGCGTCTGCCCGCCCTCCGTGACCTCGGAATCGACGCCATCTGGCTGTCCCCGTTCTATACCTCCCCGCAGAACGATGCCGGCTATGACGTCGCCGACTACTGCGACGTTGACCCGATCTTCGGCACCCTCGCCGACTTCGACATGCTGCAGCGAACGGCGCACGAGCTGGACATCCGGGTGATCGTCGACCTCGTGCCGAACCATTCCTCGAGCGAGCACCCGTGGTTCCAGGCGGCACTCGCCGCCAGTGAGGGCAGCGACGAGCGAGCGCATTACATCTTCCGGGAGGGCAAGGGCGAGAACGGCGAGCTTGCCCCGAACAACTGGGAATCCGTCTTCGGCGGCAACGCCTGGACCCGGATCACGAACGCCGACGGCACGCCGGGCCAGTGGTACCTGCACCTCTTCGACACGACCCAGCCGGACTTCGACTGGGACAACCCGTGGGTGCGCGCCCAGTTCCGGGACGTGCTTCGCTTCTGGCTCGACCGCGGCGCCGACGGATTCCGAGTGGATGTCGCCCACGGCATGATCAAGGCGGACGGCCTGCCCGACTACACGCCTCCCGTCGAGGGCGGCAGCATGGGTGGAGCCTCGGCGCTCGAGCCCGGCCTCATCGCCGAATGGGCCGAGACGGCCCCGTACTGGGCGCAGAACGGCGTGCACGAGATCTACCGGGACTGGCGCCTGGTGCTCGACGAATACCCGGGAGACCGCATCCTCGCCGCCGAGGCCTGGGTGGACCCGCTGAGCCGGGTCGCCGAATGGGTGCGTCCGGACGAGATGCACCAGGCCTTCAACTTCGCCTACCTGGAGACGCCGTGGGGCGGCCCGGCCTTGCGCCGGGTGATCGACGATTCCCTCGCGGCGTTCAGCGCCGTCGGAGCCCCGAGCACCTGGGTGCTTTCCAACCACGACGTCGTGCGTCACTCCTCGCGCCTCGCCCTGACCGCGGAGAACCTGCAGGGTCACGGCATCGGCCCGAAGACGGTCGGCCTCCCCGACCCCGTTGTCGGCCTGCAGCGCGCGAGGGCCGCCACGGCCCTCATGCTCGCCCTGCCCGGCTCCAGCTACCTCTACCAGGGCGAGGAACTCGGACTTCCCGAGGTCATCGACCTGCCGGACGCCTCCCGCGAGGACCCGACCTGGTTCCGCACCAACGGAGAGCGTTACGGGCGCGACGGATGCCGCGTGCCGCTCCCGTGGGAAGGCTCCCTGCCGTCGTACGGGTTCGGCCCGACCTCGGCCAGCTGGCTGCCGCAGCCCGCGGAGTGGGCCACCCTCGCCCGCGCCGAACAGGACGGTGTCGCAGGGTCGACCCTCGAGCTGTACAAGCTCGCCTTGCGCCTGCGGCGTGAACACGCCCTGGGCCTCGGCTCGGTGGAGTGGTTCGAAGGCCTCGGCGACCCGATCGTGCACTTCAGGAACGGCGGGGTCGTGGTCGTCGCCAACACGGGCACCGACCCGATCGAGCTGCCCGCCGGTGAGCTGTTGCTGGCCAGCGAACCGCTCGCCGGGCGCACCCTGCCCGGCGACACGACGGCCTGGCTCTGCGCCTAGCCTGCGCCGGGCGTGCGGGTGCCCGGCGTCGGCGCCCGCGAATGCAGGATGCCACGCAGGCGCAGGCCCCATAGGGCCCCGCCGCGCCGCGGCATCCTGCATTCACCCCGCGGTCGGCCTGACCCGGGTCGCGCGCCAGCGGTGCTCGTCGCGGCGCACGAGCTCCAGGATGCCGCCCTGAACCCGCGGCCAGTCCCTGATGATCATGCGATAGGTGATCCGCACCACGAGGTAGCCCTGCTGCACGAGCTCGAAGTCTCGGCGACGATCCTCCTCGAAGGCCAGCCCGGTGTGGAACTCCTCGCCGTCGAGCTCGAGCACGAGCCGGTCGCCGACCAGCAGATCGACCCGGCCCACCCCGGGCACCCTCACCTGGCAGCGCACCCTGATCCGCTGCCGAACCAGGAACAAGCGCACCAGTGTCTCCAACCCGGACTGGCTCCGGCCGTCGCAGAGCGCCAGTGCCGCGCGGCGATGCGGAACCGTGGCGGCGACCAGGTCGCCCAGCTGGTGCGGTGCCAGTTCGCCCAGGTTGAGCGCGGAGTCCACGGCAATCACGGCAGCATCGCCCCGGTCGCAGGCGAACATCTCGGCCAGGGCACGCAGTAGGGGGTCCCGGGCCTCGCCGGCGCCGGGCGCCCGGCTGTAGTGCACGCAGACGCCGTGCCGCGCCGGGTCGAGCCTGGTCGCCCGGTCCTCCGGCGACGCCAGCCGGCTCGCCGTGGGTGCCACACGCACGTGCAGCAAGGGGTCGGCCAGCAGCCACAGTCCGTGCAGACGGGCGACGGATGCCCCCGTGAGGCTCCCGCCGACCCGCACCGCCCGTGCGACGTCACTCGGGGTTCCCGGCACCGCGAACCAGCCATTCCGCACCCGCCAGATGCTTCCGGAGCGGAGCGCGCACAGGGTCTGGGCGCGAGTGACCCCCGCCGAGGCCAACTGCCGGTAGTTCGCGACGCCGCCGCGCCGGGTGATCGCTGCCGCAGCATCCGTCATCGTCACAGGATGCCGCGGCGCACGGCGCCCACACCGGCCGTCAGCGAATCTGTGCACAATTCCCGACCCCGGTCGCCGTTCGGTCGGGCGCCATCCCGCCGGGAGCGTGCACGTCGGGAGCCGTCCCGCCGGGCGCCGTGCGCGTCGGGAGCCGTCCCGCCGGCGCACGGGTGCCCACCAGGGTGCCGTATGCAGGATTACACGCGGGAACCTGCCTCCTCCGGCCTCAGCCGCCACGCGCATCCTGCATTCGCGGCAGGAATCCTTGGCGCGACGGGCAGCGGCGACTGCCTCGCACGGGCTCCTCGTGCCGGATGTTTCGGACCCCGTTTGCAGGATGCCGCACGCATGGCGGGCCCAACCGGCCTCGGCGACCGACCGCATCCTGCATTCGCGTCCGGATGCCGGGGCCTGAGGCGGCGAAGCTCGGACGGCGCACGACGCGGGACACGGCGCACGGCGCAGCCACCCAGCCGACGCGGGACAGGGCGCAGCCACCCAGCCGACGCGGCGCACGGCGCAGCCACCCAGCCGACGCGGGACGCGGCGCCGTCACCCGGACGGTGGAGCGCGGGCGCGCCGCTCACTTGCCAGCCGACCCGCAACCCCGAGTGGGAGAATCGACGGGTGCGTCGGAAGTTCGAGTGCACAGGAGGAGTCAACGTGGGCGTCAGTAGCATCGACAAGGGGATCGACACCGCCAGGATCACTGCGGAGCGCCGAGAACTTAAGACCGAGCTGACCCGTTTCATGATGTCCTACAAGTTCGCGACCGACGAGATGATGACCAAGATCAACATCCTCAAGGAAGAGTTCAGTGCGATCCACGACTACAGCCCGATCGAGCACGTCAACTTTCGGCTGAAGTCACCGGAGGGCATCCTCAGGAAGGCCATCCGCAAGGGGTGCCCGCTCGTGCTCGAGGACATTCGCGATCAGATCCAGGACATCGCCGGCATCCGGATCACCTGCAGCTTCATCTCCGACACCTATCGCATCCTCGACATGCTCACGAGCCAGCAAGACATCACCGTGCTCGAGGTCAAGGACTACATTGCCGGCCCGAAGTCCAACGGCTACAAGAGCCTGCACCTGATCGCCACGATCCCGGTGTTCATGTCCGACCGGGTCGCGCCGGTCACGGTCGAGATCCAGATCCGCACCGTTGCGATGGACTTCTGGGCCAGCCTCGAACACAAGATCTTCTACAAGTACCAGGGTGAGGTTCCGGTCGATCTGGTGCACGACCTCAAGCAGGCAGCGGATGTCGCGAATCGCCTCGACGTGAAGATGGAACGTCTGCACGACCAGGTGGTCGCGCTCCGGCCGGGCGAACGGGCGGAGACCGACATCTTCAGCAACGCCGGGCTGTCGCGGTTCGATCTGCCGGAGGACTTCCTCACGGCCATCAGCCTCGGGCGCGACGCCGAGGACGAACCCGAACGCAACCGGGCCTGAAACCGGGCCTGCACCTGAATCGGGCGGGCGTGAGGGCGACATCCGCGACGAGCGGCCCGCGCGCCCCGGCCGGACGCTAGTTCGTGTTGGCGCGCAACCAGACGAGCGGGTCGACCTTGGTGCCGTCCTTGCCGCCGAGGCGGATATCAAGGTGTAGGTGCGGCCCGGTCGACATCCCGGTGTTGCCGACCTTGCCGATGACCTGTCCGACCTTGACCACGTCGCCGGTCTTGAACAGCATGGAGCCGTGGGTCATGTGCGCGTAGAGGCTCGACACGACCTTGCCGTCGATCACGTGATCGATGATCATGTACACGCCGTAGCTGCCTTCGCCGTCTTCGGCGTAGCTCACGACACCGTCGGCGATCGCCTGGATCGGAGCGCCATCTCCCGGGTTGAAGTCCTGGCCACCATGGTTGGACGAGCAACCGGCGCAGTTGCGGTAGCCGAACCGGTCGCCGATGTGCACGCCGACGGCGAACGGCCACTGGATCGTGCCGTTCGGGTTGTTGGTGAACGTGGCTTCCAAGCGGATGCCGCTGGCCGCGGCGACCTCGGCGATGGTCTTGGATTCATAGCCGTCGCGCTGCACCGAGATGACGTCGGTTCCGCCGCTCATGGTGAGCGTCTGCGCGGGCTCGGAATTGGGTGTCTGCAGGGAGGCGCGGGCCGCGGCCTGCACGTCGGCCGAGGAGAGCAATGCTTCGGCCGGGAGAGAGGTGGACACGGCCATCAGTGCCACGAATGCCATTGCCACGAACGAGAACCCGGTCGTCGCAAGCCGCCGCCCCAGTCCGTTGGCCGGCTTGGCGTTCTGGGCGAACTTCGGTGCGGCCGCGGGCGCTGCGGTGGCGATCGCTCGGGGCCGCGGCAGGTCGGGCAGCGACGCAGAGCGAAGCGGGGATTCCGGAAGCGACGCCGCGGGCTGCTCGGAGAGGGACGCGGCCTGCCTGGCCCGGGCCTGGGCGCGAGTCGGGAACTGAATCGGCGTCGAGGTCGTGACCGGGGAGACGTCCGTCTGGAGTTGTTCGAGGTCGGAAACCGGAGCCTCAGATGCCGCGGGCGCCGCGACGAGGCGGTCCGTGTCGGGAATCGTCTGGATCTCCGGTTCCGGCAGATCCAATTCCGGCAGATCCGATTCCGGCAGATCCAGTTCCGCCAGGTGCAGTTCCGGCAGATCCAGTTCCGGCAGGTGCAGATCCGCGGCGGCTAGGGCCTGGGCGAGCGGCATGAACACCGACGCCGGCTCGAGCGACTCGGCCTCGGCCGGCGCGACCGGCGGAAGAGCGATCGGCGCAGCCTCGACGGTCACGGGCGCCTCAGCGACCGGGGCGATTACGCCGGAATCGTGGTGCGTCGTGTGGCGTGCGTCGGCGGCCGCGACGGGTGCGCGCGCGGCCCGCTCGCGCTCGCGCAGCTCGCGGCGCGTAAGCGGCACGCCCGTTGACGACTGTCCTGCCGGGTCACTCGAATCGGGCGCAGAGGCAGCCGATGTGGAGGAGTGAGAGGGCAAAAGAAGAAACTTTCCGTTCGTCGGACAGGGTGCCAGGAATGTCATCTTGGCCGGTGCCAAAGTAACGAATCAGTACAGGCTAACCCGGAATGGCTTGATTTCCCATTCGGCGGACCGGAATGACACCCGAAAACGGGGGTACCGCGACCCCGCGACGGCGGCAACCGACGGCCTCGCCGAGGCGCCGACTCGCCCGGGATTCCGGGGATCTGACGACCCGGCGGCGTTACCGCTCGCCCTCGTCCATGAATCGATCGAAAAGGTCGGCGAGGATCGGCTCGAACACCTCGTAGAGGTCGGGCGCACCCGCAATGAGCAGGTCGGTCCCCTCCCGGCCGTCGCCGAAGGCACCCACCTTCGCCCCGGCCTCCCGCGCGATCAACGATCCGGCGGCCAGGTCCCAGGGGTTCAGGCCGCGCTCGTAGTAGAGGTTCAGCCGACCGGCGGCCACCGAACACAGGTCGAGGGCCGCCGACCCGATCCGGCGGATGTCCCGCACCTGGCCCACCAGACCGCGCACGACGTCGGCCTGGCGTTCCCGGCGGGCCGCCTGGTAGGAGAACCCGGTGCCGAGCAGCGCGAGTGACAGCGGCACCTCGGTAGGGACGTGCAGCTGCCGTTTCCCGAGGAACGCACCACGCCCGGCCGCGGCGGTGAAGAGTTCGCCGGCGACGGGGTTCCGCACTGCCCCGGCCAGGGTCCGCCAGGTCGCCGGGTCCGGGTCGCCCTCGACGACCGCGATGCTGACGCCCCAGGCCGGGATCCCGTAGAGGTAGTTGACGGTTCCGTCGATCGGGTCGACCACCCAGGTCAGTCCGGAGGTGCCGCCTGTGGCCTCCGATTCCTCGCCGAAGAAGCCGTCATGGGGTCTGGCCTCGGCCAGGCGGCGACGGATGAGCGCCTCGGTTTCGCGGTCGGCATCCGTGACCACGTCTTCGGGCGACGACTTGGAGGCCGCGACGTGCACGCCCTCCGCCCGCCGCGTCAGCGCCAGCTCACCGGCTTCGAGGGCGATGTCCTGGGCGAGACGGAGCAATTCGGTCGAAGCGGGAACGGTCATCCTTCAACGCTACGGGACGGCTGCGGGCCACTCGTCGGCCTCACCCGAACGAAAGACCGAAAAAGCCCCGGAAACAGAGTGTTTCCGGGGCTTGTGCTGGTGGCAAGTGAGGGATTCGAACCCCCGAAGTCTAAGACGGCTGATTTACAGTCAGATCCCTTTGGCCACTTGGGTAACTTGCCAATACGCACCCGACCAGATGAGAACAGGTGACCGGAGACGCTCAGACAGAATACAAGGGTTTTGGGCCCAGTGAGAAATCAGGGCCTGCGATCGGCACGCTTCCGCCGGTCGATATGATCGAAGAAGGCCCAAATTCACCGCCGTTAGGAACCCCATGGTCGGCATCGACGAGGTCGCCCGCCATGCGGGCGTCTCCACCGCAACGGTTTCGCGCGCCCTGAGCGGCAACGGCCACGTCTCCCCCGCCACCCGGCTGAAGGTGGAGGCATCCGCCGATGAGTTGGGCTACGTCGTGTCCTCGACGGCGTCAAGCCTGGCGTCCGGACGGATGAAGAACATCGGTGTCGTCGTTCCGTTCCTCGACCGGTGGTTCTTCTCGAGCGTGGTCGAAGGGGCGCAGAAGTCCCTGCTGAAGAACGGCTACGACCTCACCCTCTACAGCCTGACCGACGGCGGCGCCGAACGCCGGAGCGTGTTCGACCATTTCCTGCTGCGCCAGCGAGTGGATGCCGTGATCGCGATTTCGCTCGAGTTGACCGCAACCGAGGTGACCAGCCTGCACGCGCTCGGTAAGCCCCTCGTCGGTGTCGGTGGCCCGATCGAGGGAGTGCGCACCCTCATGATCGACGACGTCGCCGTGGCCAGGCTCGCCACCGAGCACCTGCTCGCGCTCGGCCACACCCGGATCGCGCACATCGGCGGCAACAAGGACCTCGACCTGGACTTCCACCTGCCGACCAACCGTCGGGTCGGCTACGAGAACGCGCTGTCCACGGCCGGGATCGAGCCGGCAGCCGAACTGTTCATGACGGCCGACTTCACCATGCGCGGCGGCTACCAGGCCGCGAAACAGCTCCTCGGCAATCCGCACGACCGGCCGACCGCCATCTTTGCCGCCTCGGACGAGATGGCGATCGGCGCCATCCTTGCGGCCAGGGACCTCGGTCTCGTCGTGCCTCGGGATGTCTCCGTGATCGGCGTCGACGACCACGAGCTGGCCGATTTCTTCGGGCTGAGCACCATCGCCCAGTTCCCCCAGGGCCAGGGGGCCAAGGCGGTCGAAATTCTGCTCGACCAGTTGAGCCCGGGCAAGCACCTCACCCCCAACCTCAATACCCCGATGCCGTTCGAACTCATCGTGCGGTCCAGCACCGCGGCGCCCGGCGACTGACCACCCACGCGGGCGCCCGGCGCGAGCCCGCAGACCCTGGACTGTCGTGATGACGCGTCCCACTCGATAACATTGCAGGCATGGCAGACTCAACGTTCGACATCGTCAGCAAGGTTGACCCGATGGAGGTCGACAACGCCCTCAACCAGGCCCACAAGGAAGTCGCCCAACGCTACGACTTCAAGAACGTCGGCGCCTCGATCGAGATGAGCGGCGAGAAGGTGCTCATGAAGGCAAACTCGGAGGAACGCGTCAAGGCGATTCTCGAGGTGTTCGAGTCGAAGCTGATCAAGCGCGGCATTTCCTTGCGCAGCCTCGACGCCGGCGACCCGTTCGCCTCCGGCAAGGAGTACCGGATCGAGGCCTCGATGAAGGCCGGCATCGACCAGGAGAACGCGAAGAAGATCAACAAGATCATCCGCGACGAGGGTCCCAAGGGCGTCAAGAGCCAGATCCAGGGTGATGAACTGCGGGTGAGCTCGAAGAGTCGTGACGATCTGCAGGCCACGATGTCCCTGCTCAAGGGCAAAGACCTCGACGTCGCGCTGCAGTTCGTGAACTTCCGCTGACCCGAAGACCCGCCAACCGTCGCCTCCGCCGCTAGGCTCACAGCACATCCGTGAGTCTTAGCGAGGAGTGCCATGATCGACCGTGACCGGTTAGCCCAACTGCAACAGCGCGAGCTGGGCACCTTTGCCGAGCGCAATCCGAAGTCCGCCGCCGCGTATGAGAACGCGACGCACCTCTTCGGCAAGGTGCCGATGACGTGGATGAATAAGAAGGCCGGCGGGTTCCCGCTCTACCTTGCCACCGCCCGCGGCAACCGCGTCACCGACCTGGACGGTCACGAATATCTTGACTTCGCCCTCGGTGACACCGGCGCGATGGCCGGGCACTCCCCCGCCGCCGTGGTCGACGCCATCGGGCGCCGCATCTACGAGCAGGGCGGGCTGACGACGATGCTGCCCACCGAGGATGCGGAGTGGGTCGGCGGCGAACTGACCCGCCGGTTCGGGGTCGACCGCTGGAGCTTCGCCCTCACCGCCACCGACGCGAACCGGTGGGCCATCCGCCTGGTGCGGGCGCTCACCGACCGACCGAAGATCCTCTTCCACAGCTACTGCTATCACGGCAGCGTCGACGAGTCCCTGATCGTCGTCGGCCCCGACGGGGAAGGGATGAGCAGGCCGGGGAACGTCGGCGCCCCCGTCGACGTCACCGAGACCAGCCGGGTCGCCGAGTTCAACGACCTCGAGGGTCTCGAACGCCAGCTCAGGCACGGCGACGTCGCCGCGGTATTGATCGAGCCGGCCCTGACCAACATCGGCATCGTCCTGCCGGAGGACGGCTACCACGAGGGCGTGCGCGCCCTCACCCGGCAGTACGGCACCCTCCTCATCATCGACGAGACGCACACCTTCTCGGCCGGGCCGGGCGGTGCGACCCAGGCCTGGGGCCTTGACCCGGACGTCGTGGTGATCGGAAAAGCCATCGGCGGAGGCATTCCCAGTGGGGCATATGGGCTGTCGGCCGAGCTCGCCGACCGGGCACTCAGCCGCACCGACCTCGATCTGGTCGACATGGGCGGGGTCGGCGGCACCCTCGCCGGGAGCCCGCTGTCCGTGGCCGCCATGCGGGCGACGCTCGAGAATGTGCTCACGGATGCCGCATTCGAGGGGATGATCGCGACCGCGACCGTGTACACGACCGGCATCCAACGCATCATCGACGAGCACGATCTGCCCTGGTCGATCACCCAGCTCGGTGCGCGCGCGGAGTACCGCTTCGTCACACCGTCCCCGCGGAACGGCACGGAGTCCAACGCGGCCGCCGACGGCGACCTCGAGGACTTCCTGCACCTCTACCTGGCGAACCGGGGCATCCTGCTCACACCGTTCCACAACATGGCACTGATGAGCCCCGAGACGACGAATGACGACGTCCAGGCGCACCTCGACGTGTTCGAGGCCGCCGTGACCGAGCTGATGCACGGCTGAGCAGACCGGAGCGTCGTGCGGGCCGGGCCGCGTCCCGGCCCGGCCCGCCGGGCTACTCCGTCGGTACGGTCGCCGGCTCCCGGCGGGATACGGCGATCATGTCCTCGCGGGGAACAACCTTGATCCGGGTTCGCCCTTCGGCAGCGCCCAGAGCGAGCTCGTGCTGGTCGAGGTGATGCCAGCCCTCGAGGTTGGTGTATTCGATGCCGCGCGCGTCGAGCATCGCCAGGACGCTCTCCTCCGAGGGCTCATCCGGGTGCCACCAGTTGCCGAGGTCGTTGATGAGGTGCCGCACGGTCTCCATCGCGTCGGACTTGGTGTGGCCGATCAGGCCGACGGGGCCGCGCTTGATCCAGCCGGTCGCATAGACGCCGTAGAGCTGCTGGTTGGCGCTGGCCGACCCGGAGTCCGGTTCGCCCTTCCAGAGCACCTGGCCCTCGCGGTTAGGGATGACGCCGCGCTTCTTGTCGAAGGGAACGCCGGGCAGCGGGGAGCCGAAGTATCCGACGGCGCGGTACACGGCCTGGATCGGAAGTTCACGGATCTCGCCCGTGCCGACGACACCGCCGTACCCGTCCGGCTTGGTGCGCTCATACCGGATGGCGCCGACCCGACCGGTGCCGTCGTCGACGATTTCCACCGGCTTGGCGAAGAAGTGCAGGTGCAGCCGGCGGCTGGCGGTGCCGGCCGGGCGATCGCGCCACTTGCCCAGCACCTTGTCGATGACGAAGACCTGCTTGTTGCTGGCCACGGCGTCTCGTGCGGCGTCGTCGTAGTCGAAGTCCTCGTCGTAAACGACGATGTCCACGTCGGGCAGCTCGCCGAGTTCGCGCAGCTCGAGCGGCGTGAACTTGACCGAGGTCGGGCCTCTGCGCCCGAACACGTGCACGTCGGTCACGGCGGATGCCTTGAGCCCGTCGTAGACGTTGGCCGGAATCTCGGTCGAGAGCAGGTCGTCCGCGTGTTTGGCGAGAATGCGCGAGACGTCGAGGGCGACGTTCCCGTTGCCGATGACCGCCACCTGCCTGGCGTCGAGCGGCCAGGTGCGCGGGTAGTCGGGGTGCCCGTCGAACCAGCTGACGAACCGGGCGGCTCCGTAGGAGCCCTCGAGGTCGATTCCGGGAATCTTGAGGTCGGCGTCGCGCACCGCACCGGTGGCGAAGATGACCGCGTTGTAGTGCGTCTTCAGGTCGTCCATCGTGATGTCGACCCCGAAGCGCACGTTGCCGAAGACCCGGATATCGCCACGGTCGAGCACGTCGCGCAGCGCCGTGATGATGCCCTTGATCCGGGGGTGGTCCGGTGCGACGCCGTAGCGCACGAGTCCGTAGGGAGCAGGAAGGTGGTCGAACAGGTCGATCGACACCTCGAAATTTCGTTCGGCCTTGAGCAGGATGTCGGCGGCGTAGATGCCCGCAGGACCCGCACCGACAATGGCCAATCGCAACTTGGTCATGGGAGCCTTTCTAACTGGATCGCTCGACGATCGTGTCGGCGAAGCGGGTGAGCGCCTTCTTCACGGATCCGTCGGGCAGGGGGGAGAGCGCGGCAACGGCGGCGTGCGCCCAGCCGTGCGCCTCGGTGAGGGTCTGGGCGGTCACGTCGTGCTCGCGGAGGGCGGCGATCGCCGAGTCTGCGGCCTCGCCGGTGGCGCCGCCGCCGGTCATCACGTCGCGTTCGAGCCGGGCCAGCAGCGCCGCGGCGCCGATGTCGTGCGGGGCGCGCTCCCGGAGTCGAAGCACCGGCAGGGTGGCAACGCCGGCCCGAAGGTCCGTGCCGGCGATCTTTCCGGTTTCCTGCGGCTGGGGTGACAGGTCGAGTACGTCGTCGATGAGCTGGAAGGCGACGCCGATCTTCTCGCCGAACTGCACGACCGGCAGCTCATAGTCGTCGGACGCGTCGGAAAAGATGACGCCGGCCTGGGCGGCGGACGCGATGAGCGAACCGGTCTTATCGGACAGCACCTGGATGTAGTGCTCCACCGGGTCCTCGCCGTCGTGCGGGCCCACGGTCTCGTGCAGCTGGCCGAGGACGAGACGCTCGAAGGTATCGGCCTGCAGGCGGATCGCACGCTCGCCGAGTCTGGCCATCAACTGGCTGGCTCGGGCGAACAGGAGGTCCCCGGTGAGGATCGCAATCGAGTTGCCCCACACGGTCTGGGCGCTGGGCACCCCGCGGCGTTGGTGCGCGTCGTCCATCACGTCGTCGTGGTAGAGCGAAGCCAGATGGGTGATCTCGATCGCGGTTGCCGCGGTGACCACGTCGTCGAGCACCCCGCTGCCCAGGTGGGCGGTCAGGAGGGCGAGCATGGGACGCACCCGTTTGCCGCCCGCGTTGAGCAGGTAGCGACTGGTGACGTTCGCGATCTCGTCGGCGAAGGTGACCTCGCCGAGCAGGCTGGCCTCGACCTGCTCGAGGCCGACGTCGATGCCGGAAGCCAGGCCGCGGTCGTCCTTGGACGAGAAAATGCGATCGCTGAGGCCGAGCTGGCTCGTCACGGAAGAGCCGCGGCGGAACAGGGGCACACTCGGTTTCACTCGGTCAGCCTATCGATCGGAACTGGGAGGGCTCAGGATGTGGTGTCCGCTGTGCTCGTGTCCGCTTCGTCCGCGGGTTTCACTCCGCGATGCAGGGCCACGATGCCCAGAGACAGGTTGCGGTAGGCCACGGCCTCGTAGCCGGCAGCGCGCAGCCAGGCGCTGAGGGTGGACTGGTTCGGCCAGGCCGCGATCGATTCGCCCAGGTAGTCGTAGGCCTCGGCGTTCGAGGAGGCGAGCTTCACGACCATCGGCATGACGTGGTTGAGGTAGGCGAAGTAGGCGGCCCGGATCGGCGTGAACGGCGGGGTGGAGAACTCGCAGATCACGACTCGTCCGCCGGGCCTGGTCACCCGGTAGAACTCGGCGAGGGCCTTCCTGGGCTCGACCACGTTGCGCAGGCCGAAGGAGATGGTCACGGCGTCGAATTCGTTGTCGGCGAAGGGCAGCGCGGTGGCGTCGGCCTGCACGAACTCGATCAACGGGTTGCCGGCGTGACGTTCCCGGCCGACCTGGATCATGCCCGCGGAGAAGTCGGCGGCGACGACGTGCGCGCCGGTCCGGGTCAGCGCGGCGCTCGAGGTGCCGGTGCCGGCCGCGATGTCGAGGATGCGGTCGCCCGACTGCGGGGCGACGGCGCGTGTCGCGGCCATCCGCCAGAGCGCCGCGTTTCCGACCGACAACACCGCGTTGGTGCGGTCGTAATGGGTCGAGACCTGGTCGAACATGGCAGCAACCTGCTCGGGCTGCTTGTTCAGGTCTGCTCTGCTCACTCCCCTAGTCTAGATTGCCAAAGGACAAGCCTGGCATCCACCCCGCTGGCATAGGCTGGGCGAGTGAATGCGCAGGCCCTGACGGTCGAAACCACTGCTATCGCCGACGTCCGCCAACTTGTCCTCCTGCTCGACAGCCGCGAACCGCTGCTGTGGATGCGCCGCAACCAGGGCCTGGCCGGCATCGGCACCGCGCTGCGGCTGGAGTTCTCCGGTCCCACCCGGCTGACGGATGCCGCGGCCGCCTGGCGCGACGTCGCCGCCGCCGCGACCGTGACCGATCCACTCGGTCGCACCGGCACCGGGCTGCTTGCCTTCGGGGCATTCGCCTTCGACGCGTCCTCGACCCAGTCCAGTGTGCTGATCGTGCCCCAGGTCATCGTCGGCCGCGAGGACGGCCAGTGCTGGGTCACCCGCATCTGGCCCACGGGGGGAACGAAGCCGGAGTTGCCGCTCGCCCTGCGCCCACTCGGCCACGAATACCGCATCTCGCTTCTGCCCGGGGCGCTCCCCGCCGACGGTTACCGCACCGCGGTGGGCGAAGCCGTCGGCCGAATCGCCGCCGCCCAACTCAACAAGGTCGTGCTGGCACGCGACCTCGTCGGGCACCTGCCCGCCGAGTCCGACCTGCGCCGGGCCGTGAGCGAACTCGCCCTCGGTTACCCGGACTGCTGGACCTACGCGGTCGACGGACTCGTCGGGTCGAGCCCGGAGACCCTGATCCGCGCCGACCACGGTGAGGTCAACGCCCGGGTGCTGGCCGGCACGATGTCCCGCGGGGCCGACGCTGCGGCGGACCTTGAGGCCGCCCTTCACCTCGCCACCTCGTCCAAGGACGGCGACGAGCACGCGTTCGCCGTGCAGAGCGTGCTGGCGTCGCTGCGTCCACACACCTCGCACCTGACCACCAGCGAGATCCCCTTCACCGTGAAGCTGCCCAATCTCTGGCACCTCGCGACGGATGTCGAGGGCACCCTCAGCGACGGGTCGACCTCGCTCGACCTCATTGCGGCGATGCATCCGACCGCCGCGGTGGCCGGCACCCCGACCGAGTCCGCGCTCGCCCTGATCCGTGAGCTGGAGCCGTTCGATCGCGGCCGGTACGCCGGCCCGGTCGGCTGGGTCGGCGCCGACGGGGACGGAGAGTGGGCGATCGCGCTGCGCTGCGCGCAGGTCACCCCGACCGGTGACGTGACGGCCTATGCCGGTTGCGGCATCGTGCTGGACTCGGAGCCTGACCGGGAACTGGCCGAGACCCGGATGAAGTTCCGCCCGATCGTCGAGGCGTTCGGCTGACCCGACCAGGGTTCACCGGTCCCGTCAGGTGGCGGCCAGGCGGGCCTTCTCGGCGGCCACGTCGAAGTCGGCGGCCGGCCAGTCGAGCTGAAGGCGCTCGAGGGCATCGATGAGCAGGTGCTGCACGGCGAGGCGCGCGTACCATTTCTTCTCGGCCGGCACGACGAACCAGGGCGCCATCGGCGTGGACGTGCGCTCCAGGGCAAGCTGGTAGGCCTCCTGGTATTCGTCCCAGCGCAGTCGCTCGTCGACGTCGCCCGGGTTGTACTTCCAGTGCTTGTCCGGCCGGTCCAGGCGCTCCATCAGGCGTTCCTTCTGGTCGTCGGAACCGATCTGCAGCATCACCTTGACGATCGTGGTTCCCTCGTCGGCGAGGGCCTGCTCGAAGTCGCGGATCTGGCCGTAGCGGGCCTCCAACTCGTCCGGCGGGGCGAGTCGGCGCACCCGGGCGATCAACACGTCCTCGTAGTGGGAGCGATCGAACACCCCGATCAGACCGGCATCCGGTAGCCGCTTGCGCACCCGCCAGAGGAAGTCGTGCGAGCGCTCCTCCTCAGTGGGGGCCTTGAACGCGTAGAGCCGGATGCCCTGGGGGTCGACAGCGCCAACGACGTGCCGCACGATCCCGCCCTTGCCGGCCGTGTCCATTGCCTGCAGAACGAGCAGCACCCGGCGGGTGTCGCCGAACTTGCTGCGCGCGAAAAGCTTCTCCTGAAGGGTGGACAGCACCTCGGCCCCCTCGGCGAGGGCCTCGTCCGCATTCTTCTTGTCGACGCCGTCGAAGCCGGGGGTCGAACCGGGGTCGACGTCGGCAAGCCGGAACCCCGCACCGACGCCCAGCCGCACGCTTGGGTCGTCCGTCCAGAATTTCTTGGTGAGATCGTTCACGGTGCACCCTTCGTCACGCTGCAGCCCAGCCGCCGCTGATTGGCCGGTGCACGCCATTCTGGCGCAGCGGCACCTCGCCGCGCCAGTGCGCCCGGCCGGCGGGACCGCCCGCCGGCTATCGGTCGAGCGGGACCTCGAGGATGCTCGGCCCGGCCGGCGGCATGGTCAGGGCCTGTTCGAGTTCGCTCCGGGTGGCCGCGCGACGGTACTCCCAGCCGTAGGCGGCCGCGAGTTGCGCGAATTCCATCCGCTGCGGGGTGTAGAGCACCCGGCTGATCGATTCCGGCGGAGCGGATGCCGCGACCTCGAGGCCGTCGAAGATCGTGCCGCCGCCGTCATTACCGACGATGACCTGCAGCCGCGGGCGCGCTTCGCCCGGCGTGAGCAGCAGCGAGCCGGCGTCGTGCAACAGGGCCAGGTCGCCGAGCAGCAGCCGGGTGGTCCCGGCCCCGCGCGGTTCGGGCCCGGCCTGGCTGGCCAGGGCGATGCCGACCGCGGTGGCCACCGTTCCGTCGATTCCGGCGAGGCCCCGGTTGGAATGCACCGGGATCTTCTTGCCCGACACGAGCCGGTCGGCCTCCCGGATCAAGCGCGAGGCGCCGAACACGAGCCGGTCATGCGGCCAGGACGCCCGCCACACGGCGTCCACGAGCATCGGCCGGGTCACCGGGGCGCGCAGGGCGGCGAGCTCGGCCCGGCTCATGCCGCGGGCGTTGATCGGCGGCGTAGCCAGATCAGCCGAGCCGTCCAGCAGCTGGCGACTGGTCATCACCCAACGGCCGAGCCATTCCCGTGCCTCGCGGGTGCCGGCAGCGGCGACGGCCGTCTCGTCCGCGACGACGGACCGGGCGAAGACGCGCACCCGGTGTCCGGGGTTGAACCATTCGGTGCCGGTCGCGGCCACCACGATGATGTCGACCCCATCGCGCTGGAGGAGTTCCGGAACTTCCCGGCTGAGCGTGGGATGCCCGAACACGACGGCGCGCTCCACCCGGCCGCCGAACTCGTCGGCGCGCAGGAGCTCCCGGTAGGCAGCCACCAGGTTCGGGCCGAAGCGCGCACCGCTGCTCACCTCCGCGAGCAGCGGCCAGCCGCCGGCCCTGGCGAAGGCCTCCGCCTGGGGCCCGGAGCCGGTTCCGGCGATGACCACGGTGCCTGGTCCGGCCGCCACGGTCACCGGTGCTTTCGGTTCCGGCGCCGTCCGCACCGGGGCGGGATCCTCGAATGCCGGGAGAGCCAGGTTCGACAGGTCTACCGCCGCGGAGAGTGGCTCCCTGAAGGCGAGGTTGAGCTGCACGGGGCCCGGTGCTGCCGAGTCCCGGCCGGTGGCGGCATCCCTCGCCTGCCGGGCCAGTTCCGTGGCGGCTTCGGTCTCCTCCGGCCGCCCGGCAGGAGCGGGAACGTCGACACAGAGCCGCGTGGCCGGGCCGAACAACCCGGGTTGCACCGTCGTCTGGTTCGAGCGGATGCCGCGCATCTCGTCGGGTCGGTCGGCCGTGAGCAGGATCAGTGGCACCCCCGAGTGGTGTGCCTCGAGCACGGCCGGGTGCAGATTGGCCACGGCGGTTCCGGAGGTGCAGACCGTCAGGACCGGGCGCCCGGACTCCACGGCCAGGCCGATGGCCAGGAATCCGGCGCTGCGCTCGTCGATGCGCACGTGCAGCCGGATCCGGCCGAGCCGCTCGAGTTCCGCGGCGACGAGGGCGAGGGCCTGGGACCGGGCGCCGGGGCTGAGCACCACGTCGCGCACGCCGAGGCGAACGAACTCACCGAGCAGCGCGACGCTGAAATCGGTGGCCGGGCTGCCGCTGCCTGACGCCTCAGGCATCCCGTCGGCCGGGCAGTTCGCCGTCGCCCGGATCTGCCTGGTCGGGGTCGAAACCGGCCTTGCCGGTCGACCCGGATTTGCCCGTCGTTCCCGACTTGTCGGTCGTTGGGGACTTGTCGGTCGTCCCGGTCGTCCCGGTCGAGCCTGCGGAGCCGGTGCGCGGATCGGGCTTGTCGAGGTCGGCCAGTTCCTGTTCAAGGGCGCGGATGCGCTCCTCGTCGGTTTTCTGCCGGTCGAGGCCCTTGAGGAAATCGAGGTCGTCGTCGGGGGCCATCGAACGGGCGACGCCCGCGCCGCGGCGGCCGCGGCCCACGATCAGCCAGAGCAGGGGGCCGACGACCGGAACCAGGAAAATGACGAAGAGCCAGACCCAGCGCGGAAGTCCCCGCACCCGGTTATGGGCGGTGGTCGCGCAGTCGACCAGGGAGTAGACGGTCAGAATGATGACCGCTAGCCCGACGACAATCCACACCTTCACCATCTGGTCATTCTAGGGTGCCCAGCCGGGAGATCGGTGTGTGGTGCGGGGAGGGCGACCTAAGCTGGAAACATGAAAGCTGTTCCCGCCTGGTTGTCCTACTCGATCTACCGCGTGCTCATGTTCGCGGTGCCGCTCACGCTTCTGCTCGCCATGCAGATCACCTGGTGGATCGCCGCCCTCGTCGCCGCCCTGATCGGCGTGTGCCTGTCGTACCTCTTCCTGCGGAAGCCGCGCGAGAAGGTCGCTCTCGGTCTCTACCAGGCCCGCCACCCCAGCCAGGCGACGGTTCACCCGGATGCCGACGCCGAGGACGCCTCGATCGACCGGGCCGCCGACGAGTCGCTACAGCGCGAACGCCAGAGCGAGTAACACGCCGTAGGCCAGTGCGGCAAGGCTGGTCAGCTTGAGCGCCAGCACGAGTTCCTTCGACGTCTTCGCGGTGACCGTGATCAGGGCCGCCGGAGCGGCGAGGAACAACACGAAGAACGTGAGCCACGCCAGCGGGTAGAAGAGCCCGAAGAAGCCCGCGATCAGGAACGGCGCGAGCAGGAAGACGCAGAACACGACCCGCGACGCCGTACCGCCGATGAGCACGGCGAGGGTTCGCTTGCCTGAGGCCCGGTCGGGCTCGATGTCGCGCAGGTTGTTCACCATCAACACCGCGCAGGCGATCAGGCCGATCCCGATGCCGCTCAACCAGCTCTCGGTGTTGACGGTGCCGACCTGCACATAGGTGGTCCCCCCGGTGGCGACGAGCCCGAAGAACACGAACACGAACACCTCGCCGAGGCCGAAGTAGCCGTACGGGCGTCGACCGCCGGTGTAGAACCAGGCGGCGACGATGGCCGCGGCCCCGACGAGCAGCAACCACCACTGGCCGGTCAGCACCACGAGGGTGAGGCCGGCGAGCGCGGCGAGCGCGAAGAAGGCCAGGGCGACGGAGAGGACAGCCTTCGGCCGGGCCGCGCCGCCCCCGGTCAGCCTGGCCGGGCCGATCCGGTTGGCATCGGTGCCGCGGATGCCGTCGGAGTAGTCGTTCGCGTAGTTCACACCGATCTGCAGGCAGAGCGCCACCATCAACGCGAGCAGTGCGCGCACCCAGTGATAGCTGCCCGGTTCGGTGGCGACGATGGCTGCCCCGGTTCCGAGCGCCACGGGTGCGATCGCGAGCGGCAGGGTGCGCAGGCGCGCCCCGGATACCCAGTCGGCCGCCGTCGCGGGCCGCCCCGACACCAACCCGGGCCTCCGCGGGGCGTTCCGCTTGGCGGGGTTGCCCGATTTACCCGGTCCCGCCGTCCGGCCTGACCCGGACTTCGAGCCGGTGGATGTCGAGGGGGTCAAACGCTGCATTTTGGGCCTCGTCGGCCGCGCTGGTTGTGCCACGCCTTCATGCTACTTCTTGGCGGCCGCTGCCAGTCGCGCGAGCCGCTTTCGATCCGGTTTGCCGGAGGCGAGCAGCGGGATCGCTGCCACGTAGACGAGGCGGGCCGGCCTGGCCGCCGGTCCGAGCGCGGCGGCCGTGGCCATCCTCGCCGCGTCGAGCGGATCCGGCGCCGTGGCCGAGAGGGGACGCCACGTCGAGCCGGGCTCGGTGGGGACCACGATCACGGGCACCTGGCCCCAGCGGTCATCGTCTGCCGCGACCGCGACGGCCTCGGCCAGCCCGGGCAGTGCACGCACGACCCGTTCGACGGCGTCGAGCGACACCTTCTCCCCGCCGGAGATGATCACGTTGTCCTGGCGTCCGAGAACCCTGACCAGGCCGTTGCCGGGGGTGACCTCGCCCAGGTCGCCGGTGCGATACCAGCGCACTCCGTGCTCCCGCCCGAAGCGTTCCGCGGTTCGGTCGGCGTCGCCGAGATACCCCACGGCGAGTACCGACCCCGAGATCTCGAGCAGCCCGTCCACGGCGCGCACCACGGTGTCACCGATCGCATGCCCGTTGTAGACGCAACCGCCGGACGTTTCGGACGAACCGTAGGTGCGCAGCACGCGCAGATCGAGTTCCTCAGCCCTGGCCAGAAGCCCGGCGGAGGTCGATTGTCCGCCGACGAGGATGCCGGTGAACCGCCTCATGACCGCGAGCAGACGCCGGTCGTCGGCTGCCGCGGCCACGAGCCTCTCCAGCTGGGCCGGCACGAGGGAGGTGAATCGCAGCGGTTCGCTCAGCCGCTCCGCCTCGGCCCGGAAGGCGGCGGGCTCGAAATGGCCGCCGGCCAGCACGAGCGGGGTGGTTTCGGCCGCGATCGACCGAACGAGCACCTGCACGCCCGCGATGTAGTGCGCGGGAAGTGCGAGCAGCCACTGGCCGGCCCCACCGAGGGCGACCGTCGTGGCGGCGGCACTGCTGAGCAGGGCATCGGTGCCGAGCATGACTCGCTTGGGAGCGTCGGTCGACCCGGAGGTCTCGATCACCACGGCGACCCGGCGTGGCACTGTGGCCGTCGGGAGCCGCTGCGCGGTTCCGCCGGGCACGGGCAGCAGGGCCGGACCGGCGCCGGCGAGCGCCTCCCGGAGGAGGAGCAGGAGCTCGAGCGGCGCGTCGGACGCAACCGTGCGAAGCTCGCGGGGCACGGCTAGAACTGCCAGTCGTATGGGCCCCAGTCGGGGTCACGCTTCTCGAGGAACGCGTCGCGCCCCTCGACGGCCTCGTCGGTGCCGTAGGCGAGGCGGGTGGCCTCCCCCGCGAAGACCTGCTGACCGACGAGGCCGTCGTCGACCGCGTTGAAGGCGAATTTGAGCATCCGGATGGCGGTGGGCGACTTGGTCAGAATGGTGCGCGCCCAGTCCAGTGCCTCCACCTCGAGCCGGGCGTGCGGCACGACCGCGTTCACGGCGCCCATCTCGAGGGCGCGCTGGGCCGAGTACTCGCGGGCGAGGAAGAACACCTCGCGGGCTGCCTTCTGGCCGACCTGGCGGGCGAAGTAGGCGCTGCCGTAGCCGGCGTCGAAGGAGCCGACATCGGCATCCGTCTGCTTGAACCTGCCGTGCTCCGCGCTGGCGATGCTGAGGTCGCAGACCACGTGCAGGGAGTGGCCGCCGCCCGCCGCCCAGCCGGGGATGACCGCGATGACGACCTTGGGCATGAAGCGGATCAGGCGTTGCACCTCGAGGATGTGCAACCGGCCGCCACGGGCCTTGTCGATGCCGGTAGCGGTCTCGCCGTCGGCGTACTTGTAGCCGTCGCGGCCACGAATGCGCTGGTCACCGCCCGAGCAGAACGCCCAGCCGCCGTCCTTCCGGCTCGGCCCGTTGCCGGTGAGCAGCACCACGCCGATCCGGGGGTTGATCCTCGCGTCTTCCAACGCCGCGTGCAGCTCGTCTACGGTGTGCGGGCGGAACGCGTTCCGCACCTCCGGCCGATTGAAGGCGACCCGCGCGATCCGGCCGGTCAGGTCGTGGTGGTAGGTCACGTCGGTGAGGCCGTCGAACCCGTCGACCTCCCGCCACTGGCTCGGATCGAAGATTTCGGACACCTGTTCGGTCATCCCGCCAGCCTACGCGGGACGGAGAAAGTGCGGTGCCGGGCCGACACGCCGTGTGCGTAGTTTAGTACTCCTTTGGGGGATGACAAGTCAACCCCCTTGAGGGGCACGTTTTCACCATGTGTACTGGGGTTCTGAGGTCACCCGAGATCGACCGAGAGGTAGTCATGACTGGAAATGACGCAGCGGCAGCACTCCACCAGGAGGTGTCCGCGACCAGCGTGGACCGCACTGAGGATGGCGGCCAGGGCGTAGACATCGTTGAGATTTCACCGGAGGAATGGTGCGTGAGGGACAAAGCGGTTCCCGCGGACGATCCACGGGCGGTGCTCGGTTTCATCCAACGCCTCGACGGCGCGTTCGAGGTGACGAACCTGCGGCGGTTGCGTGAGCGTTCCTACTTCTCCAGGTTCGCCCCGGCCGCAGCGAGTCTCGCCTTGCGGTCGTCTCTGGTCGGGGCGGTTCGCTGATGAGCGCCCTGGTGCAGACCCCGCTGTCGGCCCCCCCGATGCAGCACGCGCCGGCGCCGGCATCCTCTCCCAACAGGAGCACCGGCGGCTCGTCGGTCTCCCGGTACAGCCGGGCATCCACGGATGCCTTCGGCGACTACCTGCGCCGGATCGGAAAGGGCCCGCTCCTCACCGCCCTCGACGAGGTCGAGCTGGCCCGACGGATCGAGGTGGGCCTGTTCGCCGGCGAGCGTCTGGCCAAAGGAGTCTCCGACCCGGCCACCGCCCGCGAGCTCGCCTGGCTTGCCCACGATGGCAGCCGGGCGAAGAACCACTTCATCGAGGCGAACCTCCGCCTCGTGGTGAGCATCGCCAAACACTATTCCGGCCGCGGCGTCCCGATCATGGATCTCGTGCAGGACGGCAACATCGGGCTGGTTCGCGCGGTCGAAAAGTACGACTTCATGACCGGCTACAAGTTCTCCACCTATGCAACCTGGTGGATCCGTCAGGCCATCCACCGCGGCATGGCCGACAAGTCCCGGATGATCCGCATTCCCGTGCACACCGCGGAGAAGCTGAACAAGATCAAGCGCATCCGCCGTGACCTCACCAGCACCCTGGACCGCGACCCGACCCCGCGCGAGCTCTCCGACGCGGCGCAGATCCCGATCAGGGACGTCGCCCGGCTGCTGCAGTACGACAACGAGCCGATTTCCCTGCACTCTCCGGTCGGTGACGGCATCGGGGACATCTCCGAGTTGATCATCGACGACGACCTGCCGCAGCCCGACGAGTACGCCACCATCACGCTTCGGGCGGCCGACATCGGATTCTATCTGGACGCGCTGCCACCCAGGGAACGGGCCATCCTGGTGGCCCGATTCGGACTGGACGGCGACGAGCCGCACACGCTCGACCAGATCGCGGTGATCCAGGGCGTCACCCGGGAACGGGTGCGCCAGATCGAGAAGCGCGCACTCGCCCTCCTGCACGTGCCGCGGCTCGAACGGTACCTGCGCGATTAATACCGAGCGCCCCCGAACTGGCAGTAGCCCGCTGCACGGGTTCCCGCGTAGTGTCGTCAGTAACTCAACGGGGGTGTTGTGATGGGCAAGCTGACCTACAACTCGACCTTGTCGGCTGACTTCGATGATCGGGTCCTCGCGCATATCCAGGTGGTGATCGGAGCGAAGCTGCGTCGCGGCGAGTGCTTCTACTTCACCTGGCGCGACGATCCACAGGGCGGGGACGGCCGGAGCACAATCTGGCTGCACCCGGCCATCCCCCTGACCTACAAGTACTTCGGCGGTCGCTCGCCGAGCCTCAACCGCGAGTGGATTGAGGCTCTGATGCTCACCGCGAACTCGTCCGGGGGCCTGCAGCTGGTCCCGGAACCACACCGAACCGCAACCATCGTGAATGCGAAGGATGAACCATGAGGCGCGTCGACATCGTCTATGGGGGCCAGCAATACTCACTCGCCGGGCGCACGATCGAGTCGATCCAGGCCGAGGTCCTCAAGGCGTTCACGGACGGAACACCCTATTGGCTGCGGGTGAACAGTGGCGGCGGCCGGTTCGAAGACGCCTACCTGCTCATCGCCCCCGGCATCCCCTTCGCGGTCCTCAATGTGAAGCCGGAGATCGGTGACGACATCGATCTCGATCTCGACGTGGACGTGGTGTTAGGCCAGGGCGAACTCTGACCAAGCCGGACTCCCGGCTACGGGCGCCGCGCCCGATCTCGTCAGCCAGGGCGTCAGCGGTGCTCGCCGCCTGCTGGCACACTGGGAACATGCTGCCTTCACTGGACGAACTGCTCGGAACGGCCCGCGTCGTCGCGTTGCCGTTGGTCACACGATTTCGCGGCATCGACAGCCGTGAGGCTCTGCTGCTGCACGGACCGGAGGGGTGGGCCGAGTTCTCCCCATTCGCCGAATACGACGATGAGGAGGCCGCGGCCTGGCTCCGCGCCGCCATCGATTTCGGCTGGGAAAAGACCCCCGCCCCGCTCCGCGACCGCATCCCGGTCAACGCGACGGTTCCGGCCGTCGATGCCGCCGAGGTGGCCGCTGTGCTCGCCCGCTTCCCCGGCTGTCGCACCGCGAAGGTGAAGGTCGCGGCCCCCGGCCAGACCCTCGCGGATGACGTCGCCCGGGTGCGGGCCGTGCGCGACGCGCTCGGGCCGGAGGGACGCATCCGGGTCGACGCGAACGGTCTCTGGAACGTGGACGAGGCCGAGCACGCGATCCACGCGCTGAACGAGTTCGACCTCGAGTATGTCGAGCAGCCGTGCGCGAGCATCGAGGAACTCGCCGAGATCCGGCGCCGCACCGCATACCTGGATGTCGGTGTCGCCGCCGACGAGAGCGTGCGCCGCGCGGACGACCCGCTGCTCGTGGCCCGCACCGACTCGGCGGACATCCTCGTGATCAAGGCCGGGCCGCTCGGCGGTATCCACGCCGCGCTGGCCCTGATCGCGCAGGCCGGCCTGCCGGTCGTCGTCTCCAGCGCCCTCGACACCTCGATCGGCATCGCGATGGGGGCGCACCTGGCCGCCGCGATCCCGGGCCTCGATTTCGATTGCGGGCTCGGCACCGCGTCCCTGCTCGCGGGCGACGTCACCGGCGACCCGATCCTGCCGGTCGACGGGAGCATCCCGGTGCGCCGGGTCACGCCCGACCCCGACCTGCTCGACCGCTACCAGGCATCCGCCGAGCGCACCGCCTGGTGGCTGGCCCGCCTGTCCCGCTGCCACGCCCTCCTCCCCTGACCCGCGAAAGTGCACTTTCCGCCCTTCTCGCGGTGCCGAAGGGGCGAAAAGTGCACTTTCGCGGAAGGGAGTGCCGGAGTTTGCTCGGCTTAGAGGCCGGAGTAGGAGTGCAGGCCCTTGAAGAACACGTTGACGATGCCGAAGTTGAACATGACCGCGCTGAAACCAACGATCGCCAGCCACGCCGACCGGGAGCCGCGCCAGCCGCGGGTGGCCCTGGCGTGGATGTATCCGGCGTAGATGGTCCAGATGATGAACGTCCAGACCTCCTTGGTGTCCCAGCCCCAGTAACGGCCCCAGGCCTTCTCTGCCCAGATCGACCCGGCCATCAGGGTGAAGGTCCAGAGGATGAAGCCGATGATGTTGACCCGGTAGGCAAGGTTTTCCAGGGTTGCCGCCGAGGGCAGGGTAGCGAGGAAGCGGAGCGGATTCTTCCACGCCGACGCCGTGTCGGCCGGCACGGGACCCGGAGCACCGACCGCTGAAACCGCCGCTTCGCGCTTGAACTGGAGCAGTTGCACGCCGGAGAGCGCGAAGCCGAGGGCGAAGAAGCCCGTCCCCAGGGACGCGACGAACACGTGAATGACGAGCCAGGCCGACTGCAGTGCGGGCGGGAGCGGTGCGACCTCGACGTAGAAGCGCAGGGCGGCGATGCCGAGCAGCACGAGCACCATGCCGGTGATGAAGGTGCCGAGGAAGCGCAGGTCGGCCCGGGTCAGCACGATCAGGAACACCGTCACGATCAGGAGGGTTCCGGTCATCGCGAACTCGTACATGTTCGCCCACGGCACCCGGCCGGCGGCGAGGCCCCTGAGCACGTCGGCGGCGAGGTGGATCAGCCAGGCGAGCACGGTGAGGGAGACGCCCACGCGCAGGCTCGGAGAACGGCCGTACGGCGTGGCCGCGTCGTTGACGATCCGCGCGCTGATCCGGGTGAGCGTGGCGGTGCCGCCGGATGCGCCCGCGGACCTCACGGCCTCGGCCGCAGTCGAGCGGAGCTCCTCACCCTGGGCCTGATTCACCGCGGCCGAACGCTTGGCCAGGTCGAAGGAGAAGGCAATGAAGGCCAGGGCGTAGACGGCCATGGCCGAGTACAGGCTCAGGATCGAGAGCTCGTTGAGATTCACTGTGTCAGCCTAAGTGTGTTCGGGCGCCGGAGCGGCCAATTGGGAGGATATGAGCAGGTCCGAATGCTTGTCGGCCAGGGCGGACACGACCGACTCGAGCGCGGGGTCTTCTCCGCGCGCCAGCCCGGCGTACTCCAGTCGGAGCGAACCGTCCGCCTCCTCGGTGGCCTTCACCCAGACCCGGCGCCGCGGCACGAACAGGCTGGTCAGCAGGCCGAGCAGGGCGAGCACGGCGAACGAGAGCACCCAGACCTGGGTGGGATCGTGGTGGATGTCGAACGAGGCGAACCGGAGCACCGAACCGGAGAAATCACCGGTCTTCGCCCCGGGGTGCGCGTCATCGAAGGTGACCGAGCCGAGACCGTTCGGCAGCTGCTGCGTCTCTCCGGGTTTCAGCTCGATCGATTTCGCGCCGGTCTTGCCTCCGGTGAGCTGGGTCATCTTGTCGGTGTCGAGGGAGTAGACCGAGGTCGGCACGCCCGCATCGAGACCGAGGTCGCCGGCATAGACATTGAGCGTGAGCAGCGGGTACTGCAGGTCGGGGAACGTGGAATAGAACGCGCCCGTGGTGGCCTCCGCCTGGGTCGGGTAGAAGAAGCCGATCATTCCGAGTTGTTTCGCCAAACCGTCGGGGACCTTGATCACCCCGAGGGAGGTGAGGTTGGCGTCCTGGGGCAGGAAGGGCACGGCGTCAGTGAAGACGACCACTCCGGCCGGGTTCTTCACCGTGACCGTCGGGGCGTAGCCGTTTCCGAGCAGGTACACATCGGTGCCGCCCGTGCGTATCGGCCCGTTGACCTTGACCTCGGCCGGCTCGGCGGCCTGCCCCCGGCGGGTGACGCTCACCCCGGCCGTGAAGTCGATCGGCTGGCCGTAGGCCTTGAGGTTCTGGGTCTCATAGGTGACGGAGAAGTCGTTGAGGGTGAGCTTGTACGGGTCGAGGCTCTCGTCGTTGAAGAAGCGGCCGGGATTGAACGAGTCGTAGGCGAGGAGGGTGTTCACGAAGGTCTGGCCCTCGACGAGTACCCGCTGCCCGCTGAACCCGAATCCGCTGCCGAATCCGACCGTGATCAGGATGCCGACGAGGGCGAAGTGGAAGAGCAGGTTGCCGGTCTCGCGCAGGTAGCCGCGTTCGGCCGAGACCGAAAACTCCCGGCCGGTGTCGTAGAGGGCAACCCGGTAACCGCCGGCCTTGAGTAGCCCGCGGGCGGAGTCCACCGCGGCGGCGGCATCCGTGCCGGCCGGGACGGTGCGCGTCGTGAAGCCGGCCAGGCGGGCCAGGCGGGCCGGGGTGCGCGGAGGCCGGGCCCGCAGCGCCAGGTAGTGGTGCTTCGTGCGCGGGATGACGCAGCCGATCAGGGAGATGAACAGCAGGAGGTAGATCGCCGAGAACCAGGCGGAGGAGTACACGTCGAAGGCCTGGATCTTGTCGAGCGCCGGGGCCAGGTCGGGGTTGTCCGTGAAGTACTGGGTGACCCCGTTCGGGTCGGAGCTGCGCTGCGGCACCAGGGAACCCGGTACGGCGGCTACGGCGAGCAGCAGCAGGAGGAAGAGCGCCGTACGCATATTCGTCAGCTGACGCCAGACCCAGCGCAGCCAGCCGACCAGGCCGAGGGTCGGCTGGGTGATGGCGCCATCGCTGTGCGGTGCCGGGGAATCGTAATGGTCAGATGGGCGTGACAAAGCTGCCGATCACTCCTTGCAGGTCGAGGAGCCAGACATTCCAGACCCCGGTCACCATGAGCGTACCGATGAGAATGAGGAGCACGCCTCCCAACAGGTTGATCACGCGGACGTGCCGTTTCAGGAACGAGACGGCACCGGTCATCCAGTTGAGGCCGAGCGCGATCAGCAGGAACGGGATGCCGAGCCCGAGCGCGTAGAACAACGCGAGCAGGCCGCCCAGCCAGGGTGACCCCGTGGTCAGGCTGAGCGAATTGATCGCGGTCAGCGTGGGCCCGGTGCACGGCGTCCAGCCGACGGCGAAGACGGCTCCCAGCAGGGGCGCCCCGGCGAGGCCCATCCGGGGACGCCACGATGACTTGACACTGCGCTGCGCGAACCTGAACTGGCCGACGAACACCAGACCCAAGAGGATGACGACGACCCCGGCAATCCGGGTGACCAGGTCGCGGTACTGGTTGAGCCAGAAACCGGCGAAGCCGAAGACGACACCGGTGAGCACGAAGACGACCGTGAAACCCAGCACAAACAGGCCCACGCCCACCAGCAGCCGACTCTGTCCACGCCGGTCGCCGCGGCGGGCGGTCGAGCGACCGTCGGTGAAGCCGCCGATGTAGGCCAGGTAACCGGGCACGAGCGGCAGTATGCACGGCGAGGCGAATGAGACGAGGCCGGCGAGCACGGCAATCGGGATGGCAAACAGAAGCTGGCCGCTGAAGACGATCTCACCGAACGGATTGCCCACGCCTAAGGCCGCTCGGCGATCGTATCGGAGACGATGGTGCGCAGGATCGACTGCGACGTCAGCGCGCCCAGGATCCGTGCGGCGACCCGCCCGGACTTGTCGAGCACCAGTGTCGTGGGCACGGCGTTGGGCGGGATGCTGCCGCTGAAGGCGAGCTGCATGGCCCCGGTGTCGACATCCATCACCGACGGATAGGTGATGCCGTAACTGTTTTCGAACGCGTTGGCGTTCGCCGCCTGGTCGCGCACATTGACCCCCAGCCAGACGGCGCCCTTGCCGGTGAAGTCCTCGCTCAGCTGGCGTAGCGCGGGTGCCTCCGCCCGGCATGGCGCGCAGCTGGCGTACCAGAAGTTCACCACGACGACCTGACCCGTGTAGTCGGCACTGGAAAGAACCTTCCCACTCCCCGTGGTACCTGACCAGACAACCGGGACGCCGCGTTCCTCGGCCGCGATTTCGGTCACGCTTCCGTCGCCGGCGATGTAACCCTTGTTGCTGCCCTCGCGGTACTGGGCGGCGAGCTGGTCGGTGCTGCAGCCGGCGAGCAGTGTGGCGACCAGCACGGTCCCGGCGAGGACCGCGAGCCGTCGGCGCCTCATACCGCCCCCACGTCGGTGGCGCCGGCCTGCAGATGAGCGGCCGGGTTCGCGTAGCCGACCTCGACGGGGGCGTCTCCGCGCCAGGCCAAGGTCGTGATGCTCGAGAGGTCGCACCGGCGTTTGCGCGGGTCGTGGGCGAGGCGTTCGCCGCCGACCGCGCGGTGCACCATCCAGATCGGCAGCTGGTGGCTGACCAGGATGACGTCGCCGCCGTCGACGGAGTGGTACGCGTCGTCGATCGCGGCGAGCATCCGTTCCGCGATGGAGCGGAACGGCTCGCCCCAGCTGGGCCGGAAGGGATTGGCCAGGGCCATCCAGTTGCGGGGGTCGCGGAGGGCGCCATCCGGGCCGCGCAGTCGTTTGCCCTCGAAGAAGTTGGCCGGTTCGATCAGGCGCGGTTCGATGTCGACGGGCAGGCCGAGGGCCGCGGCGATCGGTGCGGCGGATTCGCGGGTGCGCTGAAGTGGCGAGGCGATGATGCGCGAGACGGGGCGGGCCCGGGCGACCAGGTCGGCTGCCGCCGCCTCCGCCATCGACAGACCGAGGTCGGAGAGCCCGAAACCGGGAAGCCGTCCATAAAGAACGCGTTCTGGGTTGAACACCTCACCGTGACGGACAAGATGTACCTGAGTGGCTGCCACAAGAACAGTCTACGGAGGGCCTGCCCGCGAATTCGCCGAGAGCGAGCCGCTAAACTCGCAAAGTGACTGCGCGCATACTGATCAAGAACCTGGCCGCCCTCGAGAACGGCACCGTTACGGTGTCCGGATGGGTTGATACCGTCCGCGACCAGAAAAAGGTGCAGTTCGTCGTGCTCCGGGATGAGTCCGGTGCGGTGCAGCTGGTGAATCCCCGCAACACGGATGCCGACGGCGTCGTCGTCGCCGACGAGCCGGCCACCACCATCTCGGCTCTCTCCCAGGGCAGCTTCGTCACCGTGACCGGCGAGCTCAAGCACGATGAGCGGGTGAAGCTGGGCGGCATCGAGATCAAGCTGGCCACGATGGAGCTCGTCACCGTCGCGATTCCGGAGACCCCGATCGCGGCCGACTCCAGCCTGGACAAACGGATGGACTGGCGTTTCCTCGACCTGCGTCAGCCGAAGCAGAACCTCATCTTCCGCATCCAGACGACGTTCGAGCACGCGCTCCGCACCTACTGGGTCGAGCACGACTTCGTCGAGCTGCACACCCCGAAGCTCATGGCCAGCGCGAGCGAATCCCGCGCCGAGCTGTTCGAGGTGGACTACTTCGAAACCAAGGCGTACCTGGCGCAGAGCCCCCAGTTCTTCAAGCAGATGGCGCAGTCCGCGGGCTTCGGCAAGGTCTTCGAGGTCGGACCCGCGTTCCGGGCCGACCCGTCGTTCACCAGCCGCCACGCCACCGAGTTCACCAGTGTCGACGCCGAAATCAGCTGGATCGACAGTCACGAGGACGTCATGCAGCTGCACGAGGAGCTGCTCGTCGCCGGGTTCGCGGCGGTCAAGGCCAAGCACGGCGACGAGGTGCTCGCCCTGTTCGGTGTCGAGGTGACCGTGCCGAGCCAGCCGTTCCCGCGCATCCCCCTGGCCGAGGCCAAGGAGATCGTCAAGAGCCGCGGCTACGAGGTGCCGCGCGATGACGACGACATGGACCCCGAGGGTGAGCGCCAGATCGCCGCCTACGTGGCCGAGACCTACGGGCACGAATTCGTCTTCCTCACCGACTACGCCGCCAGCATCCGCCCGTTCTACCACATGCGTCCCGAGGGCGACGCGAGCGTCACCAACAGCTACGACCTCATCTTCAACGGCACGGAGATCTCCACGGGCGCGCAGCGCGAGCACCGCATCGACGTTCTCGTCGAGCAGGCCAAGGAGAAGGGCCTCGACCCGGAGGAGCTCGGCGGCTACCTCGACTTCTTCCGTTACGGCGTGCCGGCCCACGGCGGGTTCGGAATGGGCCTGGCCCGGGTGCTCATGTTGATGCTGCACCAGACCAGCATTCGCGAGGTCACGTTCCTGTTCCGCGGCCCGTCGCGGCTCGAGCCGTAAGCGGCGGGTCGGGTCTCGACAGGCTCGGGTCTCGACAGGGTCGACCACCGCGGGTCCCGGCCACCGGTGGTCGAGCTCGTCGAGACCGAGCCCGAGTCGCGGTTACGGGACGAGGATGTCCACGGCCATCCGGTCGGAGACGACCGACCGGATGAAGGTGCCCGCCGCCTGGTGCGACGGGTGCACCTGGTAGCGGGAGACCGCGGCCAGGTCGTCGAAGTCGGCGATCAAAACGACGTCCCAATTGTCCCCGCCCAGCACATCCGCGCCCACGCGCAGCGCACGGATCTCCGCCACGACCCCGACGAGGGCTTCGAGCCGCGACGCGATCCCGGCCGCGGCCGCGGCCTTCTCGGCCGGGTCGGTCGCGCTGAGCCGCCATGACACGACGTGCCGGATACTCATCGCACGGCCAGGAGCGCCGTGCGCAGCCGCAGCGGGTCAATCCGCCAGTAGTTGTGCACCTTGCCGTTGATCAGCAGCACGGGGATGTCCTCGACGTACAGGGCGTTCAACTCGGCGTCTTCGAGGATCGATCGTTCCTCGAGCACGATCGCCGGTGCCGCGGGGTTGTCGGCGAGCTTCGTGATGACGCTGTCGACCAGCTCCCGCGCGTCGTCGCAGAGGTGACATCCGGGCTTGCCGATCAGGGTGAGGAGTGCGGTGGCCATTACTCCAGCCTATGCTGGCTCGGCCGGTGCCCGCGCAACTAGACTCAGGCGCAGATGTCTGAAGCCAACGCCGCCCGCTCGATCGCATTCTTCGATGTGGACAATACCCTCATCCGCGGCGCGAGCCTGTACCACCTCGGCGTCGGCGCCTGGCGCCGCCGCATGGTCACCGGGCGCGACATCGGCTCGTTCGCGTGGAAGCAGGCGCGGTTCATCGCGGTGGGCGAGAACAAGGTGCACCTGGCGAGCGTGCGGGAGCGGGCACTCGAGGTCGTCGTCGGCCACAACCGAGCCGACCTCGTCGACCTCAGTCGGGAGGTCTTCGACGCGCGGCTCATCCGCCTGCTCTGGCCGGAGACCGTCGCGGTCGCCCGGACCCACCTCGAGGCAGGGCGCGAGGTCTGGCTGGTCACAGCCACGGCCCAGGAGGTCGCCGACGTCATCGCCGAGCGGCTCGGGTTCACCGGCGCCCTCGGAACGGTGTTGGAGACCGTCGAGGGAGTCTTCACGGGTCGACTGATCGACGGCGTCTGCCATGGCGACCAGAAGGCGGCGGCCGCCAGAAGGCAGGCCACCCGGAGCGAAGCCGACCTGGCGGACTGCTGGGCCTACTCCGATTCACACAACGACATTCCGCTGCTCGACCTCGTGGGTAACCCCGTGGTCGTGAATCCGGATGCGACGCTCCGCCGCTACGCGACGGCGCGGCACTGGCCGATCATGCTCCTCAAGCGGGGCAGCATCACGGCGGCAGCGCGGGCAAGCAAAAAGCGCTAGATCCGGAAGACCTAGCGCTTGCGCCCATGGAACGTTCCGAACCTGACGGTTCAGAACAGACGGTTCAGAACCGTCTTACTTCTTATTGCGACGCTGGTGACGAGTCTTCCGAAGCAGCTTGCGGTGCTTCTTCTTCGCCATACGCTTGCGTCGCTTCTTAATTACAGAACCCACACGGACCTCACAAGATTTGGTTTCGCCGCGAGACTCGCGGCCGACACGAAAACACCATTCTACCGGAAAAAGTATGGACTCTTACGCGGTGTCCGCGATCGGACGCTGAATCACCGCGGAAACGGCCGCCTCCGGCACCCGGAACGACCGGCCGAACCGGATCGCCGGCAGTTCCCCGGAGTGCACGAGTCGGTAGACGGTCATCTTGGAGACGCGCATCATCTCCGCCACTTCGGCGACCGTTAAAAAGCGAACATCAGACAGATCCTGTGGCATTCGGGTGCCTCCTTGCGATCTATGAAACACCTGAGACGGATGTGACTCAAGTGCTAAATGAAAACATTAGAGGCAAGGTCGAACGAGCGTCTAGTCGTTTTTGCGCCAGATCCGCGGCTTGGCATCCTTCACGGCATGCGCCATCTGAAATGACGTGTCGGCGAAGGCCTTTCCGATGGCCGCGGCGAACGCCCGCTGCTCTTGCTTGAGGCCCTCGGTCTCCGCGGCGATCTCGTCGGCTGAGGCATCGAAATCGACGCTGAGGAACGGGATCAGCCAGTCCTCGATCTCCTCCAGGGGCGCATAGTCCAGGTGGTAGTAACGGTGCTGTCCAGCCTCGCGCACGCCGACCAGACCGGCCTCGCGCAGCACCTTGAGGTGCTTGGAGACGGTTGGCTGGCTCAGCCCCAGTTTGTCGACGATGTCAGACACGCTGAGCTCGCCGCCAGCCGTGTTCGACTGGTTGTATCGCTCAAGGAGAATGCGTAAGATTTCGCGTCGGGTCGAGTCCGCCACCACGCCGAAGATGTCTGCCATGCCCCAAGGCTAGTCATTCCCGGTGGGGGATACCATGGCGACGGGGCGTCGGCCCCGATCAGCCCGGAGGATTCATGCGAACAAACCAGCCCCGGGGGTCATTCGGCAGACGAAATGTCCCCTGGTACGTGGGCGTGCGCGATTCGGTCGATGGTCTTGTCCGCCGGTCGCCGTCCCGCTTCGCGATCCTCGTCTTCACCGGCCTGATCCTCGTCTTCACGCTGTTGTTCTCCCTGCCGATCGCATCCGCGGCGCGCACGCTGACGCCCCTGCATGACGCCCTGTTCACCGCGGTGTCGGTGATCTGCGTGACGGGTCTGACCACGGTGGACATGGCCACGCACTGGTCGGCATTCGGCAACACCCTCGTCGTGATCGGCGTGAACATCGGCGGTGTCGGCGTGTTGACCCTGGCCTCACTGATGGGAATGGTCATCTCCCGGCGGTTGGGCCTGCGCGCCAAGCTGATGGCGGCGAGTGACACCAATCCCTCGCGAATTCACGCCGGGCCGGTGAACGAGGGTCAGACCGTTCGCCTGGGCGAAGTGGGAAACCTGCTCTTGACGGTCGCCATCAGCTCGCTGGTGATCGAGCTGGTCGTGGGCGCGCTCCTCTTCCCGAGGATCCTGGCGACGGGCGCCGCCGTGGGCGAGGCCCTGTGGCACAGCGTGTACTACGCGGCCATGGCCTTCACCAACACCGGCTTCAACCCCAATGTCGGCGGTCTCGACGCATTCGCGACGGACGGCTGGTTCCTCGGCGCCCTGATGCTCGGCGTCTTCCTCGGCAGTCTGGGGTTCCCGGTCATCTACGCCCTGTCCCGCGGCTGGCGCACGCCACGGCGCTGGTCCGTGCACGTCAAGCTCACGCTGTTCACCACCATCGCCCTGCTCATCGCCGGCGCGATCGTCTACATGCTGCTCGAGTTCGACAACCCGAAGACCTTCGGCTCGCTCGGCGCCGGCGACACGATCTTCCAGTCGATGTTCCTGTCGGTGATGGCCAGATCCGGCGGTTTCGCCACGATCGACATCAGCGAGCTGCACGGGTCGAGCCTGCTCGTCACCGACATGCTCATGTTCATCGGCGGTGGCTCCGCGTCGACGGCCGGCGGCATCAAGGTGACCACCCTGGCCATCCTGTTCCTCGCCGCCTTCGCTGAGGCGAGCGGCCGCACCGAGATGGAGGTGTTCGGGCGCCGCATTCCCAGCGATATCCTGCGTCTGGCCGTGAGCGTGGTGCTCTGGGGCGCGACGACCGTCGCGGTGGCGAGCATCCTCATCCTGCAAATCTCCAAGGAACCGTTCGCCCTGGTTCTCTTCGATGTGATCTCGGCGTTCGCCACCTGCGGACTCTCGACCGGACTCACCGCCGACCTGCCGCCCGCGGGAGTGTACGTGTTGGCGGCGACGATGTTCATGGGCCGCGTTGGTACAGTGACTCTCGCGGCGGCACTCGCCGCGAGCCAGAGCAGGCAACTGTTCAAGCGGCCGGAAGAGAGACCCATCGTTGGCTGAGCGATTCAAACACGACTCCCCCGTGCTCGTGATCGGCCTGGGCCGATTCGGCGCCGCAACGGCCGGCCAGCTGGACCGGTTGGGACGCGACGTGCTCGCTGTCGAGGACAGCGAGGCGCTGGTGCAGAAATGGTCCGAGCGTGTCACCCACGCGGTCCAGGCGGATGCCCGCTCGATCGACGCCCTGCGCCAGATCGGGGCCCAGGATTTCTCCATCGCGGTCTGCGCCGTCGGTTCCTCCATCGAGGCGAGCGTGCTGATCGTGGCCAACCTGGTCGACCTCGGGATTCCACAGATTTGGGCGAAGGCGATCTCCAAGTCCCACGGCACGATCCTCGAGCGGATCGGCGCCAACCACGTCGTCTATCCGGAGGCTCAGGCCGGTGAGCGCCTCGCCCACCTCGTGTCCGGGAGCATGCTCGACTTCATCGAGTTCGACGATGACTTCGCCCTGGTCAAGATGATCCCGCCGAAGCCGATCCGCGGGCTCAACCTGACCGAGTCGGGTCTGCGCCGCAAGTACAACGTCACGGTCGTCGGAGTGAAGAGCCCCGGTCGTCCGTTCACCTACGCGACCGAGAAGACCGTGGTCACCGACCAGGACCTGATCATCGTGTCCGGCACCGAGATCGACATCGAACGGTTCGCCGCACTCGATTCCTGAGCCCGCCCCGCCGCCTCGCCACAATGGCGGCTCCCGCCAGCGTTGAGTGGCGGACAAAACACCTTCCGGGGCTTGGCGGAGGTGCTTTGTCCGCGACTCACCGGACCGACGGCGCGGGAGGTGCTAGTTGCCGGCGAGTTCGCGGGCGCGGGCGAGTGCAGCATCCGTCGCCCGGTCGAAGAGTTCCTTGAGACCGCCCTTTTCGAGTTCCCAGACCGCGCGCTCGGTCGTGCCGCTCGGGCTGGTGACCTGGCGGCGGAGTTCGGTCGGGGACTTGTCGGAACCCGCGAGCAGCGTGCAGGCGCCAAGGAAGGTGCCGTTGACCATCACGGCAGCCTCCTCCGGGGTGAATCCCTTGGCTACCGCGGTGGCGGTGAGCTGCTCGATCAGGTAGAAGACATAGGCCGGGCCGGAGCCGGAGATGGTGCTGAGGGCGTCGAGTTTGCTCTCCGGCACGACGAGCACGTCGCCCACGGTGCCGAACAGGCTGGTCGCGAGGTCGAGGTCGGTGGCGCTGGAGCGGGTACCCGCGCTCAGCCCGGTGACTGCCTTGCCGACGAGCGCCGGCGTGTTCGGCATCGACCGGATGACGGACACCGACTCGGGCAGCAGCGCTTCGAAGGTCGCGATCGTGACGCCGGCCGCGACGCTCACGACGAGCGTGCCGGGTTCGAGGCTGGAAGCGATCTCGGCAAGCAGATCGGGAACCATGGCCGGCTTGACGGCCACGATCACGATCCTCGCTCCGGTCACGGCCTTGAGGTTCGCGTCGGCGTCGTCTGCCGTCGCGAACGCGGTCACCCCGTCGATACCGCCCAGTTCGGCGGCCTTCACCGCGGTTCGGTTGGTCGCCCGGATGCCGCCCTCGACGGTCACGTTCGGGTTCAGCAGACCGGTCAGGACGGCCCTGGCCATCGATCCGGCGCCCAGGAAGGCGATGGCGGGAAGGGTGGTGGAAGCAGTCGTAGTCATGGAGGGAGTCTAGTTTCGCCCGTCTGCCCGCACACCGTGTGACGATCTGCGCATCCGGTTCCCGCGGCGTTCTAAGATTGCTGCATGAGTGCATCCGGCGGGAATAAAGCAATTGTGGCCGCCCTGGCGGCCAACCTCGGCATCGCCGTCACGAAGCTCATCGCCTGGGCGTTCTCCGGCTCCTCCTCGATGCTCGCCGAGGGCGTGCACTCGCTGGCCGACTCGGGCAACCAGTTGCTGCTGCTACTCGGCGGGCGCAAGGCGCGCAGGGACGCCGACAAGGAGCATCCGTTCGGCTACGGCCGGGAGCGGTACGTCTACGCGTTCGTCGTGTCGATCATCCTCTTCTCCATCGGCGGAGTGTTCTCGCTCTACGAGGGCATCAACAAGCTGCAGAACCCTCACCCGCTCGAAACGGCGTGGCTGCCGATCCTGGTGCTCCTGGTGGCCATGGGACTCGAATCGTTCTCCCTGCGCACGGCGATGAGGGAATCGAACCTCGTGCGCGGTGAGGAGACCTGGGTGCAGTTCGTGCGGCACTCCAAGTCGCCTGAGCTGCCCGTCGTGCTGCTCGAAGACGTCGCCGCCCTCGCCGGCCTGGTCTTCGCGTTCCTCGGCGTCGGGCTCACCATCATCACGGGCGACCCGGTCTGGGATGCGATCGGCACCCTCTTCATCGGCGTTCTGCTCGTGCTCGTCGCGATCGTGCTCGGCATCGAAACCAAGAGCCTCCTGGTCGGCGAGGGCGCCGGGCGAAAGGATGCCTCGAAGATCGAACGTGCCATCCTCACCGGCCCCGAGACCCGCCGCATCATCCACCTGAAGACCCTGTACCTCGGCCCCGACGAGCTGCTCGTCGCCGCCAAGATCGGCTTCGACGCCGAGACCCGGTTCTCGGACGTCGCCGCGGCGATCAACGCCGTCGAGGCCCGGATCAGGGAGGCCGTGCCGATCGCCCGCACGATCTACATCGAACCGGATGTCTACCGCGACCCGAGTCATCGGCCGCTGCCCACCGACGCGATCGTCATCAAGGGCAGCGAGTGAGCCGGGTCGCCCTGGTTCTGCGCCACGACGACACGATCCACCTCGGCAATCTCGAGCCCGTGCTCCTCGAGCACGGCTACCTGGTGCGGTATGTCGACACCATGCGGGAGGACCTGGGCGCCCTCGACCCGAATGCCGCCGACCTTCTGGTCGTGCTCGGCGGAGACATGGGCGTCTACGAGGCCGACCGGTTCCCGGCCCTGCGCGACGAGATCACCCTGCTCGAATCACGGCTCGCCGCCCGGCAGCCGGTCTTCGGGGTCTGCCTGGGTGCCCAGCTGATGGCGAACGCCCTCGGCTCGCGGGTGTACCGAGGCCCGACGAACGAGATCGGTTACCGCACCGTCGAGCCGACCGAGGCCGGAGCCCAGTCCCCGGTGCGGCACATTGCCGGGGTGCCGGTGTTCCAATGGCACAGCGACACCTTCGACCTCCCCGACGGCGTCACCCGCCTCGCCGGGTCGCCGCAGTACGGCAACGAGGCGTTCTCGATCGAGAACTGGGCCCTGGCCGTTCAGTTTCATCCCGAGGTCACCGACGCGATGCACGAGGTCTGGTTGACCGCCTCCGAGGCCGAGGTCGCAGACGAAGGCTACGTCCCGGCGGACCTCCGCCTCGAGCGGGAACGCTACTCGGAGGGCATGCAGGAGGCCTCCCGGGCCATGTTCAGCGAATGGCTCGACGGCCTGGATCGCTGAAGAAGTCCGTGAGCAGGGTGCCGCACTCCGCGGCATCCACCTCGGCGAAGACCTCGACGCGATGGTTGAGCCTGCGGTCCCGCAAAACGTCGTAGACCGACCCGGACGCTCCGGCCTTCTCATCCCAGGCCCCGAAGACGACCACGGGGACGCGCGCGGCCACGATCGCGCCGGCGCACATCACGCACGGCTCGAGGGTCACCACGAGGGTGCAGCCGGTCAGGTGCCAGTCGCCGAGGAACGCGGCGGCCTCGCGGATGGCGACGATCTCCGCGTGGCCGGTCGGGTCCTGGTGGAGTTCGCGCTCGTTGCGGCCGCGGCCGATCACCGTGCCGCTCTCGTCGAGCACCACCGCGCCGACCGGGACATCACCGGTCGTCAGCGCCGCGCGGGCCTCCGCGAGGGCAAGCAGCATCCACTCATGGTGCCGACGATCCCGCTCGCCCATCCGGATGCCTCCCCCGACTAGTAGATTGAGCCTATGCGAGTCCACGTAGCCGACCACCCCCTGATCACCCACAAACTCACGGTTCTCCGGGACAAGCGCACTCCGTCGCCGCTCTTCCGTTCCCTGGTCGAGGAGCTGATGACGCTCCTGGCCTACGAGGGAACCCGCGGAGTACGCGTCGAGGCCGTCACCGTGCAGACCCCGGTGGCCCAGGCCACCGGCGTGCAGATCAGCGACCCCAAGCCGCTCGTCGTGCCCATCCTGCGCGCCGGTCTCGGCATGCTCGAGGGCATGGTCAAGCTCCTGCCGACCGCCGAGGTCGGCTTCCTGGGCATGGCACGCAACGAGGAAACCCTCGAGCCGACGACCTATGCCGAGCGTCTGCCCGACGACCTGTCCGACCGCCAGTGCTTCGTGCTGGACCCGATGCTCGCCACCGGCGGGTCCCTGATCGCCGCAATTCAGTTCCTCTTCGACCGCGGCGCCGTCGACGTCACGGCAATCTGTATCCTCGCCGCCCCTGAGGGGCTCGCCGCCGTGGAGAAGGCCATGGCCGGCCGCGAGGTCACCATCGTGCTCGGCGCGGTCGACGAGCGGCTGGACGAGCACGGCTACATCGTGCCCGGCCTCGGCGACGCCGGCGACCGCCTCTATGGGCTGGTCTAACCCCCAACCCCCTCGGGCCGCAGGACCTGCGACGAAGAACACGCCGCGGGTCCTGCACTTCACGAATCTTTGATGAAGGCCACCTTCATCGAGGAATCCTTGATGGATTCTTGATCGATCACGGATCCTCCGATCCACCCCGATCTCGGCGAACGTGGTGCGCGTCACGCCGCGTCACCCGGGGTCACAGAATTGACACGCACCGTAACACTGGGCTTTACTCGCAACTATGACAACGAGCGCACGCCCCCTGACCTCCATCGAGGCTCCCGGGACTGCCGGCATGATGATGCCCGGCAGCTGCTCCTCGTGTTGCCGAATGTCCCGCTGACCGCGACCCCTCGCCGAGTTCCCGCCGCTGCACCAGCGCCCGGTTGAACTCCCGCTCTTCCCTGACTTCGCTCCGGGCCACGCCGGCCACGCCTCATCGAACCGTGAATCGCGTTTCGCGATGGTTCCCCCGCATCATCACCCCAAGGATTCCTGCCATGTCGCTTGCACACATTGACACCGCCCGCTCGGCCCAGGCCGCCCGCCTCGAGCACGCCGTCCAGGCACCCGCCGCTCCCCGCATCCGTGCCGTGCCGGACGGCACCCAGGCCCGCGGCTTCGTTCTCTACGTCGGCATCGACGAGGCGAAGGCGGCTGCGGCCGGCACCAGCCTCGGCCGGATCGTTGAAGCGCTCAAGGCCCTGACCAACGAGCTGGCCCCGGATGCCGAGACTCACGCCGCCGTCGCCCTCGCCCCTGCCGGCGCCGGCGGACGCGACGTCGACGTCGTGCGTCTGGCCCTGCAGGACCCGGCCGCGCTGGCCAGGCACCGCACCGAGACCGAAGACCTCGACCGGGCGCCGGGCGGCGTCATCGTTGACATCTCCCGCAAGCGCGTCATCCTCGACAGCGAGTCCGCGGCGCTCACCTACAAGGAATTCGAGCTGCTGCAGTACCTCGTACTGCGCGAGGGGCGCACCATAGAGCGAGCCGAACTGATCTCCTCGCTCTGGAACGCCGCCGACGAGGACGACGCGCCGAACGAGCGCACGATCGACGTGCACGTGCGTCGCCTGCGCGCCAAGCTGGGCCGCTACGAGGACATCGTGCGCACGGTTCGCGGCGTCGGCTACCGGTTCGACCGGCACGCCGACGTGTCGATCCACCAGTCGAGCACCCCGAGCCCCGACCTCTTCTAGCCCGCCAGGCGCTTGAACGTGATTGAGGGCCGGTCGTAGAGGCTAACGACCGACCCTCTTCCCTTGCACCAAGAGTGTCCTGCAATCACATTTCGCGTCTTCCGCCACAGCAAACGGTTGACGCACAACGAATATATAACGAACCGGTAACGGAGCGCTAGTTATTCGTCTGCTATTTTCCTGCGAGTTCCCTATGAGGGAATTCGGCGCTCCGATGATCGAGTCCCTATTCTGGGGGAACACGACTTTGGAGGCACGGTGAGCGATCGAGCAGCGGCCGTGGGCGCCTGGGAATCCCTCTTCCGCGCCCAGGTGGCCATCATGCGCAGCCTGGCCGCGGACTTCCCGGCCCAGGGCATCTCCTTCAACGAGTACGACGTCATGTTCACCCTGTCGCGGGAACCGGACCGGAGCATCCGCCTGCGCGAACTCAACGAGCAGGTGCTGCTCACCCAGCCGAGCGTGAGTCGACTGGTCGACCGGCTGGCCGCGCGGGGGTATCTGCACAAGCACACCGACCCGACCGACGGGCGCGGCGCCATCGTCGAACTCACGAACGAGGGCTACGAGGTGTTCCGCCGGGTTGCGATCCAGCACATGGACACGATCACGGGACGGATGGGTGACGCCCTGTCCAATCCGGAACTGGCCGAGCTGACGGCGCTCTGCGACCGCCTGCGTGCAGGGTCCCCCTGCGCCGACCAAAAGCCAGAGCGCGCCTGAAAGCGCCACGAACCGGCCCTGTGCAGGCGGTGCCGGTCGGCGTAACGTAACCCTCAGGAGGTGAGTCTCATGCGCGCACGCCCAGGAGACCGAATCGTCATTCGAGGCCGCACGGTGGAGACACCGGATCGGCACGGCGAGATCATCGAGGTGCGGGGAGAGAACGGTGAACCGCCGTACCGGGTTCGGTTCGGCGAGGGCCACGAGAGCGTCGTCTACCCCGGGTCGGACTTCGTGATCGAGCACGCCGAAACGGTCTGATCCGGTCCGGTCTGATCCGGTCCGTGAACGAGCGCCCCACGCTGCCGGGGAGGGTCGGGCGCGGCCGGGCGCGGCCTCTCGGCGACGGAATGCACAGATCCGCGCGCCGGTCTAGGGGGTACTGCGCTCCAGCGGCGAGAGTTACCGTCGGGAGTACACGCCGCTTGTGAACGCCGCGTGCCGACCGAGGAGGTCCGCACCACGATGAGAATTACCTGCCCGTTCTGCCATTCGCCGGCCCGGCTGACGCCGAACCCGGCCCACACCGACCGCCTGAGCGTTCCGCTCTACGTCTTGAAATGCTCCGGCTGCGACCATACGAGCGTGCGGCGCGACTCGGCCAGGTCGACCCGAATCGCCGTGCCGGCGCACTGATCGTCTCCCGAGGGCAGGCGCCCGGCACGACCCCGGTTGCCGAGGCCCGCTCCGCGTCGATGCAGCCTGGGACACGGGGAGATGGTCCAGCTCGATGGTCGCCAGCGAAAGAGGGCCGCTCGGTGTGCCGCGGAGACATAAAAAAGCGGCCCACCTGAGTGAGCCGCTTTTTAGGTTTTTTGTACTGTGCGCCCGAAGGGATTCGAACCCCCAACCTTCTGATCCGTAGTCAGATGCTCTATCCGTTGAGCTACGAGCGCCAGATGCCGTTCGAACTTGACGCTCGAAGACAACTTAGAAACTATAACAGTTTTTCCGGGAGGTCTCGTCCGGCGGAGGCTGCGACCGGCGTGCGGATGCCCAGCCAGGACACGATCCCGCCCGCGAACATCAGCGCCGCGACGACGACCATCACCCGTTGGAAGCCGGCGACGTCGAGCTGATCGCCGATGATCGTGCCGGCCAGGGCCACCGCGATGAGACCGGCAACCCGGGCCACGGCGTTGTTGATCGCCGATCCGATGCCGGCCTGATCCGCATGGATCGACCCGAGCACTGCGGCGGTCAACGGCGCCACGGTGATCGCCAGGCCCAGGCCGATCACGACGATGGCCGGCACGACCTGCGACCACACGTTGATCGGCGGCACGGCGGCCAGGAGCAGCAGGAAACCCGCCCCGGCAACGAGCGGGCCGATGGTCATGAACAAGCGCGGGCCGTAGCGTCCGGCGAGGGTGCCGAACAGGGTGGCGAAGAAGAGCAGCATGAGAGTGGCCGGAATGCCCGCAAGACCCGTCGCCGTGGCGGAAAGGCCGCCCACCTGCTGCAGGTAGACGGCGAAGATGAAGAAGCCCAGGCTGAGGGCCGCGTAGATGCCGACCGTGGCGATGTTGCCGACCCAGAAATTGCGCACCCGGAACAGACCGAGCGGCATCATCGGTTGCGGCGCTCGCGCCTCCCACCAGAGGAACGCGGCGAGCGCGCACACGCCGACCACGAGGGGCAGGTAGACCACCGGGCTTCCCCAGCCCAGCCGCCCCTGCTCGATCAGCGCGAAGACGGGAGCACCCAGGCCGACCACGGCCAGACAGGCACCGATCACGTCGATCCGGGCGGCCGGACCCACGCGCGCCGGCTCGTCGATCCGGGCCAGCACCACCAGGGTGACCAGGATGGGCAGCACATTGATCCCGAAAACGAAGCGCCAGCCGATCGTGTCGACGAGCACGCCGCCCAGCACCGGCCCCATGATGCCGGCAATGCCGGTCCAGCCGGTCCACGCACCGATGGCCCTGCCTTGCGCCGGGCCGGAGAATGTGGAGGTGATCAGGGCAAGGGAGCTCGGCACGAGCAGCGCGGCCGCAACGCCCTGGAGAATGCGGGCGACGACCAGCAGGGAACCCAATGGCGCAACGGCGCAGGCCAGCGATGTGATCCCGAACCAGATCAGGCCCGCCCGGAGCACTCGCACCCTGCCGTAGGTGTCGGAGAGGGAGCCGGCCACAAGGATCAGCGCGCCGAGGGAGAGCAGGTAGCCGTCAACCACCCACTGCTGCAACGCCAGGTCGCCGGCGAATTCCCGGGCGATGGCCGGCAACGCCACGTTGATGATCGAGCCGTCGAGGAAGGCAACGAAGGACGCCAGGATGGCGACGATCAGAACACGGCGCTGGCGAGGAGTCACATCAGAGTTTAGCTCCGGCGACACCGACCGGGCAAAGGTTTGCGACGGTCAACAGCCCCTAGCTGTAGCCGTTCGCCGGTGCAAAACTGGCGCCATGACTCCGACCCGCAACACCCAGGCATCCTTCGAGTATTCGGGCCTGCGCGCCTTGTTCATCAACTGCACCCTCAAGCGCAGTCCGGAGGTCAGCAACACCCAGGGCCTGATGAACCTGAGCGCGGCGATCATGCACGAGCAGGGCGTCTACGTGGAGACGATCAGGGCGATCGACCACGAGATCGCCACGGGCGTCTACCCCGATATGACGAAGCACGGCTGGAAGACGGATGCCTGGCCCGCCCTTTTCGACAAGGTGCGCAGCTCGGACATCCTGGTGATCGGCGGGCCGATCTGGCTCGGCGACAACGGCTCCGTCACCAAGCGGGTCATCGAACGGCTCTATGCGATGAGCGGAGAGTTCAACGACAAGGGGCAGTACGTCTACTACGGCAAGGTCGGCGGCGCGATCATCACCGGCAACGAGGACGGCGTGAAACACTGCTCCTCGAATATCCTCTACAGCCTGCAGCACATCGGCTACACGATCCCGCCCGCGGCCGACTCCGGCTGGATCGGCGCGATCGGGCCGGGGCCGAGCTACCTCGATCCGGGCTCTGGCGGACCGGAGAACGACTTCACCAATCGCAATACGACCTTCATGACCTGGAACCTCATGCACCTGGCCGCGATCCTCAAGGCCAACGGCGGGATCCCCGCCTACGGCAACCTGCGCCAGGACTGGGACAAGGGTGAACGATTCGGCTTCCGGCCCAACCCGGAATATCGGTAGCGAATGACCCGGTCACCCGGGAAGGATCACAGAAGGGGAGCACGGCGTGAGCGCGATCCTGACCCACGACGCACCGGTCACGGTGCCGAGTCGCCTGACCGTGCGGGTCACCGGCGGCATCGTGCGCGGCGTGCAGGAGGACGGCATGCTCGCCTGGCGTGGGATCCCCTATGCGGCGCCGCCGGTCGGTGACTACCGGTTTCGTGCGCCCCAGCCCGTCGTGGCGTGGGACGGCATCCGGGACGCGTCGACCTTCGGCCGGATCGCGCCGCAACCGTACAAGGGCCAGTTCAAGGGTGCCGGGCCGAAGGTGCCCTCCGGCGAGGACTGCCTGACCATCAACGTGCTGCGGCCGGCCGCACCCTCCCGCACGAGCCTGGGCAGGCCGGTGATGGTGTTCATCCACGGCGGCGGCTACAGCGTGGGCTCATCCCGGGAGTTCGCCGGGCGCGGCGAGCGCTTCGTGCGCAGCGGCCGGGTGGTCTACGTGAGCTTCAACTACCGGCTCGGCGCGCTCGGATACCTGGACTTCAGCCGGTACTCCACGCCGGAGCGCCCCCTCGAGAGCAATCTCGGGCTGCGCGACCAGGTTGCCGCCCTGCGGTGGGTGCGGGAGAACATCCGTGCCTTCGGCGGGAATCCGCGCAACGTGACCGTGTTCGGCGAGTCCGCCGGGGGAAACGCGGTGATCACGCTGATGGCGACGCCGAGCGCCGCCGGGCTCTTTGCCCGGGCGATCGCTCAGAGCGCCCCGACGAACGCGGCGTTCTCCACCGCGCTCACCGACGTCTGGGCCACGGAATTCGTGCACGAATTGCGCAAGATCACCTCGGCGCCGGACGCCCAACAGGCCGACCCCAACGCGCTGCTCTGCTCCGCCTCCGTGTCCGACCTGGCCCACGCGGCCGTGGTCCTGCAGTCCCGCACCCCGGACGCGAACCCGGGCACGTTCTGCCTGGTGCCCGTGGTCGACGGCGATTTCCTGCCCGAACGACCGCTCGACGCGTTCCGGCACGGACGGGCGCACCGGGTGCCGCTGATCATCGGCACGAACGAGAGGAAGGGCTCGATGTTCCGGGGCCGGGTGGACATCCTCCCCCGATCGCCGTGGCGGATCGTCTCGGTGTACGACAAGGCCCCCCTGTCCTCGCACGACGCCATGCGGGCGGTCTACTCCCGGTTGCCGGCAAACCGGTCGGCCGTCGACTTCGGCGGGGACTTCGTGTTCTGGTACCCGAGCGTGCAGATCGGCGAGTTGCACTCCCGGGTGACGCCGGTCTACGTCTACCGGTTCGACATGGCACCCCGGCTGATGCACCTGCTCGGCATCGGCGCCACCCACGGACTGGAGCTGTTCGCCCTGTTCGAGCAGGTCGACGTTCCCGTCGCGCGCGCGATGAGCATGCTCGGCGGCCGCGCCGCATTCATCGGGGCGGGAAATCGGATGCGGCGGCACTGGCTGCGCTTCGCCTGCACCGGTCGTCCGGATGACGTCTGGCCGACCTACACGGAGACCGAACGCCTCACCCTGATCATCGATGCGAAGGACCGGATCGAATCGGACCCGCGCGGGGAACGGCGTTCGGTCTGGCAGAGTTTCATGCCCGAGTTCTGACATCGTCCCCCGCCCCGTGCGGTGCCCGCCGGCGGGTCAGACGGCGGAGGACCGCGCCCAGAGGTTGATGCCCAGGTCGACCGCGTGCCGGTCGATGCGGGCGAGTTCCTCGTCGTCGAAGGTCAGGTTGTCGAGGGCGGCGAGGTTCGTCTCCAGCTGGGCGACGGAGGACGCCCCGACCAGGGCCGAGGTGACCTCGCTGCGCCGCAGCACCCAGGCCAGCGCGAGCTGCGCAAGCGACTGCCCGCGTTCGGCCGCGATGAGCGTGAGCGCCCGGATGTGCCCGAGCGTCTCCTCGTTGATCATGTTCGTGCTCATCGAGCCGGGGCGGGCGGCGCGCGATCCCTCCGGGACCCCGTGCAGGTAGCGGTCGGTGAGCAGGCCCTGGGCCAGCGGGGAGAACGCGATGCAGCCGACGCCGAGCTCGTCGAGGGTGCCGAGAAGCTCGGTCTCCACCCAGCGGTTGGCCATGGAGTAGGACGGCTGGTGGATGAGCAGCGGTGTGCCCAGGCCGGCGAGGATCTCGGCCGCCCTCCGGGTGCGCTCGGGGGAATACGAGGACACCCCGGCGTAGAGGGCCTTCCCGCTCGTGACCGCGGTGTGCAGGGCGCCCATCGTTTCCTCGAGTGGGGTGTCGGGGTCGGCGCGGTGCGAGTAGAACACATCGACGTAGTCGACGCCCATCCGGCCGAGGGACTGGTCCAGGCTCGCCAGCACCGACTTGCGGGAGCCCCACTCGCCGTACGGTCCCGGCCACATGTCGTAGCCGGCCTTGGTCGAGAGCACGAGCTCGTCACGGTGCGCGGAGAAATCCTGTCGCAGGTGGGCGCCGAAGTTGGTTTCGGCGCTGCCGTACGGAGGGCCGTAGTTGTTGGCGAGGTCGAAGTGCGTCACCCCGAGGTCGAAGGCGCGGCGCAGGATCTCCCGCTGCGTCTGGCGCGCGGTGGTGTCGCCGAAGTTCTGCCAGAGGCCGAGCGAGATGGCGGGAAGTGTGAGACCGCTCCGGCCGGTGCGGCGGTAGGGCATGGAGTCGTATCTGGTTTCAGCCGGAAGGTAGGTCATCTCCTCATCGTGGCACGTCGCATCCGTCTGCGGTCTGCGGCCGCGGTCTGCGAAGATCGACGCAGCACTTTTTCTCTCACCCGACTGGACCGATGCATCGTGACTCCTCGCCTCTTCTACCGCACGATCGCCATCGCCGAGGCGGTGACCTGGACGCTCCTGATCGCCGGCATGCTGCTCAAGTACGTGGCGCAGGCCGGTGACACCTGGGTGCGGATCGGGGGCTTCGCCCACGGCCTCGTCTTCATCGCCTACGGGATGACCGCCGTGCTCGTGGGCGTCAACCAGCGCTGGAGCCTGCGGCTGATCGTCGCCGCGGTCGCGACCGCGATCGTCCCGTACGCCACCATCCCCTTCGACCGCGTGTTGGAACGCCGCGGCAGGCTCGACGGGGCGTGGCGCCACACCGCGACCGACGATCCGAGAGACCGCACCTGGGTCAGCGTGCTCCTGCGCTGGATGCTCAACCGTCCGGTGCTGCTCGGAATCCTCTTCGTCGTCGGCCTGGTGTCGATCCTGACGACACTGTTGATCATCGGCCCTCCCGGCGGCCGTAGCTAGCGGGTCGCAGCCTGGCCGGGCGGGTAGACTTGCCGGGTCAAGCATCCGCTATCCCTGGGAGAACGCCTCGTGACCGCTGTTTCCACTTCATCCTCCCGCGGCGTCGCCGACACCGTGACCAACGCGATCGCGACCCCCGACAAAGAGCAGCCGTTCGACGCGCTCGGCCTGACTCCGGGCGAGTACGCGGAGATCCGCACCATCCTGGGCCGCCGCCCCACCTCGGGCGAGCTGGCGATGTACTCGGTGATGTGGAGCGAGCACTGCTCCTACAAGAGCTCGAAGAAGTACCTGCGCCAGTTCGGCGACAAGGTCTCCCCCGCCATGAAGAAGAACCTGATGGTGGGCATGGGCGAGAACGCCGGCGTGCTCGACGTCGGCGAGGGCTGGGCGGTCACGTTCAAGATCGAGTCGCACAACCACCCCTCCTACATCGAGCCGTTCCAGGGCGCCGCGACCGGCGTCGGCGGCATCGTGCGCGACATCATCTCGATGGGAGCCCGCCCGGTCGCCGTGATGGACGCCCTCCGCTTCGGTGACATCGACGATCCGGACACCGCCCGCGTCGTGCACGGCGTCGTCTCCGGCATCTCCTTCTACGGCAACTGCCTCGGCCTGCCCAACATCGGCGGCGAAACCTGGTTCGACAAGGTCTACCAGGGCAACCCGCTCGTCAACGCCCTCTCGGTGGGCGTGCTGCGGCACGAGGACCTGCACCTGGCCAACGCCACCGGCGCGGGCAACAAGGTCGTGCTCTTCGGGGCGCGCACCGGCGGCGACGGCATCGGCGGGGCATCCATTCTCGCGTCGGACACCTTCAGCGAGGGCGGCCCGACCAAGCGCCCCGCCGTGCAGGTGGGCGACCCGTTCGCCGAAAAGGTGCTGATCGAGTGCTGCCTCGAGCTGTACCGCGACAAGCTCGTCGAAGGCATCCAGGACCTCGGCGCGGCCGGCATCTCCTGCGCGACCAGCGAGCTGGCCTCCAACGGCGACGGCGGCATGTTCATCGAGCTCGACAAGGTGCTGCTGCGGGACCCCTCCCTCACGGCCGAGGAGATCCTCATGTCGGAGAGCCAGGAGCGGATGATGGCCGTCGTCACTCCCGAGAAGCTCGCCGGGTTCCTCGCCGTGACCAAGAAGTGGGACGTGGAGACCAGCGTGCTCGGCGAGGTCACCGACTCCGGCCGGCTGATCATCGACTGGCACGGCGAAGAGATCGTCAACGTGGACCCGCGCACCGTCGCGGTCGACGGCCCGGTCTACGACCGCCCCGTGGCCTACCCGGCCTGGCTCGACGCGCTGCAGGCTGACACGGCATCCGCCCTGCCCCGCCCGACCTCGCCCGAGGTGCTGCGCGAGCAGTTCCTGGCCTTGCTCGGCTCGCCGAACCTCGCCGACCCGAGCTGGATCACCGACCAGTACGACCGCTACGTGATGGGCAACACCGCCCTCTCGTTCCCCGACGACGCCGGGATGATCCGGATCGACGAGGAATCAGGGCTCGGCTTCGTGATCGCGACCGACGCGAACGGGCGCTACTGCCAGCTCGACCCCTACCGCGGCGCGCAGCTCGCCCTCGCCGAGGCGTACCGCAACGTGGCCGCCACCGGCGCGGTGCCGGTGGGCATCAGCGACTGCCTCAACTTCGGTTCGCCGGAGAATCCCGAGGTGATGTGGCAGTTCGAACGCGCCGTGACAGCGCTGGCCGATGGTTGCCTCGAGCTGGAGATCCCGGTCACCGGCGGCAACGTCTCGTTCTATAACCAGACCGGCGACCAGCCGATCCACCCGACCCCGGTCGTGGCCGTGCTCGGCGTGATCGATGACGTCGCCCGCCGCGTGCCCAGCGGCTGGCAGGACGACGGCCACAACATCTACCTGCTCGGCATCACCCGCGAGGAGCTCGACGGCTCCGCCTGGGCCGGAGTCATCCACGACCACCTCGGCGGCGTGCCGCCGCTGGTCGACCTGGCCGGGGAGGCCACCCTCGCCGGGCTGCTGCACGCGGCATCGGTGGAGGCGCTGATCGACAGCGCCCACGACCTCAGCACTGGCGGGCTGGCGCAGACGCTCGCCGAGGCCGTGCTCCGGTTCGGGGTCGGTGCCCGGGTGTGGCTCGGCGACATCTGCGAGCGCGACGGGGTGGACGCATCCGTCGCCCTGTTCTCGGAGTCGGCCGGCCGCGTGGTCGTCTCGGTGCCGCGCGAGGACGACGTGAAGTTCCTCGGCCTGTGCGAGGGGCGGGGCTACCCCGTGCTGCGCATCGGCGTGACGGATGCCACCGCGCCCGTGCTCGAGATTCAGGACTACTTCACGGTGTCTCTGGAAGACCTGCAGTCCCGCCACCGCAGCACCCTCCCCTCCCGCTTCGCCCACTAGCCCGGGCAGGTAGCGCGAGAGTGCACTTTTCGCCCCCTCCGCTCGGCTGTGGGGGCGAAAAGTGCACTCTCGCGGCCGGGGTGTGGCGAGGGTGTGGAGAAGATCAGCGCGGATCGGGCAGGTCCGGCATTATTCGGGGATGAAACGGGCCCGGAAACTCCCGATCGCGCTGCGCGGGCGTGCGTTCAGCACGCGAGAAGGATCCGCCGGGGGCGTGACGGCGAAGCGGATGCGTGGCGCCGACCTCGAACGGCCGTTCGTGGGCATCCGGGTGCCGCGCGGCAGTGACCTGCCGGACCCATGGGTCGTCGACGTCTACAGCCGGCGGATGTCTGCCGACGACTTCTTCAGCCACGCGTCGGCCGCGCAGATCCACGGTCTGCCATTGCCGAGTTGGCTCGAGCGCGCACGAACGGTGCACGTCAGCACGGAAAGCCAGGAGCACCGGGACCGGGTGCGCGGCGTGGTCGGTCATCACGTGCGGAGGGACAGCATCCGTACCGTCGTCGTGCGCGGCCTGAGGGTCACGACGCCGGTGGACACCTGGTGTCAGTTGTCGACCATGTTGGCGGTCGACGACCTCATCAAGATCGGGGACGCGCTGGTACGGCGGAAGAAGCCGTTTGCGACCATGCTCGAGTTACGGGTGGGAGTCGCGCGCTACGCGGGACGGCGCGGCGCGCGAAAGCTGCGTGAGGCCCTCGCCGCGGTGCGGCCCGGCGTCGATTCGCCGAAGGAGACCGAGCTGCGGCTGCTCCTGGTGCGGGCCCGCCTGCCCGAGCCGGAGGTGAACGGGGAAATCGTCGATCGAGCCGGCGTGAAGATCGCGACGGGCGACCTCGTCTATCGGGAGTATCGCGTTCTGGTCGAGTACGACGGGGAGCAGCACCGGAGCGACGAGGATCAGTACCACCTGGATGTCGACCGGCTCGACGCCGTCATGGAGTCGGGTTGGCGAGTGATTCGCATCAACAAGTCGCATCTCCGGTCCCGGCCCGCGTCGGTCATCCGCAGGGTCGAGACGGCCCTGCGCGCCCGCGGCTGGCGCTCCACCTGAGCCCGCAGCATCCGCTCGCCCCGTCCAGAGCAACGTCACGTCACGCGAAAGTGCAGTTTTGGCCCCTTCAGGGCCCGTGAGGGGGCGAAAAGTGCACTTTCGCGGGGAGGGAGAAGGGGGTCTTGGTGAGGGATTCGGAGCGGGACCAGAGCGCGGCGGCCACCGCCTCGTCGAGCGAGGTGCGGGTGGGGGTTTGGAGGGTCGGGGCTCCCCGGGTGAGGAAGCGCGGGCCGTAGTACTGGCCGCCCGCGGCATCCGGGTCGGCGGCGGCGCGCACGATCGGCCACGCGCCGCGGTCCTTGCCCTGCGCCATCATGCCCTGCAGGTTGTCGACGAAGCGCGCGCCGCGGCCTGGTTCACTGACCCCGCGGATGCCGGGCGTCAGCCCCGAAATCGAGTAGCCCGGGTGCGCGACCAGCGAGGTGATCCCGTCAGGGCCGTCGGCGCCCGCGGCCCGCAGCCTGCGGTCGAGCTCGAACCCGAACACCTGCAGTGCGATCTTCGACTGCGCGTACGCGGTCCACTTCTTGTAGTTCTTCTCGAGCTGAAGGTCGTCCAGGGTCGAGTCGATGATGCGCGAGATCATGGAGCCGAGGGAGACAACCCGGCTGCCCGGGGTGCGCTGCAGAGCCGGCAGCAGCAGGGCGGTCAGGGCGAAGTGGCCGAGGTAGTTGGTGGCGAGCACGAGCTCGTCGCCGTCGACGCTGAGTTCCCGGGTGCGCGGCGGGTGCACGATCCCGGCGTTGAGAATCAGCCCATGAACGGCGGGGAGCTCGAGCAGGATCTCCGCGGCCCGGCGCACGGATGCGAGGTCGGCCACGTCCAGCGGCACGGTCGACACGGCGGCCCCCGGCACTCGTCCGCGGATCGCGCCGGCGGCCGTCTCGGCCCTGGCCGGGTTGCGGCAGGCGAGCACGACGTGGGCGCCGGCATCCGCCAGTTGCTCGGCGGTGAAATAGCCCAGCCCCGTGTTGGCGCCCGTGATCACGAAGGTCTTGCCGGCCTGGCCGGGGAGGATCCGCGGGTTCCAGGTCATGAGGCGGGGTTCGTCTCGGTGGCGGCCGAGCCGGCGGCGCGCGGGGAACCGTTGGACCCCGGGGTTCCGGCGATCTGCTCGTGGTGGTGGATCACCTCGGCGATGATGAAGTTGAGGAACTTCTCGGCGAAACCGGGGTCGAGACGCGCCTCCTCGGCAAGGCCGCGCAGGCGCTGGATCTGCAGCAACTCGCGGGTCGGGTCGGCCGGCGGCAGCCCGTGCGCGGCCTTGAGCCGGCCGACCTGCTGGGTGAACTTGAACCGCTCGGCGAGCAGGTGGATCAGGGCGGCATCGATATTGTCGATGCTCTGCCGGATGCTGCCCAGTTCGTCGATCGCATCCCGACCCGCGCCCGCGGGCAATTCCTCTGCTGCTGCCATGGTTCGACGATACCGTGCGGTCGAAATCACCGCCGACTTCGCGCGGCACGGGACGCGCCGACGGTGGCTCGGCTCGGGTCCGGCCGGACCGGCGGAGAGGCAGCGGTCCCCGCACCGGAACCGGAACCGGACGCGGCCGCACCGGAACCGGACGCGGCCGCGCCGGCGGCGCCGACCGCGCCGGCCGCGACAGTCTCGGCTGCGACGGCGGCGTCCGCGACGGGATCCACGGGCTTCGTGCCGCGGCGAGAGGGCAGCCGGAACCGCTTCTGCGCCAACAGGATGCCCAGGAGCACCAGAACCCCGCCGAGGGGTTCGTGCCAGGACAGGGTCTCGCCGAGCAGGAGCCCGCCCAGCAGCACCCCGACCACCGGCGTGACATAGGTCACGGTGGACGTGTTCGTCGGCCCCCAGGCCCGGAGCACGTTGATGTAGAAGATGTAGGCGAGGCCGGTGCCCAGTGCCCCGAGCGCGACCAGGCTCAGCACGATCGAGACGGTGAGGTCCACCGGCTGCCAGGCCAGCACCGGGGTGAGCAGCAACATGATCGCCCCGCCGATGCCGATGTTGAGGAAGGCGAAGGTCGCTCCCGCGATCGGCCGGCCGCTGAGGAACCGACGCGTGTAGCCGAAGGTGAAGCCGTAGCAGACCGCGGCGCCGAGGCAGGCGAGCTGGCCCCACAGGTCCCCGGTCAGGGCGGCGTACTGCCACGGCCCGATGATCACGACCACGCCGAGGATGCCGACGACCACGCCGACCACCTGGCTGCGCCCCAGTCGCTCCACCCGGAAGGCGAGGGTCACCATGAGCGCCGTCATGATCGGGGTTGCGGCGTTGTAGATGCTGGCGAGGCTCGATGACACGTACTGCTCGGCCCAGGCGAACAGGAGGTGCGGCACGACGCATCCGGTGATGGCGATCACGAGGAAGTGCAGCCAGACGATGCCCTCGCGTGGGAGCACCGGGCCGTTACGCACGCGGGGCCGGGTGACCAGCACGATCAGTCCGAGGGTGAGCCCGCCGAGCACGAGCCGGGACCAGGCCACCTGGCCAAAACTGACCCCGGTCAGGGCGATCTTCATGAAGAGAAAACTGGACCCCCAGACCACGCCCATGCCCAGGAATTGGAGGGTGACGAGGGTCTTGCCTGCCGTCGGAGAGTCGCTCACCTGCCGACCCTATCGCGGCCGAGCGTGCCGGGTGCGGGTTCCCACGTCGACGACCGAAATCCGCGGACCCGACCCTCGGCTCAGCTCAGCTCGGCTCAGCTCGGCTCGGCTCGGCTCAGCTGGCCGATGCGGTAGTGCACGGCATCGGTGCCGTAGCCGTTGAGCCTGGCCCGGAGGCCCGCCCGAACCCGCGGCCATTCCTCCTCGAGCACCGAGTACACCACGGTGTCGCGCCAGCTGCCGTCGGCGCGGCGGCGCTCCCGCCGAATGGTGCCCTCATAGGTGGCCCCGATGCCGGCGATCGCCGCGCAGGAGCGCAGGTTCAGGGCGTCGGCCTGGATCTTGACCCGGCCGAAACCGTGCTCGAAGGCCAGGCCGAGCAGCAGGATCTTCGTCTCGGCGTTGACCGCCGTGCCCCAGACCCGGGGGTCGTAGGCGGTCCAGCCCAGGTGCACGGCACCGTTGGCCAGGTCGAGGTCGCCGAGCGTCGAGGTGCCGACGAGGTCACCGTCATGCGGGCCGCCGATCAGGCGCACCGCGTAGGGCAGCCCTGACCACTGGTAATAGGCCAGAGCCCAGTCGATGAAGTCGCCGAGGGCGGGGTGCAGCCCGGCCGGACCGCCGCCGTAGCCACCGGCGAAGACGGCCGGCTGGGCGATCGCCCGGTGCAGCTCGGGCAACAACACGCGCGTCAGCGGCTCGAGCTGGAGATATTGGCCCGCGATCGTCGCGGGCGCCGGGCGAAGGGCGCTCATGCCGACATTTTGTCAGGGAAACGTGACCGCGCGGTGAACGGATGCCGACGATTCCGTTCCGCGGCAATCCCACCCGGGCGAGGCGGCCCGCACGGGCCTGCCGTCATGCCGAATGGCCGCGTCACCTGACGCGGCCATTCACCGAAATGCGCACACAGCCCGACCGGTCGAACGATCCGAACGGTCGGTCGGTCGGTCGGTCGGTCGGTCGATCAATCCGGCGATCAGTCGATCAGGTCGTGCCGCGAGATGATCGCTTCGCGGCCGGGGCCGACGCCGATCGCCGAGATGCGGGCGCCGCTCATCTTCTCGATCGCGAGCACGTAGTCCTGGGCCGCGCGGGGCAGATCCTCGAAGGTGCGCGCCCCCGTGATGTCCTCTGACCAGCCGGGAAAGTCCTCAAAGATGGGCTTGGCGTGGTGGAAGTCCGACTGCGACACGGGCACCTCGTCGTAGCGCACCCCGTCGACGCTGTACGCGACGCAGACCGGGATGACGTCGAGTCCGGTGAGCACGTCGAGCTTGGTGAGCACGAAGTCGGTCACACCGTTGATCCGGGCGGTGTAGCGCGCAACGGGGGCGTCGTACCAGCCACAGCGGCGGGGGCGCCCGGTGGTGGTGCCGAACTCAAAGCCGTTCGCGCGCAGGAACTCACCAGACTCATCGAAGAGTTCGGTCGGGAACGGACCGGCGCCGACGCGGGTGGTGTAGGCCTTGACGACGGCGATGATGCGGTCGATCCGGTTCGGGCCGATGCCGGAACCGGTCACCGCACCGCCGGAGGTGGCGTTCGAGGAGGTGACGAACGGGTAGGTGCCGTGGTCGACATCCAGCATCGTGGCCTGGCCGCCCTCGAACAGTACGGTCTTGCCCTCGGTGAGGGCTTCGTGCAGCAGCAGCGCCGTGTCGGCGACCATCGGCCGCAGGCGCTCGGCGTAGCTGAGCAGGTCGTCGACGATCTCATCGACGGAAATCGCGCGACGGTTGTACACCTTGACCAGCAGGTGGTTCTTCTGGTCGAGCGCGCCCTCGACCTTCTGGCGCAGGATGTTCTCGTCGAACAGGTCCTGCACGCGGATGCCGACGCGGTTGATCTTGTCGGCGTAGGTCGGCCCGATGCCACGGCCGGTGGTGCCGATCTGGCGCTTGCCGAGGAACCGTTCGGTGACCTTGTCGACCGTGCGGTGATACTGGGTGATCACGTGCGCGTTGGCGCTCACCCGGAGCTTGGAGACATCAACACCGCGGGAGATGAGCGCGTCGAGTTCCTCGAACAGCACCTCGATGTCGACGACGACACCGTTGGCGATGATCGGGGTGACCCCGGGGGTGAGGATGCCGGAGGGCAGCAGGTGCAGCGCGTACTTCTCGGTGCCGATGACGACCGTGTGGCCGGCATTGTTGCCGCCGTTGAACTTGACGACGTAGTCGACGCGGCTGCCGAGAAGGTCGGTTGCCTTGCCCTTGCCCTCGTCGCCCCACTGGGCTCCGATCAAAACAATCGCTGGCATATCAGTTCTCTCCTCGGATGAAGAACGCCTCGGTGGGCGGGGCCGGGTCGTTGGCACGGTAGCCGTCCGGCGTAATGGTTTCCTGCTCGATCCGGGTGATCACGGTGCGATCGGCGTCATCCAGGAAGGTGGTGAGACGCTCGAACTCGTCGTTCTCGCCGATCTCCCGAGCGGCCCGGCGCAGCGCATACAGCGCGCGCAGCACACCGCGGTTGGGTTCGTGGGTCCACGGCACGGGCCCGTGGCCGTGCCAGCCGGCCTTGCGCAGCGCGTCGAGGCCGCGGTGGTAGCCGACCCGCGCAAAGGCATACGACTCGATCGTGCGGCCCTCGATGTTGGCGACATCGGCGAGCACGGCCCAGGCCAGGGACGAGGTCGGATGCGCCGCCACCACGGAGGCGAGATCGGAGCTTGCGGTTCGTCGGAGCGCCTCGATCACCTCCGGTTCTGCGGGAAGGAGGGTCTCGGGCTGCTGAATCAAATTTTCGCCGGTCACACTCGATTCTAACGCGGTGCGGGCGGGTCCCCGCCGAGGAGGCCGCCGGAGAGCGAGTCGAGGATCGCGGCGGCCACTTCGGCAGAGGGCCGCGCGGGCTCGAAAACGAGCCATTCGAGGCCGGCCATCAGCACGGCGCCGAACACGCTCGACGCCATCAGGCCGCAGCTCCCACGGTCCACCGACTCCGGTTTCGCCTCGGCGATGGCCTCGGCGAAGACCGCGAGCGCCTCGTGCCGCAGCGCGAACAACGTCTTCTGCCAGGACCGGTCGGTGCGGAAGATCTCCGCGGCCATCAGCTTGGCCAGTGACGGGTGCGCGGCGATCCGATCGAGCAACGCACCGATCAGCGCCTCGATTGCCGCGCGCCCCTGCAGATCCCCGCGGGCCGCCCGGAGGGTGTCGGCAAGTGCGCCGACCCCCTCCTGCAGCAGTTCCTCGAACAACCGGTCCTTCGAGCTGAAGTTGTAGTACAGGCTGCCCTTGGCCACCCCGGCACGCTCGGCCACCTCGTCCATCGTGGTGCCGGTGATGCCCTTGGTCGCGGCCAGTTCCAGCGTGGCGTCCAGAATGGCGCGTTTCGTTCCGGTCGCGCGTGCCATGAGAATTCCTTTTCCGATTCGCAGTTGGTGTGCCGATGGATGCCGCATCCCACGGTCAGAGCCCGATTAGATGGTCAGCTCCGGGTGCAGCCGTCCGACGGTCCAGATTCGTTGGCGTCCGGCGCTCCAGGCGCTGATCACGATCGATCCGACCAGAATCACGGCGAGAACAATGACCGAAACCCACAGTCTAGAGTCGATGCCGCCGGTGATGAGCTCGCGCAGCCCGGTGACGACATAGGAGGCCGGCATGAACGGATGCAACGCCTGGAAGAACACGGGCGTCGTCTCCACCGGGTAGGTGCCGCCCGATGAACTCAGCTGGAGCATGAGCAGCACCAGGCTGACCACCCGGCCGGCCGCGGTACCGAGAAGAATGATGAACATCTGCTGAAGGGCCAGGAAGGCGAGCGTCGTCAGATAGAGGAAGGCGCTCATCCCGAGCCAGTACTCCGGCCGAAGCCCGATTCCATAAACCAGCACGAGCACCATGATCACGACCTGGGCGAGCCCGATGGCCATCGCCGGCAGAAAGCCGGTCATTGTCGCCCGGAGGCCAGAAGCGGCGCTGGCGAGCGCCCGAGTCGGCAGCGCACGCAGGATCAGCCAGGTGATCAGTCCACCGACGAAGGTGGCGAGGGCAAGGAAGAAGGGCGCGAAGCCTTCGCCGAAGCTGTCGGAGGCGTTCTCCCACTTCTGCACGAGGGTGACGGGGCTGGCGATCACGGCGGTCTTCTGCTTGATCTGGGCGGCTGACAGGTTCGGGGCCGCCTGTCCTCCCGCGGTGAGCGCGTCGGCCAGGGTGCCGCTGCCCGTCGTGAGTTCGGCGGCGCCGGAGTCCAGGCTCGCCCCGCCGTCGACCAGTTTCTCGGTGCCGTCGACCAACGAACTCGTGCCCGCGCTCAACTCCTCGCTGCCGGTGCGCAAGGCCTCGGCCCCGGAGGCCGCGGCACCTGCTCCCTCGGCCAGCGACGCGGCGCCGGCGGAGAGCTGCCCTGCCCCGGTGGCCACCTGGGCAGCGCCGGCCGAGCCGGCGGTCAGCTTGGTCGAGAGTTCCCCGACCCCGGCCGAAAACTGGTTGGACAGTCCGGCGTAGGTCTGGGTCTGGGTGAGCGCACCCTGGGCCCCGGTATTGACCGTTTCGGCGCCCGCGCCCAGCTCTTCAACGGCCGGGATGAACGCCGACGCCGGGGTTCCCTCCGGTGCCGACTGCATCTTCTGAAGCAGGTCGTGCAGTCCGGTCGAGACCGACGCCGTGCCGCCGGCGAGCGTGCCGGTTCCGGATGCGATCGCGTCCGCACCGTCGGCCAGCTGCACCGACTTCTCCGAGAGGGTCGTGGCCCCCGCGGCGGCGGCCTGCATTCCCGCGGACACCTGGCCGGTGCCGTCCGCGAGCGTCACCGACGATCCGGCGAGTGTCGCGGATCCGGTGGACAGGGTGTCCAGCCCAGTGGCCAGGGTTGTGGCACCATCGCTCAGGCGTGCGGCCCCGCCGTCGAGGGTGACCGCGCCGTCGGCGAGAGCGTCGAGGCCGACCAGCAAGGTGCCGGCTCCTGCCGACGCGGTGGTGAGTCCGTCGAACAGGCGACCGGCACCATCCGCTGCCGAACGGATGCCATCGCCGGCATCATCCACGCCCACGAGCAGCGCGTTCACGGTCTGGTCGCCGATCTCGGTGGCGACCGCGTCACGCAGCTGCACCATGGCCTGCTTGCCCATGGTGGTGGCGAGGAAACTATTGCTGTCGTTGTAGTCCACCTGCACGGTGGCCGACAGCGGGGAGTCGGTCCCGGCCGACACTGCACTGGCCGAGAAGTCCTTCGGGATGGTGACCGAGAAGTAGTAGTCGCCGTCCTTGACACCCGTTGCGGCATCCGCGGCGTTCGTCACGGTCCAGTCCAGCTCGTGGCCGTCGACCAGGGTCTTCACCAGGTCCCGCCCGGCGGTGACCGGTTCGCCGTCGCGGCTGGCACCGGCGTCGACGTTCACGAGCGCCACGGGCAGGTGGTCGAGTTCGTGGTCCGGAGCCCAGAAGGCCCAGAGATAGAGCGCCCCGTAGATGAGCGGAATGAACATGAGCACGACGAGGGCGATCTTGGGCATCTTGCCCTTGCCGAAGCGGTGCAGCTCGGTGCCGGAAGAGAGAAAGGCAAACATTTAGCGGGACTCCTGGTTCATCACAACGACGGTCGGTTCGATGCCGAGTTCCGCCCACATTTCGGTTTCGGGCGCCGTCGCGGAGGCGATGACGCAGATTCCCCCCGCGGCGAGCGCCGAGAGGCGTTCCCAGAGGATGCGCCGCGACTCGGGCTCGTGCACCTGCTCGACCTGGTCGAAGAAGAGGATGCTCGGCTCGTTCATGACCGCGAGCGCGGCCCGCAACAGCACGGTCTGCACTTCGTCGAGGTCCCAGATCACGGTGTCGGCGGAGGGGATCGGCACGTCACCGAAGACGGCGGCGCAGACGCGGCGCACCTCGGTGTCGTCGATCGGGCGAATGAATGCCCACCAGGGCGAGATCCATGCCGTGCGCTCGCGGATGGCGGCACCGACGGTGACCGATTCCTCGAGGGCGTCGATGTCGTGGAAACCGGAGATGCCGGTGCGCTTCTGCACGCGCCGGGCCCGCCGGGGCAGGTCGTGGCCGAGCACCGTCAGGATGCCCGAGCTGGGCTTCATCCGCCCGGCGAGAGTGAGCATCAGGCTGGTGCGACCACTGCCGGTGGGACCGCAGAGCACGGTGAGGCCGGGACCGGCCTCGAAGCTGAGGGGGCCGTAAACCGAGCCCCGTTTGAATTCCAGGGCCAGGCCCTGCGCCCTCACTGTCGACTGCACGTCGATCCTCCTCGTTTTGTACTGACTAGTCAGTATAGACACGTCAGACCGAACGTTCGACCGAATTTCCGCAATCAACCCGAGAAGGCAGCCCTCGCACCCGCGCGAAAGTGCACTTTTCGCCCCCTCACGCTTCGTGTAGGGGCGAAAAGTGCACTTTCGCGGGACTGGTCAGGCGGGGATGGTTGACCAGCGCAGGAGGGCAGCGGCGGTTGCTTCGTCGGGGAGCTCTCCGTGGGAGACGACCACGATGCGGGCGTCCGTGAGGACGGCGGCCCTGGCCAGGGCGTCGACGGTGGCGACCTCCCCGAGCTCACCGGCACCGAGCGCATCCGCCGATGTTGCCGCGACCCACGGCTCCCGGTCGAGCGCGATCATCGTGCTCCCGGCGAGACCGGCAGGGTCAAGGACGAGCACCTCGACCTGGCCCTGCTGGAGCGACCGCACCACGGCGGCGAAGTCGATCTCGGCGAGCCCCTCGCCTCGCCCGGACTCCAACCGTTCGAGGGCGTCGTACTCGTCCTGGGCGAGGATCGACGCAATGTGCCGGTCGAGGTCTTCCTCCAGGTCGCGGGTGCTCGCCCCACCAGGCCGGGTGTTCGTCGGGACGACGGTGAGGATGTCCCTGGTCGCGGGGGCAAGTTGGGCCACCAGAAGCTGACGCGCCCGCACGTCCCCGGTCACGACCAGAAGCTCGGCGCCGCTGTCCCGCACGATCTCGTCGATGGCATCCGCGACCTGGCCCTCGTTGCGCTTCCAGATCTCCTCCGTGTCGCGCTGGTAACGCGAGTTGGACAGGAAGCCGACCTGCACCTTGGTGATGTAGTCGGTGTCACCCTGGATGTCTTCCTCCGCCACCGGCTCGGCCTGACTCAGCCGGAACAACCGGATTTCGCCGCCGTCACGGCCGACCTCGGCCACCACGTAGCTGAGGTCTCTGGGGCGCTGGGTGAGCAGCGGAATCAGGCACGGCACGGGGCCGTAGGATGCGATCATCTCGCCCAGCGGCTCCCCCGGGAGCACCTCGTTGAACTCGACCACGCCGTCGCGCACGACCATCAGCCGACTGACCTTTCCGGGCACGCCCGGCGGTTCCTCGATCAGCTCGACGATCGTGTCCGCATCACCCGCCGGGGCTCCGGCCGCTTCGAGCGACTCCCGCACGGTGCGGTGCCGGAGTGTGGACGTGCGGCGGGGGTCCTCACCGGCCTGGGTGACATCCGCGTAGACCGTCGATACCGAACCGGCCCGGCGATACAGCTCCGCGAGCCCCTCATTTCCGAAGTCAGCCATGGTCGGTTTCCCTTCTACGCGGTGTGCCTAGTGGTCACGCTAGCCCGCGGTGAAAGGGTCCACAACCCTGCCGAAAGACCCTGGTCGAGCCCCGACAGGAGTTAGATCGCGGTTTGCTGGTGGGCGGCGACGCACCAGCCGCCGTCGGCGAACACGTAGGTCGTCGCCGCGTTCACCTCGGTCGTGACCTCGCCCCGCGTCGCCTCCAGACGGTAGACGAGGATGCCGGCGTGGTCGTTCAGTCGAATCACGGCCGGCTGACGCAGCTGATAGCTGTCAATCGGAGCAGCGGCAGCGAAGGCGGCAATCACCTCGTCCCGGGTGATGACCCGGCCCGGCAGGATCAGGAGCGCATCCCGGGTCATCGTGCGGCGGTAGTAGTCTCCGCCGCGGCCGGCGCGTATGGCCTGCCAGCCCTCCTGCTCTTCGTGGAGCAGTCGCGCGGGCAGATCGTCAGTGATCGCAGTCATGACACCACGCTAGCGCCTATCCGCGGCGGATGCCGCGCCGCCTTCGTGCGATCAGGAAAAGTGCAATCTCGAAGTTCAGAATCGGTGTTGCAGCACCCAGTCGTGCATGGTCACGGCGGCGGCGGCCGATGCGTTGATCGACCGGGTCGAGCCGAACTGGCTGATCTCCACCACGGCGTCGGCGGCGCCGATCGCCTCCTCGGAGAGGCCCGGGCCCTCCTGCCCGAACAGGAGCACGCACCGCTCCGGGAAACGGAACGTTTCGATGATGACGCTGCCCGGCACGTTGTCGATGGCGATGATCGGAAGTTGCTCGCCGGCGGCCCACGCGACGAAGGCCGCGACATCCGGATGGTGCAGCACGTGCTGGTAGCGGTCGGTGACCATGGCGCCGCGCTTGTTCCAGCGCTTGCGGCCGATGATGTGCACCGTGTCGGCGGCGAACGCATTGGCGCTGCGCACGATCGACCCGATATTCATGTCGTGCTGCCAGTTCTCGATGGCGACGTGGAACGGATGCCGCTTCTCGTCCAGGTCGGCCACGATCGCCGCCATCGACCAGTAGCGGTAGCGGTCGATCACATTGCGGGTGTCGCCCCGTTCGAGCAGCTCCGGGTCGTAGAAGGGCTCCTCCGGGAGATCGCCCTGCCAGGGGCCGACGCCGTGGGTCGAGAGCTCGGGCGTCGGGTTCAGCGGTTCGTCAATCACCGTTCAACCGTAACCCGCGCCCCTGCACGGCCGGCGCGACGGCGGGACCCGTGACCCGGGACCCGTGACCGGCGCGACGGCGCTAGGATTTCGGTATGCCTAAATCGAGGACCGCGCCGACGACGGCCGGGGCGCAACCGGACGGCGTCGCATCCACTCGCCTGTTGTGGCTGCTCGGACCGGCCCTCGTCGCCGGCGTGGCCTATCTCGACCCCGGCAACGTGGCGAGCAACATGACCGCCGGGGCACGCTTCGGCTACCTGCTGGTCTGGGTGGTCATCGCCGGCAATCTGATGGCCTGGCTGATCCAGTACCTCTCGGCCAAGCTCGGGATCGTCACCGGGAGCAGCCTGCCGGAGATCCTCGGGGCGCGGCTGCGGAACCCGCTCGGCCGACGCCTCTACTGGCTGCAGGCCGAACTGGTGGCGATGGCCACCGACCTCGCCGAGATCATCGGCGGCGCCGTCGCTCTCTACCTTCTGTTCGGTCTTCCCCTGCTGGCCGGCGGCATCATCACCGGCGTCATCTCAATGATTGTGCTCACCGTGCAGACCCGACGCGGGCCGCGCAGCTTCGAACGGGTGATCGTGGCCCTGCTGCTGATCATCACGGTCGGCTTCACCGCCGGGGTCTTCTTCGCCCCGCCGGATGCCGCCGGGGTTGCCGGCGGGCTGGTGCCCCGGTTCGAGGGCGCCAACTCCGTGCTCCTCGCCGCGTCGATCCTGGGGGCCACGATCATGCCGCACGCGATCTACGCCCACTCGGCCCTGGCCAGGGACCGCTTCCCCGACGTCGTCGGGCCGACGGCGACCCGCCGGCTGCTCTGGGCGACCCGATGGGATGTCTCGATCGCCATGGTGATCGCCGGCACCGTGAACCTGGCCCTGCTCCTGCTCGCGGCCTCCGCTCTGCAGGGCGAGCCGGGAACCGACACCCTGCCCGGCGCCTACGCCGCACTGCAGACCAACCTCGGGCCCATCGTCGCGACCCTGTTCGCCGTTGGACTGCTCGCGTCGGGGCTCGCATCGACCTCGGTCGGCGCGTATGCCGGCGCGGAGATTATGCACGGGTTGCTGCACCTGCGCGTTCCCCTGCTCCTCCGCCGCCTGGTCACGCTGATCCCGGCGCTGCTCATCCTCGGGCTGGGCTTCGACCCGACCCTCTCCCTGGTGCTCAGCCAGGTCGTGCTGTCCTTCGGCATCCCGTTCGCGCTGGTGCCGCTGATCTGGCTGACCTCGCGTCGGGACGTGCTGGGAAGCTACACGAACCGGTGGTTCACCACGGCCGCCGGCATCCTCGCCGCCGTCCTGCTGGTGGCCCTGAACGTGGTGCTCCTCGTGCTGATCTTCACGGGCGCCTGAGACGGGACGGAACCGGATGACGAAGCCGACGCCACCGACCACCCCCGCGGTGGAGGATTACCTCAAGACCATCTACGGCCACACCGAGTGGCAGCCCGAGCCGATCACCCCGTCGGTGCTCGCCGCGCGGCTCGGCGTGGCGCCGTCATCCGTCACGGAGATGGTGAAGAAGCTCGCCGCGGCCGGCCTGATCACGCACGTTCCATACGGGCCGCTCCGACTCACCCCGGCCGGGTTCCGCGGCGCGACCGCGGTGGTGCGCCGGCACCGCCTGGTGGAGACCTGGCTCGTGCGTGAGATGGGCTACGACTGGGACGAGGTGCACGATGAGGCCGAGGTGCTCGAACACGCCCTCTCCGACCGGCTCCTCGAGGCGATCGACGTGAGGCTGGGCCGTCCGGACACGGACCCGCACGGCGACCTGATCCCGGCCGCCGACGGCAGCCTGGTGCGAGTGCCGGCGGTGCTGGTGGCGGATGCCGCGCCGGGCCACACGGGAACCGTCCTGCGGATCAGCGACCGCGACCCGGCCGTGCTGCGCGCTCTCGCCGTGGATTCGATCGGGCCGGGCATCGCCCTGACCGTGCTCGAATCATACGCGGTGCGGTTGCCGGGCGGACTCATCCGGCCGCTCTCCCCCGCCGCAGCAGCGTCAATCTGGGTCACGGCGTAACCATGGCGAAACGTGCCCCGGCTAGGCTTGGGTCGACCCCGAGGAGCGCCCAATGACACCCCGTGACGAGATCGAATGCTGGCTCACCGACATGGACGGTGTGCTCGTACACGAGAACAGTCCGCTGCCCGGTGCGGCCGAACTGATCCAGAGTTGGACCGATGCCGGAACGCCGTTCCTCGTGCTCACCAATAACTCCATCTTCACCCCGCGCGATCTCAGCGCCCGGCTCCGCGCATCCGGCCTGATCGTGCCGGAGGACCGGATCTGGACCTCCGCCCTGGCCACCGCCGACTTCCTCAAGTCGCAGGCGCCGGGCGGCACCGCTTTCGTCATCGGCGAGGTCGGCCTGACGACCGCGCTGCACGAGGCCGGCTTCATCATGACCGAGACGAACCCCGACTATGTCGTCGTCGGAGAAACCCGCAACTACTCATTCGAGGCGATCACCAAGGCCATCCGCCTTCTCCTGGCCGGCGCCCGGTTCATTGCGACGAACCCGGATGCGACCGGCCCCAGCGCCGACGGACCGATGCCGGCGACGGGCGCGATTGCCGCCCTGATCTCCAAGGCAACCGGGATGGACCCGTATGTCGTCGGCAAGCCCAACCCGATGATGTTCCGTTCGGCGATGAACCGGATCGGCGCTCACTCGGAGAACACCGCCATGATCGGCGACCGGATGGACACCGACATCGTCGCCGGAATCGAGGCCGGGCTGCACACGATCCTGGTGATGACGGGTATCAGTGACGAGGCGGAAGTGCGCCGGTATCCGTTCCGCCCCGACGAGATCATCTCGGGCGTGCACGAGCTGGTCCCGCGCGAGCCGGTCGAGTCTGACGCGATCTGAGCGAGGGCCGGGCGTTAGCCGGCCGGGCGGTGCGCCTGGACCCAGTCGGGCCTGGCCAAGTCGGACCGTCAGCCGGCGGGTGCCGGTCCGGGGCCGGCGACGCTCGCCGTGAGCGGTTCGCCGGTTGACCGGTTGACGAAGCAGTAGTAGTAGTGCGGGCTTGCCGCCCACTGCTCGCCGGTGATGGGATAGCTTCCCTGCACCTGCACGTCGGGGTACTCGCCGGCCGCGGTGAGGTCGATCACGCCGGTCGCGCTGCAGAGCAGGTTGATCTGGGAAGCCAGTGCTTCCTCGCCGGGGAACTCCGCGGCGGCGTCACCGGGGAAGGTCCCCCGGTAGACAAGCTGAGCGGCGTGCGGCGCGGCGCAGTCCGCGACCGTGAATTCTTGCTCCCAGGGCGACGCGTAGGGCTGCAGGCACTCGCCGCCGAAGAGGGTGTCCCACTGGTGCACGCCGACCGGCTGCGGAGCTGTGGGCTCCGGGGCGGCTGTCGGTGTGGGGG
>NZ_JASISS010000007.1:0-94278 GCF_030063195.1 Cryobacterium sp. PH31-AA6
CCAAACGCGACGCCATGCGCCTACTCAAACGCTACCTCGCCCGAGAAATCTTCCCCATCCTCAACGCCATCCAACAACGCCACACCCCAACCCAAATCGCCGCTTGACATCAATAGGAGCATCGAGATCCGGTGACCCGGGTCTCGACAGGCTCGACCACCGGTGCAGGCTCGACCACCGGTGCAGGCTCGACCACCGGTGCAGGCTCGACCACCGGTGCAGGCTCGACCACCGGTGCAGGCTCGACCGTCGGCGCCGGCTCGACCGCCGGCGCGGGCTCGACCGTCGGCGCCGGGGATCAGGCCGGGGTGTGGTCCAGACGTGCCACGCCGATCTTTGAGTCGGCCATTCCGTAGAAGACGAAGCGCTGACCGTCGATCTCCTCGATCGCGGTCGGGAAGACCACGTTCGGGACGATTCCGCTGATCTCGTCCGGCGTCTCCGCCTTGAGCAGCGGTTCCTTCGTGCGCGCCAGCACGATGGTGGGGTCGTCGGCGTCGAGGATCATCGCGCCGGCCGCATAGTTCACCTTCTGCTGTTGCGAGAACGCTCCGTCGATGGTGCCGGTCACGCCGTGGTGCATGAGCAACCAGCCCTCCGGCACGCGCAGCGGGGCGGGCCCGCCGCCGATCTTGAGCTCTTCGAACGGGAACTGCGGCCCGACGAGGAACCGGTGACCGCTCCAGAACGTCAATTTCGTGATGTCGGCCAGGACCTCCGTGACCGGCAGGTAGCTGATCCAGATGCTCTGCCTGGTGTCGGTGACACCGGCCGGAACCCGGATGCCCTCGCCCGGCTTGACCTCGCCGAGGTCCCACATCGGGCGGTGCAGCACGGCGAAACTCTCGACGCCGTTCGGTCCGGTGACGGGCTCAGGGAAGAAGACCGTGTCCTTGTTGTGGAACAGGTTCAGGTCCATGTCGAGGGCTTCGTCATAGGCGAAGAGCACCGGACCGAGGCGGCGCCACTCACGCAGGTCGCTGGAAACGGCAACGGCCGTGCGCGGACCGAGGGGCCCGTAGGCGACGTAGGTCATGACGTGCAGGCCGAGGCGCGGGATGAAGGTCACCCGGGGGTCTTCGACGCCGGCGTTGTTCGCGCCACGCTCCCAGCCCTGGTCCGGTTCGAGCACGACGCCCTCACGTTCGACGCCGGTGGGCACGCCGTCGGTGATGATGACCCTGGCCAGGCCAACGCGGGAGACGTTGCCGGTGGCAACGAGACGGGGGAGGAGGTACAGGGTGCCGTCGGGCGTGTGGCCGCTACCCGGGTTGAGTACGCCTTCCGCCTCGAGGTCGTTGCCCTCTTCGGGCGTCATGATGACGCCCATTCTGGTGAGCGTGTACGGGAATTCGGTGGGGGTAGACATTTCTAACCTTTCACGCCTGAGCCGATATCGGTGGAGACAAAGTGTCGCTGGAAAACGATGAAGAGCAGGACTGCCGGGGCTGCGAGTACGCAGGCTCCGGCGAGCACGGCCCCGAAGGGATTGGCCGCGGTTGCGGCCACGTTGCTGATGTAGTTGGCCAGCGCCACTGCCAGGGGTTGCATCGAGGCCTCCTTGGTGACGAGGAATGGCCAGAGAAACTCGTTCCACGGTCCGATGAAGGTCAACAACACCACGGTCAGGATCGCGGGGCGAACGAGCGGGAGGGCGATCTTCCGCAGCACGGTGAGTTCGCCGGCGCCGTCGATCCTCGCCGCATCAAACAGATCCCGTGGCACCTGCAGGAAGTACTGGCGGAAGATGATCACGGCGGTGGAATTGATCGCAAACGGGAGGATCATGCCGAGGTAGTTGTCGGCGAGGCCGTAGTCCCTGGCGATCATGACGTAGAGGGGGATCATCAGAAGCTGGAACGGCACGACCTGCACCAGCAGTGCGAGGGCGAAGGTGACCCCGCGTCCGCGCCACTGCAGCTGGGCCAGCGCATAACCGACGAGCACTCCGAAGACGAGGGTGCCGACGATGACGCCGCCGGTGAAGATTCCCGAGTTGAGCAGGCCCCGCATGAGGTTGATCCGGCTGTTGATGTCCGTGTAGTTCTCGAACGTCAGGTTGCCCGGGTTCGGGAATGCGCCGCCCGGGGTCGAGTCGGGCGAGGTCTGCAGCGAACCGATGATCATGTAGTAGAAGGGGAAGAGGAACGCGACGGCGCCGACCGCGAGGACGATGCCGCGGAGAACACTCTGGCGACGGGTCATGATTCGTCACCTCCCGCGAGCTTGCGCTGGACGAACGCGATGATGAGCACTCCGATCACGAGCGCGATTCCAATCGCCGAGGCTGTGCCGGGGTGACCCTGCTCAATTCCCTTCTGGTACATCAGCAGCACGGGGGAGGTGGATGCCCCGTTGGGCCCCCCACCACCGGTGAGCAGATACGGCTCGGTGAAGAGATTCGCACCGGTCACGGTCGAGAGCAGGAGTACGAGCACGGTCGCGGGACGCACGCCGGGGATCGTGACCGAGAAGAAGCTGCGCACGGCGCCGGCGCCGTCGGTCGACGCAGCCTCGTAGAGCTCCTTCGACACGCTCTGCAGCGCGGCCAGGTAGAGCAGGATGTAGAAGCCGAGCTGTTTCCAGGTGACGAACAGCGCGATCGTGGGCATTGCCCAAGTCGGGCTGATCAGCCAGGACGGTTTGGGGGCGAGCGGGCCGAGCAGCTGGTTGACCAGTCCGCTCCCACTGAACAGGAACAGCCAGACGCCGACGACCGCGACGCTCGCGGTCACGTAGGGCACGTAGTAGGCCACGCGCAGGAAGGTTCGGGCGCGGACCGCCTTGTTCAGAGCCGTCGCGAGCACGAGGGAGAGCACGACCGTCAGGGGCACGTTGATCAGCAGGAAGATGCCGACGTTGCCGAACGAACGGATCACGGCCGGGTCGGAGAACACCTCCTGGAAGTTGGCGAGACCGACGAACGGACGATCAACCTGGGCGCCGGGGGCGGCGAAGAAGTAGTCGTGGAACGCCATGTACACCGCGAAAACCAGCGGATACGCGAAGACGGCGATGACGAAGATGAGGTAGGGCGCGCTCAGCAGCAAGCCGATGGGGTTCTTGCCCAGGAACTGGCGGCGGCGGCGGGGGGCCCGCCCGCCGGGAGATCGGGTGGATCTGCCGGCGGGCGGGTTCGCTGTTGCGGTGGTGGTCATGGCAGACGCTACTTCGTCCCGACCAACTGGTTGATCTTCTCGGCGGCGCCGGCAAGCGAGGTCTTCACGTCACCCTCGCCGAAGATGACCGACTTGGAGTAGGCGTTGCGGAAGTCCTGCCACACCTCGACCGAGTTGGACACACTCGGAACCTCGACCGTGCGACTGGCCTGGTCGCCGAACTGCAGGTAAGCGGGGTTGGCCGCGAAGTAGTCCGGGTACTCGGTGGGGAGGTTGGCGCGCATCGGCATCTGGCCGGTCAGCTCGAGGAGCTGGCCGTCCTGTGCCTTGCTGGTCGAGAACTTCAGCACGTCCCAGGCGGTGGCCTGGTTCTTGCAGGCGGTGTACATGCCGACGTTCTTGGCATCGCTGAAGGTGAAGGTCTTGTCCGCCGTGGTGCCCGCGCTGGTGGGAACGGGAACGGCTGCCCAGTTGACCTTGTCCTTGTAGACCGGTATGGCCCACGGGCCGACGATCGACATGGCGGAAACGCCATCGGCGAACGCGTCGCTGGAGTACTTCTCCTTGCTCGAGAGACCCTCGGTGTACAGGGTCTTCCAGAATTCGGCGACCTTCACGCCGTCGGCGTCATCGAAGGTGGCCTTGCCGTCTTCAACCAGCTGCGTTCCGCCGCTTTCCGCAGCGTACAGCGGGTAGAAGTCGAACCAGCTCTGGTAGAACTCGCTCGTCGGCGACGGGAAGATCGCGTTCTTGACGGCGCCGCTGGAGACCAGGGTGCGGGCGGTGGCGAGGAACTCGTCATAGCTGGCCAGCGAGGGGTTCTCGGCGTCGAGGCCAGCCTTGGTGAAGATGTCCTTGTTGTAGAAGATCATCACGGGGTTGGACTTCCACGGCATCTGGAAATACTTGCCATCCGCGTTCTGGTACTGCGTGGCGTTCTCGCCGGTGCGGTCCTCAATGTAGGAGGCGCCGTCCTTGAAGCTGCTCAGGTCGACGAGTCCACCCTGCTTCTCGAACTGCGGCACGGCAACGGGGGCGGTGTTGTAAATCAGGCAGGGGGCGTTTCCGGCGGTGATGGCCGCGCCGATCACTTCCTCGCTGCTCTTGCCCGCGGGAATCTCCTGCGCCTTGACCTTTTCATCGGGGTGGTCGGCGTTCCATGCCGTCACCATCTGCTTGCCCCAGGCGATCTCGCTTGAGTTGTTGGAATACCAGATCGTGATCGGGCCGCGGGCCGTCGCGGCGTCGCCACCGCTCGTGCCGCCGGAGGCGCAGGCGCCGAGCGCCAGAACCACGGTGGCCGAAGCAGCCGTGACGGCGAGGATTCGCCTGGTCAATCCCTTGCTGTGCATTTCGTTCTCCATTTCCTAGGAAGCAGCAGCCCTGCTGCGGGTAAATATGGGAAAAAAGTGGGCCGGTCAGACCTGACGCGGCGGGGCGGTCGAGCCGCGGATGATCAGCCTGGCCGCCGGAAGATCGACGTCCTCGGCGCTGCCGTGCTCCATCAGCCGAAGCAGGGTCTGGGCCGCGGCACGCCCCCAGACCGCGGGCGCCGCGCTGACCGTGGTCAGCGGCGGGAACACGTAGCGGCAGAAGTCGATGTCGTCGAAGCCGGTGATCGAGAGGTCGTCGGGAACCCGGATGCCGAGCTCGTGTGCCACGCCGAGACCGGCGATGGCCATCGGGTCGTTGGCGTAGACGATGGCGGTCGGCCGGATCGCCTGGTCGAGCAGGCGCCGGGTGGCGTCCGAGCCGGCACCGACGGAGAAGTCCGTCTCCACGGTTTGCCCTTCCGGAAGGCCGGCGGCCGCCATCGCCGCGGCGAAGGCCTCCCGGCGGCGCGTGCCGTGCAGCAGATCGGGGCTCCCGGCGACGTGCGCGATCCGGCTGTGGCCGAGCTCGGCGAGGTGGCGCACGGATGCCGTGATTCCGGGGGTGTCATCGACCGTGACCGCGGGGAACGGGCTGTCGCCGTCCGGCCGGCCGAGGGTGACGGCGGGAAGGCCGAGCTCGGTCAGGAGCGGGATGCGTGCGTCGTTGTGTCGCAGGTCACTGAGGAAGACTCCGTCGACGCGGCCGTCGGCCACCAGCGACCGGTAGGTCTGCAGCTCGGTATCCTCGTCGGGCACCACGCTGAGCACGAGGGCACGTCGTTCGGCGGCGAGGATCGACTCGACGCCGGCGATGAAGGAGGGGAAGAACGGGTCGGAGGCGAGAACGTCCGGGTTGCGGGCTATCACCAGGCCCAACGCGTAGGACCGCTGGGTCGACAGGGAGCGCGCGCGAAGTGACGGCTTCCAGCCCAGGTCCTGGGCGATCTGCAGGATCCGCACGCGGGTTTCCGCGCCGACACCGGGCCGATTGTTCAGGGCGAATGACACGAGGCCCTTGCTGACGCCCGCCGTTTTGGCCACGTCGGCGATGGTCACCTTCTCAGTACTCACTGGGTCTCCTCGTTGATCGCCAGCCGCCGCGGATCGCAACGGCTGACTGAACCGGTTTAGTTAACTATACCGGTTTAGTTGACGACGTCAAGAAGGTCTCCGGCAGTCCCGGCCCACAGGCTGTCCCTTGAGCGATTCCGATGATTTCTCAGCTTGTTTTCATGGGCAGCTGTCACGGTTCTTCCATCCAATCCGAACCTCAGGAGTCAAGATGAAAACCGCTCTTCGCTCTCACCCGATACATCGATCCACGCCCGGCCGCATTGCGATCGCCGCGGCCGCGTTCGGGCTCACCGTCGCCGTCGCGGCCCCGGCACTGGCCGACGATTCGAACGACCGCCAGACGCGCTTTCCCGAAACCATCACCCCGCCGAACGACGCAGTCGCCGGCGATCTCGGCTTCCAGCCGGAGGGAATCGTGGTGAAGGGGAACACGGCCTATGCCGGCTCCCTGGTCGACGGCACGATCGTCACCGTGAACCTCCGAACCGGGCACACCGCACCCCTGGTCGCGGCCGACGGCGACCCGGCGGTCGGCCTCAAGATCGCAGGTCGTCTACTCCTCGTCGCCGGCGGGCCCTCAGGCGAACTCCGCGCGTACGATCGCCGGTCCGGCGCGGAGGTCGCGGTTCGCGACATCACGGGAGCCGGCTTCGTGAACGACCTCACCGTCGTCGGCGACACCGCCTACTTCACCGACTCCCAGCGGGCCGTGATCTATGCGCTCCCGGTGGACGGTGACACCGTCGGCGAGCCGCGGGAGATCCCGCTCGGCGGTGACTTCGTGCTCGCACCTCCAGGCTCGTTCAACGGGAACGGCATCGCCGCGTTCGATGCCGGCACTCTCATCCTGGGGCAGTCGGCCGATCCGGACGGCTCGGGCAGCGCCCTGTATCTGGTCGACGTGTCCAGCGGTGAGGCCACCCGGATCACGATCACGGGTGGTGACGTGACCGCCGCCGACGGGCTGCTGCTCAAAGGCCGCACGCTCTACGTCGTTCAGAACCGCGAGAACAGCATCGCCCAGCTGCGACTGTCCTCAGACGGAACGGAGGCGACGTTCGTGCGCACCCTGACGGACCCGGACTTCGACGTCCCGACCACCATTGACTTCGGGCCGCGCGGCGACCTGTACGCCGTCAACGCGCGGTTCGGAACCCCGGGCACAGACGCCGTGGCCTACGAGATCGTGCGCGTCCAAAGGTAGGGCGGGTCTGCCGGGAACAGTGGAGTACGCCCTCGACCCGCCCGGGCCCGGGAACCCATTGAAGGCCGGTGCGGGCGGGCCTATGGTGACTCCACCATGGACTGGTTCAATGCGGGAGACTACGAGATCGCGCGGCAGGTGCTGCAGCGCGGCGTTGCCGCGTGCTACCTGATCGGCTTCGTCTCGGCGGTCAACCAGTTCCCGGCTCTGCTCGGGGAACATGGTCTGCTTCCCGTGCCGGCCTTCGTCTCCCGGGTGCGGTTCCGGCAATCGCCGAGCCTGTTCCACTGGCGGTACACCGACCGGATGCTGCTGGTCCTGGCCTGGTCCGGCGCGGCCCTGGCCGCGGCGCTGGTGGCCGGGCTGCCGCAGCTCGGGCCGCCGTGGCTGCCGATGGCGGCCTTCCTGCTGCTCTGGGCCGGCTACCTGTCCATCGTCAATGTCGGGCAAACGTTCTACTCATTCGGGTGGGAGAGCCTGCTGCTGGAGGCTGGTTTCGTGGTCGCGTTCCTCGGCTCACAGGAGGTGGCCCCGCCGATCGCCGTGATCCTCTTCTGCCGTTGGCTGCTGTTCCGGCTGGAATTCGGCGCCGGGATGATCAAGATCCGCGGCGGGCGGGAATGGCGGGACCTGACCGCACTCTTCTACCACCACGAGACGCAGCCGATGCCCAACCCTCTGAGTTGGTTCGTGCATCACCTGCCGAGGTGGTTCCACCGCGGTGAGGTCGTCGGAAACCATTTTGCGCAGCTCGTGGTGCCGTTCTTCCTGTTCGCACCTCAGCCGGTGGCCTCCGTCGCCGCTGCCGTCATCGTGGCGACCCAGTTCTGGCTCGTGTTCACCGGCAACTTCGCCTGGCTGAACTGGATCACGATCGTGCTCGCCTTCTCGGCGATCGACGACGCCGCCTTCCGGGCCGTGTTGCCCTGGCTCCCGGCCGCGGGGCCGTCCCCGGCCGCGCCGATCTGGTTCGTTGTGGTGGTGCTGGCCGCCATGGTGTTGCTGCTCGTGCTCAGCTACCGGCCGCTCGCGAACCTGTTCGCGCGTCGACAGCTGATGAACGCGAGTTTCAACCGCTATCACCTGGTCAACGCGTACGGCGCGTTCGGCACCGTCACCAAGGAGCGCTTCGAGGTGGTCGTCGAGGGCAGCAACGCGGATGACCCGCGCGACGAGACCGGTTGGCTCGCCTACGAGTTCCGGGGCAAGCCGGGCGATCCGGGGCGGCTGCCGCGCCAGGCCGCCCCGTATCACCTGCGTCTGGACTGGCTGATGTGGTTCCTCGCCCTCGGCGCGAGGGACACTCGGTGGTTCGAGGTCTTCCTGGTCCGGTTGCTCGAGGGCGACCGCCCCACCCTGCGGTTGCTGCGCGTCAACCCCTTCCCGGGCGCCCCGCCCCGGCACATTCGTGCCCGCGTCTTCCTCTACCGATTCTCGACCCACGCGGAACGCCGGGCCGCCCACGTCTGGTGGATTCGCTCGGAAGTGGGCCTGCTCGTCGCCCCGGTGTCGCTCGCCGGGCGGGCACGTGCCTGACGTCAACGTCGTCGGTGCAGGCCCCAACGGGCTGGCCGCGGCGGTGGTGTTGGCGAGGGCGGGCCTGTCGGTGCAGGTCACCGAGCTGGCCGGCGCCGCCGGCGGAGCGCTCCGGACCGAAGAGCTGACCCTGCCCGGTTTTCGACACGATGTCGGCTCGGCGGTACACCCGGCCGCACTCGCGTCACCGTTCTTCCGGGCGTTCGGGCTCACCTCACGGGTGCCGTTCATCATCCCGGAGGTGTCGTACGCGCATCCCCTCGACCGCACGCGGGCGGCCGTCGCCTATCGGAGCCTGGACCGCACGGCGGACGGCCTCGGGCGCGATGGACAAGCCTGGTTGCGGCTGTTCCAGCCTGTCCTCAACCGTCTCGACGGCGTCGTCGCCCTGACCGGGAACCAGCTCCTGCGCTGGCCGGACGACCCGGTCGCCGCCCTCGTCTACGGCCTGCGGGTGCTCGGCCTCGGCTCCGCGCTGCAGGTCGGGATCCTCCGCGGCGAAGCGGCCCGGGCCCTGTTCGCGGGAGTGGCCGCGCACACGCCGGCACGCCAGCCGTCGCTGGCCACCGCCGGCACCGGGGTGTTGCTGGCCGCCTACGCCCACGGGGACGGCTGGGGCTACCCGGTCGGCGGTGCGCAGGCGGTGGCCGACGCCATGGTCGCGGACATCGTGGCCCACGGCGGCAGGTTCAGCTTCGGCAGGGAGGTGCGACGGCCCGGCGATCTTGAGCCGGCCAGGGTGACGCTGCTCGACACCTCGCCCGTCTTCCTCGACCGGTTCGCCGGCGACGCGCTCCCGTCGCGGTACCGGCGGGCACTCGCACGCTTCCGCTACGGGACCGGGGTCGCGAAGGTCGACTTCGCCCTGTCCGGCCCGGTGCCGTGGTCACACAACGAGACGGCCCTTGCCCCCACCGTTCACCTCGGCGGCACCCGGGCGGAGGTGATCTTTGCGCAGCGGGAGGTGGCCGCTGGTCGCCTGCCGGAGCATCCGTTCGTGCTGCTCAGCCAGCCGAGCGTGCTCGATCCGACCAGGGCTCCGAATGGCCGGCAGGTGCTGTGGGCCTACACGCACGTGCCGCTCGGGTCGAACGTCGACCGGACCGAGGCCATCGTGAGCCGGATCGAGGAGTTCGCGCCCGGGTTCCGGGACACCATCCTGGCCACCGCATCCTGCACCGCGCAGGGGATGAGCCAGGTCGACCCGAACCTCGTCGGCGGGGACATCCTTGGCGGGCAGGTCACCCTGCGGCAGCTCGTCAAGCGGCCCGTGGTGTCAACCCGGCCGTGGAAGACCCCCGTGCCGGGCCTCTACCTCTGCTCGGCCTCGACGCCGCCCGGGCCGGCCGTGCACGGAATGAACGGCTGGCACGCGGCCACCCTCGTGCTGCGCGATGAATTCGGCATACGGGAGCCGCCCACGTTGGCGCCCTGAGCATCGGGCCGGGTCCGTTCCAACGGCTCAGTCGTCCACGTCGGGTAGCCAGGAGCCGTCGCCCGGCTCACCGCGCACGGTCGCGCGCAACTTGTCGATATCGCGCCGCTCCCGCTTCGTCGGCCGCCCGGCGCCGCGGTCACGCATCGGCACCAGGGCCACCTCTTCTCGGGGCGGCGGCGGGGGAGTCTTGTCGACGAAGCATTCGGCCGCCACGGTGGCACCGACCCGCTTGACCACGATCCTCGAGACGATCAGGATGCGGTCGAAACCGTTGCTGCGCACCCGCACCTCGTCGCCGATCCGCACCGGCTGGGCCGACTTGGCCCGGTCGCCGTTCACGCGCACGTGCCCGGCCCGGCAGGCCGCAGTGGCAGAGGAGCGGGTCTTGTACATACGCACCGCCCAGGTCCAGCTGTCGACGCGCGCGGTCATCAGAGGGTCCATCCCTCGACTCTACGACCTCGCGCCCGGCTCAGGAGCGGAGCAGCACCCAGCCGATGAGCAGCATCGTGACGAGGAACCCGGTGACGAAGTTCAGCCAGAGAAAACGCTTCCAGCCGGCATTGGCGGCCTCCGCACGCTCATCCGCGATCGACCGGAACGGCCAGGCCGCGGCGATGTACGGGAGGGCGAGCACCACGGCCAGCGCTCCCGGCCAGCCGGTGGCGAGCATCAGTAGCCCGGAGACCGCCCAGAGTGCGATCGCGAGTCGCACGGTGCGCGCCGCGCCGAGCGCGGTGGCGATCGACGCGATCCCGCCCTCCCGGTCCGGAACCACATCCTGCACGGCCCCGAAGGCGTGGCTGGCCATGCCCCAGAAGAAGAAGGCCACGAGGAGGGCGACCAGACCCGGGGTGAGCGTGGCGCCGGCGACGAAGAGGCCGTAGACCGCCGGGCTGACGAAGTGGGTGCTCGAGGTCATCGAATCGACGAACGGGCGTTCCTTGAACCGCAGTCCGGGCACAGAGTAGGCCACCACCGCGAAGAGGCTGATCGCCAGCACGAGCCAGGACCACGGATGCCCGGTGCCCCCGAACACGAGCATCGCGCCAAGCACGGGCACCGCCGACAGCACCCCGGACGCAAGCACCGTCCGATGCAGGCCCGGGTCGAGCATGGCCCCCTCGACCCCGCCCTTGCGGGGGTTGCGCAGGTCGGATTCGTAGTCGAAGACGTCGTTGATCCCGTACATCAGCAGGTTGTACGGGATGAGGAAGAACAGCGTGCCGGCCACGAGAAGCGCGTCCACCCGACCGGTCGACACGACATAGGCGGCCGCGAACGGGAACGCGGTGTTGATCCAGCTCAAGGGGCGCGATGACAGCAGCACCTGCCGGGTCTTCCACAGCGTCGACGTGGCCATCTCAGTCATCCGTTCTCCCCAATAATGCCCAGAGTGCGGGCAGCAGAAGCGCTGCGGCCACCGGATAGGCGAAATCTTCGATCGGGGCGAGGCCGAGGCGCAGCCCGTTGATCCTGTTCGGATCGTAGTCGACCAGGCCGATCCCGATCATCACGTTGTCGAAGAGGGCCGTGAGCACGAGCACGGCGACGAGGGCGACCCCGATGGCGGGCAGATGGTGCCGGAACCCCGGTCGGAGCCACAGGGCGACGACGGTGATTCCTCCGGCAACGACCAGGAACACGGTGTTCAGGAGCAGGTAGGTCACCGGGCCGGCCCGGCCTTCCGGCTGCGTGTGGCGAGCAGGAGTCGGGCGCCGTGTACGGCGTTCATGGTGAGGTAGCTGAGGAAGGCGAGGAAGAAGAACTCCTCGATCGGCAGCTCTGGCGCCAGTTGCAGGCCCGTCATCAGCGTTGTTTCGCCGCGGTAGAAGATGCCGAGACCGATGCCGGCCAGGTCCCAGGCCAGGAACAACACCAGCCCGGCACCGAGCACGATCGCGGCCCGCGCCGGCCCGCGCCAGAAGAAGAGGCGGAATCGACGGTCGAGCAGCACCATCGCGCCGAGGGACAGCAGCAGGGTAGCCAGGTAGGCGAAGGTCACAGCGGTCGCGGCTGTGATTGCGGCCGTGATTGGGGCTGTGGGTGGGGCGGTGAAGGCCGCGGAGGCTGTGGCTTCGGTGCCGGGTGGGGCAACGGTTCGGGCAGAGGCCCCGTGCTGGTGTCCGCCCGAACCCGCTTGAGCAGGATCTCGGCGCTGATCAGGCACATCGGCAGGCCGATCCCGGGAATCGTCGTTCCACCGGCGTAGAACAGTCCGTCGATCTTCGACGACGCGTTCGATCCACGCAGGAACGCGCTCTGGCGCAGGGTGTGCGCCGGGCCGAGGGCCCCGCCGCGCCAGGAGTTGAGGTCCCCGGCGAAGTCGGCCGGGCCGACCGTGCGCCGCACCACGATCCGCTCGGCGAGATCGGGAATCCCGGCCCACTCGGAGAGCTGGGCGATCGCGTCGTCGGCGATCTTCTCGATCGCCGCCGAACCGGCACCGTCGATGCCGCCGCGGCCGAGGCCGGTGTCGGCGGGAATCGGCACCAGGAGGAACATGTTCGAGTATCCCTCCGGGGCAACCCCGGGGTCGGTCACGCTGGGCTGGCAGGCGTAGAAGGAGGCCGGCGACGCAACGCTCGGCTTCTTGCCGAAGATGCGGCCGAAGTTCTCGCCCCAGTCCCTGGTGAAGAACAGGGTGTGGTGCTCAAGCTGGGGCAGGTCGCCCCGGATACCCAACATCACCAGCACGGCGCCCGGCCCTGACATCCGCTTCTGCCACCAGCGCTCGGGGTAGGTCTGCTTTCCCTCCGGCACCAGCTCGGTCTCGGTGTGGTGCAGGTCGGCGGCGGAGACCACCCGGTCGGCGTCGAGCTCGACGGTGGTGCCGTCTTCGGTGCGGTAGCTGACCCCGGCCACGGCGCTGTGAGCACCCTCCGTGGTGCGGATCCGGGTCACCCGCGCTCCCGTAATCACCTGCACGCCCTCCGCGACGGCAATGTCGGCGATGCTGTCGATCAGTCTGGTGAACCCGCCCTGCGGGTAGAGCACCCCGTCGGCCAGGTCGAGGTGGCTCATCAGGTGGTACATCGACGGGGTCTGGTCGGGGGAGGAGCCGAGGAACACGGCCGGATAGCCGAGGATCTGCCTCAGCCGCGGGTCCTTCACGTAGCCGGCCGCGAACTTGTCGAGCGGCTGGAGGAGGAGCCGGGCGAGTCGGCCGAGCCGCGCGAGGACGTCGGGTACCAGCAGGGGCCGGAACGACGCGAAGCTCGTGTACAGGAAGCGTTTCACGGCCATCTCGTAGGTGTCCTTCGCCGAGACGAGGTACCGGTCGAGCGCCGCGCCCGCGCCGGGCTCCAGACGTTCGAAGAGACGGATGTTGTCGGCGCGGTCGGCGGCGATGTCCACCGGCTCCGTCTCGCCCTCGAAATAGACGCGGTAACCGGGGTCGAGCCGGGTGAGAGTGAATTGCTCGGCCGTACTCGTGCCGAATAGCCGGAAGAAGTGGTCGAACACCTCCGGCATCAAATACCAGCTCGGTCCGGTCTCGAACCGGAAGCCGTCGACGTTCCAGGAGCCGGCGCGGCCGCCGAGCTCATCCTGCGCCTCCAGCAGCGTGACGACGTGGCCGTCGCGGGCGAGGAGGGCAGCGCTGGCGAGCCCCGCGATGCCACCGCCGATGACGACGGTGCGGGGGCTGCCCGTGGTCATCGTTTCCACGCCTTGGGACCGAATGAAGCGCCGAGGGCAATCATGATCTTCTCCGGATCCGGCACCCGAACCCGGGCGCTCATCAGTTCTCGTGCGGGGGTTGCCCGTAGCTTTGCAGACAGGCGGGCGAACAGGTCGTGGGCCGCGGTGACCGCGCGCCGGCTGCCCGCGGGAATCAGCGGGAGCACCCGCTCGGCAGCGCTGAGGTCGGCGTCCATGTCGTCGAGGATGGCATTCTTCTCCTCGTCGGTCATGGTGAGAAGGCTCACACCCGGGAAGTAGTTGCGCCCGAGGTCGTCGCGGTCGGCGGCCAGGTCACGGAGGAAGTTCACCTTCTGGAAGGCGGCGCCGAGGCTGCGGGCGCCGGTCTCCAGCTTCACCAGGTCCGCAGGCGTTCGCGGCGTGTCCTGGATGAAACAGCGCAGGCACATCAGCCCGATCACCTCGGCCGAGCCGTAGATATACTCGGCCACGCCGGCCGCGTCGAACGGGGCGGGGTCGAGGTCCCGGCGCATCGAGGCGAAGAACGGGGCCGTGAGGCCGGCGTCGATCCCGGTCTCCCTGGCGGTGGCCGCAAACGCGTGCACGACCAGATTGGTGCTGAAGCCACGAAGGATGGCCTCCGTCGTCTCCCGTTCGAGGCCGTCGAGCATCGCCCGCTGTTCGTCGATGCTCAGGCCCGCCTGGCTGGCCGCGCCGTCGACGATCTCGTCGGCGATTCGCACCAGGGCATAGATCGTCCTGACCTGGCTGCGCACGCGTGACTCGAGCAGTCGGGTGGCCAGCCCGAACGAGGTCGAATAATGGCCGATCACGGTCGCCGAACTCGCGATGGCCGCGCGGTTGTAGGTGCCGATCTCGGTTTTTGCTGCGGTGTTCCGACGGCTCATCGAGTTCGATTCACGGCGGTGCCGGCCAAGGTGGTGAGTTGACCGCGCAATATTTCGGGGATGACCGGCGTGTCCAGGGCCTCCACGGCCTGCCGGGCGTGGCTGTGCGCCAGATCCTCTGCGGCGTCGAGCGCGCCACACTCTCGCAACCGTTCCTTCACGACTGCTCCCTCCTCCTCGGTGAGGTCGGCCTTGCCGATCAACGGCGCGATTTCGGACCAGGCCGTCGTGGAGCCGGCATGTGCGATCAGTGCGGTCTGCTTTCCCTCCCGCAGATCGGAGACGACGCTCTTGCCTGTTCGCGCCGGGTCGCCGAAAACGCCGAGGATGTCGTCGGTCACCTGGAACGCCACGCCGACCAACCGGCCGAAGAGACCGAGGACGCGGATGGCCTCCACGGATGCCCCGGCCAGCATGGCGCCGGCCTGCAGGGGAGCCTCGAAGGAGTAGACGGCCGTCTTGTGTTCGAGGGTGGCGATCACCTGGGCGACCGAGAGGGGCATTTTCGACGCGGTGTTGGTCACGTCGGCCAGCTCGCCGGCCGCGCTGACGAACACGGCCCGATCGAGCAGGTCGAGCAATCGACCCCGGAGTTCCCGCTCGATGGGTAGCATCGCCAGGGCTCGGTGGGCCTCACTGAGGGCAAGGTCGCCGGCGAGGATGGCGGCGGCGGCGGCCCAGACATCCGCCTGGGCGCCGACCGCCCCATGGGCGAGCGCGCGTTCCGTGAATCGGCCGGCGACATTGGCCACGCCACGGCGGGCGAGGTCGCGATCGATCACATCGTCATGGATGACGAAGGCGGTGTGCAGCAATTCGAAGCTGACGGCGACCGGCGTGGCGAGGCTGAGGTCGGTACCGCCGAAGCCGGTGAACGCGGCCAGCACCAGCGCCGGTCGCAGTCGCTTTCCGCCGCTCCCGGCCTGCTCGAGACAATCCCAGAGAGCGACGTAATGGTCCCCATGGTCGCTCGCCCTGAGCCGGCCGGCGGCAAAGAAACGTTCCAGTTCGGTCTCGACCCCGATGGTCACGGTCTCAGGCATCAAAGTCGGTCAGCTCCTTGATTTGCAGCCCCAGCCAGGGACTGAAGGCCCACGGGTGATCGAGTACCGAGCGTCGGAGTGTCGCCGGGTCTGCCCAGGCGAATTCTGCGACCTCGTCTGAGTTCGGTAGCGGCTCCGCCGCCGTGGTCGCGAGGTAGACCGGGCAGATCTCGTTCTCGACGATTCCACTGCTGTCGACCGCACGGTAACGGAAATCGGGCAGGGTCACCCGAATGTCCTCGAGTTCGAGGCCGAGCTCGAAGTGGGCCCGGCGAACAATCGCGTCCGGAATGGATTCGCCCGGGAGCGGATGGCCGCAAAACGAATTGGTCCACACTCCGGGCCAGGTCTTCTTGGCCAGCGACCGGCGACTGACCAGAACCTCTCCGAGCGAGTTGAACACGTAGCAGGAAAACGCGAGGTGGAGCAGGGTGTCGGCGTCGTGAACGGTCGCTTTGGGAGCCGTGCCGATGGCCAGACCCGAATCATCGACGAGGACCACGCGCTCCTCGATCAGTTCGATCTGTGCCATGACCGCGCCTTTCTGTGTGCTCAGTGTATTCAGCCACCATAGCCGGAAATTTACCTAACTAGGTTAGCTAGTTGTGAGGCTAGCATGGAGCAATGTCTCAACCAATCGCCGATCCGTCCACTCCCGGCACCTACTGGGACGGCTTCGAGGACGAGGCCACGGACACGGCCACGGCGGTGTTGAAGGCGGTCCGCGACTTCCGGAGGATCGATGTGGCCATGCGCCGGCGAACCCAGGCCGCCCTCAAGATCAACGACACCGATCTGCTGGCCATCCGCCAGCTGATCCGTGCGGAGCGGGCAGGGCAGTCGATGGGACCGAAGGACCTCAGCGCCTGTCTCGGGATCAGCTCTGCCGCCACGGCGAAGCTCCTGTCCAGGCTGACCAGGACCGGTCACGTCCGCCGTGAGCCCCACGCCGTCGATCGACGCGCTCAGGTGGTGCACGCGACACCGCGGGCCCACCTGGAGGTCAGGCGGGTGCTGGGTGACGTGCACCAGCGGATGCTGGCGATCGCCGAGGGCCTCAGCGTCGCCGATCGACGCGCCGTCGTGAGTTTTCTGGACGGGATGGGTGCGGCCATGTCCGTCGTCGAGCAGCCTCGGACCGAAGGCTCGTCTCGGTCGCCCGGCCGGAATCCCCTACGCTGAATCAGTGCCAACTCCCGCAGCAGTCCATGTCAACACCCTCCTCGCCTCCTACCCGGACTTCCCGCAGCCGGGCATCCTGTTCCGAGACCTCAACCCGGTCTTCGCCGATGCCGCGGCCTTCCGCTCCCTGATCGATGAACTCGTCGGCCGGTTCGCGGGGGAGTTCGACGCCGTCGCCGGCATTGAGGCGCGCGGGTTCCTGCTCGCCGCGGCCGTCGGTTACGCGGCCGACGTCGCCGTGCTCGCCGTGCGCAAGGGCGGCAAGCTTCCCGGTGCCGTCCTGACCGAGGACTACGACCTGGAATACGGGTCGGCCAGCCTCGAACTCGAGATCGGGCAGCTCGCGCCCGGCTCCCGGGTCCTCGTCCTGGACGACGTGCTGGCCACGGGCGGCACGATCGCGGCGACCTCTCGCCTGATCGAGCGCGCCGGCTACGCCCTGGCCGGGGTGGGCGTGGTGCTCGAGCTCACCGAGCTCGCCGGCCGCAGCCGGCTCGGCGACGCCGCGGTGCACACCATCGTCGCGCTCTGAATTCCGCCTGAGCGGGGCCGGTCGTCATGCGTCAGCAAGCGCCCCACATGCCGGTTCCCGCCTTCGTCGCGGCATCCTCGGTGGCGCGAAGCAGCGGGTAGTAGGCGTCGTTCGGGGCAATGTTCAGTGACTCGGCGGCCCCGGCCGCGATCAGCTCGTAGTTGACGAACCGTCCGTCGTCGGTCCACAGGTAGAACAGGCTGCGACCATACCTGTCGGCCGGCTCCCGGTCGGCGGTGATCCACACCGTGCTCTCGTCGGGTGCCAGGGCGCGCAGCGCCCGCGTGGCCTCGTCGCCGAAGCACTCCGCCTGGTCGCCGATCTCCGGGGTGTCGATCCCGATCAGGCGCACCTTGACGGCGTCCGTCGACCCGGCCGGGGAATTGGGCTGTGCGGCCCGGAGGAAGAGCGTGTCCCCGTCGTGCACGTGCTCGACGGTCATGGCCACGGCGTTGACCGGCCGCGCCGGCACCCCGCCCGGAACAGACCCGCCCGGAACAGACCCGCCCGGAACAGACCCGGTCGTGCCGTCCGCGTCGATTCGGACGGTCGCGTCATCGGAGGTCGTGCCGTTGCCCTGGAGATCAATCAGAGAGCCCGGAAGCCCTCCCGGCTGGAAGGCAGAGAACCCGAGCATCCCGACGACAAGTACAGCCACGAGCAGTCCAAGACCGCGAATCATCGTCCTGATCATGTCTTGAGAGTACGGCAGGCCTGCCGGCGCGTGCGTGGGGGCAGAACGGAGCGACCATGGTCACCTCAGGCAAGCCGGTCGACGAAACCACGCCCGCACCGTTCGTCTCTGACCACCGCGGCCTCCGGGCCCTCCGGGCCGCCTGGATCTCCGTGGCCGCGATGCCCGTCGCGTTCGTCCTCGCGATGGTCCTGGGCGAGTCCCTGCTGAGCCTGCAGGGCTTCGACTCCGGCAGCGGGCAGGACGCCCCGCTCAGGGCAGTCCTGCTGGCGGGCATCCCCGCCCTCCTGCTGTTGCTCGCCCCGACAGTTTCCGCGATCTGGTTCGGCTTCCGCGCCCGCCGGCTCGGACGAGGCGGTGGGACCGTGCCGGCCGTCATCGGGATCGTCGTTGCCGCCTGGACAATCCTGACCAATCTTCCGGTCCTATTGCTCCGTTTTCTGTGAACGTTGTCCCCCTTCCGGCCGACTGCGGCGGACCGGGGTAGCTGCTAGCTTGACGGCAGACGACCTCGGTCGCCCGGTAGACGATCCCGCGTGAAAGGGACGAAAACGCTGCCGCAGCCGGGGGGATCCAGCCTTGAACATCACCTGCCCGTATTGCCGTCTGGCGGGCTGCACCGGGTGCCCCGGAACCGCCGTTCGCCACGAGAACCAGGAGCACCTGGTCGCCGCCCTCGTCGGCACCAGGCACGGGAGCGGATGCCATGAGCTCACGGTCTCTGCGGGCGCGATCGGCCGCACCAGCTTCCACACCGACCCGACGGGACGCACCACCCCGAGCCTCGATTACTCGGAACTCCTCGACTACGTCACCTGTCGGATCAGCGCCGCCGACACGTTCAGTCTCATGCTGCACACTGTCGAGCTGGGCACCCGGTACCTCTCAGCGGAGGGAGGCGTTCCCTACCAGGCCGTGCGCGGCTGGGTCGTGACGAATGGCGAGATCCATGCCCTGTCCGGGCAGGAGGTCTGGGAAGCATCCTGCCGTGATTCCGTCTCCGGCCTGCAACTCGACCCGGAGGCCGGAATCCACTACGTCGACGCGGATGAGATCCCCAAACCGTACCCGTGGTGATTTCCACGGCACTCGACGCCACCGTGGTCATCCGCACCGGGCGGTGAGTGACGGGACCTAAGTCCCTAGGCCGGGCGCACCGGGTGGAGTGCCATGGGGGCATGACGGCAGACACAGAGTCCAGCACGCGTTGGCAGACGATCCGCAAGCACGTGGCCGGTCTCCCGGTGCGTCCGAATCTGGTCGACTATGACGCCACCTGCGCCACCTTCAGCTGGGATGCGGCCAGGCACGCCCTGGCGGGGCTTCCGGGCGGCCGGGGCGTCAACATCGCCTACGAGGCCGTCGACCGGCACGCAGCCGGCCCGAATGCGGACCGGGAGGCCCTGCGCTTCGTTCGCGCGGACGGCTCCACCCATTCGCTCAGTTATGCCGCGCTCGCCGAGGAGAGCAGCCGGTTCGCGAGCGTTCTGCGGGGGCTCGGCATCGGGCGTGGCGACCGGGTCTTCTCGCTCATCGGGCGCGTCCCCGAGCTGTACGTTGCGGTGCTGGGAACGTTCAAGAACGCGAGTGTGTTCTGTCCGTTGTTCTCCGCGTTCGGCCCGGAGCCGGTGCGACAACGCCTGCACCTGGGCGGGGGCCGGGCCCTGGTCACCACCCGGGCGCTCTATCGCAAGAAGGTCGCCCCGGTGCGGGACTCGCTGCCCGAGTTGCAGCACGTGTTCCTCGTCGACGCGGCCGGCGACCCGGAGCCGGGCACTCTCGACCTGGCCGCTCTGATGAGGGATGCCCCGCCCTACGGCGAGATCGCGGCCACCCAGCCGGAGGAGATGGCCCTGCTGCACTTCACGAGCGGCACCACCGGAACCCCGAAGGGCGCCATCCACGTGCACGACGCGGTCACCGCGCACTATGCGACCGGACTGTTTGCGCTCGACCTGCACCCGGACGACGTCTACTGGTGCACCGCGGATCCCGGCTGGGTCACCGGCACCTCATACGGTGTGATCGCGCCCCTCGTCCACGGAGTGACGGCCATCGTCGACGAGGAGGAGCTCGACGCCGACCGCTGGTACCGCATCCTCGAGGAGCAGAAGGTCACCGTCTGGTACACCGCGCCGACCGCACTGCGGATGCTGATGAAGTCCGGCACCGAACGGGCGGCAGCCCACGATCTCTCTGCCCTGCGCTTCGTGGCCAGCGTCGGAGAGCCGCTCAACCCCGAGGTCGTCGTCTGGGGCCAGGAGGCGTTGGGACTGCCGGTGCACGACAACTGGTGGCAGACCGAGACCGGCGGGATCATGATCGCAAACCTCGTCGCGACCGAGATCCGCCCCGGCTCGATGGGCCGGCCGCTGCCCGGTGTCGAGGCTGGTCTGGTCGCCCGCGACGACGAGGGTAACCCGGTGCTGCGGGGCAACGAGGCCCTGCTGGTCACCCAGCCGGACACCGTGGGCGAGCTGGCGTTACGCCCCGGCTGGCCGTCCATGTTCCGCGGCTACCTCAACGAGGAGGAACGCTACCGCCGTTGCTTCGTCGGCGGCTGGTATCTCACCGGCGACCTGGCCAAACGGGATGCCGACGGCTACTACTGGTTCGTCGGCCGCGGGGACGACGTGATCAAGTCCTCCGGCCACCTGATCGGCCCGTTCGAGGTGGAGAGCTCCCTGATGGAGCACGAGGCCGTCGCCGAGGCCGCGGCCATCGGCATCCCCGACCCGGTAGCGGGGCAGGTGGTGAAGGCCTTCGTCGAGCTGAAGCCGGGATTCGAACCCGGCGAGCACTTGCGCCTGGAGATCATCGGCTTCGCGCGCAAACGACTCGGACCCGCCGTGGCGCCCCGCGAACTCGAGTTCACCACGTCGCTGCCGAAGACCCGCAGCGGCAAGATCCTTCGCCGCCTGCTCAAGGCGCGCGAGCTCGGTCTGCCGGAGGGCGACACCTCGACCGTGGAGGTGCCCCGATGAACGGGGAACACTCCCGCTGGTTGCTCACGGAGATGCTCAGGGTCAGGCGATTCGAGGAGAAGTGCGTCGAGCTCTACAGCGCGGCGAAGATCCGCGGGTTCATGCACGTCTACATCGGCGAGGAAGCGGTCGCGGCCGGCGTGCTCAGCACACTCGGCCCGGACGACGCCGTTCTGGCGACCTACCGTGAACACGGCCACGCCCTCCTTCGTGGCGTGCCCGCGGGAGCCATCCTCGCCGAGATGTACGGCTTCGAGCAGGGCTGCTGTCGCGGCCGGGGAGGCTCAATGCACCTCTTCGATGCGGCCACCCGTTTCTATGGCGGCAACGCGATCGTCGCGGGCGGCCTGCCCCTCGCGGTTGGCCTCGCCCTCGCGGACAAGATGTCCGGCCGCAACCGCGTCACCGCCTGTTTCTTCGGCGAGGGCGCGGTCGCCGAGGGGGAGTTCCACGAGAGCGTCAATCTGGCCGCGCTGTGGCAGCTGCCCGTGCTGTTCTGCTGCGAGAACAACCTCTACGCGATGGGCACCGCGGTGGGGCGCTCGGAGTCCCAGACGGACATCGCGCTGAAGGCATCCGCCTACGAGATCCCGGCCTGGTCTGTGGACGGGATGGACGTGCTCGCCGTCGAGGAAGCGGCCCGGCGTGCGGTCGACGCCATCCGAGGCGGGGGCGGACCGCATTTCCTCGAACTTCGCACCTACCGCTTCCGGGCGCACTCGATGTACGATCCCGAGCGCTATCGGGACAAGGCCGAGGTCGCCCACTGGGTCGAGCGCGACCCGATCGACCTGCTCCGCGCAGCCCTGGAGGCGGCCGGCGAACTGTCGGCCGAGAGCTGGACGTCCATCCAGGGCGACGTCGACGCCGAGGTCCAGGCGGCCGTCGACTTCGCGGAGGCCGGCACAATCGAGCCGGTCGAGGAACTCGGCCGCTTCGTCTACAGCGAGGCGGATCCGACATGAAGACCACGTACCGCGATGCCACGCGGGCCGCAATCCGGGACGCGATGCAGCGTGACGATCGGGTCTTCCTGATGGGGGAGGACGTGGGCAGCTACGGCGGCTGCTACGCCGTGAGCCTCGGTCTCCTCGAGGAGTTCGGCCCGGAACGCATTCGGGACACCCCGCTGTCCGAGTCCGGGTTCGTCGGCGCCGGGATCGGCGCGGCCCTCGGCGGGATGCGCCCGATCGTCGAGATCATGACCGTCAACTTCAGCCTGCTCGCGCTGGACCAGATCATGAACAACGCCGCGACCCTCTCGCATATGTCCGGCGGGCAATTCAACGTGCCGCTCGTGATCCGAATGACCACCGGCGCCGGGCGCCAGCTCGCGGCCCAGCACTCGCACAGCCTCGAGGGGTGGTACGCCCACATCCCCGGCCTGCGCATCCTCACCCCGGCGACCATAGCGGACGCCCGCGGGATGCTGTGGACCGCCCTTCAGAACCCCGACCCGGTGCTGATCTTCGAGCACGGCTCGCTCTACAATCAAGCCGGGGACCTCCCGGACGACGCCGGTGCGGTCGACATCGACACCGCGCTGATTCGGCGTGAGGGCGCCGACGTGTCACTGATCACCTACGGCGGCACCCTCGGGCTCGTGCTCGAGGCCGCCGAGCGTCTGGCCGAGGACGGCATCGATGCGGAGGTGCTCGACCTGCGCACCCTCCGGCCGCTCGACGACGCGGCCATCCTCGCCACGGTCGCGAAGACCCATCGGGCCGTCATCGTTGACGAGGGTTGGCGAAGCGGCAGCCTGTCGGCCGAAATCAGTGCGCGGATCACCGAGCACGCCTTCTACGACCTGGACGCACCCGTCGGCCGGGTGTGCAGCGCCGAGGTTCCCGTGCCGTACGCCAGACATCTCGAACAGGCGGCGCTGCCTTCGGTCGACCGTGTCGTCGCCGCGGCCAGGGAGGCGGTGGGCACCCATGGGTGAATTCCGGATGCCGGCGCTCGGCGCGGACATGGAGCAGGGCAAGCTGATCGAATGGCTGGTCAAGCCCGGTGACTACGTGCACCGCGGCGACATGGTTGCCGTCATCGACACGGACAAGGCCGACATCGACGTGGAATCGTTCGAGGAGGGCGTTGTCGCCGAGTTGCTCGTCGAGGTCGGCACGACCGTACCGGTCGGCGGCGTGCTCGCCAGGATCACCCAGACCCCGGCGGCCGGCGTTGCTCCGGCCGGCCGAACGGCACCAGTGCCAGTGCCAGTGCCGGCACCGGTACCGGTGCCGGCGGCGGCGACCTCCGGATCCGTCTCCCCGCCGGTGCGGCGCCTGGCCCACAGCCTCGGCATCGACACGGGCGACCTGCACGGCACGGGCCGGAACGGTGCGGTGACGCGGGCGGATGTGGAGGCCGCGGCTCGTGCCTCGGCACCCGCTCCGGCACCCGAGAAGCCGGACGCCGACCGGGTGCGGTCCTCGCCGCGTGCCCGCCGGGTCGCCGGGGAACTCGGCGTCGATCTGGCCGCGGTGAGCGGGACCGGCCTAAAGGGCGCCATCACCGAGACGGATGTCCGCCGCTCCGCGAGCGCTGAGGTGGGAACGAGCGCGGTGGCTGGAACGAGTGCGGAGGCCGAACCCGCCGCCGTCACCGAACCGCCGGTCACCGAACCGCCGGTCACCAAACCGCCGGTCACCGAACCTGCCGCCGAACCGCCAATCCCAGCGCCCGCCGATCGGGCGGAGAGCCTGCGCCGCGCCATCGGCACCCTGATGACCCGTTCGAAGAGGGAAATCCCGCACTACTACCTGAGCACCACCCTCGACCTCGGCGCGGCCCTCGCCTGGATGGCGGAGGTCAACCAGGCCCGGCCGATCTCGGCCAGGCTCGTCCCTGCCGCGCTGTTGCTCAAGGCGGCCGCACTGGCGGCGAAGGAGGTCCCCGAGGTCAACGGCTTCTTCACCGACGAAACCTTCCGCCCGAGCCGCGCAGTGCACCTCGGGGTGGCCGTCGCGCTCCGCCGCGGTGGCCTCGTCGCCCCGGCCATCCACGACGCGGACACCCTGCCCGTCGAGGTGCTGATGGACCAACTCCGCGACCTCGTCGGTCGGGCCCGCGCCGGCCGGCTCCAACGCGCCGAAATGGCCGACCCGACGATCACGGTCACGAATCTCGGCGACCTGGGAGTGGAGAGCGTGTTCGGGGTCATCTACCCGCCACAGGTCGCGCTGGTCGGCCTCGGCCGGGTGCTGGAACAACCCTTTGCCCGCAACGGGTTGATCGGCGTGCGCCCCGCCGTCACGGCCACCCTCTCGGCCGACCACCGGGTCAGCGACGGGCTTCGCGGCGGGCGATTCCTTGCCCGAATGGAGGAACTCTTGCAGAAACCGGAGGAGCTATGAACGAACAGGATGCCCGAGCGGCGGTCCGCCAGGCCATCGGCCAGGTCGCACCGGATGTCGATCTCGACGAGGAGGCGGAGACCGCCAGGCTGCGCCAGGACCTCGAGCTCGACTCCCTGGACTTTCTGCGCCTGATCGAAACGATCGCCCAGACCACCGGGGTGGACACGCCGGAGCGTGACTATGCCCAGGTCGGCACGGTCAAGGGGCTGATCGACTACGTCGCAGCCCACGGCCGAGGGGCCGGCGAGTGATCCGCGCGCATTTGCTGCGTTCGCCTCTGCTCCGTGCGTATTCACGGCTCGGTGGCGCATGCTTGTGGGATGAGCGGTAACGGTGACACCTGGGTCTATGGCCCCGACGGCCGCAAATTTTGGGGCCGGTTCGGTGCTGCAGGATTGCTCGTGCACCACCGGGAGTTGGGTGTGTTGCTGCAGCACCGCGCGGTTTGGAGCCACCAGGGCGACACCTGGGGGCTGCCCGGTGGGGCGCGGCACGAGCACGAGACCGCGCTGGAGGCTGCCCTTCGCGAGGCAGGCGAGGAGGCCGGGGTGTCTGCCGACCTCGTCAGCGTGCAGTTCAGTTCGGTGCTCGATCTCGGCTTCTGGTCGTACACGACCGTGGTCGTGCTCGCGATTGAGGCCTTTGAACCGGTGATCAGCGACCTGGAGAGTATCGAGCTCCGCTGGGTGCCGTCCGACAGAGTCGAGGCGCTTCCCCTCCACCCCGGATTTGCCGCGAGCTGGCCGGGGCTGCGGCTGCGGCTCGACTCGGGCCGGGCACCGGCTAGCGTTGTCCCGGAGGCACCATGAATCTGGAACCGATGTTTCTCGCCGTCGACCGCGTTGCGGGAGGCCGGAGCGTCGAGTACACGATCCCGCCTGAGAAGCGCGACCACCCACGCACCCGGCGCGCATTCGTCGCGATCGCCTGGCTGCTCGGCGCCGAGCTGGTGCTCGGTGCGACGGCCGTGATCGTGGCGGCCGTGCTCGCCCTCGACGGTGCCGCGCTGCCGTTCTCGGTCTGGATGCGCAGCTTCGTCGTGCTCGCGATGACACTCACCCTGTTCTACTTCGCCTGGCGAGCCCGGATGGGCTATTACTGGGCATATTCGCGACTGCGACTGTTCAGTAAGATCTTTCCCGTGATCACCCTCGTCCTGGCCGCGATCCCCGGCCTCTACCCGTTCTGGATGGTCACGGAGCAGATCCTGTTCAGCCTGATCCTGATCGGGGTCGGCGATTACCTCTCGTCGGATCACATGAGGGACGCCTTCCCTAGGCCTCCGAAAACGATCACGACCGCGTCCGGAACCTGACCGGCGCCCGCTACCGGGAAACTTCCCTGGCGACGTCGGCGGGTGACCTGTCCGGGCGCCAGCCGCGCCAGACGGGGTGCCGGAGACGGCCCGCGCCGGTCCACTCCGCGAACTCAACCTCGCCGACCAGGAGCGGCCGCACCCAGTGAGCGTCGGCGGAGTCGACCGTGGGAACATCGGCGAAGGGGCTCTCCGTGGCGTCCAGCGGCCGGAGTCGCTCCAGGATCCGGTCCAGGTCCAGGTCCCGGAAACCGGTGCCCACCCGTCCGATATAGGCCAGCGAGCCGGCATCCGGGATGCCGACCAGCAGCGAGCCGATCGTGCCGGCCCGGTTTCCCTTTCCCGGACGCCACCCGCCGATCACGACATCCTGGGTCGAATGGTGCTTGATCTTGACCCAGGACGCGGACCTGCGTCCCGATTCGTAGCCGCCGTCGAGTCGTTTCGCCACGATTCCTTCCAGACCGAGTTCCCGGCTGGAGCGGATCGCGGCCAGCGCGGCACCGTCGAATACGGACGGAACCTGGATCCGGTTGCCGCCTGGCACCACCTCGTCGAGGATCCCACGACGGGCCGAATAGGGCTGTCCGGTCAGGTCATGGCCATCCCGCTCGAGCACGTCGAAGAGAAGGTAGCTCACCGGCGTCGCACCAGACCGATTCTGCAGCAGACCGAAGTTCGGTCGACCGGCGTCATCGAGGACGACGACCTCGCCGTCGAGAACCGCCGAATCGGCCGTGATCGCGGCCGGGAGGTCGCGCACCAGGTCGGGGTAGGAAGCAGTCACGTCATTGCCGTTCCGGGTGACCAGGCGCACCGTCGGTGTGGGATCGCCGGCGGTGACGTAGGCGAGCAACCGGATGCCGTCCCACTTCATCTCGAAGGCCCATTCCGTACTATCTACCGCCGAACCATCTCCCGCCGTGCCATCCCCGGCCATCAGATTGTTCGCGGAGCCCAGCGTGGCGAGCATGGGGGAGTACCGAGTCGAGGGGCGGGCGGCGGAGCTGGTCGTGGAGCTGGTCGTGGAGCTGTTCCGGCGGGGCGTCCTCGTCGCCTTCATCAGGTGAATGAGCCAGTTCGACTCTGCCCGGTCCGGACCCCCGGTGTGGATCAAGGCGAATCGACGGGGCGCACCGAGACCCCCGCCGGGCTCGCCATGCAGGGTCGCGATCACCTCATCGTCGCGCCACTTCTCGAGGTCGTAGCGGCCGCTGTCCCAGATCCTGACCGTACCGGCGCCGTATTCCCCGGCCGGAATGTCTCCCTCGAACGCGCCGTACTCGAGTGGGTGGTCCTCGGTCCGCACCGCGAGACGGTTCTTCGTCGGCTCGGTCGGAACGCCCCGTGGCAGCGCCCAGGAGACCAACACCCCGTCGTGCTCAAGCCGCAGGTCGTAGTGCAGGTTTCGGGCATGGTGTTCGTGGATCACGAAGCTGCGGCCGTCCGATGACCCGGTGACCGCTGCGGGCACCGGTTCCGGTGTCCGTGCGGCGTCCCGTTTGCTCCGGTAGTCGGCCAGACGGTCGGATCCGACACGTCCCCGGTCCGCGTCGCCACCGACGTCGGCGGGGAAGCCGGGGTGGGCGGCGAGCAGGCCCGCCAAGGCGTCGCCGTTGCGCTCCACCCGGTGCATCGCCTGGCGGTAGTCGACCTGGCTGAGGCCGGGGGAGGCCAGCTCGCTCCAGGTGCGGGGCATGGCAACCGTCGGCAGCAGGGTGCCGCGAAGGGAGTACGGCGCGATCGTGGTCTTCGCGGCGTTGTTCTGGCTCCAGTCCACGAAGACCCGACCCGCGCGCCTGGACTTCCTCATCTCGCTGACCACGAGGCCGGGATGGTCTGCCTCGAGCGCGCGCGCCAGTTCATGCGCGACCGCGGACACCTGGTCGGAGGTGTGGCTGAGATCCAGGGCCGCATAGAGGTGGATGCCCTTGCTCCCGCTGGTCACCGGGAACGATTCGAGTCCCATATCGCGGAGGATGGCCCTGGCCAGCCTCGCCACGTCCGCACACTCGGCGAGGGTGACGCCCTCGCCCGGGTCGAGGTCGAGCACGAGCCGATCCGGATTCCGCGGCTGCCCGTCCCTGCCGAACTGCCATTGCGGAACATGGAGCTCGAGCGCCGCGATCTGGCCGAGCCAGGTCAGCGTGGCCAGGTCGTTGACGAGGGGATACACGTTCTCGTGGTCGGAGTGGGCGATCGATCTGCGGGCCACCCAACTCGGGGTCGACGAGTCGAGATTCTTCTGGAAGAACGAGTGGCCGGGCTCCGCGGCGGTGCCGACACCGTGCACCCATCGCTTCCTCGTCGCCGGCCGGTTGGCGGCATGGGCTATCAGCACGTCCGCGACCGCCGCGTAGTAGCCGAGCACGTCCGCCTTGGTGGTGCCGGTCTCCGGGTAGAGCACCTTGTCGAGGCTGGTGAGCGTGATCCGGTGGCCACCGACCGTGACGACCTGGCCGGCGGCCGAGCGGTCCGGGCGCTGGTTCATGGCTCCAGCATGGCCGCAGGCCCGGTTTCCGGCTAGCCCGCCGCCGCCAAGCGGTGTTCACTGGGAGCATGAGATCGATCTGGAAGGGCGCGATCACCTTCGGACTCGTCAATGTGCCCGTCAAGGTTTACAGCGCGACGGAAGACCACGACGTCGCGCTGCACCAGGTGCATGACCAGGACGGCGGGCGCATCCGTTATCAGCGCCGGTGCGAGATCTGCGGTCAGGTCGTTGACTACGCCCACATCGACAAGGCGTGGGACGACGGCGAGAGCACGGTGATCCTCACCGACTCCGACCTCGCCTCGCTCCCGGCCGAGCGGAGCCGGGAGATCGACGTGGTCGAATTCGTGCCGAGCGAACAAATCGACCCGATGATCTTCGAGCGCAGCTACTACCTCGAACCGGACGGTAAATCCCCGAAGGCCTATGTGCTGCTGCGTCACGCGCTGGAGGCCACCGACCGCACCGCGATCGTGCGTTTCGCCCTGCGGCAGAAGACCCGGCTCGGGGCTCTCCGCGTGCGCGGCGATGTGCTGCTGCTGCAGTCCCTGCTCTGGGCGGACGAGATCCGGTCGGCGGAGTTCCCCTCGCTCGAGGAGGACGTGCGGATCTCGGCGCAGGAGCTGGAACTGTCGGCCGCCCTGGTCGAATCGTTCGCCGCAGACTTCGAGCCGGGCGATTTCCGGGACGAGTATCAGGACCAGCTGCGGGAACTGATCGAGGCCAGGCTCGCGGCGGGTGACGCGGTCGAGACCAGCGTCACCTTCGGAAATGGTCCGGGAGACGCGGAGAGCGAGGGCGGAGAAGTACTCGATCTGATGGAGGCCCTCCGGCGCAGCGTGGAGCGCAGCCGGGCCAGGGCGGAAACCGGCGAAAGTGGGCGGCGCGGTCGCGGCGGCGCGGAGGCCCGAACCGGCACGGCCGGGCTTTGACGGGGCGCCGCGCCAGGATCACGGGACGCCTCGCTAGACTCGGGACTTGTGAGTACGGCAGAGGAACGACAGGTGAGTTCGCGGGTGCTCACGCTGCCCAATCTCCTCAGCATGCTGAGACTGGTCCTTGTTCCGGTCTTCCTCGTCCTGCTGATCCGAGGCGAGGATTGCTGGGCCCTGCTCGTGCTCGTCGTGGCGTCAGTCTCCGACTACCTGGACGGGTTCCTCGCCAGACGGTACGACCAGGTCACCCGACTCGGCCAGCTGCTCGACCCGGCTGCGGACCGTCTGTACATTTTCGCGGCATTGCTCGGACTGGCCTCGAGGGACCTCGTGCCCTGGTGGATCGTGTTGGTCGTCGTCGGCCGGGACGTCTTTCTGCTCGGCGTCGGGGTCGTCCTCGCCAATTTCGGTTTCGGGCCGCTCCCCGTGCACCAATTGGGCAAGCTGGCCACCTTCTGCCTGTTCTACGCGCTGCCGATGATCATGCTCGGCCAGGCCTTCCCGATGCTGGCCTGGTGGTCGGATCCTCTTGGCTGGGCATTCGGGATCTGGGGAGCCTTTCTTTACTGGTGGGCGGGCATAATCTACGCAATAGAAGCCGTCAGGGTGATTCGGCTTACCGGGGCAAAATCGCCCGGCCGATCCGATACGCTGGAGGACTAGGAGGTGTCCGGTGATTGATTCCAAAAAGACGAATGAACCCCAGCACGAAGGCGTGCCTGAAAACTATTCCAACACCGACACGACGATGACGTTCGGCCAGGAGTTCGCGGCCCAGTTGGCCGCACTCGACGGCGATGTCACGACGGAGGAGCAGGAGGCCATCGCGGCCCTCCCGTCCGGCTCGGCCCTGTTGGTGGTGCGGCGCGGGCCGAACTCCGGGGCACGGTTCCTGCTGGACGCCGACGTGACCACCACGGGGCGTCACCCCGACGCCGACATTTTCCTCGACGACGTCACCGTCTCCAGGCGGCACGCCGAATTCCTCCGTCACGGCCGGAAGTTCGAGGTGAAGGACCTCGTGTCGCTCAACGGCACCTACTTCGACGGTGTGCGGATCGACTCGGCGTTGCTGCACGACGGTGCCGAGGTTCAGGTCGGCAAGTTCCGGCTCACGTTCTACGCTTCGCGGCTCGACCTTTCGCCACTGGCGAGCGACTAGTGCCGGCGTCCTCCGCCCAGGCACGGCAACCGGGCGCGACGTCACTCCTCAGCATCGGGCAGGTTCTCGCCCGGTTGACTCCCGAGTTCCCCGAACTCACGCCATCCAAGCTGCGCTTCCTCGAGGAGCAGAAGCTGGTCTCCCCGGCTCGAACCGAATCCGGGTACCGCAAGTTCTGCGCCGGGGACCTGGACCGCCTACGGCTGATCCTCTCGATGCAGCGCGATCACTACCTGCCGTTGAAGGTCATCCGCGGTTACCTGGTAGACCTCGACAACGGTCTGACACCCACGCTCCCCGGCGGGGTGACCCCCGGCCCATCGATGCTCTCCACGGTTCGTCGGCTGAGCCGGGACGAACTCCTGCGCGAGGCGGGTGCGGCGGCAAGTCTGCTGCACGACGCCGTCTCCGCGTCGATCATCCTCCCGGCGGACGTCTACGGGGATGACGCGCTCGGAGTGCTGCGTGCCCTCGTCGAACTGCAGCGCAGCGGCATCGAGCCGCGCCACCTTCGTGGTTTCCGCGGTGCGGCCGAACGCGAACTCGGCCTGATCGAGAGCGCCCTGGTGCCGCTCGCACGGCGCAAGGACGCGTCCAGCCGGGCAAAAGCCGCCGAAATGGCCGTCGAGATCGCCGGCCAGCTCGAGGTCATTCGCGGCAGCCTGATCCGGTCCGCGCTCGGGCGCCTCACCAAATAAGCCGTACACTGGGGAGCGACGCAGGCTCCCGGAGTCCGGCGGGGCAGGGCCCTCAACCTCCTTCCATCCGACACGCCGATTTGTTCGGCCGGATGTCATTGATCAGGGCCGTTCGCCTCGGTAGCGTTGACACAGCGATCATCGGTATCGCAACCACCCCCGAGAGGCGATCGTATGAGTGAGCTCAATCAACGTGACGACGCCTCCCGTTACGGACTCGGTCTCCTTTTCACCGACGGCATGCCGGAGCTCGATGAGCACTCCGGTTACCGTGGTGCCGTCGCCGCACGGGCCGCAGGCATCAGCTATCGCCAGCTCGACTACTGGGCACGCACCGAACTCGTCCAGCCGACGGTGCGCGGCGCCGCAGGCTCAGGATCCCAGCGTCTGTACGGGTTCCGGGACATCCTGGTCCTCAAGCTGGTCAAGCGCCTTCTCGACACCGGCATCTCGCTCCAGCAGATCCGCACGGCCGTCAACCAGCTGCGCGAATCCGGCGTGAACGATCTCGCCCAGACCACCCTGATGAGCGACGGCGCGAGCGTCTACCTGTGCACGTCCAACGACGAGGTCATTGATCTCGTCAGTCGGGGCCAGGGGGTCTTCGGGATCGCCGTCGGTAAGGTGCTGCGTGAGGTCGAGACCAGCCTGGTCGAACTGGACACCCAGGCCGTCGATCCCTCCGACGAGCTCGCCGCGCGACGGACCAACCGCAAGGTCTCCTGAGCGTCACCCCAAACGTTCGGGGAGAGAGCCTGCGGCTCTACGGTCTGTCCTCGGCGTCTAGCGCTGTTCGGCGTACTCGCCGATTCGCGCGGTGCGCAGCACCCGTTCGAGCAACTGGTCGAAGTAACGCGCCATCTCCTGCGCGCTGTCGCCCGGCCAGGTGTGCAGCGGCTTCGCGGCACCCTGCGCCTGCTGGAGCGACGTGCGCTCCGGAAGCTGCGGACTGAGCACGAGCGGGCCGAACATGTCGCGGAGTTCCTTGATCCGGAACTGGTGCTCGAGCGAGGCGGTCCTGGCCCGGTTGACGATGATGCCGAGCGGCTGGAGGCGCGGGCTGAGGCCACGGCGGATCTCCTCGATCGCGCGGAGGGCGCGGTCGGCGGCCGCGACGGAGAACAGTCCGGGCTCGGTGACCACGGCGACACGGTCACTGGCGGCCCAGGCGGTGCGGGTGAGCGCGTTGAGTGAGGGGGCGCAGTCGATCAGAACCAGGTCATAGTCCTTCTCGACCGTGGAGAGCGCCTCTTCCAGCTTCCAGATGTCCCGGATGCTGGGGTGCGGCCCGTCGAAGTTGATCGCGGACGGGCTGCCGATCATCACGTCGATGGTGCCCTGCCTGCCGCGGGTCCACCCGCTGGGCACAATGGCGGCCCGAACGACCTTCTCCTTGGGCGACGCGAGCACGTCGGCAATGTTGAGATGGCCGCTCACCTCGATGTCCAATCCGGTCGAGACATCCGACTGGGGATCAATGTCCACAACCAGGGTTCGCACGCCGCGGGCGAAGGCAGCAGACGCCAGACCAAGGGTCACCGTGGTCTTGCCTACTCCTCCCTTGAGGGAACTAACGCTAAGTACGTGCACAAGTACATACGTTACCTTCACTAGTCTGGGAGAACCTAACCGTCAGCTGTGTGCGGCTCCACGCTCGAAAGGTCTGTATGTTCACGAAAATTCTTGTTGCCAACCGCGGCGAAATCGCGATTCGCGCGTTTCGTGCGGCCTATGAACTCGGTGCAAAGACGGTCGCGGTGTTCCCCTTCGAGGACCGTAATTCGCTGCACCGTTTGAAGGCGGATGAGGCATACCAGATCGGCGAGCCCGGGCATCCGGTGCGCGCCTACCTCACCGTGAGTGAGATCATCCGGGTGGCCAAGGAGAGCGGCGCCGACGCCATCTACCCCGGCTACGGTTTCCTCTCCGAGAACCCGGAACTGGCTCTCGCCGCCCGCGACGCCGGCATCACCTTCATCGGCCCGGGCGAGCAGGTGCTCGAAATGGCCGGCAACAAGGTCACCGCCAAGGAACACGCCATCGCTGCCGGCGTGCCGGTGCTGGGGTCAAGCGCGCCGTCCCTCGACGTCGACGAACTGATCGCCGCAGCCGAGGAGATCGGCTTTCCCCTCTTCGCGAAGGCCGTCGCCGGCGGCGGCGGGCGCGGGATGCGCCGTGTCGCCAAGATGAGTGAGCTCTGCGGCTCCCTCGAAGAGGCGATGCGGGAGGCCAGCAGCGCCTTCGGCGACGCGACCATGTTCCTCGAGCAGGCCGTGCTTCGGCCGCGCCACATCGAGGTCCAGATCCTCGCCGACACCACGGGCGCCACCGTCCATCTGTTCGAACGCGACTGTTCCGTGCAGCGGCGGCACCAGAAGGTCATCGAGATCGCCCCCGCGCCGAACCTCTCGGACGAGATCCGCGAACGGCTGTACGCCGATGCGATCGCCTTCGCGAAGTCGATCGGCTACGTCAACGCCGGCACCGTCGAGTTCCTGCTCGACACCGTCGGCGAACGGGCCGGGCAGCACGTGTTCATCGAGATGAACCCGCGGATCCAGGTCGAGCACACCGTCACGGAGGAAGTGACGGATGTCGACCTCGTCGTCGCCCAGATCCGCATCGCCGCGGGGGAGACGCTCTCCGAACTCGGATTGACCCAGGACAAGATCCAGCTGCGCGGGGCGGCCCTGCAATGCCGGATCACCACCGAGGACCCCACCATGGGCTTCCGACCGGACACCGGCAAGATCACCACCTACCGTTCGCCCGGCGGCGCCGGTGTTCGCCTGGACGGTGGAACCATCAACCCGGGCGCGCAGATCAGCCCGCACTTCGACTCGATGCTCGCCAAGCTCACCTGCCGGGGCCGCGACTTCACCTCCGCGGTGACCCGCTCCAAGCGGGCCCTGGCCGAGTTCCGCATCCGCGGCGTGTCGACGAACGTCTCCTTCCTGCAGGCCGTGCTCGACGACCCCGACTTCGCCGCGGGCAACCTGAGCACCTCCTTCATCGACGAACGCCCGGAACTGCTCCGGGGCCGGCCGTCCAAGGACCGTGGCACCAAGATCCTGAACTGGCTCGCGGACGTCACCGTGAACAAGCCGAACGGCGTGCCGATCACGCTGCTGAACCCGACCGAGAAGCTGCCCAAGCTGGACCTGTCCGTGCCGGCCCCCGCCGGCTCGCGCCAGCGCCTGCAGTTGCTCGGCCCGGCCGGCTTCGCCGCCGACCTGCGGGCGCAGACGGCCCTCGCCGTCACCGACACGACGTTCCGTGACGCGCACCAGTCGCTGCTGGCGACCCGGGTGCGCACACGCGACCTCGTCGCCGTTGCCCCGTACGTGGCGCGGATGACCCCCGAGCTCCTCTCGATCGAGGCCTGGGGCGGTGCGACCTACGACGTTGCCCTCCGCTTCCTCGGTGAAGACCCGTGGGAGCGCCTCGCGTCGCTGCGAGAGGCCCTGCCGAACATCAACGTGCAGATGCTGCTCCGTGGGCGCAACACGGTCGGTTACACGCCGTACCCGGTCGAAGTGGCCCACGCGTTCGTGCGCGAGGCCGCCGACACCGGCGTGGACATCTTCCGGATCTTCGACGCGCTCAACGACGTGTCCCAGATGCGGCCCGCGATCGACGCGGTGCTCGCGACCGGCACGAGTGTCGCCGAAGTGGCGCTCTGCTACACGGGCGACCTGCTCGACCCGGCCGAGAGCCTCTACACGCTCGACTACTACCTGCGACTCGCCGAGCAGATCGTGGAGTCCGGCGCGCACATCCTGGCGATCAAGGACATGGCCGGCCTGCTCCGCCCCGCGGCCGCCGAAAAGCTCGTCGGCGCCCTCCGGGACCGATTCGACCTGCCGGTGCACGTGCACACGCACGACACGCCGGGCGGCCAACTGGCGACGCTGCTTGCCGCGGCGCGCGCGGGCGCCGACGCGGTCGACGTCGCGAGCGCCCCGATGGCCGGCACCACCAGCCAGCCCTCTGCATCGTCGCTCGTCGCCGCCCTCGAGCACACCGAACGCGACACCGGCATCTCGCTCAAGGCCGTCTGCGACCTCGAGCCCTACTGGGAAGACGTGCGCCGGGTCTACCACCCCTTCGAATCGGGCCTCCGCGCCCCGACCGGCCGGGTCTACACCCACGAGATCCCCGGCGGCCAGCTGTCCAATCTGCGCACCCAGGCGGTCGCGCTCGGCCTGGCCGACGACTTCGAGTTGATCGAGGACATGTATGCCGCGGCGAACGACATCCTCGGCCGCGTGCCGAAGGTCACGCCGTCGTCCAAGGTCGTCGGTGACCTCGCGCTCTATCTCGCGGCTGTGCGCGCCGACCCGGCCGACTTCGCGGAGAACCCCGGTAACTACGACGTGCCAGACTCCGTGATCGGATTCATGGCCGGCGAGTTGGGCGACCTGCCCGGCGGCTGGCCGGAACCCTTCCGCAGCAAGGTCCTGGCCGGGCGCAACGTCCGGGTCGGGGTGACCGAGCTCACCGCGGAGGAACGCGAGGCGCTCGGCAAGGACAGTCTGACCCGCCGGGCCATGCTCAACCAACTGCTCTTCCCCGCTCCGACCCGCCAGTACGAGCAGATCCGCGAGTTGTTCGGGGACCTGTCGGTACTCGACACGGTCGACTACCTCAACGGCCTCCAGCAGGGCACGGAGCACGCCGTGGAGATCGAGCGGGGAGTGCGCCTGTACGTGGGCCTCGAAGCCATCAGCGAGGCCGATGACAAGGGCATGCGCACGGTCATGACGACCCTCAACGGGCAGCTGCGCCCCGTCTTCGTCCGCGACCGCAGCATCACGGTCAGCACCAGGGCGGCGGAGAAAGCGGATGCGAATCTGCCGGGCCAGGTTGCGGCCCCGTTCTCCGGGGTGGTCACCCTGCAGGTCGAGGAAGGCGACACAATCGAGGCCGGGCAGAGCGTGGCCTCGATTGAGGCGATGAAGATGGAAGCGGCCATCACCTCTCCGATCAGCGGGGTCATCGACCGGGTCGCCATTCCCAAGACCCAGCAGGTCGATGCGGGCGATCTGCTCGTGGTGGTGCGACCGCGCTAGGATTGGGGCCGATCTATCGACGAAGGGACTGATCTTTTGTCAGATAAGCGCGCAGGCGGCGAGGTCTCCGGCCAGGAGCCCGACCTGGAACCCGGCAGCATCCCGGACGACGAATACCACAGCGAATTGCCGCCGCACACGATTACGAATCTCGCGGCGGCACTTCCGGGGAGCCTCAGCGGAGGCAACCCGAACCTGACGAACCCGAACCTGACGAACCCGAACCTGACGAACCCGAACCTCCGAAACCCGAACCCACGACACCCGAACGGGCGCACGGATGCCTCCGTCTCCGACCGCCCGGCGGCGGCGGGGCGTCCGGCCGCGGCCGGCCTGGCCAGGAACCTTGACGCGCAGCCGACCACGCACACGATCGAGATCAGCACGTCGGGAATTCCCCGTGGGACCAGGTCGGCTCCCGCCACCGGAGCCGTGGCCGCGCAGCAGGGGAACGCGAACGACGCCGCGGCGCTGCACTCGCGCCGTGAACGCCTGCGCACGGAGAGCGGACCGGCGCCGGAATCGGCGTCCATGCTCACCTCGGATCGTCTGCTCGCCGTCAACCGCAAGACCAAGCCGCCGCCCCACGGCACCTGGAACAGCTTCGTCTACGCGGCGACGCTGCACCTGGTCAACCTCGGCGATTCGGCGAAGGTACGCGCCCACCAGGCGATGGACGAGCGAATCCGTCGCGACTTCGAGGGCGGAACCCGGTTTGTGCCGATCCTCACCCGCAAGGGCGGAGTCGGCAAGACAACCGTCACGGCCTTGCTCGGGATGGCGCTGGCCGATGCCCGCGAGGACCGGATCATCGCAGTGGATGCCAACCCCGACCGGGGAACGCTCTCCGAACGGGTGAGCAAGCAGACCAGGTCGACGGTGCGCGATGTGGTCTCCAAGGCCGCGTCAATCGGCGGCTTCACCGACTTTTCCGCGCTGGTCTCCCGCGATGCCACTCGTCTGGACATCCTCGCCTCGGACACCGACCCGCTGCTTTCCGAGGCCTTCGACGAGAACGACTACAACGTCGTCGCCGACCTCGCGGCGCGTTACTACTCGATCATGCTCACCGACTGCGGCACCGGGATCGTGCACTCGGTGATGCGGGCCACCCTGCAGCGCGCCGACTCGATCGTCATCGTCTCCGGCGGCAGCGTCGACGAGGCCAGGCTCGCCTCAGAGACCCTGACCTGGCTCGAGGCGAACGGCTACGGCGACCTCGTGCGCAACGCCATCGTCGCTCTCAATACGGCCACCCAGGGCACCAACCTGGTCAAGCTCGAGGAGATTGAGTCGCACTTCCGCTCCCGGGTGCGGGAGATCGTGCGGATCCCGTACGACCCGCAGCTTGCCGCCGGGAGCGTCATCTCCTATCAGGACCTCAAACCGATCACCCAACTCGCGGCACGAACCCTCGCGGCGCTCGTGGTCGAGGGTCTCCCGGCCAACCGTGCCAGCTGACCGAACGAACTGACCGCGCGCAAACCGGCGCTTTTCACCCACCGCAATCACCGCACCAACCGTTTGGAGTCATCCCTGTGCCCGAGCGCCAGATCCGTCTATTCGGAGATCCCGTACTCAAGACCGTTTCCGACCCGATCGGGATCATCGATTCCCGGGTCAGGGGCCTCGTGGACGACCTGGTCGACAGCGTCCGGTTGCCGGGGCGGGCCGGCGTCGCCGCGTCCCAGATCGGCGTCAACCTGCGCGCCTTCAGCTACAACGTCGATGGCGTGATCGGCTACATCCTCAACCCGGTCCTCACCGAGGTGACCGGTGAGCCCGAGCTGGTGGAGGAGGGCTGCCTGTCGGTACCCGGCCTCTGGTACCCGACCAAACGGTTCCCGTTCGCCAGGGTCACCGGAATCGACCTCGAGGGAAACCCGGTCGAACTTTCCGGGACCGGCATCATGGCGCAGGCGCTCCAGCACGAGACCGATCACCTCGACGGGCTCGTCTACCTCGACCGCCTGGACAAGGAGAACCGGCGGGCCGCCATGAAGGAGATCCGCGAGTCCACCTGGTTCTGAGCCCGCCTGCGGTTTAGCCGGGCAGCGGGTTGCTCTCGGTGATCGGAGCCCCCGCGTACATGCCCTCGATGGCGTGGGTGAAGTCCTTGAGAATCAGTTCCCGCTTGATGCTGAGTTTCGGGGTGAGATACCCGTTCTCCTCGGTGAGTTCGGTGGTGAGCACGATGAACTTGCGGATCGACTCGGCGCGGGAGACGTGGTCGTTGGCGTGGTCGACGGCGCGCTGCACCTCGGCGATCACCGTCGGATTCACGGCCGCCTGGGCCAGCGACATGCCGGCGTCCTCGCCGTTGTTGTTCAGCCAGACCGCGAGCATGTCGGGGTCGAGCGTGATCAGGGCGGCGATGAACGGCTTGCGGTCGCCGACGACGACGACCTGCCCGACCAACGGATTGGAGCGGATCGGGTCTTCCAGCGCGGCCGGGGCGACGTTCTTGCCGCCGGCCGTGACGATGATCTCCTTCTTGCGCCCGGTGATGGTGACGAAACCCTCTGCGTCGAAGTCACCGATGTCACCGGTGCGGAGCCATCCGTCATCGAAGGCGGCGTTCGTCGCCTCCGGATTCTTCCAGTACTCCTTGAAGACGTTGACGCCCTTCACCTCGATCTCGCCGTCGTCCATGATCCGCACGGAGACGCCGGGCAGGGGCGGGCCGACGGTACCGATCTTGAACTTGGTCGCGAGGCCGACACTCGTCGGTGCCGTGGTCTCGGTGAGGCCGTAGCCCTCGAGGATCTTGATTCCCAGGCTGTGGTAGAAGTGGCCGAGGTGTGCCCCGAGCGGTGCGGATCCGGAGACGGCGTACTTGACGTTGCCGCCCATCGCGGCACGCAGCTTGCTGTAGACGAGGCGGTCGAAGATGGCGAACTTGATCTTCATCATCAGGGGGACCGGTTTTCCCTGGTCGACGGCCATCGAGTGGTCAACGGCGATCTGCGCCGCAGCCTCGAAGATCTTGCCGCGGCCGGCGGCCTCTGCCTTCTGTTCGGCCGAGTTGTAGACCTTCTCGAAGACACGGGGGACGGCGAGCAGGAACGTCGGTTTGAACGAGCCGAGCGCGGGCAGCAGCTGGCGGGTGTCCGGCTGGTGGCCGACGCGGACGCCGGCGTGCACGCAGAGCACGGAGATGAAGCGGGCGAAGATGTGTGCGGTCGTGATGAACAGCAGCGTCGAGGCTCCGTGCTCATCCTCGAGCACCTCTTTGAGGGCGACGGCGGCGTTGCGGGTCGTCTCAACGAAGTTGGAGTGTGTGAGCACGCAACCCTTCGGACGACCGGTTGAACCGGACGTGTAGATGAGGGTGGCCATGTCGTCGCCCACGGCGAGGTTTCGGCGGCGTTCGATCTCGGCATCCGTCACGTCGGAGCCGGCGGCGACGAGCTTGTCGAGGTCACCCAGACCGATCTGCCAGACGGTGCTGATGCCCGGCAGGTCAGGGTGCACCTCGTCGAACCGCGAGAAGTGGTCGGCGGTTTCCAGGATCACGGCGCTGGCGCCGGAGTCGCCGAGGATCCATTGGATCTGGGTGGGCGAACTGGTCTCGTAGACCGGAACGAGGATGGCGCCGGCGTACCACACGGCGAAGTCGATGAGCGTCCACTCGTACCGGGTCTTGCACATCAGGCCGACCTTGTCACCGGGCTCGATGCCGGCAGCGACGAATCCCTTCGCCAGCGCCACCACCTGTCGATGGAACTCCGCGGTCGTGACCGGGGCCCATTGGCCGTTGACGGGAAGGGAGAAAAGAACGGACTCCGGCGTGGCCGCAACGCGAGCGGCCAAGAGGTCTGTGACATTGGCTGCAGGGTCTACGGGGACGATCGCGGGCTGGTCAAACTGTTTCACGGTATCTCCTTTGGCACCGACGGGCTGTGCGCCCACTCTATCCGCGTGAAACGGCGGTCGCGGACGTTTCGCCTGACGGCGTACTGATTCACTACACTCTAAAGGGCACGCCCGACCGTCTCTGACTGGCCGGCGGCGCCATTTCCGCCCGGCCAAACCGACGAAAGAAGTCCGCTGTGCACGCGATTGGGATCGATATCGGTGGCACCAAGATCGCCGCAGCTCTGGTCGACGAATTCGGAACGATCATCCGCTCCGATCGCCGCCCGACCACCGCGAGCGACCCGCGCGGCATCGAGGATGCCGTCGTGGAAATGATCACCGGTCTCGCCGAGGGCGAGGAGGTCATCGCGGCGGGGATCGCCGCGGCGGGGTTCATCGACGCAGCCCAGTCGGTCGTCTACTACGGTCCGAACGTCAACTGGCGCCACGAGCCGCTCCGGGACACGCTCGAGGCCCGGCTCGACATGCCGATCCTGATCGAGAACGACGCGAACGCGGCCGGCTGGGCCGAGTTCTCCTTCGGTGCCGGGCAGCTCTACAGCGATATGGTCATGCTCACCATCGGCACCGGCGTCGGCGGCGCGATCATCTCCGAGAACCGGCTCTTCCGCGGCGGCTTCGGCTGCGCAGCGGAGCTGGGTCACCTGCGGGTCGTCCCGGACGGGCGGGCCTGCGGTTGTGGTGCGAAGGGGTGCATCGAGCAGTACGGTTCGGGCCGTGCCCTGCTCCGGATCGCGAACGAACTCGCCGACGCCGGCGGAATCGGCCAGGGCCTCGCCACGGCGCGAAAGGGAAAGGGCAAGCTCACCGGCAAGGATGTCGGCCGCCTGATCGAGGAGGGCGACAGTGGGGCGCTGGCCGCGCTCCGCGAGCTGGGCGGCTCGCTCGGCCAGGCCTGCGCCAGCCTCGCGGCCGTTCTTGACCCCCAGATCTTCGTCTTCGGCGGGGGAGTCGCCGACGCCGGCGAGTTGCTGCTGGAGCCGATCCGCGCCGCATATCTGGAGCACCTCCCGGCACGGGGCTTCCACCCGGAGGCCGAGTTCGCCATCGCCCAGCTCGTGAACGACGCCGGTGTGGTCGGCGCGGCCGACCTCGCACGGAAGCACGTTTTTACGAAGTAGGCTCAGGACACCAACGGAGGGAGCCCAATGTTTTATTGGTTCATGAAAAACATTGTCATCGGTCCGCTGGTGCTCGGGATCTTCCGACCCTGGGTGACCGGGCTGGAGAATATCCCCAGAGAGGGCGGCGTGATCCTCGCCAGCAACCACCTCTCCTTCATCGACTCCGTATTCCTGCCCCTGGTCGTACCGCGGCGCGTCGTGTTCCTGGCCAAGAGCGAATATTTCACCGGGAAGGGCCTCAAGGGCTGGGCCACCCGTCAGTTCTTCAAGGCCACCGGCCAGCTTCCGATCGACCGCTCGGGCGGCAAGGCCTCCGAGGACTCCCTCAACACCGGACTGCGCGTGCTCGCCGGCGGTGGCGTGCTCGGCATCTACCCCGAGGGAACCCGCAGCCCGGACGCGCGGATGTACCGGGGCCGCACCGGCGTCGCCCGGATGGTGCTCGAGGCGGGCGTCCCGGTGATCCCGGTCGCCATGATCGACACCGAGAAGGCCATGCCGACCGGAACCCGCATCCCGAAAATCCGCCGAATCGGCGTCATCATCGGCACACCGCTCGACTTCAGCCGGTTCGACGGCATGGAGGGAGACCGGTTCGTGCTGCGGTCGATCACCGACGAGCTGATGTACGAGCTGCAGCAGCTGAGCACGCAGGAGTACGTGGACGTCTACGCCACCAGCGTGAAAGAAAAGCGGGCGAACCTTTCGCGATAAGATCGCGTGATCGGTTTCACCCCGATTCCGAGGCCGGATCCGGCCACCCATCATCCCCGGCACCGGGTCTTCCCGTGTGCCGCGTAAGAGAAAACAGGACTAGCCCAGTGGTAGACCCTACCGAACCAGTCGTTGTCGCAGATCGATCTGTGATCGCTGGCCTGGACTATTGGCGCACGCTTCCGATCAAGCAGCAGCCGACCTGGCCGGATGCCGAGGCCGTCGCCGCGGCATCCGCCGAACTGTCCTCGCAGCCGCCGCTCGTCTTCGCCGGTGAGGTCGACATCCTCCGCGACCGGCTGGCCCAGGCCGCCAACGGCGGGGCCTTCCTGCTGCAGGGCGGTGACTGTGCCGAGACGTTCAGTGGGGCGACCGCAGAGCAGATCCGTAACCGGGTCAAGACCGTGCTGCAGATGGCCGTCGTGCTCACCTACGGAGCGTCGATGCCCGTGATCAAGATGGGCCGGATGGCCGGTCAGTTCGCCAAGCCTCGCTCCAGCGACTTCGAGACCCGGGGCGACGTCACGCTGCCGGCCTACCGTGGCGACATCGTCAACGGCTACGATTTCACCCCTGAATCGCGCGAAGCGGACCCGGCCCGACTGGTCAAGGGTTACCACACCGCGGCATCCACCCTCAATCTCATCCGTGCGTTCACCCAGGGTGGTTTTGCCGACCTCCGCCAGGTGCACAGCTGGAACCAGGGCTTTGCCGCGAACCCGGCGAACCAGCGCTACGAGAAGGTGGCGAAGGAGATCGACCGCGCGATCAAGTTCATGATCGCCTGCGGGGCCGACTTCGAGGCCATGCGGCGCACCGAGTTCTACACCAGCCATGAGGGCCTGCTGATGGACTACGAACGACCGATGACGCGGATCGACTCCCGCACCGGAACGCCGTACAACACCTCGGCCCACTTCATCTGGATCGGCGAACGCACCCGCGAGCTGGACGGTGCGCACGTGGACTTCCTGTCCCGGGTGCGCAACCCGATCGGCGTCAAGCTCGGCCCGAGCACCTCGGCCGACGACATGCTGCGCCTGGTCGACAAGCTCGACCCGAACCGCGAACCCGGTCGTCTGACCTTCATCACCCGGATGGGTGCCGGCAAGGTGCGGGATGCCCTCCCGCCCCTGCTCGAGGCGGTCAAGGCCAGCGACGCGAAGCCGCTGTGGGTCACCGACCCGATGCACGGCAACGGCGTCACCACCCCGACGGGCTACAAGACCCGCCGGTTCGACGACGTGGTCGACGAGGTGCGCGGCTTCTTCGAGGCGCACCGCAGCGTCGGCACCCACCCGGGCGGCGTGCACGTCGAGCTCACCGGCGACGACGTCACCGAGTGCCTCGGCGGCTCGGAGCACATCGATGAGGCGGCCCTGGCCACCCGTTACGAGTCGCTCTGCGACCCGCGCCTGAACCACATGCAGTCGCTCGAGCTCGCGTTCCTGGTCGCGGAGGAACTCGCCGCGCGTTAGCCGGTCTGATCAGGGATGGCCCGTTGCACCAGTTGGTCTGGTGTAACGGGCCATCCGGCGTTAACCGCCGTGCCGTCCCTAACCGAAGGGGTTGGTCGGTTTGAGCGTGATGGTGCTGCCCTTGGGCGCGGAGACGCCGGCGGCCGGGTCGGTGGACTGTACCTTGAGCAGGGCCGAGATGGCGTCGGCGCCCGGGTTATAGCTCAGTTTGAAGCCCAGATCGGTAAGTTTCTTCTTGCCGTCGTTCCAGGACATGCCGATCACATCGGGTACCTCAACGGGCTCTGGCCCGCGGGAGATCGTCAGGGTGTACGTGTCGCCGACGCGCACCGGCCCTTCGGCCGCGGGTGCGGCCGAGATGACCTTGCCCTCCGGAACCGTGTCGCTGTAGGTGTTCTCGCCCGGCTGGGCAACCAGGCCCTTGTCCTTGAGGGTGGCGGTGGCGTCGTCGACCGACTTGCCCGCCACGTCGGGGATGCCGCCGAGCGAGACGACCAGGTTCACCTTCATGCCCTCGAAGTAGTCGCCGCCCTGCGAAACGTCACCCGCGTCGCTCTCGCGGCTCGCCGAGATGACGGTGTCCGCGGCGACGTCGCCGTTGAAGATCGAATCGGTGGAGCCGACGGATGCCTTCAGGTCGGTGATCGCCTGGCCGGCGGCAGCCTGGGAGAGACCGGCGAGCACGGGCAGGGTGATCGGCTGGGGGCCCTGGGAGACCCGGAGGGTCACGGTGGCGCCCTTGTTGACGCGCGCCGTGGAGCCAGGATCGGTGCTCGCGACGAGGCCCGCCGCGATCGTGGTGCTGTACTGCGTGTCGAGTTTGGCTTCCAACCCCAGGTTGGCGAGTTGGGCGGTCGCCTCCGCCGGGGACACCGAGACCAGTTCCGGCACGATGACCTGCGAGCCGGGGCCCGTGCCGAAGTACCAGCCGGTTCCCCCGGCCAGGGCGGCCAGCAGCACGACGAGCGCGAACAGCCAGTAGCCCTTGCGCTTGCGCCTGCGGGCCTTCTCGGTGAGTACGGAGGCGTTGTCGGGTTCCTCAGGCGGCGTCGTGCCGGCTGCCGCCGTGGCAAGTGGCTGCGCGCCGAGGATCTGCGTTTCCGCGTCGGCCATGGCGTTCGGCAGCCCGGAGAGAACCATGGTGGGCTGCAGGCCGGTCCTGTCGACGGCGGCCGAGCGCACGAGCCTGTCCACGTCCTGGAGCTGGTCAAGCATGACCCTGGCGTCCCTGGGGCGCTTCTCCGGGTCGCGCGCGGTGGCCCAGCTGACGAGTTCGTCGAGTTCGGCCGGGATCGTGCTCACCCGGGCGCTCGGCATCGGCACGGTGTCGTTCGCGTGCTGGTAGGCGATCTGCATGGGAGCCTCGCCGACGTAGGGCTGCTCGCCGGTGAGCATCTCGTAGGTCATGATGCCCAGCGCGTAGATGTCGCTGCGCGCATCGGCGATCCCGCGGGTGACGAGCTCGGGGGAGAGGTAGGCGATTGTGCCGAGCAGCGCCTGCCCGGTCGCGGTGTTGTTGTTGACCGCGCGGGCCAGCCCGAAGTCGCCGATCTTGATCCGGCCGTCGTCGGCGAGCAGCACGTTCTCCGGCTTGAGGTCGCGGTGCACGATCCCGGCCTTGTGCGCGGCGGCGAGCCCCGACAGCACGGCCTCGAGGATGTCCATGGTTTGCTCGCTCGTGAGGCGGCCGTAGTCCTTGAGCAGGTCCCGCAGTGTGATCCCGGGCAGGTACTCCATCACGAGGTAGGCCATGTCGGCGTCCTGGCCCTGGTCGTAGACATTCACGACGTTCGGGTGGGCGAGCCGGGCGGCCGAACGGGCTTCCTGCACGAAACGGGCCTTGAAGGCGTTGTCGTCGGCGAGGTGGCCGTGCATGATCTTGATCGCGACCCGACGCTCGAGCCGCAGGTCGGTCGCGAGGTAGACGGTGGCCATGCCGCCGCGGGCAATCCGCGAGCGCACCTGATAGCGGCCGTCAATCAGACGGCCGATCATCGGATCGGCAGGGGTATCGCTCACCAGTCGAGTCTAGGGAAGGATGGGAGGTTCACCGTGACAGGACACCCGGAAGTCGGGGGATTCCCGGTCAGTCGAGCTCGGGGAGCCACGCCGCCGCAGAGGTCTCCCACTTGGCGTAGTGGTCGGGGAACGCCGAGATCTGCACGGCCTGGGCGGCCTGCGTCACGGTCATCTGCTCCCAGCCGGGAATGTCCAGCAGGCCGCGGGTGATTCCGGGGTTCGGGTTGCCGGGGCCGCCGAAGAACGCGCGGCTGGCGCGCAGGGGGTCGAGTACCTGCTCGGCCGAACCCCAGCCGGAGCTCGGCCGCTGCTGGAACAGACCGAGGGAATCCCGGTCCCCGTAGTGCACGTTGCGCAGCCCGGATTCCTGGGCGGCCGCGGCCAGGGCGATGACGAGCCCGGCATCGCCGACGCCGGCGGCGCGCCCCACGGAGACGATGATGCGCGCGTTCCGGCGCATCTCGTCGGTCAACGGGGTGACCGAGCCGGCGCTGACCACCGGCTCGATGAAGACCGCCGCGTCGAGGGGCGACGCGTCGATGGGTGCCGCCGACACCGACGAGACCTGGGAGATCGCGAGCGACGGAACGGCCAGGACCTGGCCGGGGTAGATGATGCTCGACCAGCCGAGCCCGTTGGCATCCAGCACGGACTGCACGGAGACCCCGGCGGCCGCCGCGATGGCCCCGATGGTGTCACCGGTGACGATGGTGTGGGTGCCTGCTGAGGCGGCGGCAGGCTGTGGGGCCGCCGCCGCGGGCGTGGCGGCCGGAGCGGCGGCGCCGGGAAGCACGATGGCCTGGCCGGGGAAGATGATGCTGTCGTGGGCGAGACCGTTTGCGCTCAGGATGGCTCCGACGCTCAGCCCGTGGGCTGAGGCGATGCCGCTGATGGTGTCGCCGGTGACGATCGTGTAACGGGTGATTTCCGCCGCGACCGGGGTCGGTGCGGCCACGGCAGGCGCGGTCCCGCCGGAGAGCGTGAGAGTCTGGCCGGGAAAGATCACGGCGGACCAGCCGAGCCCGTTCAGGGCGAGCACGGATGCCGTGGACAGGCCGAACCGGCCGGCCACCGCGCTGACGGTGTCGCCATCGACGACCGTGTACTGGGTCGGCGTTGCCTCGGCGCTCGCTCGCGCGACCTGGCCGCGGGCGGCGGTGGCGGGCGCCACGCCGGGCAGCGTACTTCGGCTCTTCAGGGGCTTCTTCGTGATGGTCGCGGCGTCCGCGGGAGAGGCCAGGTTCAGGGCGATGGCGATCGTGCTGATGAGAACGAGGGGAATCGTGGCCAGTCGGCCGAACGACCGGCGTTCCCCGGCCGGGTCACGGCTGTGCCGACCACCGTCTGCCGGTGGCTGGGTCTTGGTTCCGATTCTGGCTTTTGCCGGCATGGCGCTCCCCGTGCAGATTGCTTACGACTTCAGGCATCCAGCGGCTCACGCTGACACGCACAATGAACAAAGTCAACCAGTCGGTTCACTCTTACCGGTGCCAACACGCGGGAAACACGGGAAGGGGTTTGTCGAGGGCCGGGAATCATGGAATGCTGGAGAGGTGACCGACTCGTTTTCAGATCAACAATTTTCAGATCACCAGTGGCTGTCCATCCCCGACCTCGTCCAGCTCCTCGGCGTGAGCCAGAGCAGGGTTCGCCAGCTGATCGATGACAAGCAGCTGCTGGCCATCCGTCCCGGCGGCGGACCGCTCCAGGTTCCGGCCGCCTTCATCAGGGATGCCGCACCCGTTCCCGAGCTGCGTGGAACCCTCATCGTGCTTGCGGACGACGGTTTCACCGACGAGCAGGCGATGAGCTGGCTGCTCGAGGTGGACGACAGTCTGGGCGTTCCGCCCATCACCGCCCTGCTGGCCGGCCGCAAGGCCGAAGTGCGCCGGGTCGCGCAGGCGCTGGCCTGACCGGAATCTTCCGGCTCTGACCGAAGCCCCCGTCCTAGAAGACGCGGCGGGTGACGGTCTCGGCGAGCAGGCCGAGCGCGTCGGTTACCTCGGCGCCGATGGGCGACTCGGTCAGTGCGGCCAGGGCTTCGGCGACCTGGGACGCGATCAGGTCTTCGACGCGGAGCACGGCCCCGCTGTCCAGGATCAGCCGCTGCAGCCCGGTGATCTGTTCCGCGGTGAGCGACGGATCCCCGAGCAGCGCGTCGAGCTGGTCGCGGGCCTCGTCGCCGAGGGTCTCCCTGGCGAGGGCGACCAGCACCGTGCGCTTGCCCTCACGGAGGTCGTCGCCACTGGGCTTGCCCGTCACCGACGCGTCGCCAAACACGCCCAGGAGGTCGTCGCGCAACTGGTAGGCGATCCCGAGCGGCAGCCCGAAGGCCCGGAGGGCGTCGAGGTGCTCCGCACCGGCGCCCGCAAGGGCCGCCCCGATCACGAGCGGCGCCTGCACGCTGTACTTCGCCGACTTGTAGACGATCACCCGCATGGCACGGTCGAGCAGCTCGGATTCGGGCTGGGTGAGCCAGGCTCGTTCCTCCAGGATGTCCAGGTACTGACCGGCCGTGACCTCGGTGCGCATTCGGTTGAACTCGGCCCGGGCGGCGCGTGCCGCGCTCTGCTCCACACCGGCCAATCCCTCATCGAGGAGCTCGTCGCTCCAGCCGAGCAGCAGGTCGCCGAGCAGAATGGCAGCGGCGCGGCCGAATTCCGGGCGGTTTCCGGCCCAGCCGGCGGCGGTGTGCAGGGACTCGAAGAGCCGGTGGGCTGAGGCCTTGCCCCGCCGGGTGTCCGAGTTGTCGATGATGTCGTCGTGCACGAGCGCCGCGGCGTGGAAGATCTCCAGGGCCGCGGCGGCGGACACCACCGGGATCAGGCGCTCGGGAATCCCCGCGCCCGACGCCGGACCGTCAATCGGGTCGAGGCCGGGTTCGACTCCGCCCACACTCTGCCAACCCCACCAGCAGAACAGGGCCCGAAAACGCTTGCCACCGCTGAGAAACTGCCGTGAGAAGTCGACCAGTGGCGTAAGGTCCGGGCTGATAGTGGTCACAATTGGTTCACGGGCCTCGATGAATTCGTCGATGCGTGTATGAACCAGTTCGACCAGTTGATTGCTTTGAGCCACGTGCCTAGCCTAGCCATCCGTGCGGGGTTAGAATTGGGAGGCAAGCCGCCGGTCCCTAGTAGGAGGAATGAGATGCCGCTTTCGGAACAAGAGCAGCGACTCCTCGAAGAGATGGAGCGCGGTCTTTACCACAACGACGCCGACTTCGTGTCGACCGTTGGCGGTTCACCGCTCCGACCCAACTACCGCTCGATCGCGATCGGCGTTCTCGCCGCAGTCGCCGGCATCGGCGGATTGATCGCCGGTGTCGCGGTGCAGCAGCTCTGGATCGGCATCGTCGGATTCACCGTGATGTTCGCCGGCGTGCTCATCGCCACGACGCCGGGCAAGTCCGGACGCAAGATCGGCGGAGCACCCCTCGGTCGCCCCGCGCAGCGTTCCCAGGACAAGGGCTTCATGGACCGTCTCAACGAACGCTGGGATCGTCGGCAGGACGGCCAGTAACCACCGCCTGAGTCCCCGCCCGAGTCGTCGCCGACGCGGAGCTTGCGGAGCCTCCTGCCCCGCCCCCCTTCCGCCCCCTGACAGCGTCATTTCACCCGCAAACCGGGCCGATCATCCGATCGGCCCTTTTTTTGTGCCCGAAATCGACCGAGCTCGCCAATTGCGGTGATTCTCCCTCCACCACCGATGGCCAGTGAATTTGGGGGATTGGGGGGAATAAATCCCGAAAGGGGGTAAATATTCACTAGTTGGTGGGGCAAAGTGGAGTAAAGTGGAGCAACACCTGAACCTGGCCGGAAGGGGTGATGAATGTTCCTCGGGACCTATGCCCCCAAGCTCGACGAAAAAGGACGCGTCATCCTTCCCGCGAAATTCCGCGACGAGTTGTCGCCGGGAATCGTCATGACCCGTGGCCAGGAGAACTGCCTCTACGTCTTCACCACCCGTGAGTTCGAGGCATTCGCCGAGAAGATCGGCCAGGCGCCGCTCTCCGACAAGGCCGCCCGCAGCTACGCGCGGATGACCCTCTCCGGTGCCAGTGCCGAGACCCCCGACAAGCAGAACCGGGTGACCATTCCGGCCAACCTGCGCAGCTACGCCGGGCTGGACCGTGACCTCACCGTCATCGGCGCCGGAACCCGGGTCGAGATCTGGGACAGCGCGGCGTGGGAGCGCTACCTCGCCGAACAGGAAACCTCATTCGCAAACACTTCGGAGGAGGTGATTCCGGGACTCATTTAGCACCTGGCGCCTGACTCCCAGCCGTTCTCCCTGACACACTTCCCCGGTGCCAGGAAGGAATGGATGGGGATCAGGATCCAGGAACTACTCCCGGGAACAATATGGCCATCAACGACATCCACACCCCCGTCATGCTCGACCGATGCGTCGAACTGCTCGCCCCGGCACTCGAGCAGCCCGGCGCGGTGCTCGTCGATGCCACCCTCGGCATGGCAGGGCACGCGGAGGCCATCCTCCAGCGATTCCCCAACCTCGTGCTGGTCGGTCTCGACCGCGACCTCGAGGCCCTCGCCATCGCCGAGGAGCGGCTCAAACCGTTCCGCGACCGCGTACACCTCGTGCACACCGTCTACGACGGCATCCGTGAGGCCCTCGACGGTCTCGGCATCCGCGAGGTGAACGGGATCCTCTTCGACCTCGGCGTGTCGTCACTGCAGCTCGACCGGGTGGAGCGCGGCTTCTCCTATTCGAAGGACGCGCCCCTGGACATGCGGATGGACAACACCAGCGACCTCACCGCCGAGGTCATCCTCGCCACCTACAGCGAAGCGGACCTGCGCCGGATCTTCCGTGACTATGGCGAAGAAAAACTCGCCGCCCGCTACGCGAAGGCCATCGCCGAGTCCCGGGAGACGACGCCGATGACCCGGTCGGCCCAGTTGGTCCAGGTGATCACCGCGGTCACGCCGGTCGCCGTGCAGCGCACGGGGCACCCGGCGAAGAGGGTCTTCCAGGCGCTCCGGATCGAGGTCAACCAGGAACTGGCCGTTCTCGAACGCGCCATCCCGGCCGCGCTCGACGCGGTCACGGTCGGCGGGCGAATCGTCGTGATGGCCTACCAGTCACTCGAGGACCGGATCGTCAAGAAGCTCCTCGCCGCAGCGTCGGGCTCAACCGCCCCCGCCGGACTGCCGATCGAACTGCCCGAACACAAACCACTATTCAAATTGCTCATCAGAGGCGCTGAACTGGCCTCCGAAGAGGAAAAAGCGAGTAATCCGCGCGCGACGTCAGTCCGACTTCGCGCCGCCGAGCGACTGAGGAGAGCCGCATGAGTGACAATCTCGCACGCGTCCTGCGACCGAACTGGGACAACACCCCGGCTTCGGTCCCCGCGCACGACACCCGCCACATCGAGATCGTCGCGACCCGCGACCAGCGCCAGGCGCGGCCCCGGATCGTCTACGCCCTCTCCGCCGTCGCCGGCATGGCGACCATCGTCGTCATCCAGCTGCTGCTCAGCGTGGGGATCTCCCAGGGCGCCTACGAGGTGTCCCGGCTGGAAGCCAGCCAGGTCGAGCTCGGCCGCACCGCCGAGAGCGTGACCGAAGACCTCGTCCGGATCTCCTCACCACAGAGCCTGGCCGCGAACGCCGAGGCACTGGGCATGGTGAGCAATTCCAACCCCGTCTACCTTCGGCTGTCCGACGGCGCCGTGCTCGGGGCCCCTGCCTCGGCCAGCGGGAGTCAGGGCGGCGCGGCGAGTCTCGTGCCGAATGCGCTGCTCGCCGGCGTACCTTTGGTCACGCAGCTGCCCCAGGGCAGCGGGCAGGGAGCCAGCGTCGGGGGCTCAACGGCAGACACGTCGGCGAGGACCGCCGCCGTCACACCCAAGACAGCACCGAACGGGATCCCCACCCCGGCAACCCGCTAACTGCCCGGCAACCCGCTAACTCCTCAGCACCCGCCAACCCCGTGGCCCCGGCCGCAGTAAGGATCAGACGGTGGCGACGAACACCCGGTCAAGCAGGCGCCGCATCGCGGGGACGATGGTGGTCCTGTTCGCGATCATTGCGCTCTTCGTGGTCAAACTCGTCGACATCCAGGTCGTCCGCGCAGACACCCTGAGCGCCGAATCGCTCGGCAACCGGTCCGTCGAACAACCCGTATACGGCTCGCGCGGTGACATTCTCGACACCAACGGCGTCGTGCTGGCCGGAACGGTGATGCGCTACAACATCACCCTGTCGCCGCGGAACGCCGCGGAATTCGACCGCACCACCGCCGGGGGCGAGGTCACCGTGACGGTTGCCCAGGCCGCGGCAGAGGTCGGCGCGCTCACCGGCAAGACCGGCGACTCCATCCTCGCGATCATTTCGGCGGCCCTCGCCGAGGACAAGAACTCTGATTACGCGTTCGTCGCGAAGGCCGTCGACGTCGACGTCTTCCGTGCGGTCGACAAACTCGAAATCCCCTGGATCTACTTCGAGAAGAACCCGAGCCGGGTCTACCCGGACGGGGCCGTCGCCGGCAACCTGATCGGCTTCGTCTCGTCAGGGGGAGACGCCCAGGCCGGCCTCGAGCTGGGGCAGGATGCCTGCCTCGCCAGCACGAACGGTGTCGAGACCTATGAAAAGGGCGCCGACGGGGTTCGCCTGCCGCAGAGTACCGTCACCACCAGCCAGGCCGAGGACGGCGGCGACGTCGTCACCACCATCGACTCCGACCTCAACTGGTACGTGCAGCAGGTGCTCGCCAAGCAGGCCCAGGCCACCGGTGCCGCCTGGGGCACCGTCGTCGTGCAGGAGGTCAAGACGGGCAAGCTCGTGGCCGTGGCTGACTACCCGTCGGTCGACCCCAACAACGTCGGCGGGACAGCGAACCCCGAGGACCGCGGTTCGCGGGCCTTCACGGCCTCCTTCGAACCGGGGTCAACCTTCAAGGCGCTCACCGCGGCATCCGTGCTCGACGCCGGCCTCGCCACGCCCGACAGTAAGATCGTGGCGCCCTACCGGTACCTGCCGCCGAACGGGGCCAACGTCAACGACAGCTCGGGCCACGCCGACCTGAACCTGACCCTCACCGGCGTGCTGATCGAATCCTCCAACACCGGAATGTCGAAGTTCGGCGAGCTGCTCAGCGACCAGCAGCGGTATGACTACATGACCGCATTCGGCCTGGGCAGGCCCACCGAGGTGCAGTTCCCCGCCGAGGACAGCGGCATCCTGCACGACTGGCAGAACTGGGACAACCAGACGAAATACGCCACCATGTTCGGCCAGGGGCTGACCACCACCGCTCTGCAGGTTTCCAGCATCTACCAGGCCATTGCCAACAACGGCGTGCGGCTCCCCGTGCAACTGGTCGAGGGCTGCCGCCAGGCGGACGGCACCATGAGCGAGGTGCCGGCAACCGCCGGAACCCAAATCGTTTCGGCCTCGGCCGCCCGCGAAACCGCGGACATGCTGGAGATGGTGTACCAGAAGGCATGGTTGTCGACGAAGTGGAACATCCCCGGCTACCGGGTCGCGGCCAAGACGGGCACCGCACAGATGCCGGACGGCCACGGCGGCTACACCCACGGCTACCTGGTCTCGGTTTCCGGCTTCGCTCCGGCGGACGATCCTGAGTACGTCGTTTCGGTCAGCCTCGCAGATCCTGTTAAACTGAACTCTTCTGCGGCATCTGCTCCGATCTTCCAAGAGGTCATGAGCCAGGTGCTGAAGAAGTACCGGGCAGTCCCATCGGGCGCCGCCGCGCCTGCGCTTCCCGGCACCTGGTAAGAAAGCGACCCCGTGACCGAATTGGCACCCTCGGCTCTCCGCCCCCAGCATCCGGTCCCGCGATCGTTGTCCGGCCTGGTAGATGAGTTTGAACTCTTCCTGCGCGGAGACAGTGACGGCCTGGAGGTGACCGGTGTGAGCCTGAGCTCACGCACGGTCCAACCCGGAGACCTGTACGTCGGAGTCCCCGGGAGGGCCAGCCACGGCGCGGCCTTCGCCGCAGCGGCAAGGGATGCCGGCGCCGTCGCTATCCTGACCGACGAGGCCGGTGCGCTCCTCGCCGCCGGTAGCGGCCTGCCCGTGCTGGTCACCCCGGATGCCCGTGCCGCCCTCGGCGCCGTCGCCGCGTGGATCTACCGCACCGACGAGAACCCCGCGACCCTCTTCGGCGTCACCGGCACCAACGGCAAGACCAGCGTCGTCTACCTGCTCTTCGCCATCCTGAACCAGCTCGGCGTCGTGTCCGGGCTCACCTCGACCGCGGAGCGCCGGATCGGCGACCTCGCCGTCGTCAGCGCGCTGACCACGCCAGAAGCCACCGAACTGCACGCTCTCCTGGCCCGCATGCGCGAGGCCGAGGTGCGCGCCGTCGCGATCGAGGTCTCCGCCCAGGCGCTGACCCGCCACCGGGTCGACGGGCTCGTCTTCGATGTTGCCGGTTTCACGAACCTCAGTCACGACCACCTCGACGACTATGCCGGGCTGGACGAGTACTTCCAGGCCAAGCTCGAGCTCTTCCAGCCCGACCGCTCCCGCCGCGGCGTCGTCACCGTCGACTCGGACTGGGGCCGCCGTATCGTCGACGAGTGCCGCATCCCGGTGACGACCCTGAGCAGCCGGCCGGACGTCGAGGCCGACTGGCACATGACCATCGTCGACGAATCCGCGTTCTACACCGAGTTCCTGCTGGAGGGGCCGGAGGGCCGCCGCCTGCAGACCAGGGTGCCTCTTCTCGGCTGGTTCATGGCCGCCAATGCTGCCCTCGCCATCCTGCTCCTGGTCGAATCCGGCTACGACCTCGAGGCGATTGCGCACACCCTCGACCGCGACGGCGGGATCGATGTCTACATTCCCGGTCGGGCCGAGCGCATCTCCGCCGACCGTGGGCCGCTCGTCTACATTGACTACGGTCACAGCCCCGACGCCTTCCTCAACACGCTCGCCGCGATCCGCAAGTTCACCCCCGGGCGCGTGATCATGGTCTTCGGCGCCGACGGCGACCGTGACACCACGAAACGAGCGGATATGGGGGCCATCGCCGCGAGGGGCGCGGATGTCGTGGTTGTCACCGACTTCCACCCGAGGTTCGAGGACCCGGCCGCCATTCGCGCGACACTCCTCGCCGCGGCACGGGAGGCGGTTCCGACCGGAGAATTCTACGAGGTCCCCGATCCCCGCACAGCCTTCCGCAAGGCGGTCTCCCTCGCCGAGGAAGGCGACGCGATCCTGTACGCCGGCCCCGGCCACGAGAACTACCACGAGGTCGCCGGAGTGAAAATTCCCTATTCCGCCCGGGATGACTCCCGCCTGGCGCTGCGCGAAGCGGGGTGGTTGTAAATGATCGCGCTCAGCCTCAGCCAGATCGCCCAGGCAGTCGGCGGAGAGCTCCACCTGCACGGGAGCAGCCTCACGGCGGACTCCCTGGTCGACGGCGCCGTCAATACCGACTCTCGTGAGATCGGGGCAGGGGCGATCTTCGTCGCCAAGCCGGGTGACGTCACCGACGGGCACCTCTTCGCGCCCGCGGCGGTCGAGCGCGGTGCCGTTCTCCTCATCGTGGAGCGCGTGCTCGACCTTCCCGTCGCCCAGATCGTGGTTCCCGACGCGGTCACCGCCCTCGGCGACCTGGCGACCGACGTCGTCGCGAGGGTCAGGGCGGCCGGCAACCTCAAGATCATCGGCATCACCGGCTCCAACGGCAAGACGACCACCAAAAACCTGCTCCGGGCCGTGCTGAACCGGGTCGGCCCGACCATCGCCGCCCGGGAATCCTTCAACAACGAGGTCGGCGCGCCGCTCACGATGCTCGGCCTCACCCTCGACAGCCGCTTCCTGGTCGCCGAGATGGGGGCAAGTGCCGTCGGCGAGATCGCCAGGCTCGTGCGGATGGCCAGGCCGGACATCGGAATCGTCCTCAAGGTCGGCCTCGCCCACGCCGGTGAATTCGGCGGCATCGACGCGACCGTGCGCGCCAAAACCGAGATGGTCACCGACCTGCTCGAGACGGACGTGGCCGTGCTCAACGCCGACGACCCCCGCGTGGCCGGCATGGCCGCGCACACCAGCGCGCAGGTCACCTGGTTCGGCCAGCACGGCACGGACGGCGTGCGCGCCACCGACGTCGTCGTCTCCGCCGAAGGCACCGCGTTCCGGCTGCACCTGGCATCGGGGGACAGCCGCCCGGTGGCCTTCCGGGTGCTCGGCGAGCACCACGTGATGAACGCGCTGGCGGCCGCGGCCGCCGCCGAGCTTCTCGGCGTCGACATCGACCTGATCGTGTCGGCCCTCGAATCGGTGCACACCGCCGAACGCTGGCGGATGGAGGTCATGGGCGGCCGAGACGGCGTCACCATCATCAACGACGCCTACAACGCGAGCCCCGACTCGATGACCGCCGCGCTGAAGACCCTCGCGCAGATCCGCCGACCCGACCAGCGCACCATTGCCGTGCTCGGTGAAATGAGCGAACTCGGCGAACTGGCCGGGGAAGAGCACGACCGGGTCGGGCTTCTCGCCGTTCGCCTGAACATCTCCCAACTCATCGTGGTGGGGCGCCCCGCCAGGCGGATGCACATCAGCACGATCAACGAGGGGTCGTGGGACGGCGAATCGGAGTTCGTCGAGTCAGCCGACGACGCCTTCACCCTGCTCTGCGCCACCGTGCGACCGGGGGATATCGTGCTGGTCAAATCGTCGAATTCGGCCGGACTTCGATTCCTCGGCGACAGACTAGGGGAGTTCTTCTCGTGATTGCACTGCTGAGCGCCGGAGCCATGTCGCTCGTCTTCACCCTGGCCTTCACCCCGTTGTTCATCCGGCTGTTCAAGAAGCTCGGCTGGGGACAGTTCATCCGCGACGACGGTCCGCAGAGCCACCACGCCAAGCGCGGCACCGCCACGATGGGCGGCATCATCATCATCGTCGGCACGCTGGTCAGCTACTTCCTGGCCATGTTCATCGACCAACGGAGGATTCCGGCCTCCGCGCTGCTCGTCTTGTTCATGATGGTGGGCCTCGGTCTGGTCGGTTTCCTCGACGACTTCCTCAAGACACGGAACCAGCGCAGCCTCGGCCTCGGCGGCTGGGCCAAGATCGCCGGCCAGGTCATCGTTGCCGGCACGTTCGCCTACCTCTCCCTCCAGTTCCCGAACCGGCACGGTCTGACCCCCGCCTCGACCCGGATCTCGTTCATCAGGGACCTGCCGATCGATTTCATGCAGCTGGGCACCGTGGTCGGGATCACCGTCTTCATCATCTGGATCTGCCTGATCGTCGCGGCGACCTCGAACGGCGTGAACGTGACGGACGGCCTCGACGGGCTCGCCACCGGTTCCTCAATCCTCGCGATCGGCTCCTTCATCGTGATCGGATTCTGGCAGTCAAACCAGGCCAGGTTCGGCGGGGCAGAGCTCGCCGATGTCTACCGCTCGTATGACACCAGGGACCCGCTCGACCTGGCGATTGTTTCTGCTGCCATCGTCGGCGGGTTGATCGGCTTCCTGTGGTGGAACACCTCGCCGGCGAAGATCTTCCTCGGCGACACCGGTTCGCTCGCGATCGGCGGCGCCCTTGCCGCCCTCGCGATCCTCAGCCGCACGGAACTCCTGCTCGTGCTCCTCGGCGGCATCTTCGTGATCGAAACCGGCTCCGTCATCGTGCAGCGCGCCTACTTCAAGGTCACCCGCGGCAAGCGCATCTTCCTGATGAGCCCCATCCACCACCACTTCGAGCTCAAGGGCTGGGCCGAGGTCACCGTGGTCGTGCGGTTCTGGATCATCGGTGGTCTGCTCGTGGCGGCCGGCGTCGGCACGTTCTACCTCGAATGGCTGTCGGCGGTGCCCAATTGAGCCGTCTTGACGAACTGACCAGCTGGCACGCCGACTGGCAAGGCCTGCGCGTTGCGGTCCTCGGACTCGGCGTCACCGGATTCGCCGCCGCGGACACCCTGGCCGAATTGGGCGCCGACGTGCTCGTCGTGGCCGGCTCCGCACCAGAAGACCGCGCCCGGCTGCTCGGCGTCATCGGGGCGCGTCTGGTGCAGGCCGACCTGGCCGCCGACCCCGTGGCGATCGGCGACCTGGTCGAGCACCGACCGGAACTGCTGATCGTGTCGCCCGGCTTCCACCCCGACCATCCACTCCTGCTCTGGGCGGCACGAAACGAGATCCCGGTCTGGGGCGACATCGAACTCGCCTGGCGGCTGCGCGACAAGGTCGGTACCCCGGCCGAGTGGATCCTCGTCACCGGCACCAACGGCAAAACGACGACCGTGCAGCTGACCGCGACCATGCTCGCCGCCGCCGGCCTCCGGGTTGCCCCATGCGGCAACATCGGCGTGCCCGTGCTCGACGCCGTACGCGACCCGCAGGGCTGGGACGTGCTCGTCGTCGAACTGTCCAGCTACCAGCTGCACCACCTTCCGCGGACCGGCCCCGGAGCCCTCGTGCCCTGGGCGAGCGTCTGCCTCAACATCGCCGACGACCACCTCGACTGGCACGGGTCGGCGGAGGCCTACCGCGACGCCAAGGCCACCGTCTACGCGAACACGCGGGTGGCCTGCGTCTACAACAAGGCCGACGCAGCCACGATGCGGATGGTCGAGGAAGCCGAGGTGCAGGACGGCGCCCGGGCGATCGGATTCGGCCTGGGCGTGCCCGGCCCGAGCGACTTCGGCATCGTCGACGGCATTCTCTGCGACCGGGCCTTCCACGAGGACCGTTTCGAGACGGCGGTTGAAATCAGCACGGTTGCCGAGCTCAGGGCACACGGACTCGGCGCCCACCACCTCATCGCCGACATCCTCGCCGCCGCCGCGCTCGCTCGATCCTTCGGCGTGCTGCCCGCGGTCATCCACGACGCCCTCGAGGGCTTCCGTCTCGACGCGCACCGGATCGAGATCGTCGCCGAGGCCGCCGGAATCCGCTGGATCGACGATTCGAAGGCCACCAACCCGCACGCCGCCGACGCTTCCCTCGCGGCGTTCGAATCGGTGGTCTGGCTGGTCGGCGGTCTGCTCAAGGGTGTCGACATCGACCAGCTGGTCGCCGGCCACGTCGCCCACCTCCGCGGCGCCATCATCATCGGCACCGACCGGGAGGCACTGCGGGAGGCATTCCGGCGACACGCGCCCCGGCTGCGCGTCTTCGAGATCACGACACAGGACACTGGTCAGGTGATGCCGGACGCCGTGCGACTGGCCGCCGAGGTGGCCGAACTCGGCGACGTCGTGCTACTCGCCCCGGCGGCGGCATCGATGGACCAGTTCACCGACTACGCCCAGCGCGGCCGGTTGTTCGCAGAAGCCGTACGGGACTATTTGGGAGGTGAGGCGGGTGACGAATCCGCCTCGGCTCCGCGGGCCTAGGCCGGTCGCACCCTCGGCGGCCGAACCCGGCCAGGGTTCAGAAGGCCAGGGTTCAGAAGGCCAGGGTTCAGAAGGCCAGGGTTCAGAAGGCCAGGGTTCATCGGCCCGGATCCACCTCGGCCGGGTCTTCAAGGCCGAGTCGCCGAGCTACTTCCTGCTGTTGGGCACGACGCTGTTCCTGGTCGTCTTCGGGCTCGTCATGGTGCTCTCGTCCTCGTCGGTCGACTCCTACCTCGAGAACACCGGCTTCTTCGGCACCGTGCTGCGCCAGGGCGGGTTCGCCCTGATCGGGGTGCCCCTGCTGCTCGTCGTCAGTCGGCTGCCGCTGAAATTCTGGCAGCGGGTCGCCTGGCCGATGCTCGTGATCTCCGGCCTGATGCAGTGCCTGGTCGTCTTCACGCCGCTGGGCATCACCGTGGCCGGGAACACGAACTGGCTGTCCCTCGGCGGAATCCAGTTCCAGCCGTCCGAGGCGATCAAGCTGGCGCTCGTGGTCTGGCTGGGCATGATCCTGTCCCAGAAGAAGGACCGGCTCGACGACTGGCGGCACGTGTACATCCCGGTGTTCGGGGTCGGCGGCGGTGCCGTGCTCCTGGTGATGATCGGCGGTGACCTCGGCACCGTGATGATCATGGCTGGGATCCTCTTCGGCGCCCTCTTCTACGCCGGGGTGCGCCTGCGGATGCTGGCCCTCCCGCTCGGAGTGGGTGCGCTCCTGGCCGTGCTCGTCGCGATCTCGAGCTCGAACCGGATGACCCGGATCATGAGCTTCCTCGGCACCGGTTGCGACGCCGCGGACGGCACTATTTCGGCGGCCTGCTGGCAGCCGCTGCACGGCACCTGGGCCCTGGCCAACGGCGGGATCTTCGGCGTCGGCCTCGGCAACTCCAAGGCGAAATGGTCCTGGCTGCCCGCAGCCGACAACGACTACATCTTCGCGATCATCGGCGAGGAGCTCGGCCTGATCGGGGCCATCGTCGTCCTGTGCATGTTCATCCTGCTGGCCTTCGCGTTCATCCGGATCATGCACACCAGCCAGACCCTGCAGGCCAGGGTCTCCACGGCGGCCGTCATGGTCTGGGTGATCGGCCAGGCGATGGTGAACATCGGCGTCGTGCTCGGCGTCTTCCCGGTCCTGGGCGTCCCGCTACCCCTCGTCTCAGCCGGCGGCACGGCGTTACTGTCGACCCTCGTCGCGATCGGGATCGTGCTCTCGTTCGCCCGCGGTGAACACGAGCATGCCGCAGCCCACATCGAAGAGAACGAGTGATCCGGTGACCACCTATCTGCTCGCCGGCGGCGGTACAGCCGGCCACGTCAATCCGCTGCTCGCGGTCGCGGACACGATCAGGAGTCGGGAGCCCGACGCCGTCGTGATCGTGCTCGGAACCAGCGAGGGCCTCGAGTCCAGGCTGGTCCCGGCCCGCGGCTACGAGCTCGTGATCGTGCCGCGGCTGCCGTTCCCTCGACGCCCTAACCGGCAGGCCCTGACCTTTTTCGGCCGCCTGAACCGCGCCGTCGGCACCCTGACCGACCTGATCCGCGCCCGCGAGGTCGACGTGGTCGTCGGGTTCGGCGGCTACGTCTCCACCCCCGCCTACCTGGCCGCACGCCGGGCCGGCGTGCCGATCGTGATCCACGAGGCCAACTTCAGGGCGGGACTGGCCAACCGGCTCGGAGCCTGGTTCACCCGCTTCGTCGGCGTGGCCTTCCGCGGCACCCGGATCCGCAACGCCCAGGTCGTCGGCATGCCGCTGCGCCCGGAGATCGAGAACCTCGACCGGGGCGCATCACGCGTGGAGGCGCTGGAGTTCTTCGGCCTTGATGCGGCCAGGCCCACCCTCCTCGTCACCGGCGGTTCGCTCGGCGCCCGGCGGTTGAACAACACGGTCGTCCAGACGGCACCCGCGCTGATCGAGGCAGGCTGGCAGCTGCTTCACATCACGGGGGAGAAGTCCGAGGTGAGCGACCCGGGACTGGAGCACTACCGGATGATCGCCTACTGCGACCGGATGGACCTCGCCCTGTCGGCGGCGGACTTCGCGATCTCGCGGGCCGGGGCGGGCACGGTCTGCGAGCTCAGCGCCCTGGGGGTCCCCGCGGTCTACGTCCCCTACCCGGTCGGCAACGGGGAGCAGCGTTTCAACGCGGCCGACGTCGTCAAGGCCGGGGGAGGGATCCTCGTCGACGACGCGGATTTCGTCCCCGAGTGGGTGCGGGGAGAGCTGCTGACCGTCCTGACGGACCGCGCGCGAGTCGCGCGGATGGGCGTCGCCGCGGCATCCGTCGGCGGCAGGGACGGATCGGCCAGGATGGTCGACTTCATCCACTCCGCCCTCCACTGAACCGCAGTCAATCCGGCATTCGGCGGCGGTGGCGCGTAACGTAGTTCCCGCACACCGAGCATTTGTCTCCAACCGAGAAGAGCGCAGCAATCGTGATCAAGCCCGACCTGAACCTCACCATTCCCCAGGACCTCGGCACGGTGCACTTCGTGGGCATCGGCGGGTCGGGGATGAGCGGGATCGCACGCCTGTTCATCGACGCGGGCCACACCGTGACCGGGTCGGATGTCCGCGAGTCGGCCAACGTCCTCGCCCTGCGTGCCCTGGGCGCGCGCATCGCTATCGGCCATGCCGCCGAGAACGTCGGTGCAGCGGACAGTCTGGTGGTCACCGGGGCGCTCTGGCAGGACAACCCCGAGTACGTGCTGGCCAGGGAACGCGGGCTCCCGGTGCTGCACCGGTCGCAGGCCCTCGCCTGGCTGGTCCAGAAGCACCGCCTGGTCGCCGTCGCCGGCGCGCACGGCAAGACCACCTCCACCGGCATGATCGTGACCGGGCTGCTCGGCATCGGCCGGCACCCCAGCTTCGTCAACGGCGGAGTGATCGAATCGCTCGGCGTGTCGGCGGCCAGCGGCACCGACGACCTCTTCGTCGTCGAGGCGGACGAATCGGACGGGTCATTCCTGCTCTACAACACGGGCGTCGCCCTCGTCACCAACGTCGACCCTGATCACCTCGACCACTACGGTTCCCTCGAGGCGTTCGAGGCCGCCTTCGTGGAATTCGCCCAGAATGCGACGGACTTCGTCGTCATCTCCTCGGACGATGACGGGGCCGTCAGCGTCACCGGCAAGCTCGAGGGCAAGCGGATCATCACCTTCGGCGAGGCCGCGGATGCCGACGTCCGGGTGCACTCCATGGTCACCGACGGTCCGGTGAGTTTCGGCGTGGCCTGGGACGGGTTGGACTACTTCACCGCGCTCCGGATCCCCGGACGCCACAATGCCGTCAACGCGGCAGGCGCCTTCGCGGTGCTCGTCGGCCTGGGCTTCGAGCCGGCGGCCTCCCTCGCGGCAATCTCCGAGTTCGGCGGCACCGAACGCCGCTTCGAACTGCACGGCACCGTCAACGGAGTCAGCGTCTACGACGACTACGCGCACCACCCCACCGAGGTGGCGGCGGCACTCGCCGCCGCACGCACCGTGGTCGGTGAGGGACGCATCATCGCCGTGCACCAGCCGCACCTGTACAGCCGCACCCGCCTGTTCGCCCGCGAATTCGCCGACACCCTCGAGAAGTTCGCCGACCAGACCGTCGTGCTCGGCGTCTACGGGGCGCGTGAAGACCCCGAGCCGGGAGTCACCGGCGCGCTCGTCTCCGAGAAATTCCAGGATCCCTCCCACGTGGCCTACGTACCGGACTGGCAGGAAGCGGCCGACTACGTGGCCTCGATCGCACGAGACGGCGACTTCGTCGTCACCCTCGGCTGCGGTGACGTGTACCGCATCGTTCCCCAGCTGCTCGGCTCGCTCGAAGCGGCCCGCGGATGACCCGCACGTCGGCATGAGGCGTCCCCAGGGCTTCGACCAGCCGACGGCCCCGACACCGGAATCCGCCGGTTCGTCGGCAAAGTCGGCAAAGCCGGCGGGCCGCGGCGGGCGCCGCTCGGCCAGGTCGGCCGCTCCCACCCGTGGACCTGACGACACCTCGACTGAGCCGATCGCGCTGCCCACGGCCGTTCAGACGGCCACCACCAGCACCATCGCACCGGTCCGGCCGCTGCGACCTCCGCGCCAGGCGCCGGCCACCCCCGACACTCCGGCCACCGCCGACACTCCGGCCACGGCGACGCCGCTCACCCCGGCCGGCGCACGTCGGAAGTTCCGCGCCGCCCGCCGCGCCCGCAAGCTTTACGAGCGCGAGGAGGTGCGCCGGTTCACCTGGCGGTCACGCCGTCGGCGCAACATCTGGTTCGCCTCCCTCGGAGTGGCGGCGACCCTGGCCGCGTTCGTCCTGGTCGGCGTGTATTCGCCCCTGATGGCGTTGAAGACCATCGAGGTCGTCGGCGCCAGCCGTGTTCCGGCCGATCAGATCCAGGCCGCGCTCGGCGAACAATTGGGCACTCCGCTTCCGCTCGTCGATTTCTCCCTGGTCAAAACTGAACTCTCGCAGTTCACCCTGATTCGCAGCTACGTCACCGAGAGCCGACCCCCGGGAACCCTGGTGGTGCGGATCATCGAACGTGAGCCGATCGGCGCCGTCGTCACCCCGGCCGGCTTCGACCTGGTCGACGCGGCCGGCGTCGTCATCCAGAGTGGAGCCGAACGCCCGGCGGGGTACGCCACGATCCAGGCGCGGGCCGGAGCCGGGAGCCCGGGCTTCCGGGCCGCCGCGGCCGTCGTCACCGCGCTGCCGGAGGGCATCCGCAGTCAGCTGGACACCGTGACCGCGGCCACGGTGGACGACGTCACCCTCACCCTGGTCGGGGGCGCGCGCGTCGTCTGGGGCAGCGCAGAGAAATCGGATTACAAGGCCGTGGTGCTGGCGGCGCTGGTCGTCAGCCACCCGGTCGGCAGCGTCGGCGAATACGACGTGTCCTCGCCGGACAGCGCCGTTCTGCGCTGACTTTTCGCGACACGCGGGCGCGCCTCCCCGAACGGCGGGAACTGGCGCATAACTTCGAAATCAGGAATTGCATACTCAGCATAACTTTAAACTTCGAGTAAAGGTTTAGAGTTCCACCGGAGGCCGGACGTGTCAACAACAAATCAGAATTACCTCGCAGTCATCAAGGTTGTTGGAATCGGTGGCGGCGGTGTCAACGCCGTCAACCGCATGATCGAGCTTGGCCTCCGTGGGGTCGAGTTCATCGCCATTAATACGGACGCCCAGGCACTGCTGATGAGCGACGCCGACGTCAAGCTCGACGTCGGTCGCGACCTCACCCGCGGGCTCGGCGCCGGAGCGGACCCCGAGGTCGGCCGCCGTGCCGCCGAGGATCACGCCGAGGAGATCGAAGAGGCCCTGGCCGGCGCGGACATGGTCTTCGTCACTGCGGGCGAGGGCGGTGGAACCGGAACCGGCGGCGCCCCCGTCGTGGCCCGGATCGCCAAGTCGATCGGCGCGCTCACCATCGGTGTCGTCACCAAGCCCTTCGGTTTCGAGGGCAAGCGTCGCCAGGCCCAGGCCGAGGCCGGCGTGGCGTCGCTCAAGAACGAGGTCGACACCCTCATCGTCGTCCCGAACGATCGTCTGCTGGAAATCAGCGACCGCGGGATCAGCATGCTCGAGGCGTTCGCGACCGCTGACCAGGTTCTCCTCGCCGGCGTTCAGGGCATCACCGACCTGATCACCACTCCCGGCCTGATCAACCTCGACTTCGCCGACGTCAAGTCGGTCATGCAGGGTGCCGGCTCGGCTCTGATGGGCATCGGTTCCTCCCGCGGTGCCGACCGCGCCATCAAGGCCGCGGAGCTCGCGGTGGCCTCCCCGCTCCTGGAAGCCTCGATCGACGGCGCACACGGCGTGCTGCTCTCGATCCAGGGCGGCTCCAACCTGGGCATCTTCGAGATCAACGATGCCGCCCGGCTTGTGCAGGAAGCTGTGCACCCCGAGGCCAACATCATCTTCGGTGCGGTCATCGACGACACCCTCGGTGACGAGGTGCGGGTCACCGTCATCGCCGCGGGCTTCGACGGCGGCGAACCGGGCGCCAAGGCGGTCGAGGTCCGCCGCGCGGACCTCGTTGCCGCCGGCGTTGCGGCCGGCGTGTCCGGGGCGGCCGGCGGGGCATCCATCGGCAGTGACTCGGGTCAGTACGAGGTCGGTGACGCAGCCGGATCCTCTGTCTGGTCCGGCGTCGAGCCCGGCGCAGCCGTGGCCGACCCGGCGTTCGAGGAGGACCCGGACGACCTGGACATCCCCGACTTCCTCAAGTAAGTCGACTGCAGAGCGATGAACGACCCGGACGCGGCCCAGGAGGGCCCGATCCCGTCGGGCCTCCGGGAACGCCTCGCACTCGTGCGGGGCCGGGTCGCGGAGGCCGCGGCCTCGGCCGGCCGGGAGCCAGGTGACATCACCACGATCGTCGTGACCAAGTTCCACCCGGTCTCGCTGATCGAGGAGCTGCACTCCCTCGGCGTACACGATGTCGGCGAGAACCGGCATCAGGAGGCCCAGGCCAAGGCCGCGGCCCTGGCCTCGCTCGGCCTGACCTGGCACTTCGTCGGCCAGGTGCAGGGCAAGAAGGCCAGGCAGGTGAGGGCGTACGCGCAGGTCATCCACTCCGTGGACAGGGTGAGCCTGGCCGATGCCCTGCGCTCAGAGGAGTCCACGGTCGACTGCTTCGTGCAGGTGAACCTGACGGACGATCCGGCCCGCGGCGGCGCGCAGCCCCAGGACCTCGATGGCCTCGTCGAACGGGTCCAGGCCACCGAAGGGCTGCGGCTGCTCGGGCTGATGGCCGTGGCTCCGCTCGGGGTCGAACCCCGCCGCGCGTTCGGCCGGGTGCGCGAGCTCGGCGAGCGCGCGAGGCTCACCGCGCCCGGCGCGACGTTTCTGTCGATGGGGATGTCCCAGGACTACCCGGAGGCGATCCGCGAAGGGGCGACACACCTACGAATTGGCACCGCAATCACCGGGAATCGCCCGGTACTCGGTTAATCTGAACACGTAGTATCACCAACACGGAGGTCGAGATGTCCAACCCGCTCAAGAAAACCATGGTTTACCTGGGCCTGGCAGACGAAGAACTGGAATACGAGGCGCCTGCGGCTGCCCCGGTCGCCAATTCGAACTCCGCTGTGGCGCACTCCGCCGCACCGAAGACCGCCGCACCCCACTCCGCCGCCTCCGGTTCGACGCACTCCAGCGCCGTCCACGGCTCGGCCGGCCGTGCACCGGTGACGCCGTTGCGCAAGACCTCCGCTCCCAAGAATGTGGCTGCCTCAGAAATGAATGAAATCCTCACCGTCCACCCGCGCCAGTACAAGGACGCTCAGGCGATCGCCGAGTCCTTCCGCGACGGCATTCCGGTCATCATCAACCTGTCGCAGATGAGCGATGCGGATGCGCGGCGCCTGATCGACTTCGCCAGTGGCCTGTCCCAGGGGCTGTACGGAAAGATTGAGCGCGTCACGGCAAAGGTGTTCCTGCTCTCCCCGTCCCATGTCGTTGTCTCCGGAGACAACGCGGGTGAAGAGCCTGACGCCGAGGCGTCGTTCTTCGCGCAGTCGTAGACCCGCCCGTGTTCGTCGTTTCATTCCTTGGCACGGTCGCGTATTACGCACTGCTGTTGTATTTCTTCGTCATGTGGGGTCGTTTCATCGTCGACCTCGTTCGCAGCGTCAATCGCGCCTGGCGTCCGACCGGGTTCCTGCTCGTGCTCGTCGAGTTCGTCTACTCGATCACGGACCCGCCGGTGCGTTTCTTCCGCCGGATCATGCCGCCGCTTCGACTCGGTCCCGTCGCCTTCGATTTCGGCTGGAGCCTCACGATGCTCTGTGTGATCGTGGGAATGTGGATCGCCGGGGCGCTCGTCCGGCTCTAAATACTGCTCGCCACGGTCGGGGCATGTATTCTTGATCGGTGACGTGCCGGGCCGACGCGGAGCGACATGGGTCGGTCCTTGGTACGTTGGTAGAACGACATCAGAATGTTCGCAAACTCAAGTTTTAAGGGTGGGAAGCCATGGCGCTAACTCCGGAAGATGTAGTCAACAAGCGGTTTCAGTCGACGAAGTTCCGCGAAGGATACGATCAGGATGAAGTAGACGACTTCCTCGATGAGGTTGTTGTCGAATTGCGTCGCCTGACCGCGGAAAACGAGGAGCTCCGTGCTCGCGTGTCCGCCGGTGGCGGAGCGGCTGAGCCCGTTGTCCTGGCCGAGGCCGTCAAGGCACCCGAAGTTGCACCAGAGCCCACCCCGGCTCCCGTCGCAGCGCCGGTCGCAGCGCCGGTCGCCTCCGCGATCGCCGAGCCGGTCGACGAGACCGCTGGCACCACCAACCTGCTCCAGCTGGCTCGCCGCCTGCACGAGGAGCACGTCAAGGAGGGTGTCGAGAAGCGCGATGCACTCATCGCCGAGGGACACGCCACCGCGGCCCGTCTGGTCGCCGAGGCCGAGGCCAAGCAGCGCGCCCAGCTCAATGTGCTCGACAAGGAACGCTCCGTTCTCGAGAACAAGATCGACGAGCTGCGCACCTTCGAACGCGAATACCGCCTCAAGCTGAAGAGCTACATCGAGAGCCAGCTGCGCGACCTCGACGCCACCTCCCCGGTCGGCGCGAACGCCGGCAGCGACTCGGGCAACGCACCGAAGCCGAGCTTCCAGGGCTTTGGCGCCTAAGGACCGAGCGAAGAAGCGTTCCAGCGCGCTCATCGTTTTGGCCCTTGTCGCGCTGGGCATCTATGCGCTGGATCAAATCAGCAAGTACCTCGTAGTCTCCGGACTCACCGAGGGCGTGACCGTCCGGGTTCTGAATGACGTGCTCCAGTGGCACTTCGTTCGGAACCCGGGCGCGGCGTTTTCCCTGGCAACGGGGATGACGTGGATCTTCTCGATCATCGCGGTCGCCGTGGTGGCGTTCATCGTCTGGTTCGCCGGGCGCATCCGTTCCCTCGCCTGGGGACTGGTCTTCGGACTCCTGCTGGGCGGCGTGCTCGGGAACCTGACGGACCGCCTGCTTCGGGAGCCGTCCTTCGGGCTCGGGCACGTGGTCGACTTCATCTCGACCCCCTGGCTGATCCCGGCCATCTACAACGTCGCGGACATGTCGATCGTGACGAGCATGATCATCTTCATGTGGCTCACCATCCGGGGAATCGGTCTCGACGGTCGTCGCGCGGTCACACCAGATCCAGCCGCCCCGAAGACCCCGGACGCACCGGCATCCACCCCCACCCAGTTAGCACCCTGACTCAGCCATGGAAACACGCTCCCTTCCCCTTCCCGACGGCCTCGACGGTGTTCGCGTCGACGCCGGCATTGCCAAGTTGTTCGGTTTCTCCCGCAGCTTCGCCGCCGAGGTTGCCGAGGCCGGCGGGGTGGCCCTGAACGGTGCCGTCGTCGGGAAGTCGGACCGCCTGCACGGCGGAGCCTGGCTCGAGGTCAACTGGCAGCCGCGCGAGGCGCTCACCATCGTGCCGATCCCGGTTCCGAACCTCACGATCGTGCACGATGACGAGAGCATCGTCGTCGTCAACAAACCGTCCGGCGTGGCCGCGCACCCCAGCGTCGGCTGGACCGGTCCGACAGTGCTCGGCGCCCTCTCGGCCGCCGGTTACCGGATCGCGACCTCCGGCGCCGCGGAACGGGCCGGCATCGTGCACCGCCTGGACGTCGGCACCAGCGGACTGATGGTGGTCGCCAAGTCGGAAGCGGCGTACACCGCCCTCAAACGGGCCTTCCACGACCGGGAGGTCGAGAAGATCTATCACGCGGTCGTCCAGGGGCACCCTGACCCGCTTGCCGGAACGATCGACGCCCCTCTCGGCCGTCACCCTCGGTCCGACTGGAAATTCGCCGTGGTCGCCGGTGGCAAGGACTCCATCACCCACTATGAGACCCTCGAGGCGTTCCGGTCGGCGTCCCTGCTGGAGGTGCACCTGGAGACCGGGCGCACCCACCAGATCCGGGTACACATGGCCGCCCAGCGGCATCCGTGCGTCGGCGACGCCATGTACGGCGCGGACCCGTCGATCACCGCCAGGCTCGGTCTGACCAGGCAGTGGCTGCACGCGAAGCAACTCGCTTTTTCCCACCCCGACTCACGCGAGTGGGTCACCTTCAACGCCGACTACCCGGCCGACCTCGCGCACGCCCTCGACGTGCTGCGTGACGCCTGACCTGTAGCGCCCATTTCAACACCTCGGAGCCGTTTTGTCCCCTCAGAATAAGTCGGGTGGATCGAAGGATTCGTTCGTGCACCTGCACGTGCACAGCGAGTATTCGATGCTCGATGGTGCCGCGCGCGTCAAACCGCTGATCAACGCCGCCATCGAGCAGGAGATGCCCGCGGTCGCCATCACCGACCACGGCAATATGTTCGGGGCGTTCGATTTCTGGCGCACCGCGACCGAGGCCGGGATCAAGCCGATCATCGGCACCGAGGCGTACATCACGCCGGGAACCGACCGTCGTGACAAGACCAGGGTGCGTTGGGGCACCAACGGTCAGAATCGCGACGACGTCGGCGGCGCCGGGTCATACACGCACATGACCCTCCTCTCCGAGACCACGGCCGGCATGCACAACCTGTTTCGGCTTTCGTCCAAGGCCAGCCTGGAGGGCTACTACTTCAAACCCCGGATGGACCGGGAGTTGCTGTCGCAATTCTCCGGGGGCCTGATCGGCACAACCGGATGCGTCGGCGGCGAGGTGCAGACCCGGCTCCGCCTCGGCCAGTACGAAGAAGCGAAAAAGGCCGCCGGCGACTTCCAGGACATTTTCGGCAAGGAGAACTTCTTCTGCGAAATCATGGACCACGGCATCGACATCGAGCGCCGCACCATGACGGACCTGCTCAAGCTCGCCGGAGAACTGGGCCTCCCGCTCGTGGCGAGCAATGACCTGCACTACACCCACGCCCACGACGCGACGGCCCATGCCGCCCTGCTCTGCGTGCAGTCGGCCTCGACCCTGGACGACCCGAACCGGTTCAAGTTCGACTCCAACGAGTTCTACCTCAAGACCGCCGCGCAGATGCGACACCTCTTCCGCGACCATCCCGAATCGTGCGACAACACGTTGCTGATCGCGGAACGCTGCCAGGTCGAGTTCAACACCCAGGCGAACTACATGCCCCGGTTCCCGTGCCCGGAGGGGGAGAACGAGGAGAGCTGGTTCGTCAAAGAGAACGAGATCGGGCTGGCCAAGCGCTACCCGAACGGCATCCCGGACGACGTGCGCAAGCGCGCCGACTACGAGATCGGGATCATCATCCAGATGGGCTTCCCCGGCTACTTCCTGGTCGTGGCCGACTTCATCATGTGGGCCAAGAAACAGGGGATCCGGGTCGGGCCCGGCCGTGGGTCAGGCGCAGGCTCGATGGTCGCCTACGCGATGGGAATCACCGACCTCGATCCGCTCGTGCACGGACTGATCTTCGAACGGTTCCTGAACCCCGACCGTGTCTCCATGCCCGACTTCGATGTGGACTTCGATGAGCGCCGCCGCGGCGAGGTCATTCACTACGTCACCGAGAAGTACGGCGAGGAGCGCGTCGCGCAGATCGTCACCTACGGCACGATCAAGGCGAAGCAGGCCCTCAAGGACGCCTCCCGGGTGCTCGGATTCCCGTTCGGCATGGGTGACAAGCTCACCAAGGCCATGCCGCCGGCCATCATGGGCAAGGATGTGCCCCTGACGGGCATGTTCGACAAGGATCACGCCCGCTACCGCGAAGCGGCCGACTTCCGTGCGGTGATCGAATCCGACCCGGAAGCCCGCACGGTCTTCGACACCGCCCTCGGCCTCGAGAACCTCAAACGCCAGTGGGGCGTGCACGCGGCCGGCGTGATCATGAGCTCCGACCCCTTGATCGACATCATCCCGATCATGAAGCGCGAGGCCGACGGGCAGGTCGTCACCCAGTTCGACTACCCGGCATCCGAGGCCCTCGGCCTGATCAAGATGGACTTCCTGGGGCTGCGAAACCTCACCATCATCGACGACACCCTCGACAACATCGCCGTGAACCGCGGTCACCGGCCCGTGCTCGAAGAACTCGGCCTGGAAGACCCGGCAGCCTACGAGTTGCTCGCCCGCGGCGACACCCTCGGCGTTTTCCAACTCGACGGTGGACCGATGCGGGCGCTGCTGCGACTCATGAAACCGGACAACTTCGAAGACATCTCTGCGGTCATCGCCCTGTACCGGCCCGGCCCCATGGGCGCCAACTCGCACACCAACTACGCGCTGCGCAAGACCGGGCAGCAGGAGATCGTGCCGATCCACCCGGAACTGGAAGAGGCGCTGAGGGACGTCATCGGCACCACCTACGGCCTGATCGTGTATCAGGAGCAGGTCATGTCGATCGCTCAGAAACTGGCCGGGTTCTCGCTCGGCCAGGCCGACCTCCTCCGGCGAGCGATGGGCAAGAAGAAGAAATCCGAGCTGGACAAGCAGTTCGAGGGCTTCTCCGGTGGAATGGTCGCCAATGGGTATTCCATGGACGCCGTGAAGACCGTCTGGGACATCCTGCTGCCGTTCTCCGACTACGCCTTCAACAAGGCCCACTCCGCCGCCTACGGCGTGCTGTCCTACTGGACCGCGTACCTCAAGGCCAAGTACCCGGCCGAGTACATGGCCGCGCTGCTGACCAGCGTCGGCGACTCCAGGGACAAGCTCGCCCTCTACCTCAACGAGTGCCGCCGGATGGGCATCCAGGTGCTGCCGCCCGACGTGAACGAGTCGATCGGCTACTTCGCCGCCGTCGGCACCGACATCCGGTTCGGAATGGGCGCCGTGCGCAACGTCGGCTTCAACGTGGTCGACGCCATCCGCGCGGCCCGCACGGAGAAGGGCGCGTTCGAATCGTTCCACGACTTCCTGCGTAAGGTGCCGATCCCCGTCGCCAACAAGCGCACGGTCGAATCTCTGATCAAGGCGGGTGCTTTCGACTCGCTCGGCGCGACCAGGCGTGGAATGGTCGAAATCCACGAGGCCGCCGTGGAGTCCGCCGTGAAGATCAAACGCGACGAAGAGCACGGCATGGTCGGCTTTGACTTCGACAGCCTGTTCGACGACCCGCAGGAGACCGAGCAGGTCCCCGACCGGCCGGAGTGGAGCAAGAAGGAGAAGCTCGCCTTCGAGCGCGACATGCTCGGCCTCTACGTCTCCGACCACCCGCTGGCGGGACTCGAGATCCCGCTGGCCAAGCACGCCAGCACCACGATCGTCGATCTGATGGCGTCGGACCAGACCCAGGATGCGGACACCGTCACCGTCGCGGGTCTGATCACGGGCGTGCAGCACCGGATCGCGAAGAAATCAGGCAACCAGTACGGCATCATCCAGGTCGAGGATTTCGGCGGGGAAATCGCCGTCATGTTCATGGGGAAGGCCTACCAGGAGTTCGCCCCCGACCTGATCAGCGACTCGATCGTCGTCGTGCGCGGCCGGGTGAGCCTGCGGGACGACGGGATGAACCTGCACGCCTACAGCATTTTCGCTCCCGAGCTGGGCCAGGCCTCCGAATCCGGACCGCTGGCCATCACACTGGCCGAGGCTCGGGCGACGACCGACACCGTCACCGCACTCGGGGAGGTGCTCGGCAGACACGGCGGCAGCTCCGAGGTGCGGCTGAAACTCGTCAAGGGCACGACGGCTCGCGTGTTCGAGCTACCGTTCCGGATCACGATCAGCGCCGACCTGTTCGGAGAATTGAAGAGTCTGCTCGGACCGTACTGCCTGACCTGACGCCGCGTTGTAGCCTTTAGCCATGACAAGGCAAGCCAGAGAACCGATCTACAGCACCGCCATCTCGGTCGGGCGTTCCGTCTTCGGTCTGCTGCGACTCAAGCCGGCGGTCACCGGGTTCGCCAATCTCCCCGACACCGGGGGAGCCGTCCTGGCGATCACCCACTTCGGTTACGCCGACTTCGCCCTGGTCGAGTGGATGACCTGGCGGCACAATCGGCGACACATCCGCTTCCTGGCCAAGAAGGGCGCCTTCGCCAAGCCCGTCGTCGGGTGGCTGTTACGCGGGATGCGGCACATCTCCGTGGACATGAAGGCCGGGGCCGAGGCGTATGTCCAGGCCGTGGCCGCCCTGCGCGCCGGCGAGATGCTCGGGGTGTTCCCCGAGGGCGGCGTGAACGCATCCTTCACGGTGCGGTCACTGAAATCCGGGGCGATCCGGATGGCGGCGGAGGCCGGGGTTCCCATCGTGCCGATCGCGGTCTGGGGTGGGCATCGCCTGCTCACCAAGAACCGGAAGCCGACCCTCCGGGAAGCGTTCGGGGCGCCGATCGAGGTCGCCATCGGTGAGCCGATCGCCGTGTCGGCCGATGTGGACGCGCAGCAGCTCACCCTGAAATTGCACGCCACCCTGCAGACCCTCGTCGATGGCCTCCAGGCGCGCTACCCGGAGGACGGCACGGGCGCGTGGTGGCAGCCCAGGCACCTCGGCGGCAGCGCTCCGACACCGGAGGAGGCCGCCATCGTCGAGGCCGAACGCCAACGGCGCCGCGACGATCAGAGTTCGGCGCCCGGCACCCGATAGGCGCGCTCATGGTAGAGCAGCGCGTCGTCGTTCTCGCCCATGCCGCCCTCCTCGATCTGCACGATCACGACGGCACTGTTGTGCACGAGCACACGCTCGACGATCCGTCCGACCATCCAGGACGTCACACCAGAGAGCACCGGGAGACCGTGCGGGCCGGGCGTCCAATGGTCGCCGATGAATCTCTGCTCCTGCGGCCCTGACAGCTTCTGCGCGAGGGCGCGGTTGCGCGCCCCGAGCAGGTGGATCACCACCCGGTCGTTCCCGGCGATGGCCGACCAGGTACTGGCCGAACGCGCCATGTTGAACGTGGCCAGCGGCGGCACCGACGAGAGGGAGGCCAGGGACGTGGCGGTGAACCCGACGGGGGTGCCGTCCGGTCGAAGCGACGTGATCACGGAGACCCCGGCGGCGTGGCGTCGAAACGCGTGTTTGAAGGCCGCGAGATCCTGTGGCGCGTTCGGGTCGCCCTCCAGGGCTGGAGCGGCGGTGGTCTCTGGTGTGTTGATGTCGTTCATGCTGTTTGAATCAAGCTCCTCGTCAACCAGCCTATTCCCGTGAACGCTGTCGTTGATCGCTAGGCTGGTCAGACATGATCCAGAGAATTGACCTTCGGGGCACCAGGCCCACCCCCGCCGACTTGCTGGCCGCCGTGCCGCGCGCCCTCACCAGCGTGACCGTCGCCAGCGATGTCGCAGCCACCCTGATCGACGACGTGCGCGCCAGGGGAGAGGCCGCACTGCTCGATCAGGCCGAACGCCTCGACCGGGTCCGCCCCGCGCACGTGCGGGTGCCGGCAACCGACATCGCCGAGGCGGTGGCCGGGCTCGACCCCGACGTGCGCGCGGCCATCGAAGAGACCATCCGCCGGGTGCGGATCGCCAGTTCGGCGCAGGTGCCGCCGCTGGTGACGACCACGATCGCCGACGGCGCCGTCATCACCCAGCGCTGGCAGCCGGTCAGCCGTGTCGGGCTCTATGTTCCCGGCGGCAAGGCCGTGTACCCGTCCAGCGTCGTCATGAATGTCGTGCCGGCCCAGGTTGCCGGAGTGACGTCGCTCGCCCTCGCGTCGCCGCCGCAGAGCGATTTCGGTGGACGGGTGCACCCCACGATCCTCGCCGTAGCCGGGCTGCTCGGCGTGCACGAAATCTACGCGATGGGCGGCGCGGGGGCCATCGGTGCCTTCGCCTACGGGGTCCCCGGGCTCGGACTCGACCCGGTCCAGCTTGTCACCGGCCCCGGCAATGTCTACGTCGCCGCCGCCAAACGGCTTGTTCGCGGCGTGACCGGGATCGACTCTGAGGCCGGCCCGACCGACATCCTCGTGATCGCGGATGCGGCGGCCGACCCACTGCTCGTGGCGGCCGACCTGGTCAGCCAGGCCGAACACGATGAGCTGGCTGCGGCCGTGCTCGTCACCGACTCCGTGGCGTTGGCGGATGCCGTGACCCTGCGCCTGGCCGAACTGGCGACGACGACGACACACAGCGCCCGGGTGATCGCCTCGCTGTCCGGGCGGCAGTCCGCGATCGTGCTCGTCGACGATCTGGCCGCGGCCGCCGCGTTCAGCAACGCGTTCGGACCGGAACACCTGGAGATCCAGACCGAAGACCCCCAGGCCGTGCTCGCCCTCATCGACAACGCGGGAGCCATCTTTCTCGGCCCGTACTCCCCGGTCAGCCTCGGCGACTACGTGGCCGGCTCCAACCACGTGCTGCCGACCGGGGGCCAGGCTCGCTTCTCCTCGGGGCTGGGCGCCTACACCTTCCTCCGTCCCCAGCAGGTCATCGACTACAGCCGGGAGGCGCTGCTCGCCGTCGCCGGACACATCGCTGCCCTGTCGGCGGCCGAGGCGCTGCCCGCTCACGGCGACGCCGTGATCGCCCGGTTCCACCCCGACGCGGAACGGTAGGCTTGGCCAAATGTTCTGCCCGTTCTGTCGCCACCCGGACTCCAGAGTCATCGACTCGCGCACCAGCGACGACGGACTCTCGATTCGCCGTCGCCGCCAATGCCCGGAGTGCGGGCGCAGGTTCAGCACCACCGAGACCGCGAGCCTCAACATCATCAAGCGCAGCGGCGTCGTCGAGCCGTTCAGCCGGGACAAGATCGTGTCCGGCGTGCGGAAGGCGTGCCAGGGGCGGCCGGTGACGGATTCCGACCTCGCCATGCTCGCCCAGAAGGTGGAGGAGACCATCCGGCAGACCGGGGCATCGCAGGTCGACGCGAACGACATCGGTCTGGCGATCCTGCCGCCGCTGCGCGACCTCGACGAGGTCGCCTACCTGCGTTTCGCCAGTGTCTACCAGGGCTTTGATTCGCTCGAAGACTTCGAGAGCGCCATCGCCCAGCTGCGCACCGGGCACGTCGACGGCACGGCGTCGGCCGGCCAGGCGGAGCTCTGACCCGTGTATCGCATCTTCTTCACGGCCGTTCTCTCCCGGCTCGACCCCGAGCGTGCGCACCACCTCGCCTTCACCGTGATTCGGGCATTGCCCGCCCTCGGCTTCGGGCGTCTGGTTCGCCGGTTCACCGCCCCGGCGACGGACCAGGGCGTCGATACTCTCGGCCTTCACTTCGACACTCCGTTCGGCCTTGCCGCCGGTTTCGACAAGGACGGTAAGGCCGTGATCGGTCTCGGCCAGCTCGGGTTCGGCCACGTCGAGGTCGGCACGATCACGGCCGTCGCCCAACCGGGAAATCCGAAACCGCGGCTTTTCCGCCTGATCGCTGACCGTGCCGTGATCAACCGGATGGGGTTCAACAACGACGGAGCCCTGGCCGCCCAGGTCCGCCTGGCCCGGGTGCGCGCCGTGCCGGGCCGTCCCGTGCTCGGGATCAACATCGGCAAGAGCCGCGTGACGGCGGTCGAGGATGCCACCGCCGATTACCTGGCCAGCGCCGCGCTCCTCGCGCCCCTGGCCGACTACCTGGTCGTCAACGTGAGTTCTCCCAACACGCCGGGACTGCGGGGACTCCAGGAGCTCGACCAGCTGGCGCCGCTGCTTCGCGCGGTCAAGACCGAGGCCGCGGGCACGCCGCTGCTGGTGAAGATCGCCCCCGACCTGAGCGACGACGAGGTGACGCGGATCGCGGAGCTCGTGGTCGAGCTCGGCCTCGACGGCATCATCGCGACGAACACGACCATCTCCCGCGACGGACTGGTCACCGATCCCGCGACGGTCGCCGCCGCCGGGGCCGGCGGGTTGTCCGGCGCTCCGCTGCACCTGCGTTCCCTCGCCGTGCTGCGCCTGATCCGGGCCACGGTGCCCCGGGAACTGTGCCTGATCTCGGTCGGCGGAGTCGAGACGGCCGAGCAGGTCGCCGAGCGGTTGGCGGAAGGGGCGACGCTCGTTCAGGGCTACACCGCGTTCCTCTACCGAGGCCCGCTCTGGGCTCGCCAGATCAACCGCGGGCTCGACCGGATCCGCTCACGGGACGCCGCACGATCCTGAGGGCGATCGCCCCTTGGGCGGCTAGAGCCGGCCCTGTGCGGCCAGCTGAGCGGCGAGACTGGACCCGTCCGGCCCGTAGATCCAACGGGGATCGTGTCTCTCGTCGACGGCGTCCTTGACCCTGCGACCGGCCAGGACGGCCTCGCTGGGCGAGAGCTGCCTGATCAGGACGGTATCGACGCTGCCAGGGAAGTCTCGCTGAAATTCGCCGTAAATGGCCTCATCGTGTTGGCCGTCGTCACCGATCAGGATCCAGCGGATATCCGGGAACTCCTGGGCGAGCCTGCGCAGGTTGGCGCGCTTGTGTTCGCGCCCGCTCCGGAACCAGCGGTCGTGGGTCGGACCCCAGTCCGTGAGCAGCAGCGCCCCGGCGGGATAGAGATTCCGGGAGAGGAACCGGGTCAGGGTGGGAGCCACGTTCCAGGCGCCGGTCGAGAGGTAGATCATCGGGGCCCCGTCGGCGGTGGCCGTCAGCCGGTCGAGCAGCACGGCCATTCCCGGGGTGGGTACCCGGGCGTGCTCGTCGAGCACGAATGTGTTCCAGGCGGCCAACAGGGGGCGGGGGAGCGTCGTGACCATGACGGTGTCGTCCACGTCGGAGATGATCCCGTGGTGAACCGACGGGGCGACGATGAAGAGCGGTGCCTCAACCGGAGCCGACGCCTCCGTGTGCAGCCGCGCCACCTGCCAGCCGGGAGCCAGGTCAACCCGCACGACGGTGTCGACGACTCCGCCGCGGTCCGCCTGCACCCGGTGCACCTGCCCGTTGATCTCAATGGTCACGGTCACGTCGTTGACGGGCACGCTCGTGAAGCTGCGCCAGCCGCGGATGCCGGCGTCGCGCCGTTCGGAACGCCAGCGACGACGTCGGGTGCCGACCGACTTGCCCGGCCTGGCCGGTTTGGACAGCAGTACGCGGCAGAGGATTCGTACCCATCCGGTTGAGCCGTAGCCGGTGTACGGGATGACGGTCGGCAGGTAGCCGCGCTTGCGGGCGAACCCTTCACGGGTCCCGTGCAGCCAGTCCTCGATGCGTGCGGCGCGATGCATCATCATCGCAGGGGTGCCTGCGGTCGGTATACGGGATGACTTCGGCACAGCCTCTAGTCTGGCATGCGCCCGGACCGGCGGCGTGAAGTGACCCCAATCCGGGGATCAGGCCGGTCGCTGGCATTTCGAGCCGGACTCAGCAACATAGAATTGGGGCTTACTTCAAGGAGGACAAGTGTCACTTAGTGACCTTTTCGGTGGGGATCCTGTCGTGTTGGGCCAGCAGGCGCGGATCGAACCCACCCAGCAGCGCAGCACGGCGCGTCTGTCAGGGCTGCTCGATGCAGCCGCCGTCGTCGTGGACGAGGTGGGGTTCGACCGCATCACGACCGCGATGGTTGCGGAACGCGCGGGGGCGTCAATCGGCACCGTTTACCGGTATTACCCCGACCGGGTGGCGGTGTTGCAGGCCCTGCGCGAGCGCGCGGTCATGCGGTTCCGTCAGCGCGTGGTCGACCAGCTGAAAACCAGCGGACCTGAGACGTGGTGGGACGCCGTTGACTGTGCCATCACGGCCTTCGTCGACCTCTACCGCTCGGAGGCCGGCTTTCGGATCGTTCACTTCGCCGACCGGGAGCGCACGCCGGTCAGCGGCAGCGAGGACCTCCAGTCGGGGTACTTCGCCCGTCAGCTGGCGGGTGTGCTCGCCGAGGAATTCGGTCTGACCGGCGGCGCCGACCTGATATTCCGGCTCGAGGTGGCCGTCGAGATGGCGGACTCGATCCTCTCGCGCGCATTCCAGACCACTCCGAACGGTGACGAACGCTTCATCGCGGAGTGCCGCAGGGTCATGCACGACTACCTGGTCGGCTACTACGGACCGAGCGTCGTCGCGGTGTGATCCCGGGTTCGTCCCCCGGCCTCGTTTCGCCCTCAGCGGATAACTATCTTCACTCCAATGCGCCGTTCGGCGACGAAGAATGATTGGGTTAAGCCTCTGGCACGTGTTGATCCGACTTCAGGCGAGGAATGAGCCACTTCTATGATTGAGTTCCGCTCGGTGAGCAAACAGTTCCCGGATGGCACCCTGGCCGTCGATGACTTCAGCCTCACGATTCCCTCGCACCGGACGACGGTACTCGTCGGGTCCTCCGGATCGGGTAAGACGACGCTGCTGCGGATGATCAACCGGATGGTGGATCCCACCTCCGGGGCGATCGAGATCGACGACGTCGACATTGCGTCCCTCGAACCGGTGAAGTTGCGCCGCAGCATCGGCTACGTGATGCAGAACTCCGGACTGCTCCCGCACCGGAAGGTGGTCGACAACGTCGCGACGGTGCCCCTGCTGCGCGGCGTGCCGCGGAAGACGGCCAGGGCGGACGCCCTGGCCCTGCTCGACACCGTCGGCCTGGACCGCGCGCTGGCCGACAGGTATCCGAGCCAGCTCTCCGGCGGGCAGCAGCAGCGCGTCGGCGTGGCGAGGGGCCTCGCGGTCAACCCGAACATCCTGCTGATGGACGAGCCGTTCGGCGCCGTGGACCCGATCGTGCGGGCGGAGCTGCAGCAGGAACTCATCCGGTTGCAGACCGAGCTCGGCAAGACCGTGGTCTTCGTCACCCATGATGTCGACGAGGCATTCCTGCTCGGCGACCAGGTCGTCATCCTGCAGGAGGGCGGACGGATCGCGCAGATCGGCTCGCCGGCCGATATCCTCGCCAACCCGGCAAACGACTTCGTGGCCAGTTTCGTCGGCGCCGACCGCGGCAAGCGTGCCCTGCACGTCGAACGGAGCGACGGCAGGGACGTTCTCGTCGACAGCGACGGGCGCCTGGCCGGGGTGCTCGTCGGCGATGCCGTCCCCGGGCAGGCGAGGGTCACCCCGTGAACTGGGCCTGGACGAATCTGGACCTGATCTGGGACCGGACCATTGACCATCTCATCCTCAGCGTGCCCCCGATTATTCTCAGCTTTGTGATCGCCCTGCCGCTCGGCTGGCTCGCCAACCGCTACCGGCTCAGCCGGGGCGTGATCCTCACCGCGAGCGGACTGCTCTATGCGATCCCCTCGTTCCCGATGTTCATCGTGCTGCCCGCGCTCGTCGGCACCACCCTCCGGTCCCCGCTCAACCTGGTGATCGCCCTGACCATCTACGGCGTTGCGCTGATGGTGCGGGTGGTCGCCGACGGACTCGCATCCGTTGACGTCGACGTGCAGCGCTCGGCGGTCGCCGTGGGATTCTCGACCTGGACCAACTTCTGGCAGGTGGAGCTCCCGCTCGCCGGTCCGGTGCTGCTCGCCGGGCTGCGAGTCGTCGCGGTGAGCACCGTGAGCCTGGCCACGGTCGGCGCCGTCATCGGGGCGCAGAGCCTCGGCTCGCTCTTCACCGACGGCTTCCAGCGCGGCATCCAGGCCGAGATCATTGCCGGGATCGTCGCGACCGTGCTGTTGGCACTCCTCCTGGACGGGGCGCTGGTCGCCGCGGGACGGATAGCGCTTCCCTGGACCAGGCTGCGGAAGACGAGCAAGGTGGAGACGGCCACGTGACCATTTTCGGTGCTGCGATCGCCTGGATCCTCGACGCGGCGAACTATACCGGCGCCGGCGCCATCCCCGGGCGGGTGCTTGAGCACCTCGGCTTCACCTTCCTGACCCTGGTGGTGGCGTCCGCCATCGCCATCCCGTTCGGCTTCGCAATCGGGCACACCGGGCGGGGACGCGGCCTGGCCGTTGCCGTCTCGGGTGGACTGCGCGCCATCCCGACCCTCGGCCTGTTGACGCTGGTTGCGCTCTGGATCGGCATCGGCCTCGGCGCGCCGTACGTCGCCCTCACCGTGCTGGCGATCCCGCCGATCCTGGCCGGCGCGTACGCCGGGTTCGAGGCCATCGACCGGGGTGCGATCGACGCCGCGCGGGCGGTGGGGATGTCCGAGGCGCAGATTCTCGGCCAGGTCGAGATTCCCCTGGGTCTTCCGCTCCTGATCGGCGGACTCCGCTCCGCAGCGCTGCAGGTCGTGGCGACCGCCACCCTCGCCGCCTATGTGGCGGACTTCGGCCTCGGCCGCTACCTGTTCTCCGGCCTGAAAACCCGCGACTACGCCCAGATGCTCGGCGGTTCGATTCTCGTCGTCGTCCTCGCCCTCGCGCTCGAGGGTATCTTCGCCATGATCCAGAGGATCGTGGTCCCCCGCGGCGTCGCAACGAGCCGCCTCCCAGTCGACCGGGCCAGGTCAGCCAGACCTCGCCCGGGGATGGAATCCGCCATCACGAAAGGAAACCGCTAATGTTCACAGTGAAAAGAGGCCGGCTCGCGGCAATCGCCGCGGTCGCGGTTGGGGCCGTCGTAGCCCTTGCAGGGTGTGCGTCCAGTGATCCGCTGGACACCGGAAGTACGTCGTCGGCCGACTCGCAGACCATCGTGGTCGGGTCCCAGGACTACTACTCCAACGAAATCATCGCCGAGATCTACGCCCAGGCCCTCGAGGCCAACGGCATCACGGTCGACCGGCAGTTCCGGATCGGCCAGCGCGAGGTCTACCTGCCCGAGATCACGGGCGGCAAGATCGACGTCTTCCCCGAATACACGGGCAGTCTCCTGCAGGCGCTTGAGAAGACCGCTGCCGGGGGCACCGCCGACGAGACCTACGCCGAACTGGAGAAGGTTCTTCCCTCCGGGCTGCGCGTCCTCGACCGGGCGGCCGCGACCGACCAGAACTCCTGGACCGTCACGCAGGCGTTCGCCGACAAGTACAACCTCACCGACGTGGCGTCGCTGAAGAACGTCACCGAGCCGATCACGGTCGGCGGAAACTCCGAACTCGAGACCCGGCCGTACGGGCCGACCGCGCTCAAGGAGAAATACGGCATCGACGTCGTCGGCTTCAAGCCGGTCGAGGACGGCGGCGGGCCGCTCACCGTCAAGGCCCTCGTCGACGGTGACATCCAGCTGGCGAACATCTACACCGCCAGCCCGAACATCAAGTCGGACAACCTCGTTGCCCTGACCGACCCCGACGGGCTGTTCTTCCCCGACAACGTCGTTCCCGTCGTGTCGGAGAAGGTCGACGACAAGGCCGCCGCAGTGCTCAACAAGGTCAGCGCGGCCCTGAGTGCCGAGGACCTCGTCAGCCTCAACGCGGAAAGCGTCAACGACCAGAAATCCGCGAAGGCCATCGCGGCCGGTTGGCTGGAACAGGCCAAGCTCTTCTAGGCCAGGCTCGTCCCGCACCAGCATGAGCGACGGCGGACATTCCCAGCAGACGCGGGGGAGTGTCCGCCGTTTGCGTGCGCGGTCAGCCGAGCAGGAGCAGGGTAGGCAGGGCGAGCAGACCCGCCGCCGCCGCGAGAACGCCGAGGCTCTGGTGCGCGGCCAGCCTCGGGGTGGCCACGACCAGTCTGCGCAGGCGCGGGGTCAGCAGGTCGAACGGATGATCGGGCCAGGCGAATGAGGTGGCATCCGGGGCATCGTCTGAACCGGTCGGACCGGGTGCCGAGCCGACCAGCGCGATCGCCATCGCGAGGGTGCGGTCGTCGACCTGCCGCCTGGCCTGGTCGTCGGCGAGCATCTCCACCAGGAGCCCCACGGCGGTTTCGGCGCGGGTCGCGATCGGGAACCAGGGCAGTGCGCTGCGCCAGGATTTGAACGCGAGCAGCACGAGGTGATGGCGTTGCAGAAGATGCGCACGTTCGTGGGCCACCACCGCCCGGAGCTGGTCGGCGTCGAGCAGCGTGAGCAGCCCCCTGGACAACACGGTGGCCGACGTCAACGCACCGGGAAGGCAGTACGCCACCGGGGCCGCACTGTCGATCACGCGGGTGCCGGGGCGATCGGCCAGGGGCTCGCTCAGCAGGGCGACCAGGTGGTGGTGACGGCGCCGCTGCACCTCGGCGCGGAGGAAGGTGGCCGCCAGATTGAGCAGCAGGTGCCCGGCGAGCAGCAGAGCTGCGGCCAGGGCGAAGACGTGCACGAACGGGGCCGGGACCGCCGCAGCGTCGAGGTTGCCGGTGAGGGAGCGGATGCCGTCGAGCGGGTTCGCCCCGAAGCCGAGCAGACCGAAGCCGAGCAACGCCCCGATCATCGACAGTCCTCCGGCCAGGGCGATCGACTGCCAGAGAACCAGCGCGAGCGCAGGGGAGCGGGCCGGCCACCTGGCGCGGGAGAGCAGGATCGGCAGGGGCCAGGCCAGGGCGACGGCCAGGGCCGAGAGGGCTAGCGCGGCCGCCGGCACGGCGCCTGGCATCGCGTTGGTCGGGTTCTCACGAGCCCGATCGATCGCCGGTTGTTGAGACGCTGAGCAGGCGACGCAGGCTGTCGGCCTCCTGCGGGCTGACGTTGCCGATGAAGCGGGCCAACGCGGCCTGGCGGTCCGGCGCGGAACCGAGGGCCTCATGCATCAGTTCCGCGGTGTGTTCGGCCCGGGTCGTCACCGCCCGGTACAGGTGCGGACGGCTGTCGCGGTCCCGGGTGACGAAGCCCTTCTTCTCGAGCCGGGACAACACCGTGAGCACCGTGGTCGTGGCCAGGGGCTTGCTGCTTGCCGCCGCGGCAGCCGGGGAGAGCAAACGGTCGCGCAACTCGTTCGCGGGCAGCGACTGGCCGGACTCCCAGAGCACGTCCATCAGCAAACGCTCAAGCACACCGAGATTACCCATGGCGGCAGTTTACCGCCGCTCACCGACATGTTCTACGTTGTGTAGAAGTGTAGTCTTCTACGTACCGTAGAAGAGCAGTTGCCTGGAGGACGCATGAACGAATGGCTGGATCCCTTACTCCTGTCGAGGTGGCAATTCGGCCTGACGACGGTGTACCACTTCCTCTTCGTCCCGCTCACCATCGGGCTCGCCCTGACCGTCGCGATCTTCCAGTCCGTCTGGGTGCGCACGGACAAGGCAAGGTACCTTCAGCTCACCCATTTCTTCGGCAAGATCTTCCTGATCAATTTCGCCATGGGCGTCGTGACCGGGATCGTGCAGGAGTTCCAGTTCGGCATGAACTGGTCCACCTATTCGCGGTTCGTCGGCGACGTCTTCGGGGCGCCGCTCGCCTTCGAGGGCATTGTGGCGTTCTTCCTCGAGGCCACCTTCATCGGACTCTGGATCTTCGGCTGGGACAAGCTTCCCCGGGGGCTGCACCTCGCCACGATCTGGCTCACCGCGGTGGGTTCGATCGCGTCGGCCTACTTCATCCTCGCCGCCAATGCGTTCATGCAGAACCCGATCGCGTTCCGAATCAATGAGACCAGGGGACGGGCAGAACTCACCGACATCGGCGAGCTGCTGACGAACCCGATCGCGCTCGCGTCCTTTCCGCACACGATCTTCGCCTCGTTCATGGTGTCGGCAGGGCTGATCATCTCCGTTGCGGCCTGGCACCTGTACCGCAAGCAGCACGCCGACACCATGCGCCCCGCGCTCAAGTTCGGGATGTGGATGATGGTCATCTCCGGCGCGCTCACCACCTTCTTCGGCGATTCCCTGAGCCTGGCCATGACCGCCGCCCAGCCGATGAAGATGGCCGCGGCCGAGGCGATGTACAAGACGGCGACCGGCGCGGACGCATCCTTCTCGATCTTCACCCTCGGCACGCCGGATGGCGTGAGCGAACTGTTCTCCGTGCGGATCCCGTACCTGTTGTCCTTCCTGTCGACCCACACCCTCGACGGCACCGTCGAAGGCATCAACAACCTCCAGGCGCAGTATGTGGGGCTCTACGGCCCCGGCGACTACACCCCGACCATTTGGATCACCTACTGGGCGTTCCGCTGGATGATCGGCCTCGGCATCGCGCACATCCTCGTCGCCGTCGTCGGCCTCTGGCTCACCCGCGGCGGTCGGACCCCGACGGCCACCTGGGTCTGGAAGGTCGCGATCTGGTCCTTCCCGTTCTCGCTCGCGTCGATGAGCGTCGGCTGGATCTTCACCGAGATGGGGCGGCAACCCTGGCTCGTCTTCGGGCTGTTGAAGACGGAGTCCGGGGTGTCACCGAACGTCTCCGGCCTCGAGATCCTGATCTCCCTGATCGCGTTCACCCTGATCTACGGCGTTCTCGCCGTGGTGGAGTTCCGGCTGATCCTCCGCGCGGTCCAGCAGGGCCCTGAGGATGCCCCGGTACCCGATCCGCTCACCGGTGAAACCCCCCAACGTGTCACGATCTACTAGGAGCATCTGATGGAACTCAACATCCTCTGGTTCTGGATCATCGCGGCGATGTTCATCGGCTATTTCGTGCTCGACGGGTTCGACTTCGGTGTCGGCATGTCGCTTCCCTTCCTCGGCCGCGATGACACCGACCGCCGGGTGCTGATCAACACCATCGGACCGGTCTGGGACCTCAACGAGACCTGGGTGATCGTGGCCGGAGCCTCCCTGTTCGCGGCGTTCCCCGAGTGGTACGCGACCATGTTCAGCGGTTTCTACCTCGCCCTGCTCCTGATCCTGCTCGCACTCATCGTGCGCGGGGTGTCGTTCGAATACCGGCACCAGCGGCCGGAATCCGAGTGGAAGAAGTGGTTCGACGGCATGATCGTGGTCGGCAGCGCCGTGCCCGCCCTGCTCTGGGGCGTCGCCTTCGCCAACGTCGTGCAGGGCGTGCGGCTCGACGCCGCGCACAACTACATCGGCAGCTTCTTCGACCTGCTCAACCCGTACGCCCTGCTCGGCGGGGTCACCACCCTGCTGCTCTTCTTCACCCACGGGATCGTCTTCGTGTCGCTGAAGACCGAGGGGGACATTCGCGAGCGGGCCAGGAAACTCGCCGTGCGGTCAGGGCTCATCACGATCGTCGTTGCGGCCTCGTTCCTGCTCTGGACGGTGCTCGCCTTCGGCAGCCTGTTCACCGCAGTGTTCGCCGCGCTGGCCGCCGTCGCCCTGATCGGATCGTTCCTCATGAACCTCCGGGGCTCGGAAGGCTGGGCGTTCACGCTGATGGCCGTCACGATCGGACTGGCCGTGCTCACCCTCTTCGCCTCCCTGTTCCCCGACGTGATGCCGGCCAGCAACGACCCGGCGAACAGTCTGACGATCGCGAACGCCTCGTCGACCCCGTACACCCTGCAGGTGATGAGCTGGACCGCCCTGATCGCGGCCCCGGTCATCTTCCTCTACCAGGGCTGGACCTACTGGGTGTTGCGCAAGCGGGTCAGCCGCGGCACCATCGAAGCCGCCACGCACTAGCCCGGCCTCCGACCAGCCGCCGCCAACCAACCGCCTCCGACCAAACCAACGAATCGTCAATGCGACCCCTCGACCCTCGGCTTCTCCGCTATGCCTCCGCCGCACGCTGGTTCCTGCTGGTCGGGGCCGTGCTCGGCCTCGCGCAGACTCTCGTCGTCGTGGCATTCGCCTGGCTGCTCAGCCAGACGATCAGCCTCGCCGTGCTGGGGCGGGACCCGGCCGAGCTCGCGCCGACGATCGGCGCCCTGGCCGCGGTGATCGTCGCCAGGGCGGTTCTGGTCTGGCTGCTTGAGGTGGCCGCAAGCCGCGGTGCCGCATCGGTCAAGAGCCAGCTGCGCGCCCGGGTGCTCGAGCGCCTCGCCGAGCGCGGCCCCGACTGGCTGGCGGCCAGGCAGAGCGCCGGCGTGGCCACCCTGGTCGGGCAGGGCCTCGACGCCCTCGACAACTACTTCGCACGGTACCTGCCCCAGCTGCTCCTGGCCGGAATCGCCACCCCGATCCTGGTACTGGTGATGCTCTGGCAGGACCTGCCGAGCGGGATCACCGTGATCGTGGTGCTGCCCTTCATCCCCCTGTTCATGGTGCTGATCGGCCAGGCGACGCAGGCCGTGCAACGTGCGCAGTGGGACGCGCTGCAGCGACTCGGCGTCGGCTTCCTCGATCTCGTCGGCGGGCTCGCCACGCTCAAGATCTTCGGCCGGGAGTCGCGCCAGTCCGACCGGCTGCGCGCCATCACGGAGGATTACCGGGGCCGCACAATGAAGGTGCTGCGGGTCTCGTTCCTCAGCGGTTTCGTGCTCGAGCTCGGCGCCAGCCTCTCCGTCGCCCTCGTCGCGGTGTCGGTCGGCCTGCGCCTGGTCGACGGTTCCCTGCAACTCGGCGTCGGATTGTTCGTGCTGCTGCTCGCCCCGGAAGCCTTCCTCCCGGTGCGGCAGGTCGGCGCACAGTTCCACGCTGCGGCCGACGGGCTGGCCGTCGCGGAGGACGTCTTCGCGATCCTCGACGCGGAGCCAGGCGGGTTCGGCACCACCGTAGCCTCCGCCCCGGACCCTGCCACGATCGCCGCGACGGCCGCACTGCGTTTCGACCGGGTCAGCGTGCGCCGGCCGGCCGCCGTGCCCGGCCCGGAGCTCTCGGCCGTTTTCCCTCCCGGCCGGCTCACGGTCATCCGTGGTGCGAGCGGGGCCGGCAAGTCGACGCTGATCGCCGCGCTGCAGGGGTTCGTGCCGTTCGACGGCACGATCAGCCTCGGCGAGTGCACGGTCACCGCCGGCACCCCGCGCCCCTGGCTGGCCTGGGCGGGTCAGCGCCCCGGCCTGCTGGCCGGCACGATCGCCGACAATATCGCCCTGGGGGAGTCGGCCGCTGACCCGGCACTGGTGCGCCTCTCGCTCAGGGATGCCGGCGCAGGCGACCTGGACCCGGAGACCCGGCTCGGCGTCAACGGAGACGGCCTTTCCGGAGGACAGGCGCAACGGGTGGCGGCCGCGCGGGCAATCTACCGAACCCGGCTGCACGGCTGCAACGTTCTCGTGCTCGACGAGCCCAGCTCCGCCCTGGACCCCGAAGCCGAGGGTCACCTCGTCTCCGGGCTTCGCCGACTCGCCGCCGAGGGGCACATCGTGATCGTGGTGAGCCACCGACCCGTGCTGCAGGGCGCCGCAGACCAGGTCGTCGACCTCGGCGAGGCGGCCCATGTCTGAGGCCCGTATCCGGCGCGCCACCCTGGCGATCCTTCGACTGGCGCAGCCGCGGGCGCGCTGGTTTCTGCCCGGGCTCGCGGCCGGCGTTGCCAGCGCGGTCTGTGCGGTGGCGCTGCTGGCGACCTCAGCCTGGCTGATCACCCGGGCTGCGGAACAGCCGCCCATCCTCTATCTGTCGATGGCCGTCGTCGGCGTCCGGGCGTTCGCCCTCGGCCGGTCCGCGTTCCGGTACCTGGACCGGCTGACCAGCCATGACGCCGCCTTCCGTCAGCTTTCCCTCCTCCGCGTCGGGGTGTTCTCCCGGATTGTTCCGCTGGCTCCGGCGGGGCTCGCCGACACCGGCAGGGGCGAGCTGCTCAGCCGACTCGTACGTGACGTGGATGCCCTGCAGGACCTGCCGTTGCGGGTCGTCCAGCCGTTGGCGACCGCCGGCATCGTCGCCGCCGTGAGCGTGATCGGCGTGTGGAGCGTGCAGCCCCTGGCCGGACTCACCCTGCTGCTCAGCCTCGTCGTCGCCGGGCTGCTCGGCACGCTCGGATCGGGGCTGCTCGCTGCCAGGGCAGAGCGCGAGCTCGCTCCACTCCGCGGCAGCCTCACCGGCCAGGTGCTGGAGGTCGTCGAGAACCTCGATGTGCTCACCGCGTTCGGCGCGTTGCCGGCCCGCCTGGCCGCCGTCCGACGGGCCGACGAACTGCTCCGGAGGGCGACCCTTCGCCGGTCCCTGGGCGTCGGCGTTCAGGGGGCCGTGCTGTCCCTGTTCGCGGGCGTCGCCACGGTTGCCGCCCTGGTGGCCGGCATCCCGGTACTGGCAGGCCCCGCATTTGCCGTGATCGTGCTTGTGCCGATGGCCGTCTTCGAGGTGTTCGGCGCGGTGCCGGCCGCCCTCGGCGCCTGGCGTGAGGTTCGATCCAGCGCCGAACGCGTTGCGACGGCCGTGCCGGCGGAGGTCCCTGGCGAAATCCCGGTTGAGATTCCCGATCAGATTCACGTCGACCGCCCGGCCGCGCGGAACGGCGCGACCGTCCTGGAACTGACCGACCTCGGCGCAAGCTGGCCGGGAGCGGATGCCCCCGCGGTCACCGGCGTCTCCCTGCGTCTGGCCCCCGGCGACCGGGTTCACCTGGCCGGGCCGAGCGGGTCGGGCAAGACCACCCTGGCGCAGACCCTGGTGCGTTTTCTCGACTACTCCGGGTCGTACACGCTCGGCGGGGTCGAGGCGCGACTGCTGCCCCAGACGGAGGTGCGCTCGGTGGTCGGGCTCTGCGAGCAGCGGCCCTGGCTCTTCGACGACAGCATCCGGCAGAACCTGCTCTTCGCCAGGGACACCGCGACCGACGAGGACCTGTTGGCCGTGATCGATCGCGTCGGCCTGGCCGAGTGGGCGACGGCGCGGGGCGGACTGGATGCGCGGGTCGGCGAGCGAGGCGCGCTGGTCTCGGGCGGGCAGGCCCAGCGAATCGCCCTGGCCAGGGCGCTCCTGGCTGACTTCCCGGTGCTCGTGGTCGACGAGCCCACCGCGAACGTAGACGAGGAACAGGGCGACCGGCTCGTCCGGGACATCCTGACCACGGCCGCCGAGGACGGCCGGGCGGTACTGCTCATCTCCCATACGAGTGTGCCGGACGCACTGATCACCGCACGGGTGACCCTCGGGGGATAGTCGCCGCCCGCGGCATGCCGCAGGCGTCCTTCCCACCTAGGCTGGTGGCGTGCCCGCACCACTCCGACGTTTCCCCCTGCCCGGCTGGTGGGACCCGTCCTTCGTCTACCTCACCCTCCACCGGGCGAATACCCACTCGTTCTGGCTGGACGCCGGCGTCGCCGCCGAGCACGGCTTCAGCTACCTCGGCGCCGCGGATGCCGGCTCCCGTTTCGTGACCGCGTCGGTGCCGGATGGCACCGTCACCGTGTCGTTTCCCGGCGCCGATGTCGCTGCGCCGGCGGGCATCACGACCATTCCGGAGACGATCTTCGAGTTCCTCAGGGAAGACCTCGCGGCGGCCGAGGGTGCTGGGCTGGACGAGGAATCCGACGGGGACGCGGATGCCCCGGCCGCCGGCGGCTTCCGGCTCGGCTGGGTCGGCTGGCTCGGCTACGAACTCGGCGCGCAGACCGTCGGCGCGCCGGTACACGCCTCCCGGTACCCGGATGCCGCACTCCTGCAGGTCGACCGGGCGATCGAATTCGACCATGCCGCGCGCACCGTCACCCTGCTCGAGCGTGCAGCCCCGGGGACGTCCGCTCAGGAAACCGCCGAGTGGGCGGACGAGGTTCTCGCCGCCCTGCTGGCGGCCGAGGCATCCGCGGCCCCGGTTCCCCTGCTGACCTCGGCGCCGACCGGGGAACCACGGCTCCCGGCGAGCTGGCGGCACGACCCGGCCGGCTACGTGGACCTGATCCGGCGCTGTCAGTCGTCGATTACGGCGGGCGACGCCTACCAGCTGTGTCTCACCAACGAGATCCGCGTCGCCGCGCACCCTGACCCGGTCGAGGCCTACCTCCAACTCCGGGCGGGAAGCCCCAGCCACCACGGCGGCCTGCTCCGGTTCGGCGAGCTCGCCCTGCTCAGCGCGTCACCGGAGCAGTTCCTCACCGTCTCCCGCACCGGCCGGGTCAGCACCCGGCCGATCAAGGGCACCCGGCGCCGATCGACCGGGGTGGCCCGCGACCTGGCGCTTCGCCTCGAGCTGGAGACCAGCGGCAAGGAACGCGCCGAGAACCTGATGATCGTCGACTTGATGCGCAACGATCTGGGCCGGATCGCCCGGCTCGGCTCCGTGGCGGTGACCCAGCTGCTCGACGTGGAAAGCTACGCCCACGTGCACCAGCTGGTCAGCACGGTGGAGGCCCGCCTCGCTGCCGGACTGACCGGAATAGACGCCGTGGAATCCTGTTTCCCGGCCGGATCGATGACCGGCGTGCCCAAACCGAGCGCCATGGGCATCCTCGACCGTCTCGAGGCCGGACCACGCGGGATCTACTCGGGAGCCTTCGGCTACTTCGGCTTCGACGGCGCCGTCGACCTGGCCATGGTCATCCGCAGCATCGTGATCGGAGCGGACGGCGCGTCCATCGGCACCGGCGGCGGCATCACCGCCCTGTCCGACCCGGCCGAAGAACTCGAGGAGACCCGAATCAAGGCCGCGGCCCTGCTCGACGTGCTCTGGGCCTCGAAAACTCCGCCCGCAACGCCGGCCGGCCAGGGTTTAGTAACCTAGAAGCCTGGACGACGCCTGCGGGCGCCCAGCGGCCTGAGACGGCGCACCCCCACCGCAACGAAGAGAGTCACGTGGCACACGAGCACGACCACACGCCCACCGGCGCCCACCGCGACGAAGAAATCTACGATTTCGCCGCGATTCAGGCCAAATGGCAGCCGATCTGGGAAGAGCTCGAGCCCTTCCGCACGGACGACCCCGACGACAAGCGACCGCGCAAGTACGTGCTCGACATGTTCCCCTATCCCTCCGGCGACCTGCACATGGGCCACGCCGAGGTCTACGCCCTCGGCGACATCGTCGCCCGGTACTGGCGCCAGCAGGGCTTCAACGTGCTGCACCCGATCGGCTGGGACTCCTTCGGCCTGCCCGCCGAGAACGCGGCGATCAAGCGCGGCATCGACCCCCGCGGCTGGACCTACGACAACATCGCGCAGCAGAAGAAGAGCATGAAGCTCTACGCGGCCTCCTTCGACTGGTCCCGCGAACTGCACACGAGCGATCCCGAGTACTACAAGTGGAACCAGTGGCTGTTCCTCCAGCTCTACAAGAAGGGCCTGGCCTACCGCAAGGACAGCTGGGTCAACTGGGACCCGGTAGACCAGACCGTGCTCGCCAACGAGCAGGTGCTCGCCGACGGCACGTCGGAGCGCAGCGGCGCCGTCGTGGTCAAGAAGAAGCTCACCCAGTGGTACTTCAAGATCACCGACTACGCCGACCGCCTGCTCGATGACCTCAACCAGCTCGAGGGCGCCTGGCCGGCCAAGGTGCTGAACATGCAGCGAAACTGGATCGGCCGCTCGATCGGGGCCGACGTCGACTTCGTGATCGAGGGTCGCGAGGAGCGGGTCAGTGTGTTCACGACCCGGCCGGACACCCTCTTCGGCGCGACCTTCATGGTTGTCGCCCCCGACGCAGACCTGGCCGCCGAGCTGGTCGCCGACTCCTCGCCAGAGGTGAAGGCCCGGTTCCAGGAGTACCTGGTCCAGGTGCAGAACAGCACCGAGATCGAACGCCAGTCCACGGACCGTGAGAAGACCGGTGTGTTCCTCGAGCGCTACGCGATCAACCCGGTCAACGGCGAACGGTTGCCGATCTGGGCCGCGGACTACGTGCTCGCCGACTACGGTCACGGCGCCGTGATGGCCGTCCCCGCGCACGACCAGCGCGACCTCGACTTCGCGCGCCGCTTCGACCTGCCCGTGATCGTCGTCGTCGACACCACGGCGCCGGTCACGGGGATGATCCCCGTGATCACCCAGGAAATGATCGACGGAACCGAGGAGCTCCCCACGCTCGACCCGGCCACCACCGGTGTCGCCCTGGCCGGCGAGGGCCGCCTGATCAATTCGGGAGCCCTCGATGGGCTGAGCAAGAGCACCGCAATCAAGCGCATCATCGACCAGCTGACCGCCGACGGCACCGGCCGGGCCGCCAAGAATTACCGCCTCCGCGACTGGCTGATCTCCCGCCAACGCTATTGGGGCACCCCGATCCCGATCATCCACGGTGCGGACGGCACCGAGATCCCGGTTCCGGAAGACCAGCTGCCCGTGCTGCTGCCACCGACCGACGGCCTCGACCTCAAACCCAAGGGAACCTCGCCCCTGGGCGGCGCGACCGACTGGGTCAACGTGCCCAACCCGATCGACGGAACCCCGGCGCGCCGCGACGCCGACACCATGGACACCTTCGTCGACAGCTCCTGGTACTTCCTCCGGTTCCTCAACCCGAACGACGACACGCGGGCGTTCGACCCGAAAGACGCCGAGAAGTGGGCGCCGGTCGACCAGTATGTCGGCGGCGTCGAACACGCCATCCTGCACCTGCTCTACGCCCGGTTCATGACCAAGGTGCTCTTCGACCTCGGCTACGTCTCGTTCACGGAACCCTTCACCGCCCTGCTCAACCAGGGCATGGTCATCCTCGATGGCGCCAAGATGTCCAAGAGCAAGGGAAACCTGGTCTACTTCACGGAGGAGGTCGACCGGTTCGGCGTCGACGCCGTGCGCCTGACGATGGCCTTCGCCGGCCCGCCCGAGGACGACATCGACTGGGCGGATGTCTCGCCCGTCGGCTCCGCGAAGTTCCTCGCCCGGGCCTGGCGGGTGGCCAGGGACGTCACGAGCGCTCCCGACATCGACTGGAAGTCGGGCGATGCCGGCCTGCGCCGGGTCACCCATCGGTTCCTCGCCGACGCGCCCGGTCTGATCGAAGCGTTCAAGTTCAACGTGGTCGTCGCGCGGCTGATGGAACTCGTCAACGCCACCCGCAAGGTCATCGACACGGGGGCCGGTCCCGCCGACGGCGCCGTGCGGGAGGCCGCCGAGGTCACCGCGATGGCGCTGAACCTGTTCGCGCCGTACACGGCGGAAGACATGTGGCAGCGGCTCGGCTACCAACCGTGTGTGGCCCTCGCCCAGTGGCGCAAGGCCGACCAGACCCTTCTTGTGGAGGAGTCCGTGACCGCGGTAGTGCAGGTCGACGGCAAGGTACGGGAACGCCTCGAGATTTCGCCGAAGATCTCCGGCGAGGACCTTGAACGCCTGGCCCGAGTCTCCGCGCCGGTCGTCAAAGCGATCGGAACGCGGGAGATCGTGAATGTGATCGTGCGGGCACCGAAGCTGGTCAGCATCGTCACGCGCCCGGTCTGATCGGGCGGGGCCGCCTCACCTCCACAGCGGACGGGTCCCGTCCCGGCGCACCGATAGGGTCTCGCCCCGCCGGGAAACCGCTCCGGGCGACCTAGCCTGCCCGGATGGAGCCTGATCCCGGTGAAGCGGCGCTCGCGAGCCTGTCCAGGTCGGCGGGCCCCGGCCGGGGCGCCCGGATGCGGATCGGGGTTGGCGCCGCGGTGGTGCTGCTCATCGCGGCCCTGGCCACGGCCGTTGTGCTCTCGGCCGTCGGCGGGCAGGCCACTCACCGGGTGATCACCCCGGGCGGGACGGACCGGTTCGGGGCGTCGTCGAATGGCGCGGCCTCGTCCGACCCGGCCTGGACCGACCCGGCCTCGTCCGACCCGGCCTCGTCCGACCCGGCCTCGTCGACGGGCGCGATCATTCTCGTGCACGTGCTTGGGGCGGTTCGCCGACCGGGGCTGTTCGAACTCGGTGCCGGTGCCCGGGTGATCGACGCCGTTGCGGCGGCCGGCGGGTTGACCGAGGCGGCCGACCCGGCCGGCGCCAACCTGGCCAGGCGGCTCAGCGACGGGGAACAGCTCTACCTCCCGCAGCTGGGTGAGGTGCCGCCCGTCGCACCGCAGGCATCAGGGCAGGGGAGTGGCGTCGCCTCTGGCCAGAAGGTGAATCTGAACACCGCCACCGTTGCTGAATTGGAAACCCTCCCGCGGATCGGGCCGATGATGGCCCAGCGGATCATTGATTTCCGTGAGGCGAACGGGCACTTCGCGACCGTGGACGACCTGCGCAGCGTCACCGGGATCGGCGACAAGACCTTCGACGGCCTCAAGGATCTGATCACCACATGATCCTCGACCTGCGTCTGGCCGGTGCGGCGGTGTCGGCCTGGGCGGCTGCCTGGCTGCTGAGCGGCGCGCCGGACTGGTCGACGGTCAGCCAGCTGGTGCTGTGGCCCGCAGGAGCGGCTCTGGCCACCCTCGCGCTCCTGCCGCGGCGGTCCGGAGGATCCGCGCTGACCCGGAGTGCACTGACGCAGGTGGCACTGTGCTGCGCCGGGGCGGCCCTCGTGGCCGCCGCGGTCGCCGTGGCCGCGCCGGCACGCCTGCCGGACGTAGTTAGGGACGCCGCGGCCAGGCACGCCGTGGTCACCGCGACGCTCACGGTGTTGTCGAGTCCGGTGGAGACCGCTTCGTTCGGCGGCGGCTCGCAACTCGGCTCCAGCCGGGTGCGGTTCCGTGGCTCGCTCACCGAGCTCGCCGTGCCTG
>NZ_JASISS010000007.1:94288-147960 GCF_030063195.1 Cryobacterium sp. PH31-AA6
CATGGCGGCCGTTCGGTCGCCGTCGCGGTGCCGGACGTGGACTTCGCTGAGGCCCCGGCTGGGCCGGCGTTCCGGATCGGCACGGTCATCCGGCTGCCCGCCCGGGTGCGGCAGACGGAGCCGGGGGACTCGGCAGCGGCGCTCGTCTTCGGTCGTGATCCTCCAGAGACGGTCGCCGACCCGCCGTGGTGGCTCGCCTGGGCGAACGATCTACGAACCCGATTCGCGGATGCCTCGTCGAGGCTTCCCGGCGACGGAGGGGACCTGCTGCCCGGGCTGGCCATCGGCGACACGGGTGCCGTCGGTCCGGACCTCGACGGGGCAATGAAGACCAGTTCGCTCAGCCACCTCACCGCGGTGTCCGGGGCGAACTGCGCCGTGGTCACGGCAGGTGTGTTGCTGCTCGGTGGCTACCTGGGGCTGCGCCGCCTGGTGCGGCTGGCATTGGCCCTCCTCACTCTGCTCGGCTTCGTCGTGCTCGTGACCCCGGAACCCAGCGTTCTGCGCGCTGCACTGATGGCCACCGTGCTGCTGCTCTCGATCGGGTCCGGCCGGCCGGGCAGGGGACTGCCGCTGCTCGCGTTCGTCGTCATCGTGCTGCTCGTTTTCGACCCGTGGCTGGCCCGCAGCTACGGCTTCGCCCTCTCGGTGCTCGCCACCGCCGGCCTGCTCGTGCTGGCCGGGCCGCTGGGACGGATGCTGGGCCGGTGGATGCCGGCCTGGCTGGCCGGTGTGATCGCCATTCCGCTCGCCGCGCAGCTGGCCTGCCAGCCGGTGCTCGTTCTGCTCAGTCCGACCCTGCCGCTCTACGGCGTGCCCGCGAACCTGCTCGCCGGACCGGCGGCCCCGGTGGCGACGGTAGTCGGCCTGGTGGCCTGCCTGCTGCTTCCGTGGCTGCCGGGCGTGGCCTGGGGCATCCTGCAACTGGCCTGGCTGCCGTCGGCCTGGATCGCCGCCGTTGCCGGCACGAGTGCCGCCCTGCCCGGCAGTCGCCTCCCGTGGTTCGGTGGCCCCGTCGGCGTCGGGGCCACCGCGGTGCTGACCATTCTCGCTCTGGCGCTCGTGCTCGTCCCCGTGCGAGCCGGGGTAGCGGCCCAGCCCACCCCGCTCATCCGATCCCAACCGGGTGTCGCCCGGCCCCTCCGGGCACACCCGGCGCCCACCAGGCGTGCCCGACGCGGCTGGTCGGGCTGGCGGATTCCGGCCGTCGCCGTCATGGCCCTGGCCTTCGGATCCTACGCGGGGAGTCTGATCGGCTCCGGTCTGGGCCGGGCCCTCGCCTTCCCGGCGGACTGGCAGATCGCGGCCTGCGACATCGGTCAGGGGGACGCGGTCGTCGTGCGCGACGGAGACCGGTATGCCCTCGTCGACGTCGGACCGGACCCGGCGGCGCTGGCGAACTGCCTCGACACCCTGGGCATCGACCGGATCGACCTGCTGGTGCTCACCCACTACGACCTGGACCACGTCGGCGGGATAGACGCCGTGATCGGCCGGGTCGGCACCGCGCTGGTCGGCATTCCGGAGAACGCGCAGGATGAGCGTCTGCACGAGCGGCTCGCCGACGGGGGAGCGGAGGTGCTCCTGGGTGCCCGCGGCGATCGGGGCACCCTCGGCGGACTGCGCTGGGAGCTGTTTTGGCCCGTGCGCGGCTCCCCGGTGATGCAGACCGGCAACCCGGGGAGCCTGACTGTCGGGTTCGACGGGCGGGGGATCCGGTCGATCTTCCTCGGTGACCTCGGCGAGGAGGCCCAGGACGCCCTGCGGCGGGCCTCGGCGCCGGGCCGGGTGGACGTCGTGAAGGTCGCCCACCATGGCTCGCGGGACCAGAGCCAGGCGCTGTATGCCGATCTGCGGGCGACCGTGGGGCTGATCTCCGTCGGTGCCGACAACGGCTACGGGCACCCGACCGATCGGCTGCTCGAAATCCTCGCCGGGGCGGGGACCGCCGCCGTGCGCACCGACAGGCAGGGACTGGCCGTCGTCGCCCTGGAACCGGGCGGGCACGGTGCGCTGACCCTGTGGACCGAGCGGGTGGCGCGCCCATGATGTGAATAGGCAAACTAGGCTTGACCCAGACAATCGAAGGGAACCGCGTGGCCGCACGAACCGCATCCTCTGGTCGGGCCGCAACGGGCCGACCCTCTACCGGCAAGTCAGCAGCGAGCAAGCCAGCGGCGAGCAAGTCCGTCGCCATCCCGCAGTTGTCGTGGCACCAGGTGCGCCCTGCCCCGATCGTGCTGGTCTCCGGCACCGAGGTGTTCCTGGCCGAACGGGCGATTCGCCAGTTGCGGGACTTCCTGAAGCTCGAGGACCCGAGCCTGGAGATCAGCGACGTGCAGGCCGACAGCTATGCGCCGGGGGAGTTGCTCACCATGGCGAGCCCCTCGTTGTTCGGCGAACCGCGGTTGATCCGAGTGAGTTCGGTCGAGAAGTGCAGTGACACGTTCCTGATCGAGGCGCTCGCCTACCTGGAGAACCCGGCCGAAGACACCTACGTCGTGCTGCGGCACGGTGGCGGGGTGCGCGGCAAGAAGCTGCTCGACACGATCCGTTCCGGGGTCGGTGGTGCGGTCGAGGTGGTCTGCGCCGAGCTCAAGAAAGATTCCGACCGCCACGAGTTTGCCTCAGCCGAGTTCAAGGCGGCCGGCAAACGGGTCACTCCGAGCGCCCTCCGTTCCCTGGTCGCGGCCTTCTCCGGAGACCTCGCCGAGTTGTCCGCGGCCTGCCAACAGCTCATTGCCGACTCTGCGACGGAGGTCACGGAGACCACCGTCGATCGTTACTACGGCGGACGGGTCGAAGCGAACGCGTTCAAGGTCGCCGACTCGGCGATCGCCGGGAGGCACGGGGAGGCCCTGGTCATCCTCCGCCACGCTCTCTCCTCTGGCGCCGACCCTGTTCCGGTCGTTGCGGCGTTCGCCATGAAGATCCGAACGATGGCCAAGCTCTACGGTGTGCGCGGCGGCTCCGGGCAGCTCGCCTCGCAATTCGGACTCGCGCCCTGGCAGGTCGAGCGCGCCCAGCGTGACCTGAGCGGCTGGTCAGACGAGGGCCTGGCCCGGTGCATGGTCATGCTCGCCGAGACGGATGCCGCCGTAAAGGGGGCCGGGCGCGACCCGGTCTTCGCCCTCGAACGGCTGGTGGGTGTGATCGCACGCAAGGGCGAGCTCTGACCCCGGCCGAGCTTTCTGTACCCCTGCTCGCCGGACACATAAGAAAGCCCCCGCCATAAGGCGAGGGCTTTCCATTACACCGGTTCAGTTCCGAACATCGGCCTCAAACCAGGTTGTGTGGGGACTAAACGAGTGCGCCGACCGACTTTGCGATGGCCGACTTCTTGTTTGCCGCCTGGTTCTTGTGGATGACGCCCTTGCTGACGGCCTTGTCGAGCTTCTTCGAAGCAACGGCGAGACTGGCAACGGCCTTGTCCTTGTCGCCAGCAGTGACGGCGAGGCGGGTCGCGCGGATTGCACGCTTGAACTCGCTCTTCACCGACTTGTTGCGCTCCTGGGCCTTCTTGTTGGTGCCAATTCGCTTGATCTGCGACTTGATATTTGCCACGTTTATACGCTTTCGTTAGGTTCTTGTTCGGATGGGCCGCTTGGCGGTAGAGGGCGCCGTACGGCAAAGATCGTGTGGGGTGGGACCCAACACGCAAGCCAACAGGCAACGATACCAGTTATTCGACCGGGTCGACAATCGTCCGCGGTTCGTCCGCCGAGATCTCCGTGAGGATCCCGCGCAGCACCGCGCCGAAGCGCTCGGGCTGGGCCAGGCTGACAAGGTGTGAGGCCCGCGGCACGATGACAAGGCGGCCGCTACGGCACGCGGCCAGGAAGCGACGCTCGTGCAGCCTGAACTGGTCGAAGGCACCGTTGACCAGCCAGATCTGTCCCGGATACCGGGACAGTCCCTCGAGCGGGCGGAGGGTGCCGGTGGCACCAAGCCCGGCGTCCATCACGTTCAGGGGAACGCCGTCGACGAGCGTGTCGGCGGCACCCTCTTTCGGCAGCAGGACCCGCACGAGAGTGGTGTGAAGCCATAGGCCGTGGTCGGGCAATCGCCGGATCAGCCTGGCCAGGCCACGGTAGACGTCGAGTGGCCACCCTCCGGGGATCGCACAGCATCCCGCGGCGACGAGTCCGGCCACCTTTCCGGGATTCCGCGCGGAGTACTCGATGGCGTAGTAGCCGCCGAGGGAGAGCCCGACCAGCACGACTCGGCCGCCCAGAGCGGCTACCCCTTCATCGATGGCGGCGAGGGCTCCCTCGACGGTGAAGGGCTCGGCCATGCGCGAGCCGTGCCCGGGCAAGTCGATCGCGAGACCCGGAAGCCCATACTCGGCCAGTCCGGCCAGTTGCCGGCGCCACATCGTGGCCGAGGTGCGGATCCCATGCACAAAGAGCACGGGCGGGACCTGTGTCATACGTTCCTCATGCCCGCGATCATGCCACCTATCCGGCTGCAGGACCTGGCTTCAAAGCGTGGCTGCAGGACCTGGCTTCAGAACGTGGCTGCAGGACCAGGCTTCAGAATGCGGCTTCAGAACGGCACATCGTCGTAGTTGGCTGCCGCCGGCGCCGGCGGCGGCGGTGCCGGTGGTGGTCCGGTGGGGAGCACGGTGGCGGGTTCGGTGGTGAAGTCTCTTCCGGTGGGTGAGGTCCAGGTGAGGATGCCGCCGGGTTGTTGGGCGACGGTCCAGCGGGTTTGGGTTTTCAGGGCGTGGCTGGCCGTGCAGAGGTGGGCGAGGTTGTCGGCTGCGGTCATGCCCAGCAGCGCCCAGTCATGGGTGTGGTCGAGTTCCGCGTTGCGTGCGGACCGGTTGCAGCCCACGAAGCGGCAGGTTTCGTCGCGGAGGCGGAGGAATTGGCGCATGCGTTTGGGGACCTTGTATCGGTCTCGGCCGACGGAGAGGATCACCCCGGTTTCGGGGTGGGTGAGTAGCCGGGTGAAGCTCGGCGCCCGCGAGGCGAGATCCCGGGCCGTGTCGGCGTCGATCGGCCCGTACCCCTCGAGGTAGCCGGGCTCGTCACTGTGGCCCAGGAGCGTCATGACCGGCACGGTCACCTGCACGCTCGCTTTCACTCCCGCGCCCACCCCGGTGGGGGTGACCCCGCCGATCAGCAGGTCGCTGAGCACATCGGTGCGGATCTGGCTGAGCGTGCGCGTCTCGCGCGGGCCCTGCAGACTCGTGGCAAGGTCGGTGGCCCGGTGGAAGATCGCCTGCACCAGCTCCGCCCCCGTCGTCACGTACAGCGTCGCCATCCCGTCGTGCTCGGGGATCACCCCGCTGGTGCGGTCCGCGATCGACTTCTCCCGCCTGGTGGTGATCGTCTCCGGGTGCAGCCGCTCCCGCAACAGGCGGGCCTTGTGCTTGAGTTTGGCCACGGTGAGCTTCTCCGCCGCGGGCAGCAGGGCCTGTTCGAAGGCGGCGAGCCCGTCGACCGGGATCGACCAGGACTGTTGGACCACCGTTTGAGCGTGCCGGTAGCTGATCCGCCCGGCCGCCAGCGCCGCCCGGGTGCCGGGCAGGTCGTCGGCCAGAGCCCGGCTCTCCGCGAGGAGGTTCTCCGCGGTGCGCTCCGGGATCCGCAGGGTCGCGGCCAGCTCACTGGAGAGCTCCCGCTCGGCGATCTCCTCCCGGGTCCACCGCGCCTGCAGGCTGAGCGGAATCCCCGCGGCGTGCGCGGCGCTGTAGCGGCGGGCCCGGTCGACAGCCTCGGCCCGGGCGGCGAAGCACTGGGCGATCGCCTTCTCGGCTGCCGCGACCGCGTCGAAGAGCCGTCCGAGCTCTTGTTGGGAGGTGCTCACCGGGGTGGCCATACCCGAACACTACGACCAGCCACCGACATTCCCAGCCCTCACCATGACGCCAACCGAGGGGTGTGGATAACCTGATCAAACCCGCATTGTGGATGGTAGACGTGGAGTGATTTCGACCGGCGCAATCACCGGACGGGCGGGCGGGGCAGGGTTGGGGTGATTTCGACGGGCTCAATCACCGGGCGGGCAAATCACGGGGTCACGCTTCAAGGTGGGCGGTTTGTCTCTGCTCCGGGAGGAGGCCGAGCAGCGCGACTTCCTCGGCCCGGGACAGCCCGGAGCGGCGCACCCGGTCCAGCCCGCGGGTCTCCTCGTCGGCGAGCACGTCGACCATGGTGTCCTCGAGCTCCCGGAGACTGCCGCCGGCCGCCAGGAAGGCGGCGTTGCTGCGGCGAGCGAAACCGACCTCGTCCGGCGGCAACCAGAGCGGGAGGGATCGGGGTCCGGCCCAGTAGGACACCCCGTGGTCGGCCAGCCACTCGTCGGCGGCCTGCGCGAACCGGCCGGTGAAGTGCGCGACCTTCGCAGCCAGTGCGAGGGTATCGGCCAGGGAGTGCGTGTGCCCGACGACGTTGACGCATCCGGCGAGGCCGTTCCGTGTGGCGAACTCGATCCAGTCGGCGAGGTCGCGAACGTCGACGACCTGCACGGCCGCGGCGGCGGGTCCCGGCACGGGCACCGGCGCGAGCACCGGCTCGGCGCCGGCCAGGGCGAGGCGGCCGACCCAATACCCGAAGCGATCGCTGGGGTCACCCGGCCCCGCGATCAACCCCGGCCGAACGATCAGCAGTCGGTCGCCCAGTGCCGTCACCGACGCGAGCTCGGCCCAGGCCTTGGCCTGCCCGTAGTCGGCCAGATCCACCGGTTCCACGATCGGTGCGCTCTCATCCGCACCCACCTCGGTGCCGGTGGCGTAGACCGACACGCTCGACACCAGCGTCCAGTGCTCGGCCAGGGGCCCGAGCGCTTCGAGGGCGGGGCCGACGAGGGTCGGGAGGTAGGACAGCTCGACCACCTCGTCCCAGCGGCGGGTGGCAACGGCGTCATAGGCCCCCGGTGCCGTGCGGTCCACGGCGACCAGGGTGGCGCCGGAGGGGGCGCCGGCGTTCGTTCCCCTGGCCAGGCAGGTGACGGCGTCGCCGTGCCGGACGAGCCGGGCGGCGATCTCCCGGCCGAGCCAGTTCGTGCCGCCGAGGACCAGTACATGTCTCATCACCAGAGTCAACCGCACCCGACCGGCCCGGCGAAACCTGCGACCAGTCAGCTATGGGAGAATTGCCAGACCATGTCACCGAGACCCCTCACTGCGCTTGAACCGGCCGCAACACCTCCCGAGTTCATCCGTAACTTCTGCATCATTGCCCACATCGACCACGGAAAGTCGACGCTGGCCGACCGGATGCTGCAGATCACCGGGGTCGTCGACGATCGGGCGATGCGCGCCCAGTACCTGGACCGGATGGATATCGAGCGCGAGCGCGGCATCACCATCAAGAGCCAGGCCGTGCGGATGCCCTGGGAACTCGACGGTCAGACCTACGCGCTGAACATGATCGACACCCCCGGTCACGTCGACTTCACCTACGAGGTGTCCCGAAGCCTGGCCGCCTGTGAGGGCGCGATTCTGCTCGTCGACGCGGCCCAGGGCATCGAGGCTCAGACCCTCGCGAACCTCTACCTCGCGCTCGAGAACGACCTGATGATCATCCCGGTGCTCAACAAGATCGACCTCCCGGCGGCCGACCCCGACAAGTACGCGAAGGAACTGGCCAGCCTGATCGGCGGCAGTCCCGACGACGTGCTGCGTGTCTCCGGCAAGACCGGCGTCGGCGTGGCCGAGCTGCTCGACCGGGCCACCCGGCTGATCCCGGCCCCGGTCGGCGATCCGGCCGCCCCAGCCCGCGCCATGATCTTCGACTCCGTCTACGACAGCTACCGCGGCGTCGTCACCTACGTGCGAATGATCGACGGCAAGCTCAATCCGCGCGAGAAAATCCAGATGATGTCCACCAGGGCAACCCACGAGATTCTCGAGATCGGCGTCACCTCGCCCGAACCGACCGTGAGCAAGGGGCTCGGCGTCGGCGAGGTCGGCTACCTGATCACGGGCGTGAAGGACGTGCGCCAGTCCAAGGTCGGCGACACCGTCACGACCGCCATTCGGCCCGCCACCGAGGCTCTCCCCGGCTACACGGAGCCCAAGCCGATGGTGTTCTCCGGCCTGTACCCGATCGACGGCAGCGACTACCCGGCCCTGCGTGAGGCCCTGGACAAGCTCAAGCTGTCGGATGCCTCCCTCGTCTACGAACCGGAGACATCCGTTGCCCTCGGCTTCGGTTTCCGCTGCGGATTCCTCGGTCTCCTGCACCTGGAGATCATCACCGAACGCCTCGACCGGGAATTCGGGCTCGACCTGATCACCACCGCGCCGAGCGTGATCTACGAGGTCACCACCGACGACAAGAAGTCCGTCACGGTCACCAACCCGAGCGAGTTCCCCAACGGCAAGATCGCGAAGGTCGAGGAACCGATCGTCAAGGCCGCGATCCTCGCCCCCAAGGATTACGTCGGCGTGATCATGGAACTCTGCCAGAGCCGCCGCGGCACACTCCTCGGCATGGACTACCTCGGTGAGGACCGGGTCGAGATTCGCTACACGATGCCGCTCGGGGAGATCGTCTTCGACTTCTTCGACAACCTCAAGAGCCGCACCGCCGGCTACGGATCGCTCGACTACGAGCCGATCGGCTCGCAGGAGGCCGACCTGGTCAAGGTCGACATCCTGCTCCAGGGGGAGCAGGTCGACGCCTTCAGCGCGATCGTGCACCGCGACAAGGCCTACGACTACGGCGTGCTGATGACCGGCAGGCTGCGCAAGCTCATCCCGCGCCAGCAGTTCGACGTTCCGATCCAGGCTGCGATCGGCGCCCGCATCATCGCCCGCGAATCGATCAGTGCCATTCGCAAGGACGTGCTCGCCAAGTGCTACGGCGGCGACATCTCGCGCAAGCGCAAGCTGCTCGAGAAGCAGAAAGAGGGCAAGAAGCGAATGAAGATGGTCGGCCGGGTTGAGGTGCCGCAGGAGGCTTTCATCGCCGCGCTCTCCGGCGACGAGCCCGCCAAGAAAGAGAAGAAGTAGCCGGATGCGCCGCGCCACCTTCACCGACACCGCCGTGACGTACGCGTCCATCGGCGGCACCCTCGCGCCCGATCTGATGCGCTACCCGCCGAAGGGCTACCGGCCGCTCGAACGCACCGTGCGCCTCGGCAGTGGTGAGGATCGTTTCCTGCTGGCATCCAAGTCCCTGATGACCTGGGGCGTGCAGCGGGGGAGCGGGATGACGGTCACCGATCTGCTGAGCAGCACGGGCGAGCAATACACCCCCCTCGTTTTCGACGCCGACGGCCAGGCCGCCAGGGACCAGAAGGCCCCGGCAAACGAGTCCACGTTCGGCGAGGACGGCACCCCGTACATCGTCAACGGGATGTCTGCGCACCTGTCGGTCGCCGCGGGCCCGTTCACCATTGACGCCCCCGTGCGCGTCGTCTACGTGATCGCTGAGCCCGACCGGGTCGGTTTCGCCTACGGCACCATGGTCGGGCATCCGGCCAGCGGTGAGGAATCGTTCATTGTCGACCGGCGAGAGGACGACTCGGTCTGGCTCACCATTCGGGCGTTCTCCCGGCCCGGCTCCTGGCTCTATCGGCTGGCCTGGCCCGTGGTGCGGCTGCAGCAACAGAAATTCACCAAGCGCTACCTGCGCGCCCTGCACCCGATCGGCGCGGCCTAACCCGATGGGCAGCGCCCTTCCCCTCGGCGACCCCGCACCCCGCGACGGCCTGCTGCCGGCCTCGGCCGCGGTCGGCGCTGTGGAGCGCGACTTCGGCGTCTACCTGCACGTGCCCTTCTGCCGGGTGCGCTGCGGGTACTGCGACTTCAACACCTACACGGCCACGGAGCTTCGCGGTGCCTCGCAGCAGGACTACGCCGACCAGGCGATCAGCGAGGTCGAGGCGGCCGGTCGCATCCTCGACGCCTCCGGCGTGCCGGCCCGCGCGGCGGCCACCGTCTTCTTCGGCGGCGGAACGCCCACGCTGCTCCCCGCCGAACATCTGGTCCGGATGCTCGATGCCGTGCGCTCCACCTGGGGGCTCGCCGCGGGCGCCGAGGTCACCACCGAGGCGAATCCCGACTCCGTCGATGCCGCCTACCTTGCCCGGCTGGCCGAGGCGGGATTCACCCGGGTCTCCTTCGGGATGCAGTCGGCCGTGCCGAGGGTTCTGGCGACTCTCGAGCGCACGCACGACCCCGAAAAGGTCCCCCTCGTCGTGCAGTGGGCCCGCGATGCCGGACTCGACGTGAGCCTCGACCTGATTTACGGCACGCCGGGGGAGTCGCTGGCCGACTGGCGGGCCAGCCTGGAGCAGGCCATCGGCCTGGCGCCGACCCACATCAGCGCCTATTCGCTCATCGTCGAGGAGGGCACCAAGCTCGCCAGGCAGATCAAGCGCGGCGAACTCGTCCCGATCGACGAAGACCAGCAGGCGGAGTTCTACGAGCTCGCCGATGAGCTGCTCGCCGAAGCCGGCTACGGGTGGTACGAGGTCAGCAACTGGGCCGCGGACGACGCCCACCGCTCCCGACACAACCTCGCCTACTGGCGCAGCCAGGACTGGTGGGGCGTCGGGCCGGGCGCCCACAGCCACGTCGGCGGAGTGCGCTGGTGGAACGTGAAGCATCCGTCGGCCTACGCCGACCGGATCCAGGCGGGGGACTCCCCTGCCGCCGGCCGGGAGACCCTCGACGACGCCACCCGCGAGGTCGAGCGCGTGCTGTTGCTCACCCGCATCCGGGAGGGAATCCCGATCGTTTCGCTCACGGCGCAGGGCCGGCACGAAATCGCCGGGCTCATCGCCGATGAGCTCATCGACGCGAAAGCCGCCCTGTCCGGATCAGTGGAACTGACCAGAAGAGGACGGCTTCTCGCGGATGCGGTCGTGCGGCGGCTCTTGACCGACTGACCGGTGTCGAGCCTGTCGAGACCTAGTTCACGAACTTGAAGCTGAGCGGGTACGTGTAGTACTGGCCCTTGTTCGCGGCCAGGGCCGCCATGATGCCGAACACGATCGTGAGGATGTACGCGGCCAGCATGACGAGGAAGCCGACCAGGATCAGGGTCAGGATTCCACCGACGACGTAAGCAATGAGAATCGTAATCTGGAAGTTCAGAGCGGTTGCGGTGTGCGCCCGGATGAACGGCCCCCGGTCCTTGAGCACCAGGTAGCCGATCAGCGCCGGCAGGAAGCCGAAGAGGATCCCGCCAATGTGGATCAGGGTCGCCCACAGCTTCTCGTCAGACGGATTCATCGGCGTCGGCGCCTGGTACGGGCTGGCGGGGGGAGGCATGGCGGACATTCGAGCTCCTTCTATCAGTGATGGTCGACTGGTGTCGGCTTGACTACTTGATGAGGCGGAGGGCGAACGGGTACTGGTAGTGCTGACCGTCCTTGGCCTTCATGAAGCCCATGATCGAGAAGATCACGCCGACGACCCACAGCACCCACGCTAGTCCTGCAAGAACTCCGCCGATGCCGAACGTCACCATGGCGAGGAAGGTTGCGAGGATGTTAATAGCGACGTAACCGATCAGCAACGTGATCTGGAAGTTCAGTGCTTCCTTGCCTTCGACGGCGGTGAGCCGGCCGCGGTCCTTGAACACGAGCCAGATGATCAGGGAGGGCAGGAAACCGAGCACGCCGCCGAGGTGGGCGAAGGAGGCCCACTGCCGGTCGTCGACCTCGGAAAGCGGGGCTGCGGGCGCCGGGGCGGGTGCGGCAGGCTGGTACGGAGGCTGGGGAGGGCGCTGGCCCTGGTTCGGGTCTTCGGGGGTGTGGCCGGTGGAATCGCTCATGATCATGCCTTTCAGCGCACAGGGGGAGGTGCATTACATGCCTAAGCTACTGCGCCCTATCCTCAAGGGGCAATGGGCGCGCCCAGCAGCTGGCGGTATGATTGGCAGTCAAACACCTCGAGTGCCAACCCAGGCGGGCACTCGCGACCGACCAGGAGGAGGCGATTCGCATGGTGTCTGATCGCAGTCTCGAGGTTCTGCGCGTGATCGTTCAGGACTACGTCGCTTCCCGGGAGCCCGTCGGGTCGAAGTCCATCGTCGATCGCCATTCCTTCGGGGTCTCCGCGGCCACCATCCGCAACGACATGGCCATCCTCGAAGAGGAGGAGCTGATCGCGGCCCCGCACACCTCGTCCGGACGCATCCCCACCGACAAGGGCTACCGGGTCTTCGTCGACCACCTCGCCGACCTGCGACCGCTCACCGCGGCGCAACGCCAGGCGATCGAAACCTTCCTCGGCCAGTCGGCTGACCTCGACGAGGTGCTCTCCCGCAGCGTTCGGCTTTTGTCGCAGCTCACCCACCAGGTCGCACTCGTGCAGTACCCGTCGCTCTCCCGGGCCAGGGTGCGGCACATCGAACTGGTGTCGCTCTCCGACACCCGTCTGCTCTCCGTCCTGATCACCGACGCCGGCCGGGTCGAGCAACGAGTGATCGAGTTGCCGCGTCCCCTCGAGGAGCCCGTCCTGGTTCAGGTCCGGGCGCGGCTGAACGCCGTGGTCCTCGGACTGAACATGAGCGAGGCGGCCGCCGTCCTGGTCGCCGCCGATCTCGGCGGAGCCGCCGGTCCGGCCCCCGCGCCGCAGCAGGAAGCCGTGGACCTGATCAGGGACACCCTCCGTGACCAGATCGGGGCCAATCGGCAGGACCGTCTCGTGATGGCCGGGGCTGCGAACCTCGTCAGGACGGAAGAAGACTTCACCGGGAGCATTTACCCGGTGCTCGAGGCCATCGAGGAGCAGGTTGTGCTGCTGCGCCTCTTCGGCGAGATGGCGACCGACCAGCACGGCGTGTCGGTCAGCATCGGCAGGGAGAACGCCCCGTTCGGACTGGCCGAAACCTCCGTTCTGACCAGCGGGTACTCCTCCCAGGGCGGAGACCTCGCCCGGCTGGGCGTGCTCGGCCCGACCCGGATGGACTACTCGAACAATATGGGGGCCGTGCGCGCCGTCGCCCGCTACCTGTCCCGCCTACTCGAATAATTCCTCCGTACAATCCAAGACGCCCACAAACTGACAGCCCCACTCAAAAGCATCGTTCCCCGGCCGAAACCGCCGGAACACCCGAAAAGACCTAGGAGAGCCAACTTTGGCTGACCACTACGAAGTACTCGGTGTCGCCCGCGACGCCACCACCGACGAGATCAAGAAGGCCTACCGACGCCTCGCCCGGCAGCTGCACCCCGACGTGAACCCGGGGGCGGATGCCTCGGAGCGGTTCAAGTCGGTGACCCACGCCTACGACGTGCTCAGCGACGCCAAGCAGCGCGACAACTACGATCGCGGCGGCAACGGCCGGTCCGGCGGAGGATTCGACGCCGGCAACTTCGGCAACTTCGGCGACATCTTCGAGACGTTCTTCGGCGGCGGCGGCGGCACGAGCCGCGGGCCCAAGTCCCGCCGGGAGCGCGGCCAGGACGCCCTGATCAGGGTCGAACTCGACCTCGATGAGATCATCTTCGGCACCCACCGCGACCTCGAGGTCGACACGGCGATTCTCTGCGCGAGCTGCAGCGGCACCTGCTGCCAGCCGGGCACCTCGCCGGTCACCTGTGACATCTGCCACGGCACCGGCAGCATCCAGCGGGCCGTGCGCTCGCTGCTCGGCAACGTGATGACGTCCAGCCCCTGTGGTTCCTGCCGCGGCTTCGGCACCATCATCGCCACCCCGTGCGTCACCTGCCAGGGCCAGGGACGCGTCCGCGCGCGCCGCACCGTTCCGGTCGACATTCCGGCCGGGGTCGACACCGGCCTGCGCCTGCAGATGCCGGGCAGCGGCGAGGCCGGACCGGCCGGCGGGCCGAACGGCGACCTGTACCTGGAGATGAAGGTTCGACACCATGACGTGTTCAGCCGCGACGGCGACGACCTGCTCGCCACCCTTGACGTGCCGATGACGGATGCGATCCTGGGCACAACGGCCACCGTCAAGGCGCTTGACGGTGACATCGAGGCCGAGGTTCGGGCCGGCGTGCAGAGCGGAGAGGTGATCACGGTCAAGGACCGCGGCGTGACCCGGCTGCGCGGCAATGGCCGCGGCGACCTCAAGATCGCGGTACACGTTGCCACGCCGACCAGGCTCGACCACAAGGAACGGGAGCTGATCGAGGCGTTCGCCGCCCGGCACAAGTCCCCGGCGCCGACCCTCAGCGCTGTCCAGCAGGGACTGTTCTCGAAGCTCCGCGACCGGTTCCGCGGCTAGAGCACCATGGCGCATTTCTTCATCGACGACTCGCTGAGCGCCGACACGGCCGTTCAGGGAGCCGTGCTCAGCATCGACGGTGCGGAGGCCAGGCACGCGGTCACCGTGAGCCGGGTCAGACCCGGCGAACGGCTGCGGATCGGGAACGGTGCCGGCCTCATGCTCGAGGTCACCGTGACGGGTGCCGAGGGCGCACTCCTCACCTTCCGGGTCGATGAGGCGTCCGTCTCCGAACCCGCCACGCCGCGGATCCTGCTCGTGCAGGCCCTGGCCAAGGGCGACCGCGACGAAATGGCCGTGCAGGCCGCCACCGAGCTCGGCATCGATGGAGTGTTCCCCTGGGCGGCCTCCCGCTCGGTGACGCGCTGGGAGGGTGCGAAGGTCGCGAAGGGACAGGCCCGCTGGGCGAGCATCGTTCGAGAGGCGTCGAAACAGTCGATTCGGGCCTGGCTGCCGGACGTGGCCGGGCTGACCAGCACCAGGCAGCTGGCCGCGACGGCGGCCGGCACCCGGATGCTCCTGCTCGAGCCGACCGCCGAGCTTCGGCTCACCCAGATCGCTGCCCCCACCGATGACCGCGACATCGTGCTCGTGGTCGGCCCGGAGGGCGGCATCTCCCCGGCCGAGCTCGAACAGCTCGAACAGGCTGGGGCGACCAGGGTGCGGCTGGGCGAGACCGTGCTGCGCACCTCGACCGCCGGGCCGGCGGCCCTCGCCATCCTGAACGCAACCCTCGGCCGCTGGTAGCGCCGCTTAAGATAGAACCATGACTTCCACCGGGCAGGAACCGTCCATCTTCACCCGCATCGCCGCGCGCGAAATCCCGGCGACCATCGTCGCCGAGACCGAACGGATCATCGCGTTCGAGGACATCGCCCCGCAGGCGCCCGTTCACGTCGTGATCACCACCAAGACCCAGCAATACGCCAATGTGGTGGAGCTCGCGGGGGGCGACCCGGGCCTGATGGCCGAGCTGGTCGCGGTCGCGGCGGGGATCGCCGCAGAACGCGCGAACGGCCAGTTCCGCCTGGTCTTCAACACGGGCGAGGCCGTCGGCCAGACCGTCTTCCACGTGCACGCCCACCTCCTCGCCCGGACCGGGCCGGGAACACCGGCCGGGGACTCCTCGCTCGGGGAGGGTTCCCTTGCCTTCCGCTGACGCCGGAGACCTGGGCGAAGCCCCGCAGAACCAGGTCGAGGCGCACGTGTCGGTGGACGGCATCGCCATGGTCCGGCTGCTCGGAGCGCAGGACCGGCTCCTTGCCACCATCGAACGGGAGCACCCCGACGTCTCCGTCCGCGTCCGCGACAACGAAATCAGCCTGAGCGGGCAGGCGGAGCAGGTGGAGGCCGCGCGCCGGCTGATCGACGAACTCCTGCTGATGATCCGTGGCGGGCGCGACCTCGCCGAGGCCGAGGTGACCTCCTCGTCGAGGATGCTCAACGCGGACAGCACGACCAGCCCGTCCGAGCGCCTCGGCCCGGCCATCCTCTCCTCCCGGGGCAAAAGCATCCGTGCGAAGACGGTCGGCCAGAAGGATTACGTCGACGCGATCGACACGGCGACGATCGTGTTCGGCATCGGCCCGGCCGGAACAGGCAAGACCTACCTGGCCATGGCCAAGGCCGTGCAGGCCCTGCAGCGTAAGGAGGTCGACCGGATCATCCTCACCCGCCCGGCCGTCGAGGCCGGCGAGCGACTCGGCTTCCTGCCCGGCAGCCTGACCGAGAAAATCGACCCGTACCTCCGGCCGCTCTACGACGCCCTCAACGAGATGATGGATCCGGAACTGGTCCCCAAGCTCCTCGCCTCCGGCACGATCGAGGTGGCACCGCTCGCCTATATGCGCGGCCGCACCCTGAACTCGTCGTTCGTTGTTCTCGATGAGGCGCAGAACACCACCCCTGAACAGATGAAGATGTTCCTGACCCGACTCGGATTCGGCTCGAAGATGGTCGTCACCGGGGACATCACCCAGATCGACCTGCCCGTCGGGTCGAGCGGACTCCGCCTCGTCACCCGCGTGCTCGACCAGGTGGACGACATCCGCTTCGTGCGCCTGACCAGCGCCGACGTCGTGCGCCATTCCCTCGTCGGCCGGATCGTCGACGCCTGGACCGAGTTCGACGCCCAGAAACAGGCCCAGCGCTATGAGAGCGAACAGGCCCACGAATTTGCCAAGCGCGGACCCCGCTCCGGCACACCACGCGACCGCCTTCCGAAACGGAGCCCATCTTGAGCATCGAGATCAACAACGAATCCACCATCCCGGTAGACGAAGCCGCCATCCTGCGCCTGGCCGCCTACGCCCTTGACTCGATGCACGTGCACTCGGATGCCGAGCTCGCGATCATGCTCGTCGACGAGGGCGCCATGGAACAGCTTCACGTGCAGTGGATGGACGAGCCCGGTCCCACCGACGTGCTCAGCTTCCCGATGGACGAGCTCCGGCCGGGAACCGAGGACGAGGAAACTCCACCGGGGCTGCTCGGCGACATTGTGCTGTGCCCGCAGGTGGCCCAGGGCCAGGCCGAAACCGCCGGACACAGCACTCTGGAGGAGCTTCTGCTTTTGACCACCCACGGGGTGTTGCACCTGCTCGGCTTCGACCATGCCGAACCCGCAGAGGAGAAGGAGATGTTCGGCATCCAGCGTGACATCCTGATCGGCTTCGCCCTGCAGGAACGACTCCGCAACCGATGATCATCGGGTGGTTTCTCACCGCCGCCATTTTCCTGGTGGCCTTCGGCGGCCTGATGGCCGCCGTCGACTCCGCCATCACCGCGCAGTCCAGGGCCGACATCGCCGACCTCGCTGAGACGTCCAGGGCCAAGCGGTCGCTCAGCGCCATCGCCGCGGACACCGGGGCGCACCTGAACGTGATCAGCTTCATGCGGATCATCGCCGAGACGACCGCGGCGGTGCTCGTCACGCTCGTCTTCGCCACCACGATCAGTGAGCTGTGGCTTGCCCTGGTGGTCTCAGCCGCGCTGATGACCGCGGTCTCGTTCGTGCTGGTCGGCGCGAGCCCGCGCAGCGTCGGACGCGCCCACCCCAGGGAACTGCTGGCGTCGACGGCGCCGCTGGTGCACTTCCTTCGCGTGCTGCTCGGCCCGATCGCCAACGCCCTCGTCGCCCTCGGCAACCGGGTCACTCCGGGGCGCACCAGGCTCGCAACGTTCACCTCAGAGGGCCAGCTGCTGAGCATGGTTGACGAGGCCACCGAACTGGCCGTGCTGGAGGAAGACGATCGGGAGCTCATCCACTCGATCTTCGAGTTCAACGAGACGGTGGTGCGTGAAGTGATGATCCCACGCACCGACATGGTCACGATCGACGCGGACGCGACGATCGGCGCCGCCATGGGCCTGTTCCTGAGTAAGGGCTTCTCCCGGGTGCCGGTCATCGACGGCGAGGTCGACGACGTCACCGGTATCCTCTACCTGCGCGACGTGGCCCGGCTGGTTTACGAGCGGCCACCAAACGTGGAGACCCTGACCGTGGCCGAGCTCGAGCGCCCGGCCGTGTTCGTTCCGGAATCCAAGAAGGCGGACGACCTGCTGCGGCAGATGCAGCTCGAGTCGAACCACCTGGCGATGGTCGTCGACGAGTATGGTGGGATCGCCGGGTTGGTCACTCTCGAGGACCTCATCGAGGAACTCGTCGGGGATATCTCGGACGAATACGACCGGGATGTCGCCCTGGTCGAAGACCTCGGCCAGGGACACTTCCGGGTCAGCGCCCGGCTACCGGTCGACGAACTCGGCGAGTTGTTCGACCTGGAGCTGGACGATGACGAGGTCGATTCGGTCGGCGGGTTGTTGGCCAAGGCGCTCGGCCGCCTGCCGGTGGCCGGTTCGGTCGCCCGCACCAGCGGGCTGGTCCTCACCGCGGAACGCACAGAGGGCCGCCGCAAAAGAATCAGCACAGTGCTGGTTGAACGAGACGAAGCGCTGATTGACGCGCAGACCGCATTCCTCGGAGTGTCGGACGACGAGGGAGAGAACGGTCATGACGACAGAAAATGAATTCCGAGCGGGATTCGTGTCCTTCGTGGGGCGCCCGAACGTGGGAAAGTCCACCCTGACCAACGCCCTGGTCGGGGAGAAGGTCGCGATCACCTCGTCGAAGCCGCAGACCACCCGCCGCGCCATTCGCGGCATCGTCCACCAGAAGGACGGCCAGCTGATCCTGGTCGACACTCCGGGTATCCACAAGCCGCGCACCCTCCTCGGTGAGCGGCTGAACAGCCTGGTCCAGTCGACCCTGGCCGGAGTGGACGTCGTCGGCCTCTGCATCCCCGCCAACGAACCGATCGGCCCGGGCGACAAGTTCATCAACGAACAGCTCGACAACTTTCCCCGGGCGCGCAAGGTCGCCATCGTGACCAAGATTGACGCCTCCTCGAAGACCAGCGTCGCGAACCAGCTTCTCGCCGTCTCCGAACTGCGCGACTGGGAGGCGATCGTTCCGATCTCCTCGACCAGTCGCATCCAGCTCGACATTCTCACCGCCGAACTGCTGCGACTCCTGCCGTTGTCGGATGCCCCGCTCTACCCGGCCGACGCGGTCACCGACGAGAGCCTCGAGGCGAGGATCTCCGAGTACATCCGCGAGGCGGCACTCGAGGGCGTCACCGACGAACTCCCGCACTCGATCGCCGTGACCATCGACGACATCATCGAGCGCGACGACCAGGAGCTGGTCGAGATCTACGCCAACCTCTTCGTCGAACGGGACAGTCAGAAGGGCATCATCATCGGCCATGCGGGCAGCCGGCTGAAGGATGTCGGCATGCGCGCGCGCAAGCAGATCGAGCCGCTGGTCGGCAAGCGGGTCTTCCTGTCGCTCCGGGTGAAGGTTGCCAAGGAATGGCAGCGCGACCCGAAACAGCTCGGCCGTCTCGGCTTCTAACCGGCCCGCCGTCGTGATCACGCCGGCCGCACGCCGCTCACCCGGCCTGAACCCGCCCGGTTGACTGTGCGCCGGCAGTGAGTCTGCTGTGGCCTGCTGATCTCGAGTCTGAGGCCTCGTTCAGAACCCTCGTTTTCGCGTGCGTCGGCGCCCCGGCGGTGTGAGAGTAGCGACGGAGGAAATCGAATGAACGCGCTGCTGGACCTGAACATCGTCGGAGGTCCCTTCCTCATCGTCCTGTACGTGCTGAGCGGCTTATCCGTTGCCGGCCTTCTGGCCCGCCGGCAGCGCGGCCGTCGCACGGCCGTCAACCTCGCCGTCGTGGCGACGGCGGGCGTCGCCGGCTGGGTCCTCGTTTGGCTGGTGAGCGACGTCTGGGACCTGTTCGGCGTGTCCATGTCCACGCCCACGCGGTTGTGGACGGCGGGTCTCTTCGGCGCCGTCGCCCTCGCCGTGTCCAACCTGATCGGCGCCGGCACCCGGCGCCGCGTGCTCGCCGTCATCGCGATCCCGCTCTGCCTGCTCACGGCCGCCGCCGGGATCAATGCCGAATTCGGTCAGTTCAGCACCGTGCGGGCGGCCGTCGGTATCCCGCTCTACGGGTCCCTCACGGACGCCCTCGCGAAGAAGGTCCGGCCCTCGGCCGACGCGACGGGCGTCGTCGGCACCGTCAGGATTCCGGCGACGGCGTCGGGCTTCCCGGCCAGGGACGCCATGGTCTATCTGCCAGCGGCCGCTCGTACCGCCAATCCGACCGCACTTCCGGTGATCGAGATGCTGTCCGGCCAGCCCGGGAGCCCCTCCGACCTGTTCACGGCCGGTCGGCTCGCCTCCGTCCTCGACGACTATGCGGCCGCGCACCAGGGGCTGGCTCCGATCGTGGTCGTGCCAGATCAACTCGGCGCCCCCGACAAGAATCCCCTGTGCGTGGATTCGGCACTGGGTAACTCGGCGACCTACCTGACGGTCGACGTGCCGGCCTGGATCCGTGCCCATTACCGGGTTGCCGCTGCGCCGGCGGGCTGGGCCATTGCCGGCTTCTCCCAGGGCGGCACCTGTGCGATCCAACTGGGGGCCGAGCATCCCTCCCTGTACGGCACGATCCTCGATATCTCGGGGGAACTGGAGCCCCAGGCGGGCAGCCCGGCGCAGACCATCAAGGCGGGGTTCGGCGGCAGCGCGGCCGCGTACGCCGCAGCCGCGCCAAGCGCCATCCTGGCCGCGCACGCGCCGTACCGGTCGCTCCACATCGTGTTCGCGGTCGGCGGCGACGACACCCGGTATCTGGCCTGGACCAACATCCTCCGGGCCGCGGCAGTCCGGGCCGGTGCGACCACCGATCTCTTCGTGTCTCCCGGCACCGCACACGACTGGCACACGGTGGTCTACGCGCTGACCCGTGCCCTGCCCGTGGTCGCCGCGCACACCGGGCTGGCGGTGGCCGGGTGACGGAGCAAACTCGCGGGGCGTTGCTGCGCCGGGCGATTCGCCGACAGGCGGCCGGCCAGCCGGTCGCGCTGGCCTACGCGTTGACTCTGCTGCTGGCGGCCCTCGCCACCGGGCCCCTCCGCGGCCCCGGCCGGCCAGTGCGAATGCTGATCGGTACCGGCTATGAGTCGGTCGTGGAGAACGGGCGCTGGTGGACGCCGCTCACCTCCGTGTTCTTCATCGACAACGGAGCCGAGCTGTTGTTGGCACTCATCGGCGCTCTCGTCCTGCTCGGCTACGCGGAGCGAGTGATGGGCAGTGCCCGCACCGTCGTCGTCTTGCTCGGTTCGGCGGTTCTCGGCGCCGCCGGGGGCATCCTGCTGCAGGCCGCCGGTGTCGCCGGGGGAGAGCTCTGGTCCCGCGGGGTGAGCGAACTGTTCGCTCTTGACCCGTTCACGCCGATCTTTGGCACCATCATGGCCGCCAGCTTCTACGCCGGTCCGCTCTGGCGGCGGCGCATCCGCGTGCTCACCATCTCCACGGCGCTGGTGCTGCTGCTCTATTCCGGCCAGCCCTCCGACGTCTACCGCTTGATCGCCGCGCTCGTCGGCCTCGGCATCGGCGCACTCTTCCGGCCCAACCGGATCGACTTCACCTGGCGAAGAAGTTCACACCACGAGACCCGAACCCTGCTGGCCGCTGTGGTCGGTGTGCTTGCGGTCGGCCCGGTGGTCACGATTTTCTCCGGAGCCCGCTTCGGCCTGCTCGCCCCGCTCGGACTCCTGCTCACCCAGGAAGTCCCCGCGGCCGGCGACGTCGTCGACCGGTGCCTGCTCGGGAACATCACCCGCCAGTGCGTGCACGAGCTCACCCTCGAACGCGTGGGCGGCGCCGGACCCGTGCTGGTCAGCCTGTTGCCGCTGCTCACCCTCCTCGTTGCGGCCTTCGGCCTCGCGAGGGGCCGTCGGCTCGCGGCGTGGCTCGCGATCGTCGTCAACGCCGGGATGGCCGCGCTCGGCGCCTGGTACTACGGGCTCCTGCCGATCTCCGGCCAGCCATACGTCTGGCGGTGGCACTCCGCGCACTATTGGGAGATCGCTCTCGTTCTGGTGGTGTCCGTGCTCGTACCGCTGGTGACGGCGGTCAGCCTGGCCGCGAACCTTCGGCGGTTCCCGGTTCGGGGCCGGCCGGGTCGTCGTCGCCGGTTCGCGCTCACGGTGGTGCTCAGCTTTCTCGGGCTGGCCTCGCTCTACGTCGGCGCCGGTTGGCTGCTCCGCGACCGCTTCCGGCCCACGGTCACCCTGATCGACCTGGTCACCGATGTGCCGGAACGCTTCATCCCGGTCGGCTTCCTTCGACTGGAGAGGCTCTCCTTCCTGCCGACCGACTGGGTTTCGGCCGCCCTGTACCAGTGGGTCGGTCCCGCTTTCTGGATCATCATCCTCACGGGAGCCATCCTGAGCCTGCGCAGCACGACGAGCGGGGTCCGCACTGACGACCAGGCCAGACTGCGCGAGATCCTCGTCCGCGGCGGCGGTGGCTCGCTCGCGTTCATGGCAACCTGGGAAGGAAACTCGATCTGGTTCAGCCCGTCGGGGGGCATCGCCATCGCCTACCGGGTGATCAATGGCGTCGCGATCACGACGACGGGTCCGATCGGCCCCGCGGAGCTCGGGGCGCAGGCGATCGCGGACTTCGCCACCATGTGCGACGACCATGGCTGGATCCCCGTCTTCTACAGTCTCCACGGCAGCTGGCGGGCCACGTTCACCCGGATGGGCTGGCAGTCGATGGGAATCGGCGAGGAGACGGTGCTCCGCCCGCGAACCTGGGACCCGACCGGAAAGAAATGGCAGGACATCCGCTCCTCGATCAACCGCGCAGACCGGGCCGGTGTGCGTTCGGTCTGGACCGAGCACCGCTCCCTCGGGGTGCTTCAGGCCGTGCAGATCGAGGAAATCTCGGAACTGTGGGTGCAGGAGAAGGAACTGCCCGAACTCGGGTTCACCCTCGGCGGCCTGGACGAACTGCTCGACCCGGCCGTGCGCCTCATGCTCGCCGTCGACGCAGACGAACGCGTGCACGCCGTGACCAGCTGGATGCCCAGCTACCGGGACGGCATCGTCGTCGGCTGGACCCTCGACTTCATGCGTCGCCGGCCCGACAGCATGAACGGCGTGATGGAGTTCCTGATCGCCCGGACCATGCAGATGATGAGCGAGCAGCCCGAGATCGAGTTCCTCAGCCTCTCGGCCGCGCCACTGGCCCACAGTGCCGACCCGACCGGTGCAGACCAGCCCGGTGCGGACCAACCCGGTGCGGACCAACCCGGTGCGGGCACCGGCCGGGAGCGCGCCGGCAGCGTCGTGACCCGGATGCTCGACTTCCTCGGCCGCAGCCTCGAACCGGTCTACGGGTTCCGCTCCCTGCTCGCCTTCAAGCGCAAATTCCAGCCCGAGTTCCAGCCCCTGTTCATGGCCTATCCCGACCCGGTCGCGCTGCCGACCATCGGGATCGCCCTCGCACGGGCCTATCTTCCGTCCCTGTCCATGCGGGAGATGGCGGCTTTCGCCCGGGGCCTCGGCTGACCGGGGGAGGCGACCGCCGTTGTCGAAACGCAATCGAAACCAGGGCGAATCGATGCTAGATTAAAAATGTGTTTGCCGGTGCGCTCCTCCTTAGCTGCCGCGACGAGTCCTACTGAGGCCTCCCTCGTCGCGGAGTTTGTCGTTGGCTGACCACCATTCGCGAGGAGATGAAGGATCATGAAGAACAATCAGACCGCATCGGCGATGCCGATCCACAAGTACCGTCCGTACCACGAGCAGTTCGCCGTTGACCTGCCGGATCGCACCTGGCCGACGAAGCACATCAGTCAGGCTCCGCGCTGGTGCGCCGTCGACCTGCGTGACGGCAACCAGGCCCTGATCGACCCGATGAGCCCAGAGCGCAAGCGCATCATGTTCGACATGCTCGTGCGGATGGGTTACAAGGAGATCGAGGTCGGCTTCCCGTCGGCGAGCCAGACCGACTTCGACTTCGTGCGCAGCCTGATCGAGCAGGATGCCATCCCCGACGACGTGACCATCCAGGTGCTCACCCAGGCGCGCGAACACCTGATCCGTCGCACCTACGAGTCGATCCTGGGCGCGAAGCAGGCGATCGTGCACCTGTACAACTCCACCAGTGTGTTGCAGCGCGAGGTCGTCTTCCGTGAAGACAAGCAGGGCATCATCGACATCGCCCTGTTCGGAGCACGCACCTGCCGCGAAATGGAAAAGACCGTCCCCGGCACCACCGTCTACTACGAGTACTCCCCGGAGAGTTACACCGGCACCGAACTCGAGTTCGCCGTAGACGTGTGCAACCAGGTGATCGAGATCCTCGAGCCGACGCCCGAGCGCAAGGTCATCATCAACCTGCCGGCCACCGTCGAGATGGCCACGCCCAACGTGTACGCGGACTCGATCGAATGGATGGGCCGCCACCTCGCCCACCGCGAGAACGTACTCATCTCCCTGCACCCGCACAATGACCGGGGCACCGCCATCGCGGCCGCCGAGCTCGGATACCTCGCCGGTGCCGACCGAATCGAAGGCTGCCTCTTCGGCAACGGCGAGCGCACGGGCAATGTGGACCTGGTCGCTCTCGGCGTGAACCTGTTCACGCAGGGCATCGACCCGCAGATCGACTTCAGCAACATCGACGAGATCAAGCGCACCGCCGAGTACTGCAACCAGCTGCCGGTGCCCGAGCGCAGCCCGTGGGCCGGCGACCTCGTCTTCACCGCGTTCAGCGGGTCACACCAGGACGCCATCAAGAAGGGCTTCGAGGCCATGGCGGCGGAGGCAGCCAGGCGAGGCTGTTCGGTCGACGACCTGCAGTGGGCCGTTCCCTACCTGCCCATCGACCCGAAGGACCTCGGCCGCAGCTACGAGGCCGTGATCCGGGTCAACTCGCAGTCGGGTAAGGGCGGCGTCGCCTACCTGCTCAAGACCGACCACGCGCTGGACCTGCCGCGCAAACTGCAGATCGAGTTCTCCGCGGTCGTGCAGTCCAAGACCGACACCGAGGGCGGTGAGGTCACCAGCGAGCAGATCTGGGAGATCTTCAACGACGAGTACCTGCCGGCGAGCCACACGGCGCCCGACGCCAAGTGGGGACGGTTCGAACTGCACGCCACCCGGACGTCGAGCGATCTCTCCGGCACGGTTGAACTCTCCGTTGACCTGCGTGATGACACCGTGGTGGCCAGCGCCATCGGCTCGGGCAACGGGCCGATCGCAGCCTTCCTCGGCGTGATGGCGGAGCGCGGCATCGCGATCACGCTGTACGACTACGTCGAGCACGCCATGTCGGCCGGTGGGGACGCCCTCGCGGCGGCCTACGTCGAACTGGATGTGAACGGCAAGCGGTTCTGGGGCGTCGGCATCGATGCCGACATCTCGACCGCCTCGCTCAAGTCGGTCGTCTCGGCCGTCAACCGCGGCATCCGTTCCGAGGCCGGCAAGCGCCGCCTCGCCGACGCATCCGTGTGAACAGCTGAACTGAAACAGCCGACCGGCTGAATAGTTCGCAGCGCGGGAATTCGCCGGGACCCCCACAGGGGAGTCCCGGCGGACCGGTGTGTGCCGGGTAATCAGCGAAGCGCTGGAACCGGCTCCGCGTTGACCGGCTGTGCTGTGACCGGCTGTGCTGTGACCGGCTGTGCTGTGACCGGCGTCCCGCCGAGCACCTCGACGCAGTCGTCGATCGCCCCGGCGAGGAGGTCGTATAGCCGGTCGTCCGGGTTCGGCGTGCAGGCCTCGGCGATGCCCTGCACGGACACTCGGATGATGGTCTCTGCGGTGCGGTCGGTGAACTTGGACCGCGACCAGGTGCTCATCGACGCGATGAATTCCCGCGCCCAGCGTTCGGTTTCGGGGGCGGTGTCGAAGGCGGAGCGGATGCGCAGCGCCAGTTCCAGGGGAACCTCGCCGAAGTCATCGCCCAGGTGACGTTCGCAGTTGAGGATCCCGACGGCGAGCGCTCGCTGGTGGTCGGCGCTGGTCACGCCGAGAGCCGATGTGGCCGCGCGAAGGGCGATCATCAGGCGCACCCTGGGGTCGTCGCCGTGGAGCCCGATCACCGACGGAATGAGCGGTACCAGACGGGATCGTGCCGTGTCCGAGGTGCAGTCGTTGACCATCCTGGCCAGGGACGCGAGCAGCGGATGGGTGCAGGCGGGGTGGTCGCTCCAGGTCTCGCCGGACAGGTAGGAGGCGAACTCCATGAAACATGCTCCCGAGCGTGGGTTTCGATGCTTCCCTCTGGACAGCACCGGCATCAGGTCTGGCGCCGGCATCGGGCCGGACGTGTTTCCTTTCATCAGTTTCATGAGCATCCTCCAAACAAGGTGAATTCTTCTCACTAGTCTCACCCCGCGGGCCGGGAAACGCGAGGGCGAATTCACCGCTCGGCGGTGATTTCACAGGTTGCGGAGGTCAGGCCCCACGGTTGCGGCGCCGACGGAACGCGACGATGTTCTCGCTCCGCCGCCAGCGAGGCCAACTGCCGATGGCGCGCTGCTGCGGGAGGCTCCAGCCGTAACGGGCCGCGAGCACGCGGATGACGGTCGTCACCACGACGCAGCTGATCCCGGCGATGGTGATCGGAACCTGGAGAACGAAGAGCACCACGAGCAGGCCGCTGCCGACGCCGGCGGCGACGGCATAGAAGGAGCCGACGTGCATGACCGCGATCGGCACGTTGAGCATCATGTCGCGGAGCGCCGATCCGCCCACGGCCGTGATCACGCCCACGAAGAGTGCGGGGATCTCCGGTAGTCCATGAGCGAGGGCCTTGCTGGTGCCGAGGGCGCCGAACAGTCCGATCGTCACGGCGTCGAGGGTGATGATGAGCGGTCCGAGCCGGTTGAAGAGGCTCTGCAGGAGCATGCCGAGCAGCGCCGCGGCAGCCGACACCGGCAGATACCAGTTGCTCTGCAGGGCGGCAGGCACCCCGTCGAGCAGGATGTCGCGGAGGAGTCCGCCGCCGAGTCCGACGGTGATGCCGATGAAGGCGATCCCGAGCAGGTCGAAGCGCCGATCGGTGAAGCGCCCGGCGAACATGGCGCCCTGGATCGCGCCGATCGCGACGGCCGTGAGGTCCAGCCACAGCGGGATCGTGAAGGAGGTTTCGGGCACACCCAATGAAACCATTGAAACTCCGCCTACGGCGCGCACGACGTCATCCGTCGTCGCAGGTGGGAGAATCGAGCTGTGCCTGTTTACCGTGATGAAGCCGTCGTGCTGCGCACCCACAAACTGGGTGAAGCAGACCGCATCGTCACCATGCTCACCCGCACGCACGGGAAGGTGCGCGCGGTAGCGAAGGGGGTGCGGCGTACGGCCTCGAAGTTCGGGGCGCGGCTCGAGCCGTTCATGGTCGCCGACGTGCAGCTCTACGAGGGCCGCAGTCTCGACATCATCACCCAGGCCGAGTCCCTCGGTTCCTATGGTGCCCAGATCACGGCCGACTATCCCAGCTATACGGCGGCCAGCGCCATGGTCGAAACGGCCGACAAACTGACGGAGTCCGAGGGGTCGTTGCAGCAGTACCTGCTGCTGGTCGGCGCCCTGAGGTCTCTGTCCCGGCAGGAGCACGGGGCCGGCCTCACCCTGGATTCCTATCTGCTCCGCGCTCTGTCGATGGCCGGCTGGGCACCCAGTTTTCAGGACTGTGCCCGGTGCGGGGCCCAGGGCAGCCACTCGGCGATCGTGGTGCAGGTCGGCGGGATCGTCTGCGACGACTGCGCCGCTCCGGGCTCGCCGAGGCTGGACGCCGAGACGATCGGCCTGCTCAGTTCCCTGCTCACCGGGGATTGGGAGCACGCCGAGTCGACCGCAGAGAAGACCAGAGCCCAGGCCACCGGGGTGGTGGCCGCGTACACGCAGTGGCACCTCGGCCGCGGCCTCCGATCGTTGGAGCATGTCAGTCGATGACCCCGAATCCGTTCGCGCCCAAGTCGTTCACCCACAAGGACGCGATGCCGTTCAAGCCCCTGGACTGGACCGGGCTCTACCCGCCGAACCTGCCGGCGAAGGTCATCCCTGAGCATGTCGCTGTGGTGATGGACGGCAACGGCCGGTGGGCGAATGCCAGGGGACTGCCCCGGGTGGAAGGCCACAAGGCGGGGGAGGCCGCGCTGCTCGACGTGGTCGCCGGCGCCATCCAGATCGGGGTCAAGCACCTGAGCGTGTACGCGTTCTCCACCGAGAATTGGAAGCGCTCACCCGACGAGGTGCGCTTTCTGATGGGGTTCAATCGGGACGTGCTGCACCGAAGGCGTGACCAGCTCAATGAATGGGGGGTGCGCGTGCGGTGGGCCGGACGTAAACCCCGGCTCTGGGCATCCGTCATCAACGAACTGCAGTTCGCCGAACGGCTGACGCGGGGAAACGACGTGCTCACCCTGACCATGTGCGTGAACTACGGCGGGCGCACCGAGATCGCGGATGCCGTGCGCGCCCTCGCCGAGGACGTCGCCTCCGGCCGACTGAAGCCGTCAGGCATCACCGAGAAGTCGATCCAGCGGCACCTGTACACCGCAGACCTGCCCGACGTCGACCTCTTCGTTCGCAGCTCGGGGGAGCAGCGCACCAGCAACTTCCTGCTCTGGCAGAGCGCCTACGCGGAGATGGTCTTCCTCGACACGCTGTGGCCGGACTTCGGCCGGGTCGACCTGTGGCGGGCGATCGAGCTCTACGCCTCCCGCAATCGTCGCTACGGCGGTGCCGTGGACGCGCCTTCCGCCTGACGCCCGGGGCGGCCCCGCCCGGTGGTCGAGCCTGTCCGAGACCGGTCCGGCACCAGCCCGCGCCTCTTTCCGCAGCCCGCGCCCGCCGTCGCGGGCGCGCCCTGCCATCCACGTAGCGGAGGCGGAGCATCCGTCGCGGACGGGCTCGACCACCGGGGCTCGACGGGCTCGACCACCGGGGCTCGACGGGCTCGACCACCGGGGCTCGACGGGCTCGACCACCGGGGCTCGACGGGCTCGACCACCGGTGTGGCTCCTCCTGCGGTGTCGATGGCAATGCTAGGTTTTGCATCAAAAGCGAGGAGTCCACTCATGGCGAAGAAGATTTATACCCCCGACCAGCAGATCGACCGGCTGCGGGTCTACAACCTCGTCGCGGGGAGCCTGCACCTGCTGCAAGCCATCGGCTTCGCGATCGTGCTAACGATGCTCAGTTCGCAAGTGCTCTTTGCCGTCACAGCCGACTACCTGGCCGGCCCTCCCGGAGTCCCCATCCCGCCCGAGCGCGTCACGGTTTTTGAAGTGAACATCGGAGTCGGCGTGGTGGCATTCCTCGCCCTGAGCGCGTTCTTCCATTTTCTCATCTCGAGCCCCTGGTTCTTCGGCCGGTACAAGGGCGGGCTGCTACAGAGCCGCAACTACTTCCGCTGGACCGAATACTCGCTGAGCTCCTCGATCATGATCTGGCTGATTCTGGCCATCAACGGGGTGACCGACATCGCGGCGCTGTTCGCCGTCTTCGCGGTGAACGCCGCGATGATCCTGTTCGGTGCCCTGCAGGAGAAGTACGAGCAGCCGGGATCAGGCGGAATGCTGCCCTTCATTTTCGGGTCGATGGTGGGCATCGTGCCCTGGATCCTGATTCTGATCTACTTTCTCCGGCCCGGCAGTGCGAACGAGGTTGCGGCACCCGGTTTCGTCGTCGGCATCGTCATCTCGCTCTTCGTCTTCTTCAACACCTTCGCCATCAACCAGTGGCTGCAGTACAAGCAGGTCGGAAAGTGGAAGAGCTATCTTCAGGGCGAGCGCACGTACATCACACTGAGCCTGGTCGCCAAGACTGCCCTGGCCTGGCAGGTCTTCTCGGGGGCGATCATTCCCGCGATAACGGGCTGACCGGGCGGAGCGGGGGCCCTGGTCTCGACAAGCTCGACCACCGAACGACGAATGCGCCGCCGCCACGTGGATGGCAGCCCGCGCCCGCAACGGCGGGCGCGGGCTGCGGAAAGGGGCGCGGGCTGACGCTGGGGACAGGTCGCGACGTGCTCGACCGCCGGGACGGGAATACTGTGCGGGGTTCGCTGTTTGGCTCAGAGTGAGTGAATCCATCAAAGTAGACATCTGGTCCGACGTTCAGTGCCCCTGGTGCTACATCGGGAAACGCAAATTCGAGGCCGGGGCGGCCCTCTTCGACGGCGAAGTGGAGGTCGAGTACCACAGCTTCGAGCTGGCGCCCGATACCCCCGTCGACTTCGACGGCAGCCCGGTCGACTACCTGAGCCAGCGGAAGGGCCTGCCCGTCAATCAGGTCGAGGAGATGCTCGAACGCGTCACCGGGATCGCAGAGAGCGTTGGCCTGCACTACGACTACGATTCCGTGCACCAGACCAACACCGTCATCTCGCACGAGCTGCTCCACTACGCGAAGGCGCACGGCCGCCAGCTCGATATGAAGGAACGACTCCTCAAGGCCTACTTCGTCGACGGCCTGCACGTGGGCCGGATTGACGATCTTGCCGACCTGGCCGCGGAAATCGGTCTCGACCGTGCCGACGTCGTGCGGTCGCTGACCGCCCACGAGTTCCTTGCCGACGTCAAGGCAGACGTGGCACAGGCAAACGAGTACGGAATCCAGGGCGTTCCCTTCTTCGTCATCGACGGGAAGTACGGAATCTCCGGAGCCCAGGACCCTGATACCTTTGCGCAGGCTCTCCGCCAGGCAGCCACCGAGAAGTCCACCGCAGCACCCGCCAGATAATCCCAGGAGTAGAACAGATGACTGAACAGTCCATCGCGACCACGGCGACCACGCCAGTTGTCACGCCAGATGCAACGAGCGTCCCGACCATCGAACTCCTCGGCGAGGCCGGCGGCGGATGCTGCGGAGGCGGCTCCTGCGGCATCTGACGATTCCCTGCGCCGGCACCACGCGGCACCGCGCGGCACCGCTCGGCCTGCGCGTCGGACGGTGCCGTCCGCCATGGGAGAATTGATCGACATGACTTCTGAAATTGCGACCAACCGGGCCGCGCCGCTCTCGATCGGCCCCCTCACGTTGGATGTCCCCGTCGTGCTCGCGCCGATGGCCGGCATCACCAACACCGCGTTCCGCAGGCTCTGCCGTGAATTCGGCGCCGGGCTCTACGTCAGCGAGATGATCACGTCCCGCGCGCTGGTCGAGCGCACACCGGAATCGATGCGTCTGATCAACCATCACGAGAGCGAATCCACTCGCTCCATCCAGCTCTACGGGGTCGACCCCAAGACGGTGTCCGACGCGGTCACCATGCTGGTCGCCGAAGACCGAGCGGACCACATCGACCTCAATTTCGGTTGCCCGGTGCCGAAGGTCACCCGCAAGGGAGGCGGAGCGGCCCTGCCCTGGAAGCTCGGCCTGTTCCGTCAGATCGTCGAAGCCGCGGTGACCGCTGCCGGCGCCGTGCCGGTTACGGTCAAGATGCGCAAGGGCATCGACTCCGACCACCTCACCTACCTCGAGGCAGGCAAGGCCGCCGAGGGGGCAGGTGTCGCAGCGATCGCGCTCCACGCCCGCACGGCGTCCGAGTACTACTCCGGCGAGGCCGACTGGTCGGCGATCACGACCCTGAAGAACACCATCACGAGCGTCCCCGTGCTCGGAAACGGCGACATCTGGTCCGCCGATGACGCCCTGCGCATGGTCGCGGAGACCGGATGCGACGGAGTCGTCGTCGGGCGAGGCTGCCTCGGCCGCCCGTGGCTGTTCGGCGACCTCGCGGCCGCCTTCCGCGGCCAGCAGGCAGGAACAGAAACCGAAACCCAGACCGCGCTGATCCAGCCGAATCTCGGCCGCGTTGCGGAGACCTTCCGACGGCACGCGGAGTTGCTCACCGAGTTCTTCGACAGTGAAGAACGAGCCTGTCGGGACATTCGCAAGCATGTCGCCTGGTATTTCAAGGGCTACCCGGTCGGCGGCGACCTGCGGGCGAGTCTCGCCTCGGTCGTGTCGCTGGCACAGCTTGACGACCTGCTCGGCACGCTGGACTGGCAGCAGGAGTACCCCGGCGCCGGCGCCGAGGGACCGCGCGGCCGCGCCGGGAGTCCGAAGAAGACGTCACTGCCCGAACGCTGGCTCGACTCCCGAGAGATCATCGGCGCGGAACGGGCAAATCTGACCGAGGGCGAAGGGGACACCAGCGGTGGCTAACGAGACCGGGTACGGCAGCAATGACGAGGAACGCTGGCTTCCGGAGGTGCACGGTTCGCGCCGCAGTGACTTCGCGCGCGACCGCGCCCGCCTCCTGCACTCCAGCGCCCTGCGCCGCCTCGCGGCGAAGACCCAGGTGCTCAGCCCGACCGCGGGCCTGGACTTCGCCCGCAACCGGCTCACCCACTCGCTCGAGGTCGCCCAGATCGGGCGCGAGCTCGCGCTCCGGCTCGGCCTCGACCCCGACATCGTTGACACCGCCTGCCTCGCACACGACATCGGACATCCGCCGTTCGGCCACAACGGGGAGAAGGCGCTCAACGCGTGGTCCCTGGACATCGGCGGCTTCGAAGGAAACGCGCAGACGCTGCGCCTGCTCACCCGGCTCGAGCCGAAGGTCTTCGGCGACGATGGCCGCAGCTACGGCCTGAACCTGACCCGGGCCAGCCTCGACGCCAGTTGCAAATATCCGTGGCCGGAAGACTCCTCGGTCGCCGACCCCAGCGGGCGCGCCAAGTTCGGTTTCTACCAGGACGACATCGCCGCCTTCGAGTGGATGCGCGCCGGCGCACCGGAACGTCGACTCTGCATCGAAGCCCAGGTGATGGACCTCTCCGACGACATCGCCTACTCGGTGCACGACTTCGAAGACGCCGTGGTCAACGGCTACCTGGACATCGGCGAACTCGGCGAACGGGCCAGCACCGAGCTCGTCTCCTCGATGCATTCCTGGATCGGCGGGGCCGTCTCCCACGCCGAACTGGCGCTGGCCTACGACCGGCTCGGCGCCCTCGACTACTGGCTGCACGGCTGGACCGCCGGTCGCCGTGACCAGGGCAGGCTGAAGAACCTCACCAGCCAGCTGATCGGCCGATTCTCCGGCGCAGCGGTACGCGCCACCCGCCAGGCGCACTCGGAGGAGCAGCTCATCCGGTTCGGGGCACACGTGGTCGTGCCGCAGGAGGTGCAGGCCGAGATCGCCGTGCTCAAGGGAATCGTGGCCGCCTTCGTCATGTCCAGGAACACCCGCCAGCCGATCTACCAGCAGCAGCGGCAGGTACTCACGCTGCTCGCCGAGCGCCTGAACGCCACCGGCGACGAGCACCTCGATGCCGGCTTCCGCGAAGACTGGCACGCCGCCGCGGATGACGCGGCACGCAAGCGAGTGGTCGTCGACCAGGTTGCCAGCCTCACCGACCAGTCCGCTCTGGCCTGGTACGAACGTCTCGTGCAGAACTGACCATGGGCAGGACTAGCATTCAGCTATGGCTGGCCTGATTCGACAAAGTGACATCGAAGAGGTCAAGGCCCGCACCAACATCGCGGATATCGTCGGGGACTATGTCACCCTGAAGTCTGCCGGCGTCGGTTCGATGAAAGGGCTGTGTCCCTTTCACGACGAGCGGAGCCCGAGCTTCCATGTGCGTCCCCAGGTCGGGTTCTACCACTGCTTCGGCTGCGGGGAGAGCGGCGACGTCTACTCCTTCCTGCAGAAGATGGACCACGTCAGCTTCAGCGAGGCCGTGGAACGCCTCGCCGGTCGGGTGGGGATGGAACTGCACTATGAGGGCGGCGGGGACGCACCGGACCACACCAACCGCTCCCGCCTCTACGCGGCCAACCAGGCTGCCGCCGAGTTCTTCGTCGAACGCCTCGGCAGCGCGGGAGCACAGGTCGGACGAAACTTCCTCGGCGAACGCGGCTTCGATTCTCAGGCCGCCGCCCTGTTCGGCGTCGGATTCGCGCCCAAGAGCTGGGACGAACTGACCAACCACCTGCGCGGGAAGGGCTACTCGACCGAGGAACTGACCCTCGCCGGCCTGGTCTCCAGCCGCGAGGGATCGAGCGGCGTGTACGACCGATTCCGCGGGCGGCTCGTCTGGCCGATCCGGGACATCACCGGCCAGACCATCGGCTTCGGTGCGCGCAAGCTGCTCGACGACGACAAGGGCCCCAAGTACCTCAACACCCCCGAAACCCCGATCTACCACAAGGCCCAGGTGCTCTACGGGCTGGACCTGGCCAAACGCGACATCTCCCGCAATCACCAGGTCGTCGTCGTGGAGGGCTACACCGACGTCATGGCCTGCCATCTCGCCGGGGTGACCACCGCCGTCGCCACCTGCGGTACCTCGTTCGGTGTCGACCATATCAAGGTGCTGCGCCGGGTCCTCGGTGACGACAGCGGGGTCGGCGAGGTCGTGTTCACCTTCGACCCGGATGCCGCCGGTCAGAAGGCCGCGATGCGCGCCTTCAGCGAGGAACAACGCTTCTCCGCCCAGACGTTCGTCGCCGTGGCCCCCGAGGGGCTCGACCCCTGCGACCTGCGCCTCCACCGCGGGGACGATGCGGTGCGCCGCCTCGTGGATTCGAAGAAGCCGATGTTCGAGTTCATGATCCGTCAGTTGCTCGGCCAGTTCAATCTCGAGACCGTCGAGGGTCGGGTCGGAGCGTTGCGCCAGGCCGCTCCGCTGGTGAGCGATATCCGCGACCCTGCCCTGCGCCCCGGGTACACCCACGAGCTGGCGCGCATGCTCGGGATGGAACTCGGCGAGGTCGCCAAGGCAGTCTCAACGGCACTGTCGCGCACTCGGTCGGCCGGCGGCGCGAATTCCGCGGCGCAGGGCCAGGACGGCGGGCGCCACGACGGCACGGACGAGACACCGCGCGAACAACCGTTCTCGATGACCAACCTGTCGACCGACCCGGTCACCCGGCTGGAGCGGGACGGGCTGATGGCGATGCTCCAGCGCCCGGTCCTGGTCGGCGCGGACCTGATCCAGCGTGCCGTGCTGACCACCTTCGCGCAGCCCTCCCTGGCCGTCGTGCGCGACGCCGTCGCGGCCAACCTCGAGCATCACGGCGCCGCCGACTGGCTGGACCGGATCGTCGCCGATGTGCCGCCGCCACTCGAGAACCTGGTCAAGGAACTCGCCATGGCGCCGCTGCCCGAGCGCAGTGAGCGGGAAATCAGCCGTTACGTGCGCGACATCACGGTCGCCCTCGTCGACAAGGACCTGCTCCGGCAGAAGGCGGAGCTGCTCGGGCGGCTACAACGGGCGGATGCCGCCGATCGAGACGTCTACGTTGCCCTTCAACGTGAACTGGTGCGGGTCGAAGCCGAACGGCGCAACCTCCGCGAGGACTAGTCCCGTCGGTCCGTTTCGCCTCCGGCGCAACGTTGCAGCTCGATAAAGATGCTCCTTCCTTGACGGACGAATCGCGCATTCTGTGCTATTTCTTTCCTTACAGCTATGCCGGGTGCCGCGCTTATCGGTGCCCGTGCCTGGATTTTTCAGAGGAAGAGGCTCACGGATATGGCATTCTCATCCACTCCCCGCGCTCGAGGGCTGAGCGCAGCGGCGGTACTCGCCGTCGCCGCGCTGGCCCTGACGGGCTGCTCCGCCGGTGGAACCACCGACGGAACCGCAGGCGGAACCACCGGCGGCGCGATCACGATCGGCACGACCGACAAGGTCACCACTCTCGACCCGGCCGGTTCGTACGACAACGGCTCGTTCGCCGTGGCGAACCAGGTCTTTCCGTTCCTGATGAACACGCCGTACGGCAGCCCGGATGTGGAGCCGGACATTGCGACCAAGGCCGAGTTCACCGCCCCGAACGAATACACGGTCACCCTGAAGAAGGGGCTCAAATTCGCCAACGGCAACGACCTGACCAGCTCCGACGTCAAGTTCAGCTTCGATCGCCAGCTCAAGATCGCCGCAGACAACGGTCCGTCCTCGCTGCTGTACAACCTCGACAGCACGGAAGCGCCGGATGACACCACGGTCGTCTTCAAGCTCAAGGCCGCCGACGACCAGATCTTCCCGCAGATCCTGACCAGCCCAGCCGGTCCGATCGTCGACGAGGAATCCTTTTCGGCCACCGAGCTCACGCCTGACAACGACATCGTCAAGGCCAACGCCTTCGCCGGCCAGTATGTCCTGGCCAGCTACGACTTCAACAACCTGCTCTCCTACAAGGCGAACAAGGACTACCAGGGCCTCCTCGGACCGGCGAAGACCGACGTCGTCAACGTCAAGTACTACTCCGATGCGTCCAACCTGAAGCTCGATGTGCAGGAAGGTAACATTGACGTCGCGTTCCGCAGCCTCTCCGCTACCGACATCGATGACCTCCGCGGAAACAGCAAGGTCAAGGTCGTTGACGGACCCGGCGGCGAAATCCGCTACATCGTCTTCAACTTCGACACCCAGCCGTACGGGGCGAAGACGCCGGAGGCCGACCCGGCCAAGGCTCTCGCCGTTCGCCAGGCCGTCGCCGACCTCGTCAACCGCGAGGAGCTCGCCAAGCAGGTCTACAAGGAGACCTACACCCCGCTGTACTCCTACGTTCCCGCCGGTCTGACCGGTGCCAACGAAGCCCTCAAGGGCCTCTACGGCGACGGAAACGGTGGCCCGGATGCGGCCAAGGCGCAGGCCACTCTCGAAGCGGCCGGAGTCACGACCCCGGTAGAGCTGAACCTGCAGTACAACGCGGACCACTACGGCCCCGGCTCCGCCGACGAGTACGCACTCGTCAAGGACCAGCTGCAGTCATCCAAGCTGTTCACGGTCAAGCTGCAGTCGACCGAGTGGGTTCAGTACGCCAAGGACCGCACGGCCGACGTGTACCCGGCATACCAGCTCGGCTGGTACCCCGACTACTCGGACGCTGACAACTACCTGACGCCGTTCTTCCTGGAAGGCAACTTCCTGAAGAACCACTACACGGATGCGGCCGTCGACGACCTGATCCTCAAGCAGGCCGTCACTGCGGATGTCGCCGAGCGCACCAAGCTGATCGGGGAGATCCAGGACAAGGTCGCGGCCCAGCTGTCGACCGTGCCTCTCCTCCAGGGCGCGCAGGTCGCTGTGACCGGCACGAACGTGACCGGCACGTCGGACACGCTCGACGCCTCGTTCAAGTTCCGCTACGCGGCACTGGCGAAAGGCTAGTCAATAAGAGGCTAGAGTTTCTCTAATTTGAAATCCGGGGGCACCCAGCGCGCACGATTGCTGAGTGCCCCCGACCCTTTCCAAGCGATAGGCAGGCATGACCACTGTGGCAGCGCGCCCACCGGCCCAAAAGGCCCCTCGGCGCAAACGGACCTCTTCGGGTGGCGGGATCGGGCGGTACATCCTGATCCGGTTCGCCCTCATTTTTCCCACCATCTTCATCCTCGTCTCGATGGTGTTCTGGCTGATGCGGGCCACCGGTGACCCCATCACGGCGGCCCTCGGTGGGCGCCTCGGGCCAGATCAGCTCGCGGAACGTATCCAGGCGGCCGGCTACGACCGGCCCATCCTCGTGCAGTACTTCGAGTACCTGGGGCAGATCTTCACCGGCAACTTCGGCACCACGATCAGCACCAACAAGCCGGTAACCGATGTGCTCCTCACATCCGGAGTTGCCACGGCGGAGCTGGTCCTCTACTCGCTGGTCGTTGCGTTCATCATCGGTATCCCGCTCGGGCTCGTCGCCGCATACTGGCGTGACAAGACACCCGATGCGTTCCTGCGTATCTTCGCGATCCTCGCCTACGCCACGCCCGTTTTCTTCTCCGCGCTCCTGCTCAAGCTCGTTTTCTCCGTCTGGCTCAAGGTGCTCCCTGTCGCCGGGCGCGCGTCGACCGGTTCTGAGCTGCAGATGCAACTCCTTCCCGGCAAGACGGGCATCTACACCATCGATGCCCTGCAGACCGGCAACCCCGCGATCCTCCTCGACGTGGTGTCGCACGCCGTGCTTCCCGCACTCGCCCTGGGACTGCTCACCGCCGGTGTCTTCCTCCGCCTCGTCCGCACGAACGTCATCGGCACCCTCGGCGCCGACTACGTCGATTCCGGGCGCTCCCGCGGAGTCAGCGAGTACCGGCTGGTGACCAAACACGCCTACCGACCGGCGCTCATCCCGATCATCACCGTGATCGGCCTCCAGATCGCGCTGCTGCTCAGCGGAGCGGTCCTCACCGAAACGGTCTTCGAGTGGAAGGGCCTGGGCTTCCAACTGGCCCAGTTCCTCACCGCCCGAGACTTCGTCGCCGTGCAGGGCATCGTCGCCCTGCTCGCCGTGATCGTGGCACTGTCCAACTTCGTCGTCGATATCATCGCCGCAGTCATCGACCCGAGAGTGAGGTACTGATATGAGTACCACGACCATGGTGCCCGGCGTTCGCAAGCGCAGCCTCTGGAGTCGCCTGCCCGTCGTGGCGCAGTTGAACCAAAGTGTGGGACTACAACGGGGGATGCTCGTCACCGGTCTCGTGCTCACGGCCAGCTTCGTCCTCACGGCCATTCTGGCGCCCCTGATCTCGCCCTTCGGCTTCAGCCAGCTGCGTGACGCGAACGGCGCCTTCGGCGCCCAGAACCCCCCGAGCGCCTCGCACCTTCTGGGCACCACCGTCGGCGGCTACGACGTACTGTCTCGGGTGATCTGGGGAGCGCAGACGGCACTGATGGTGATCATTATCGCCGTCATCCTGTCCATCTTCGCCGGCGTCCTGCTCGGCCTGGTCTCCGGGTACTTCGGTGGCTGGCTCGACCGCCTGTTCGTCGTCGTCTTCGACGCCGTGTACGCGTTCCCGTCGCTGCTGCTCGCCATCGTGATGTCGATTGTGATCTCGGGAGGCCGTTCCAACCTGATCGGCGGTGTCCTCGCCGCGGCCATCTCGATCACCACCGTGTTCATCCCGCAATATTTCCGGGTGATCCGGGCGGAGACCGTGCGGATCAAGGCTGAGGCCTACGTCGAATCGGCGCGAGTCCTCGGGGCGAGCAACTCCCGGATCATGTTCCGCCATGTGCTGCGCAACGCCACCCGTACTTTGCCGCTGATCTTCACGCTCAACGCGTCGGAGGCGATTCTCACCCTCGCCGGACTCGGCTTCCTCGGCTTCGGCATCGAGCCGTCCGCCGCCGCCGAATGGGGCTACGACCTCAACAAGGCCGTGTCGGATGTCTCGAGCGGCATCTGGTGGACCGCGCTCTTCCCCGGCGTGGCCATCGTGCTGGCCGTGCTCGGCATGACCCTTGTCGGTGAGAGCCTCAACGACCTTGCCGACCCCCGATTGCGCGGCCGTCGATCGGTGGCGAAGTCCTCCGGGGTGGTGGCCGAAACCTCGGTCGCACCAGGCGGCACCCTGACTGACGAATCCGAGGTCCCCCAGTGAGCGACGTACTGACCATCACCGACCTGGGAATCTCCTTCTCCACCGATGCCGGAGCGGTGCGCGCCGTCGATGGTGTGAGCCTGCGGGTGGCTCCCGGCGAGGTGCTCGCGATCGTCGGCGAGAGCGGCAGCGGCAAGACCGTGACCGCAAAAACCATTCTCGGCCTGCTCCCGGAGACGGCCACCGCCTCAGGTGTCGTCCTCCTCACCCGGAAAGACGGCTCCAGCGAGCACGACATCCTCTCGATCGGCAAGTCGACACTGCGCCAGGTGCGCGGCACCGACGTGTCCATGGTCTTCCAGGAACCATCGACCGCGCTGAACCCGGTCTACACGGTGGGCTGGCAGATCGCGGAGGGCATCCGCGCACACGGCAAGTTCAGCCGGAAGGAGGCGAAGGCGAAGGCCATCGAGATCCTCGGCCGGGTCGGCATCCCCGACCCGGAGACACGCGTGAACTACTTCCCGCACCAGTTCTCCGGCGGCCAGAAACAGCGCGTCGTGATCGCCATGGCACTCGTGCTCGACCCCGGCCTGATCGTCGCCGACGAGCCCACCACGGCCCTGGACGTGACGGTTCAGGCGGAGATCCTCGACCTGCTCCGCCAGTGCCGGGACGAGTTCGGCACCGCCATCGTGCTGATCACCCACAACATGGGTGTTGTTGCCGACCTCGCCGACCGGGTGGCCGTGATGTACCAGGGCAAGGTGGTCGAGGAGGCCGATGCGCAGACCCTCTTCTCCTCGCCGCAGAACGACTACACCAAGCGCCTCCTCGCCTCCGTTCCGCACGTCGGCCAGGGCATCGCACACGCCGTGGTGCGTGCGGAGGCCAGGGAACCGGCCTGGCTGGAACTTCCGCCGGTCGTCGTGGCCGACAACCTGACCATCGAATACCCCGGCCGCTTCGGCCGGGCCGGCTTCCGGGCGGTGGACGGGGTGAGCTTCGTCATCCGTCCCGGCGAGGTGCTCGGGCTGGTCGGCGAGAGCGGATCCGGAAAGACGACCACGGGACGCGCCATCGCCGGCCTGACCCGGGTGACCGGGGGCTCGCTCACCGTCCACGGGCACGAAATGCTCGGGTTCAGGGAGCGCGAGTTCAAGAAGTTCCGCAGCGATATCGGCTTCGTCTTCCAGGACCCGGCGTCGAGCTTCAATCCGCTGCTCACGATCGCGGAATGCGTCGCTGAGCCGCTGATCGTGCACGGCCGGGCCAAGAACCCCATCGGGGCCCGCAGCCGCGTCAACGAATTGCTCGAGGCCGTGCAACTGCCCCGGGCGTACGGCGACCGTTACCCGCACGAGCTGAGCGGGGGCCAGCGGCAGCGCGCGAGCCTGGCCCGGGCTCTGGCACTCGAGCCGAGCCTGCTGATCGCCGACGAGCCCACCTCGGCTCTGGACGTGTCCGTGCAGGCCAGGGTGCTCGAACTGTTCGCGGAACTGCAGAACGAATTCGGATTCGCCGCGCTGTTCATCAGCCACGACCTCGCCGTCGTCGACATCCTCGCAGACCGGATCGCCGTGCTGTACAAGGGGAGACTGGTCGAGGAGGGCACCGGCGCCGAGGTGCTCGGCGCTCCGAAGGATCCGTACACGCAGCGGCTGCTCGCCTCCCTGCCCGTGCCCGATCCGGCCGAGCAGGCCGACCGACGGGAGAAGCTCCGCCGGCTGCGTGCGGCAGGATAGGAGGTATGACTCGCGGCACGGCACCGATTTTCCCCGTCTCGACCAGCGATCTGACGATCGAGTATCCGCCGCACGGAGTGAGCCCGGCCCATGTCGCGGTGCACGGGCTCACCCTGCAGATCGAACGCGGCGAGGTGCTCGGGCTGCTCGGGGAGAGCGGTTCGGGCAAGAGCACCCTCGCGAGCGTCCTCTCCGGCGCGGCGTACGCCCCCGGTCTCGGGAGCGCCCGCCCGATCATCACTGGGGGAGAGGCCACCGTGCTGGGATTCCGGATGCGCCGGATCGGCCGTCGCAAGCTGGCCCGACTCACCTTCGGGGTCGGTCTGCTCGAACAGAACGCCGCTGCCACCCTCCCGGCAACCATGACGGTCGCCGAGATCGTGGCGGAGCCGGTGCTGGAGCGTGACCGGCGGTACAACCGCCGGGCCCTCGACACGCTGGTCGCGACCATGGTCGACGCCGTCCGGCTGCCGTTGGCGGTGCTGCCGCGGTACCCCTATGAGCTGAGCAACGGGCAACGCCAACGTGTCGCCCTCGCCAGGGCGCTCGTCTTCGGCCCGTCCCTGCTGATCGCGGACGAGCCCACCGCGGGCGTCGACGTGACCGTGCGCGATGCCGTGATCGACCTGATCCTCGAATTGCAGCGGGAACGGTCGTTCTCGGCGCTCGTGATCAGTTCGGACCTCACGGTGCTGCGACGGGTGGCGAATCGGGTCGGTGTGCTCTACCAGGGGGTGCTCGTCGGCCTCGGCACCATCGATGAGGTATTCGACGACCCGTGGCATCCGTACGTGGCGGGACTCGCCGCGGCCCTCACCGGCCTCGAGTCCGAGTCCGAGTCCGAGTCCGACGATGAAACTGACGATTACGAGGACGACATGTTCGACGACGACGATCACGACGAAAGCGGTAATCATGCAGAGCACTCCTGAGCCGGACGAAGCGGGGACGGGGCCGGGGCCGGCTGCTCAGCACCGGGCCGTGCTCGCCGAGGGTGCCGCACCGCTTCCGGAGGGCAGTCGGCCGACGATCGGGCCGATCGCCGTGATGCCGCGTCCCGCGGAGGTCTTCACCACGGCCGTGCGGGCGGCCGGCGGCGAGGTCGCGGAGCTGTCGCCGGCCACCAGAGGGCTGATCTGGCTGTCCTACCGCCAGGCAGACCTGCTCGGGTCCACGCTGGCCGCACATCCCCAGATCCAGTGGGTGCAGCTGCCGTGGGCAGGCGTCGACGCGTTCAGCGGGATCCTGGCCGAGCAGGACCGGCCCGACCTGCTCTGGACCAGCGCCAAGGGCGCCTACGCCCAGCCGGTGGCGGAGCACGCGCTCGCCCTGTCCCTTGCGCTCTTACGGGTATTGCCGGCGCGGGTCAGGGCCTCGAGCTGGAGCACCGTGCCGGAGGGCCGCTCGCTCTATGGGCGTTCGGTCGTGATCATCGGCGCCGGAGGGATCGCCCTCGAGCTCATCCGGCTGCTGGAGCCGTTCGGGACCAGAATCACCGTGGTGCGCCGCAGCGACAAGCCCGTGCCCGGCGCCGACCGTACCGTTGCCACCGGCGCCCTGGCCGAGGTTCTGCCCGGCGCGGACCTCGTCATCGTCGCGGCCGCCCTGACCAAGGACACCCGCCACCTGATCGGGGCAGCCGAACTCGCCCTGATGCGCCCGGACGCGTACCTGGTCAACATCGCCCGGGGGCCGCTGGTCGACACGGATGCTCTCACGGCGGCCCTGGCCGGCGGCGTGATCGCCGGCGCTGCCCTGGACGTGACCGATCCGGAACCGTTGCCGGACGGACATCCGTTGTGGGGCGAACCCCGGTGCCTGATCACACCCCATTCGGCCGACACGCCCGAGATGACCGCACCGCTCCTTGCCGAGCGGATCCGTTTGAATGTGCGGGCTTTCCTTGCCGATGGCCGATTTGTCGGGGTCGTGGATCCTCGCACCGGCTACTGAAACCCCCCGCCGGCCACGGGATCCCCGTCTCGATTTGGTTCACGGCCAACTCTTTTGTAAAGTAGCAACGCTGTTCAAGCATTCCTCGATAGCTCAATTGGCAGAGCAGTCGGCTGTTAACCGACAGGTTCTTGGTTCGAGTCCAAGTCGGGGAGCGAAAGGCCACCTAGGGCTCCACCCCGGGTGGCCTTTTTTGTCCCCGGGGCGCAGCGATGGTCAGGAAAGGCGAAGTCCATGGATGTTTGGTTGATCGCGAGCATCGTGCTGGCCGCTCTCTCGGTGTTGCTGTTAGTCCTTTGGCTGCGGGCGCGCCGACGCGCGACCAACCAGTCTGCGGCGGAACGGGTGCGAATCGAGCTCGAGTTGAGTCTCGCGGAGCAGCAGGGCAGGCTCGGCATCATCCGTGAGCTTCAGGACGGTGCCGTGCTCTCGATCGCCCGCCTGATCACCGGGGCCGAGGCGGTCAGGTACACGGCCGTGAGCGACCCGTCCGGCGCTGTCCGGGCCGCGACGGCCCTGGCGGAGGACGGTCGCGTCGCCCTCGCGGATATGCGCCGAGTACTCACCATCGTGCGGGAAGGCGAATCCGTGGCGGCCCCGCGGCCCGGTCTTCAATCGGCGCAGGACCTCTTCCGGGTGATGCGCGACGCCGGCCTCGTCGTCGGATTCGATGAGTCGGGTGACCGCTTTCCGCTCAAGCCCGGCGCGGAGCTGGCCATCTTCCGCATACTCCAGAGTGCGCTGGCCAATTCCCTCAAACACGGTGGCTCGGGCACGGAGGCGAAGATCTCCTTCACCTGGACGCAGGATGGCCTGCAGCTGCAGGTCGACGACGACGGTATTCGCGCCGCGGCACGGCGCATTACCTCCGACGAGAACGAGCTGGCCGCCCGCACCAGATACACGATCGACGACGACCTCAACGCGCTCAGTGAGAGCATCAGTGGGGCTGGAATAACCCAGATGCGGGAGCGTGCCGAACTCTTCGGTGGAGTCTTCAACGCGGGTACGGTGCCCGGCGTTGGGTTCTCCGTATCGGCAATCTTTCCCTCGCTGCGTTTTCACAACGGCATCCACGGAGTCAACCTGTCCCGATGAGCGAACCTGCCCCGGTGCGTTCTTCCCGGGTTCAGTCTTCGAGGTTGTCGACCCCGGGCACCCAGTCGAGGCCGGGAATGCCCCAGCCACGCTTGCGCGTGACCTTGGCGGCGATCTTCGCGTAGAAGTGCTCCAGTCGGTCCACATAAAGTGTGCCGTCGAGGTGGTCGAACTCGTGCTGGAAGATGCGGGCCAGCCAGCCCTCCGCGTGGATCTCGAATGGCTTCTGGTCCAGGTCAACGGCGCGCAGGATGGCTGAGGTTGACCGAAGGAGCGGAAACCGCTCGCCCGGGTAGGACAGGCATCCTTCGACGTCCTCGTCCTCATCGGCCTCGCCGGCCGGCACGGGTGTGATCCACAGTTCCGGGTTGATGGCCACTCCACGCCACGAATGGTCGTCGTCATCGACGTAGCTGTAGGTGAAGAGCCGGAGCGGCACCCCGACCTGGGGTGCGGCGAGCCCGACGCCCGGTGCGGCATCCATCGTCTCGAACATGTCCTGCACGAGGACGCGTAATTCGTCGCCGAAATCATCGACGGGGGAAGCGGGGGAGTGGAGAACGGGATCTCCGGAAATTACAATCGAACGCACGGCCATTCAGCAAGGATATCGGGCTGGTTCTCGATAGGGTCATTGAGTGACCCCCGACCTGACCGACTTGGCTGTCGAACTCACGATCGATCCGCGCCAGGCCATCGGAATCCCGCTCGCCCTGGTCGGCGCAGTCTTCCTCTCGCTCGGGGCGCAATTCCAGCACCGCGGGGTGACCAAGGTCGAGGCGAGTACCGTCGAGGTCACCGGCGGACTCAACCTCCGTCAGCTGGCGCTGCTCCTCGGCCGGCCCTCCTGGGTGCTCGGCACCGTGATGCTCGGCCTGGCCATCGTCTTCCAACTCTCGAGCCTCAACTTCGCGCCGATCATCGTTGTACAGCCCCTGGGCGCGGTCGCCCTGGTGATCACGTCGATCCTCAACGCGCGGGTGTCCGGGGTGCAGGTCAACCGGGCGTCCAAGCTCGCCATCGGCATGTGCGTCGGCGGGGTGGGCCTGTTCGTGACCGTCGCCGCGTTCACCGCCATTGACAAGCCGGTCACGGACTCGAACCTCCTCACTATCCTGGCCATGCTGGCCGGCGTTCTGGTGGTCTTCGGAGGCTTGTTCGTGTTCCTACGAACCCGGTTCCCGGCGATTCTCTACATCATTGGTGCCGGCGTGCTCTATGGCTTCGTCGCCACCCTCGCGAAGGTGATCATCAGCCGCACCCAGAACGGCAACTTCGAGTGGTTGACACTGACCTGCGTCGCCGGCCTTCTGCTGGGCGCGACCCTCGGCGCGTACTTCGTGCAGAACGCCTACGCGTCCGGCCCGCCAGACCTGGTGATCGCCGGCCTGACCGTGGTCGACCCGTTGATCGCCGTCGGGATCGGAATCGTCGTGCTCGGCGAGATCGCGCAGGCGCCCGCCTGGGCTGCTGTGGCGTTCATCGTGGCCGGCGCCATCGCGATCTACGGGGTGTTCCTGCTGGCCAGGCACCACCCGCAGTCCGCCGTCTAGACTCGTGTGCGGGCTGTCCCGGCGTAGTTCCGATGACGCGCGGAGAGCACGGATGCCGGTGTACACGGCGGCTTAGAATAGGCTGCTAGAAGACCTCGTCGGCATCCGCGCCGACAAAAACCTGAATTTCGCGCCGGATGATGACCTCCGGCCCACTTACGTTGGGACAATTCCACTTGTCAGATTCGACCGATTTGCCGACCTACGCCGCCCGCGTCGCGTCGACATCGAAGAAGCCAATTCGGGTTCTCATCGCCGCGGACACCTTCGCCCCTGACGTCAACGGTGCCGCTCGATTCGCCGAGCGCCTCGCCGCCGGGATGGTAGCCCGCGGTCACGAGGTGCAGATCATGGCTCCGGCCCCCTCCCGCAAGCACGGCACCTGGACCGAGATCCACGAAGGCCAGTCCATGGTCGTTCACCGCCTGAAGAGCTGGCGTTGGTACCCGCACGACTGGTTGCGCTTCGCCCTGCCCTGGCTGATCCACGCGGAAAGCCGCCGCATCCTCGACACTTTCAAGCCCGATGTCGTGCATTTCCAGTCGCACATCAACGTGGGCCGCGGGGTCACCATCGAGGCCGCGAAGCGTGGCATCCGCATCATCGGCACGAACCACTTCATGCCGGAGAACATGCTCGAGTTCACGCTCCTGCCCAAGTGGCTGCACGAACGCATGATCAAGGGAGCCTGGAAGGCCGCGCGCCGCACCTTCGGTCGGGCGGAAGCGGTGACCACCCCGACCGTGCGTGCCGCCGAATTCCTCGAGCGCTACACCGGACTCGAGGGTGTCCTCGCGATCTCCTGCGGCATCGACGCGCACAACTACGTGCCCAGCTTTGAGCCGCGCACCGAGAACAGAATCCTCTTCGTCGGACGGGTCACGGGAGAGAAGCAGATTGATGTGCTGCTCAACGCCGTCACGTTGCTCTCGCCCGACCTGAACGTGAAGGTGGAGATCGTCGGCGGCGGTGACCAGAAACGTAACCTCGAGCACCTCGCCCAGACCCTGGGCATCCGCAACAAGGTCACATTCACCGGGTATGTGACCGATGAGGAGCTACGCGCCGCGTACACCCGATCCACGGTCTTCGCGATGCCCTCCATCGCGGAGTTGCAGAGCATCGCCACGATGGAGGCCATGGCCTCCGGGCTTCCCGTCGTCGCCGCTAACGCGATGGCCCTGCCGCACCTCGTGCACGATGGACAGAACGGCTACCTGTTCGAACCGGGCAGCGCGCGGGACATGGCAGACAAGCTCACGAAGGTGCTCACCGCAAACCCAGACGATCTCACCGCGCTCAAGCGCGAGTCTCTCAAGTTGATCGGGGCGCACGACATCAACCGCACTCTGAACACTTTCGAGAGCCTGTATCGTGGGGAACCCGTAGTCGACACGATCACCTCTCAGGCTGCCGCACACTCCCCGGAGTAACCGCGGTTCTGGGGCGGTAGCTCAGCTGGTTAGAGCAGCGGACTCATAATCCGTCGGTCCCGGGTTCAAGTCCCGGCCGCCCTACTGTAAAACTTGCTTTGATCAGGTTGTTTAGTTGTCGCTGAAGTGGCGAGACTTGAACCCATTGTCATGCGGACCTGGGTTCAAGTCATTCGGGCTCATTCGAAGTAACGGTTGATCAGCATTTCTTGTTTCGATTCCCGTGCAATATTTGATGCGGTCACCGTTTATTCGGCCGCACCTGCCTGGTCTTGTCTCTTGTTGACGAGGTTCACGTCCCGGTTGGGATGGTCTGGGATGACCTCGAGCGCCTTCGACCTTGTTGCAGTACAATGCAACACAGGAGGAATGAGATGTCGACAACGATTGCAGACACGCGCCGGTCAGTCGGGTGGACGGTTCGTGATCTCGCTGAGAATCTGGGTGTTGCACCCAGTACGGTCACGCGAATGGAACAGTCCGAGCGGGACGACCGGATTCAGCTCGGAACTCTCAAGCGTGCCCTGGCTGTGATGGGGCGACGTGCCCGCGTGGAGGTCGTCAACACTCGTCGTGAAGAGAGGGTGACGATGGAACTGCATCGCGCTCTCGCGAACAGGCTCAGGACCGATCCGAAGGCTGTGCTTGATGTGGTGCCGGACAACCTCGTTCGCCTTCGGGCTCGGCTTCGTTCCCCGATCGGGCAGAAGTGGGTGGATCGTTGGGCCGAGCTTGTAGATGGTCCCGTTGACCTACTCATCCTGGGCATGCTCGCGGACACTCCCGAGGGTCGGGAACTCCGACAGAACTCGCCGTTCGCCGGCGCTCTCACTCAGGGCGAGCGGGTCGCAGCAATCGAGCGGGCTAACCAAGAATGAAACGCAGGGAGCTCGAGGAGGCGATCCGGCACGCCACCAGGGTCACTGAGCAACGCGAGGTACTCGTCATTGGCAGCCAGGAATGCCGCGCAGGCAGCCCTCAAAGCGGATCTGGTAGCCCGCTTGCATGCCGGGCACATCGGCGACTCGCTCCATGCGGGCTCGCCGTTCCCTCTGCTCGCTGCGGCCTGTTCGTCGAAGAAGCCAGCGGTCTTCCTCGGCCACGCGTCCCCCGACGTCACCCGAAAGTTCTACATCCCCTCGAAGCCTAAGGTCACCCCTGACGTCCGGGCTGCTTTCACCCAAGGGTCTCGCCAGGCCGCGCGAGACCGCACACCTGTGAGCGGCCAGCGCCGGGTTCGCCCCCCGGCGCGTCTCGGGTTGGCAGCGGGCATCAACGGAGGCGCAGTAGCGGCTCGCGGTTCAGGTCAGCTCGGAGATCTCGAAGAGATGACCGTCCAGGTCGCGAAAGAAAGCCCGGATCTCCCCACCGCGATCGAGTGGCGTGGTCAGGAACTCGGCTCCTCGCTTGCTGAGGAAATCGAAGGCGCGCTGACAGTCGCCAACCCGGAAGATAATCTCAGCGCTGACCCGATCGGGATCGTCGGGCACCGTCAGGGTTACGGTCGGCTTGTCCGGGGTTGGCTCACCACCGGTGACGAGCAGCAGCCAGTTCCCAATGAGATCCAGCACTACCGATGTGCCGCCATACTCTCCGAACACTGAGGCGCCCAGGACATCGACATACCAGTCACGACTGGCTGCAGCATCGGCAACGACCAGCATGTGCGTCAGTGCTTCCGCCTCGAACCGATCCATATTGTGCACACTACGCGGAAAGATTACGTTTCGGCGGTCTCGAACGGACTCTGAGCCTCGGTCGCTCCGTCAGCCCGCCAGGAGCCACCAGAGCCGCGTCTGGCCGGAACGTCGGCGCTAGCGCTGGTCAGGGCCGGCGACTATCAGATCAGTTTGGCCAACTGGGTGACACGTGGTCAAACTTCAATGTCCCGGGCCCCTACCGCCTCCGCAAAACTTTGTGCGGATGGCGAGGACAAGCGTCACCAACAAGGCTGACCCGCCAGCAGTTGCGGCGCTTCTCAATCCAAACTGTTTGGCCGCCGATTGGTGGTGATAGCCCATCGAGGTGGTGCTCAACCACGCTGACCGTGTGGCTCAGTCACACCAATCGCGCTACCGTGCATTGGTACTCGAGCGCACCACACGTGGTGCCCACGGAAGCGATTATTCTTGGGGCGGCACACCCACTCCTTTGCCCGACGCGCGGCGGGATTCGCTGACCAGGCGCGTCGCCGGGACGACCTGGCGACACCAGCGACACTCACCGGAAACGAGGCGGCCGTCAGCACTCTGCCATCCGACGTCGCGGCCCGCCGCTCGGTGCCATCGGTTGGCGCGGCTCCGCCGGGACTCGGCGGGCACCCTATGTAAAGGAGCCGCCCCGAGGGATTTCAACGGGGTTGATCAAGTTCAGCGAACGCTCGAACCGGGAAGGTGCCAAAGTTCGCAATTTTCGGCGCAACAGCAGTGAACCTCGCGCCCCGCGCCGGCAGCTTGCCGAGGTTTGTGAGGTGTTCAACAATGTGGATACCGGCTCCCAATAACAGCGCGTGCACGGGCCGCTCTCCACTAGAGTCCTTGTCGTCGACGTTCAATGAGTCGATCCCGACAAGGCTGACACCGGCATCAACGAGGAATTGCGCCCCCTCTTGGGTGAGGTAAGGGGCGTCGTCTCCGTAGCGAGGCGTTCCGAAGTGCCGATCCCAGCCGGTGTGGAGGAGCACGGCGGATCCGGCAAGATCCCGTCCGCGGAAGGCGCTGGCAGTCACACCCCTCTCGTGGGCGTTAGGCAGGTGGACTACTTCGGCGCGAAGGCCGACCAGCGAGTCGAGGTCAAGCCCGGCGAGGTCGATTCCTCCGGCGAAACAGTGGAAGGGACTGTCAAGGTAAGTGCCGGTATTGCCGATCATTGTGATGATGTCCATCGTGAACTCGGTTCCGGGTGCGTATCGGGCTGGCGAGTCTTCGCGGGAGAGGAACGGCGTGATCGTGGGTGCGGGAAGTCCGGGGTAGGTGACGAGGTCGACGGTGATCGTGTGGCTCAGGTCAATGATTCGAGGCATTGGGGCTGCTTTCTATTGGTGTGGGAGGGGGTCAGGATCTCTGGTTGTGGAGCCGAACGAGGAGGCAAGCAGCTAGCGCCGCCCCGAGAAGAGCCGCTACGCCCGCGGCGATGAATGCTGCATGGAAGCCTGCGGCAGTGCTGTCCTGCTGGCCACTGGCAATCGCAGCTATGGAGCTGAAAGCGCTCACGCCGATTGCGCCACCGATCTGGGAGCTAGCGTTGGCGAGTCCGGACGCGAGTCCGGTTCGTTCGGTCGGGACGCTTTCAGCAATCACCATCGTTGACGGTGTGAAGCTCAGGGCGACGCCTGCGGCCGCGATGAACAGACCGGGAAGGACATCGAACCCATAGCTGCTGCTCATGGATTGTCGCGCTAGCCAGAAATGACCGACGGCAAGGAGCAGGAGCCCGAGCAGGAGTGTTCGATTCGCGCCAAGATGCCTAATCACCCGGGGGAGGATAAGGAGGGACACGACGAATCCCGCAACAGAGGTGGGAACCATAGCCAGGCCGGAAATCCCCGGTGTGAGGAGGAGAACTTGTTGCAGGAAGAGCGCGGTCAGGAAAAAGGTCGATACCCGCGCTGCGCCGCCCAACAATCCAATTCCGATACCCACCGAGGTCGCCGGATTACGCAGTACGGAGAGCGGGATGATCGGATCGGCGGCGGTCCACTCGACCGCGATGAACGCGGCGCCGAGTGCGGTCGTCGTTGCGATCAGGAGCAGCGTCGGGGGTGAATCCCACCCGTTGTCAGCGCCGGAAAGGATGGCACTGATCAGGGCTAGTGACGCTCCAGTGATGGTCAGGGCTCCCAAGAAATCAAGCGGGACTCGGGTTCGTTCAGGCCGAGGCGCCTGGAGTCTTGATGGGGCGGCGATGATTGCGCCAATTGCGATCGGGGTGGTCAGAAAAAATACCCACTGCCAGCCCCCGACCGAGGTCACCAGACCACCCAGCGCAACACCGAAGGCCCCGCCAGCCGCAGACGCCGCTCCCCATGCGCCCATCGCTTTCGCTCGGTGCGGTCCCGAATAGTCGTGCAGTATCAAGGACAGGGCAGCAGTGCTCAGCGCGGCAGCTCCAACGCCCTGCAACGCTCGGGCGCCGACGAGCACTCCGCCGTTGGGCGCGAAACCGGCGGCCACGGTTGCAACTGCGACAACGGTCGCACCGATGAGGAACATACGGCGACCTCCGAAGATTTCTGCCGCGCGGCCAGCGACCAGGAGAAGCCCGCCGAAGGCCAGAAAATACGCGTTGACGACCCAGGCCAGTCCTGTGGGCGCCAATCCCAGTTCACATTGGATGGTCGGAAGAGCGACGTTGACCACCGACGTGTCGAGCATTACGAGAAACTGCGCCACAACGAGAACTGGAAGGGATCCAAGCGGTGCCCTAGGGGTCTGAGCCAGTGACCTCCCGGCGCCCCAAACCGTGCCGACCGTCCCCGTCGCAGAGCCCCGGTCACTCATCATTGGTAGCCAAGCGAGAGACCTGAAGCCCGTCCACCTTCGTCTCCTGGGGTACCCGCGACCACCGTATGGTCGTCCACAGCAGCCAGACGATGAGGGCGACTTCTCCGATGAACGTGACGGTAGAGATCCGGGCCGTGTAGTCCGCGATCAAGACGGTCCCGATTGCGTCGGCAAGGTATCCAACTCCCGCGATCGTGATCAGGATGCCCAGTGTTCCTGGCATGAAGCCGGATCGAATCACCAGGTAGCCGACGAGAAGCAGGTGCGCGGCAAACAGGATCAAGCCCACCTGCCAGATCATGTGGTAGGACGCGAGGCTGGTCTGGACACTGTCCGGTTGATCGAGCAGGCCCGGCACGATAGCGAGCTGGGTGAGGGCGACGACGAAGACGACGCTGTACGCGACCCGGAACGAGGCCGCGGTCATGGCCACCGCCCGGTTGACCGGCCCCAACAGGGCGAGGAGCGCTGCAGCCACCATGATGTCAAGAACGGCGGCGGTGATCATGAGCAGAACCCCGAGGCGAAACAGTGGTTCCGAGTCCGCGATGTCGTGCGCGGTCTTCACCGCGTCGCCACTCTCGATCAGCGGCGACAATATCCCGACGTAGCCGACTCCCGCGAGTACCGCAACCAGGAGAAGCGCGATGCCCCCGATCAAGCTGGCCGTTCGGGGAAACGGGAGTGTGTGCGATTGACCGGTCATGGTTGGCCTCCTCGTGTGAGTTTGAAGAATCAGCGGGTGACGTGCGCGGCGATGAATGCTGAGATGGATTTCGCCATCGCGGGGGACTGTGTCCAGTGCAGGTAGTGGGCCCCGTCGAGCACTTCGAGCTCGTGAGTAGCGACGCCGGCAAGTTCCGCTTGGTGATTTCGCAGCCAGCTCGGATCCGATTCGACGGTCTCCGTGGCCAGAAACTCTAGAACAGGGATGTCGGCGGGGATCGGCTGCGCGCTGGCCTTCGTTGAATTGGCTCCGATCTGGGCCCACTCATCGGAGATCGAATCGTTTCCGTAATTCCAGTTCGTCAACGCAGCGGTTTGCGCGCGTTCGTTCGTGGTGTACGCCGTCCCGGGGGGCTGAATGATGCTTGGAGCGATAGTGGTAGCGATGCGCATCAGACCGAGGGAGCCCAGAGTGCGTTCGATTTTCGAGGGTTGGCCGACTTCTAGCGACGACGCCTGCGCCGTCATCGGGTCAATGCCGATGATCGCTGACACTTCACCGGGGTAGGCATTCGCGTAGTAATGCGTGTAGAGCCCGCCCACGGAGTGTCCGGCCAGGATTACGGGGGAGTTGACCTGCAGCCGGTCGAGCACCTCGTGAATTTCACCGGTGATGTTCTCGACGGTTCGGTTCGTCACAGTCAGGTCGCTGTAGCCGTAGCCGAAGCCCTCGATGACGATGACGTCGAAGTTGTCGAGCGTGCGGATGAGCGGCGCGAAGTCGACGGCGGGCGCTGGCGTGCCGAAGCCGCTGAGCAGCACCATGGTGGGGCCGGATCCGCCGTTGCGGTAGACGTTGATGTCGCCCGCCTCGATCGAAACCTTCTGGCCGTAGGGGACGAGGTCGGCCTTCTCCGCGTTCGTGATGGCGACGTTGGCCAGCGACGAGATGACCAAAAGGACTAAGAGGCTCGCGACAACGATTCCGGCCTTTCGCAGGGCCCTACGCCACTTGGGCTGCCGGTGCTTTTTGTCTGGACTGAGTGGTGCTTTGGGCGAATCCGTTTCAGGGATGTGGTCAATGAGGGACATCGGTGCTCGTTTCTCTAGTTACCCCGGAGATCCGGTGGTAGTGACTTGTTGTTTACTCATACACGGGTGTTCAACTTCGTAAGACTAAGATATACATCAATGTTTGATTTAGTCAAGAGTGCGCGATGAAATCTGGCCTCGATCGCCAGATGCGATCTGACGCCCAGCGAAATCGTGGCGCAATCATCACGGCTGCCATCAGGACCATCAACGTGAACTCCCACGCCACTATGCGTGACATTGCCGAGGCGGCCGGCGTGAGTCGTGGAACCCTCTACGGCCACTTCACGAGTCGCGATGCGCTCGTCGCTGAGGCGTGCCGGTGGCTTATGGCCGACGTCGCCAGCCCGCTTGCCGCCCTAGACCCCACACGGCCCGCCAAAGAATCACTAGATATCTTGATCGTCAGTTCCTGGTGGGTACTGGGTCATGTCAGCGGGCTCGAGGCCGCGGCGAAGACCGCGATCGCAGCTGATGACCTTCGGAAGATGCGCGAAGAGTCACTGGCGCAACCGCTACAGGCGCTCCTCACGCGAGGGCGCGCAGAAGGAGCGTTCCGAATCGACCAAAGCCTCGCCTGGCAAACGGAATGCGTCTACGCGATCCTCCACGCCGGTGCATCGCAGGTACGAGACGAACAGCTACCGCCTTTGCATGGGCAGGCCGAAATGACTACGACGATTCAGCCTGAATCCACCGGTCGACCGCTGGTGGAATCGTGATTTCGGTTTGATTGGGTTTCTGGGTTTCGGGCGCGGTTGAGGGCTGGGCCTCGATGCCGTGAGTGTTCCACTGGGGTTCCTGGTTGCGCCC
>NZ_JASISS010000008.1 GCF_030063195.1 Cryobacterium sp. PH31-AA6
GTGGGAAGGGAGGGTCGGGGTCGGGGTGATTTCGACAGGCTCAATCACCGGGTGGACGGACGGGCGGGAGGGGCAGGGGCGGGGTGATTTCGACAGGCTCAATCACCGGCCGGGAGGGGCAGGGTCGTGCGGTCGTGCTGGAGACGATAGCGCACGAGGGGGCCGGAGCGGGGAGCCGGGAACGACCCGGGGGCGCTCGAACTCGTCCACGAAGGCCATGCCCAGGCGCTCCATTGCGGCCGGGACGGGCGGCCTGGCCAGCCGCCAGCCGACCTCGACCTCGCCCCGGGAACAACGGCCGGTACCGTCAGGTCGGAAGCTGGGCGATGCGCGCCACCGCGATCCGCCCCGCGCCATACAGGGTGACCTCCCCGCCGGCGCCGAGGAACACGGCGTCATGGCGGGCGAGGCTGCGGGCGACCCTGGGCCCGTCGGGCGCGGCGTCGCGAACGGCGTTGGAATCGGTGTCGAAATCGCCGTCGAGCACGACGGCAACAAGCTCCTCCTCGGCGGCGTTCGTCAGCGCCAGGCGCCCGACCGCGTCGATCGTCCGCAGGGAACCGACTGACCGGCCCCGGCGCAGCATCAGGTTCAGGTCGAGGGTCGGCTCGCTGACGCCGACCGCGGCCACGGCCCGCTCTCCGGGGAAGGCGTGCACCTCGTGCTGGGCGACCGGCACGAGAGCGCCATCATTGACGAGGGTCAGTCCGCCGGCGGACAGCGGCATCAGCCACCGGTCGACTCCCGGATACCTGGAGAAGTCGCCGTCGCGCTCGACCGTCGCGATACTGATCCTCCAGTCAAAATCGACCCTGGACCCGACCCTGGACCCGGCGACCGACCCGGGGCGCGCGCCGACAGTTCGCCCGGCACCGCGCACGATCACGTCGACGGTCGTGCCCCCGCCGTTCCGCCACGGGGCCGGCACACGGTCAACGGCGGGCAGCCGGGCCCAGCCGGCCTCGGGCAACCGGTTCGACTCGGGCAGCGGTCCGACCTGGGACATCCGGCCGGCCTCGGGCATCCGGCCCGACTCGGACATCCGCCCCGACTCAGGCATCCTGCCCGCCGCGCGGACTCCGCAGACCCCGGCGCCAGACGGCCATCGTGAGCGGCACGCCCGGCCGGTAGGCCAGGTGGGCGACGGATGGCGCGTCGAGCACCTGCAGGTCGGCCCACCCGCCCACTCTCAGCGATCCCACCGCGTCCGCCCCGTGCTCGCGCCCGACCGCAGCGGCGGCGCCTCTGGTCGCCGCCCAGACGGCCTCCTCAATGGTCAACCCCATTTGCAGCACCGCCGTCGCCACGCAAAACGGCATCGACGTGGTGTACGAGGTGCCCGGGTTGCAGTTGGTGGCCAGGGCGATCCGGGCCCCGGCGTCGAGCAGTCGCCTGGCCGGCGGAAACGGTTCCCTGGTGGAGAGGTCGCAGGCCGGCAGCAGCGTCGCCACGGTCGTGCCGCCCGCGAGTGCCTCGATGTCGCGTTCTTCCAGGTGGTTGCAGTGGTCCACGCTGGCCGCGCCGAGCTCGACCGCGAGCCGCACGCCGCCGCTGAAACCGAGTTGGTTGCCGTGCACGCGCACGCCGAGACCGGCCGCGCGCCCGGCCAGAAGCACCTCGCGGCTCTCCTCGACATCGAAGGCGCCGACCTCACAGAACGCGTCAATGTAGTCGGCGTGCGGGGCCACCGCGGCGAGCATCGGACCGGTGACAAGATCGAGGTAGTCGCGCCGGTCCATCCCCGCCGGCACGAGGTGGGCCCCGAGAAAGGTGACCACGTCGGCCACGGCCGCCGCGGCGCGTGCCGATCGGGTCTCGCTCTCCAGATCGAGGCCGTAGCCGGTCTTCGTCTCGAGGAACGTCGTGCCCTGCGCCTCGGCCTCCCGCCGCAGCCGGGCGGCTCCCGCGATGAGCTGCTGCTCGGTCGCGGCGCGGGTCGCGGTCACGGTGGTGTTGATGCCGCCGGCCGTGTAGCGCTGCCCGGCCATCCTGGCCTCGAACTCCGCGGCACGGTCTCCCGCGAAGACGATGTGGGTGTGCGTGTCGACCCAGCCGGGCAGCACGGCGCGACCGCCGACATCCGTGCGGGTGTCGGCGGCGGGGGCCTCGGAGGCCGGGCCGAGCCAGGCGATCCGGCCGTTCTCGATCACCAGGGCGGCACCCCGCAGGCGCGCTCCGTCGTCGGCCTGGCTGGTCAGCTCGGCGATGCCGGTGATCAGTTCGGTGGTCTGCGGGCTGGTCTGCTGGCCGGTCATGCGCGGTCTCCCGACGGGTCGTGGCGGGTGGGCGGGGTGTTGTCGAGCACGGCCAGGGCGTGGCGCAGCAACGCCTCGGGCAGCCGGTCGGCGGCACCGTCGATCGCGGAGACGAGACGACCGGAATCGGCGACGATCACGCCGTTCACGATGACCCGGAGCACGTCGGACGCGGTGGCCGTGAGCGGCACCTGGGCCGGCACCGACCCGACGGTGCGCACGCTCTCCATCGACACCTCGACGAGGTCGCAGAGGGCTCCGGGGCGGAGTCCGTTGTCGCCGAGACCGAGCGACGCATAGCCGTTGGCCGAGGCGGCGCCCAGCAGCGCGGCCGGATCGAATCGTCCGCGTTCCCCGGAGGCCAGGCGTTCGCCGGCCTCGAGGCCGCGCATCTCGAGCAGTGGGTCGACGACGGCGTTCTGGTCCGAGCCGAGGGCGATCCTCGCGCCGGCGTCGGCGAGACGCCTTGCCGGGCCGATCCCGTCGCCGAGGTCGGCCTCCGTCGTCGGACAGATGACGACGGTGGCGCCCGATTCTCCGATCAGCGCGATGTCGGCGTCGGTGAGGTGGGTGGCGTGCACGACGCTCAGGCGGGGTGAGAGAGCTCCAAGGTCCGCGAGCACGCCGGTCGGCGTCAGGCCGTATTCGGCCAGGCAGTCCGCGTTCTCCTGCGGCTGCTCGGAGAGGTGAATGTGCAGGGGCGTCGCGGCAGGCAGTCCGGCGAGCACCTCCCGGATGGCGGCCCTGGGCACGGCGCGCACGGAATGGATCGCCGCACCGAGGCTGACCCGGGCATCCGGGTCGGCGCCGAGCGCGTTCTGCAGTGACCGCCAGCGTTCCAGCCAGGCGGCCGCCGACCCGTCGTCGAAGGCGCGCTGCTCGGGAGCGAGCGGACGCCCGATGCCGCCGGCCAGGTAGAGCGTGTCGAGCAGCACGAGACGGATGCCCACATCGCGAGCCGCCGCGGCCAGCGCGAGTTCCATCGCATGTTCGCGCGGGTACCGGGAGCCGTCCGGGCGGTGGTGCACGTAGTGGAACTCTCCGACGGCCGTCCAGCCGCTGACCAGCATCTCCGCGAACACCGCGCGGGCGAGCGCGTAGTACCGGTCGGGGTCGAGCCGGCCGGCCGCGAGGTACATCGCGTCCCGCCACTGCCAGAAGTCGCCCCCGTCGTCGTGGGTGCGGCCGCGCAACGCGCGGTGGAACGCGTGGGAGTGCGCGTTGGCCATGCCAGGAAACACGGTGCCGAGGCGGACGTCACGCGGTCTCGGCGCGCAGCCCGGCGTGAGGCGGGCGATGCGCCCGTCGTCGCCCACCTCGACGCGAACGCCCGGGGTCGCCACACCGTCGATGAGCAGGGTCTCGCACCAGTAGGTGCGCTCGGCCGCTGCGCTCGGCGAGTTGGTCAACGCCGGGTCGGGCATCGTCGCGGCCTTCACAGCAGGGTCCTCAGCAGTTTCTCCAGGGCCTCGACCCCGGCCACGCAGTCCTCGGCCGTGGCGAATTCCTCGGGCGAGTGCGAGATTCCGGTGGGATTGCGCACGAACAGCATGGCGCTGGGCACGCTGGCCGCGAGCACCCCGGAGTCGTGACCGGCCCCGCTCGCAAGGGCTGGCACGTTGCCGAGGACGGTGTTGAACCGGTCGCGGAGTTCGGGGTCGAAGTGCACGGAAGCGGCCCAGGATTCCTCCACGACGGTGACGGAGCATCCGTTTTCGGCCACGACCGCCACCACCGCTGCGGTGATCTCGTCCAGCAGGGTGTGGGTCTCCTCGTCGGTCTCCGCCCTGGCGTCGAGCCAGGCCTGCACGCTCGACGGGATCACGTTCGTGCCGCCGGGCACGATGTTCATCCGGCCGACGGTGGCCCGGGTACCAGGGCGGGCCGAGGCCGCGTCCTGCACGGCGAGAACGGCGCGGGCGGCGGCCACCATCGGGTCGTGGCGGTCGGCCATCAGGGTGGCGCCGGCGTGGTTGCCCTGGCCGGTCACGGTGAGGCGCCAGCGCCCGTGGGCGAGGATCGACGAGGCCACAGCCACCGGCTCGCCGAGGTCGATCAGGCCGCGGCCCTGCTCGACGTGCAGCTCGACGAACAGTCCGATCCGGTCCAGTGACTCCCGGTCGGTGCCGAGGCGGGCTGGGTCGAGTCCGGCGCGGGCCGCGGCGTCGGCCAGTGTGATGCCGTCGGGGTCGACGAGGGCCCTGGCCCGGTCGGCGTCGAGGGTCCCGGTCATCAGCCGCGAGCCGAGGCAGGCGATGCCGAACCGGGAACCCTCCTCCTCGGCGAAGACGAGGATGGCGCACGGCCGCGACGGCACGAAGCCGCTCGCCTGCAGCCGGGCGATGGCGTCGAGCGCCGACACGACGCCGAGCGGACCGTCGAAGGCGCCACCGCCGGGCACCGAGTCGAGGTGACTGCCGGTGACGACGGCATCCGGCCCGGGTTCGCCCCACCAGGCCCAGATGTTGCCGTTGCGGTCGGTCTCGACGACGAGCCCGATCCGCTCGGCCCGTTCGATGAACCAGGCGCGCAGCTCGAGGTCGGCGGCCTGCCAGACGTGCCGCGAGTAGCCGCCGCGCTGGGTATCCCGGCCGACGCCTGCGATCTCGTCGAGCCCCGCCAGCATTCCGTGCGCGAGGAGTTCGGTCACTCCGACTCCCACATCGGCACGCGCAGGCCGCGCTCGCGCGCCACCTCTTCGGCCCGCTCGTAACCGGCGTCGACGTGGCGCATCACCCCGGTGCCCGGGTCGTTCGTGAGCACGCGCTCGATCTTCTCGGCGGCGAGCGGGGTGCCGTCGGCGACGATCACCTGGCCGGCGTGGATGCTGCGACCGATCCCGACGCCGCCGCCGTGGTGGATCGACACCCAGGTGGCACCGGATGCCGTGTTGAGCAGCGCGTTCAGGAGCGGCCAGTCGGCGATCGCATCCGAGCCGTCTTTCATACCCTCGGTTTCCCGGTAGGGCGAGGCGACGGAGCCGGAGTCGAGGTGGTCGCGCCCGATCACGATCGGCGCCGAGAGCTCGCCGGAGGCGACCATCTCGTTGAACTTCAGGCCGGCCAGGTGACGTTCCTTATAGCCGAGCCAGCAGATCCGGGCCGGCAGACCCTCGAAGTGCACCAGATCCTGGGCCTTGGTGATCCACCGGCGCAGGTGCTCGTCCTCCGGGAATAGTTCGACGATGGCCTTGTCGGTCGCCGCGATGTCCGCCGGGTCGCCGGAGAGCGCCACCCAGCGGAACGGCCCCTTGCCCTCGGCGAACAGCGGCCGGATGTAGGCGGGCACGAACCCGGGAAACTCGAACGCCCGCTCGTAGCCGCCGAGCTCGGCCTCGGCGCGGATCGAGTTGCCGTAGTCGAAGACCTCGGCGCCCGCATCCTGGAACTCGACCATGGCCTTGACCTGCTTGGCCATTGCGGCGCGGGCCCGCTCGGTGAACTCCTCGGGCTTCGCGGCCGCGTAGGCGTGCCATTCCTCCACGGTGACGCCCTCGGGCAGATACGACAGCGGATCATGCGCGCTCGTCTGGTCGGTGACGATGTCAATCGGCACCTTGCGGGCGAGCAACTCGGTGAACACGGTCGCGGCGTTGCCGACGAGGCCCACCGACAGTGCGCGCTTCTCGTCCTTCGCCGCGAGTACCCGGGTGATCGCGTCGTCGAGGTCGGTGGTGAGTTCGTCGAGGTAGCCGTGGTCGACGCGGCGCTGCAGCCGGGTTTCATCGACGTCGACGATCAGCACGACACCATCGTTCATGGTGACGGCGAGCGGCTGCGCGCCGCCCATGCCGCCGGCCCCGCCGGTGAGGGTGAGGGTGCCGGCCAGCGTGCCGCCGCCGTGCTCGTCCGGCCCGCCCCGTCGGGCGGCGAGCTTCGCAGCCACGGCCGCGAACGTCTCGTAGGTGCCCTGCAGGATGCCCTGGGTTCCGATGTAGATCCACGAGCCGGCGGTCATCTGGCCGTACATGGTCAGGCCGAGCGCCTCGAGCCTGCGGAACTCGGGCCAGGTGGCCCAGTCGCCGACGAGGTTCGAGTTGGCGATGAGCACGCGTGGCGCCCACTCGTTGGTGCGGAACACACCCACCGGCTTGCCGGACTGCACCAGCAGGGTCTCGTCCTTCTCCAGCGTCGTCAGTGTGCGTACGATCGCGTCGTAGGCCTCCCAGTTGCGGGCCGCCTTACCGGTCCCGCCGTACACGACGAGGTTCTCGGGATGCTCGGCGACCTCCGGGTCGAGGTTGTTCATCAGCATCCGCAGCGGGCCTTCGGTCTGCCAGCTCTTCGCCGTCAGGGTGGTGCCGCGGGCGGCGCGTACGGGGCGTGATTCTGACATGGGCGGTTCCTTTGGCTCGTGGCAGTTCTTGGTCGGGGTGCTCGAGGGGCGAGCGGGTCAGGCCTGGTTCGGGACGGTCTTGCCGAGTCCGGCGGACACCGTGCCGGCGGCGCGCACCAGCAGGGGTCCGTAGCGGGCGAGGTCGGCTGGAGTCACCCGGTAGCTCGGGATGACCAGGCTGAGGGCGGCCACGACGCGCAACTCGGAACGGACCGGGGCGGCAATGGCCGTGACATCCGTTTCGACCCCGCGTTCGACCACGACGAAGCCTGGCGCCGGGATCTGGCCGGTGAGCACCTGGCCCGCCGCTGACCGTTCGAGCGGCACGGTGCGGCCGACCCAGTTCGCGTGGCGCACGGAGTGGGTGCCCTCGATGATGGCGATGTAAAGGCTCGAGCTGTCGTGCCCCTCGACGCTGAGGTAGGCGGACTCGCCGGTCTCGGCGACGAGGTCCTCCATGGCCTGCCTGGACAGGGACACCAGGGACTCGCTGCTCAGCGACTGAGCCCCGAGCTGGATGATCCGGCTGCCGGGTCCGTAGCTGCCGTCCTCGCCCCGGCGCACGAAACCGCGCGTCTCAAGGGTGCGCAGCAGTCGCAGAGCCGTGCTGGGGGAAAGGTCGACGGCGCGGGAACTCTCCGAGAGCGTCAGCCCGTCACCGTCGCAGATCACGGCGAGCAGGTCGAGCGCGCGCTCCACGGTGCGGGTGGATGACTCTGCCATGCTGCTCCCTTGCCTTGACTATGCCATTCAGTAAAACATGAATGTCATTCGATGGCAATGGTGGCGGGTTGGCGGGAATGGTCGGAATGCGTTCCGATCGGAGTCCCAGCCGGGGCCGGGACAAGCGGGCATGATGACTGACGAGCTGCCGGTCAGTTGCCGAGGTTCACTCCGCGCTGGGTGAGGAAGGGGACGGCGTCGATGGCGGTGCCGTCGATCCTGACCTCGAAGTGCAGGTGGCAACCGGTGGATGCGCCGGTGCTGCCGACCCCGGCGATCACCTGGCCGGCGACCACGGGTTCGCCCACCGTGACGAGGGTTTCCCCATTGGCGATGTGCGCGTAGCCGGTCTCGAGGCCGTTGCCGTGGTCGATCAGGATCCAGTTTCCGTAGCTGCCGAGCGCGCCGGCGGCTTCGACGACGCCGTCGGTCGTCGCATAGACGGCCGCGTCGCAGCCGGCGCCGATGTCGGTGCCGTGGTGGAAGTCACCGACTCCCGCTACGGGGTGCGTGAGGCGCGGCCCGAACGGGTCGGTGATGCGCCCGACGGCCGGCCTGACCCAGCCCTGGGCGCTCAACCGACCGGTATCGAGGACGGCCGGAAGCGGCCGGAGAGCGGAGGCAGCCGGTGCGGACGCGGCAGGAGGGGACGCGACGAGGGTGGCCAGGGCGGCGGATGCCGCGTCGACGTCGGCCTGCGCGGCCTCGACCGCCGCACGGGCCTCGGCCACGGGGACCTGGGCGACCACCGTCTGCGCCGTGGCATCCTGAGCCTCGAGCGCGTGTTCCCGCTTTGTGTCTGCGGCCACCCGGTCACGCACCTCGTCGAGGTTCGAGGTGAGCCTGGACAGGGTGTCCAGGGTGCCGAGTTGGTAGAGGAGGTTGTCCTCGGCGTTGCCGTCGAGCAGTACGTCGACCGTTGCCGTGCCGGACTGCTGGAACAGGCCCCTGACCAGCATGGCAAGCGCGCGGCGGGACGCATCGGCCGTGGTGCCGGCCCGCTCCCTCAGGGCGCGCACGAGGTCGGCCCGACTGAGGGCGGCGTCGTAGTCGGCCTTGGCCGAGGCGTAGGCGAGGTTCGCCCTGCCCAGGGCGGTTTGAGCGGCGTCGAGGCGGGACTGGGCGGCCAAGATAGCGGTGGCGTGTCGCGCCACGGCCGCAGACGCTTCTGCCGCGGCTCGTGCGGCCGTGATTCGCTGGGCCGCGACTCGTGCGGACGCGACTCGTTGGGCAGCCGCAGCAGCGGCTGCCCTGGCGGCCGTGTCCCTCGCGGCCGGCGCGGCTGGCGGTCCGAACGACTGTTTCGGCTCTGGTACCACGGCGGGAGGCACCGCTGCCGGCGGCGTTACCGTGGGTGTCGGGGTTGGAGTCGGGGTGGGTGTCGCAGTCGAGGTGTCTGTCGGGGTGGCGGTGGGTGTCGGTGTGGCGGTGGGCGCGGGATCGGGGATCGGATCCGGCGTGGGCGTGACCGTCGGAGTCGGATCGGGGATCGGATCCGGCGTGGGCGTGGGCGTGACCGTCGGAGTCGGATCGGGGATCGGATCCGGCGTGGGCGCGGCCGGGGGTGTCGCCGGGGAAGGCTCGGCCGGGGAGGCCGCCGGAGCCGGAGCGCCCGTTGGAACGGGGTCGGACACCGTTGCCGGCTCAGGCGCCGCGGGCGCGGATTCGGCGGGCGGTTCGCTCGGTGCGGGTTCCGCTGGTGCAGGTGCGGGCGCCACGATGGTCACCGGCTGCGCGTCATCGGCCCGCGCCGAGGTCGGGACGCCCACGATCGCGAGTGCGACGATCACCACCGACGCAAGCGGGATCGCCAGTCGGCCGGCGGGATGGGCGTCCCCGGGGCGACTGGTCGATCGAACGCTGCGTGGTGAACTCATGTGCCTATGCAATCCATGTTCGGGTGATGGAAGGCCAGATCGAACGGGTCAACGTCCGGCCATCATTACACGCGCGGGCAGGGCGCACAAGCACCGGATATCACGATGAACGGCTATCGGCGCCTCGGGTTCGCACCGTCCGGAAAGGTCCCCTGGAAGCGTCATAGAAATGCAGGGTCACCCCCCAATTTTGGGGAGCCGCGCATCCCTCAGGTGGGGCTTGGCGGGCCGATCGCTCCCAATCACCATGTAGTCGTCCAGACCTTGGAGGTCAGCATGCAAGGAACGAGAGAGTTGTCCGGGTTCAGGCTGTCGAAGCGGCCGCTCTGGCAGCGGATTGTGATCGCCGCCACCGCCCTGGCCATGCCGGTGGCGATGCTCGTGGCCGTGCCCGCACCGCCGGCCCAGGCTGCGACGACGAGCGACCTCATCCTGAACGTGATCAGCGCGCGCACGGAAGCTCGCGCGTTCGCGGGTGCTGGCGTCGTCAAGGGCGACGACATCCCGAACTTCACGTACATCATCAACGAGGACAACACCGGGACGACCGCCCAGAGGAATCCTGCGCCCAACAGCGGCTGCGCGGCAACCGACACCGGGTACCCGGCCAGCTGCGACTGGCCGTCGATCAAAGAGGTGCCGCACACCACGAGCCCGATCGTGCGTCAGGGCGACCAGGCCGACTTCACCGGCGGTCTCACCCTGCCATCGGGGCGCTACCTGATCTCCGTGCTCGCCGACGGTTACAAGATCGACGGGGCGCACTTCAGTGTGCCTCTGCCGGCTACGGGTCTGGTCACCGTCGAGCTCCAGCCCAACCCCCTGCCCGACTCGACACTGCGGGCCTTCATCTTCCGGGACACCGCGCCGACCAACGGCGCCAACGATCAGGGTGAGCCCGGCCTGGCCGGCTTCGTCGGACACATCGCCGACACCCTGGGCGAACTGCAGACCGACGTCTACGGCAACCCCCTGTGCACCGTCTATGAGGGCGAGAATCCGGACACGCATCTGATCCCTCTGGCCAGCCTGGACGCGACTATGTCCCCCGTGCCGATTGCCGGGACAGGGGGCCACTGTGTCAGCGATGCCGATGGCCTTCTGACCATGCCGCACCTGGGTAGCAACCGGTACACGCTGACTGCCACGGCCCCCGATGGGCAGATCTGGATCCAGACGACAACACTCGAGGGCAACCACGACTTTGACACCTGGCTCATGGAAGGCAGCACCGGTTATGACACCGAGGCCCTGGTGGCCGGCGAGCCTGTCCCCGGGCCGATCTTCGGTTTCGTTCCGCCCACGAACACCCTGACCCCCGGCCCCGCCGGGCGCATCACGGGCGTGGTCGTCACCGCAAAGCAGTACACCCCGCCCAAGGGCGGCGACTTCAACTACTGGCTGGGGATGACCGGGAGCAAGATGGGCAAGCCGATCGTGCGGCCATGGCTCTCGCTCGCCGACCTGCAGCAAGGTGACCAGGCCGTTTGGGTGGGGCAGGGCGACGCAAACGGCGCCTTCGACATCTCCGGCGTGCCCGATGGCAACTACAGCCTGAGCTGGTGGGACGAGCCGCAGAACTACTTCCTCAACCTGGTCAACGTGACCGTGAGCGGTGGCGAGACGGTGCAGATGGGCAACGTGCCGATCAGCGGCTGGTGGACGGAATACGACGGGTACGTCTTCAACGACACCAACCGCAACGGGGTCAGGGACCCCGGCGAGAGCGGCCTGCCCAACTTCACGCTGACCATGCGCAAGCAGGACAACTCGTTGATGGATCGGGGTACGAACGTCGTCACCAGCGACAGCACGGGCTACTACCACTTCGAGAGCGCCTACCCGCTGAGTGAGTGGACCGTCATGGAGAACTACAAGGACTCCTTCTACACCACCGGGGTCACCTACCAGGCCGACAACCAGCCGACCCCGACCACGGTCAAGGGCGCCGGCGTCGACGTCAGCGTGCTCAGCATCATCGGGCTCAGCGGCCGGATGGACTGGGGCGTTCACACCTACGATCCGACCGGCGCCAACGGCATCGACCCCCGCAACGGCGGCATCGTCGGCTCGGTGAGCTATGACACAACCCGTAACGAGCTCGACCCGCAGTATGCCGCCTCCGAGGACTGGCAGCCGGGCGTCTCCGATGTACCCGTAGAGCTGTACGCCACGGTCGACTGCGGTACGAACGCGAACACGCCGTGTGGTGGCACCAACGACGCGTACGAGCTGGCAGCAGACGGTTCCCTGGCCACGGGCAAACTGCTGAACACCTACCTCTCTGAACACTGGAGCCGCCCGACCGGGTGCGTGGCTCGCGACGTGGACGGCAACCCGCTCGTCCACGCCAAAGACAATCCCGCGGCCTACGACGAGAACGTGCTCGTGCCCAACCAGGAGACAGACGGAGAGTGCATCTCGAGCTTCATGCAGGGCGTGCAGTTCGGGCCATACCCGACCGACCAGGGCACGGCCGCCGCCAACTTCGGTGCGTCCGTGGACGGCAACTACGGCTTCGGTGACGCCTGTACCGGCACACTCGTCGCGACGGATCCGTCCGCTCCCGTCTGCGACGGTGGAACCTTCGAGCCCCTGACGAGTGGGGACTACCTGGTCAGGCTCGCGATCCCGAAAGACGCCACCGGGAACCCGTTGTACAAGGTGACCGGAGAAGAGGACATCAACATCGGAAACGGCGACCAGATCGTCCCTCAGGTGCCGCCGCCGTCCTGTGCCGGAACGCTCCACACCGTTGACCTTCTTGGTGCCGCAACGGACAACTACCCCGCATTGGTCGGCAACGGCACCAACGGCGCCCCCACGGGGGTCACCGTGCCGGCCTCGACTCCGGTCGCCAACGCCACCTTCCTCGACATCGGCGGGTCGCCCTACGAAGGCTCGGCTAAGCCGTCCTGTGACACCAAGCTGGTGCGAGTGAACAACGGCAAATCGGTCGTGCCCATGTTCAACATCTTCACCGACGTGCCGATCCCGTCCCGCCTTCGCGGCCTGATCGTGGACGACATCAACTTCTCCACCGACTCGCGCTCGACGCTCTACGGGGAGAAGACGGGCGTGGCCTTCGCGCCGGTCGGCATCTATGACTTCGCCAACCGGCTCGTCACGACCGTCGAGTCCGACTTCAACGGCTCGTACGATGTGCTGCTGCCCTCCACCAATCACATCAGCTGCCCCACCCCCTCGGGTGTCTGCGCCAACATGTACCGCTTCGTGGGCAACGACCCGGGGATCCCGGGGCGTCTGAACGCCAACTACAACCCGCGGTATCGCTCCATTGCGACCGAGTTCGAGGCCCTACCCGGTCTGACCATCCCCACTGACCTTGCTCCGACCCAGGTCGGTGTCTATGTCGGGTCGCCGACCACCGGGGTCAACACGGCGGTCGCCTGCACCCTCGACGGTGCCACGCCACAGCTGTTCGCCGTCTCGAAGCCCTACGTGGCCGCGACCGGAACCCGCACGTTCACGATCGCCGGGACCGGCTTCGGCGCCAACAGGGGCACCGGTCAGGTCACTCTGGGCAACACGCCGCTGGACATCACCGCCTGGAGCGACACCGCGATCTCGGCCACTGTGCCTGGCGTCGTCCCGGTCGGGGCGCACCAGCTGGGGATCACGGCCGACAACGGGCAGAGCACGGTCAACGGGCTCACCTTCCATGTGCTGGGAACCGGCTACAGCCCCTCCCTGCGTGAAGTCGGTCCGGGCCACACCTACGCCACGATCCAGGCCGCGCTCGACGACGCATTCACCAACAACGGCGACGACCTGGTGGTCGTCTACCCGGCACCCTCCACCACGGCCAACCCCCGCGGCGCCTACTACGAGAACCTGGTCATCGCTTCGCCGGTCAAGCTGCAGGGCGTCGGCTCCGGTGGCTTCCAGGGCACCGCTTTCGTGCCGGGATCAATCATCGACGCCGGCGCGTTCGGCGGCGACACCGCCCTGGCCGCGGCCTGGTTCACCAAGGTCGGCGGCCTCACCTGGGACGGCAACCAGGCCGTGAACGACGGTGAGGCCATCTACGTACTGGCCTCGGCGAACGCCACCACCGCGCCCGGTGCCGCGCGCCAGTTCACCAGCGGCTTCAAGGCGGCCATCGACGGCTTCGACATCCGCGGCGGCGACCAGGTGGGCTTCCCGGGCAACGTCGACGGTCTCACCGGGGGGCCGACCGGCCTTCCGCCGAACATCACCACCCAGGGCGGAGCGATCTTCGCCAACGCCTACGCCCGATTCCTGCAGATCACCAACAACGTTGTCGACAACAACGGAGGCGGCTACGGGACCATCCGCATCGGCACCCCTGACCTGGCTGCGCCGAACACCAGCCAGCACAACGAGAACGTCCGGATCGCCAACAACCGGATCATCGCCAACGCCGGCACCAACCTGGCCGGCGGCATCGGGCTCTACGCGGGCTCGGACGGCTACGAGGTGGCTGCCAACGACATCTGCGGCAACTTCTCGCTGGAGTACGGCGGCGGGCTGAGCGCCTACGGCTTGAGCCCGGGCGGCAAGATCCACCACAACCGCATGTACTTCAACTCGTCCAACGATGAGGGCGGCGCCATCATGATCGCGGGCCAGCTGCCGGCGACGGTCGGCGCGCTCTCGCCCGGCTCCGGTCCGGTGGACATCTATGCCAACCAGATCCAGGCCAACATGGCCAATGACGACGGTGGCGGCATCCGCTTCCTGATGGCCGGCGACTACCCGATGAATGTCTACAACAACATGATCGTCAACAACGTGTCGACGCACGAGGGCGGCGGCATCGGCATCAACGACGCCCCCAACGTGCGGGTCTTCAACAACACGATCATGAAGAACCTGTCGACGGCCACCGCGGTGACCTCGAACGGCCAGCCCGCCCCCGCCGGGTTGTCAACCTCGGCCAACAGCGACCAGCTGCAGGCGACCCTGCCGGGCGGCTCGCCGACCTTCAGCAACCCGTTGATGTTCAACAACATTCTCTGGGACAACCGGGCCGGCACGCGGGCCGGCACCACGGTCACCGGAATCGGCCTGGCCGGCGCAACCGACATCAACAACTGGGATCTGGGCGTGGCCGACGGCACGGGCGTGCTCGCGCCGAGCAACTCGGTCGTACAACAGAACACCGCTTCTCACCCGTACACGACCAGTCCGACCAACAGCTCCACCGATCCGGCAGTGGTCTCGACCTACGACGTCTCGGTCTCCTTCGCCACCTGGCGTCAGAACCCGGCGTTCGTGGATGCCACTCTCGTGACCCTGGAAGCGCCGCCGAACCTGCTCGGCAACTACCACCTGGCCAACTGCCCCGGCTCACCCGCCTGTAACCTCGGCGCGGCCAGCACCGGCGGTGTGAACGCGCCGACGACGGACTTCGACAACCAGGCTCGGCCGGCGCTGGGTGGCTTCGACAGCGGTGCTGACGAGTACGGCGCCACAACGCCGCCTCCACCGAACTCGGATCTGTACTTCTCGACCACCGGGATCGCCAACCCGCCCACCGTAGCCGGAACCGCCGACGACGCCGACATCTACCTCTGGAACGGCACCGCCTTCAGCCGGTCGATCGATATGTCCACCGCACCGTACAACGTGCCGGGCACCGCGAACGTGGACGGCTTCTCCAGAGTCGACGCCACCCACTTCTACGCCTCCTTCACCGGGAACGTCACCCTGAACGGGATCGGCGCGGTGGCCGACGAGGACGTCGTGTACTTCAACGGCACCGCGTGGTCGTTGTGGTTCGACGGCAGCGCGCACGGGGTCGGCGGTAACATCGACCTGGGCGCTGTCAGCGTCGTCGGTAACACGCTGTTCTTCTCCACCAACAACGATGCGGTACCTCCGGGTGCAGGCGGTTACGGCGACAACGCCGACGTCTACCGCTGGGATGGCGGCAGCTCGTATACCCGGGTCCTGGACGCCACGGCGGCGCCGTACAACCTGCCGAACAGCGGGTCGGCCACCGGAACGACCAACCCCAACGTCGACGGTCTCATCTGGCGCGACGCAAAGCATTTCTACCTGTCGTTCAGCAACACGACCACGACCGTCCCCGGTCTGGGCGCCGTGAACGACGAGGACGTGGTCTACTTCGACGGCACATCCTGGTCACTCTATTTCAACGGTGGCAGCCACGGGCTCACGTCGGCCGCCCAGGATCTGGACGCGATCGCGTTCGCCAGCGGGGCCCTGCCGCCCCTGCCGCCGCCGGCCGGCCAGGACCTGTACTTCTCGACCCAGGGCAACACCAACCCGCCCGGTGTCGGTGGCACGGCGGACGACGCGGATATCTACCGCTGGAACGGCGGCACGTTCAGCCGGGTGAACGCCATGACCACCGCGCCCTACGGTCTGCCGGCCACCGCCAACGTCGACGGCTACGACCGGGTTGACGACACCCACTTCTACCTCTCCTTCACCGCCCTGGTGACCGTGCCCGGTCTGGGGAACGTGCGGGACGAGGACGTCGTCTACTTCAACGGCACCTCCTGGTCGCTGTTCTTCGACGGCAGCGCGCACGGTCTGGGCGGCAATGACAACCTGGACCTCGACGCGATCAGCGTCGTGGGGACAACCCTGTACTTCTCCACGCTGGGCAACAGCAACCCGCCCGGAGTGGTGGGCGTCGCCGACGATGCCGACATCTACAGCTGGAACGGCTCCGCCTACAGCAGGGTGATCGACGCCAGCGCCGCGCCCTACAGCCTGCCGGTTTCCGCCAACGTGGATGGATTCGTGCGGGTCGATGCCACCCACTTCTACCTGTCATTCAGCAACGCGAACACCACGGTGCCGGTACTGGGCGCGGTCCACGATGAGGATGTCATCTACTACAACGCGGGCACCTGGTCGGTCTACTTCGACGGCACCGCAAACGGTCTCGGTGCCACCGGAAGCCTGAACGTTGACGCCTTCGACCTTCCGACCCCATGACCCATTCATCCAGCCGCGCTACAGACGATCCCCAGGGAGATACGGGAATGATCTTTAAGCAGCCTTTCAGCCGCCGAGACCTCTTGAAGTTCGCCGGCGGCGCGGTGGCCGTCGTCGGCACCGGCATCTGGGCGGGCAACGTGCTCATGCCCGAAGCCGCCATTGCGGCCCTCGGGGATCCCGACCTCTACCTGGCCGGGACCGACGGCTGGATCTACCTACCGAAGACCCCGGCCATCCCGCCATTCCACCCCGACGTTCTGGCCCCGGGTCTACTCACGACCTACATCTTCGGGTTCCGCGAAGTCACCGGTCTGACCGACATTCAGGTGTCGAACCAGCAGAACAAGGCCCAGCACTCCGCTCCGCTGTTCTGGGCCAACCAGTTCGACCCGGCCCACCCGGTCGACTTCACGGTGCAGCTGACCAACCTGGGCCTGGCGCTGCGGCCCGACCTGTTCGACGCCCACACCCTGCACTGGCACGGGTTCCGCAACGTGATCCCGTTCTTCGACGGCGAGCCGAGCGGTTCAGTGGCGGTGCGGACCGGACGCATCTTCACCTACGTGTACCGTCCCCGCGAGCCAGGGACCTACATGTTCCACTGCCACGTGGAGGACGTCGAGCACGTCCATATGGGCATGACCGGGCTGGTCTTCGTCCGCCCCCTGCAGGACGGCCAGACCCTCGCCGGACACACCAAGTTCCTGTACAACGACGGTGACGGCTCGACCGGCTTCGAGCGGGAGTTTGCGATGTTCCTCTCGGAGGTGTGGGCCGAGGCGCACTGGGCGGACGCTCACATCCAGCTGCCGGAGTGGAGCGACTACCGGGCCGACTTCAGCCTGCTCAACGGCCGGGTCTACCCCGACACCATCGCCCCCAACGCGCCCATCGATGCCGCGGCATCCACCCACCGTCTTGCTGTGGAGACCGACCCCGTGACCGGCGACCTGGTCGCCCCCGTCGGGCACCCCGAGCTGCAGTACCAGCCGCAGTCTTCGCTGGTGAACTGCAACGCCGGCGAGACGGTCGCGCTGCGGTTTGCCAACCTCGGATTCCGGGAACAGGCGATGACCCTGGCGGGGATCCGAATGCGCGTGGTCGGCCGTGACGCCACCCCGATGCGCGGGCGCGACGGCACCGACACGTCCTACGAGACGGAGACGATCAACATCGGCCCGGGCGAGAGCTTCGACGTGGTCTTCACCGCGCCGGGGCACACCGGTCCGGGGTACGACACGTACATGCTGTACAACCGCAATTACCTGCGGGCGAACAACCTGGCGCCGGGCGGGTTCGGCGGCCAGGCCACAGAGGTTCGAGTGTATGCGGCGGGTGGCGTGCCTGCGCAGGCCTATCCGAACGACTTGGGAGTGTGAGAGCCATGATGAGAGGTGACGCCGTGATGCTTTGGAAGGCCCGCAACCGGCGCCTGCGCCGGCCGACTCTGCTGGTCGCCCTGGCCCTGGTCGGCGCGACGATGACCACATTCGTCCCGGCGGCGACCGCCGAGACTCCGTCGCGGGTCGGCATCGCCTGCACCACCGGGGTCGGGGGAGGTGTCACCACTCCGATCTTCAACCTGACCACCAAGACCGGATACATCAGCCTGCCCGACGGCAACACGGCGTTCATGTGGGGGTACTCCAGCGGGTTCGACGGTTTCCAGCACCCCGGTCCGGTGCTCTGCGTCAACTCCGGCGACACGGTCACGGTGATTCTGCGCAACACGCTGACCGAGGCAGCCTCGATCGTCTTCCCCGGCCAGACCAACGTACTGGCCGACGGGATCCCGGCCCAACCCCAGCTCACCGGGGCCGGCGCGATCACGTCGCTGACCAACCCGGCCGCGGCCGGAGGCGGAACCGTCACCTACAGTTTCGTGGCCGGCGACCCGGGAACGTATTTGTACGAGTCGGGCACCAACCCCGAGAAGCAGGTCCGGATGGGACTGTTCGGGGCGCTGATCGTGCGTCCGTCGGTCGTGCCGGCGGGCGGCGCGGTTGGCTCGGCCGCGAGCGAGTACGCCAACAACCGGGCGGACAGCCGGTTCAACCCCGCCGAGGAGTTCATGGTGCTCCTGAGCGAGATCGACCCGTACCAGCATCAGGCCGTCGAGAACAACAAGAGCTTCAACCTGAACAACTATCACCCGCGTTACTGGCTGATCAACGGGCGGGGCTTCCCCGACAGCATCGCCGACAACGGTGCCAGTTGGCTGCCCACGCAGCCCTATGGCGCCCTCGCGCAGGTGGGTGAGTTCAACCGGGCAGACCCGGCGGATCAGCCGGGGATGGCTCGCTACCTGAACGTGGGCACCGAGGACTACCCGTTCCACCCGCACGGCAACAACGGCCTGGTCGTGGCTCGAGATGGTCGTGCTCTGGAGGGCCCGACCGGGGAGGACCTCTCGTTCGAGAAATTCGCCATCAACATTGGACCGGGTCAGACCTGGGACGTGATCTTCAAGTGGTATGACGCAGAGAGCTACTCCCCATCCAACCCGGTTCCGGTGACGGTTCCGCAGCTGGCGAACGAGTCGATCGGTGTCTTCTACAGCGGAAGTCCCTACCTCGGCACCAAGGAAACCCTGCCGCCCGGAATTCAGAGCGTGAACCAGTGCGGGGAGTACTACATCATCTCCCACAACCACGCCCTGTTCCAGATCACGTCCTGGGGCACGAACATGACCGGACCGATCACGTACATGCGGATCGATCCACCGACGCCCAACAACTGCGGCTGACCAGGAAGGCGTAGAGAGCCATGATTCCCAGGAAGAGCATGAAGAAAGCAACCTCCTCCATCGTGACCGGGCTGTTGGCCGGCGGAGGGCTGGCCGTGCTGGTGGCACTCCTCGTGCCGGCCACGGCCGCGCAGGCCGCGACCGTGGCGTGCACCTCACCCGGTGACCTGTACGCGGTCTCTGGATCCGCGACGCTCGGGACCCAGACGGTGAACGTCTGGGGCTACAGCACCACGGCTGCCGGCGTGACCCGTCCCGGTGGGCCAACGCTGTGTGTCAACGCCGGCGACACGGTCACGATCACACTGCACAACCAGCTGACCGAGAACACAGCCCTGCTCTTCCAGGGGCAGGAGATGGTCCCGGACCGGACCGGCGCGGCACCTGGCACAGCCACGTCGTACAGCTTCACGGCCAGCCGGCCCGGCACCTACCTCTACGAGGCGGGGCTCGTTCCCAACGGCCAGCACCAGGTGGCGATGGGCCTCTACGGCGCCCTGATCGTGCGTCCGGCGACGGCAAACCAGGCCTACGACGCGACGACCACCGCCTATGACGACGAGGCCGTCCTGGTGCTCAGCGAGATCGACCCGGCGCTCAACAACGCCGCCGATCCGGCGGCCTTCGACATGCGCAAGTACGCTCCCCGGTACTCCCTGATCAATGGGAAGGCACACCCGGACACCGACCCGATTGCGGCGACGGCCCCGGGCAACAAGGTACTTCTGCGCTACGTCAATGCCGGCAATCAGTACCACTCGGTGGCATCGCTGGGCGCCGAACAGAGGATCATCGCGCTCGACGGTAGTCCGCTGAACTTCTCTCGTCGCTACGTCGCCGAAACCTTCGGTCCGGGCCAGACCGCGGATGCCATTGTCACCACCCCGGCCGCGATCACCCAGTTGAACCGGTTGGCGATCTACGACGGCGGCCTGCTGCTGCACAACAGCAACACGGCCGGCATCGGTGGGATGCTCACCTTCGTCACGGTCCCCGCCAGCGGAGTTGTTGAACCCGACACCACCGGACCGGTCACCAGCGCCCTCGCCTACACGGCCGGCACCCTGAACGCGACGATCGACGACACCGCCACGGGCGGGTCGGCCATCGTCGGCGGCGAGTACTTCATCGACACGGTGACGGGCGCGGGTACCCCGATGACGGGCAGTGGCGCCGGCAGTGTGAGTGTCACCGCTGCGTTGATCATCCCGTCCGGTGAGCACATCGTCTACGTGCGTGGCCAGGACTCCGCCCTCAACTGGGGGGTCCTCAGCTCGGTGCTGGTCACCGGTGGCGACGCCACCGGCCCGACCACCAAGTCGCCGTCGCTGACGCCGAGCCTCACGAATGGTTCGGCTACCGCGGTCATCGCGGTGCACGCCACCGGGGACGACACCGCAACCGGCGGCTCGAACATCACCGCCGCCGAGTACTTCATCGACACCGTCGGCGCCGATGGTGCGGGAGCATCGTTGGCGGTCAACATTGCCGCACCCATCGCCAGCCTGGATGGCACGATCCCCGCCTCGACCTTGACCGCTTTGGCCGAGGGCACCCATCTCGTGTCGATCCACAGTCAGGACGCAGCCGGTAACTGGGGCGCCCCGACCACCATCATTCTGGTGATCGACAGGACCGCGCCCACCACGTCCGGCATCTCGGCAGCGCCGACACCCAACAACGGCACGCTGGCGTTCAACGGCGGCACCCCGGCCGTCCGGGTGACGGTTGGGAGCATGGCCGATCCGATCGTGGCCACGGTCAACAGCAACATCAGCGCGGCCGAGGCCTTCCTCGACACGGTCGGGGCAAACGGCGCCGGCATCGTCGTCCGGGCCACTGACGGTTCCTACAACAGCCCCGTGGAGGCCGGCTATGCCGACATCCCTCTGGCCACCGTCGCCCAGCTCGCGAACGGTAACCACACCATCTACGTCCACGCGAAGGACGCGGCCGGCAACTGGGGCCCGACGGCGACCACGACCCTGCTGATCGACAAGATCAAGCCTGAGGTCAGTCTCGTCAGCGCAACCCCCAACCCGACCCAGGGTGCCAGAACGGTGAACCTGACGGCGCAGGCAACGGACGGTCTCACGGCGGTCAGCCGCGGCGAGTGGTTCACCGGTGCCGACCCGGGCATCGGTAAAGCGACACCGATGACGGCCACCGGGACCGGCCCGTGGAGCCTGTCGACGCCGATCGACGTCGGCAGTTGGAGTGAGGGCGCATATACCCTCACGGTGCGGGCGCGGGACGCGGCCGGCAACTGGAGTGCGAACGCCTCCACTGTGCTCCAGGTGACCGCGCCGCTGTCCTTCTCGACCTTTGGGAACACCAACCCGCCCGGCGTGCTCGGCACGGCCGATGATGCCGACATCTACGACTGGAGCGGCACCGCCTTCAGCCGGGCGATCGACGTCAGCGCCCCGCCGTACAACCTGCCGGGCAATGCCAACGTCGATGGCTTCGACCGGGTCGATGCCACCCACTTCTACCTCTCCTTCACCGGCCAGGTGAACGTGCCCGGCCTCGGGAACGTGCAGGACGAGGACGTGGTGTTCTACAACGCGGGCACCTGGTCGCTCTACTTCGACGGCAGTGTGCACGGTCTGGGCGGCAACAACAACCTGGACCTCGACGCGATCAGCGTCGTCGGGACAACGCTGTACTTCTCCACCCTGGGCAACTCAAACCCGCCCGGAGTGGGAGGTGCCGCCGACGACGCCGACATCTACGGCTGGAACGGCACCGCCTATAGCCGAGTAATCGACGCCAGCGCCGCGCCCTACAGTCTGCCGGGCAACGCCAACGTGGACGGATTCGTACGGCTCGATGACACCCATTTCTATCTGTCATTCAGTGCGACCAACACGACGGTGCCGGTTCTGGGCGCGGTTCAGGATGAGGATGTCGTCTACTTCAACGCGGGCAGATGGTCGGTTTTCTTCGACGGCACCGCGCACGGCCTCACCGCCGACAACCTCGACGTGGACGCCTTCGATGTCCCGTAGCAACGTCCGTCGGCAGGCCGGTAACCCCGGCAGGCCGGCTGGCGGAAGGAAGGCGACACCGTGATCACCGATATTCTGCCCGAGTCGAACACTGAGACCGGCACTGAAACCGGCACTGAAGCGGCCCCACAGCGACCCGGCCGCGGCCGGTTGATCGCGATCGTCGTGGTGGCCGTCCTTCTGCTCGGGGCAGGTGCCGCACGCGCCTGGTGGCCGGAACAGAAGGCCGACGTTCGCGCGGGAACCACGGCGGTCACGGCCGAGGGCATGGCCGCTCGCTACGGCATCAACGTCAACCTGATCGGCGTGACGGCGGCCGGCGGACTGATCGAGTTCCGCTACCAGGTCGTCGACCCGGACAAGGCCGACCGGATGATGCAGGACACCACGCTGCTTCCGATCGTGGTCGTCGAGGACTCCGGAGCGACCATGGTCATCTCCAGGCCCCACCACGCCGTCGATCCCCAGCTCGGCGGAACCTACTTCTTCCTGTTCGCCAACGCCCACAACGCCATCCATGCCGGGTCGCAGGTGACCCTGGTGATGGGAGACGCTCGGCTCGAGCACATCGTGGCCCAGGGATGACCCGGCGCCGGCTCCGGGCGGGGAGCCGCGTGACCGCGATCCTGCTGGCCGCCATCGTCCTGCTCCTGTTTGGGGCATCGCCGGCTTGGGCCCACGGTGGGCTCGAGCGCTCCGACCCTCCCAACGGCGGGGTGGTGGCCGTCGGCAGAACCGCCCTCACCCTCTGGTATACGGAAGCCCTCGCCGCCAGCGCCAGCACCTTCGACCTCCAGACCACGGACGGTGTGCGGGTGGCCGTGACGGCATCCGTGTCCACAACGGACGGCGGGGGCATCGTTCGGCTCAGTACCAGAGCCCTCGCGAAGGGAACCTATCGGCTGGACTGGAGGGTGCTTTCTGCGGAGGACGGTCACTCATCCAGCGGGACGGTGCTGTTCGGCGTCGGGGCACGCCCCGAGGTCGTTTCTTCCTCCGGCGCGGGAATCCCGGATGCTCCAGGACTGCTGCTTCGCTGGATCGACCTCTCTGCGATCATGCTCGTGATCGGCGCGTTGGCCGTCTCACGTCGCGTCTTCGTTTCGATGGGCGAGATGGGGGTCATTCTCCGCCGGCGCGCGATTTTCATCGGAGTGCTGGCTGCCGGCGTCGCGGTCGTCTCCGGAGCACTCACCCCGTTTCTGCTCACCCCGCGCGGCGGGAGTTCGCTCGGGTCCTGGTACGACGCCACCTGGGTCACCCTGACCGTCACGCCATGGGGCCACCTGTGGCTGGCGCGAGAGATCGCGCTCGTGGTCACGGCGGGCGCCCTGTTCTGGTCGACTCGTTCGAGTCGCGCCGGCCGGTGGGTGCGGATAGCTGCCATCGCCCTGGCCGCAGTCGTCGGCCTGGAGGCGTGGGCCGGTCACGCTTCGACTCTGCCCAGCCGATCCGCTGTGGCTGCCTTTGCCTCCGCTTCCCACCTCGTCGCCGCTGGAGTATGGGCCGGCGGCCTCACCATCCTCGCCATCTGCCTGATCCCCCTGATGCGCCGCAATCGGGCCACACGTGGTCCGATCCTGGCTTCGGCGTGGCGTGCCTTCAGCCCGATGGCGGCGGTCGCAACCGTGGTCCTGCTGGCGTCCGGACTCTACGAGGCGGGTCGTCACCTCCCCGACCTGACCTCCGTGGGCTCGACCATCTACGGCGGCACCGTCGCGGGAAAACTGGTCCTGGTCGGCGTGGCACTGGCCATTGCCGGGATCAACACGCTGCTCGTCAATCCCCGGCTGGCCGCTCGGGTGGGACTCCTGCTCGGCAGACCCGTGGGCTGGGCACCGGTGCCGCTGCGCCGATTCAGCACCATTGTGGCCGCTGAGGTCCTCATCCTGGCCGTCGCGGTGGGTGGGGCGAGCCTGCTCACCACGGTTCCCACGGCCAGGGACATCGCCACGGCGACGAGGCAGACTGCCCCCCACACGTCCACCGTCGATGGCCTCTTCGTCACCGTTGAGCAGCTGGCCGCCGGGCCGGCTCAGAGTCGCCTGATCGTGCGGGTCCGTTCGATCGTCAAGCTGGAGCAGGCACCCGTCACCGTGGTCTCGGTCACCCTCGCCGGCCCGACCGGGACGATGACCAGCGTGCTACTCGAGCGGATCGAGCCCGGCCGATACGAGACAGAGACGGCCAAACCGACTCCCGGCGTCTGGCAGGCATCCGTGGCCATGCAACGGGACGGCCTCCCAGCCGCGGTCACGCAGGTCGGCTGGACCGTCGACGCCGCGAGCCCCGAAGGCCCCAGCGTGCTTGAGGTCGTGACCTCCGTTCTGGCCATCCTGCTGCTCGCCGCGATGCTGGGCGCCGTCGGCTTCACCCGCCGCCAGAAGAACGCCCTGAGGCCGACAGCACGCCGTCCTGTCCTGGCATTGACTGAAGAAAGTGGGAGCCGACGATGAGGAAGACACTCGCCGTGACCGCGTTGGTCGGGCTGTTGGTGGCGGGGCTCGCCCCGGCGGCGTCGGCACGAACCGGCATCACTTCGGGGACCGGCAGGCCGACCCCCGGTGTTCAGTCGGTCCTCGCCTCCGTTCCTCCCGGCGAGATGACCACCGTGGTCGTGACCCTGCGCGACCAGACCGACCTGAAGCGCGTCAGGGGTGCTACCCGTGCGGCGCGTCAGAAGGGCGCAATTCAGGAGCTGACGGCCACGGCGAATGCCTCGCAGGCGCCGATCCGAGCCCTGTTGCGCGTCCGGGCGACCCAGGGCAGGGTCGCCCGGATCACACCGTTCTGGGTCATCAACGGAATGTCGGTGACCGCCACCGCGGACGTCATCCAGGAGCTGGCGGCGCGCGCAGACGTTGCAAGCATCACCCCCGACCAGGTCGCGGTGGTGCCTGCCGTGACGGTCCCGGAAGCCAACATCGCCCAGGTCAGCGCTCCGGCCCTGTGGGACCTGGGCTTTTCCGGGCAGGGCGTGGTGGTGGCGAGCCTGGACAGTGGCGTGGACGGATCGCATCCGGACCTCGCCGGGCGATGGCGTGGTGGCACAAACAGCTGGTACGACCCATACGGCGAGCATCCCCTCACCCCCACTGACCTCTCCGGCCATGGAACGGGGACCACCGGTGTGATCGTCGGCGGCGACGCGGGCGGCACGTCGATCGGGATGGCCCCCGGCGCGAAATGGATCGCCGCAAAGATCTTCAACGACAGGGGCACGGCCACAGCCACGGCGATCCACCAGGCATTCCAGTGGGCGCTGGACCCCGACCACGATCCGAACACACCGGACGCTCCCCAGATCGTGAACGGGTCCTGGTCGATCGGTGCCGGTCCCGGCTGCGACCTCTCGTTCCAACTGGACCTGCAGGCGTTGCGCGCGGCCGGGATCCTGCCCGTCTTCGCCGCCGGAAACTACGGTTCGGGTGGTGCGACCAGCGTCAGTCCGGCCAACTACCCGGAGGCTCTGGCCGTCGGCGCGGTCAACGGCAGCGACGTGATCTACTCGTCCAGCAGCCGCGGGCCATCCACCTGCGGCGGGCGGACTGGGATCTTCCCTGACCTCGTCGCGCCAGGCGTCAACATCCGCACCACCGACGGCTACGGCCTGTATCAGACGGCCTCTGGAACGTCGATGTCCGCACCGCAGGTCACCGGAGCACTGGCCCTGCTGATGGGTGCGATCCCCGGGCTCTCCGTGGACCAGTTGCAGGCCGCTCTCACCGGCACCGCCGTCGACCTCGGCACCTCCGGTCCGGACACCGCGTATGGTAACGGCCGGCTGAACGTTCTCGCCGCATACCAGTTGCTCAGGGGACAGCAGGACTTCGGAGTGGCGCTTACGCCGACCGAAGCCAGTTCGGTCCCCGGAGGCAGCGTGACGTACACCGTGCAGGTCACCCGGGCCTACGGCTTCGGCGGTGACATCTCCTTGTCGCTGTCCGGCCTGGGTGCGGCGCAGGCGGCCTGGACCTTCACCCCGGCGGTCTTACCCGCGGGCTCGAACACCTCCCAGCTGCTGGTGTCCCCGTCGTCGGCGATTCCTCTCGGCGGCTACCCGTTGACGGTCACGGCCGGCAGCGGCACCATCAGCAGAACCGCCACAGCCACTCTCACCATTACAGCGCCCAACGCTGGGGACCTCACCGGTCCGGCAACCACAAACCTCACCCTGACTCCGAGTCCCACCAACGGTTCGGCCGACGCCAGTCTGCACGCCACCGGCGACGACACCGCGAGCGGGGGCTCCAACATCGCGGCCGCCGAGTACTTCACCGACACCGTGGGCGCCGATGGGACGGGGACGGCGATGACCGTGGCCGCTGCCGCACCGACAGCCGGCCTGTACGCCACGATTCCCGCGGCGACCGTGAACACGCTGGCCGACGGCAGCCATGCCGTCTCCGTTCACACCCGGGACGCAGCCGGCAACTGGGGCCCGATGGCGACCACGAGCCTCCTGGTCGACAAGAGCGGACCCTCGGTCAGCGCGGTCACGGCCACGCTCAACCCGACCCTGGGTGCCACCTCGGTGAACCTGACGGCGCAGGCGACGGATGGTCTCACGGCAGTCAGTCGCGGCGAGTGGTTCACCGGCGGTGACCCGGGGGTGGGCAACGCGACACCGATGACGGTCACCGGTACCGGTCCGTGGAGTCTGGTCTCGACCCCGATCGACGTCAGCGGGTGGAGCGATGGCGCGTACTCCCTCACGGTGCGGGCCCGCGACGCGGCCGGCAACTGGAGCGTGAACGCCTCCACCGTGCTCCAGGTGAGCGGCCCGTTGTCGTTCTCGACATTCGGGAACTCCAACCCTCCGGGCGTGGGAGGCACGGCCGACGACGCGGACATCTACGACTGGAGCGGCACCGCCTTCAACCGGGTCGCCGACGCCAGCGCTGCGCCGTACGGCCTGCCGGGTAACGCCAACGTCGATGGTTTCGACCGGGTCAGCCCCACGCAGTTCTACCTGTCGTTCAGCGCGGCCAATACGACTCTGCCGGGCCTGGGAGCGGTTCAGGACGAGGACGTCGTGTTCTACGACGCCGGCACCTGGTCGGTGTTCTTCGACGGCACCGCCCGCGGACTGACTGCGGCGAACCAGGATCTGGATGCGATCAGCGTCGTCGGCGGAACCCTGTTCTTCTCGACGGTCGGGAACACAAACCCACCCGGTGTCACCGGGGCGGCCGACGATGCGGACATCTACAGCTGGAACGGCAGCGCATTCGCCCGGGTGTGGGATGCCTCCGCAAACGGATTGGCGGCCGGCGCCAACCTCGATGGCCTCGTCAGGGTCGACGCCACCCACTTCTACCTGTCCTTCAGTGCCGACACAACGGTGCCGGGCCTGGGAGCGGTGCAGGATGAGGACGTCCTGTACTACAACGCGGGCACGTGGTCGGTTTACTTCGACGGCACCGCTCACGGCCTCGGCGCCTCCGGAAACCTCGACGTGGACGCCTTCGATCTTCCGTAGCCATCTACCTCGGATGGCGTCTTGACTCCGCGTGGCTAGACCCGACTGAGCGTGGCCACAACGGTGGCGCCTTCGCCGGCGTGGGAGGTGATCCAGAGGTCGCCCCCCACCACCCGCACGGTGTCCCGCATGATCCGAAGGCCCAGGTGCCCGTCGGGCGAGGCGCTTTCCGGATCGAAGCCGCGACCGTCGTCGCGCACCGTCAGCACGGTGCGCTCGCCGTCCTGGGTGAGGGTGAGTTCGACGGCGCCGGCACCGGCGTGCTTCACCGTGTTGGTGAGCGCTTCCCTTGCCACACGGTAGAGGAGTGCCGCACGGTCCTGATCGAGGTCGATCCTTTCCGGCATGGACACGGTGGCCTCGACTCCCTGGTCGGCCAGAGGATCGGTCAGTCTCAGCAGGGCCTCGGCCAGGCCCAGCCGGGCGAAGTCGGGTGGATACAGTTCGGTCGTCATCGCCCGGAGCGTGCCGAGATTGCGTTGCAGGATCGAGCGCGCCCGACCGAACAGCGGGCGCTCGCCCGGCGGCCCGTGGGCCTCTTCCGCCTCGAAGGAGTAGGAGAGCCCGGAGAGGTCCTGAATGACCTCGTCGTGCAGTTCCCTGGCGATCCGTCCGCGTTCGAGGTCCGAGGCCACAATCGCATGCTGCAGCAGTCGTCGACGAGACACCTGCTCGCCCTGGATGCGCCGGGCCAACCGGATCGCCGGCAGGAGCTGTCCCAGCTGCAGGGCGATCAGCGACAGTGCGAAGGCCGGGATGATTTCCCGGAGGAGCGCCAGCTGTTCGGCGTGCACGGCCTCGTCGTCGAAGTAGGCCTCGAAGATGAGTGGCCGACCCGAGGCATCCATCGCGCGCACGTTGATCTCCAGAAGCTCGCCCAGGGCGGAATCCTGCTCGTTGTCGGCCCGGCGTTCGGTGCGAACCGACGCGCGGTCGGTGCCTCCGGCGAGCAGGTCCGTGCTCCAGTCGGGGAGCGGGAATGTTCGACCGATCAGTGACGGAAGGTCGGAGTAGATGACACGCCCGGTGGGATCCCAGACTTTGACTCGCAGGACGTAGTCGCCGGCCACCCAGCGGGCGAGCCGGTCGTCGAGCCTGCGCAGGGCGGCGGGGTCGCCGGCCAGGAGTTCGTCGGTGATGAGCGGAGCGACCGCGTGGTCGGCGAGCTCGTGGGTTCGTTGGACGGCGGAAGCCAGGGTATGCCGCTCAGCCTGGCCGCGGATCCACAGCGCGACCGGTACGGAGATCGCCACGAGCGTGACCAGCCCGATCAGCAGGAACCGGGTGACGGCGGAGCGCACCTCGGAGCGTGCGACGGACCCGTCCTCGTCGTGGAGTGATGCGTGGGCCGGATAAATCGGCGGCCTGGACACGCCTGGAATCCGCGGCTCAGGCATCTCAACGTTCGCCGACCAGGCCAAGCCGTGTCGCGCTGACGACCGCCTCGAGCTGTGAGTGCGCCTCGAGCTTCGCGAGGATTGACTTCACGTAGCCGCGGCAGGTGTTCTCCGAAATACCCAGAGAGCGAGCGTTGGCCCGCACATCGTTCCCTTCCGCCATCAAGCGCAGCACCTCGAGCTCGCGCCGGGTGAGGGCCTGCATCGAGTGCCGGTCCTCGTACCGCCGCCACTGCGCGTTCAGGTGGGCGACCAGCGACGGATGCACCAGGAACCCGCCTGGCCGGGCGTTGCGGATGGTGCCCAGCATCCCGGCCAGCGACCCGTCCTTCGGAAGGAAGGCGCAGATCCCGATGGTGGCGGCCTGTTGCAGGGCCTCGGGAGTCGGATCGCCTGTCAGCATCACGATCCTGGTTGCCGGAGACTCGGCCAGGATCAGCGCGGCGACGCTCAGGCCGCTGACGTCGGGCAGATGGTAGTCCAGAACGACAAGGTCGGGGTTCAACGCTCGGCAAAGCTCGATCGCGCGACGACCGCTGTCGGCCGAGCCGACGGTGCACAGGTCCGGTTCGCGATCGAGAGCGTCCATCAGAAGCTCGGTGAAGGTCGTGTGGTCGTCGACGATGAGGATCCGGATCATGTCACTCCGTGGGCGGGGGAGTCGGTGGCGCGGGTCTGCTAGCTGCTGTGGTGCTGTTCGCGCCCTAATTCGGGGTCGGGGCGTCTGGCTTGAGTATGCTCGCGGTCGGGGGCGCTCACCAGCGCCACCACCACCCCCAGTTCAGGTACTAGCGGAGGCGGCGTTCTGGTGCCGTGGCCCGGCACTACCCCGCAACGCCGGCTCGGCAGGGTCCCGGCCGGCACTCCGGTCAGCGCAGCGGACCGGTGACGGAGGCCGCGGCATCCGTCACCGCACCCGACGCCACCAGCCCGACGACGGCCTCGATCTCGGGGGAGAGGAACCGGTCATGGCCCGGGCCCGCGGCCACGGTCCGAACCAGGTCGCGCACGGCGCCGGTCGCCGCCCCCGGCAGCACGGGGGCGCGAAGGTCGAGCGAGCGGGCCGCGGTCATGATCTCGATCGCGAGCACCTGTTCGAGTCCGGCGAGGGAGTGGCGCAGTTTGCGGGCAGCTGCCCAGCCCATCGACACGTGATCCTCCTGCATCGCCGACGACGGAATCGAGTCGACGGATGCCGGCACCGCCAGCCGCTTGAGCTCCGACACGATCCCGGCCGCGGTGTACTGCGCGATCATCAGCCCGGAGTCGACTCCGACCTCGTGCGCCAGGAAGGGGGGCAGGCCCTTGTTGCGGTTCGCGTCGAGGTGGCGGTCGGTGCGCCGTTCGCTCATGCTCGCGACATCGGCCGCGGCGATCGCGAGGAAGTCGAGCACGTAGCCGACCGGGGCGCCGTGGAAGTTGCCGTTGGACGCCACCCGGCCGTCGAGCGCAACGACGGGGTTGTCGACCGCGCTGGCCAGTTCGCGGCCGGCGATCAGCGCGGCGTGGTCGGCGGTGTCGCGGGCCGCGCCGTGCACTTGAGGGGAGCAGCGCAGCGAGTAGGCGTCCTGCACGGTCGGGTCATCCGGTCCGGCGTGGCTGGCGAGCAGCGGGGAGCCGGTCAGCAGCGCGCGCAGGTTGCCCGCGCTCGCGGCCTGGCCCAGCTGGGGGCGGAGAGCCTGGAGGTCGGCGGCGAAGGTCGCATCCGTGCCGAGGAGGGCCTCGACGCTCATCGCGGCGGCGATGTCGGCGGTCGTGAGCAGGCGGCCGAGGTCATCGAGCGCGAGCACGAGCATGCCGAGCATGCCGTCGGTGCCGTTGATCAGGGCGAGGCCCTCCTTCTCGGCGAGCACGACGGGCGTGATGCCGGCCGCGGCGAGGGCGGCCTGGCCGCTCATCGGCGTGCCGGTCGCGTCGCGTACCCGGCCCTCGCCCATCACCGCGAGGGCGCAGTGGGCGAGCGGGGCCAGGTCGCCGGAGCAGCCGAGCGAGCCGTACTCGTGCACCACCGGGGTGATTCCGGCGTTGAGCACGGCGGCGTAGGTCTCCGCGGTGACCGGGCGCACGCCCGTGCGGCCGGTCATCAGGGTCGACAGCCGCAGCAGCATGAGCGCGCGCACCACCTCGCGCTCCACCTCCGGTCCGCTGCCGGCCGCGTGCGAGCGCACGAGGCTCGCCTGCAGTTGGGCGCGGCGGTCGCTGGTGATGAAGGTCGTGGCCAGGGCTCCGAATCCGGTGGAGATGCCGTAATGCGGATTGACGTCGCTGGCGAGACCGTCGATGATCCGCCGAGTCGCGGCGACGCCCTCGAGCGCGGTCGGGTCGAGCACGATCGGGGCGTCCAGGCGGGCCACGGCGACGAGGTCGGCGAAGGACACCGGTCCGGCGCCGACTCTGACAACCTGGGGTCCGGTTGCTGCGGGAGTGGCGACGGCGGGGCTGGCGGCTGCGGGGCTGGCGGCTGCGGGGCTGATGGTCATACTCCGATTGGACACCAGCCCGAGCGCTCCCACCACTCGTTTAGACTTGCTGCTGTCCGGTATGCCGGACAGTTGCGCACGGGTTGCGGGGAAGGTCCGCGGCGAGAAGCAAGGGAGTCCGGATGGCCGGGTCGAAGGTGCCGGCGGCGGAGGCGACGCTGCGGATCCTGTCCCACCTGGCCGTGCAGCGCGGACCGGTGCCGGCCTCGGCGATCGCCTCGGCGCTCGGCCTGCCCCGATCGACCGTCTACGACCTCCTGGCCGTGCTCGCCGACCAGGGCTTCGTGCTCCACCTGCCGGAAGAGCGTCGCTACGGGCTGGGCGTCGCCGCCTTCGAGCTCAGCTCCGGCTTCTCCAGGCAGCAGCCGCTCTCCCACCTCGGCCGTCCGTTGATCGCCGCCCTCGTCGACCGGATCGGCGAGAGCGCGCACCTCGTCGTGCTGCACGGACGCGACGTGATCTACCTGATCGAGGAACGCGCCCCGCGCCGGCCGTCGCTCGTGACGGATGTCGGTGTGCGCCTGCCGAGTCACCTCACCGCGAGCGGGCGGGCCCTTCTCGCCGCGCTGCCGCCCGCGCAGCTGCGGGCCCTGTACCCCAACGCGGCGGCGTTTGCGACCCGGGACGGGCAGGGCCCGAGCACGTCCGGTGAGCTGCGGCGTCTGCTTGACCGGGTGCGCGAGGACGGCTTTGCTCAGGAGGACGGCGAGATCACGGCGGGAATGGCCTCCGTCGCCGTCGCGGTGCGGGACCACGCCGGCTGGCCGGCCGCCGGCATCGCCGTCACCTTCCCCCGGGAGCGGATCGCCCCTGCGGAGTGGCCGGCCCTCGCCGCCGAGCTGGCCGGCACCGCCGCGGAACTCTCCCGCCGCATCCGGGGCCGCCCGGGTGCCTGATCGTCGGCACCCGCTCGCCCGCGCTCGCTCACCCGCTCGCCCGCGCTCGCTCACCCGCTCGCCCGCGCTCGCTCACCCGCTCGCCCGCGCTCGCTCACCCGCTCGCCCGCGCTCGCTCACCCGCTCGCCCGCGCTCGCTCGCCGCGCCCTCGCTCGCGGCCCGCGTTGGGGAAGCGGGCACGCGGTATACCGCGTGCCCCGAGCGCAAGGGCGGGCCGCGAGTGTCGCTCGGTGCGACCCGGGGCGTCCGCGCGAGCATTGCGCCCGAGGCGAGGCGGGCGGGGCGGAGCCGCTAGTCGCCGAGGGCCTCGTGCAGGAACGCGGCGACCCGCCGGCGCATGGCCTCGTCGAGGATGCCGATCGAGTGCACCGAGCCCGGAACGGCGACCAGCTCGTGCTCGATGCCGAGTCGTTCGAGGTTCGCGGCGAGCCGGGTGGCCTGGGCCAGCGGGATGAATTCCTTCCCGGACTGGCCGATGAAGACCGGCGGGTCGGTGCGGTCGAGCTGCCGGGTCGGCGATGCGGTGATGGCCTGTGGGCAGTCGGCGAGGGATGTGCAGCCGAGGTAGCGGAGCACGAGGTCCTGCAGGCGCTGCGAGGACCCGTCGGCGGCGAGGCCCTGCCCGGTCAGGTCGGTCGGGCCGGAGAGTTCGGCAACGGCGGCGACGCGCGATCCCTCGGTCAGTGAGCCGGAACCGCGGGTGCCGAGCAGCAGGGCGAGGTTGCCGCCGGCCGACCCGCCGAAGGCGCCGACCCGGGCCGGGTCGATGCCGAACCGTGCCGCATTGTCGGGCTGCCGGATCCATTCCACCGCCGTGGCGAGGTCGTCGATCGCGGCCGGGAACACGGATGCCGGGGCGAGGCGATAGTCGACCGAATAGGCGACGAACCCTTCGGAAGCGAGCCATTCGCAGACGCCGCGCCAGTCATCGTTGGCCTTGTCGCCGCGCGTCCAACTGCCGCCGTGCACGGACACGACCGCCGGCAGCAGCGCGCTCGCCGGGGTCCCGGGGACCGACCCGGCGGGCGAGCACACGTCGAGGGCGAGGGGGGTGCCGTCGGCCGAGGTCGTGTAGACGACGTCGGGCGTGACCGTCACATCGGCCGGTGCGGTGAACGTGCGGATGCCGACGATCGGTTTGCTCACGGCCCCCACCGCGCCGCCCGTCGCCGCGGCGATCGTCGAGTCGGGGACCGTTGTGCCAGAGTGCAGCCCGGCAAGTCCCGCCGTACCGACGAGGGCGACGACGAAGACGGTCAGGACCGTGAGCAGGCGGGCGCGCCGCGTACCGAATCGGGTCTGGGGAAGGCGGGGATTCACGTGTGCTCCGAGTGCGGGGGTATGCCCTGAGACTAGATCGTCCGCGGCCCGGCGGCCAAGTCCTTCGCGAGGCAGACGCTGAACTCCTCGCCCACGTACTGACCGAATTGGGCGATCTCCCGGTAGCCGCACTCCCGGTAGAACGCCAGGGCGGCCTCGTGCAGCGGCCCGGTCTCCAGCACGACCCGACGGATGCCGGCGGCCGCCGCATCCGCTTCGGCCCGCGAGAGCAGGCGGCGGGCGATGCCGAGGCCGCGAGCGTCCGGGTCGACGAACATGCGCTTCAGCTCGGCGGTGCCGTCGGCCTGGCTCACGAGCGCGGCGATGCCCAGGGCCCGGCCCGACTCGTCTCTCGCCGCATAGAAGGAGACGCCCGGCGCTTCGAGCTCCTCGACGCTGAGCAGGAAGTTGCTTTCGGGCGGGTAGAGGGCCTGCGCATATTCCGCGCTCTGGCGCAGCAGGGCGGCGATCCCGGCCCGTCTGGGCGACTCGATCGCAATGGTCGTCGACATGAAAACAGACTAGACGGAGAAAGTGGTCCGTGACTTTACGGCATCGATCGGGTAACGTAGGTAAGTCGGCTCTTGACACCGCGCAATTTTTACGTGTGCGCGGATGGGTTTGTAAGTCAGGATGGGCCGGTTTCCCAGTAATCCGCTGGTGAAAAATCACTGTATGTGAACGGCCCCGGCCATAGACTGCCCGGGTTCTCAGGTTGCGTCGCGCATGTGCGTCGTCGTTCTGCCATGTACTCAACACAACCCAGGAACTTTTCTATGCCTAATAGCAAGAATCCGGCCGTCGGCCGTTCGAATAAGAATTTCGATCCGAAGTACTCCGCCAAGAGCGGCCCCTCACGCGGCGGCAGCAACCCGGGCAGCAAGAGCCCCGGACACCGCGGCCACCACGACGATGCCGCGGCGCCGAAGAAGGCCCGCTGGAACGCCGGAGAGCGCGCTGACCGCGCCGCCGGCCGCCCCACCAACGACCGTCCGGCCTACGGCAACGCCCGTCCGGCCACCGGCCAGCGCTCCGAGCGTCCCGCCTACGGCGACCGCCCGAACCGCGGCGACCGCCCCGCGTACAACAACGACCGTCCGGCGTACAACAACGACCGCCCGCGAAACGACCGTCCGGCGTACAACAACGACCGCCCGTCGTACAACGGCGCCCCGCGCAACGACCGCCCGACGCACAGCAACACCGAGCGTCCGGCCTACGGCGACCGTGCGCGCAACGACCGCCCGGCGTACAACAACGACCGCCCGGCGTACAACAACGACCGCCCGTCGTACAACAATGACCGTCCGGCTCGCACCGAGCGTCCGGCATACGGCGACCGCGCGCCGCGCACGGACCGTCCGGCCTACAACAACGACCGTCCGCGCACGGACCGTCCCGCGTACAACAACGACCGTCCGCGTACGGATCGTCCCGCCTACAACAACGACCGTCCGTCCTACGGTGACCGTGCGGCTCGCACCGAGCGTCCGGCATACGGCGACCGTGCTCCGCGCACCGATCGTCCCGCCTACAACAACGACCGTCCGTCCTACGGTGACCGTGCGGCTCGCACCGAGCGTCCGTCCTACGGCGACCGTGCCCCGCGCACCGATCGTCCGGCCTACAACAACGACCGTCCGTCCTACGGTGACCGTCCGGCGCGCAGCGAGCGTCCGTCCTACGGTGACCGTCCGGAGCGCTCGCACTCCGACCGCCCGAACCGTTCACCCGACGACGGCGGCCACTCCAGCAACTTCTACCCGAGCCGCGACACCAAGGCGCACTTCGCCGCCGGTGACGACGTGGTGCTGGAGCGTCTCGAGGCCATCTCCACCACGGCAGCCGAAGTTGTCGGCGTGACCTTCGGTGACCTGGGCCTCGGCGAGAACATCGTCCGTGAGCTCGCGACCCTCGGTGCGGCCACCCCGTTCCCGATCCAGGCCGCGACCATCCCCGACGTCCTCGCCGGCCGTGACGTGCTCGGCCGCGGCAAGACCGGTTCCGGCAAGACCATCGCCTTCGGTGCTCCCCTCGTGGAGAAGCTGCTGGAGAACAACGGCGCCAAGGACCGCAAGATGGCGCGCAAGCCCCGCGCGCTCATCCTGGCGCCGACCCGTGAGCTGGCCCTGCAGATCGACCGCACCATCCAGCCCATCGCCCGCAGCGTCGGCCTCTTCACCACCCAGATCTACGGCGGCGTTCCGCAGTACCGCCAGGTCAGCGCCCTCCAGCGCGGCGTGGACATCATCATCGGCACCGCCGGCCGCATCGAAGACCTCATCGAGCAGGGTCGCCTCGACCTGTCCGAGGTTGTTGTCACCGTCCTCGACGAGGCCGACTACATGTGCGACCTGGGCTTCCTCGAGCCGGTTCAGCGCATCCTGCGTCAGACCAAGAAGGGCGGCCAGAAGCTGCTCTTCTCGGCCACCCTCGACAAGGGTGTCGCCCAGCTGGTCAAGGAATTCCTGACCAACCCGGCCGTGCACGAGGTCGCCGGTGAAGACCAGGCCTCCTCCACGATCGACCACCGCGTGCTCATGATCGAGCACCGTGACAAGAGCGCCATCATCGGCCAGCTCGTCGACCGCCAGGGCAAGACGCTGATCTTCAGCCGCACCCGTGCCTACGCCGAACAGCTCGCCGACCAGCTCGAAGACGCCGGCGTGAAGGCGACCAGCCTGCACGGCGACCTGAACCAGGCCCGCCGTACCCGCAACCTGCAGATGCTGACCAGTGGTCGCGTCAACGTGCTGGTGGCAACGGATGTCGCGGCTCGCGGAATCCACGTGGATGACATCGACCTGGTCATCCAGGCCGACGCTCCCGACGAGTACAAGACCTACCTGCACCGCTCCGGTCGTACCGGCCGCGCCGGCAAGTCGGGCACCGTCGTCACGCTCATCCCCAAGCAGCGTCGTCGTCGCATGGACGACCTGCTGGGCCGCGCCGAGATCGAGGCCAGCTTCACCACCGCGGCACCCGGCGACGCCGCGGTCCGCGAGCTCGCGGACAGCTGACCCGGGCTCTAACCAGCAGTCCCGAAGGGGCATCCACCGTCACGGTGGGTGCCCCTTCGGCGTTCCCCGGCCCGATCTCCCGCAGGGGTCGATCGGGTCACCGCCTGGGGAGCCGGGTCAGGACCCCGACGGAGCCGGCGCGGGGGTGTCGATGATCAGGTTCGTGATCCGCGCGGTGCAGAGCCTGCGGCCCTGGTCGTCGCTGATCACGATCTCGTGCGACGCGATCGTGCGGCCCAGTCGGATGGCCGTGGCCACCCCGGTCACGATGCCCTCCCGTGCCGAGAGGTGGTGGGTCGCGTTGATGTCGAGGCCGACGGCGCTCCGGCCGGGCCCGGCGTGGATCACTGCCGCCCACGACCCGAGCGCCTCGGCGAAGGCGACGGATGCTCCGCCGTGCAGCAGCCCGAACGACTGCCGGTTGCCCTCCACCGGCATCGTCGCCACCACACGCTGGGCGGACTGTTCGACGATCGTCACGCCCATCTTCAGGTCGAGCTCGCCGAGGGTGATCTTCCAGCTGTCGTTCACGATTCTCTTTCCGTTGTCGCGGTGGTCGAGCTGGTCGCGGTGGTCGAGCCTGTCGCGGTGGTCGAGCCTGTCGCGGTGGTCGAGCCTGTCGAGACCCGGAGAAAGCACCTTGCCCGCGAGTGGGAGAGTGCTTTCTCCGCAACTCAGCCCTTGTCGGTGGGCGGGGTGACGCGAAGGCCGTCGAGCGCGACGGCGAGCACGTCGTCGGCGAGCTGGGCGGCGTCTTCCGGGCCTTCCGGGCGGTACCACTCGGCGATCGAGTTGACCATGCCGAAGAGCAGCCGGGTCACGACGCGCGGGTCGATGTCTGCCCGCAGGGAGCCCTCGTCGCGCGCCTCGGTGACGAGGGTCGTCACGGCCCGGTCGAAGGCGCGGCGACGCGAGAGGGCCGAGCGTTCGACCTCGGTATTGCCGCGCACCCGCAGGAGCAGGGTCACATAGGGCAGTCGGTCGGTGAGCACCTGCACGGCCCCCCGCAGCACCCGGGCGAGTCGGTCGATCGCCGGTCCGACCGTGGCCTCCTCGTCGGTGAGCACGCCCTCGAGCCCGTCGAGGGCCTCGGCGAGGGCGAGTTCGAGCAGCTCATCCTTCGAGGTGAAGTGATGGTAGATCGCCGATTTGGACAGGGCGAGCCTGGTCGCGAGCACGCCCATCGAGGTGGCGTCGTAGCCGAACTCGATGAACGCGGCCACCGCCACCTCCAGGATGGCGCGCTGATCGTATCCGGGGCGGCCCCGCCGGGTGAGAGCGTTTTCTGACATTACGGAGAAGTCTCTCATGAGCCGGACGCGCCGCCGGGAGTGTCGTCAGCGCAGGTCGTAGACACGCTTGTGCTTGCCGGTGCTGCGCTCGAGCGTGCCGGGTTCGACGATCAGCACGCTCACACTCGAGCCGATCAGGTCCTTGATCCGGTGGATCAGCAGCGCGCTGGCGATGTCGGAGGCCGCATCGCTGGCGTGCTCGTGCCGTTCGATCCGGACGGTCAGCTCGTCCATCCGGTTCGGCCGGGTCAGCTCGATCACGAAGTGCGGCGACAGGCCCGGGATGCCGAGCACGATCTCCTCGATCTGGGTCGGGAACAGGTTGACCCCGCGCAGGATGATCATGTCGTCGTTGCGGCCGGTGATCTTCTCCATCCGGCGCATGCCGGGGCGGGCCGAACCGGGCAGCAGCCGGGTGAGGTCGCGGGTGCGGTACCGGATCACCGGGAACGCCTCCTTGGTCAGGGAGGTGAAGACGAGCTCGCCCTGGGTTCCGTCCGGGAGCACGAGCCCGGTGTCGCCGTCGATGACCTCGGGCAGGAAGTTGTCCTCCCAGAGGTGCGGGCCGTCCTTCGTCTCGATGCACTCGTTGCCGACGCCCGGGCCCATCACCTCGCTCAGCCCATAGATGTCCAGGGCGTCGAAGTCCAGGCGGTCCTCGAGTTCGAGGCGCATCTGGTTGGTCCACGGCTCCGCCCCGAGCACGCCGGCCTTGAGGCTCGAGCGGCGCGGGTCCATGCCGGCCGCGACCATCGCATCCGTGATCGTCAACAGATAGCTGGGGGTGGCCATGATGACGTCGGGCTCGAAGTCCTGGATCATCTTGACCTGCTTGTTGGTCTGGCCCCCGGACATCGGGATGGCTGTGGCACCGAGCGCCTCGATGCCCGCGTGCGCGCCGAGCCCGCCGGTGAAGAGGCCGTAGCCGTAGGCGTTGTGAACCCGCATGCCCGGCCGCACGCCGGAGGCGCGCAGGCTCCGCGCCACAAGCCCGGCCCACATCGCGAGGTCGTTCTTGGTGTAGCCGACCACGGTGGGCAGACCGGTGGTGCCGGAGGAGGTGTGGATGCGCGCAACCTGGTCCATCGGCACGGCGAACATGCCGAACGGGTAGGACACCCGCAGATCGTCCTTGGTGGTGAAGGGCAGAAGGTTGACGTCCTCAAGGGTGCGGATGTCGTCGGGGTGCACGCCGGCGGCGTCGAACTTGCGAGTGTAGAGGGGCACGTTCGCGTAGGCGAGGCGCACCGTCTTCTGCAGACGTCGGAGCTGCAGGGCCTGAATCTCGTCCCTGGACATTCGCTCCTCAGGATCGAGCTCGTCGAGCGCGGGGGCGTGCAGACGGGTCTTGGTCATCGTTGACATGGGGCCTCCTGGTGGAATGCGAATTAGCGTGAAGGTGCGACGGTGCCGGGAAGGGGCAGGTTTGTGGTTCGGCTCCGACCGCGGAACTCCGCGACCGGCACGTTGTGGTCGTTGGTGACGCGCACGTCGTAGAGACCCGAGCGCCCGCTCTTGGTGCGTAGTACGGCGGTCGCGGTGAGGGTCTGTCCGGCGGCCGTCGGCTTGAGGAACGTGATGTCGGCGCCCGACGCGAGTGTGACGTGGTGGTCGTCGTTGCAGGCGATCGCGAATGCGGTGTCGGCCAGGGCGAAGACGATGCCGCCGTGGGTCACGTCGAACCCGTTCATCATGTCGTCCCGCAGGAGCATGGAGACCACCGCACGGCCCGGTTCCACCCCGCGAACGACCATGCCCAGAGCTGCCGAGGCCCGGTCGTTCTGCATCATGGCGCCGTTGGAGGGCGGTGGAGCATCCGTCATGTGGTTCTCCTCATTGAGTTCCGCTGGCCGCAACACATGGTTGTGGGGGTAGTAGGGAAACCATATACTAACTGAACGATCGGTTGGTAAAAGTTCGCGAAACCAGGAGTCAATGATGACAACCCCGCCAGTTCCCTACGATATTGCCCCGAGTGCCGCTACCGTGCTTTCGCCGGAAGAGCAGCAGTTCAACGACCTGATCGCCGCCGATTCGAGGATCGAGCCGCGCGATTGGATGCCGGAGGCCTACCGCAAGACCCTTGTGCGTCAGATCTCCCAGCACGCGCACTCCGAGATCATCGGGATGCAACCGGAGGGCAACTGGATCACCAGGGCACCCAGCCTCAAGCGCAAGGCCATCCTGCTGGCGAAGGTGCAGGACGAGGCCGGCCACGGGCTCTACCTCTATTCCGCGGCGCAGACCCTCGGGATCACCCGCGACGAGATGACGGATGCCCTGATCGCCGGCAAGGCCCGCTACTCCTCGATCTTCAACTACCCGAGCCCGACCTGGGCCGACATGGGCTCGATCGGCTGGCTCGTCGACGGCGCGGCAATCTGCAACCAGGTGCCGCTCTGCCGGGCCTCCTACGGACCGTACGGGCGCGCCATGGTGCGCATCTGCAAGGAGGAGTCGTTCCACCAGCGTCAGGGCTTCGAAATCCTGCTCGAGCTGATGAACGGCACCGACGAGCAGAAGGCGATGGCCCAGGACTCGGTGAACCGCTGGTACTGGCCCGCCCTGCAGATGTTCGGCCCGCCCGACGACGACTCGCCCAACTCGGCGCAGTCGATGAAGTGGAACATCAAACGGTTCTCCAACGACGAACTGCGCCAGCGCTTCGTCGGGATGCTGGTGCCGCAGGCCGAGGTTCTCGGCGTGACGCTGCCCGATCCCGATTTGCGCTGGAACGAAGAGAAGGGTGCGTACGACATGGGCGAAATCGACTGGACCGAATTCCACGAGGTGCTCCAGGGCAGGGGGCCGGCGAACGCGAGGCGCCTCCAGCGCCGCCGCGACGCCCACGAGAACGGCCGCTGGGTGCGCGAGGCCGCGGCCGCGTACGCCCGCAAGCAGGCCGCGAAGCTGACCGAGACGGCGGTCGCCTGATGAGCGCACCCGGTGCATCCGAAAAAGAGGTCTGGCCCCTCTGGGAGGTTTTCGTGCGGTCGAGCCGCGGCATCAGCCACACCCACGTCGGTTCGCTGCACGCCCCCGACGCCACGCTGGCGGTGCGCAACGCCCGCGACCTCTATACCCGCCGCAACGAGGGCGTCTCGATCTGGGTGGTGCCCGCCGAGGCGATCACCACGAGCGATCCGGATGCGAAGGGCGCCTTCTTCGAATCGCCCGCCGGCAAGAACTACCGCCACGCGAGCTACTACTCCAAGAGCGAAGGGGTGAAGCACCTGTGAGCGCACCGAGCAGCACGGATTCCGTCACTGAAGCGGTCACTGAAGCCGGCACGAATGCCCCCGACCGCGGTCACGACCACGGCGAGAACGAGGGCCACGGCCACGTCGAGGTCGACGGCGTCGAACTCTCCGCCGAACTGGTCGAGGGCGCCTCGGTCGCTTCCCGCGACGTCGCCGAATACGCGCTCTGGCTGGGCGACGATTCCCTCGTGCTCGCCCAGCACCTGGGCTGGTGGATCTCCCGGGCCCCGGAGCTGGAGGAGGATATCGCCCTGGGCAACATCGCCCTGGACCTGATCGGCCACGCCCGGTCGCTGCTGCACTACGCCGGGGCGGAATCGAACCGCACCGAAGACGACCTCGCCTACTGGCGGACCGAACCGGAGTTCCGCTCCGCGCACCTCTTCGAGCAACCCAACGGGGACTTCGCGCACACCATCGCCCGGCAGTTCATCGCCGCGAACTATCTGTTCGAGCTCTACAGCCGGCTGGCCGGCTCGGCCGACGCAACCCTCGCCGCGATCGCGGCCAAGGCGGTCAAGGAGGTCGACTACCACCGCGACCACGCCGCCCAGTGGGTGCTCAGGCTGGCCCTGGGCACCGAGGAGTCCCGGTCTCGGATGATCTGCGGGCTCGGCGACCTGTGGCCGTTCCTGGACGAGCTCTTCGTCGACGAGCCCGTGATCGACCGTCTGGAGGGGGTGGCCGTGCGGCCGTCCTCCCTGCGCGGCCCGGTGGAAGAGGCGATGGCGCCCGTGCTCAGGGAGGCCGAGCTGGACGAACCACGCGGCTTCATCTGTTCCGGCGGCGGTCGCCGCGGGGACCACTCCGAGAACCTCGGCCCCCTGCTCGCCGAGATGCAGGTGCTGGCGCGGGCACACCCCGGGGCGTCCTGGTGACCGAGATCAGCCCGGCTCCCGGCCCCTCCATCGCCCGGCCGCGACCGACCGACCCCGCCTCCCGGCGGGCCTGGGACCTGGCGGCCAGGGTGTGCGACCCGGAGATCCCGGTGCTCACGATCGAAGACCTCGGCGTGCTGCGCTCGGTCACGGTCGACGGCAGCCGAACCACGGTCACGCTGACCCCGACCTACAGCGGATGCCCCGCGATGGAGGCCATGCGCGACGACGTGCTCACCGTATTGCGCGGTGCCGGCTACGACGACGTCACCGTTGACCTCGTTCTCGCCCCGGCCTGGACCACCGACTGGATGAGCGAGGAGGGCAAGGCCAAGCTGGTGACGTACGGCATCGCCGCCCCCACCGGTCGCTCCGGTGTTCGACCGGCCGGTGCCGTGCGCCTCCAGCTGGCGGTCAAGTGCCCGCGCTGCTCCTCTCTGAATACGCGGGAACTCGCCCGCTTCGGTTCGACGTCCTGCAAGGCGCTCTACGAGTGCCGGGACTGCCTCGAACCGTTCGACTACTTCAAGGTGTTGTGACCATGGCCGCACGAAATCTCGGCAGTACCGATTCCGGCACGACCGTCCTCGACGAGAGCCTTCCGCCGGCAGTGAGTGAGGATGCCCCCGGCGCCCCGGCCGGCAAACGCCGCGGCCGGTTCCACACCCTCACGGTCGCGGAGGTGCGACCGCTCACCTCGGACAGCGTCGAAGTCACCTTCGCCGTTCCAGCCGAGCTGCACGGGGAGTATGACTACGACCCCGGGCAGCACCTCGCCCTGCGTGCCACCATCGACGGGCGGGAACTGCGGCGCAGCTACTCCCTGTGCCGGCCGCGCACGGCCGGCTCGGTCAGCGTCGCCATCAAACGTGACCTCGGCGGCGCCTTCTCGAGCTGGGCCAACACCGAGCTCAAGGCGGGGGACCGGCTCGACGTGATGAGCCCGCAGGGCACCTTCACGACCGCCCTGGAGACTCTCGACGACACCCACATCGTCGGCATCGCGGCGGGAAGCGGCATCACCCCGCTGATGTCGCTCGCACACACCGTGCTCGAGCGGTCGACGACCTCCCGTTTCACGCTGGTCTACACGAACCGCACCGCGATGGACGTGATGTTCCTCGACGAGCTCGCCGATCTCAAGGACAGGTACCCGGCCCGGCTGGCGCTGCACCACGTGCTCTCCCGCCAGACCCGATCCTCGACCCTGCTCTCCGGCCGGATCGACGAGGAGAAGCTGCGGCTCATGCTCGCGAGCATCATCCGGCCGGCCGCCGTCGACGAGTGGTTCCTCTGCGGCCCGTTCGAGCTCGTGCAGCTGTGTCGTGACACGCTGCAGAGCGTCGGCGTCGCGCCGGAGCACATCCGGTTCGAGCTGTTCACGACCGGTGAACCGACCCACGCCACGGGCGACACCGGTCGTCCGGTCGTCGTCGGGGCGGGAGACAAGACCTTCGAGATCGAATTCACCCTGGACGGCGAGAGCGCCACGGTGACGACACCCGTCAACGCGAACGAGAGCATCCTCAACGCCGCCCTCCGGGTGCGGCCCGACGTGCCGTTCGCCTGCGCCGGGGGAGTGTGCGGCACCTGCCGCGCCAAGCTCGTCAGCGGCGACGTGACGATGACGGAGAACTACGCGCTCGAGCCGGATGAGCTGGCCCGCGGTTACGTGCTCACCTGTCAGTCGCACCCGACGACCGACAAAGTCGTCGTCGACTACGACGTCTAACAACCAGCCCGGAAAGGCCACCATTCGTGATTGACCTGAGCATCCGCGACGACGTCGCACACGTTGTCCTGAACGCCCCCGACCGGCTCAACGCGCTCGACGGGGCGGCGATCGCCGAACTCGATGCCGCCTACGTGGCGGCGGAGGCCGCAGGCGTGCGCGCCCTCGTGCTGCGCGGCGAGGGCCGGGCCTTCTGCGCCGGGCGGGACATCGCGGGCGTCGACCCGCGGAGCGACGACGTGATGGGTTTCCTGGGGGGACTCGTCACGCCCCTGCTCACCCGCATGGCCGCCTTTCCCGCGCCCACCTTCGCCCTCGCACACGGCGCCTGCCTCGGCGTCGGTCTCGGTCTGCTCATCGCAACGGATGTCGTCTACGTCGCCGATACTGCCAAGATCGGCTCCCCGTTCGCCAACCTGGGTGCGACGCTCGATTCGGGCGGGCACGCCCTGTTCGTCGAGCGGCTCGGTGCACACCGCACCCTCGACCTGATCTACTCCGGCCGGCTGATGTCGGGGGCCGAGGCGGTCGCCGCCGGCCTGTTCAGTCAGGTCTTCCCCGCCGATGAGGTGCAGGCGGCGACCGAGGCCGCCGCCGCGCACGCGGCAACCGGCGCCACCCAGGCCTTCCTCGCCAGCAAGGAGCTGGTGCGGGCCCTCCGCGACGACCGACTCGGGCTGTGGGAGAGCATCGCGGCGGAGAACCGCGCCCAGGCCGCGCTCTGCGCCACCGCGGACTACCGGGAGGGCTTCGCCGCCTTCCAGGCGAAGCGCCGGCCCGCGTTCACCGGGCGGGGCTGACCCGGAGAGCTGAACGCCTTCCGCGCTTCCCCGGTACCGCCTATCGAAGGCGCATGATTCGCAGCACAATGAGGCGATGGCTGCCCACTCGACTGACGCCGCCCCCGACGACGCCCCCGCCGAGGCCGCCCCCACCGTGGAGGGCGACTCCACCGCGCCGCTTGCCGTTCACGTCCAGATTCTCGCGACCGAGCATTGGAGCCTCCTCGCCTCGCGAACCACGACGCAGGCGGAGGTCCTGACCAGGATCACCATCTTCCTGACGCTCGTGTCCGCCGGGCTCGTCAGCCTCGCCCTGGTCGGGCAGGTGACGAATTACTCCGAGTCGTTCGTGTTCTTCGCGATCGCGGTTCTTGCGGTCATCCTGGTCATCGGCGTTTTGACCCAGCTTCGGGTCTTCAACGTCGGGCTGGAGGACCTGATGTACGTCCTGGCCATGAACCGGCTCCGCGGCGCCTACGTCCGCCTCGATCCCGCGGTCGCTCCTCTTCTGATGACCTCGACACACGACGACCGGGCCGGCGCAGAGAGCACCTACTATTTCCTCGGTCGTCGGCGCGGGGCCAGTCATTTCTTCGGGAGCAGCATGGCGTTGATCACGCTGGTGAACGGGGCGCTGGTCGGCCTGCTGTGCTCCGCGACGACCGGGGTGCTCCCCGTTTCGCTCGAGGTAGTGATCGTCATCGCCGCCGCCGCGGGGCTCGCGTACACGATTGTCACGCTCTGGGTCGGGAAGCGGCGGTTTGAGCGGACCTGGGAAGACTTCAGGTCGCGGTTTCCGTCCCCGGAGTAGGCCGCCGTTGTGACTGCACGGTGCGCGCGAACCGTGGAGTCGCCGCATCTGATTCGACGGCGTGTCGTTCCCGCGAACACCGATGACGAAATCGTAGGATCCAAATATCTGCGGCTCGCTAGTGAGACGCGGCATCCGTTCGGATTCTCCGTCGCAATTCGGGTTTGCGGCCGACGACCAGAACGATGAGTCGCTGTGGGGCTGCCTCGGGTGGCTGCCCCACAGTGACATTTGCCGGTGAGATCCGGCAGTGTCTGTCCTCAGGGAGAACCGCCCGAGGCGCCGCGCGCCCCGTTCGTCTAGGACGCGGCGGGCGTGGACGCTCCGCCCAGGTAGGCGTTGTGCACCTCGGGAAGCTCCACGAGCTCGGCCGGCGTTCCCGTGAGCGCCACCCGCCCGCGGTGCATGACCACGGCGCGGTGCGCGATCTTGAACGACGCGTGCACGTTCTGTTCCACGAGCAGCACCGCGATCTGCTTCTCGACGCAGAGCCGGGAGAGCACGTCCATGATCTCGGCGACGACCTTCGGCGCCAGGCCGATGGACGGCTCGTCGAGCAGGATCGCCGTCGGCTCGGCCATCAGACCGCGACCGATGGCCACCATCTGCTGTTCGCCGCCGGAGAGCGTTCCGGCGGCCTGTCCCATCCGGGTGCGAAGCCGGGGGAACAACTCGAGGATCGAATCGACGTCGCCGCGGCCCTTCTTCGTCCAGGCGCCCAGCATGAGGTTGTCGCGCACAGACAGGGTCGGGAAGCACAGTCGGTTCTCCGGCACATGGGTCAGGCCGAGCCCGGCCATCTTCTCCGTCGGCCTGCCCGTGATGGTGCGGCCCTCGAGGGTCACGGTGCCCGCGGTGGGCCGGATCAGGCCGCTGATGGCACGCAGCAGGGTTGTCTTCCCTGCCCCGTTCGATCCGACGACGGCGACGATCTCGCCACGCGCCACCTGGAAGCTGACGTCGTGCAGCACGCCGAGCTTTCCATAGCCGGCATCCAGGCCGGAAACGATGAGCGTCATACGTGCTCCTCCAACTCGTTCAGGTCGGCTTCGGCCTCGTCGAGGTCCGTGCCCAGGTAGGCGACAACCACGGCCGGGTCGTTGCGAACCGACTCCGGGTCGCCGTGCGCGATGAGCACACCGTCGTCGAGCACCGCGACGTGGTCGGCGAGGGACATCACCTGCGCCACATCGTGCTCCACGAGCACGATCGTGAGTCCGGCGCTCCGGAGCCGCCGCAGCAGCTCCGCCATCACCTCGCGTTCCGCACCGGACAGGCCGGCCATCGGTTCGTCGAGGAGGAGGAGGGCCGGCTCGGCAGCCAGGGCCCGGCAGACCTCCATCATCCGCTGCTTGCCGAACGACAGGTCCGAGGCCGAATCGTCGGCGGCATCCGTGAGCCTCATCGACTCCAGGATCTCGTAGGCGGCGGCTCGGTGCGCGGTCTGTTCGGCCGACTGCAGGCCCAGCATGCCGCGGAGCACGCCGGCGGTTCCCTGCCGGTACCGGCCCATGTACACATTGCCGACGACGTCCGTCGAGGTGAACACCTGCAGGTTCTGGAACGTGCGGGTCAGTCCGTGCGAGGCGGCGACGTTCGGCTTCCGGCCGGAAATGACCTGGCCGAGGAACGTCACGGTCCCCGAGGTCGGCACCAGGGCGCCGGAGATCATGTTGAAGCAGGTCGTCTTGCCCGCCCCGTTCGGCCCGATCAGACCGAGGATGGTCCCGGCCGGCACGGTGAGGTTCACCTCGTTGACGGCGACGACGCCGCCGTACCGCTTGGTCAGGCCAGAGATCTCGAGGATCGGTTCCCCGAGCGCGACGGGAGTGCTGACATTCGGGAGGATCGGGATCGTGAAGTCGTCCTCCGTGGCCTGCGCGTGCGCGTCGGCGGGTGGCCTTCTCCCGGGGAACGGGAGCTTCGCCCACAGGCTGGTAGCCGCCTGGTGGAGGCCGCCCGGGAGGAGCAGGATCACCAGGATCAGCACGATGCCGTAACCGAGCAACTGCACCTCGCCCGTGGCACCGGGGAAGATGGCCGGGATGGCGTCGCGCATGCCCTCGCCGAGGAACTGCACGAGGAATGCGCCTGCCACGGCACCCCAGACCGATCCGAGGCCGCCGATGACGACCATCAGCAGGATCGACACCGACAGGTGGAATTCAGCGGTCGCCGGGCTCACGATCGCGACCTGGTAGGCGTAGAAGACACCCCCGAGACCGGCGAATCCGGCGGACAGCACGAAGACCTTCAGTCGCAGCGCGTAGGTGTTGACGCCGAGGCTCTCCGCGGCGAGTTCGGAGTCGTTGACGGCCGAGAGGGCGCGACCGGCGCGGCTACGGGTGAGGTTGAGAGCCAGGATCAGTCCGATCACCACGAACGGGGTGAGGAACCAGAGGAAGAACCCGTTGTTGTCGATCGGCACGCCGAGGACGGTGGGGCGGGCGATTCCGTAGATGCCCGTGGTGCGCCCGGTGACGTCCCATTCGCGCACGCCGATCATCACGATGAAGCCGAGCCCCAGCGTCGCCAGCGCGAGGTAGTGGCCCCGCAGGCGCATGATCGGAAGGCCGACGAGAAAGGCGACCAGCATGGCGGCGAGAACGCCGATGGTGGCCGCGACCGGGCCCGGCAGATGGAGCTTGGTCAGCATGATCGCGTGCGTGTACGCACCGATCGCGAAGAACGCGGCCTGCCCGAGGCTGACCTGTCCGGCCAGACCCATCAGCAGGTTGAGCCCGATGGCCGGCAGGGCGAAGATCATCGCGAACACGACGATGTTCATGGCCGTGGAACTGGCCGTGAAGGGGAACACGATCATCAGCACGACGAGGATGCCGCAGCCGATGATCGTGCCCTTGTTGTTCAGCCAGAAACGTGCCCAGGGGGACAGCATCCCGGCGAGGGCTGGTGTGGTTGCCTGTGTCATTTTCGCTACACCCTGACCGCTGTCGGCTTGAGAACGAGGCCCTGGGGACGGACGACGAGCACAAGGATGAGGATGAGGAAGGCGGCGCCGTCCCTCAGGCCGGAGGCGACATAGCCGGCCACGTAGGCCTCGATCATGCCGAGCATGAGCGCCCCGACGATCGCAGCCCGGAAGGAGACGAAGCCGCCGAGGACGGCGGCGACGAAGCCCTTGAGGCCGAGCAGCACGCCACCCGACCAGAGCGAGAGATAGATCGGGGAGGACACCACACCGGCGACCGCCCCGACCAGTCCGGCGATGGCGAAGGCCAGCACGGACGCGGCGACCGGGGAGATCCCGACGATGCGCGCTGCAACGGGTTGCTCCGCACACGCCCGAAGCGCCTTGCCCCACCGTGACTTCTCGTAGAAGAGCACGATCCCGCCGCCGACGACCACGAGGGCGCCGATCATCCAGAACTCCTGTGAGCGGATGCTCACCCCGCCGATGAGGACGTTGGTCCCCGGGAACCGGGGCACGCCCTTGGCCTCCGGGCCCCAGATCAGCAACATGATCGCCTGCAGCAGCGTCGAGACGCCGAGGGTCAGGATGATGGAGATGAGCGGAGTCAGCTTCTTCACCCTCGCGATGATCAGCCGCTCCATCGCGATGGCCACGAGGGTGACCGTGAGAATGGCGACCAGGATCGCCAGGAAGAGCGGCATGCCGGACGCGGTGAGCCAGGCGGAGCCCAGTCCGGCCAGCATCGCGAACTCGCCCTGGGCGATGTTGATCACGTGGCGCACGGTGTAGACGGCGATCAGGCCGACGGCGAGCAGGGCGTACACAGATCCCTGTGAGAGCCCTGCCACCGTCAACTGCAGGAAATCAGTGAGCACGATCAGTCCTTGAGGAGGTTCCAGCGACCATCCTGAGCCTCAGCCAGGATGAGTGCGGAGGCATCGAGGCCCGAGTGGTTCTTCGCGGTCATCTTGAAGACACCGGAGATGCCGGTGAACTCCGCCTTCTCCAGCTCATCGCGCAGGGCGGCGGGGTCGGTGCCGACGGCGTCGATCGCGTTGACCGCGATGTGCCAGGCGTCGAACGCGTGGCCGCCGAAGGTGGAGGGCTGCTCGCCGTAGGCCGCGCTGTAGTCGGCCTGGAACTTCTCGATGACCTGGCGCTGGGGGTTGTCGGCCGGAAGCTGGTCGGTCACGAGCAGGCGACCCATCGCCGCGATGGCGCCGTTGGCCGCGTCACCGGCCGTGTCGAAGAACGCCTTGTTGGCGATGCCGTGCGAGTGGTAGACCGGCTTGTTCACGCCGAGCTGCACGTAGGCCTTCTGGGCCAGGCCCGCCGACGGGTTGATGCCCCAGATGATGACGGCGTCGGCGTCAGAGCCGCGCACATTGGTCATCTGCGGGGTGAAGTCGGTCGCGCTCGGCTCGAAGGACTCGGTCGTGACGAGGGTGATGCCTCGGTCAGCGCCGAGCTGAGTGATGTAGTCCGCGATCCCTTCGCCGAACCCGGTCGCGTCACGAACGAGGGCCAGCTTGGTGTAGCCCTTTTTCTGGGCGTCATTGAGGATGGTCTCGAGCACGCTGACGTCGTTCTGCGTGGTCTTGAAGACCCACTGGGAGTCCGCGACGATGGCCACGTTGGCCGCGACGGAGATCAGCGGGATTTTCGCTGCTTCGGCCAGGGGTCGCATGGCCAGGCTGGGTCCGGTGCGGGACGCGCCGATGATGATGTCGACCTTCTCGCTCTCGATCAGCTTGCTGGTGGCCTTGGCCGCGCCGTCCTCGGTCGACTGGTCGTCGAGGATGATCAACTCCACGTCGCGGCCGCCGATGCCGCCGTCGGCATTGAGCTGCTTGGCGAGCATGGTGAGCGTGTTCTGCTCCGGGACGCCGAGGCTGGCGCCGACGCCGGTGACGTCGAGGACGGCGCCGATCTTGATCGGCCCGCTGTCTCCGGCTGGGTCTGCGGGGCTGCTGCCGCCGAGGTTCGAGGTGCTGCAGCCGGCCAGCGCAAGGGCTGTGACGACGGCAATCGGCGCGATGAAACGCAGACGAGACTTCTTCATTGGAATCTCCTTCAGAGGGACAGATAATTAGTGACCGACCAGTCGTTCACTAATTCAGGTGTGGCCTGACAGTATCCCGGGGAGGCCGCGCACGGCAAGGGCCCAGGCCGGACCGGACGTAACGAGTGGGTAACCCTGCACCGCGGGTCAGGCCGCGGCGAGCATCCCGGCGGCGATGAGCGCGGCCGTCAGACCCAACCACTGCACGGGGGCGATGCGTTCGCGCAGCACGAGCGCCGCGAGCAGGATGGTGCCGGCGGGGTACATCGCCGTGAGCACGCTCATCACGCTGAGATCCCCTGCCCGCATCCCGAGAAGCAGCAGGAAGTTCGCGACGACATCGACCACGCCGCAGGCCACCGCCAGGCGAAGCCCCACGATCAGCGTCGTGCGTCGCAGGACTACCCCGGCGCCCGAGCCGGGAGCGTGCGCCGAACCCGCGCCGCTCGCCGCGCCGGCCGGCGGCATCCGTCGCCGACGCAGGCCGACCAGGGCCAGCACGCCGACGAGGGTGAACATAATCGCCCCGTTCACGGCCCGATTAAGCACCAGTGGCACCAACCCGCTGTCGGTCGGGGTCAGGTCGATCATGATCATGAACGCACCGATCATCGTGCCGGAGCCCAGTGCCATCAGCACCCCGATCGTGCTCGGACGCACGGCCCCCCGCTCGGGCACGAAGCCGACGAGCACCACGGCGACCAGGGCAAGGCCCAGCGCCCAGTAGCCGATCGGGGCCAGCTTCTCGCCGCCGGCCAGCCCGGCCACCATCGGCACGACCGCGGAGGCGACCGCCGTGAGCGGGGACAGGATGCTCATCGGCCCGATCGCGAGGCAGGCGTACAGGAGCGAAATGGCAATGGCGCCGCTGACCCCGGACAACGCCCCCCAGAAGACGGCTTCGGGCGACCAGACACCGCCGACGAACGGCAGCGCGAGCAACAGAGCAGCCAGGCCGGAAGCGGCAGCGACCGCCGTGACGACCATCGCGCTCATCCGCTTCGCGGCGAGCCCGCCGAGGAAGTCGGCGCTGCCGAAGATGAGCGCTCCGATGAGGCCGAGTGCCGCTGTGAGCATGAGAAGCCCAGCTTAGCGACCGGCGCCCGGCCGCCACTCCCCGCGGACGGTTTAGGCTCCTTCCATGAGAAAAAACAGGGTGGCGCACGCCGTGAACGCCCGGCGCTGGTCGGTCGGGGCGCTCGCCGGGGCCGCCGTCGTCGCGGCTCTGGTCGGCTGGTCCGCCGCGCCGGCGTTCGCGCACAACTCCCCGATCGGCTCCTCGCCGGCCGATGGTGAGGTTGTCACGGAGCAGCCCGGTACCTTCACGGTGACCCTGAACGATGAGCTGATCGACCTGCACGGTGAGGGCTCCGCGAACGCCATGGCGATCCGGGGACCCGCCGGCGCGGCCGCACCGCTCTATTACGGCGACGGCTGCGTCACCCCGCTCGGGCCGAGCATCGAGACGAAGGCCCAGCTCGGCCAGCCGGGGGAGTACACCGTGATCTGGCAGGCCGTCTCCACCGACGGGCACTCCGTCTCGGAGGAATACACCTTCACCTGGCAGCCCGCGGCCGGCCAGGAGCTCGCCGAGGGGTCGCCGGCCCTGCCCGCCTGCGGGAGCACGACGACGGCCGGAACGGATGCCACGGCATCCGCACCGGCCGGCCCGGGCACCGGCCTCGCCGACCTGGCCTGGGTCGGCGGGGCGCTCGGCGCCGTGGTCCTGGGAGTCGGCGGCACCCTGCTCGTCGCCCACCGGCGCGGCCGCAAGCCGTGACCGGGGCCCGATTCGTCGGCAGGCCGTCGGAGGTCGCGGGTAGAGTTACCGGGTGAGTTGGAACGCCGAAATACCGTGGGATCCTGACGAATTCGAGCCACCCGAGGATTTCGACGCCCCGCCCCCGCCGGAGGGGTACGGCGACCCGGCATTCGCCGGGGCGCCCGGCCTGCCCGCCGGCGCCCGTCAGCCGGTCGCCGCGCCGCGGCGAGCCACCGCGAAGTTCGCGACCGCCGCCGACGCGCTGCGTACCGTCTTCGGCTACGACTCGTTCCGGGGTGAGCAGGCCCAGATCATCGACCAGGTCATCGGCGGCGGCGACGCCGTCGTGCTGATGCCCACCGGCGGCGGCAAAAGCCTCTGTTACCAGATCCCGTCGCTCGTGCGCGAGGGCACCGGCATCGTCATCTCCCCGCTGATCGCCCTGATGCAGGACCAGGTCGACGCGCTCACCGCCGTCGGGGTGCGCGCCGCGTTCCTCAACTCCAGCCAGGACTCCGCCGCGCGCGGCCGGGTCGAACGGGACTACCTGGCCGGCGACCTCGACCTTCTCTACGTCGCCCCGGAGCGGCTCTCCTCCGAGGCCACCAAACGTTTCCTCGACCGCGGCACCATCGCACTCTTCGCCATCGACGAGGCCCACTGCGTGTCGCAGTGGGGGCACGACTTCCGGCCCGACTACCTCGCCCTGTCCGAACTGGCCGACCGCTGGCCCGACGTGCCGCGGATCGCGCTCACGGCGACCGCCACGGACGCCACCCACAAAGAGATCACCACTCGCCTGCAGTTGGGTGAGGCCCGACACTTCGTCGCCAGCTTCGACCGGCCGAACATCCAGTACCGCATCGTCGGCAAGGCGGAACCGCGCAAGCAGCTGCTCGCCTTCATCCGCGCCGAGCACCAGGCCGACGCCGGAATCGTCTACGCCCTCAGCCGCAAGACCGTCGAGCAGACCGCCGAATTCCTCCGCCAGAACGGCGTGAACGCGTTGCCGTACCACGCCGGCCTCGACCAGGGACTGCGTGCCCGCACCCAGTCCCGGTTTCTCCGCGAGGAGGGCGTCGTCATCGTCGCCACGATCGCGTTCGGCATGGGCATCGACAAACCCGACGTGCGCTTCGTGGCCCACATCGACCTGCCGAAGTCGGTCGAGGGCTACTACCAGGAGACCGGCCGCGCCGGCCGTGACGGACTGCCGTCGACCGGCTGGCTGACCTATGGCCTGCAGGACGTCGTGCAGCAGCGGCGGATGATCGACGAGTCGCCCGGCGATCTCGCCCACCGTCGCAAACTCTCCGCGCACCTCGACGCCATGCTCGCGCTCTGCGAAACCGTGAGCTGCCGCCGGGTGAACCTGCTGCGCTACTTCGGCCAGCCGAGCGAGCCGTGCGGCAACTGCGACACCTGCCTCGAGCCGCCCGTCGGCTGGGACGGCACGGTGGCCGCGCAGAAGCTGCTCTCCACCGTGGTGCGCCTGCTCCGGGAGCGCAGCCAGCGCTTCGGTGCCGGGCAGCTCATCGACATCCTGCGTGGCAAGGTGACCCCGCGCACCACCCAGCACGGCCACGACCAGCTGGCCACCTGGGGGATCGGGGCCGATCTCAGCGACCAGCAGTGGCGTGGTGTCGTGCGCCAGCTGCTGGCCCAGGGGCTGCTCGCCACCTCCGGCGAGTACGGCACGCTCGTGCTCACGGATGCCGCGGCCGAGGTGCTCGCCGGGCGTCGCACGGTCGAGCTGCGCACCGAGCCGGAGCGGGCGGCCCGCCCGGCCGCCGGAGCCAGGAAGAGCGCGGCGAAGGCCGCCGCCGCCGACCTCAACCCCGAGCAGGAGACCCTGTTCGAGGCGCTTCGAACCTGGCGTTCGGCGCAGTCGAAGGAGCAGGGGGTGCCGGCCTACATCATCTTCGGCGACGCGACCCTGCTCGCCATCGCGGCGACCCGGCCGGGCAGTCTGGCCGAACTCGACGGGATCTCCGGGGTCGGCGCCAAGAAGCTGGATTCCTATGGCGCGGCGATCCTCGAGGTCGTCGCGGCCGGCGCCTGAGTCGCTCTCTCAGGAGTCGGGCGTCCGGGCACCCGGGACCCCGAACACTCCGCGGGACGCGGTGAACGCGCGGAGGGCCTCAGCGGGCGCGGTGCACGGTAGATCCGGATAGCGGGCACGCGCGTCGTTGACGCCACCGGAAAATGTCAGATCGGAACGGTCCATCGCGAGTGCGGCCCGCGCTTGTCTGCCCAACTCGGGGCGCAGACGCCCGATTGTGGCGGCCATCGCATGCAGTGCGGCACGCGGGATGTGCCGGGGGTCCGAGCCGCCGCGGTGCGCAACCACCATCCGGGCGAGCTCGTTCATGGTGAGGTCGACCGGTCCGCCGATCTCCAGCGTCTGGCCGCGGGTCGCCGGATCCAGCGTGACGCGCTCGACCAGCGCGGCGACGTCGCCCACCGAGACGAAATTGATCGGGTTCCGTCCGTGACCGAAGACCAGCGCACGATTCGTCCGCCCGGCCGTGTCGGCAAGGATCTCGATCCACAACTCGAGGAATGCCGTAGATCGCACCACGGTGGCGGGCACCGTGGTGGAGGCCAGAAATGCCTCGGCGGCGTGCTTCATCCGAAACAATTCGAAGGGGCTGTCCGGTGCGGAACCCACAACCGACATCAGCACCACCTCGGCGCCCGCCGCTCGGCCGGCGACGATCAGGTGCGTGTTGCCACCCAGGTCGACCGTCGTCGGCGACACCCCTCCCGGTCCGGCGAAGCCGTGAACGGCCGACACCACGGCATCGACACCGGCCGCGGCCGCCAGGGCGCTGGCCGGGTCGCGCACATCACCGGTGACCAGCTCGATTCGCTCACCGGCCAGATGCACGGCGCGCCGCGGATCGCGCGTCATCACCCGCACGGTAACCCCGCGAGCGGCGAGACCCTTGACGACGAGCGTGCCCAGCCGACCGGTGCCTCCGGTGACCAGCACCCGGGAGATCATGACGCCGTCCTCCCCTCGACCTGGCGCCGGACCGCTGCGTCGACGCCAACACCGGCGTCGTCGACCGGCTCCAGGAAGAACCGGGCCGAAGCGATCAACCCGTCGGTGACGCGGAAGACAACCACCCCCCGCAGCAGATGGATTGTGCCATCCCGCCGCGTGCCGGTGTGCTCCCATTCGACCCACACCATGTTGCCTGACACGGCCGAGGCGACGATCTCGGTTGAGACGTCCGGTATCGCCGCCACGATCTGCGTCCAGTTGCGTCTCACCTGCTCGTTGCCGACAAAATTGCGCACCGGATGCGCCGGCGTCTCGTTTCGATAATCCGCGGCGAAGCAGGCGACGATCGCGTTGATATCGTGCGCGTTCGTCGCGACTCGCAACCGCTCTACCACCGCGCTCGGATCTGTTTCCCGTGCCGGCAAGGACATGACGCCTCCGATCCAAGACCGGCCCCGGCGCGGTCATGGCCTCGTGACGCCGCGTGGATTGACGATCTTATCTGTTCCAGTAGACTAGATTCATTCTATAGCCATGGAGTCGATATTGGATACTGTCAATCCTCGCCGCTATGACGCCAGCCGCAGGCGCGAACAGGCTCGCCTCACTCGCGAGGCAATCGTCGCCGCCGCGCGGAAGCGATTCCTGGCCGATGGCTTCACCGCAACGACGCTGGCATCGATCGCGTCCGATGCCGGCACATCGGTCGACACCATTTACAAATCCTTCGGTGGAAAAGCCGGGCTCCTGCGGCTGATGTGTGAGGACGCCCTCAAGGGCGAAGGCCCTGTCCCCGCCGAACGGCGCTCCGACGCGATGCAGGCCGCCGAGGCCGACCCTCGAACGATGCTGCGTGGACTCGGCACACTCACCACGGAGGTCGCGCCTCGCATCGTTCCCCTGCTCCTGCTGTTGTCGAGCGCGGGTGAGACCGATGACTCGATGGCTCAATTGCGTGCCGACTTCGACGCGTCGCGCCTGGACCGGATGACCCACGTGGCCCACAACCTGGCACGCAGGACTCAGCTGCGCCCGGGCCTCTCCGTCGACGAGGCAGCCGAGATCTTATGGGCATACAGTTCGCCCGAGCTGTACAGCCTCTTCGTCCTCAACCGCGGCTGGCGCCCCGAGCGCTATGGCGAGTTCGTCGGCGAATCCCTCGTCGACGCCCTCCTGGGTGATGCGCCACGGACACCGACACCGAGCCGCTCCACACCGGACCTGAGCGGACCTGAGCGGACCTTGCCCCCTGGCTCGACTGATACGACACTGGTGTCACCATCACAGAACACCTAGTGGTCGGGGAGGTCATGGACTGGACGGCTTACTACGATGCTCAGGCCGGCCGAGCCGTGCGATCGGTGCTGCTGGCAACCCTCCGACTGCGCGGAGACGCCGAGGCCGGGGTCGCGCTCGACATGGGCAGTGGCGACGGCGTGGAGACCCGTCATCTGCTGTCCCTCGGCTGGCGGGTGCACTCCTACGACGCCGACCCGGTGGCGCGAGAACGGCTCACGACCGGGCTCGACCCCGGCGCGCTCTCGCGGTTGTCTTTCAGCTCGGCTCAGTTCGAAGAGCTCACCGGCCTTCCGGAGGCCGACTTCGTGTATGCCGGGTTCTCTTTGCCGTTTTGCGCGCCCTCAGCGTTTCCCGGGCTGTGGGACGCCATCCGTTCCGCCGTGAAACCGGGCGGTCTCTTTGCGGGCGAGTTGTTCGGTCCCCACGATTCCTGGGGGTCGCGCACGGACATGAACTTCCATGACCGGGAACAGGTCGCCGGGTTGCTCGCCGGGCTGGGGGTCCTCAGCCTCGTCGAGGAGGACCGCGAGGGCCAATCCGCCTTCGGCCCGCGACACTGGCACGTCTTCCACGTCATCGCACGCAATCCGCCGGCACCGGCCTGGCCCGGCGCGCACCCCGAACAGCCTCCGAAAGCAGAGGTTTTGTCGGTATGAGTGACCCGAACCGCAATACGGTTGTGGATTCCTACAAAGCGGATGCCGGGGTCGGCACGCTTCGTTGTAGCCCCGTCACGCACCATTTCCGTGTGCCCGGTCGTCGACCTAGCGTGTAAGAAAATTCCGCGCGAAGACGAAGGACCAATGATGGTTGACACTGCCCAGCGCTCCACCGCCCCCAAAAAGACCTTAGGTTCGACCAAGCCGGCGGTCGACACCGGCCCGGTCATGGTGGCCGGCCACCCGGGTTCCCCGACCGTGAACGTCGCCGCCCTCAACCGCCAGCTGCTCGGCACCTGGGCCGATGTGCGTGTGCGCGCCCGTGAGCTCACCGCGCGCCCCGAGTTGCATCGGATCGAGGGCCAGTCAATGGAGGAGCATCGCGTCCGCGTGCTCGCCCAGCTGAAGATCCTCGCCGACAACGGCCATGTGCACCGCGCCTTCCCGGTCGACCTGGGCGGCTCAGACGACAACGGCGGCAACATCGCCGGCTTTGAGGAGCTCGTCACCGCCGACCCCAGCCTGCAGATCAAGGCGGGCGTGCAGTGGGGTCTGTTCGGCGGTGCCGTGCTGCACCTCGGAACGAAGAGGCACCACGACGCCTACCTCCCCGGAATCATGTCGCTCGAGGTGCCCGGCGTCTTCGCGATGACCGAGACCGGCCACGGGTCGGATGTCGCCAGCATCGGCACCACGGCGACCTACGACCCGGACGCACAGGAATTCGTGATCAACACGCCGTTCCGCGCTGCCTGGAAGGACTACCTCGGCAACGCGGCCAAGGACGGCGTCGCCGCTGTGCTCTTCGCCCAGCTGATCAGCCAGGGCGTGAACCACGGCGTGCACGCGTTCTGGGTGCAGCTCCGCGACGAGAACGGGGACTTCCTGCCCGGAATCGGCGGCGAGGACGACGGCCTCAAGGGTGGCCTCAACGGCATTGACAACGGCCGGCTGCACTTCGACCAGCTGCGCATTCCCCGGACCAACCTGCTCAACCGTTACGGCGACGTCGCCGAGGACGGCAGCTACAGCAGCGCGATCTCGAGCCCAGGACGGCGCTTCTTCACCATGCTCGGCACCCTCGTGCAGGGCCGAGTCTCGCTCGACGGCGCCGCGGCCCAGGCCTCGGCGATGGCCCTGACCATCGCGATCACCTACGGCAGCGAGCGCCGCCAGTTCACCGCGGGCAACGACACCGACGAGGAGGTCATCCTCGACTACCAGCGCCACCAGCGCCGCCTGCTTCCGCGGCTGGCCACGACCTACGCGCAGACCTTCGCGCACGACCAGTTCCTGGTCAAGTTCGACCAGGTCTTCAGCGGCAAGGCCGACACCGACGACGACCGCCAGGACCTGGAGACCCTGGCCGCCGCGCTCAAACCCCTGTCGACCTGGCACGCGCTGGACACCCTGCAGGAGGCCCGCGAGGCCTGCGGCGGCGCGGGCTTCCTGGCCGAGAACCGACTCGTCGGACTGCGCGCAGACCTGGACGTCTACGCCACCTTCGAGGGCGACAACAATGTGCTGCTGCAGCTCGTCGCGAAGCGCCTGCTCACCGACTACAGCCGCAAGTTCGCGCACGCCGGCACCGGCGCACTCGCCCGCTACGTCGTGGCCCAGGCCGCCGACCGGGCCTACCACGGCAGCGGCCTCCGCACGCTCGCCCAGACCGTCGCCGACTTCGGGTCGACCGCCCGCTCCGTCGGAGCGCTCCGAGAGACGAACGTGCAGCGAGAGCTGCTCACCGACCGGGTCGAAACCATGATCGGCGAGATCGCGGCCGAACTCCGCCCGGCCGGGAAACTTCCGGCAAAGGCGGCTGCTGCCCTCTTCAACGCCCACCAGGACGCCCTGATCGAGGCCGCCCGTTCGCACGGCGAACTTTTGCAGTGGGAGGCCTTCACCCAGGCAGTCGAGAGCACCCAGGACGAGGGCACCAAACAGGTACTGACCTGGCTGCGTGACCTCTTCGGCCTTGGCCTGGTCGAGAAGAACCTGGCCTGGTACCTGATCAACGGCCGGTTGTCCGCCCAGCGTGCCCAGTCGGTCACGGCCTACATCGACCGCATCATCGCCCGGCTGCGACCGCACGCGCTCGACCTGGTCGACGCGTTCGGCTACCGCCAGGAACACCTCAGGTCCAACATCGCCAGCGGTGCCGAGAAGGAGCGGCAGGACGAGGCCCGCGCGTACTACCGCGAGCAGCGAGCATCCGGCCAGGCGCCGGCCGCGGAGAAGGCGCCGAAAAAGAAGTAGCCGGCAGAGGAGCGGACCGTCGTACCCAGGTACGAGGGCAGGCCGACCGGGAGGGTCCGCTCGGCCGATGCGGGGCGCATCCGTCTTCCGTAGCGTCGTTGTGGGGCCGTTGTCGCTGAGGCGGCACCGGCCCCACAACGCAACGAGGAGACGGATGATCCAGGCACAGGCCCTGACCAAACGCTACGGAAGCAAGACGGCGGTCGACGCGGTCGAATTCGAGGTGCAGCCCGGCAAGGTGACCGGCCTGCTCGGCCCGAACGGAGCAGGCAAGAGCACCACCATGCGCATGATCGTGGGACTGGACCGGCCGAGCGCCGGTTCGGTCACCGTGAACGGCAAGCACTACCGCGAACACCCGGCACCGCTGCGCGAAGTCGGTGTGCTCCTCGACGCCAAAGCGGTGCACACCGGCCGTTCGGCCCGCAACCACCTCCTGGCGATGGCCGCCACCCACGGCATCCCGGCCGGCCGGGTGGACGAGGTGATCGAGCTCACCGGGCTCGCCTCCGTCGCCCGCAAACGCGTCGGCGGCTTCTCCCTCGGGATGGGGCAGCGCCTCGGCATCGCGGCGGCGCTGCTCGGCGACCCGGCCGTACTGATCCTCGACGAACCGGTGAACGGGCTCGACCCTGAGGGCGTGCAGTGGGTGCGTCGGCTGATGCGCCATCTGGCCGCCGAGGGTCGAACGGTGTTGCTGTCCTCGCACCTGATGAGTGAAATGGCGCTCACCGCCGACCACCTGATCATGCTCGGCCGCGGTCGCGTGATCGCGGATGCCCCGGTCGCCGACGTCATCGGCGGCGCCGGGGGAGACTCGGTGCGGGTGCGCAGCCCACAGGCCACCCGCCTGGCCACCCTGCTCGCCGGGCCGGACGTCACCGTCACGGCCGGCGAGCAGGACACGCTCGAGGTGACCGGGATCTCCGCCGTGGAGATCGGCGAGCGGGCCGCCGGCGCCGGGATCGTGCTGCACGAGCTCACCAGCATCGGCGCGTCACTCGAGGACGCCTACATGGCGCTCACCCAGAACGAGGTGGAGTACCGCACGGGCGGCTCCGCGGAACTGCAGGAGGCAGCACGATGACCACGACGACCACACTGCCCACCGCGCCGGAGGCCACCCCCGTCGCGTCGCCGTCCGGTGCCGACGCCGCACCGGCGGCCAGCCGGCTGAGCGCGACCGGCCTCATCCGCTCGGAGTGGATCAAGCTGCGAAGCGTGCGTTCAACCGTCTGGTCATACGCCCTGCTCGTGGCCTTCTCGCTCGGACTCGCCGCCGTCATGTCCGCCTCGCTCGACCTGCAGGGCGCGGACGTCTCGCAGGTCCCGGCCGCCAACCAGGCCATCTTCGTGGCCCAGGCCTCGACGTTCGGGGTGTTCTTCGGCCAGCTGATCGTGGCCGTCCTCGGGGTGCTGAGCATCAGCGGGGAGTACTCCACCGGCATGATCCGGTCCACCCTGGCCGCGGTGCCGAAACGACTTCCCGCCCTGTGGGCGAAGGTCGTCGTGCTGTTCGGCACCACGTTCCTGGTCGGCCTGGTCAGCACCGTCGGCTCCCACCTGGTTTCCTCCGCCGTGCTCTCCGGCAAGGGGCTGCAGGCCGGCCTGTTCGAGCCCACCGTGCTCTTCCCCGTGCTCGGCGGCGCACTCTACCTGGGCCTGATCGCGGTCTTCGCCCTCGGCGTGGGAACGATAGTGCGCAACGGTGCCGGCGGCATCGCGGTGGTCCTGGGCCTCCTGCTGCTCGTGCCGATGGTGCTCCAGCTGATCCCCGCCGCGTGGGCCACCTCGCTGCTGCCCTACCTGATCTCCAACGCCGGCATCAACATGTTCGGGCTGATGTCCTTCAGCGAGGTTCCGATCGCGTGGTGGGTCGACCTGCTCGTCGTGCTCGGCTGGATCGCGGCCAGCCTGATCGGCGCCGCTGCGCTGCTGAAGCGCCGGGACGCGTAGAGTCCAGACAATGACCACCACACAGTTCGCCCCCGGGCGGCCCTCCCGGCCTCCCGGGGGCGAACTGCGTCTGCCGACGCCGCCCGGCGTGGCCAGGCGGTTCTGGGCGCGGCATCCGTGGCTGACCGATTCCCTCGTCGCCGCCGGGTATTTCGTGCCGATGGCGATCGGTGTCCTGATCGACCTGACGACGCCCGGCGGGCTCGTGCGACCCTCCAGTGTCGCGGTCGCCGTGTCGGTCACCGCCGCACTGCTCTTCCGCCGGCACGCCCCGCTGCTCGTGCTCGGGGTCACCTGCGCCGGGCTGCTCTTGTCCTTCCCGAGCCAGGGGCAGGGCGACACCGTGCCGGTGCTGCTTGCGCTGTACGCGGTGGCGGTCTATCGCAGTGTCCGGAGCGCCTGGTTCGGGCTCGTCGTCGCCGTCGGCGTCGCGGCGCTCGGCGCATTCCTGGCCGACGGCACGATCTATGCCGCCTGGCCGGGCGTGGCCGCCCAGTACGCCATCGTCATGCTCGCGGCCACCCTGCTCGGCGTCACCATCGGCGACCGCCGACGCTACGTCACCGCGCTCGTCGACCTGGCCGCCCAGCTCGCGAGGGAGCGCGATCAGCAGGCGCAACTGGCCAGGATCACCGAACGGGGTCGGATCGCCAGGGAAATGCACGACATCGTCGCGCACAGCCTCTCGGTGATGGTCGCACTCGCCGACGGTGCCGACGCGCTGCTGGACAAGGACCCGGAACGGTCCAGGACGGCAATGCGCGAGGTCGCGGCCACCGGGCGGAGCTCGATGACGGAGATGCGCCGCCTGCTCGGGGTGCTGGCCGACGACCAGTCGGACCAGGACTCGGACCCGGACCAGGGCGGGGCGGATGCGGCGGCCGCGGACGCGCCCCTCAGGCCCCAGCCCGGCGCCGACGAACTGGTCGGCCTGGTCGACTCCTTCCGCGCCGCCGGCCTGCCCGCGCGCCTGGAACTCACCGGTCGGATTCCGGCCAACCCCGGCGTGCAGCTGACCATCTACCGGATCGTGCAGGAATCGTTGACCAATGCCCTGCGCTACTGCGCCGAGCCGACGCTGGTCTCGGTTCGCCTGGCATCCGGGCCCGGCCGGGTCGAGGTCGTCGTCGCCGACGATGGCCGACCACGGGCCGAGGGGCCGGCGCTGCGCCAGGGCCGCGGCATCATCGGGCTGCGCGAGCGCGCCGCCCTCTACGACGGCACGCTCGAGGCCGGGGCACTTCCCGGCGGCGGGTGGCAGGTGCGGGCCGTGATGAATGTGGACGAACCGGAGGCACCACGATGACCCGGACCCGGATCATGCTGGTCGACGACCAGGCCCTGCTCCGCACCGGCTTCCGAATGGTGCTCGAAGCCGAGGACGACTTCACGGTCGTCGCCGAGGCGGGTGACGGCGCGGAGGCGATCGCGCTCGCCGCGAGCGTGCTGCCCGACGTGATCCTGATGGACGTGCGGATGCCCGGGATCGACGGGATCGAGGCCACCCGGCAGATCAGCGCGGCCCACCCCGACAGCAGGATCATCATCCTCACCACCTTCGACCTCGACGAGTACGCCTTCGGCGGGCTGCGCGCCGGAGCCCGGGGGTTCCTCCTCAAGGACGCCCAGCCGAGCGAGCTGACGGCGGCGATCCGCGCGGTCGCCTCCGGCGACGCGTCGGTCTCCTCCCGGGTGACCCGGCGCATGCTCGAGCTGTTCGGGTCGAAGCTGCCGGCCGCGGACGACGACGACGCCTCCCGGCTCGGCGCGCTCACCGAACGGGAACGCGAGGTGTTCCTCGCGATCGCGGAGGGGCTCTCCAACCCCGAGCTGGCCCAACGGTTCTTCCTCTCCGAATCCACCGTGAAGACGCACGTCGGACGCATCCTGGCGAAGCTCGGACTGCGCGATCGGGTGCACGTCGTCATCCTCGCCCACCGGCTCGGCCTCGGCGGCCGCTGACACCGCGCCCGGTTGCGCACGCCGCTCCCGCGCCGGCGGGCGCGGGCTGCCGATCCGGGCGCGGCGACGGACGGATGCTGCGACGGCGTAGCCGGCGGCGCGGTTTCGCTCCGGCCCGGTGCGGCCAATAGGCTCAGGGGATGCGTAGCTTCTACCCCGAGATCGAACCGTACGAAACAGGGATGCTTGACGTCGGTGACGGACAGGCCGTCTACTGGGAGGCATCCGGCAACCCGGATGGCAAGCCCGCGGTTTACCTGCACGGGGGGCCGGGGGGCGGGTCGAGCCCGAAGCAGCGCCGCGTGTTCGACCCCGAGAAGTACCGCATCGTGCTCTTCGACCAGCGCGGCTGCGGCCGGAGCACGCCCCACGCGAGCGAGGCGGATGCCGACCTCGCCACGAACACCACCTGGCACATCGTCGCCGACATGGAGAAACTGCGCGAACACCTGGGTATCGACCGGTGGCTGGTCTGCGGTGGCTCCTGGGGGAGTTCTTTGTCCCTCGCCTACGCCGAAACCCACCCTGAGCGTGTCACCGAGCTCGTGCTGCGCGGCATCTTCACCCTCCGACCCGTCGAGCTGGACTGGTTCTACGAAGGCGGCGCCGCCGCGATCTACCCCGACCTCTGGGAAGACTTCATCGCGCCGGTGCCGACCCCGGAGCGGGGACGCCTGATCGAGGCCTACGGCCGGCTGCTCTACGACCCGGACCAGGCCGTCAGGGAGCGCGCGGGAATCGCCTGGTCAACCTGGGAATCGTCGACCATCACCCTGCTCCAGCAGCCGGACACGATTGCCCGGTTCACCGAGCCGGCCTTCGCCGTCGCCTTCGCCCGGATCGAGAACCACTACTTCACCAACCGGGGCTGGTTCGAGCCGAACCAGTTGATCCGCGACGCGGATCGGCTGAAGAACATCCCCGGCGTCATCGTGCAGGGCCGCTACGACATGTGCACGCCGGCCTTCACCGCGTGGGAGCTGCACCAGGCCTGGCCGGAAGCCGACTTCCGGCTGATCCCCGACGCGGGACACTCGTTCGACGAGCCAGGAAACCTGGACGCGATAATCGAGGCGACGGACCGCTTCGCCGGGTAGCTTTTCTCTATGACGTTCAATGACAACGCGAACATCGGCGGTGGCCGGGTCAGCAAACGGGGCCGAAACACGGGGATCGCCGTGGGGGGCGGCGGGCTGGGCGTGATCGCCCTGTTCCTGCTGTCCCAGTTCCTGGGTGTCGACCTGTCCGGGCTTGCCGGGGGAGGCCAGCCGGCCGCCGAATCCGGCAGCGTCTCGAACCTGGCCGAGTGCACCACCGGCGCCCAGGCGAACGCCGACGTGGAATGCCGGATGAAGGGCGCCGCGGCCTCCCTCGACACCTACTGGTCCGAGGAGTTGCCCCGGCTCGGCGTCGCCTACCAGCAGCCGCAGCCGGTCGCGGTGTTCGCCGACAGCACCGGCACCGGCTGTGGCGCAGCATCCGCCGCCACCGGCCCGTTCTACTGCCCGCCGGATGCGACCATCTACCTCGACACCGCATTCTTCGACGACCTGCGCAGCCGGTTCGGCTCATCCGGCGGCCCGCTCGCCGAGATGTACGTGATCGCCCACGAGTGGGGGCACCACGTGCAGAACCTGACCGGCGTGCTGGAGACGTCACGGGATGGACAGACCGGGGCCGCCTCGAATGCGGTGCGGGTCGAGCTGCAGGCGGACTGTTTCGCCGGAGCCTGGACCGGCGCCGCCGCCACGCTCAAGGATGACAACGGGGTGACCTTCCTCAGGTCGATCAGCCAGGCGCAGATCGACGATGCGCTGAGCGCGGCATCCGCCGTCGGCGACGACCGAATCCAGGCGGCGACCCAGGGGCAGGTGAACCCGGAGGGCTGGACCCACGGCTCGAGCGAGCAACGCCAGCGCTGGTTCGGAACCGGCTTCGAGCAGGGCGCCGGGGCCTGCGATACCTTCGCGCCCGGCGCCGCCGAACTCTAGGTCCAGACGGGCGGTTCGGCCCCGCCGTCGGTGCCATCCGCCACGCCCACAGCCCCCGTTTCGCCCCCGAACGGGGGTATGCGAACAGCCTCGACGTGTGGCATTCTCTTCGGTGTGAGCGGATCTCAACTCTCCGTCGGCCTTACCCTCCGCCGGATTCCGTGAACGCACGCTGGAACGGCAACCACTTCGCCTAGCTACCCCGACGGAGACCAGCAACGGCGGTCGTTACCCGAACGGCCACAGCCTCCCGGGATGCCTTGGAGTACGTGTGTCGACCTTGAAAAGTGGATTTTTCCGCAACACGCTGGCCCCCCGAACGCCGGTCACACGACTGAGCGCCTTGACCGCGAGCGCGATACTGATGGCCACGGTCCTCGTTGCGACCCTGTTCGCCCCGTCGACACCGGCGATGGCCGCAGCCGGGTGCGGCGCCGCCGTCAACCCGATCGTCTGCGAGAACGCGCTCCCTGGCACCAACCCCACGGTGTGGGACATCAGCGGTTCCGGCGATTCCACCATCCAGGGTTTCTCAACCGACATCAGCGTCAACGTCGGTACGACGGTCAAGTTCAAGGTATTGACCGCCGCCCGGGCATACACGATCGATATTTATCGGACCGGTTGGTACCAGGGACTGGGCGCGCGGAAAGTCGCCTCGGTCAGCCCTTCGGTGACGCTGCCACAGGCGCAGCCCGCTTGTTTGAGCGATGCGTCGACGGGATTGTACGACTGCGGCAACTGGGGTGTGTCCGCATCGTGGCCGGTCCCGGCCGACGCGGTTTCCGGCGTCTATTTCGCGCTCCTGACCCGCACCGACAGCGGCGGTCAAAGCCACATCACGTTTGTCGTGCGCAATGAGGCCAGCCGTTCCGCCGTTCTCTTTCAGACCGCGGACACGACCTGGCAGGCCTACAACACCTACGGCGGCTCGAGCCTTTACCAAGGCGGGCCCGTCGGGCGTGCCTACAAGGTCAGCTACAACCGCCCCTTCAGCACCCGCGGCGTCGTGAGTGGCCGAGACTTCTATTTCGCCAACGAATACCCGCTGGTGCGGTTCATGGAGAAGAACGGCTACGACGTCTCCTACTTCAGTGACGTGGACACCGACCGTGTCGGTTCGGTGCTGCTGAACCATAAGGTCTTCCTGTCCGTCGGACACGACGAGTATTGGTCCGGTGCGCAGCGCACCAACGTCGAGGCAGCGCGTGATGCCGGGGTGAACCTGCAGTTCCTCACCGGCAACGAGGCCTACTGGCGCATCCGTTACGAACCGTCGGTAGCGGGGGCCACCCCGTACCGAACGATGGTCAGCTATAAGGAGACCAGGGCCAACGCCAAGGTCGACCCGTCGCCAGAGTGGACCGGAACCTGGCGGGATCCCCGCTTTGCCCCACAGGCAAACGGCGGTGGCCTGCCCGAAAACGCCCTGACCGGCACTCTCTACCAGTCGAATTTCTCCGACCTGCCGGTCACGGTGTCTGCGGCCGAGGGTAAGAATCGCCTCTGGCGAAACACCAGTCTGGCCACACTCGCCGCCGGCTCGACCGCTGCGCTCGCGCCTCACACCATCGGCTATGAGTCCAATGAAGACCTCGACAACGGGTTCCGGCCCGCCGGGCAGATCCGGCTGTCGACGACCACCGGTGCCGTGCCCGAATACCTGCAGGACTTCGGCAACACCGTCGCAGCAGGAACGACAACGCACCATCTGACGATGTACCGCGCGCCCAGCGGTGCACTGGTTTTCTCCGCAGGAAGCATCCAGTGGACCTGGGGGCTCGACCAGACCCACGACGGCGCGGGTGCGGCCGCTGACCTGCGGATGCAACAGGCGCAAGTCAACCTCTTCGCTGATATGGGCGCCCAGCCCGCGACACTCTCGAGCGGACTCATCGCGGCCACCACGAGCGCGGACACGACGGCGCCGACGGTCACAGTGACCTCTCCGACGGCCGGAACGTCGGTGCCCAATGGAGCCAGTGTGACCCTGACCGGCACGGCCGCAGACGTCGGTGGTGTCGTCGCCGGGGTCGAGGTCTCGACCGACGCCGGTGCGAGCTGGCACCCGGCGATCGGCCGGACAACTTGGTCGTACACCTACATTCAGCACGGCGTCGGCCCCCAGAGCATTCGGGTGCGGGCGATTGACGACAGCCTGAACCGACCGGCCACTCCGACCCTTTTCGCGATCACGAGCACCGGGCCGTACTCCGTCTTCGGAGCCCAGGTGCCCTCGGTGCCGGATTCCGGCGATACGTCGGCCGTTGAGGTCGGACTCCGCTTCACGCCCACCCAGAACGGCTATGTCACCGGGGTTCGGTTCTACAAGAGCCTGGCGAATTCGGGTTCCCACACGGGGTCTCTGTGGAGTTCGACCGGCGTGCGTCTGGCAACGGTGACCTTCGGCAACGAGAGTGCCTCCGGGTGGCAAACGGCTACCTTCACGTCCGCAGTGCAAGTGGCGATGGGGGCAACCTACACGGTGTCCTATTCGGCGCCGAGGGGACACTATGCGGCAGCGACGTACTACTGGTCCTATCGCGGGGTCACCAGTGCGCCACTTAGTGTCGCGGGCGGATTCGGGACAGCGCCAGCCGGCGTGTACAGCACGAACGGGTCATTCCCCGTTGACAGCTACCTGCAGAGCAATTACTTCGTCGATGCCGTCTTCGATGCCACCGACAGCTCACCGCTGGTGGCCATCGGACAGGCGCCGCTTCCCGGCTCCTCAAGCGTGCCGACCGACACTACCATCAGTGCAGTGCTCTCCAAGGAGTCTGACCCGACCTCCATCAGATTCACTGTCGTGGACCAACTCGGTGCAACAGTGGCCGGCACCACGAGCTACGCCGCGACCACCCGCACGGCGATGTTCACACCGTCGAGCGCACTCAACGGGTTCGTCACCTACTCCGTGACCCTTACGGCGAAGGACACCGCGGGAGTCGCACTCTCGTCAGGTGGGACATGGGCATTCACCACGGTCCGACCGTCCGCCGCCGATGGGATCTGCCCGTGCAGCCTCTTCACTGACGCGACGGTGCCGAGCATCCTTCAGATCTCCGACGCGGCCATGCTGACGCTGGGCGTGCGATTCTCGAGCACGGTCGCCGGAACAGTCTCCGGAATCCGGTTCTACAAGAGCGCAGGCAACACCGGTGTCCACACCGGCGCCCTCTGGACGGCGGGCGGCGCCCAGCTGGCGACGGCAACATTTGCGACCGAGAGCATCTCCGGCTGGCAGACCGTGACGTTCGGTACCCCGGTGACCATCGCCGCCGGTACCGAGTACATTGCCTCCTATCGGTCCCCGAACGGAACGTATTCGGCATCGCCGGGTGTCTTCAGCGGGTCAGGCATCACGAAGACGCCGCTCAGCGCAAGCGCCAATGCCGGATCGTACATCTACGCGGATGGCTTCCCGTCGTCCAGGTCCTCGACAAGTTATCTCGTCGATGTCATCTTCAACCGCACCGCGGACTCCATCACGGTCGTCGGCCTCACGCCGGCCGCCGGAGCGCTCTATGTTGATCCGGGAACTGTCATCGCGGCCCAGCTTTCGACGCCGGTCAAACCAGGATATTCCCTGACCGCCCAGAACGCTGGAGCTCCTATTGCCGGCACGACGACCCTGTCCGGTGACGGCACAACGATCACGTTCACTCCGACCCAGGCGCTTCCGAACGGGGCAACGATCAACGTCAGCCTGAGCAATGTGACCTCGACCCAAGGGGTGGCCCTGGCCACCCAGACCTGGGCCTTCACCGTGGCCGCGGTCGATGGGCAAGGCACATACAGCCTGTTCGGCAGTGAAACCCCGGCGAATCTCTCCGCAACGGGGGATACCTCTGCGGTGGAACTCGGGACCGCCTTTACCCCTTCGCGGGATGGCACCGTCACCGCGATCCGCTTCTTCAAGGGGACAGGCAACACCGGCACCCACACGGGCTCCATCTGGTCCCCAGGTGGCGTGCGCCTGGCCACCGTGACCTTCACCGGCGAAACGGCCAACGGTTGGCAGACCGCCCAACTGGACACACCGCTTGCCCTGACGGCCGGTCAAAACTATGTCGTGTCGTACTTCGCACCCTTGGGTCGCTACTCCTTCACTCCCAACTACTTCGCGCAGGCGAAGACCGTTGGCCCCCTGATGGCACCGGCGAGCGGCAACGGGCGATACCTCTACGTCGCAACCGGTGGATTCCCCACGTACTCCTGGAACGCCACGAACTACTTCGTCGACGTTGTCTTCACCGTCACGCCGACTCCGACTCCGACTCCGACTCCGACTCCGACTCCGACTCCGACTCCGACTCCGACGCCGACGCCGACTCCGGAAGCGTCCATCTTCTCGCCGACGAGCACGCCGACGAACCTCTCCTGGGCTGATTCCTCCCCGGTGCAGATCGGCGTGCGGTTCACGGCCTCGGTGCCCGGCAACGTCACCGGGGTCCGGTACTTCCGCGGTCCGGTCGACACCGTGGCGCACCCAGGGTCGCTCTGGTCCGCGACCGGCGCCCTGCTCGCAACGGGGACCTTCGCCGCCTCGTCGACGAGCGGATGGCAGGATCTCACCTTTGATACGCCGGTCGCCGTGCAAGCCGGGGTTGAATACCGCGCCAGCTACTACACCACCGCCGGTTCGTATGCCGTCGACCTGAATACGCTGGCGGTTCCGGTCACGAACGGTTCGCTCGTCACGGTCGCCAACGGTGGCGCGTACAGCTACTCGACCGGTTTCCCGAACAATGTCGCGGGCCATAACTTCTGGGCTGACGTCCGATTCGTCCCCACTCCCTAGCCATGTTCGTTTGAACTCGACGTGCCGAAAGCACCGACACCACACAATTCGATTGGGGGGCAAGGATGAATACCAAGCTGAGGATCGCCGTCATCGGAGCGGGCTATTGGGGCCCCAACCTAGCTCGAAATTTCCACAACAGCCCGGACTGGGATCTTGTCGCGATCTGCGACCTCGACCTGGACCGAGCCCAGAAGCTGGCCGACACGGTCGGCGGCGTTCGCGCGGTCACCTCACTCAATGACCTCCTGACCTCGGACGACGTGGACGCCGTTGCGATCGCGACGCCGGCCCGCACCCACCACGGCATCACGCGGGCCGCCCTAAACGGGGGCAAGCATGTAATGGTCGAGAAGCCCCTCGCGGACACCGGAATGCGTGGACGAGACATGGTGCGCGCTGCCGCTGAACGTGGCCTGGTCCTGATGACCGACCACACCTACTGCTACACGCCGGCCGTCCTCAAGATCCGGGAGCTGATCAGGGCGGGCTCCCTCGGTGAGGTCCTGTTCATCGACTCCGTGCGGATCAACCTCGGCCTCATCCAACCCGACGTCGACGTCTTCTGGGACCTGGCACCGCACGACCTGTCGATCATCGACTTCATCCTCCCCGGGGGCCTGCGACCGCGCAGCGTCTCGGCCAACGGCGCGGATCCCCTGGGCTCAGGGAAATCCTGCATCGGCTACCTCGTACTGCCGCTTCCCAATGGCGCAATGGCCCACGTGCACGTCAATTGGTTGAGTCCGACGAAGATTCGCCAGATGATCGTCGGCGGCACCAAACGCACCCTGGTCTGGGACGACCTCAACCCGCAACAGCGTCTCAGCGTCTATGACCGCGGCGTCGACCTGGAATTGCAGGCCCTCGACGGCGCCGAGCGCCAGGCGGCCACCATCTCGTATCGGCTCGGCGACACGTGGTCGCCGGCGCTGCCGGAACGGGAGGCACTGGGGGCCATGGTGGCCGAGTTCGCGGAGAGCATCCGCGAGGGTCGTTCACCGCGCACCGACGGCGAGGCGGGGCTGCGGGTGCTGTCCGTGCTGGAAGCGGCAAGCAAGAGTCTGGCGGCCAACGGGGCTGCGGTAGTGCTGAATGAAGACCGCGTGCCGGTCGGGGAGTTCTTATGACAACTTTGAGTGGGGCGCGCGTCCTTGTGACCGGTGGTGCCGGATTCATCGGCAGCCATCTGGTTGACACCTTGCTGGGTCGCGACGCCGCTGAGGTGCGCGCGCTCGACAACCTCAAGAACGGTACCCCGCACAATGTGGCTACTGCGCTCGAGGACCCGAGATTTTCCCTCATCGCCGGCGATATTCGTGACAGCGCGGTGCGAGAGCGCGCCCTGCGGGGCATCGACATGGTGTTTCATCTCGCCTGCTTGGGCGTGCGACACAGTCTGCACGATCCCCTGGAAAACCACGAGGTGAACGCCCTCGGCAGCCTCCTGATGCTGGAGAGCGCTCGCTCAGCGGGGGTGCGACGCTTCGTCTATGTGAGCACGAGCGAGGTCTTCGGCACGGCGCAGTACGCACCGATGGACGAACGCCACCCCACCTGGCCTGAGACTGTTTACGGTGGAAGCAAACTCGCCGGCGAAGCCTATGCGCGGGCATACTTTCGTACCTACGGGATGGACACCGTGGTCATTCGCCCGTTCAATACTTATGGTCCACGCAGTCACTTCGAGGGCGACAGTGGCGAGGTTATTCCGCGCACCATTGTTCGGTTGATCTCCGGCGAACGACCGATCATCTTCGGTGATGGAGAACAGACGAGGGACTTCATGCATGTGCTCGACACGTCCGCGGCCCTCGCCTTGCTCGCAGACGCACCCGGCCTCGCGGGGGAGACGCTCAACCTTGGGTCGGGCACCGAGGTGACAGTGAACGCGCTGTGCGCGGCCGTCGCCGCGGCCGTAGGCCGGCCGGACCTCACACCAGTGCACGACGTCGCTCGTCCCGGCGACGTGCGCCGTTTGCTCGGTGACCCGACCCACATGGCGTCACTTACCGGATTCGCGCCGACCGTGGAGTTCACCGCGGGCGTCGCGGACCTCGTTGAGTGGTTTCAGAAGTCAGCGGGAGCCGACCCCAACCGACTTTCTCACATGGAAGATCGCAACTGGGTCACAGCTGAGGCCGTCCGATGACGCGCCTCAATGTGATGCAACCCTGGATGGGTATGGAGGAGATCGCCGCCGTGACGGCCGTGATCGAGTCCGGATGGGTGGCACAGGGGCCTCGCGTTGCCGCGTTTGAGGAGCTGTACGCGGAGACCATGCAGATCCCGTTCGCCGTCGCGACCTCGAATTGCACGACCGCACTGCACCTGGCGCTGGTCGTTGCCGGAGTCGGTGCCGGGGACGAAGTGATCGTCCCGTCCTTCTCCTTCATCGCCACGGCTAACGCGCCCACCTACGTTGGGGCCGTGCCGGTCTTCATCGATGTCGACGCCGGCAATGGCAACGTCACGGCGGCCGGCGTCGCCGCAGCACTCACCGACCGCACGCGGGCCGTCATCGTCGTTGACCAGGGCGGCGTTCCAGTTAATCTCGCCCCGATTCGAGAGCTGTGCGATCCGTTGGGAATCGTGGTGATCGAAGATGCCGCCTGCGGTGCCGGTTCGACCTACCAGGACCGTCCCGTCGGGGCGGGCGCGGTGCTCGCCGCCTGGTCTTTCCACCCGCGCAAGCTGCTGACCACGGGGGAAGGCGGCATGCTGACGACCTCGAACCCTGAATGGGCTGCGCGAGCCAAACGGCTGCGCGAGCACTCCATGAGCGTGTCCGCGAGCGACCGGCAGGCGAGCGTGCTCGCGCCTCCAGAGGAGTACCGGGAGATCGGATTCAACTATCGGATGACCGACATCCAGGCGGCTGTCGGAATAGTGCAACTGGGCCGACTTCCCGAGATGGTGCGCCGACGTCGCGAACTCGCCAACGGATACACCGCGGCCCTGGCCGGCATCGACGGGCTGCGCCCGGTGCGGGACCCCGACTGGGGCACCTCCAACTTCCAGTCCTACTGGGTCGAGGTCGGTGAGGAGTACCCGCTCGACAGGGACGAGCTTCTGCTCCGACTCGCCGAGGCCGGTGTCTCCGCCCGCCGAGGCATCATGTCCTCGCACTTGCAACCGGCCTATGCCGGGTCACCGTCGCTGCGCGGTCCACTGCCGGTGTCCGAGCACCTCACCGGCACCACGCTGATTCTGCCGCTGTACCATCAGCTCGAAGCGGCACAACAGTCATCCGTGATCGACGCCCTGCTCGCTCCACTCGCGGTGGTCCAACATGGCTGACGTGCTGCTGGTGGCGGCGAGCGGCCTGGCCCGGGAGGCGCTCGCTGTGCTTCGGCGCTCCGGTGAGCACACCGCGATTGGCTACCTCGACGACGACGCGAGCCTGTGGGGCAAGATCCTCGACGGGCTGCCGATCCTCGGCGGAATTGTCAGCGCCATCGATCATCCGCGGGCGAGCCTGCTGGTCTGCGCCGGTCGCGGGGTCGCGCGGGCCGCGATCGTGGCCCGGCTCGCGGAGGACGGCCGCACCAAGGAGGATTACGTCACCGTCATCGACCCCAGCGTCACCGTGCCGGTCGATTGCACGGTGGGGGCGGGCAGCATCCTCCTCGCCGGCGTCGTGATGACCACGAATGTGGAGCTCGGCCGGCACGTGGTGGTGATGCCGAACGTCACGCTCACCCACGACGACCTCGTCGAGTCGTTCGCCACCCTGTGCGCGGGCGTCGCCCTCGGCGGTCACGCCTGGATCGGGGAGAGCGCCTACCTGGGCATGAACGCCAGCGTGCGGGAAGGCATTCGAGTCGGGAAGCGCGCGGTGCTGGGAATGGGCGCGGCCCTGACGCGAGACCTGCCGGCGGAGGAAACCTGGGCCGGGGTTCCGGCCCGTCCTCTGGCGGGAGTCCCCGCATGAAGGTTCCATTCCTCGATCTGGCCGCACAACAGGCCGAGATCGCAGACGAGGTGCTCCCCACCTGGCAGGCCCAACTCCTGTCCGCCGCGTTCGTCGGGGGCCCCGAGGTCGCCTCATTCGAGCGGGAGTACGCCGAGTACATCGGTGTCGAACACTGCATCGGAGTGGCCAACGGCACCGACGCCGTCGAACTCGCCCTGCGGGCCGTCGGCATCCGCCCCGGCGACGAGGTCATCATTCCCGTCAACACGTTCATTGCGACGGCCGAGGCCGCGACCCGCATCGGTGCCGTCCCGGTTTTCGTCGACGTCGATGACGAGTTCCTGCTGGTCGACCCGGCCGCCGTCGAGGCCGCGATCACCGCGCGCACCCGGGCGATCATCCCCGTTCACCTCTATGGCCAGACCGCACCGATGGAGGCGCTCTCCCCGATCGCGGAGCGACACGGGCTGGTGATCGTGGAGGACGCCGCGCAATCGCAGGGCGCGTCGTCGACCGTCGGCCGGGCCGGCTCGATCGGCCGGGTCGCCGCGACGAGCTTCTATCCGGGCAAGAACCTCGGAGCTGCCGGCGATGCCGGCGCCGTGCTCACCGACGACCCGACTATTGCGGAGTTCGTCCGGAACCTCGGCGCCCACGGCAGCTCGGTCAAGTACATGCACGACCGGGCGGGCATGAACTCGCGCCTCGACGCGGTGCAGGCCGCGGTGCTCCGGGCCAAGCTGCGCCGCCTCGACGGGTGGAACGCCGCACGTCGCGCCGCCGCCACCCGCTACACCGAGATGCTCGCCCACCTGCCTGGTGTGCGCCTGCCCCCCGTGCGCGAGGGCAACGAGGACGTCTGGCACCTCTACGTCGTGCAGGTCGCCGAACGCGACCGCGTGCTCGCGGAGCTCGGCGCCGCGGGCATCGGCGCCGGCATCCACTACCCGACGCCGTTGCACCTCACGGCGGCCTACGCCGACCTCGGTTACCGGACGGGCCAGTTCCCGGTCGCGGAAGCGGCGGCCCGTCGCATCCTCTCGCTGCCGATGTTCCCGCATCTCACTGCTCTACAGCAGGCGCAGGTGGCTGAGTCGCTCCACCGCAGTCTGGGCCCCGCAGCCGCCCAGCCGGACCTCGTCCAGTCGAGCGGTCTCGATCGATGACCGTGCGCCGCAGAATACTGGTGCAGGTCGGCAGCCTGGAGCTGGGCGGCGCCCAGATCAACGCCGTGCAACTGACCGCTGCGGTCGCCCAGCACGGATACGACAGCCTGCTTGTCGGCCCGCGGCAAACCTGCCCCCGCACGGGGCCATCCCTGCTCAACGTCGCGACCGACTACGGAGTGAGGCTCGAGGCCTACGACCGCCCCGCGTCGCTCTTCGGCCACGCGCGCGCTCTATCTGGGCTCGCCCGAACGTGGAACGCCGACCTGGTACACGCGTTCAGTGCCTCCGAGAGGGCCGCATACTGGGGGCCCGGACTGCTTGGTAGGCGCGCCCTGGTTCGCACCATTTACGAAATGTCATTTGATCCAAGGACGCATCCATCCGTGCCGGTGGTGATCGGCACGGGGTACCTGCGCGACGAGCTGTCGGGCCACCAGGGTGGCGCCACCCTGATCAGTCCCCCGGTCGACACAACCCGAGATGCGCCAGGCGTGACCGACCGGGATGAATTCCGACGCGGTCTCGGGATCGGCCCCGACTCGATCATGCTCGTCGTCGTCAGCCGACTCAGCGAGGAGATGAAGGCACACGGCATCGAGGATGCCATCAACGCCGTGGCCCGCCTGAATGACCCCCGTGTCCGTCTGCTCATCGTTGGCACAGGAGACGCCGAAGAGCGCCTTCGAGCATGCGCCGCGAGCGTCAATGCCCGGCTCGGAGAGGAGTCCGTCCTGTTCGCGGGCCCGCTCTCGGACCCGCGCCCCGCCTACGATGCCGCCGACGTCGTTTTGGGAATGGGGAGCTCGGCTGCCCGCGGACTCGCCTTCGGCAAACCGCTCATCGTGCTCGGCGAACGAGGCTGGAGCGCGGTGTTCCGGGAACCGGCCACGGACGCGATATTCCGCAACAGCTTCTGGAGCCCGAATGAGGTCGCTGACGGGGTCGGCCTGCTCACCGGGCACCTCCGCGCCCTGATCGAGGCTCCCTCCGAACGGGCACGACTCTCCGTCTCCGCCCGAGGTTTCGCCGAGGCCAACTTTGGACTGCCCGCCATGGCCAGCCGACTCGCGGAAGTCTACGAGAAAGCGCTGCACTCGACGTCCGCGCGCGCATGGGTCGGCGACCTGCAAATGGAGGCGCGGATCCTCGCGGCAAAGCTGGAGCGTACCGCCGACGCGGCCAGCGGTGGCCGACTCAAGCGCGGACGGCAGCACGCGATGCTGACTTGGGAGCAGCGCCGCCGCGACGAGACCCCACGGCTCAGAGAAGGGTCCTCGAAATGACGCTTGAAGCGAAGGTTGCCAAGGCATTCGGCATAGTCCGAAGTGACGGTCCGCGTGGGCTCGCGCAGAGGCTCACCCGATACGCGTATGGCCGACTCGGCGCGGCAGCCCTCGACCAGCCGTTATTCGATGACGACATCTCCGATTCGACGCGCCTTGACCTGGCAATTCCCGAACACCGACAGCCGCGATCGCAGCCGCTGAGGATCGGCTGGGTCATGACTCCTCCTCAGGCAGGCTCCGGGGGACACACCACTCTTTTCCGGATGGTGGAGGCGGTCGAGCGGGCCGGTCACAAATGCGACCTCTTCCTGTATGACCGGTACGGCGGAGACGCCCGCGGACACGAACGGGTGATCCGCGACTGGTGGCCGAACGTCCGCGCCGAAATCCACGACGCATCCGCCGGCATTTCAGGAGTCGACGCGTGCGTCGCCTCCTCATGGGATTCCGCCCACGTTCTCGCTCGTCGCGGTACCGGGCCGATGCGACGGTTGTACTTTGTGCAGGACTTCGAACCGTACTTCTACCCACGCGGGTCGATGTACTCCCTGGCGGAGGACTCCTACCGGTTCGGGTTCCGAACCATCGCCCTCGGCGAGATGGTCGCCCGGCTGCTACGTTCCGAGGTGGGGATCTCGCCGGACGTGACCGAGTTCGGGTGCGACACGTCGGTGTACCGGCCCCTGCCCGGCCGGGTGCGCACCGGGGTGGTGTTCTACGCGCGCCCCGATGTGCCCCGGCGTGGTTTCTGGCTTGCCCGCCTCGCGCTGCAACAATTCCACGAACGTCACCCCGAGGTCGACATCCATTTCTACGGGGCCGAGGTGTCGGGGCTCACTTTCCCGGCCACCCAGCACGGCAGGCTCGCCCCTGCCGAACTCAACGAGCTATACAACTCCAGCATCGCCGCGCTCGCCATGTCGTTCACGAACATCTCCCTGGTGGCCGAGGAGATGCTGGCAGCAGGCGTAATACCCGTCGTGAACGACTCGCCGCACTCGCGAGCTGACCTGGTGAACGACCACGTCGCATGGGCGAACCCAACGCCGTTGTCACTCGCCGTCGCCCTCAGCACGGTCGTGACTCGGCCGGACCGCGAGGCCGCGGCATGGGCAGCATCGGAGTCCGTCCGGCAATTCGGCTGGACCCGGGCCGAGGCCGCCGCGGTGCGGATCATCGAGGACGAGGTGTACGGATCGTGACCCCGCTGGAGCAGCAACCCGCGGCAACCACGCAGGCCGCCCCGTCCGTCAGCGCGCAGACTGCAGCCGGCGTGCTCTGGCTCACGGTGCAGAAATGGGTTGTCCGCCTCTCAGGTTTCGTCACAATCGCCATTCTCACCCGATTTCTCAGCCCGGCGGAATTCGGCACGGTGGCGGCCGCGACCGTGGTGCTCCCGTTCTTTTATCTCCTCGCTGACCTGGGATTCACCGCCTACATCGTGCAGGCAGAGAGCACCGGTCGCCGGATGTTGAGCACGGGCTTCTGGTTCTCGATGCTGGCCGGGCTCTTGTTATGCGCCGCGGTCGTCGGGATCGCACCTCTGGTCGGGCTGGTGTTCAGCTCCGACGAAGTTGTGCCGGTCCTGCAGGTGCTGGCGCTGGCGGTGGTGCTCACCGCCGTCTCGTCGGTTCCGACCGCGTTGCTGCGTCGAGCCATGCGGTTCCGTGCGCTGGCGATTCAGGGGACCATCGCCGCCATCGCCGCGCAGGTGGTAGCCATCACGATGGTCGTGACGGGCTTTGGTGTGTGGGCGCTGGTCGGCCAGACGTTGACGGCACTGTTGGTCACGGCAGTCCTCGCGTGGGTCGCGGCAGCGTGGCTTCCCTCGTTGGCCTTCTCCCGATCGGAATTCAGCACAATGGCACGCTTCGGCAGCCAGGTGCTCGGAGTCGAATTCGTCAACGTGGGTCGCGCTCTGGCGGAGACCGCGATCATCACCGCCACCCTCGGCCTCACCGGGCTCGGTTATCTGAGCATCGCCCAGCGGATCGTGCAGATCGTGCAGGACCTGACCGGGGCGGCGCTGCTGCCCGTGTCCACCGTTGCGTTCTCGCGGATCCGGGATGCCGCGGAGCGCCTGCGAGCCGCTTACGTGCGCGCGCTCCGAATGACCTACGCCATCATGTCGCCGCCGCTGATCGTGGTGGCCGTGGCCGCGCCGCTGATCATACCCATCGTCTTCGGCGACGGGTGGGCCGACAGCGGCCGGGTGGCGCAAATCCTCGCCCTCGCCGGGATCATGGTAGTCGGGGCGACTCTCGATCACGGGCTGTTCTACGGACTCGGCAAACCCGGTCGGTGGTTCGTCTACGCGCTCATCATCGATGCGTGCACCGTCGGCACGACGGCCGTCATGGTGCAGTGGGGACTCGATGCCATCGCGTGGGGGTTCCTGGTGATCGCCGGCATCGCGACCGTCATCCGGTGGTTCCTGGTCGCGAAGCTACTCCAGGCCTCCCCACGGACCTTGGCCGGACCATTCGGCCTACTTGCCGCTCTGGCCCTGACCGGAGGTGGAACCGGATGGGTGGTCCTCGTTCTTTCGACGAGCTTGCCTCCGATGGTGAGGATCGCGCTCATCGGTCTCGCCGTGACGGTGGTGTCCATCGTGGTGATTCGGTTGCTCGCCCGCCAGATCATCGTCGAGGTGGCCGGGCTCCTTCCCCGATTCAACCGGGCGATCCGCGTCCGCATTGCGTCCGCACCGAAGGAGCAAGCATGAACCCCACGACGTCGTCGCCGCACGTGCTGATCATCGTGCAGAACCTCCCGGTTCCGCTCGACCGCCGGGTGTGGCTGGAATGCCAGGCCCTGATCAGACGCGGCTACCGCGTGAGCGTGATCTGCCCCAAGGGGCCAGGCGATCCCTCCCGCCAGAACATCGACGGGGTCGACATCTACAAGTACAAGCCCGCCCCGGAAGCCAAGGGGCTCCTGGGGTTCGTCTGGGAATTCGCATACAGCTGGCTGCGCACCGCCTGGCTGTCGCTGGCAGTGCGGCGCGCCCGGCCGTTCGACATCATCCAGGCCTGCAACCCGCCGGACACCTACTGGCTGCTGGCGCTGCTCTGGCGTCCCTTCGGCGTCAGGTTCGTCTTCGACCACCACGACCTGAACCCGGAGCTCTTCATCTCCCGGTTCGGTGAGGCCCGCGGCGGGTTGAAGACCCTGGAGTACCGTGGCTTGCTCTGGCTCGAACGGGCCACCTTCCGCGCCGCGCACCGGGTCATCTCGACGAATGAGTCCTACAAGGCCATCGCCGTGCGGCGAGGACGTCGCAGCCCCGCGGACGTGACCGTCGTGCGCAGCGGGCCGGACACCCGTCGGATGCGCCCGATCTACCCCGACCACCCACGTGCCGCCGACCAGATCAACCTGGTCTACCTTGGGATCATGGGGCCCCAGGACGGCGTCGACCAGGTGTTGCTCGTCGTGGACGAACTCGTGAATCGCCGAGGGCGCACCAACGTGACCGCCACGCTCCTCGGCTTCGGCGACTGCCTGGAAGACCTGGGGCTGCAGGCGACCGCATTGGGACTCAATGACCACGTGACGTTCACCGGCCGGGTGGACAAGGTGGCCATCGCCGAGCATCTCAGCCGTGCCGACATCGGCGTGTGCCCGGACCTGAAGACACCCCTGAACGACCTGTCGACCATGAACAAGACGATGGAATACATGGCCTACGGACTGCCCTCTGTATCCTTCGACCTGGTCGAGACCCGGGTTTCGGGGGGCGACACCCTGCTCTACGTCCCCTCCGGCGACGTCGAGGCGTTCGCCGATGCCATCGAGACCCTGATCGACGACCCGGCGCTGCGCGCCACGCTCGGCCGCACGGCCCGCACCCGGGTGGCGACCCTGATGGATTGGCGCCCCCAGGCGGAGGCGTATGTGTCGGTGTACGACGACCTGTCCGGTTCGGCCCGGCCCGCGCCGCCCGCGCGGACCGACGAGGACGAGACGCTCGAGGACACCGACCCGGAAGGCCGGCGCTACGTCGACCTCGATGATGCCGAAGAGTTCGACCGGTATCTGCGGGAGCGCAGCGCACGAGCCGAAAGGACCACCCGCTGATGCCCACCCGGACGAGCGTTCATCATCTGCTCAGCCAGGCGGCCACCGCCACCCCGGATGCCCCGGCCCTGAGCTATCGCAATGCCACGCTCAGCTACGCCGAGACCTGGCGGAGCGCCCGCGCCGCCGCGGCCCAACTGCTCTCCGTGGGTGTTCAGCGTGGCGACCGGGTGGCGATCTACCTCGAGAAGCGGTTCGAAACCGTCGCGTCGATCTTCGCCGTGTCCGCCGCCGGAGGCGTCTTCGTCCCGGTCAATCACGTACTCAAGGCGGCACAGGTGCGCCACATCCTCGCCGACAGCGGCGCGGAGGTGCTGATCACGTCCGCCGACAGGCTCACCCAGCTCGACGAGGTCCTGCCGGACACTCGGATCGCGCACGTGATCGTCGTCGGCGCCGCGCTGCCGGACCCCACGTCGGCCTGGCGACTGCACGGATGGGACGACGGCCAGGCGGCGGCGGGAGAACCGGGCCAGTCGCCCGCGATCGACCTGGATCCGGCCGCGATCCTCTACACCTCCGGCAGCACCGGCAAGCCCAAGGGTGTCGTGCTCAGCCATCGCAACCTGATCGTCGGTGCCGAGAGTGTGAGCACCTACCTCGCCAACACCAGCGACGACGTCATCCTCAGCGTGCTGCCGCTGAGCTTCGACGCCGGCCTTAGCCAGGTCACGACGGCGTTCTCGGTCGGGGCGCACTGCGTCCTGATGAACTACCTGCTGCCGCGGGAGGTGGCGAAGCTCTGCGGGCAGTATGGCGTCACCGGCCTCACCTGCGTGCCCCCGCTCTGGCTGCAGCTGGCCGAGGTGAACTGGCCGGAGGCCGTGGCCGGCAACCTCCGATACTGGGCGAACACGGGGGGCAGGATGCCGCGTCCGACCCTCGATCGGCTTCGGGGAATCTTCACGGAGGCCGACCCATACCTCATGTACGGTCTCACGGAAGCGTTCCGATCGACCTATCTCGACCCGTCGGAGATCGATCGACGTCCCGATTCGATCGGCAAGGCCATCCCCAACGCCGAGATCCTGGTACTCCGCCCGGACGGGTCGCCGTGCGCGCCCGGCGAGGAGGGCGAGCTCGTGCACCGCGGGGCCCTGGTCGCGCTCGGCTACTGGGGCGACCCCATCCGCACCGCCGAACGCTACCGCCCCGTCGACGATCCTCGGGAGCAGTGGCGTGCCCCTGAACGGGCCGTCTGGTCGGGGGACACAGTGGTGGCCGACGAGGAGGGATTCCTCTACTTCGTGGGCCGAACCGACCACATGATGAAGACATCCGGTTACCGGGTGAGCCCGAGCGAGATTGAAGAAGCGGCGTACAGCACCGGGCTGGTGCGCGACGCCGTCGCCTTCGGCGAGGAGGACAAGGCGCTGGGTCAACGCATTGTCCTCGTGGTCACGCCGACCACACCCGACCTCGACGTCTCCGCGCTCGCCACCGCGCTCCGGCAGGCCCTGCCGCTATACATGGTCCCGTCCCGCATCGATGTGCGCGGTGAGCTGCCTCGATCGCCCAACGGCAAGTACGATCGCACCCAACTGGTATCGGAGGTGTCCGGATGAAGCCGCACGAGCATATGGCGAGCTTCGGCACGCTGGACGGCGAACTCCGGGTCGGAGGGATGCCGCTCAGCCGGTTGGCAGCGCGGGTCGGGTCGACGCCGTTCTTCGCCTACGATCGCGCGTTCCTCGACCAGCGGGTCGATCGGCTGCGATCCGCGCTCCCCGCACGGGTGGAGCTCAGCTTCGCGATGAAGGCCAATCCCATGCCCGCGATCGTGCAGCACCTGGCAAGCCGGCTCGACCGGATTGACATCGCGTCGGGCCTGGAACTGCAGACTGCGCTCGACACCACGATCCCCGCCGACAAGGTCAGTTTCGCCGGTCCGGGCAAGACGCCCGCGGAGATCAGGCAGGCGGTGGCCGCCGGCATCCTGATCGAGGTCGAGTCCAGCACCGAATTCCGCCGGGTCATCGCGGCGGGCGACGAACTCGGGCTCGTGCCGAATGTCGCCGTGCGAGTGAACCCCGACTTCGCCGTCAAAGGGTCGGGAATGCGGATGGGCGGGGGACCGCAACAGTTCGGCATAGACGCGGAGCAGGTGCCCGCTGTCCTGCGCGAGTACGCCAACGCCGGGGTTGACGTGCTGGGGTTCCACGTGTTCGCCGGATCGCAGAACCTGAACGCGGAGATCATCGCCGAGGCGCAGCGCCGCACTGTCGACCTGGTGAGCGGCCTCGCGGAGTACCTTCCCTCCCCGGTGCGTTACCTCAATCTGGGTGGCGGGTTCGGCATCCCCTATGTCGAGAAGGACCGGTCGCTCGATCTTGATGCGGTCGCGGCGAATCTCCACCAGCTGGTCGACGGTCCCATTACGGAGCGGATGCCTGAGGCAAGCCCCGTCATCGAGCTCGGCCGATACCTCGTCGGCGAGTGCGGGGTCTACGTCACCCGGGTCGTCGACCGGAAGGTGTCGCGCGGAAAGACCTTCCTCGTCGTGGACGGGGGCATGCATCACCAGCTCGCCGCCTCGGGCAACTTCGGCCAGGCGATCCGCCGAAACTATCCCGTCATCGTCGGCAACCGCGCCGAACTCGCCTCCGAGGAGGTCGTCACCGTCGTCGGATGCCTGTGCACTCCCCTCGACCTGCTCGCGAACGATGTCGAGCTGCCCACGGCCGACATCGACGACCTCATCGTCATCTTCCAAGCAGGGGCGTACGGACTGACCGCCAGCCCAACCGCATTCCTCGGACACCCCGCCCCGGCAGAAATCCTCGTCTAACCGTCCTCGTCACCACAAGGAGCAACCATGACCGACACCCTGAATGCCCTCCGTGCCGTACTGATCGAAACCCTCGAGCTGCGCCAAAGCCCCGAGGAGCTGCGGGAGGACACGGCGTTGTTCGGCGCGTTGCCGGAACTGGACTCGTTCGGTGTCGTGAGCCTGGTGGCGTCCATCGAGGATCGCTTCGAGATCACGGTCGACGACGACGAGTTCGGCGCCGAGATCTTCGAGACGGTTGGCACCCTGACCGGGTTTGTCGATGCAAAGCTCGCCGAAGCCTAGCCACGAGGGGCCGGACGGCGCCCTTCCCGGTTTCGTCGCCGTGGAGCGCGATGCCCCGACGCTCGACGGGATGCTCGGGTCCCAGGAGGGACTGACGACCTCGATCTGTGGTGCGGCGAAACTGACCTCGTGGGATGTGACATCGCTGAGTGAGAAACATTCGATCTTCGCGCTATCCCGGGTGATGAGAACCGAAAGCGGTGCGGTCTCGCCCGAAGAGATCGCCGAAGGCATGCGTCACAACCCGGCGGGGCTGACGCGCCTGCTCCCGCCCTTCGCCGCCGTCCGCGGCGACGAACAGGGGGTGACCATGGTCGCCGACGCGATGGGGTTCCGGCAGCTCTACCACAGCGTTCCCGATGCCCCCGGTGCGCCGGTGCTCTCGACCTCGGCCCTCTTTGCGGGCTGGATCCGCGGCGCCGAACTCGACCCGGCCGCCGTCGCCGTTCAGTCCCTGCTCGGCTGGCAACTCGGCCAACGCACCCTGTTTCGTGGGGTGGAGAAGCTCGACCCCGGTGCGGTCGCCCATCTCGATGCCGAGGGGGTGCACGTGGCCGCGACAGCGCGGAAACCCGAAGAGAGGATGTCGCTAGAGGACGCCGTGACTGCGGCGGCCCGGGTCTTACGCGTCTCGTTGGAGGCACTCCTGGACGACCACCCCGAGGCGGTCCTCCAACTCACCGGCGGTCAGGATTCCCGCCTGCTCCTCAGCGCTATCCCGAAAGCTCGCCGACGCGGGCTCCGGGCGATGACGCTGGGTGTTTCCGGCAGTGGGGACGTCACCGTAGCGAGGCAGCTCGCCGAGCGGAACGGACTGCGGCACGAGGTGCGCGGCCTTGCCGCCCTCGATGGGTTGACTGCCGCGGCGGGTTGGGACCTCGTGCAGCGGGCCGCGATGCGGCTGGACGGCATGTCGGATCCGATTGCCCTCGCGGCCCTCACCGTTGCGGAGGGCGGCTTCGATCAAGGAGTGCGGATCTCGGGCCTCGGTGGGGAGATCGCCCGTGGCTTCTATTACGTCGGTGGGGTCCGGGAGCGGTCGTTCACTCGCAAGGACGCGACCACACTCGCAGCGTGGCGAATGTTCGTGAATGAAGCAGTCGAGCCGGGCCTGCTCGACCCGGAGTTCTCCGCGTGGGCCCGCGCGACGGCCGACGATGAGGTGGCCTCTGCGCTGTCGAAGGGTGGGGACGAATGGTTCCGGGCCACGGACGAACTGTACCTGCGACACCGGATGCAGCGATGGGCGGGGGTCACCGACACAGCTGTCGGTGCCCAGCGAACAGTGATCAACCCGATGCTTTGTCAGGAGTTTCTCAGTATCGCATCGAGGCTTTCTCCGATGGACAAAGCGCACGCCCGCTTCCTCGCCAGGCTGCAGATGGAACTCGACCCCGAGCTGGGACGAATTCCGCTGGAGGGACGGACGGCTCCGATTGCGACCGCCTACCCGACCCCGTGGCGATCGGCTGTCGGCGCCCTGGGCACGGGGCGCCGCCTGGCCAGGAAGGTCGGCCAACGCATCCGGCGTGGGAATCGGCCTCCGGCGGGGGGTTCTGTGCTCGCCGGGAAGGTCGTCGCTCACTGGCGTGAGCATCCCGAACTCCTGTCGGCGACGGCACTCTCGGCCTTCGTCCGGCCGGACTGGATCGACTCCGTGATCGACGGACGGCTCCATCCGCGACCCAGCTCGGTCGCGTTCCTGACGAACCTCATCGTCGCGAGCGGCGGACACCGAGCGCCCATTTCGAGGGATGTTCGCGCGGGCGCACAATAGCGACGCGCGGGCGCACAATAGCACTTCGAGCGATGTAGGTTTGACCTGTTGCGTTACGTCAGGTCTAATGGGACTGCCGCGCCCCCCCGAATGGGGGTCTACGTGATTTCCCTACGGCAAGCTCCCCGACCCCACCCACGGCGGGGGCTCACCGTATTCGAAAAGAAGACTAGGACGTACATGCATTCCCACACAGGTTCGGCGAGCCACGTCGCCACCACGCCCCTCAGCTCGAACCGCTTCGGTCGCATTGCAGCGTCGTTAGCGATGATGCTGGCTCTGCTCCTGACGACCAGCCAGTGGGCGTTGAGCCCCGCCACCGCCGCTGAAGCCACGATGCTCGGGGCCGCGGCTCCCACCGGCCTCGTCCAGCACAATGACACCAACGGAGTCGAGGTGGGAACTCGTTTCACCGCCCGCGTGAATGGCAAGGCCACCGGAATGCGCTTCTGGAAGGACAAGGACACCACCAGTACCCACACCGGAACCCTCTGGACCGCCCAGGGCAAGAAACTCGCCGCTGCGACGTTCGCCACGGAGTCGGCTTCCGGCTGGCAGATCGCTTCATTCGACCGGACGGTTGCCTTGACCGCGGGCCAGACCTACGTTGTCTCCTACTACGCCCCGAAGGGACGGTATGCAGTTACGTATGATGTCCGCGCAAAGTCGAGTTCTCCCGACCTGACGATCTCATCAGGCTTCGGTGTGTACAAGTACGGTTCCCAGTCGCGATTCCCGACCAATACCTACCGCAACAGTTCGTACTGGGTTGACCTGGTCTTCTCCTCCCAGACCACCCCCGTAGCGAAGCCGGCACCCACCCCGACGCCGGCCCCGGCACCGACGACAACGCCGGCTCCGGCACCGACGACGACGCCGGCCCCGACGCCGACCACGGCGCCTGCTCCCACGCCGACCACGGCACCCGCCCCGGCCCCGGCGCCGGCCCCGACCGCCACGCCGTCCACGGGATTCCCGTCGGCGGCAACGACGGGAGTGCCCGCCGGAACGACCCTCTCCACCTACACCGGACCGTGCCGAATCACGACCCCGAATACCGTCATTGACGCCAAGCGGGTGAACTGTGGGCCCCTGGACATCCAGGCGACCGGTGTAGTGATCACCCGTTCGATCATCAACGGAACCGTCTCCACCAATGACTCGGGCACCGGATCGTTCACCATCAGTGACAGCGAGATCGTCATGGGAGCAGAGATGGGCACCGGAATCGGCGACGCCCGATTCACGGCCCTCCGCGTGGAGGTCACCGGCGGGAACCGTTCGGTGAACTGCTACCTCGACTGCTCCATCACCGCCTCCTACGTGCACGGCCAGTTCCGTGACGCGAGCGGTGTCGCCCACGAATCCGGAATCCGGATGGGATCAGGTTCAGTCATCCGCGGCAACACCATCGCCTGCGACGCTCCTGACGTGGCTCCGGATGCCGGATGCTCGGCGGCCCTGACCGGCTACGGCGACTTCGCGGTCGTGAAGAACAACACGATTGACGGCAATCTGTTCGTCGGCGGCTCGGGCGGCTACTGCACCTACGGTGGTGCGACTCCTGGCAAGCCGTTCTCCACCGGGACCCGGGACATCCGGTTCACGAACAACGTTTGGCAGCGCGGAGGATCGGGCAAGTGCGGTTTCTACGGGCCGATCACGTCGTTCGACTCCAACGCACCGGGCGCCGTGTGGTCCAACAACCGTTGGGACGACGGAGCTCTCGTCGCTGCGGCCAACTAGGGCGCACGACTAAGGCTGCCGATTCTCAGGTGGCCGCCTGACAGGGGCGCGTGACCGATCCAATGATCGGGCACGCGCCCTTATGTGCGTGCTCTACCACTCCAGCAGGGTCAGCTCGCTGTAGAGGTAGTCGATTGTCTCGGCGGACACATTCTCGCTCCGGAGCATTTTCGCCCGAGGAGCACCGAGCTCGAAACCCAGGGCGGGGCTGAAACCGAGCACTCGGCGCTCCGCCAGCGTCGCCAGGGCCCCGTGCCGCAGGAGCAGATGCGAGCCGACCTGCGGCCACGCCGACCGCAGCAGGTCACGGTTTCCCCCGACATACAACGGCGAAGCAAACAACGGCAGCCGTTTGCGACGATCCTTGCGAACGACGAGGTATCCGTACTCTCCGTCCGCGATCGCCACGATGTGGCGGGTCGCGGGAGCCTCGCGGTGATCGCCGTAGACGAGGGAGTCCCGGCCCTCCAGGACCCGCGCGACAACGGCCGGATCGTCCGACACCGTCAACCCTCGACGCGGAAAGCGAGGCAGATTCGGTGCCAGCCGGGTCTTGGTGTCGAGCACGTCGAAGCCGAGCCTCAGGTTCAGCGCCACCACGTTCCCGCTCGGTGAGAAGTCGGTGAACTCGAATCCTCGCTGCGCGAGGATCGCGCGGATCAGCCGAAAGCTGTGCGCGCGGTAGTCCTCGAGCACGCAGAAAGCCGCGAGGTTGCAGAACCTGCGCCTCTCGCCGCCGACGTCACGTTCGGAGTACACCGCGACGTAGGCTCCGACGATCCTGTCGTTCACGACGAGTTGGAACCCGTGGTTGGGCGCCTCGGCACCCCACGGGGGAGCGAGGAGGGAGCCCCAGGCCGCGGCAGGGACCCTCGAGTTCAGGTGCTCGTGGAGGAACCGGGAGACCGCATCGGCGTCCGCGGTCGTTATCGGTCGAACGTCGATCTTCTCGCGGTCCATGTGCCGCATATTACGGCACAATCGGCACTTTCACCGGTAACATTCTTCTCGAAGGTACTCCAGGATTTGGTTTCCGATGTGTCCCGCCGAAAGGAATCACATGCCGAGCATCGTGATCGCCGCGCACAACGAGGAGAACGTGATCGGGCAGAACCTCGACGCTCTCCTCGCCCAGCAGACGGTCGACCCGCTCGAGATCATCGTGATCGCCAACGGGTGCACCGACCAAACGGTGGCCATCGCGTCGCGTCCCGGCGTCATCGTGATCGATCGCGCCCCGCCGGGCAAGGCGGCGGCCGTCAACGCGGGCGACCTGGTCGCCACCGGGTTCCCCCGGGTCTACCTCGACGCCGACATCATTGTGCCGCCCGGCGGGCTCGCGGCCCTGGTCGCCCGACTCGCGGAGGCACCGTGCGTGCTCGCGGCGGTGCCTCGGCGCCGCATCGACACGGGAGGACGGCCCTGGCCCGTTCGCGCCTATTTCTCGATCAACGAGCGGTTGCCCGCGTTCCGGAACGGGCTCTTCGGACGGGGGATGATCGCCGTGTCCGAGCAGGGTCGAGCCAGGTTCGACGCGTTCCCGGTCATGATCGCCGACGATCTCTTCCTCGACTCTCAGTTCACCGATGCCGAGAAGGCGGAGGTGGTCGGCGTCGAGGTCGTCGTGGCCGCCCCGTTCACGACCCGGGACCTGGTTCGACGCCTGGTCCGCGTGCGGCGCGGGAACGCCCAGATGCGGGCGGCCGCGGCAGCACAACAGATCGACGTGCGGGTGCGACCGGCCGACCGCTGGGCCTGGCTGTGCGAGGTTGCGCTGCCGAATCCCCGATTGCTGCCCGCGACCATTCCGTACGTGTCGATCACACTCCTCTCGGGACTCTTGGCCCGACGCCGGGTCAAGGCCGGTCAGGAGTGGGGCCGGGATGAGAGCACGCGTGGAACGCAATCGTCGGCAACGAACGGGGCATCGGCATGATCATCAACCTCTGCTTTCACGGCATCGGAACCATCGATCACGAGAGGGAAGAGGGGGAGTCCCGGTACTGGGTGGCCACGGACCGATTCCTCCGGATCCTGGACGAGGTGCGCGAGAGCCCCAACGTGCGGCTCAGCTTTGACGATGGGAACCGCTCGGACGCCGAGGTGGCGTTCCCGGCCCTGCGTGAGCGCGCGCTGCGGGCGTCGTTCTTCGTGCTGGCCGGTCGGTTGAATGATCCGGCGAGCCTCTCTCCGTCCGATCTTCGGGAGTTCCGCAGCGCGGGAATGGAGATCGGGAGCCACGGCTGGGCCCACATTCCGTGGCGCGGACTGGGCGAGGAGGAGGCCCGCCGGGAACTGGTGGACGCCCGATCGACGCTGGTCGAGGCCAGCGGCGGTGAAATCGACGACGCAGCCCTCCCGCTCGGGCGGTATGACCGTCAGCTGCTGGGACGACTGGCTCGGACCGGCTATCGAACGGTGTACACGAGCGATCGGTTTCCCGCGCGCTCCTCTGCGTGGCTTCAGGCCAGGTACAGCGTTACCGCCGGAGACACGGCGGAATCGATCCACTCGGTGATCGGGCATCGTGCGGGCGTGCGGGATGCGCGCAACATACTGGCGAGCACGGTCAAACGGATTCGCTGAGGCCGCTACTCGGGCAAGAACGCGGAGCTCGCGCCGAGCTGCGGGGGCCGCAGCGACGGGCGCAACAACGCGCGCACCGTCGTCCAGGACTGTCGCTCGCCGAGGACCGCGCGACGCAGCTCGACGACGATCGTCAGGCCGAAGTACAGCCACGTGCGCACCTCGCCCGTACGACGACGATAGAGGCGCACCCGATTGAGCATCTGCATCGTGTGCGTGGTCGCATTCTCGCCCGAGCCCCCGCCGACATGCATCGCGCCGGCGAGGGGCGTATAGACGGTGGCCCAGCCCGCATCCCTTGCCCTGAGGCTGAAATCGGTCTCCTCCGAGTAGAGGAAGAAGGACTCGTCCAGGCCGTCGAGCGCATCGAAGCACGGGCGATCGACGAGCAGGATCGCGCCCACCGCCCAGTCCACCTCGTGCTCGGTATCGTACTCGGCCGGGATCTCGATTCGCTCTGCGAAGAGCGGCAGTCGCGTGAAGCTCAACCCGCCGACTCGACCGAGCGTCGGTCCCCGCCGGAGAGTGGGGGAGAGACTGCCGTCCTCCTCCCGCACGCGCGGCGCGACAATGCCGGTATCGCTCCGCCGCCGGAGCACCTCAAGCATTCGTGGCACCGAATCGGGGTCGAGAGTGGCGTCGGGGTTGAGAATGAGGATTGTGGACGCCTCGGGGGAAGCGAGCACGGCTCGATTGATTCCGGCCGCGTAGCCGTCGTTCGACGCGCGCACGACGCCGCAGTCGGACCGACGCTCGAGCAATTCCGGTGTTCCGTCGGCTGAACCGTTGTCGACGACAACAACGGAATAGCTGAGGTGTCCGAAGGCGGCCGGCAGACTGTCCAGGAGTCCCGCCACGTGGCGCGTGCTGTTGTATGTGACGACGACCGCCGCCACATCCAGCGGCGTCATGCTCGGGCCGCCTTCTGGTGGCCCGGTGGCTGCGACGTCGCCGCCGCCGTCTCCGCCGCGAAGACGGTGCGCACGCTCCCGCACAGGCCGGCGAGGAGGAAGAGCATACCGCCGGCGATCGGGAAGGACAGCGCGTCAAAGAACGCGAACAGAACGGCGACGTTGAAGACGGATGCGGCGAGGGCGTGCCCCAGCAGCCGCACGTCCAGGTCGGTGGAGTGCCACGCGTTCCGGGCGCTCCAGATTCCCGCGGCGAAGAATGCGGCGAAGGCAATGACGCCCAGGATGCCCAGTTCGATGGCGATCAGCACCCATTGGTTGTCGAAAATGTAGTACCGAGGCAGGAACAAGCCGAAGCCGGATCCGATCACCGGTGAGGGGGACATGAACTCGGGAATCCGTTCCAGACCATTCGTTCGAGACTCCGTACTCGGGTCCGTCGCGGCGCCCGCGAACAGGTTGATCGTCGTCGACAGCAGACCGGGGAGGGCGGCGAAGACGACCAGGGTGACAACGGTGCCCGCGCCGAACACGGCGGCGCGGTACCGAGCCGGAACCGCCGGGATCATCGACAGCATAGCCACCGCGAATCCGATGATGGCCGACCGGGAGACGGCCACCAACGACGAGAGCGAGATCAGGCCGATGGGCAACCACCACCAGAGTCCACCCTGGGTTCTGCTCGATCGGAATCCGCGCGAGATCGCGGCGGCGATGACGAGCGGCAGCGCGGCGTTGATCGCGGTCGCGTACTCGAGCGGGTGGATGGCCGTTCCGGACGAGCGAATCACCCCGGCGCGCTCCTGAATGCCTCCCGCCATGCTCAGCCCGGGAATCGTGCCGAAGAAGTCCACGATCCCCAGCCCGGTGAAGAACTGCGCGAGGCCCAGAGTTGCGAGCAAACCGGCGCCGACTCCGATCCGGCGAACCATGCTGGCGAGATCGTTCTTCGTGCGGACGCCATCGACCGCGACGAGTAGCACTCCCGCCCAGGACAGCAACCGTAACAGTGCCGTGAAAGCCGGGCTCACCTGGTCGTCGGGTTGGCCGCGCAGCATGGCGGCCGCGAAACTCACGAGCACTACCAGCAGAAAGGCCACGAAGGTGAACCGCACCGGTTGTGAGACCGCGCCCGCCTCGGGCGCTCGTGCCTGCAGCCGGTGCACCGTCCACCAGCAGAGCAGAACGAGCCCCCAGATCAGTGAGGGACTACCGAGCGATCCGAGCGCGGTGACCACGACGCCCGAGGGTATCGCCAGAAGCAGAACGAGGTACACCGTGAGCATCGACACCGCATCCGCCCCGCGGCGCGGGGCAGCGACGAACGGCTTCTGCGACGAGCCCTCGACGATCATGCCGACTCAGCGCGCTTGTCGAACCGGACGGGCGAGGGGGGCTCGCTCCTCGTCGTCGTTGTCGTCGTTGCGGGACTGGCGACCCAGAGTGGCGAACTCGGGTTCCATCGACGGTGCGGCGCCGGTACCCGACCGAGACTGCGTGGCTTTCGCAGGCCCGGTGGTCTCAGCCGGGCTGGAGAGGGATTCGTCCTGTTCAGGATCGGTGACCGTTCCGTTTTCGACCGAGGATTCCTCCGGCTCCGCATCGGGGCCCTCGACCGCTTTGGCCACCCGGGCTCGGCGTCGGCGTCGGCGTTTCGAGCTGAATCCGTCGACAAGGCCGGCGAGAAGCAGGGTGAGTACGACACCGGCGACTCCGGCGCCGGCGGCTCCGACCATGCGTGTGCGTTGTTGCAGAACGCTCTTGGTGTCGACCGTGATGGGCAGCACCGTCACACGGTTGTTGCTCGCGATCTTCTCCGTAGTCTGTAGGTCCTCGAGCATCGTCGCCGTGCGGGTGACGAGCAGATCGAGAACTTCCTGAGCTGCAGCATCGCTGGGTGCCGTCACGGCGATGAGCATGACCGGGCCTGCGGTCGTCGTGTCGCGGGTGATGGCGATCTTCGTGTCGGGGTGCTCCGCAACCATCTCGTTCAGCACGTTCTCCGAGCCGACCGCACGCACGAGCACGTCGGCGGCCGGTGCCAGGCCGCCTAGAAAGAGATAGGGATTCGCACCTTCGGGCATGCTGGCGGCACCGGGGATGAGCAGTTGCGTCGCGGAACGCTCGTATCCAGGGGGGATCGTGTACCACGCGCCGACAGCAAGGGCGGCGGCGACCATGACCCCGGGGAAAACGATGTACCACCGTCTCCAGAGCTTGCGAAGCGTATCGCTGAACTTCACGCTGTGGTTCCTTCCTGTGCGTGATCGGGCACCCGCGGTTGCCGAGCGGAGTGCGCCGCTCGTCCTTTCGCCAGCAGGCGATCGGCGGTGACGGAACCCCACCCGCCCACGATGCCGGCTACGGCGAGCATCGCGGCGCCGGCGGCGAGTTGGCCTCGGCGAGACGAGGTCACGTGTTCGATCTGCATGGTGAGGGGAACCACCGCCGCCGTTATTCGGTCTTTCGCGGCGGTCTTCAGCGCGGCTTGTTGAGAGGCGGCGCTGCCCAGAATCCTGTTGACCAGCTCCGCCTGTGTCGACTCGACCCACTCGGCCGAACGCCCCACGATCTCGATTTCGATGTCCGACCTATTGAAGGTCGACACCCATTGATTGCCCGAGTTCGCCAATTCGACCAAGACACCCTGGCGCACCCCCGCTCCGTGAAGCGGGGCTTCATTCGTCGAATACCGTGCGGGGGGCCGACCGTTGTTGGTCTCTTGCACGACGGCCCCCGCGAACGCGATGACGCTCACGTCCGTGGTTCCGTTTGTCGGCGACAAGCTCGTTGTGGCGGGTCGCATGAACGAGACCACCGTCGTGGTCGTGTACACCCCGCCATCGCGCGCCAGCACCACGGTGATGAGCGCCGCGCACGCGATCAGCACCAGCGGGATGTACCAGCGCCGGAGCATGGCCAACAAGATGTCGCGGAATGTCATCGGCGGCCGCCGGGATCGACGTGCCCCCCGGTGACGAACGCTCGCACGAACGGCATCCGTTCAGACGCGGGTCGGGAGCCGGGCAGGCCGGGGGAGGACGAATTCACGATATTTCCCTGCAGTTCGGGGTACAGGTGGGTACGGGATACGCGGTTCGGAGACGAAAGCGAGTCGACTCCTGAGTGCCGACGATATCCTCATTCTCGGCGTCGCGCTGTAGCTCATACGGGGGGTGCGCTCCGGTGGGGGCGGCGCCAGGGGCAGTGTTTTCGACATTCTCGCGGTGCGTAGACCGCGGATTCCCGCTGCCGAGCGGGTTCGGGTGCGGCTGGTGGGATGATGGCTCTTCACTGGCGACACCCGAGTCGCGGCAGCTCAACCGGTGAGGAGGATCCATGAAGCCACGCTCAGCCGTTGTGATCGACGGGGGGATAATGGGCCTGGCGGTCGCGCAACGGCTGTCGTGCACCGGAACCACCGTCACCCTGCTGGAGAAGGAGCCGGGCTGGGCGGCCCACCAGACCGGCCACAATTCGGGCGTTGTCCATGCAGGACCGTACTACGCGGCCGGGTCGCTCAAGGCGCGCCGATGCACGGCGGGCAACGAGTCGATGGCCCGTTTCGCGCTCGAGAACGGCGTTCCCTACGAACGGTGCGGCAAACTGATCGTCGCCGTCGCTCCCAAACGAGGTGGCGCGCCTGGAGGCCCTGCACGAGCGGGCGATGGCCAACGGCGTGGTCACGAGGTTGCTGTCGACGGCGGAGACGCTCGAGTTCGAACCACACGTCAGGGCCGTGAAGGTGCTCAGGGTCGAGGCCACCGGGATCATCGACTACGGAGGAGTGAGCCGCGTTCTGGCCCGCAAGGCGGCCGAGAACGGCGCCAGCCTCCTGCTCAACGCCCGCGTGGAGAGCATCCGGGTCGACCGAAGCGGCGTGAGCGTCGCGCACGCCGGCGGCAGCGTGCGGGCCGGTCTGCTCATCAACTGCGCTGGTCTCCACGCGGACCGGGTCGCGACCCTGGCCGGCGTCACCCCGGAGGTACGGGTCGTGCCGTTCCGCGGCGAATACTACGAACTCGTTCCGGCGCGACGCGACCTGGTCAGAGGGCTCATCTATCCCGTCCCCGACCCCGCGCTGCCGTTCCTCGGGTTGCACCTCACCCGGATGATCGACGGGACGGTCCACGGCGGACCCAACGCCGTGCTCGCGCTCTCCAGGGAGGGCTACGACTGGCGAACGATCAACCTGCGCGACTCGATCGAGGCGATCAGCTATCCGGGATTTCTTCGGATGGCGCGGAGCAATATCGGGACCGGGGTTGGCGAGGTGGCACGCTCGTTCTCGCAGCGCCTGTTCGCCCGCAGCCTGGCCCGGCTGGTGCCGGAGATCGGGCGTGACGATATCGTGCGTGCGGGCGCAAGCCGTTCGGCGCGACGGTGCCCTCGCCGATGACTTCGTCATCCAGCGCGCACCCCGGCAGGTGCACGTGCTTAATGCGCCGTCGCCCGCGGCCACAAGTTCCCTCGAAATCGCCCGGCACATCGCCGCGATCGCCGATGACGTGGATTCCTGACCCGGACGGGTTCGAGCCCGGACGCGTGGGTCAGGTCGCGGCGGTGAACGTGCCGAAGACCACGTAGCGACAGCCGCCGTCGACCGCGGTGGCGCTGAGCGTGATCGTGTTGCTTCCGCGAGTGAAGGAGAGCGCCGAGGACCCGTCGAGGGCCGGTGCCGGCGTGTCATAGAGCCCGAGTTCCGCCAGGCTGGAGCGGTAGAAATCCAGGACCTCGACGACGGTGAGGCTTGTCTGCGCCGTCAGGGCGGCCTGGAGGCGGGAACCCTCGGTGGCAACGGAGCTCGTCGCGACGGCGGAATGCGGTGCCGCCGGGATGACCCGGGTCGGGAACCCGTCCACGATCGAGCCGACGGCGTGAGACGTGTCCGGCAGCGGCAGCGACACGAGCACGGCCTGGGGCTTGGATTCCGGGAGAGGGAGCGAGACCGAACCCGAGCCCGGAGTGCCGGGCTCGACGACGCGCACATCGTTGGCTTCGCCGGGCGCCGGAACAGTGGGCGATGGCGATCCCTGCTTCGGTGCAGGCGCCGGTGCCGGTGCGGGCGCCTGGGTGGGCGTGGCGTCGGGTTGAGCCGCCGCGGTTTTCGCAACCGGGCTCGGTGTCGCCGTCGGCAAGCCTCCGTCGGCCGATTTCGACACCGTTGCGGGGGTCTCTGCGCCCTGTTGCTGGAGCAGGAGTGCTCCGGTGAGGACGAGGACGACGGCGGCGGCGGCAATGCCGGTGATCTGCGTGCGGCGCATGGTCAGCTCTCCGTGGTGGCGGGCCAGAGGGCGCCATCCACTTCGCGATAGGTGGTGCCGGTGGATGGGCAGCGGAAAAGTTCTCCGATCCGCACGAGCGGGATGCCCGCCGTGCCGACCCAGCCGACCTTTCGGGCGGGGACCCCCGCCACAATGGCGTAGTCGGGGACGTCCCTGGTGACGACGGCTCCGGCCGCGACGAGGGCCCAGCGGCCGATCGTGACCGGCGCGATACAGACGGCGCGTGCGCCGATCGATGCCCCGGTGCCGACCCGTACCCCGACCGCTTTCCAGTCCTCGGCGCTCTTCAGAGTGCCGTCGGGATTGATCGCGCGGGGGAACTCGTCATTGGTGAAGACGACCGCCGGGCCGATGAAGACTCCGTCCTCGAGCACGGCGGGCTCGTAGAGAAGCGCGTAGTTCTGCACCTTGCAATTGGCGCCGAGGATGACGCCCGGTCCGATGTACGCCCCGCGGCCCAGTGTGCAGCCGCTCCCGACGCTGGCGTGTTCCCTGACCTGGGCCAGGTGCCAGACGGTCGTGCCGTCTCCGATCGTGGCGAGCGGGTCAACGTCCGCCGTGCCGGCTATGCGGCTTTCCTGAATCATCTGTGATCCCCCAACGCGTAGATCATTCATTGTTCCGCACCGGCCCGTTCACTAGTAGGCGCCGGTCGGGTGGGTGAGCACGCGAAGTGTGCGCCACAGGATGATGAGATCGCCGGCCAGTGACCAGTTCTCGACGTAGTAGAGATCGAGGCGTACGCTCTCGTCCCAGTCGAGATCCGACCGCCCGTTGACCTGCCACATACCGGTGAGTCCAGGCTTGATGTAGAGCCTCCGGTGCACGTGCTGTTCATAACCGTCGACCTCCGTCGGAAGCGGAGGGCGGGGACCGACCAGGCTCATTTCGCCGACGAGGACGTTCCAGAGCTGAGGCAGCTCATCGAGCGAGTACTTGCGGAGGATCCGGCCCACCCGGGTCACCCGGGGATCATTGTGAATCTTGAACAGCACCCCTGAACCCTCGTTCTTGTCGAGCAGACCGGCGAGGTCGGTCTCCGCTGTCTGGACCATCGAGCGGAACTTGAGCATCTGGAAAGTTTGCTGGTTCCGTCCGCACCGTTCCTGGCGGAACAGTGCCGGACCCGGCGTGTCGGCCTTGACCACGATCGCGATCACCGCCAGCAGGGGCGCAATCAGGATCAGGCCCGCACCCGCGGCGACCACGTCGAGGGTCCGCTTGAGCACATGCCTCGTGCCCTCGAAGTGGGGAATCTCGACGTGGATGAGCGGAAGGCCCTCGACCGGGCGGAAGTGGATCCGGGGTCCGGCGACGTCCGTCAGCCGGCTGGAGAGCACGAGCTCCGCCGGGGTCCCCTCGAGGTCCCAGCCGAGATTCCGGATGAATGTGCTGCCCCCGCGAGGATGCCCGGCCACGATCACCGCGTCGACTCCCATGGAGCCGACGGCATCCGCCACGTGGGCGGAGTCCGCGACGACGGGAATCCGGTTACCGCGGGAGAGCACGCCCGTCGTGTCGCCGTCTTCGAGGGCGACACCCACCACGTGGTAGACCGCGCCCGACTTCTCGGCGATCTGGCGCACGACGTATTCCACATCATCCCTGCTGCCGACGACGATGACTCGGGACAGGTAGTGCCCGAAGTGACGTTGGTGCAGAAGCCATTTCCGCCAGAGCCATCGCTCGACGATGAGCCCAACCATGCCGAGGGGCAGGGCGAAGATGAAGAAGCTCCGCGCGATATCGACCTGGAAGACCAGGAAACCGATGGCGAGCATGCCGAAGGCCAGGGCGCTCGCGTTGACCACCTGGCGATATTCTGTCGCCCCCACTCCAATCACCCGGGAATCACGGGTGTGGAACGCACCGAGGGTGATGATCCAGATCGTCACCACCATCAGGGCGACGACCCAGTAGTCGATCTGGAACGGGCCGGCCGCGACCGCGGCGGTCCCCACGCCGAAGCGCGCGATGAAGGCGATGCCCACCGCGACCACGATGATGCTGACGTCGCTGACCCTCAGCTTGGTGCGGTACCTCCTGGCCCAGATCAGACCGGAGGTGTGCGAGTCCGCGAAGACTTTTCGTACCGGCGTCTCCACCTGGTCGACGAGCCTGAGCCGGGCGCGCTGTCCAGCGGCTGACAGGCCGGTGGCAGACGGATGTGCTCCGGCGGTGGTCATCTCGAACTCACCTCCGTCAGGAGGCGCGAAGAGCGACTGTTCGGGTTTCTGTGGTCGGCCTGGGTGGAGCCGATTGTTTTTTTGGGTCGACAAATGAGTCGACACGTCAAGGACGTGATCACGGGCATTCCCTGCATTTCGGGTTACAGGTTCTGGTCGGGTCGCACCGGACTCGCGGTCTAGGGGGCCACTTCGTCCAGCACGGCAGGTAGTCGATCGATCCTCAACTACTCACGTGCCGAACATACCCCCATCCGGGGACTTCACGCTGTAACCAGATCGGGGGGTACGCACCGAATCAAGGGGACGCGCCGGCGGAAGATCCCTGCCCTGACTGCGCGTGAGACAAAAAGAAGACCACCCCAGTAGAAGCCTGGGAGTGGTCTTCAGTGGCCCCGACCGGCGTCGATCCGGTGACCTTTCGATTTTCAGTCGAACGCTCTACCAACTGAGCTACAGGGCCAGAAAGAAACCTCGAGAAGTCGCTTTCCAAGGAAAAAAACCCTCTCTTTCGAAAGGGCTTAGTGCCTTTGCGACCCTGACCGGACTTGAACCGGCGACCTCCGCCGTGACAGGGCGGCGCGCTAACCAACTGCGCTACAGGGCCTCGTGATGAGAACCATTACTTATTCTATTGTGTATTTTGCACGTCGTAACTCGCACGTAATTCTTGCACATATTTGACACGACCTGCGTAGCCCCAACGGGATTCGAACCCGTGTTAACGCCGTGAAAGGGCGCCGTCCTAGGCCGCTAAACGATGGGGCCGAGACGCCATAAACTTCATGGCTTCCGACGCATAAGCATACGGTCTGTGCGCAGAAAATCCCAAATCGTGTTCGCCCCGGCGTTTCGCGCGCGTATTCCCGCGGGTCGCCTGCAGGGGAGGCAGACCCCGGCTCGCCCGGAAATGGCCGGGCCGGAGCACGATTCCCGGGTTAGATTCCTCAAGATACTGGGCGAGTCTGCCCGAAGTTGTTATTGTGAAAAGAGTTAACACAGTTACGCATGTGTTTAACAAACCCGATCGGGGAGTAATGAAGAGCACGGCACACGCAGTCGGCCGCACCGTCCGGAAGCGAAGGGGAAGCCTCCGGGCGGGGCCCGGACCACGCCTCCGGCGCCGGTCCATCGCGGCGACCGGCTTTCTGGCGGCGGTCACGCTGGTCGCGACCCTCGCTGCTCCGGCCCAGGCCGTGGACTACCCGACCTGGCAGGACCTGCAGAACGCGAAGTCGAACACCGCGGCGGCCGCAAGCCAGGTCGCGCAGATCCAGGAGATGATCGCCGGGCTCACTGTGCAGGTGGCGCAGACGCAGGCCGAATCGGAGAAGCGCGGCGCCGAATTCCGGGTCGCGCAGGAGAAACTCGACGAGGCCACCCGCCGCGCGACCGACCTGCAGGCCCAGGCGGATGCCAGCAAGGTCACCGCCGACGCGGCGACCAGGCAGGCCGGCCAGCTGGCCGCCCAGCTCTACCGCACCGGCGGCACGGACCTCAGCGTCAACCTGTTCCTCGATGGCCAGGGCGCGGGCAAGAGCGCCGACGCTCTGCTTTCGAAGCTCGGGAGCATGAGCAAGCTCGTCGAGCGAAGCTCCGACGTCTACGACCAGGCGCAGACCGCGCGCAACGCCGCGCAGGCGCTCGGCGACCAGGCGAAGATCGCCCAGACCGAGCGTGAAGCGCTCAGGGTCGAGGCGGAGGCTGCACTCGTGGCGGCGCAGGCGGCGGCCGAAGCCGCAGCGAACGCGCTGGCCGAGTCCCAGGCTAAGAGCCTCGAGCTCGACGCCCAACTCGCCTTCATGCAGGACGCCCAGGCCACCACGACGGCCGGCTACGAGGCCGGAGTCGCCGAACGCGCCCGCCTCGCGGCAATCGAGGCGGAGCGGGCCCGCGTGGCGCAGGCGGCGGCCGATGCCGCAGCGGCCGCGGCCAGCCGGAACAGTGGCGGCGGATCGACCGGCAGCGCGGGGGCAGGCCTCGGCGGCGGTTACGTCCGCAACGGCTGGGCGGTGCCGGCGAGCGGACGCATCACCGATGGTTTCGGCCCCCGCCCCGTGGTCTGCGGCGGCGGCAGCTGCAGCAAGGGCTTCCACAGCGGCACCGACATCGGCGCCGGTTGCAGCGCTTCGATCTACGCGGCCAACGACGGCGTCGTCACCTACGCCGGCCCCAACGGCACCTACGGCAACTTCGTGCAGATCAGCACCGGAGACGGCATCGCCACCGGCTACGCTCACATCCGTTCCGGCGGGATCTTCGTCTCGAACGGCCAGCGCGTCTCGGCCGGCCAGAACATCGCCAGCGTCGGCAGCACCGGCGCCTCCACCGGTTGTCACCTGCACTTTGAGGTGCGCTCCAACGGCTCCCTGATCAATCCGCAACCGTTCATGGCCGACCGGGGAGTGCCACTTGGCTAACGAACTCACTCGGGCGCGGCGCCTGCCCGCCCGTCTGCTGGCAATCGGCGCGATCGGGGCAGTGGCGGCATCCGCCGGCCTCGTCGCCCCGGCCGCCTTCGCCGACCAGGGCTACCCCAGCTGGGACGACGTGCAGAAAGCCAAGCAGAGCGAGGCCACGAAGCAGGCCGAGATCGTGAAGCTCACCGCACTGCTCGTGGGGCTTCAGACCGCCGCGGCCGATGCCTCGAAGACCTCCCTGATCGCGGCGGAAGCCTACCGCGTGGCGCAGGACGACCTCGAGGCCGCGACGGCCAGGGAAGAAAGCCTCACGAAGCAGGCCGAGGCGGCGACGGCCCGCGCCGCGACCTCCAAGATGCGTGCCGGTTTGATCGCCGCGCATCTCGCCAAGGCGGGGGCCCAGGACCTGTCGCTGAACCTGTTCCTCAACGGCCAACATGCCGACGACCTGCTCGCGCAGCTCGGTACTGCCACCAAGCTCGGCGAGCAATCGGAAACCATCTACCGCCAGGCCCTGCAGGACAAGAACACCGCCGAGTCGCTCGGCGACCAGGCGCGTGCCGCAACGACAGAGCGCACCAGGCTGAGCGCGGCGGCGATGACCAGGTTCGACGAGGCCAACGCGGCGGCCCGGGCCGCCGAGGCCGCCCTCGAAACCGAGCAGAAGAAGTCAAACGACCTGTTCGAGCAGCTTGCCCTGCTCAAGGACACCACCGCAGAGGCCGAACGGTCCTACCGGGACGGTCAGGACGCCGCCGCTGCGGCCGCGGCGCTTGCCCGCGCCCAGTCCGCCGCCGCAGCCCGTGTTGCGGCCGACCAGGCGGCTGCGGCGGCTGCCGCTGCGGCAGCAGCCCCCAGAAACCCGGCTCCCGCAGCCCCCAGAAACCCGGCTCCAGCGCCGGCCTCCGGCGGCTCGGCCCCGGCCCCAGCTCCAGCTCCAGCTCCTGCTCCGGCCCCGGCCCCGGCCCCGGCTCCTGCTTCAGCTCCTGCTTCAGCTCCGGCTCCTGCTCCAGTTCCGAACGGCAACACCGTGGAAACGGCGATCTCGTTCGCGAGCTCCCAGCTCGGCGACCGCTACGGCCTCGGCGGCTCCGGCCCCGACGTGTGGGACTGCTCCGGGCTCACCAAAGCGGCGTATGCCGCTGCCGGCGTGTACATCGGGTCACACTCGGCGACGAACCAGTACCGCACCATGGCGAACCAGGGCCGTCTCGTCTCATTCAGCCAGGTGCAACGAGGTGACCTCGTCTTCTGGGGCGGCGGCGGGGACTACTACCACGTGGCGATCTACGTGGGCGGTGGCCTGGTCCTGGAGGCCGCCGACTACGGCAAGCCCGTGCGCATCCACAGCATCTGGTCTCCCGGCGACGTCGCGCCCTACGTGGGGCGCCCGACCGGCTGATCCCGCCCGATACACGCGCCCAACTGAGAGAAAAGCCCGCTTCCGGAGTCCGGAAGCGGGCTTTTCTCACCGTTCGGCGAACGGGGCCGCCCGGTGGAAGGACGGGTAGGGAGCCTAGTGGCCTTCGGCGGCCAGCTTCGCGATGCCGTCGCGCACGATCTGGTCGGCCTCGGCGGCATCGCCCCAGCCCTCGGTCTTGACCCACTTGTTCGGCTCGAGGTCCTTGTAGTGCTCGAAGAAGTGCTCGATTTCCTTGCGGGTGTACTCGGGGATGTCGGTGACGTCCTGGATGTAATCCCAGCGCGGGTCGCCCGCCGGTACGGCGATGACCTTCGCGTCCGAGCCGCCGTCATCGGTCATGTTGAAGACGCCGACGGGACGCACGGACACTCCGACGCCGGGGAAGAGCGGGAAGTCGAGCAGCACGAGCACGTCGACGGGATCGCCGTCGAGGCCGAGCGTGTTCTCGAAGAAGCCATAGTCGGTCGGGTAGACGAAGCTCGTGTAGAGCACCCGGTCCAGGTACACCCGTCCGGTTTCGTGGTCGACCTCGTACTTGTTGCGGCTCCCGCGGGGGATCTCAATCACTGCGTCGTATTCGGCCATGGCCTGGTTTCTCCCTTGATCAAAGTCTGCGGCTAACGTTACTGGATGCAGCAACCACCCCGCCCGAGACTAACCCCGGCCATCGCCGATGTGCGGAGGATGGTGCGTGACGCCCTGCCCGCCCGCGGACTGGTGCTGGTCGGACTGAGTGGGGGAGCCGACTCCCTCGCCCTGGCGGCGGCCTGCGCCTTCGAGGCTCGGCGGGCCGGTCTGAAGGCCGGAGCGGTCATCGTCGACCATGCCCTGCAGGCCGGGTCAGCGGATGTCGCGGCGACCGCGGCAGGCCAGGCCACCGCCCTCGGGCTTGCCCCCGTGCTCGTACTGCGGGTCGCGGTCGATCACGGTGTTGCCGGCGACGGCCCGGAGGCGGCCGCCCGCACCGCGCGCTTCGCCGCCTTCGACACGGCCAGGGCGGAGACCGGCGCGAGCCACGTGCTGCTGGGCCACACCCTCGACGACCAGGCGGAGACGGTGCTGCTCGGTCTGGCCAGGGGATCGGGGCCGACCAGCCTGCAGGGCATGGCGGCATCCGCCGGGCCGTACCTGCGCCCGTTGCTCGGCCTGCGCCGCAGCATGACCCGGCAATTCTGCATCGACGCCGGCCTCGTGCCCTGGCAGGACCCGCACAACCTCGAGCCTCGTTTCACCAGGGTGCGGGTGCGGGAAACCGTGCTGCCGCTGCTCGAACGCGAGCTCGGCCCCGGCGTTGCGGAGGCGCTCGCCCGCACCGCGGAGCAGCTGCGCGAGGACTCGGCCGCGCTGGACGCCCTCGCCGGCGGGATCAGCACCGAGCTCGGAGAGCCTGCGGGCGACGGAGCGGTGCGGGTCAGCGTGGCCGTGCTCGCGGCGAGCCCGCCCGCGCTGCGGCAGCGGAGCATCCGTTTCTTCGCCGAACGCGAGTTCGGAGTGTCCCTCGGTCGGACGCACACGCTCGCCGTCGCGCGCCTGGTCACCGATTGGCACGGGCAGAAGGCACTCGACCTGCCAGGCGTTAGAGTTGTACGGCAGGACGGATGGTTGATTTTCTCCGCGCCTGGACCCGAACCGAGCAAAGGACCCTCTCGCTCCCATGGAACCACGCGACATTGACGGCGACCTCACCGAGATTCTGATCGAGGAAGAGGAAATCCGCGCCAGGCTGGCCGAACTGTGCCGCCAAATCGAAGCGGACTACGCCGGCAAGGACCTGCTGCTGGTCGGGGTGCTCAAGGGTGCGGTCATGGTGATGGCCGACCTGGCCCGAGAACTCAAACACCCCATCGCGATGGACTGGATGGCCGTGAGCTCCTACGGCTCCGGAACCCAGTCCAGCGGTGTCGTGCGCATCCTCAAGGACCTCGACACCGACCTGCACGGCCGCAACGTGCTCATCGTCGAGGACATCATCGACTCCGGACTGACCCTGTCCTGGCTGCTGGCGAACCTCAAGTCGCGCCAACCGCAATCCGTGGAGATCTGTGCACTGCTCCGCAAGCCGGATGCCGCCAGGGTCGCCATCGACGTGAAATATCTCGGCTTCGACATTCCGAACCAGTTCGTCGTCGGCTATGGCCTCGACTACGACGAGAAGTACCGCAACCTGCGTTCGGTCGGGGTGCTCGCCCCCCACGTCTACGCGTAACGATCGCGCTCACGGCGAACACACGGTGACCACTCAGTGGCGGCACGATAGCCTGTGACCACCATGAACGTCAAGAAACTACTGCGCGGTCCACTCCTCTACATCATCCTGGCGATTGTCGCCGTCTGGGTAGGGTCGAGTCTCATCACCATGTCGGGGTTCCGCGAGATCCCCACCCAGCAGGGACTGGAATTCCTCGGGGACGGCAAGGTCGCCGAGGCGAAGATCGTCGACGGCGAACAGAGGGTCGACCTGACCCTGCTGAAGGCCGACAAGGACCTGGGCAACCAGGTGCAGTTCTACTACGTCGCTCCGCGCGGTGCGGAGGTTGTCGACGCCGTCACCAACGCGAACCTCAAGGACGGCTTCACCGACGAGGTTCCGCAGTCGAGCTGGTTCCTCTCCCTGCTCAGCATCATGCTTCCGCTGCTCCTGATCGGCGCATTCTTCTGGTTCATGCTCTCCGGCATGCAGGGCGGCGGCAACAAGGTCATGAAGTTCGGCAAGTCCAAGGCCAAGCTGGTCTCGAAGGAGAGCCCGCAGGTGACGTTCGCGGATGTCGCGGGTGCCGACGAGGCGATCGAGGAGCTCGAGGAGATCAAGGATTTCCTCAGTGAGCCCGCGAAGTTCCAGGCCGTCGGCGCGCGCATCCCCAAGGGTGTGCTGCTCTACGGCCCTCCCGGTACCGGCAAGACTCTGCTGGCCCGTGCGGTCGCCGGTGAGGCCGGCGTGCCGTTCTACTCCATCTCCGGTTCCGACTTCGTCGAGATGTTCGTCGGCGTCGGCGCGAGCCGGGTGCGTGACCTGTTCCAGCAGGCGAAGGAAAATGCCCCCGCGATCATCTTCATCGACGAGATCGACGCCGTCGGCCGCCACCGCGGCGCCGGCATGGGCGGCGGGCACGACGAACGCGAGCAGACCCTCAACCAGCTCCTGGTCGAGATGGACGGCTTCGACGTGAAGGCCAACGTCATCCTGATCGCCGCGACGAACCGTCCGGACATCCTCGACCCGGCTCTGCTCCGCCCCGGACGTTTCGACCGCCAGATCGGCGTCGACGCTCCCGACATGCTCGGCCGCAAGCACATCCTCGAGGTGCACGCCAAGGGCAAGCCGATGGCGAAGGGAGTGGACCTCGAGGTCCTCGCCCGCAAGACCCCCGGTTTCACCGGTGCCGACCTGGCCAACGTGCTCAACGAGGCCGCGTTGCTCACCGCCCGCTCCAACGCGCAACTCATCGACAACCGCGCCCTCGACGAGGCAGTCGACCGGGTGATGGCCGGCCCACAGCGCCGCACCCGCATCATGCGCGACAAGGAAAAGCTGATCACCGCGTACCACGAGGGTGGCCACGCCCTCGTCGCCACCGCGATGAACAACACCGACCCGGTGACCAAGATCACGATCCTGCCGCGTGGACGAGCGCTCGGCTACACCATGGTCATGCCGCTCGAGGACCGCTACTCCGTCTCACGCAACGAACTGCTTGACCAGCTCGCCTACGCCATGGGCGGGCGCGTCGCGGAGGAGATGGTCTTCCATGACCCGACCACCGGCGCCTCGAACGACATCGAGAAGGCCACCGCCACGGCCCGCAAGATGGTCACCGAGTACGGGATGAGCGCGGCCGTCGGTCCGCTCAAGCTGGGCCAGTCCTCCGGCGAGGTCTTCCTCGGCCGCGACATGGGCCACCAGCGCGACTACTCGGAGCAGATGGCCGAGAACGTCGACCGGGAGGTGCGCGAGCTACTCGAGGCCGCGCACGACGAGGCCTACGAGGTGCTCGGACGCAACCGGGCGATCCTCGACCGCCTGGCCGCGGCGCTGCTCGAACACGAGACGCTCAGCCAGGCCGAACTCACGCCGATCTTCGCGGATGTCGAGAAGCTCCCGCCCAGGCAGCAGTGGCTCTCCAGTAACAATCGTCCGGTCTCCGACCTGCCGCCGATCGCGATGCCGCTGCCCAAGGCGCCGATCGACGAGGGCGTCGTCGACGGCGGCGTGACCAGCGGCGACTCCGCCTCGAGCAAGCCGAAGCGCGCGCCCGCCCGCACCCCGCGTCCCGCCACCGCGTAGGCGCCGGGTGGCAGTCGACAGGACGCGGATCGAGGCCGCGGTCGGTGAACTCCTCGCCGCGATCGGCGAGGACGTCACCAGGCCCGGCCTCGAGGCGACCCCGCGGCGAGTCGCCGAGGCCTACGGCGAGTTCTTCGCCGGGCTCGGCGTCGACCCGCTCGATCACCTGCGCGACACCATCCCCGTCGGCCCGGCCACCGGCGAACTCGTGCTCGTGCGCGACCTCGCGTTCCGTTCGATCTGCGAGCACCACCTTCTGCCGTTCGTCGGTCGGGCCCACCTCGCCTACCTGCCCGGTGACAGGGTGGTCGGCCTCGGCCGCCTGCCCGCGGTGGTGGACACCCTCGCCGCGCGCCCGCAGGTGCAGGAGCGCCTGACCGAGGAGATCGCCGAGGCACTGCAGACCGGGCTGGCCCCCCGCGGCATCCTCGTCGTGCTCGACGCCGTGCACGGCTGCGTCACCAGCCGCGGCCCCCGCCAGACCGCGAGTTCTACCGTCACCATGGCGACCCGCGGCGAGCTGTCCGACCCCGTGCACCGCGCGGAGATCATGGCCATGATCGGCGCCGGGCAGTGACCACCTCGACCCTGGTGATGGGAGTTCTCAACGTCACCCCCGACTCCTTCAGCGACGGCGGAAAGTGGGCCACGACGGAGGCCGCGGTGAGCCGCGCCCTCGCCCTGCACGCCGAGGGCGCCGACCTGATCGACGTGGGCGGAGAGTCCACCCGCCCCGGCGCCGGCCGGGTGTCGCCCGCCGAGGAGCAGTCCCGGATCATCCCGGTGATCACCGAATTGGCCGGGCAGGGTCTGACGATCAGCGTCGACACCCTCAACGCGGGCACGGCCGCCGCGGCCGCCGCCGCAGGGGCCGTCATCATCAACGACGTCTCCGGCGGGCTCGCCGACCCGCGGATGGCCGCCGTCGCCGCCGATACCGGACTCACCTACGTGGCGATGCACTGGCGTGGGCACGCCCAGAAAATGGACTCCCTGGCCGTCTACGGTGACGTTGTCGCCGAGGTGGTGTCGGAGCTCTCCTGGCGGGTCGACGCCCTCACGAGCGCCGGGGTACGGCGCGACAAGATCGTGCTGGACCCCGGGCTCGGCTTCGCGAAGCTTCCGGAGCACAACTGGCGGTTGCTCGCGAGCCTGTCCTCCTTCACCGATCTCGGTCTACCGGTGATGCTCGGCGCATCTCGCAAGCGCTTCCTCGCCGGGGTACTCCCGGCGGAGGCCGGCATCGATGCCCGGGACCTGCCGACCGCGGTCGTCAGCGTGCTCGCCGCCCAGGCCGGTGCGTGGGCGGTGCGCGTGCACGACGTCGCGGCGACCCGCACGGCGCTGAACGTGCTCGCCCTGGTGGACTCCGCCAGAATGGAACCATGACAAGCGACTCCATCACCCTCAGCGGGCTGCGGGTCACCGCGCACCACGGTGTCTACGACTTCGAGCGCGAGGACGGCCAGGAGTTCGTCATCGACGTCACGGTGTGGCTCGACCTGCGGGCCGCGGCGGCCGCCGACGATGTGGCCAGCACGATTAATTACGGCGAGCTCGCGGTCGAAGTGACGGATGCCGCCAGGGCAAACCCGGTGGATCTGATCGAGACTGTCGCCGAGCGAATCGCCGCCGTCGTGCTCGCGCACCCGACCGCCGAACGGGTGCAGGTCACCGTGCACAAACCGGAGGCGCCGATTTCGGTTCCATTCACGGACGTCGCCGTTCAGATCACCAGGTCCAGGCCATGAGCGAGGTTCCCGCCGAACCCGGCAGCACCGAGCAGGGCTCGCCGACAGCTGCCACTCCGGTGGTGCTCGCCCTCGGCAGCAACCTCGGCGACCGCGCCAGGACCCTCGCCGCCGCAGTGCGTGCCCTGACCGACCTCCCCGGCTTCGAGCTGACCGGGGTCTCCCCGGCGTTCCAGTCCGCCGCCGTGAAACCGGCCGGCGTGGACGAGGCGGCTCCCCGCTACCTCAATTCGGTGGTCGCCGGGGGATACAGCGGTTCCCCACACGCCCTGCTCGACGCCGTCAACGGCATCGAACGGGACCTCGGTCGGGTGCGCGCCGAACGGTGGGGTGACCGCACCATCGACATCGACATCATCCTCTTCGGGGACCTCGAGCTGACCGGGGAGCGGTTGGCCATCCCGCATCCGCGCGCCCACGAACGTGACTTCGTGCTCGCGCCGTGGCTGGAACTCGACCCGGCGGCGGCCATTCCCGGCCGCGGCCCGGTGCGCGCCCTGCTCGATGGCCTCGAGCGCACCGCGATGCCGTTCCGTGAAATCGGCGGCGCCCGGTGAAACGCTCCCAGCCGGGCATCGTTGTCCTCCTCCTGCTGGTCGGTCTCGTGGTCGGGTTTCTGGTCGAGGTGACCGCGGCCGCGACCGGGTCCCCGATCGTGATCCTCCCGATCACCCTGCCGATCGCCCTCGTCGTGATCGGCGTCGCCGTCGTCGTGCTGGCCTGGCCGATCAGGCAGGCCACGCACGGCAAGCCCGGTCGCCGCGTCGACCCGTTCATGGCGATTCGGGTGGCGGTGCTCGCCAAGGCCTCCGCGTTCAGCGGGGCGCTGATCCTCGGCGGCGGCATCGGCATCCTGGTCTACGTCCTCACCCGCTCGGTCCTGCCGGCGGTACCATCGATATGGCTCGCCATCGGTATGGCGCTCGGCGCCGCACTCCTCCTCGTCGGAGGTCTGGTCGCCGAGCATTTCTGTACCCTCCCACCCGATGACGACGATGAGAACGAGCGGGGAGAAGTGCGTGCCTGAAGCCGAAGCAGTGCGCCGGTTGGACCTGCCGGGCCTCAATGAGTGGAAGCGGGTCTCCCCGCGACACGTCCTGGTCGAGATCGTCGGGACCCTCGTTTTCGGCCTCGCCCTGTGCGGCGGCGCCGTCGTGCTCTGGCTCGTCGTCGGTCTGGAGTGGGCGCCCTACCTGATCGGGGCGATCGTGCTGATCATCGGGATCACCGTGTTCTTCGAGCCGCGCCGGGTGCGTGCGATCGGCTACCAGCTGCGACAGGATGACCTCCTGTTCCGGCGGGGCATCATGTTCCAGCGGTTCGTGTCCGTCCCGTACGGGCGGATGCAGCTGGTCGACATCACGCGTGGCCCCATCGCCCGCTGGCTCGGCCTGGCCGACCTGAAATTCGTCACCGCGGCCGCCTCCTCCGGGGTGCTCATCCCCGGCCTCGCCGAGGCCGACGCGGAAGGCCTCCGCGACCGGTTGGTCGAGCTGGCCGAGAGTCGCCGGGCCGGGCTGTGACCAGTCTCACCGACGGGGAATGGCATCGGCTGCACCCGGCAAGCCCCCTGTTGCGCGGCGGAATCTTCATCGTCGCGGTGCTCGGCTTCATCATCGCGAATCTGCGCGAACGACTGATCGACGGCTTCCTCGGCGTGCGCGTCCACGGCGGCGACCCGATCGACGAGATCATGCGCCGCGGCGCCGCCGGCTGGGTGCTGCTCGGCGTGGCCGTCGTGCTCGTGCTGATCCTGCTCGGTTTCTACCTGTCCTGGCGGATGCACACGTTTCGGGTCAGCGACGAGGTCGTCGAGGTGCGCAGCGGGCTCGTCTTTCGCAGCAACCGGAGGGCCAGGCTCGACCGGATCCAGGGCGTCAACATCGTGCGGCCATTCATTCCCCGGCTGTTCGGTGCCGCAAAGCTCGAGGTCAGTGTGGCCGGCCAGGACGCGAACGTGCAGTTGGCCTACCTCGGCTCCGCCCCCGCGGATGCCCTGCGGCGCGACATCCTGCATCTCGCCTCCGGCCTCCGCCAGCCGGACCCGCCCGCGCCAGTTGTCGCCTCCGGCGGCACCGGGTTTGGTGCCGCGGTGACCGGCATCGCCGGGGGAATCGGCGGGTTCGCCGCCAACCGGGCGAGCGAGTTATTCGCCCCCGAGCTCGACCCGGACGCGGCGCCGCCGGAATCGGTCGTGCGTATTCCGCCCGGGCGTCTGATCGGCTCCGTCTTCTTCAGCGGCTTCACGGTCGTCCTCGTGCTGGGCGGGATCGCCCTGATCGTCGGCGCCCTGATCGGCGGCAGCGGCTGGCTGCTCGTGGCCATCCTCCCCGGCATGATCGGCAGCGTCAGCTACTACTTCTCCCGGTTCACCAAGTCGCTGCGTTACAGCATCGCCGGCACCCCGGACGGCGTGCGCGTCGGCTTCGGGCTGCTGTCGACGAGTAACGAGACCCTGCCCCCCGGCCGCATCCACGCGATCCGGGTGTCGCAGCCGCTGCTCTGGCGTCCGTTCGGCTGGTGGCAGGTGCGGATCAACACGGCCGGCCACTCGACGAACAAGGGCGCGGCGGGCGAGGCGAACACGACCACCCTGCCGGTCGGCACCGAGAACGACGTGGCCCGCGTGCTCGACCTGATCCTGCCCGGTTTCAACTCCGACGACCACCTGGCGCTGATCTCCCGTGGCCTCCGCTCGAAGGGCGGCGACGACGGCTTCGTCAACGCGCCCCGGCGGGCGGCCTGGCTCCGACCCGTCTCCTGGCGCCGCACCGGCTACACCATCTCCGACGGCGTCGCGCTGCTCCGCCGGGGCGTCGTCAGCCGGGAACTGATCCTGGTTCCGCTGGCCCGTCTGCAGAGCGTGGCGGTCAGCCAGGGCCCGGTGCAGCGGATGCTCCGCCTCGCCTCGGCCGACCTGCACACCGTTGCCGGGCCGGTCGCCGCCACCCTCAGCGTGCTCGACGCCGGGGAGGCCGTGAACTTGTTCGACCGCGTCGCAGCCGGCGCCGTGGAGTCGGCCCACCTCGACACCAGCCACCACTGGAATCTCCCGAGCGGGATCGTGCCGAACGGGATTGCACCGAGCGGGATCGTGCCGAACGGGATTGCACCGAGCGGGATCGTGCCGAACGGGATCGTGCCGGACGGGATTGCACCGAGCAGGATCGTGCCGAACGGAGCGCCCGAATGACCCAGCGACCAGGCCGCCTCGGAATCGGCATCATCGGTGCCGGTCGGGTCGGCCCCATCCTCGGCGCGGCCCTCGCCGGCGCCGGCCACGCGATCGTCGGCATCTCCGCGATCTCCCAGGCCAGCCGCGACCGCGCGGAGGCCATCCTGCCGCTCGTGCCCATCCTCACCGTCCCCGAGATCGTGGAGCGCAGCGAACTGGTGATCATCGCCGTGCCGGACACGCAGTTGGAGAGCCTCATCGCCGGGCTCGCCGCCACCGGAACCTGGCAGGCCGGGCAGCTGGTGCTGCACACCTCCGCCCGGTTCGGCGCCGCCGTGCTCGCCCCCGCCCAGGCGGGCGGCGCGATCCCGCTGGCCATCCACCCCGCGATGAGCTTCACCGGCACGAGCATCGACATCGCCCGGCTGGCAGACAGCTACTTTGCCGTGTCCGCGCCGACCCCGGTTCTGCCGATCGCGCAGGCGCTCGTCGTGGAGATGGGCGGCGAGCCGGTGATCGTCGCGGAGGCCGACCGGCCGCGCTACGCCGAGGCCGTCGACACGGCCACCGCATTCGCAACCTCGATCGTGGAGCAGGCCACCGGGCTGCTCGCCGGGATCGGGATCGACCGGCCGGGCGCCGTGATTGCGCCGCTCGTGCGCTCCGCCATGGAGAACGCCCTCGCCCGCACCAGTCCCGACCGGCTGGACCTGTCCCACCTCGGTGATCTGCCGGGGGCGGACGCCCGCGACGACGCGGACGACCTCGATGAATGAACCACCAATCGCACCACACGGAGAACGAATGAACGTGCTCACCACACCTGAGGTCATCGACACCATCGGCGCCCTCCGCACCCGCCTGACCGGCGAGAGGGAACGCCGAGGCGGCGCCGCCCCGCGACTGGTGCTCCTGCCGACCATGGGCGCCCTGCACGCCGGCCACCTCGCCCTGGCCCGCCGGGCACGCGAACTCGGCGACATCGTTGTGGTGTCGATCTTCGTCAACCCGCTGCAGTTCGGCGCCGGCGAAGACCTGGCCAGCTACCCGCGCACCCTCGATGCCGACGTCGCGGCCCTCGCCACGGTCGGCGTCGACATCGTCTTCGCCCCCACCGGGCGGGTGATGTACCCGCACGGAAAGAGCTCCACGAAGGTCACGGCCGGTCCCGTCGGCGCGATCCTGGAGGGCGCCGCCCGTCCGGGGCACTTCGACGGAATGCTCACTGTCGTCGCCAAACTGATCAACATCGTCGACCCCGACGTCGTCGTCTTCGGCCAAAAAGATGCCCAGCAGGTCTTCCTGGTCGAGACCATGCTCGAAGACCTCGACTTCCGGCCCGTGATCGAGGTCGTTCCGATCGTGCGGGAGGACGGCGGACTCGCCCTCTCCAGCCGCAACCGCAACCTCGACGAGGCCCAGCGCGCCGCGGCGAAGGCGTTGTCGGCGGGGCTGGTTGCCGCGGCATCCGTGGCCGGCCGGGGCGTAGCCGCCGCCGAGCAGGCGGCCCGTGAAACCATCGACGCCCAGCCACTGGTTAAACTGGACTACCTCGTCGTCGTGGACCCGCTGACCTTCCTTCCGGTCGCCGCCGACCATCACGGTCCGGCCCGGATGCTGGTCGCCGCGCTGGTGGGCAGCACCCGCCTGATCGACAACGCAGCCATCGACCTGAACTGACCACCTTCTTCCCACCAGATCAACCCGCGGAACAGCCTGGGCATCGCCCGCCTGCCAGCCGCCGACGGAGAACCGCATGAGAGCGCACAACACCCCAGAGCCCGCCACGACCGTGGGAACGACAGACACGGGGAGCACGGCCGAACTCGCCGAGGCCGCGCTGGCGGAGATCACCGAGCAGAAGGCCGTGCGGCTCGCCAAGCGCGACCGTCTGATCGGTGCGGCGACGACGCCCGGCGGCGGCGCCTACCCCGTCTCCGTCCCGGTCACCGACACCATCCCCGCGGTGCGGGGCCGATTCGGTGACCTCGAACCCGACGCCGTCACCGGCGTCACGGCCGGCCTCGCCGGGCGGGTCGTGCACCTGCGCAACACGGGCAAGCTCTGTTTCGCCAGCCTGCAGGCCGGCGACGGCAGCCGCATCCAGGCCATGGTCTCCCTCGGCGAGGTCGGCCCTGACTCCCTCACCGAGTGGAAGGAGCTGGTCGACCTGGGCGACCACCTCTTCGTCGCCGGTGAGATCATCTCTTCCCGTCGCGGTGAGCTGTCGATCATGGTCACCGACTGGCAGATCGCCGCCAAGGCCCTCCTGCCGCTGCCGAACCTGCACACCGAGCTCAGCGAGGAGACCAGGGTGCGCAGCCGCTACCTCGACCTGATCGCCCGCGAGCAGGCTCGCCGCAGCGTCATCCAGCGCTCTCAGACCGTGGCCAGCCTCCGCAAGACGTTCACCGACCGGGGCTTCCTCGAGATCGAGACGCCGATGCTGCAGGTCATGCACGGCGGCGCATCCGCTCGCCCGTTCACGACCCACAGCAACGCGTTCGACACCGACCTGTACCTCCGGATCGCCCCGGAGCTCTTCCTCAAGCGCGCCGTCGTCGGCGGCATCGACCGGGTCTACGAGATCAACCGCAATTTCCGCAACGAGGGAGCCGACTCCACCCACTCGCCCGAGTTCGCGATGCTCGAGGCCTATGAGGCGTACGGCGACTACAACTCGATCGCCGACCTCACCCAGACGCTGATCCAGGATGCCGCACTCGCGATCTCCGGATCGCACGTTGTGACCTGGGCCGACGGCACCGCGTTCGATCTCGGCGGCGACTGGGACCGGATCGGCATGTACGACAGTCTTTCCGCCGCGGTCGGCTACCAGATCTCCCCGGAGACGCCGCTCGCCGAACTCAAGGTGCTCGCCGACGCCGAGGGCCTCGAGATCGACCACCCCATCCACGGCAAGTACGTGGAGGAGCTGTGGGAGCACTTCGTGAAGGGCGGCCTGACCAGGCCGACCTTCGTGATGGACTTCCCCGTCGACACCAGCCCGCTCGTGCGCGGCCACCGGAGTGTCGCCGGGGTCGTCGAGAAGTGGGACCTCTATGTGCGCGGCTTCGAACTGGCCACCGGCTATTCGGAGCTCGTCGACCCGGTCATCCAGCGGGAACGGTTCGTGGAGCAGGCCAGGCTCGCGGCCGGCGGCGACCCGGAGGCCATGCGCCTCGACGAGGAATTCCTCCGCGCCCTGGAGTACGGCATGCCGCCCACCGGCGGAATGGGCATGGGCATCGACCGGCTGCTGATGGCCCTGTCCGGTCTCGGCATCCGGGAGACCATCCTCTTCCCATTGGTAAAGTAAGGCCATGAGCCTGCAGCCCCCGGAGGAACCCGCCCGCGACGAGCCGCCGACCGGGCCGGAGAACACCGGTCCCTCGCGCAACCGGATCATCCTCTGGGTCATCGTCGGAGGCATTGCGCTCTACCTGATCGGCTCAGGGGTCTACGGCATCCTCGTCACATGACCTCTGTCGTGTTGTTCACCGGGGACAGCGTGACCGATTGCGGCCGCCGCGAGGACCACGACGGCCACCTCGGGTTCGGGTACGTGCGGAACATCGCCGGCTCCGGCTGGGCGACCGGCCGCCGGGTCGTGAACACCGGGATCGGCGGCAACCGGATGGTCGACCTCGCCGCGCGGCGCCAGCGGGACGTGCTGGCGCACAACGCCGACATCGTGTCGGTGCTGATCGGCGTCAACGACACCTGGCGGCGCTACGACAATAACGAGTTCACCAGCACGGAGAGCTTCGAGAACGACTACCGCCGGCTGCTCGAACCGATCGTGCGCGCCGGGAGCCGGCTCGTGCTGGTCGAACCGTTCCTCCTGCCGGTCACCGCGGAGCAGAACGCGTGGCGGGAGGACCTGGACCCCCGGATCGAGGTCGTCCGCACGCTCGCGGCGGCCTACGACGCCGTGCTCGTCCCCGCCGACGTCGCCCTCGCCCGCAGTGCCGCGTCGCTCGGTGCGACCGCGATCACGCTCGACGGCGTGCACCCGACGAGCGTCGGCCACGAACTGCTCGCCAGCCTCTGGCTCGAAACCGTCACCGCAGCAGGCCTCGGCCCGCTCCGGCGCGCCTGAGCGCCGCCGCCGGAGGGGTCATGGATGCCTCTCCTCCCTCCGACCAAGGTTTCGGGCGATCCGGCCTTTCTCACCGCCGATTTCAAGTATCGTAGTCAGGGATATGGACAACTTCTGGGTTAGCGCATTCTGGTCGCTCGTGCCCACCGTGGCAGTCGGGCTGGTCTTCTGGCTGGTGATGCGTTCCATCCTGCGTGCCGACCGCACGGAGCGAAAGGTTTACTCCCGGATCGAGGCGGAAGAACGCGCCAAACTCGGGCTCGACAAACCGGTCACCTGACCCGGCATGTTCGGCATCGACATCTCGACCTTCATCCTGGTGGTCGCCCTCGCCGTCGACTTCGCCATCCGTGTGGTCGCCGTCATCGTGGTCCCACGCAACCGCAGGCCCACCTCCGGCATGGCCTGGCTGTTGGCCATCTTCTTCATCCCCTACTTCGGTGCCCTGCTTTTCCTGATGATCGGCTACCGCACCCTGCCGAAGAAACGGCTGGAGATGCAGGAGGAGATCAACCGGTTCATCCTCGAGAGCACGGAGGGGATCGAACAGGTGCGCCGGGACCACCCGTGGCCGCCGTGGCTGGACTCCGTCGTTGAGCTCAATCGCAACCTCGGGTCGATGCCGCTGGTCGGCGGCAACCAGGCCCGGCTGCTCGGCGACTACGAGGGCACCCTCGCCGAGATGGTCGCCGATATCGACACGGCCAGCAAGTACGTGCACGTCGAGTTCTACATCCTCTCCCTCGACACGACCACGGCGCCGTTCTTCGACGCGTTGGAGAATGCCGTCCGTCGAGGCGTGACCGTGCGGGTGCTGATGGACCACATCCAGTCGATGCGCAAGCCCGGCTACCGCAAGACCCTGCGCCGGCTCACGGACTCCGGCGTCAAGTGGGAGCTGCTCCTGCCACTGCAACCATTCAAGGGCAAGTGGCAGCGCCCCGACCTGCGCAACCACCGCAAGCTCGTCATCGTCGACGGCCGGGTCGGCTACATGGGCTCGCAGAACATCATCGACCGCTCCTACAACATGCGCAAGAACATTCGCCGGGGCCTCCAGTGGAAAGACCTGATGACCAGGCTCGAGGGCCCGATCGTGGCGGGGCTCAACGCGATCTTCATCACCGACTGGTACGGCGAGACCGACGACCTGCTCACCCGCGACATCGAACCGGTCGACCCCGAGGTCGTGCCGCACTCGCTGGACTGCCAAATCGTGCCGAGCGGACCCGGCTTCGAGGGCGAGAACAACCTGCGGCTGTTTCTCGCGCTGCTCTACTACGCGCAGGAACGCATCATCATCACGAGCCCGTATTTCGTGCCGGACGAGTCGATCATGTACGCGATCACCACGGCAACGCAGCGTGGACTGCATGTGGAACTGTTCGTCTCCGAGATCGGTGACCAGGCGCTGGTCTACCACGCCCAGCGTTCCTACTACGAAGAGCTGCTGCGGGCCGGCGTCATCATCTACCTCTACAAGGCTCCGTACGTGCTGCACGCCAAGCACTTCACGATCGACGACGAGGTTGCCGTGATCGGGTCGAGCAACATGGACATGCGCTCCTTCAGCCTCAATTTCGAGGTGTCCCTGATGGTGCGCGGCCGATCGTTCGTGCGTGAGATGCGGGCCGTCGAAGACGGCTACCGCGCCGACAGCCGACTGCTTACCCTCGACGAGTGGATGAAGCAGCCGTTGCGCTCCACGGTGCTTGACAACCTCGCCCGGCTGACCAGCGCCGTTCAATAACGCGCGGAACGACCGAATCGGCGGGGAGCCGGGCGTCATCCGTCACGCCTGCGGCGAACAGAGGCATGCATTTGCGGGTTCCCTCGTTACTCTCGATGTATCGGCGCCACAACTGCCCTGGCGCCAAGGGAGCGATCACATGTTTGAGAGATTTACCGACCGAGCTCGTCGCGTCGTTGTCCTGGCCCAGGAAGAGGCCAAGATGCTCAACCACAATTACATCGGTACCGAGCACATTCTGCTCGGGCTGATCCACGAAGGCGAGGGTGTGGCCGCCAAGGCCCTCGAGAGCCTGGGCATTTCCCTCGACGCCGTGCGCGAGCAGGTGCAGGACATCATCGGCCAGGGCCAGCAGCAGCCGACCGGGCACATCCCGTTCACGCCGCGCGCCAAGAAGGTGCTCGAACTGAGCCTGCGCGAGGCGCTGCAGCTCGGCCACAATTACATCGGCACCGAGCACATCCTGCTCGGCCTCATCCGCGAGGGTGAAGGCGTTGCCGCCCAGGTGCTCGTCAAGCTTGGCGCCGACCTCAACCGGGTGCGCCAGCAGGTCATCCAGCTCCTCTCCGGCTACCAGGGCAAGGAGCAGGTCCAGGTCGGAGCCAACGAGGCGGCGAGCGGTCCGGCGGGCAGCCAGATTCTCGACCAGTTCGGCCGGAACCTGACCCAGGCCGCCCGTGAGAACAAACTCGACCCGGTGATCGGGCGCGAGAAAGAGATCGAACGGGTCATGCAGATCCTGTCCCGACGATCGAAGAACAACCCTGTCCTGATCGGCGAGCCCGGCGTCGGCAAGACCGCCGTGGTCGAGGGCCTCGCCCAGGCCATCGTCAAGGGCGATGTGCCGGAGACTCTGAAGGACAAGCAGCTCTACTCGCTCGACCTCGGCTCACTGATCGCCGGCAGCCGGTACCGCGGTGACTTCGAGGAGCGCCTGAAGAAGGTCACCAAGGAGATCCGCACCCGCGGCGACATCATCATCTTCATCGACGAGATCCACACCCTCGTCGGTGCCGGTGCCGCCGAAGGCGCGATCGACGCGGCCTCGATCCTCAAGCCGCTCCTCGCCCGCGGCGAGCTGCAGACCATCGGTGCGACCACGATCGACGAATACCGCAAGCACTTCGAGAAGGATGCCGCGCTCGAGCGCCGCTTCCAGCCGATCCAGGTCGCCGAGCCGTCGCTGCCCCACACCATCAACATCCTCAAGGGGCTTCGCGACCGGTACGAGGCGCACCACAAGGTCTCGATCACCGACGGCGCCCTCGTGGCCGCGGCGAACCTCGCCGATCGCTACGTCTCCGACCGGTTCCTCCCGGACAAGGCCATCGACCTGATCGACGAGGCCGGCGCCCGCCTGCGCCTGTCGATCCTGTCCAGCCCGCCCGAGCTGCGCGAATTCGACGAGAAGATCGCCGTGGTGCGTGCCGCCAAGGAAACCGCGATCGAGGAACAGGACTTCGAGAAGGCCGCCGGCCTGCGCGACGAGGAGAAGAACCTCCTCGGCGAGCGGCTGCGCCTGGAGAAGAAGTGGAAGTCGGGCGACGTCAAGACCACCGCCGTCGTGGACGAGGGCCTGATCGCCGAGGTGCTCGCCCAGGCGACCGGTATCCCCGTCTTCAAGCTCACCGAGGAGGAGTCCTCGCGGCTCGTCTTCATGGAGAAGGCCCTGCACCAGCGCGTCATCGGCCAGGAGCAGGCTATCTCGGCCCTCGCCAAGACCATCCGCCGCACCCGTGCCGGCCTGAAGGACCCGAAGCGTCCCTCCGGTTCCTTCATCTTCGCCGGCCCCACCGGCGTCGGCAAGACCGAGCTGGCCAAGGCTCTCGCCGAGTTCCTCTTCGACGACGAGGCCGCCATGATCTCACTCGACATGAGTGAGTACGGCGAGAAGCACACCGTCTCCCGGCTGTTCGGTGCCCCTCCGGGCTTCGTCGGCTTCGAAGAGGGCGGCCAGCTCACCGAGAAGGTGCGTCGCAAGCCGTTCTCCGTCGTGCTGTTCGACGAGATCGAGAAGGCGCACCCCGACATCTTCAACTCACTCCTCCAGATTCTGGAAGAGGGCCGGTTGACGGATGGCCAGGGTCGCGTGATCGACTTCAAGAACACCGTGATCATCATGACCACCAACCTCGGCACCAAGGACATCAGCGGAGCGCCGGTCGGGTTCCAGCTCGAGGGCGACACGACCACCGGCTACGAGCGGATGAGCGGCAAAGTCAAGGAGGAACTGAAGAAGAACTTCAAGCCCGAGTTCCTCAACCGCGTCGACGAGGTCATCGTCTTCCCGCAGCTGACCAAGCCGGAGCTGCTGCAGATCGTTGACCTGTTCATCAAGCGACTGAGCGAACGTCTGCTCGACCGCGACATGACCGTCGAACTGACCCTCCCGGCCAAGGAGCACCTGATCGAGGTCGGCTTCGACCCCACCCTGGGTGCCAGGCCGCTGCGCCGCGCGATCCAGCGCGAGGTGGAGGACCGCCTGTCGGAGAAGATCCTGCAGGGCGAGCTGAACGCGGGCGACCACGTGCACGTCGACTTCGTCGACGGGGCATACGTCTTCACCACGACGGCGCGCAAGTCCGCGGTCTCGGTCGGTGTCAACACGACCGCCGCCCTCGGAACCGGGCCGGGCACGCCCGACCTCGCCGTGACCAGCGAGTAGCACGACCCGGGCGAAACAGCCTCGAAGGGCCCGGCGGAGCATCCGCCGGGCCCTTCCTCGTCTCTTCGAGCGGATTCCGTAGACTGGAACCGGTTTCATCAATCAGCCACCTGAAAGGGCCGGTACGCACCACATGCAGGAGTTTTCGGTGCGCCGGGCGCGCACAAGCGACGTGCCGCGAATCCAGGCGCTGGTCGCACCGCTGGTGCAGGAGCGCATCCTGCTCGGCAAGGAGAGCGTGGTCTTCTACGAGGCCGTGCAGGAATTTCGGGTGGTCGAGGACGCCGACGGAACCCTGATCGGCTGCGGCGCCCTGCACGTGATGTGGGAGGACCTCGGTGAGGTGCGCACGCTCGCCGTCACCGCCGACCGGCTCGGCCGCGGCGTCGGTCACGCACTGATGGACCGGCTCGAAGTGGATGCCCGTGAGCTCGGCCTGACCCGGCTGTTCTGTCTCACGTTCGAGGTGCCGTTCTTCAGCCGGCACGGGTTCATCGACATGGGCACCGAGACGGTCGACCCGGTCGTCTACGCCGAGCTGGTGCGCTCGCACGACGAGGGTGTTGCCGAATTCCTCGACCTCGCCAGGGTGAAGCCGAACACGCTCGGAAACACCAGGATGGTCAAGCGGCTGGTCTGATCCGGCCTGCTGATCCGGCCCGGTGTGGCCAGGGCGCCCACAGTTAATTGACAGCGTACCCATTCGAGGGGCGCTCATGTGGGGGTAATTCCGGTCGATTCTGCTCATTCGAGCGACACGCTGGTGTGGCCCGAATCGTTCATCGTTTGGCCTACTCAACGTCGTCAAGGTTCCCTATCTTGGGCGTGACCGCTTCCGGTCGACAAAGGGGAGAACAATGACATCTGCGCCTCGCAGCCGGTTGCGCCTATTCGGCGCCGCACTTCTGGGAGTGAGCCTTGTCGCTACTCCACTCTTCGCGCTACCCGCGCAAGCCAACACCGCCGGCACCGGCGTCGTCATCAACGAGGCGTACCTCAACGGCGGCAGCTCGGGTGCCAGCTACCTGAACAAGTTCGTCGAGCTGTACAACCCGACGGACGCCCCGGTCACCCTCGACGGAACCTCGATCCAGTACCGCTCCGCCACCGGTTCGGTGAACCCGAGTGCCGTGGTCGTGCTGACCGGGTCGATCCCGGCCAAGGGCTACTACCTCGTGCAGGGCAGCTCGAACGCAGCGAACGGCGCGACGCTCCCCACTCCCGACGCCTCCACCGGCTCCTCTTTCGCCGGCGCCGCGGGAACGATCTTCCTCGCCGACCAGGCCACCGCGCTGACCGCGCCGGCCACGGGCTCACTTGTCGGCACCCCCGGCATCATCGACCTGCTGGGTTACGGCACCTCGAACACCTTTGAGACCACGGCCGCCCCCGCGGCATCCGTGACCACTTCGATCGGACGCACCGACCACGTTGACACCGACGTCAACTCGGCCGACTTCACCGCAGCCGCGCCGACCCCGATGAACTCCGGGTCCACGCCGACGCCGACGCCTACCCCTACCCCCACCCCCACTACTCCGCCCACTCCCGTCGACGCCATCGCGATCAACGAGATCCAGGGCACGTCCGACGTCAGCCCCAGGGTCGGCAGCACCGTGACGACCACCGGTGTCGTGACCGCCGCCTACCCGGCGGGTGGCTTCAGGGGCTTCTACCTGCAGACTCCCGGAACCGGCGGCGCCATCGACCCGGCCGGCCACCTGGCCTCCGACGGCATCTTCGTCTACACCGGCACGCTGACCACCGCGGTCGCGGTCGGAGACTACCTCTCCGTCACCGGTGCGGTCAGCGAGTACTTCGGCCTGACCCAGCTCAGTGTCGCCGCGCTCACCGACGTCGCGCCCCTCGACAGCACGGGTATCGTGCCGCCGCAACCGGCCACCGTCGCCCTGCCGCGTGAGGCTGCCGCCCGCGAAGCGCTCGAGAGCATGCTCGTCGCCCCGACCGGCGACTTCACCGTCACCAACAACTACTCGACCAACCAGTACGGTGAGGTCGGCCTCGCTGCCGGAACCACCGCGCTCGTCACACCGACCGCCCTCGCCCGCCCCGGCACGGCCGAGTACTTCGCCGCCGTTGCCGACAACGCGGCCAGGGCCGTGACCCTCGACGACGGCGCCAGCACCAACTACCTGGCCACCGCGAACAAGGCCAAGCCGGTCCCGTACCTGTCCAACGATGCCCCCGTGCGCGTCGGCGCGGCGGTCACCTTCACCAGGCCGGTCATCCTCGACTACCGCAACAGCACCTGGAAGTTCGAACCGACAGCCGAGCTCGTTCCCGCTACGGCCGCCACCGTGCAGCCGGCGACCTTCGCCGACACCCGAACGGCGGCGCCGAGGAACGTGGGCGGCGACATCCGCCTGGCCACCTTCAACGTGCTCAACTACTTCCCGACCACCGGTGACTCGCTCACCGGCTGCACCTACTACACCGACCGGGCCGGCACACCGATCACCGTGAGCGGCGGTTGCGACGCACGCGGCGCGGCCACCCAGGTCAGCTTCGAACGACAGCAGGCCAAGATCGTCGCGGCGATCAACGCGCTCGGCGCCCAGGTCGTCTCGCTCGAGGAGATCGAGAACTCGGCCAGATTCGGCAAGAACCGCGACGCCGCCCTGTCGACCCTCGTCGACGCGCTCAACGCCGCCGCGGGCAGCCCGGTCTGGGCTTTCGTGCCCTCACCGGCGGTGCTCCCGGCCGCCGAGGACGTGATCCGCACCGCGTTCATCTACAAGAAGGACGTCGTCGAGACCGTCGGCACCTCGAGCATCCTCGACGCCCCGGCGTTCGTGAACGCCCGCCAGCCGCTCGCCCAGGCGTTCCAGCTGGTCGGCGACACCGGGAGCTCGTTCCTCGCGATCGTCAACCACTTCAAGTCGAAGGGCTCGGGCACCGGAGTCGACGCCGACACCGGCGACGGCCAGGGTGCCTCCAACGCCTCACGCGTCAACCAGGCGACGGCCCTCGTCGGCTTCGCCGACTCGCTGAAGACCAGCACGGGCATCAACCGGGTCTTCCTCACCGGCGACTTCAACGCCTACGACCAGGAAGACCCGATCAAGGTCCTCACCGACGCCGGCTACATCAGCCAGGAAGCCAAGAGCGGCGAGTACACCTATGCGTACGGCGGGTCCGTTGGCTCCCTCGACCACGTGTTCGCTTCGGTCGAGGGGGATGCCGCCGTCACCGACGTCGACGTCTGGAACATCAACTCGGTCGAGTCCGTCGCGCTGGAGTACAGCCGGTACAACAGCAACGTCACCGACTTCTACCGCGCAGACCCGTACCGTTCCTCCGACCATGACCCCGCGATCGTCGGCCTGAACCTGGCCAGCGCCACCGATGTGAACATCAACCTGCTCAACATCAACGACTTCCACGGCAGGATTGACGCGAACACGACCAAGTTCGCCGGAACGGTCGAGCAGCTCCGCGCCGAGTACGGTGACGCGGCCACGCTCTTCCTCTCCAGCGGCGACAACATCGGTGCGTCACTCTTCGCATCGGCGTCGCAGAAGGACAAGCCCACCATCGACGTGCTGAACGCGCTCGGGTTGCGGGCCTCCGCGGTCGGCAACCACGAGTTCGACCAGGGTCTGGCCGATCTCATCGGTCGAGTCGACACCGCCGCCGACTTCAGCTACCTCGGCGCCAACGTCTACCTCAGTGGAACGCAGACCCCGGCCCTGCAGGAGTACGCGATCGTCGATGTCTCCGGAGTAAAGGTGGGCGTCATCGGCGCCGTCACCGAGGAGACCCCCTCGCTCGTCTCGCCGAACGGCATCTCCACCTTGAGCTTCGGCGACCCGGTCGCCGCGGTGAACCGGGTGGCGGCGCAGCTCAGTGACGGTGACCCTGCCAATGGCGAGGCCGACGTGCTCATCGCCGAATACCACGAGGGAGCCGGGGCCGGTGCGCCGGAGGGCGCCACGCTCGAACAGGAGCTCGCCATCACCGACAGCGCCTTCGCGAAGATCGTCACCCAGACGGCCGCGAGCGTCGACGCAATCTTCACCGGTCACACGCACAAGCAGTACGCGTGGAACGCCCAGGTTCCCGGAGCAGCCGCGGGCGTCACTCGCCCCGTACTGCAGACCGGAAGCTACGGCGAGAATGTCGGTCAGGTCGTGCTCAACTTCGACAAGGCATCCGGCGTCATCACCACGGTGAAGAACCAGAATGTGAAGCGGTCGACGACCGCCGAAGCCACCCTGGTCGCCGCCTACCCGCGAGTCGCGACGGTGAAGACCATCACGGATGCCGCGCTCGCTGAGGCTGCCATCATCGGCAACCAGCCGATCGGCTCCGTGACCGCTGACGTGACCCGTGCCTGCATCGGCGGCACCGCCCCGTGCTCCGAGAACCGTGCGGCTCCGTCGTCGCTGGGAACCCTCGTCGCCAACTCGCTGCGTGCATCGCTGGCCGACCCGCTCAAGGGCGGCGCCGAAATCGGCGTTGTCAACCCTGGTGGAATGCGGGCCAACCTCGACCAGGCGCCGGACGGTGTCATCACCTACGCCGAAGCCAACGCGGTGCTCCCGTTCCTGAACAACCTGTGGACGACCAGCCTCACCGGCGCCCAGTTCAAGACGGTACTCGAACAGCAGTGGCAGCGCGACGCGGCCGGCAACGTGCCGAGCCGGCCCTACCTTCAGCTGGGACTGTCCGACAACGTGAACTACACGTTTGACGCCACCCGGCCAGAGGGCGACCGGATCACCGGCATCTGGATCAACGGCGACGCCGTCGACCCGGCGCGTTCCTACCGGGTGGGGTCGTTCAACTTCCTGCTCACCGGCGGCGACAACTTCCGCGCCTTCCTCTCAGGCACGGGAACGCGCGACTCGGGTCTCGTCGACCGGGACGCGTGGATCGCCTACCTCACCGCCCGAAGCCCGATCACCCCGTCCTTCGCCGTCCGCCAGGCGAGTGTCACGGGTGCGCCGACCGCACCGGTCAACCGCGGCGACTCGGTCACGTTCACCGTCGGCGATCTCAACCTGACGTCGCTCGGTGCACCGAAGAACACCGAGCTCACCTTGCTCTGGTCGGGCAGCAACGCATCCCTCGGCACGGTCGCGGTGGATGCTGCGGGCTCGGCGACGGTCACGGTCACCGTGCCCGCGGACGCACCCGTCGCCAGTACCCTTGAGCTCACCGCGACGGAGTCCGGCTCTATTGTTCGGGTTCCGTTCACGGTGAACGTGCCGGTGCCGCCGGCAACGCCTCCCGCGGCCGCCCCGGAGAAGGCCCTGACCAAGGCGCTCAAGAACCAGATCGCCACCGATCAGAGCGTCTACAACGCCGGGGACACGGTCACCATCACGGTCGGCGCGGAGCACGCGGCCGAGTTCGTCTCGGTCTGGGTGCGGTCGAACCCGGTCAATCTGGGCGGCTGGCTCACCGTGGATGCGCAGGGCAAGGTCACGGTCACTCTGCCGGCCGACCTCAAACCGGGCAACCACGACATCGTCGTGCAGGATGCCTCGGGTGCCGTGATCGGCTGGACCGACATCAAGGTCGAGAAGGTCAAGGCTCCGAAGCCGCCGAAGGCCGGCCACGGCCACTGAGGTGACGCCAACCGCGACGTCTAACACGGACGCTGCATGACCAACGGAACCGGCCAGCTGAGGCCGGTTCCGTTGGTCGTGCCGGCCGGGTAAACCCGTCCGACACGCTCGGTGTTCCCGGCTCGCTGCGGGAACGTCGTTAGCCTTGATTCATGTCGACGATCAAACATCCGGTCGGCCCCCAGTCCAGCAAGGTGTACTGGCGCCGACGTCTCGTAGTGGGCCTGGGCCTGCTCTTCGTGCTTGTCATCATTTTCCTGATCATCGTGCGCCCCGGAGCCGGCGCCAGCCAGCCCGACAGCAAGGCGAAGGCGGTGGCATCCACGGCCGCGTCGACGGACGCTCCGGCCTCCACGACCACCGGCCCCACGAAGTGTGACCCAGCCCAGGTGCAGGTCGAGGCGACCACCGACGCCGTCACCTATGAGCCCGGCCTGATGCCGCAGCTGTCGCTCAGCATCACGAACACGGGCTCGGCTCCCTGCATCATCAATGCGGGCACCGCGCAGCAGGTCTTCACGATCTCGAGTGGACAGGATGTCTACTGGAAGTCCACGGACTGCCAAACCGACCCGAGCGACGCTGATGTCACCCTCGAACCCAATGTTCCGGTGAGCTCAACCACTCCCATCACCTGGGACCGGATTCGCTCAAGCCCTGACACCTGCGACTCATCCACTCGGCCCGCCGCGCCGGCCGGGGGAGCTTCCTATCACCTGGCCGTGGCCGTCGACGGCATCGAGGCCCCAACCCCGAAGCAGTTCATCCTCTACTAGCCCCTCACGTCTCGCCACCCCGCCCGCCGCCCCGGTGGTCAAACCCTCGGTGGTCGAGCCTGTCGAGACCAGCCCTGCCCCGGTGGCCGACCATGCGGTGGTCGAGCCCCGGTGGTCGAGCCCCGGTGGTCGAGCCTGTCGAGACCCGGTGACCCCGCCCCGGTGGTCGAGCCTGTCGAGACCCGGTGACCCCGCCCCGGTGACCCCGCCCCGGTGGTCGAGCCTGTCGAGACCCGGTGACCCTGCCCCGGTGACCCTGCCCCGGTGGTCGAGCCTGTCGAGACCCCAAGGTCAGCGTCACCCTGCGCGTTCGGCCTTGCTCTTCAGTGGGATGAGGGTTTGGTTCGGGTCGACGGTGACGGGTGGTTTCAGCCAGTACTGGTTGCCC
>NZ_JASISS010000009.1 GCF_030063195.1 Cryobacterium sp. PH31-AA6
ACCACGCATGGCCAACGCCACCAAACCCCAGGTGGGCAGATCTGTTGGCCATGAGTGGGCAGTTTTCATGGCCACCAGCGGGCATTTCTACTGGCCGCCCGTGGGCAGATCGGATTGGCCATTGACATCGGAGGATGAGCACGATTAACTGGTCGTCGTGAATCTCGTAAATGATGCGGTAATCACCCGTTCTGACGCGCCATTCCCCCGAGCCCCCCACGAGTTGGATCGCCCTGGGTGGCCGCGGATCGTCTGCCAAGAGGTCGATCGCTGCTTGAACTCGACGACGGACTTGCGGATCGAACTGGCGCAGTTGCCGTTCAGCCGCTGGCGCGATCTTCACCGAGTAGTTCATACGAGGCCGAGGTCTGCCTTCACCTGTTCCCAAGGAGTCGGTTCGCTTGTCGTGCGACGCATCTCTTCACGTGATTCCTCGGCGGCACGAATATCGGCCATGTCTTCGGCCAATTCGATGAGACGCTCCAAATCGTCGACGTCGATAACAGCCGCGACTCGCCGCCCGCGGCGAGACAAGAAGACCGGCTCGTGCTCGGTGCGAGCGCGGTCGATGATCGATGCGAGCTGGTCGCGTGCATCAGAGACGCTGACAGGGACTGTGGCCGACATTCTTCAATCGTACATTTCACCTACGGGATGTACAAGTGTCCTTCAAACGTACAACTGGCCTCCCGTTGAGGGTTCGGCTTGCGGACCAAACTCGGTGCCTGGGCACGGCGTCCCGAACGCACCGTCGGCCTTCACGTGGACGTCCGGAAAGCGTCTCAACGGCGACAGTGATGGCGGCGAGGTGGTCGCGCGCGACGACCTCGGTCAAGATTCGATCACTCAACGCGATGCCAACGCCATATACGTTCCCGGGGACGTCGGCGCCATCGACCCGGGCTGGTTTGTAATCGATGTGCTCTTTGGTCTCGGGCGAATCGAGCTGTCTCAGGAATTCGCGGACTACACGCTTCACACGAGCGGTCGTCGTCCACTGTTTTGAGCGGCGTGCGCTCTCGTCAGGCCACTGCCGGCGGTCGGTCGACTGCCGTGGTCTCACGCGGCCAGAGGAGCCAGCTCACCACAGCCCAGAGGACCAGCGATGCGATGGTCAGCGGGTTGTGGAAGTACATCACCCAGAAGCCGAGCCCGCGCGGCGCGTAGATGACACCACCGATGACGTCAGCTGGCACTGGCGTCGACGGATCCGCGGACGTATTCGCGTCCCCTTTGGTTGTCAACGTCCCGTCAGCGTTGACGCTGACCAGCCGGTGCGTCACCAGCTCATCTTGCTTGCGGAAGGTGATGACCTGACCGACCTGGTATTTGTCCACCTCAACGATGACGAGGCTCGCGGGCGGGACCGTCGGGCTCATCGACCCGGTTTGCACCACGTACGCGCGGTACGGCAGCACCCCCGAGACAAGCAGCGCCACAGGCGCGAGAATCAGCATGACGGCGATGACCGCAGTCACCAGGCGCCTGACCTTCTTGTTCACGAGCATCCTCTGATTGAGTACAAGAAACCCGGATGCCTACCTTCGGGTAGCAGGCATCCGGGTTTCAACCGCGTGTGACTACGGGGTCTGACCAACCTGCGTTGCAACAAGCTGGTACGGCAGGCCGCTGCCGACAACCACAGGGTTCGGCTTGGGCACAGTGGATACCGGGTAGGAGTTCCACACACCGCCGCCGGCCGCCGTCTGACCCTTCAACTTCGACGCGTAGCCGAAGGTGAAGTCGACAGTTCCGCTGGCCGAAGGTCCGACGTTGGACGCGATCTTGATCATCTTCGGGACAGGCCAGCAACCGGTCGGGGCGATCGGCCCGCAGCTGAGGTTCGCCGGGTCGTCCATGTCATCGCTCAGGTTCGCGGAGTCGAACAACGCCGTTCCGTTCGCCTTGACGTGGAACTCACCGTACGTGCCGAGGTCGTTCAACGCGTGCAGAGCGTCCACGTTGTTGAACACAACCCAGACGTCCTGAGGGCTGGCCCCCGTGTTCTGGTAGCCGGCGGTCACCGTCTGCGGCGTGCCAGGCAGCAACCCGGTGAAGTTCAGGTCCAGGCTTTCCGTGCCGGTGCCAGCTGAACCCACCACCTTGATTGAACCGATCGTGCCGGTGATGTCTCCCTGATGGGTGTCGCTGAAGTACGCGCCGGTGGTGCCGAGGCTGACAAGCGAGAAAGTGAGTGCGATAGCCGCACCTCCCGCTCCGACAGCCCACTTCTTTCTGGTGTTGTTTCTGGGCATGGTGAATCTCATCTCTGGTTGAATTCGGCTTCGGGTCCGAATGACAGCGATGCGATCCACTGTCCCCCACCGCTCAAGCTAGACCTGGTCTTCTGATGCCGTAAGCACCCGAAGTGACGGCTTGCGCATGGCTCTTCCGGTCCTGTATGGTTACCGGCCCCAGAATCAACAGTCAGACGCCACAGGAATATGCCGATGGCTGCATGTCCCCTCGGCGCGCCCTACCTGTCAGGGTGAGTTGAGGCCAGCAGCTCAGAGCAAGTCCACCGTTTGGCGTATGCGAACGTAGTCACACCAGGTTGATGGCGTCGCCATGATTGCCCCGATGGTAATTGGGGCGGCCAGCAGCCCCCGAGCCCATTCACCCGCACCGGGCTCGTGCGGGCTTGTTGTCAATGACCGCGGCCATGCGCCTGTCGGAATTCGCCTGACCCCTGTGGAGGTTCTCTTGGCTCGCTCATAGGAGGCAGACTGCTCCGGCATAGGCCACGGGCCGAGAGTTGCCGTTATGACCAGATCAGCAGCCCTCGCCCTCGACGTCGTCGTTCCTGTGTACAACGAACAAGAGACCCTTGCGCGCAGCATGCGGGTGTTGCACGCGTACCTGGTCGACTCGTTCGACGAACCCTGGCGCATCACCATCGCGAACAATGCCAGTACCGACAACACAGCCGCCATCGCCGAAGCCCTCGTCGCAGATTTGCCGGGTGTCCACGCCGTGCACCTCGCAGAGAAGGGCCGTGGCCGGGCGCTCAAGAATGTCTGGCTCGCCTCGCCGGCCGCGGTCGTCGCGTATGTCGACGTGGACCTCTCCACCGACCTTCGCGCGCTGCCGCCGCTCGTCGCCCCGCTGCTCTCAGGCCATTCCGACGTCGCCATCGGCAGCCGCCTGTCGCGCGGCTCCCGAGTCACGCGCGGCGGCAAGCGGGAATTCATCTCCCGGAGCTACAACGCGCTGGTGCGGGCGACGATGGGCGTCGACTTCAGCGACGCCCAGTGCGGCTTCAAGGCCATGCGCCGTGACGTCGCCCAGCGCGTGCTCCCGCTCGTGGAGGACACCGGCTGGTTCTTCGACACCGAGATGCTCATCATCGCCGAGCGTGCCGGGCTCCGGATCCACGAGGTGCCGGTCGACTGGATCGACGACCCGGACAGCCGCGTCGACGTGGTCGCCACCGCCACCGACGACATCAAAGGCCTCGTGAGGGTGGCCCACTCGCTCGTCACCGGGAGGATCCCCGTCGACGAGATCTATGCCGAACTCGGTCGTCCGCCCTTCGAACCGCCGACCCCGCCCACTTTCTTCGGCCAGGTGCTGCGCTTCGGCGTGATCGGCGTGCTGTCGACCGTTGCCTTTGCCGCGCTCTACCTGGTGCTCCAGGCCATGATGTCCGCCCAGCTGGCCAATTTCCTCGCCCTGCTCATCACGGCGGTCCTGAATACCTGGGCCAACCGGCGTCTCACCTTCGGCGTGCGCGGGCGGCGAAGTGCGATCAAGCACCAGGCGCAGGGCCTCGTGATCTTCGGCCTGGCCTGGCTCGTGACGAGCGGATCGCTCCTCGGGCTGCACTTCCTGCGCCCGGATGCCGGTGCGCAGGCCGAGATCATCGGGCTCACCGCGGCCAACCTGCTCGCGACCGTCATGCGGTTCCTGCTGTTGCGGCTCTGGGTCTTTCGGGGCCAGAGTTCCCCGGCACCGACCCGGATCGAACCCCGAACTTCCCGCGACGATGTCATCTCCCGTGTCCATTTGTCCCCCAACCAGAAAGTAGCCAGTTCATGACGACCCAGGTCGCCCCCCGGCCTCTCGCATCCCCGTTCGGAACACGCGTCGCCGCCCGTGTCGCAGCCCTGCCGCGCACCCTCGTGCGGGGCAGGCCCGACTCGGCGCGATGGGAGCGCCCGGCCCTGCTGGGCCTTCTGCTCGTCACCGCAATGCTCTACATCTGGAACCTGGGCGCGAGCGGCTGGGCCAATTCGTTCTATTCCGCGGCTGTGCAGGCCGGATCGGTCGACTGGACGGCGTTCTTCTACGGGTCTTCGGATGCCGCCAATGCGATCACCGTCGACAAGCCCCCCGCGAGCCTCTGGCTGATGGCCCTGTCCGTGCGCCTGTTCGGGCTCAGTTCGTGGAGCATCCTCGTGCCGGAGGCCCTGATGGGTGTCGCCTCGGTCGGTGTGCTCTATGGCACCGTGCGCCGCCGGTTCTCGGCCGGCACCGCGTTGCTCGCCGGTGCCGTGCTCGCCGTGACCCCCGTCGCCGCACTGATGTTCCGGTTCAACAACCCGGATGCCCTGCTCGTGCTGCTCCTCAGCCTCGCGACCTACTTCACGCTGCGCGGCATCGAAACCGGCAGGCTTAAATGGGTGCTCTGGGCCGGAGTGATGGTGGGCCTCGGCTTCCTGACCAAGCAACTCCAGGCCTTTCTGATCCTGCCGGTGCTCGCGGGCGTGTACCTCTACGCGGCGCCGCACAAGTTCGTCACCCGGCTCTGGCACTCTCTTGCGGCACTCGGCGCCGTGACCGTCTCGGCCGGCTGGTGGGTCGCCGTCGTCGAACTCGTTCCCACAAGCTGGCGCCCCTATATCGGCGGCTCGCAGACGAACAGCTTTCTCGAGCTGACCTTCGGCTACAACGGGTTCGGGCGCCTCACCGGGAGCGAGACCGGGAGCGTCACCCCCGGCGCTGCGACGGCGACGGGTGCGGGCTCGATGTGGGGCGAGACCGGAATCTTCCGGCTCTTCCTCGGCGAGTTCGGCGGCCAGATCACCTGGCTCCTCCCCGCTGCGCTGGTGCTACTCGTCGCCGCCCTCGTCGTGCTGCGACGCGCCCCGCGCGTCTCCCCCCGCCGGGCCTCTCTTCTCCTCCTAGCGGGCTATCTTCTCCTGACCGCGCTAGCCTTCAGCTTCATGGCCGGGATCTTCCACGCCTACTACACGGTGGCCCTGGCCCCCGCACTCGCCGGGACCGTCGCGATCGGTGCGAACCTCGTCTGGATGAAGCGCACAGCGCTCTGGGCCCGGATCACCGCGGCCGGTGCAATGCTGGCCACGAGCGTATGGGCGTGGGTGCTGCTCGACCGGGCTGTCGACTGGTGGCCGTGGTTGAAGTTCGCCGTCGTCGCGCTCGGCATGATCGCGGCAGTTCTGCTGATGCTCCCGCCCAAGATCGGCCGCCCCAGCTCGCCGTCCGGCACAGTGCTGCGGTGCGTGACCGTCGCGGTCTCTCTCACCGGCGCGCTGTTGGCACCGGTGGCCTACACGCTCGAAACCGTGTCGACGGCCCACACCGGGTCGATCGTCACGGCCGGGCCGACCGTTTCCGGAAGCATGGGCGGCATGGGCGGAGGCGGAATGCCCGACGGCGGGGGCGGCCTCCCGGGAGCAACGACCGGAACTGCCGACGGCACCGGAGGCCCGCCGCCCACGGGAACCAGGGGAGGCGCCAACGGTCCGCCGGCGGTCGGAACGGGCACGGCGCCCACCGGCGTTACGGGCGGCACCGGGACTACGCCGACTGACGGCACCGGCGGCGGCCGCGGGGGCGGGGGCGGCGCACCCATGGGGTCCGTTGCCGTGAGTTCAGAGCTTGCCGCACTGCTCTCCGCTGATGCCGCCAGGTACACCTGGATCGCCGCGGCCGTCGGATCGGACTCGGCCGCAAGCTACCAGCTCGCGACGGAACTGCCGGTGATGGCAGTCGGGGGCTTCAACGGCAGCGATCCCGCTCCGACGCTCGCTGAATTTCAGGCCGACGTGGCCGCCGGGAAGATCCACTACTTCATCGGAGGAACGGCAGGCCAAGCCAACGGCGGATCGAGTGAATCGACCGAGATCGCGGCCTGGGTCGCGGCAACCTACACAGCCCAGACCGTCGACGGCGTCACGCTCTACGATCTGTCAGCGGCCGTGGACACGGCGGCATAGGCCGACCGTCGGCAACGGCAAACCGGCGCCGGCGCCTCGGAGCAGGCAGCAAGCTCATCCGTCACGCGACAACAGTTGTCACGTGACCGGCCCGTTCGGACTTGTGTCGGGTAGTTGGGCCTCGAGAACTCGTCGCGGCGATGATCCACGCGGATTGCGGCTGCTCGCATCGGCTATACCCCACTGGCAGCTACCGCCAGTATTGATTCATGACCTCAATCACGACCGGACGAACCCGGTCGCAGCGCCTCGACGCCCTGCCGTGGACACGCAAGCACTCCTCACTACTCGGTGGCAGCGGTATCGGGTGGGTCCTCGACGCGATGGATGTCGGACTCATCTCGTTCGTTATCGCCCAACTGGTCGTGGTCTGGAACGTCGAGGCCGCCGACCTGTCCTGGGTCGCATCCGCTGGGTTTCTCGGCATGGCGATCGGCGCGAGTGTCGGCGGACTGCTCGCCGATAAGCTCGGTCGACGCCAGGTGTTCGCGCTGACACTCCTGGTCTATGGCGTATTCACCGGGTTGTCGGCGCTCGCCTGGTCGATCGGCGCGCTCGTAGCCCTGCGGTTCCTGGTGGGTCTCGGGCTCGGTGCGGAATTGCCCGTCGCCTCCACGCTGGTGAGCGAGTTCGCTCCCGCCCGCATCCGCGGTCGCGTCGTCGTGATTCTCGAGTCCTTCTGGGCCGTCGGCTGGACTGCTGCGGCACTCATCGGCTACTTCGTCGTGCCCACCAGCGATGACGGATGGCGCTGGGCTCTCGCGCTCGGGGCCATACCCGCGGTCTACTCGATCGTCGTGAGGCTCCGTCTGCCCGAGTCAGTGCGGTTCCTCGAGGCCAAGGGCCGGTACGCCGAGGCGGAGAGGATCGTTCGGGACTTCGAGGATGCCGCGAACGTGCCGGCGCCGCCCGTGACATCCGCAGCTCTCGCACCGGATGTCACGATGGAGGAGCCCAAGCCCACCCTGTTCGGTGCGGTATTGCGTCGGCGCACGATCTCGCTCTGGATCGTCTGGTTCTGCGTCAACTTCGCGTACTACGGCGCCTTCATCTGGCTGCCGACACTGCTCGTGGCGCAGGGTTTCTCCTTGGTGCGTTCCTTCGAATACACGCTCATCATCACGCTCGCGCAACTGCCTGGCTACGCGGTGTCGGCCTGGCTCGTGGAGAAGTGGGGACGACGCCTCACCCTTTCCGCCTTTCTCTGCGGGTCAGCGATCTCGGCGGGTTTGTTCGCCACCGCCGGCGATGTCACGGCCATCCTCGTTTACGGTTCGATGCTGTCGTTCTTCAACCTCGGTGCGTGGGGAGCGCTCTACGCGGTCACGCCCGAGCTCTACCCCACGCGGGTCCGCGGAACCGGGGCCGGTTGGGCCGCCGGTTTCGGCCGGTTGGCATCGATCATCGCGCCGCTGTTCGTTCCCCTGCTTCTGGCGATCGGGGGTGTGGCGCTGCCCTTCGGGGTGTTCGCCGCGGTGTTCGCGGTGGCGGCGATCGCGGCCCTCACCCTGCCCGATCTGCGAGGTCGTGCGCTCGAGGACTGAGATTGTGCGCTCCGGCTCGATTGCAGTCAGCGCATGACGCGGTGGCGGAGATAAACAACTCCTGAGCTGAAGCTGCGGGTCTCGACGAGTTCGAGGCTGACTCGGTGTCGGCTGTGGGGGAAGAACGGAATGCCCCCGCCGACCAGCACCGGGTAGACCCTGGCCCGGTATTCATCGATCAGACCCAACGCGGCCGCTTCGGCGGCGAGAGTCGCGCCGCCGATCGCGATATCGCCCCTTTCCGGCTCGGCTCGTAACCGTTCGATCTCCTCCGCCAGACCGCCGGATGCCAGGCGGGCATTGCCCTGCACCGCCGACAGCGTGGTGGAGAAAACTATCTTGGGCAGCGGCTTCCAGATCGCGGTCCATTCACGCTCCGATTCGTCGAGCGACGGATCCTGGTCGGCGGTCTCCCAGTACAGCATCGTCTCGTACAGCCGTCGCCCCAGTAGGTGAACACCAATGTCTCGAGCCTCCTCGATGACGAATCGAAAGATCTCCTCTTCGGGCGGCGGCGAGGCGATGTTGCCGTCCGGTCCGACAATGTAGCCGTCGAGGGAGACGCCCATCGAATACGTAACCCGGCGCATCAGAAGACCTCCTCGTAACGCATTGAGAGTACTACCGCTGCACTGTGATCTGCGTCAGAATGTTCGCGTCAGGCGATCGATGGCAAGCTGAGCGTTGACACTGGGAATACCAATCCGGACTGCGGCTTCGGCTGCGCCGATCACGGGTTGGCGAAGGAGAATATCCACCAGTCGGCGGACTGCCTAGTCTCGTCCCGCGCGGATGCGACCACGCCATTCGACGAAGTCAGAGGCGTTGCGTGCGCTGTTCAGAGCGTGAGAAGCATCGTGTCGGATCCGCCGTTTCGACCGGCCACCGTGAATCCAACGCGCTGATAAAGGTGTCGAGCTCTATTGCCGTCTTCAACACTCAGACTCAGAGCGCGCAAGCCTCGCGCCTTGGCGGACGCAATCAGCTGTGCGAGCAAGTCACTGCCGATGCCCGTCCCGCGAAAGCCTTCGAACGTCGTGATGCTCAACTCGGGGGTGTCCAACTCGACGAATCCATAGCCGGGGCTTTCCACGGGCAGGAATACGAGCCACGCGACGGCTCGAACGGTGCCCCCGTCGTGGTCCACCAGGCCAAAGTCTCGCCCACGAGGGAAGGTGCGGAAGTAGTGGGTGAGTTCGTCCGACTCATCGACGTCGTCGAAAGTGAACCGGGGGCCGATCCAGTTCATGTTGGCCAGTGTTGCCCGGCGGAGGAGACCACGATCCTCTTCACGTAGTGCTCGAATCGCCATAGCGAAAGTGTATGCGTGAGACGCCGAGCTCACCCGATCGCTCGCCCAGTGGCCGTTGGCTTCCTGGGCCGAACTTTCCGACGCCTCAGTAGGGTTAGGCCATGGTGAATGCGTCACGTCCCCACCCAGCCGTCCCGGCCAATCTGATCGACACGCTCAACGCGTGGAAACCACTCGGGCAGGGCCAGAGCGAGCTGCGTGATGAATACGTCTCGTTCGTCAGCGCGTCTCCTGGATCTGCCCTGGATCGGGACGGGGGGTCGGAGCACGTGACTGCGAGTTGTTTCGTCTTCACCCCCGATCTCGCCCAGGTTTTGCTGTGCTTTCATCGAAAGGGGCGTTTCTGGGTTCAACTCGGCGGCCATGTGGAGGCAACGGACGTATCTGTTCCATCGGCAGCCCTTCGTGAGGCCCGCGAGGAAGGCGGCATCAACGACATTCGCCCGGTCGGAGGCGTCCTCGACGTCGACCGTCACACCCTGGGTGCCGGCTTCACTCGTTGCAGCGTGCATTGGGACATCGGATTCGGAGCGATCGCGAGGACTGATCTGGCCCCGTCCACCAGCTCTGAGAGCGAGGATGTCGCCTGGTGGCCCGTCACGGGACTGCCCGACAACGTGCCTCCGCACTTCGGGAACCGCGTACTCAGGATTCTTGACGAAATCTTGAACCAGGGCGACACCGAGTAAGGCATCACCTTCGGCGAGCGTCCTTTTCCGATGGGCTTCACCCTGATCGGAATCGCGCCCGAATTGGCCGTCAGGCGTGTGTCGGATCCGACGGTACCGGCGTGTTCGGCGGCGACGCCCGAGTGATTCCTGACCTTCTCTCAGCCTAACCATAGTGTCCTGATAGGCGCGGCCCGCAGGCTTCATTTCACCAACCGGAGACTCCGGGCAGGACGGAAGGAACCACCATGAAGAGGAAACTGATCGCCGGAGTAGCGGGCGTGGCTTTGGTCTCGGGTGTCGGGCTGGGCATGGTCCAGACCGCCCAGGCCGAAACCCCCACCCCCACAGCCGGCTCATCGGAACTGTCTGGCGAAACCGCCAACCCCACCGGCCGTCACGATGGCCACGGCGGCAAGGGATTCGACGCCGCAGCACTGGCCACCAAACTGGGACTGCCCGCGGCCACCGTCTCGGACGCCCTGACCGCAGTGCGTGATCAAACCGCCGCTACCGCCCGCCCATCCCCGGATGCCACCCAGGCCGAGAGAGAGGTCGCCAGGGATGCCCGCCGGACCGAGCTCGCCAAGGCACTGGCCGCCGAGTTGAACATCGACGAAGCCACGGTGACCACAGCCCTGACCCAAGTCCAGTCCGAGCAGGAGGCCGAAAGGGCCGCCCAGACGAAGGCCACCCTCGACCAGGCCGTGACCGACGGCACCCTGACCCAGACTGAGGCGGACGCCGTCCAGAAGGCCCTGGCAGCCCACATCATCACCACCCGAGACGGAGGTCACGGCCGACGCTGACGAGACCAATCCAGTGGAGGGTCTGCGACTGACCATCGCAGGCCCTCCTGCCTGCGACCTCTGAGATTCCGGCTATGACTGTTCGGCCAGGCACCGCGCGCGGCCCGGCTCCCCCGGAGAATCGCCGTTTCTGCGGAGAGTCGACGTTGCAGGAGCGATGTCGGCGCGATCGCCGATTTTCGAAAGTCGTGCAAGATTCGCAACGGATCTGACACATTCAGTATGTGACGATCGACAGCACCAGAGCAGCCGCCGATGCAAATGAGGGCGTGGCGATGCCCGCGGGCACCGACCTGCCTGTTTCGCGACCGGGCCACGACCCGAGCACGGATGCGGCGTGGTTCACCACCGTGGTCCGCGAGCATTCCGCCGCGCTCGTGCGCTACTTTGCGCGCCGCGGCCCACGTCAAGACGCCGAAGATCTTGCCGCCGAGGTCCTGGCGGTTGCCTGGCGCCGACGCGCCGACGTTCCGCTTGAGGCCGTCCTCCCCTGGCTGTATCGAACCGCCGGATTCACTCTCGCCAACCATCGCCGCAAACTCATCGACCTCCCCGTCGACGTGGTCCCCGAGACGGGCACGGTGCGCGTGAGTGAACACCCAGAACTGAGCGCGCTCTTTGACGCCGAGCTTCGCGGTGCGCTTGAGAGCGTCGGCGAACGCGACCGCGAAATCCTGCTCCTGCACGCGTGGGAAGGTCTCGACGGCGAGGAACTCGCGGAGGTGCTCGGCATCTCCCGCTCCGGATCGGATGCCGCACTCTCGCGCGCCCGCAAACGACTGCGAGAGGCATGGACGGAACGACTTTCCTTCTAAGCGCCTGCAAGGTTTGAAACGCACCGCACATATCCGTAGATGAACCACACTCACGGAGGGTGAACGACATGAACGACATGAACGATACGAACAGCATCAACGACGACAACGAGCTCGACCCGCTCGCCCGGCTGCGCGCCGCAGACCCCGCGGCCGACGTTGAACCCCGCGCGGGATTCGCCGACGCCGTTGTCGAGGACACCCTGGCGAACACTCTCCCCGAGCCCGCCACCGAGTCGGCGCCGATCGCTGATCTGAGCGCAGCGCGTGCGCGCCGGCACCCCCGGTGGATCCCGTTCGTGGCGGTCGCCGCATCACTCGTGATCGTCGGCGGCGCTGGATTCGGGATTGGGGCGTCGACCGGTCAGACCACGAACTCCGCAGGCGGCGCCGTTCCCGCCATTGTGCTGCCGGGCGCCGGAAGCGGCGGGTCAGCGGCAGAGGGAGGCACAGCCAACGGCGGCTTCGCCGGGGCTCCTTCCGGTGCGCCATCCAAAATGTCCGCGGGCGGCGTGTCCGACATGACGTACCCCTTCGGATCCGGCCGCAGCAGCTTCAGTTCTTCTGGCCTGTCGGCGACCGCGGGCACGGCGCCGGCGTACACCTTCGACGCGCGCACCGCATCCACTACTGAGCGGGTCGCCGCACTCGCCACGGCGCTCAAAGTCCAGGGAAGCCCGAAAACGATGGACGGCTCCTGGCTCGTGGGCGCGCCAGACGGCACCACGCCGTACCTCTCCGTGAGTCTCGACGGGATGCTCAGCTTCTCCTTCACCGATCCACAGATCAACCCGTGGCAGTGCGGCCTGGATGCCAACTCAACCCAGCCGTGCGAACCGCCGACTGATCTTCCGAACCAGGACGCCGCGATCGCCGCGTTGCGCTCGCTGATCGCTTCGGCCGGGCGAGACCCGGGGTCGTTCGAATACAGCTCAGACACGTGGGAGGGCTCGTTCACGCGGAGCGCGCAGGCCTGGCCCGTCATCGACGGGCGGCGCATCGACTCAGCCTGGGGCCTCGAGCTCACGGCTGCCGGCGTGTACAGCGCCTCCGGCGCACTCGCCGACATCGTTCCGCTTGGCGACTATGCCATCGTCAGTGAACAGGCAGCGTTCGAACGGCTCTCTGACCCGCGGTTCGGCGCCCAGATGACGGGCGGACCGATGGCCCTGCGTTCCCAGACCGCACCGGGGACCACCGAGTGGGTGCCGCCCACGGAGCCGCCGGTGACCCCCGCAGCGGGTACGTCGCTGTCGTGGCCCGTGAACAAGATCGACATCGTCAGCGCGCGACTTGGTCTCACGACCCAATGGCAGCCCGACCGCAGCGTGCTCGTTGTCCCGGCCTATGAATTCACGGATGCCGACGGCGGCAACTGGACGGTCATCGCCGTCGCCGACTCGAAGCTCGACTTCGCAACGAGGTAGTGGGTATCGGGATCGTCCACTCGTCAAGCGGGATGTTCGACGATGGCAGGTCGCTTTCACCGGACCCGGGAACACCTCTCGGTTGGCGAGAGAAGACAACTCACGCGACTGAGGATTACGCCGCAGGCGGTCTGCCCGACGTTCGCAGTTTCGCCGGGGAGTGACCGGCCGACGACCACGGCCCGGTCAGCCCGATGACGGCGAACGCCGAGGTAGGCATCGACGCCGACTCGCCGGCGAGGAGCGTGATCAGGTCTTCGAACCCGGGGTTGTGCCCGACCATGACGACGGTGTCAACGTCGTCCGGCAGTTCGGCCACAACAGCGAGGAGTCGAGTACCGGACGCGGCATACATCCCGTCGTCGATCCGGACCGATGGCCGATTATCGAGCTCACCCGAGGCGATCTCCCAGGTACTCCGAGCTCGGGTGGCCGGCGAAACAACGGCGAGGTCGATGCCTTCGAACATGCGGGCCAGCCACCGCCCTGCGCGGTGGGCCTGTCGGAGCCCGTGCTTGCCGAGCGGGCGGTCGACGTCTGCCTGCCGGACCGACCAGTCCGACTTGGCGTGCCTGAGAAGGATCAGCGTGCGCTCATTCATCATGGACTTGGCCTGACGTCGTGCTGCACCATGCCTACAGTCTGCCAGTGCTCATCGGCCGGGCGAGCCGGAAGCCCCACGCTAAACGCCATGACGCAGGGCGTCGCCGTCGAGCCGATACGTGGTCCAGCCATCGAGCGGGCGAGCGCCGAACGACTGGTAGAAGCCGATTGCCGGCTCGTTCCAGTCCAGCACGTCCCACTCGAGCCGGGCGTAGCCGCGCTCCACACAGATCGCGGCCAGGCGGGCCAGCAAGGCCTTGCCGTACCCACTCCCCCGGTACGCCGGCCGCACATAGAGGTCCTCGAGGTGAATGCCATGCACGCCCTCCCAGGTCGAGAACGTGAGATACCAGATCGCCACCCCGGCCAGCGTGCCCTCCTCCGCGCCATCGACGACGAGCGCAAAGACGGCCGGGCTCTCTCCGAACAGTGCCGACCGGAATCCGTCTTCGGTCGCCTCGACCGCGTCTGGTTCCTTCTCGTACACGGCGAGCTCGAGAACGAGCCGAAGGATTTCGAGGATGTCTGACGGTTCGGCGGGGCGCAGCAGGCTCATACACTGAGCGTACGTTCTTGCGGCCGCGTCACCGACCTCCGGCCAGGCGGCAAGGCCCGGGCGACCGGAGGAGAGATATGACGGTACTCATTGCGGGATGCGGCGACCTCGGCACCGAGGTGGGTCTGCGCTTCGCGGAACTCGGGCACGACGTGGTGGGCCTGCGTCGCAACGCTGCCCGGCTGCCCCCGGCCATCACGGGGAGGTCGATCGACCTCAGTCTGGAGAAGCCGGTCGTGCCACCGGGCACCGAGACCGTCATCGTGGCGCTTGCCGCCGGCAGCCGCACAACCGAGTCGTACACGGCGGCCTACGTCAACGGGCTGCACAACCTCCTCGATGCTCTCGACGAGGCCCCGGTCACGCCGCGACGCGTGCTGCTGGTGTCATCAACGGCCGTCTACGACGTGAACGACGGCAGCTGGGTCGACGAGCTGACACCGGCGAACCCCAGACCGGGCACCGCGGCCATCCTGCTGGAGGCAGAACGGATGCTGCACACACGCATTCCAGAGGCGGTCGTGCTCCGACTGGCCGGAATCTACGGACCGGGCAGGGAACGGCTGATCACTCAGGTGCGCGCGGGACACGCCACCGTGTCTGCGCTGTCACGGCACACGAACCGCATCCATCGTGACGATGCGGCAGCGGCGATCGTGCACCTGATGGCGCGTGACGAACCGCCGGCTCCGCTCTACCTCGGCGTGGACAGCGCCCCGGTCGTCGGCATTGATGTGCTTAACTTTCTCGCCGGTGAGCTTGGCTTGCCGGCGCCGATGGTCGTGGAGACCCGCAGTGGGCGCGGCGGCGACAAACGCCTCCGCAATCAGCGCCTGCTCGACACGGGATTCAACTTCACCTACCCGAGCTATCGCGAGGGCTACCGCGCCATCCTCGAGGGCAGCGGGACCCGCCATGCCTGATGAAACTCAGAGCCTGCGCGCGGACGCCGGCGAAGAATGGTGGGGACTCCACGCCGATCGAGCGAAAGCGGTATCGGGGAGCAAGCCCGAGGTCGCCGAACGGCTCGCTCTCGAGCTGGTCGACGGACCGTGAAGCAGTCGTCCGGTTACCGCGCGGGCGTCGTCCTGGTCCTGGCCGCTTCGATCCTGTGGGGAACGAGCGGGACGGCAGCAACATTCGCCCCCGATGTCAGCCCGATCGCCATCGGCGCGACGGCCATGGGATTCGGGGGGCTCTTGCAGGCGCTGATCGCTCTGCGATCAATCCGACACAACGGCCGTGGTTTGCGAGGACAGTGGAGGATCGTGGCTCTGGGCGCGATCGCTGTGACGATTTACCCGCTGGCTTTCTACACATCCATGCACCTCGCCGGCGTCGCCGCGGGAACGGTCGTCTCCATCGGCTCCGCGCCCATCTTCGCGTCCATCATCGAACGTGTGGCCGACCGGCATCGCTTGACTCGCCGATGGGTGACCGGTGCCGGCCTGGGAATCGCCGGCGCTACCGTGCTCTGCGTTGCCGAGTCAGCGACTCCCGGAGCAAGCCGCGCCTTCGATTCCGCGCTGGGCGTCTTCCTTGGCCTGCTCGCCGGGCTCACCTACGCCCTGTATTCATGGGCCGCGCACCACGTCATCGAGACCGGTGTTCCGGCTCGGCCCGTGATGGGCTCCATTTTTGGCGTCGCCGGGGCACTGCTCATGCCCGTCGCGTTAGCCCCGGGTGCCCCCTTTCTGTCCTCGTGGCCTACGGCATCCGTGGGGATATACCTGGCCGTCATACCGATGTTCGCCGGCTACGTCCTCTTCGGAATGGGCCTCGCCCGGGTGCGCGCCAGCACAGCGATCGTCCTGACCCTGGTCGAGCCCGTCGTCGCGGCCATACTCGCCGTCGTGATCGTGGGAGAACGACTCCCAACCCTGGGATGGGTAGGGGTAGGCCTTATCGTCAGCAGTTTGATAGCGCTCACTTTCCGATGGCCGCGGCGCAACGAGCCGATCATTCGTTCCAGCCGGATCGATGACCGGCAGATCGCACTCCCGCCGTCTTGATCGTCTAGAAGGAGTTCACGGATAGCGCGTGCTCCAGTGGCTCGTGCTTCAGTGGCTCGTGCTTCAGTGGCTCGTGCTTCAGTGGCTCGTGCTTCAGTGGCTCGTGCGCTCCGGCCCGACCCGCGCCGAACGTACGGACTGGTAGTGCCGTGCCGCACGGGCTCGGTTGCCGCAAGCAACCGAGCACCATTCCCGTCGGGGGTGTGTTTTCAGGAAGTAGAGCACGCAGCCGGGCGCGTAACAAGCCCGCAGATGGGAGCCGTTCTCGCCCAGTAGATGCAGGGCTTCATAGGCGACTTCGGCCAGGCCGGCACCCACCGGTGACACTGCAGAATCGGCCGCCAGTACGAGACGACCGTCATTCAGCCGCAGCAGCGGGATAGTACGCGCGCTGGCCGCCACGTTCACAATTCGGGCGGCGTCATCCACGTGCGCCACGGTTGACGCTGCAGCGGAACGCTGATCGTCCGTGACGTGGGCTGCCAGCCTGCGCACCGAGTCTCGCAGATTGAGCGCGCTTTGGAGCTCCTCCTGAGTGGCCGTGACACCCTCGCGGTCGACGCCGACAGCATCCAGCCATGCGTCCACGTCCGACGGGACCGCGAAGTCGTCGTGCAGACCATCCGTGTCCGCCCAGATAGTCGCCATCAAACGCACCGGCGTCGGTTCTTCCGCGAGCACCCAACTGCGCTCTGACCCCATCTTTTCCATAGAGCCAATCTATCACGGAAGAATTGACTTGCATGCGTTAGAACAATCGTGTTATAACTTCTAACGGATGAACACAAGTTCTTCCGTTAGAAATCAAGGAGACAGAAGCAGATGACCGCCACCACCACCCTCGCCATCCTCGCCCCCATTCAGCCTGAGACCGCCACCGGCGTTGCCAAGGAGCTGCTCGACCAGGTCCAGAAGGGACTGGGTCTCGTTCCGAACATGACGAAGGTCATGGCCAACAGCCCCGCACTGCTGAAGGGGTACCTCGCGCTTTCCGCTGCGGTCGGATCCGGCGGCCTGCCCGCGGCGGTACGTGAGCGCCTGGCGATCTCCACCGCTCAGCTGAACGGTTGCGAGTATTGCCTCTCCGCCCACACCTACATCGGCAGCAATATCGCCAAGGTGGATTCCGCCGAGCTGGACTCCGCGCGCCGCGCCGAGTCGAGCAACCCGCATGTGGCCGCGTTGCTGAAGCTCTCCAACACGATCGCCGAGAACGCGGGCGACGTGGACGATGACGCGATCGCGGCGGCCCGCGCCGCCGGCGTGACCGACTCGGAGATCGGTGAGCTGGTCGCCAACCTTGCGCTGAACATCCTGACTAACTACTTCAACGTGCTCGCCAATGTGGAGAACGACTGGCCCGTCATCGGACTGTAAGCCTTCCCTCGCCCTCAAGGAGATGATGACCATGACCGGAACACAGCAGCTCGCCGACGTGGGCTTCCACGCCGGCGAGCTTGCCGTGCAACACCAAGCCGGGGTCGAGCAAGATGCGGCTCGCCTGTCCCGAATGCTTGAGCCCGCCGCCCTGACTGGCGGCATCGCGGGAATCCTCAGCGACCGAACGTTCCTCGTCATCTCCGGGAGGGATGCCGCCGGACGGCTCTGGACGTCCCCACTGGTCGGCAAACCCGGGTTCCTGGAGGTGCCGTCCGAAACCACCGTCGCGGTCCATGCCGTGATCCCCGCAGGAGACCCATTGCACGGGCTGCCCGCAGGCCAGAAGGCGGGGATGACGACGGTCGAATTCGCCACCCGGCGCCGGGTGCGCATCAACGGCACCCTCGCCGTGAGCGGCGGTGATCTTCTTCTCATCGAAGTCGAGCAGGCCTACGGCAACTGCCCGAAATACATTCAACAACGCCTTCTCGCACCCGAAGACCGCGACCGGACCGGCCGCGATCACGTTCGCGAGGGCAGCACGCTCGAGCCGGAAGACCTGGAGCTGATCCGGGCCGCCGACACCTTCTTCCTCGGCACCGCGAACCCCGAACGAGGCGCTGACGCGTCCCACCGCGGCGGCCCACCCGGTGTCGTCCGCGCCGACAGGTACGGGCTGTGGTGGCCCGATTACCCGGGCAACAATCTCTTCAACAGTTTCGGTAACCTCGCCGTGAATCCTGAAGCCGCCCTGCTTTTCTTCGACTTTTCCACCGGACGCACGCTGCACCTCTCGGGCACGACCCAGATCGACTGGGGAGAACCCGGCCGTCCCGGAGACGACGGACACACCGGCCGTATTGCACGGTTCACCCTGCAGCGCCTCGTGGCCGGTCATCTGCTCCCGGCGCGGGAGACTGCCCACACCCCCTATCCGCGTAACCCCGCACTGACCGACTGACAAGGACACGTTTCGATGACCGAATCCCGCCCCCCGTTCCCGCCTTTCGATTTGCCGACGGCGCTCCAGAAGGTCCAGGCCGCCGAGGACGGCTGGAACAGCCGTGACCCCGAGAAGGTCGCCCTCGCCTACACACCGGACTCGGTGTGGCGCAACCGCGACATGCACGTCATCGGCCGTCCGGCCATCATCGAACTCCTCACCGCGAAATGGCAACGCGAGCAGGACTACGCACTCCGCAAGGGACTGTGGGGCTTCCGCGAGAACCGCATCGCCGTCCGCTTCCAGTACGAGTGGCACGATGATCACGGCCAGTGGTGGCGCAGCTACGGCAATGAACTGTGGGAATTCGAGTCCAGCGGGCTGATGAGCCGCCGCGAGGCATCCATCAACGACCACCCGATCGCCGAGGTCGAGCGTCGCATTTTCGGACCCCGTCCACATTCCGAACTCGGTGTCGACTTCCCGGTCTGGTGACCGCCATGAACGGGGAGAAACCGTACGCCGCACTCGCGCAATCGGACCCGGCGCTCGACCACGTGAAGCCCTGCAGCGAGTCCGCGGGCGTCCAGGGCCCCGAGCTCGTCGCGTGAACATGCGATGCTGACCGTTGAAACGTGACTACTCGGACTTCTCCAGTTGCCCTTGCATGGTGACCCACCAGCGGGCAAGGGCGTCACGTTCGGGCAGCGACGCGACAATCCCGGACTCAACCATGTCCCGAGCAACGGGGAGGTCGATACAGGCCTCATCCAGAATCCGTGCATCGATGTAGCCGAGTACAGACGCCAGAGTGGCGAGGGCACCGCGGCCGCGCCCCGGGGCGGCCACATTGATCCACGCGACCGGCTTCCCGGAGACTACCTCGCTGCCGACGGTCCAATCGAGCAGGTTCTTGAAGCTGCCAGGCAAGGTGCCGGCGTATTCGGGCGTGCTGAACAACATCGCATCGGCGTGACTGATCTGCTCCCGCAGCTCGGCAATCGCTGCCGGGACAGGGTCGCGGTCGTCATCCGGGTTGAATGAGGGCAATGCGGACAGGCCCGAATACAGAATTGCGGTAGAGCCTGCCGGTGCCAGTTCACGCACGGTTGCCAACGTGGCGTTGTTGGTCGATGATTTCCGTGTGCTGCCCGACACAAGCAACAGTCTCATGATCTATCCAATCTTATTGGCCGCTCTGTGCCGCGATGCGGCACCACATCCAGCGATACGAACACAGGAGGAACAGCATGTCAGTGAACGTGAATCAAGAGGAGTCCAACGGTGAGACTCGTCTCGCCTACATCCTCGGCGTGCCTCTGGCCGAGAATGTGGTGCGGCAATGGCCACAGATGGGCGAGATCGTGCGCACCAGCAAGCTCATCGGCAGCGTGGAGGGTAACTTCGCCGAACTGACGCTCGAGGTCGGAAGACGCCTTCACCTTGCAAATGTCGTGGTGGTCGAGTGGACCTGCAACTATGGCGACGGTCGCCTGTACCGCAACGTGACCATTGGTGAACTCGAGAACGGGAAGGCCGTGCGAGTAACCGACTACTGGGGCGAACCCACCGACACCCCGCAATGGCGCGCGCCGATGACTGACCGGCTCGACATGCCCGGCGACGGCATCTGGAAAGACAACGAACACCTCAGCCACCACTAGCGGGACTGCTGACGATTTCAAACAATGCCGGAAACTCCGGGTCAGTGCTACGCCGTGGCGACGCTCACGGTCACCGGCGTCGCGTTGGCGAAGAGGTCGAGCACGGGGCAGTGGGCGTCGACCGCCGCCCGAAGCTCCTGATAGCGGGCGTCTGTCTCCGGGCCGGTGATGGTGATGTCCAGGCGCACCGCGGTGAAGCCGGCGCGAACAGATTCCTCGATCCCGAACAGGCGGCGGGCGTCGAGGTCACCCTCGGCCTTGACGTCGATCTCATCCACCCGGATTCCGAGGGCGTGCGCGTAGAGGCGGTAGACGACGATCTGGCAGGAGATGAGTGCTCCGAGCGCGAACTCCACGGGGCTGGCGGCGATATCGTCTCCGGCTAGCGCTGCGGGCTCGTCCACCTGGAAGCTGTGCTTGCCTGCCGTGATTGTCGACGCGACCGAGCCCTCGCCGGTGCCGCGCACGCGATAGGTCAGCAGCCCATTGGCCACATCGGCGGCGATTCGTTCCTGCCAAGCCGTGCCGGCCTCGGTCAGTCGCGTGGCGCGCTCGTCGGCGGTGACAAAGGTTACGGGGAATACGTCGAGGAGAGTCATGCGCCGACAGTACTGCGGATGCCGCCGCCCGCGAAGAGCGCACCGTCATAGCGGGACTCCCGCGGTAACACTGCGCCTTATTGGCCAATCCCGGTGGGTGAGGAGCAGTTCGGCAGCCCCGGCAAGCGGTGCAGCGTCGCCACGGGCGGCGCCGTTCACACCCCTCAATGCACGTCGTCCGCAGGCACCGGGACCTAAGTCTCTATTTGCGCATTATAGTCCCGCCTACTGTTGGCAGCAGTGCAGGCGGCGCCCGCCCGGCGGGAGAAACGGAATCCCATGAGAAGCTCACAACGAGTATCGGGGCCCCCCACACGCGCAGTGCACGTGCAGAAGTTGACGAGGTTCGCCAGGATTGGTCGACTCCTCGTCACTGGTGTACTCATGGCGCTTCTGGGAGTGATTGCGGTCGGGCAGCCTGCACAGGCGGACGGAGGTCAGTCGGCGGACGAAGGCTACGTCATGGTTCAGCAGGCTCTGAGCTTTCTCGTCAACGAACCGGGCGAGGACGGCACGGCCGAGGCCCTCATGAGGGTCGACAACGCGCTTGCAGCGGAGGATCAGGATGGCGTCGATGTGTCGATGGTGAATGAGGCCAGAGATGCACTAGTAGCTGGGGACACCGTGGCCGCTCGCACTTTGCTGCAGGATTCCATCACGGAGGCAATCAATGAGCTCAGCCCCGCCGTGGGCGAGCAAACCGGCACGACGATCGTGCTGGCCCCATTTCCGTCGCGAGGTCCACTCAGTCTCGTTGAATGGATGCTCCTCGCCCTGTCGGCGATTGCCCTGGCCATTGGCATTGCACTCTCGGTCAGATTCCGACCCGGCGAAAGCCTGAAGGAGTTGCGACGCGACATTTCCGACGCGGCGGGCGAGAACAGCAAACGGTCCGAAGCCACGGTTGCGGGAGAAAAGTAAATGTCCACTGAACTCGCCAACGGCAAGCCAGCATCCACCCCCGAGGAAACCCGCTCGTGGAGTCGAAAGGCGTGGGACGTCATCGACGAACGCATGGGTATCTCGGCTCTCGCCTACCCTGTCCCGGAACACGCCAACCGGATCGCCTGGACTCTCGGCGGGATCACGGTGCTGAGTTTCGTGCTGCTCATTGGGTCGGGAATCATTCTGACCCAGTTCTACGCACCGAGACCCGCACTCGCAAACCTATCGGTCCGAGCGATCGAAGCGAACGACTGGGGCAGGCTGTTTCGCGGTGTCCATTTTTGGGCGTCCCAAGCCATGTATGTCGCAACTGTTCTGCACCTCGTCAGAGTGTTTCTGACGGGATCGTATAAGAGGCCGCGGGAGGGGAACTGGCTCGTCGGGGTCGCGATGTTCGGGCTCCTGACATTCGCCGTCTTCACTGGCACGGTGCTCAAATGGGATCAGGAGGCCTACGAGGCGCTCGGTCATAACCTTGAACTCGGCAAGCTCCTCGGCGGGGTGGGCTTCTGGTTTTCCCCTGGGTTCTCGAGCGGGGTCTCGATTCTTCTGCGGCTATACGGCGCGCACGTGGTCATCATTCCCGGCATGATCCTGGTGCTCGTCTTCCTGCACTTCCTGCTGGTAAAACGGCACCATATGTCTCCCCACCCGGCATTGCCTGTCGGAGCGTCTCCTGATCAGGCGCCAGATTCAGAACCCACTCAGCCCTTCACCCGACACATCCGCCGTCTGGTGGCCTTCGGGGTCGCATTGTCCGGACTTCTCGGCATCCTTGCCATTCTTCTGCCGGCGCCAATCGGCTCCCCCCCGGTGGCAGGGATCGAAATCACCCTTCCGCCCTGGATGTTCTGGTGGCCGTTCACCCTGGAGAACTGGTTCGGGCTGGCCGCGATCGTCTGGGGAGAAGTGGTCTTCTTCCTGCTCCTGGCAATCCTCCCGTTTGTCGATCGAAACCCCAATAGATTGTGGCGCCGCCGCCCTGTTGCGATGACCATCGCCGCAGTCTTAGCCCTCGCCCTGATCGTGCTGACCATCCTGATGGCAGTTACCCCAGCTCAGACGCACCTGTGAGCGAGGGAGCACGGGACCGAGCCCGGGGGGAGTCCCCCCTGCGACGTGCGCATATCTCGCTGTGGATCCTTGTCGGGATTGCGATATTGGCTACCGGCGGCCTCAGCTTGACCGTGACTGCGCCACCCAGCCCGATGGTCGGCTTGGGCTTTGGTGTCAGCGCACTCTTCCTGATCGTCTCTCTCCTGCTCGCAGGACGTGTGACAATCGCCCTCGAACGCAATCGCCGGCTCAACCGTCCGGTCATTCCGGAGGGCGATTCCTTCCCCATTCTCCGCAAACTTTTTCGTTTAGCTCCCGCCGCCCCACAGAAGAAGCCATAGCCTCTCGACGCGCAAGCCGAGAACTTTCTCAATCCTCAACCTCCGGGCTCGTCGTTCTCCGCCGCACAGGTCAATCCGGCCGACGCCAGTAGTCTGGCCCTGTGAACGATGCAGCGGCCGGGGCGCCGAAGAAGATTCGACTGCGGAAAGCGACCGGTCATCTGTCGTCGACGCCGGCAGACGCGTCCCGGATCATCTGGGTCGTGCGCGTCGCCGCCGCGGCCGGCGTCCTGGTCGTCGCCTGGGCGTGCCTGACCGGTTGGGGCGCCATCGTGCACGGCCACCCGCTCTACGCCGTCCTCCTCCTCGCGACCCTTCTCGCATCCGTGTTCGTCGGCTGGCGGTCGGTTCGCCCCCGGCGCAGTAGTCCGGGGTGGCGTCGCATCGCCCGCGTCGTCCTTGTCGTCGCGTCGATCGCGTGGATCGCGCTGATCGCGTGGCTGCGCCCGTTCTCCGCGCTCGAGCCGGCCCTGACTGCGATGGGCTCGGACACCAGCGTCACCGTCGCCGAGGGCCCGACCCGGATCGTGATGACTCCGACCGGCGCCAACAGCCGCACGGGAGTGTTCTTTCAGCCCGGTGCCAAGGTGGACGCCCGCGCGTACGCCGCGGTCCTGCGCCCGTTGGCCGAATCCGGTTACACCGTCATCATCCCCAAGCAGCCGCTGGGCATCGCTTTCCTCTCCGTCACGGCCTTTGACTCCACCAGGGCCAGCTACCCCGGCATCACGCGCTGGGTCGTGGGCGGGCACTCCCTGGGCGGAACCGTCGCCGCGATCGAGGCCGACTCGGGCGATGTCGACCCCGTCGCACCCGTCGTGGGCCTGCTTCTCTATGCCTCGTACCCTGCCAACGACATCAGCACCTCGCTGACCGCGAAGGTCCTGTCCATTTCGGTAACCAGCGACGCACTCGCCACCCCCGACAAGATCGAGGCATCCAGGGAAATCCTGCCCGCCGGATCAACGTTCAGTGCGGTCGGGGGCGCTGTGCACGCCTACTTCGGTGATTACGGCCCGCAGCCGGGCGACGGAACTCCCACGGTCAGCCACGACGACGCCCGCGTCCAGATCTCCCGCGACAGTGTCGCCTTCGTGGCCCAACTCAGCGAGTGATCGCCGACAAGACAGCGGTTAAGCTTGCTCCGTGCCTCACCCCAACAGTCGCGCCGCCAAGGCCGTTCGTCGACGCAAACGGCGCATGGCGCTGGTCGAGAATGATCTGACCGCAGAGCAGTGGGCGACCCTGCAACAGCTGTGGGGAGGGTGCGCGTACTGCGCAGCAAGCGACCGCGCGCTGCAGCGCGACTGCGTGCAGCCGATCTCCCGCGGCGGTCGCTACACGCTCGACAACATCGTTCCGGCGTGCGGCTCATGCAACGCCAGCAAGAGCAACGACGAGGTGACGAGTTGGATGCGTCGCAAGAAGTTGGACGAGCGCCGTTTTCTCCTGCGTTTCGTGGAGGTGCGGGCCTCGCTGGTGCTGACACCGGATGCGGGCACGGCTTGACTCGCACGGGGTGTCGGGCGGTGAATCGCCGACTCTCGATGAACTGCAGCGGCGTTGCGCCACGCGTCCTGAAGTTGTCGCCGAGCACGCGAGTTGCTCTCACCGCATCACTCGCAGCAGACTGGACTTACCGGATCGCTATTGAGTCTTCCGCCTGCGGCTAAGGAGCTCACCATGACCGAACCGAACGATGCCAACGATGCACGCGTCGGCCTGTACATCGACTTCGACAACATCGTCATCTCGCGCTATCAGCAGCTGCACGGACGCAATGCGTTCCAGCGCGACGGCATCCGCGATTTCGACCGGTCGAGCCGGGATGCCGACCCCGAGGTCGCCGCACGCCTGGCCGCCGCAACGGTCGATTTCAACGCCATCATCGATTTCGCCGCATCATTTGGGGCCCTCGTCGTCAACCGGGCCTACGCCGACTGGTCGGTGCCCGTCAACGCGAGCTACCAACGCCAGCTCATGTCCCGAGCCGTGGACCTCACCCAGCTGTTCACCGCGACGACCCGGGGCACCAAGAACGGCGCCGACATCCGTCTCGCCGTCGACGTGGTGGAAGACCTCTTCCGACTGCCCGATCTGACCCACGTCATCATCGTCGCGGGCGACTCGGACTACATCGCCCTCGCCCAGAAGTCGAAGCGACTGGGTCGCTACGTCGTGGGCATCGGAGTCGCGGGGTCGACGAGCACGTCGCTCGCGGCGGCCTGCGATGAATTCGAGGACTACGACTCGCTCCCCGGAATCGTGAAGGTCGCCGCGACCGCACCCGTCGCCGCGGCTCCCGCCGAGCGGTCCAGGTCTGGCAAGAAGGCTGCGGAGCCCGCGGAGGAGCCGCCCAAGGCCGCGCCCGTCGAAGCTCGCAGATTCACGACGATCCCGATGTTCTCGCACACCGACGACTCGCAGTTCGACGAGCCGGAACCGGCCGAGGACATCGACCCGCAGACGGTCGCAACGGAGCTCCTCGTGCGCGCGCTACAGATCGGTCACGCCAAGGGCGACGCCGACGAGTGGCTCAACACGGGCACGGTCAAGAACCAGATGCGCAGGATGGACCCCTCCTTCAATGAGCGGCCGCTCGGCTACCGCTCCTTCACCGACTTCCTCTCCTCGCGCGGCGACCTCGCCGAGCTGGTCGAGGACGGTCCGCAACGGCTGATCCGCCTGCGCCCCGAGGGTAACGCCAAGCAATAGCGAGGCACTGAACGGCGCGGGCACCCGCCGAGCCTGGGACTGTGCCACGATGGGCCGGTGACGACCAGACTTCAGACAATGCCTCGAGAGCGATTCGATGCGTGGCTGCTGTCCACGCACGAGGACTACGTGGCGTCCCGGATCGAATCGGGTGAAACCGAGATCCAGGCCAGGGAAAATGCCGACAGATCATTCGCGGCGAATTTCCCCGGTGGAGAACTGCTCGCCACACATCGGGTATTTGACGTCCTCGACGGCGATGAACCGGTGGGCTACCTGTGGATCGGCCCGCAGCCGAACCGCCCGGATGCCTGGTGGGTCTTCGATGTGGAGATCCTGCCCGCGCTGCGCGGGAAGGGATTCGGACGCCAGGCCATGCTCCTGGGCGAATCGGAGGCGCGCCGTCTGGGTGCCACCTCGATTGGCCTCAACGTGTTCGGTTACAACACCAACGCTCGGGGTCTCTACGAATCCCTCGGCTACGAAGCCACGGCAATCCAGATGAGCAAGAGCCTGACGCCTGCTCTGTAGTCAGGGCCCCGACCGGCGGGAACGTGCGGAAACCGCAGTGGTCACGCTCCGAGCAAAACCAGCAGGTGGTAGACGACGTAGGCCGGCCACACGATTGCCTGGAGCAGCCCCAGGATGACGCCCCAGAATGTGCCGTTCGACAACGACACGAAGTAGATGGCGGCTCCGATATACGCCAGAAGGAATACGAAACCCAGCGGGCCTTCTCGCACGATCACCCGTCCACGACCATCCGTCGCCATCCGATCCTCCGCTTCCCCACATTCGCAGCCACTCCGTCGCCACCAGGCTAGCCGGAGCGCCCGGCCTACGACACCCCGGGCGGGCCGCAGTGTGGCATGATGCCGCCGTGACCGATCACCGTGAACGCCGCATGCTCCTCGACACCGCCGGACTGTACTTCCGTGCGTTCCACGGAGTTCCCGACACCGTGCACGCGCCGAACGGGATGCCCGTGAACGCCGTTCGCGGGCTGCTCGACATGATCGCCGGGCTCGTCACGGAGTTCCAGCCGAGCGAGATCGTGGCGTGCTGGGACGACGACTGGCGACCGCAGTGGCGCGTGGACCTCATCCCCACCTACAAGAGCCACCGGGTCGCAGCGATCCAGCCGGTCGATGACGGCCATCCGATCGAGGAGGTACCGGACCTGCTCACACCGCAGATCGCGGTCATCCGCGAGGTGCTCGGCGCGCTCGGGATCCCGGTGATCGGCGCCCCGCGGCACGAGGCGGACGACGTGATCGGCACGCTAGCCTCGAACTCGCCGCACCCCGTGGATGTCGTCACCGGTGACCGCGACCTCTTCCAGCTGATCGACGACTCTCGCGAGGTCCGGGTGATTTATACCGGTCGCGGTATGGCCAGGCTGGAGGCGCTGACGGATGCCGCGCTCGAGGCCAGGTACGGAGTCACCCCGGCACAGTATGCGGACTTCGCGGCCCTGCGCGGGGACGCGTCGGATGGTCTGCCCGGCGTGCCCGGCGTGGGAGAAAAAACCGCCGCCTCGCTCCTGTCCAGCTACGGCAGCCTTGACGGGATCGTCGCGGCTGCCGCGGACCCTGCATCCGTGATGGCAGCATCCGTGCGCGCCAGGATGCTCGCTGCCGCCGACTACCTGACGGTGGCCCCGGCAGTGGTGAAGGTCGTCCGCGATCTCGAGCTGCCCGGCTTCGACGCCCGCATCCGGTTCGGTACTCCAGAGCGCACGGCCGAACTGCACCGGCTGGCCACCGAGTGGGGGCTCGGGTCGTCGTTGGAGCGCGCTCGAGTAGCCCTGGCCGCACGGGCGTAGCTGAGCCCAGCCCGACAGGCCAGATTTCGTTGCTTTACGCCCCGCTCGCACCACCGAAGTCGAAATGGTCGATGATGGCATGGGCGGTGATCCGCCCGACGACAGTCCCCCGCACCCGCCGACCAGAGAGCCGCCACCGCATGCCGCGCAACGAGATCGCCCCGGAGGGCGAGCGGTGACGGCCGAGAGCCCCGGGCTGCTGGGCTTCGGCCGCAGCACCTGGTTGAAGCTGGCCTGGGCGCTCCCCCTCGCGATCCTCGCCCTCGCCGCGGTCGTGCTCGCGGCCAGGGGCATTCGCGCCCTGCCCGATGCCCAGTCCTTCCTGGCCGACTACCCGGGCACCTCACCGCTGCCGGCCGGGGCCCCCGTCGGATTCCCCGCCTGGCTCGCCTGGCAGCACGGCCTGAACGTATTCTTCCTCCTCTTCATCGTGCGCTCGGGCTGGCAGATCCGCACGGCCGGACGTCCGACAGCGTTCTGGACCCGCCGGAACACCGGCCTCGTGCGCACGAGGCGAGCCCCCACCCGAATGGGCATCAACGCCTGGCTGCATCTCACCGTCGATCTGCTCTGGGTGGTCAACGGAGTGTTGTTCTACGTTCTGCTCTTCGCCACCGGCCAGTGGGTGCGGATCGTGCCGGTCAGCTGGGACATTTTCCCGAACGCGGTCTCCGCCGCGCTCCAGTACGCCTCGCTGGGCTGGCCCGTCGGCGACGGCTGGGTGAACTACAACGCCCTGCAGACCTTGAGCTACTTCAGCATCGTGTTCGTGGCCGCGCCGCTCGCCCTGGCCACCGGCATCCGCCTGTCACCGCTCTGGACCTCGCGCCGACTCAGCAGGCTGGTTCCGATCACCGCGACGAAGGTCGTTCACGTCGGCGTAATGGTCTTCTTCCTGTTCTTCATCGTGGTGCACGTCACGCTGGTTCTCGCGACCGGCGCCCTCCGCAACCTGAACCACATGTACGCGGCGACGAGCGACGACGGCTGGACCGGATTCTGGATCTTCGCCGCGTCGCTGGTCGTGATGGTACTGGCCTGGTTCGCGGCCGGTCCACGCTTCCTGCGAGCCGTCGCCTCGCTGGGCGGAACCGTCACGAACCGCTGATGCCCGCCGCGGGATCGGTGCACCGGGAGACGGAACGAATGATGACCTGTTGGGGGTCTGTGTCGTTCGTGATCGAAACCCGGTAGATCAGCAGCTGCTCGCCGACGAATTTGAGAGCGAGATTAGCGTGGCTGCCCAGCGTGCGCAGGGTGACGCTCCAGCCCAGGTCTTCATATTTTTCGGTGACGCTCTCGATCCACGCATAGCTGTCGAAGTCCGCCCCGACGGTCATCGTGCGGGACACGGAGATCTCCTCGCCGCCGGTTCCGTCCGGACAGTCGGCGGTCTCGCTCGCGTCCGACGACGTCGTCACGGTGCCGGACGGAAGCGTCGCGGCGATCGAATCGACGTCGACGAGAACTTCCGCGATCACTCCGGCACGGGTGGTGGGCCTGTCCGTGTGAATGTTCTGGCTGATGATCACGACCACGACCAGGATCACGAGCACCGACACGGCCAACGCAATCGTCGGGCCGACCTTCCAAAACTTTCCCCTGGTCCCCATTCGCGCAGCCTATCGGCCGACCGAGAACAACTGGAGAAACTCCCTCCCAGAGAATGCCGATTTTGCTGGGCTACGATCTTCTGGTGCCTCACCCGTTACCTTCCCTCCACATCGCGCTCGTCTGCCTGCACACCTCGCCGGGAGCAGAGCCGGGATCCGGTGACGCCGGCGGCATGAATGTCGTCGTGCGGCAGCAGGCGGAGGCTCTGGCGGCGGCCGGCCACACCGTCGACATCCTGACCCGCCGCTCGTCGTTCGAATTGTCCGGCGACGTACAACTGACCCCGGGGGTCACCCTGCGATTTCTCGATGCCGGCCCGGCCGAGCCCGTGGCCAAGGGCGACCACGAGGGGTTCATCGAAGAATTCCGGCTGCGGATGAGCACCCTCGGCCCCTACGACATCTACCACTCCCACCACTGGTTCTCCGGCATGGCGGCTCTGCCACTTGCCGACCTCCGCGGCGTGCCCCATGTGCAGAGCTTCCACAGCATCGCGGCCGACGAATCCACCCCACTGTCGGCCGGTGAACGCCCCGAATCCCCTGGGCGGATGGCCGGTGAAGCGTGGCTCGCTCGCGAATCCGACGCCGTCGTGGCAATCAGCGCAGCCGAGGCCGAAACGGTCATCCACCGCCTCGGCGGCTCGCCGGACCGGGTCGCAATCGTGCCGCCCGGCGTCGACGGCTGCCTGTTCCGACCGAACGTTCCTAACCCCGATCCCGGCCGCGGCTACGCAATCGTGGCCGCCCGGCTTCAGCCTCTGAAAGGCCTCGACCTCGCGATCGAGGCCATCGCCGCGGTCCCTGCCGCGGTGCGCCCCGAGCTGGTCATCGCCGGGGACGCCTCGGCCGACTACGACGGGTACGTCGACGAGCTCAAGGCGCTCGCGGCTCGGCACGGGATCGAATCCGGCGTGCGGTTCCTCGGTCCGCAGTCCAGGGTCGCCCTGGCCGCCCTGCTGCGCGGTGCCCGCGTGGTGCTCATCCCCTCGCACTCCGAGACCTTCGGCCTGGTCGCCCTCGAAGGCGCGGCGAGCGGCGTGCCCGTCGTCGCCGCGGCGGCCGGCGGCCTGCGCGAGGCCGTTCTGCACGGCGACACCGGGGTGGTGCTCGAGTCGCGCGACCCGGCGGTCTGGGCCGAAGCCGTCACCACGATCCTGTCGGACCCCGGGCTCGCCCAGCGCCTGTCCGTCGCGGGGCGCGAGCACGCGGAAGACCTCGACTGGCCCCGGTCCGCGGCCGGCCTGCTGGTCGTCTACCGCTCACTCCTCGGCCCCGGTGCCGGCAACCGCTTGCATCTCGCGATCGCGTGAGCGTGCAGGGCCTGGGCGCGTTCGCGCTCTTCGTACACGCCCACCCCGACGATGAGACCATCTCGACCGGGGCGCTGATTGCGGAACTGGTCGCGCGGGGCATCCGGGTTTCGCTGCTCACCGCCACTCGCGGCGAGCGGGGCGAAGTCGTTGCGGGTCCGCTCTCCGGCCTTGAAGGCACCGCCGCACTCACCACGGCGCGTGAACAGGAACTAAGGCTGGCCACGGCCGCACTCGGAGTCTCCGAGCAGTTCTGGCTCGGCGACCCGCCCGCCCGGGCCGCCGGTCTATCCCCCCGCCGTTACCTGGACTCGGGCATGACCTGGATCCGTCCCGGTCTGGCCGGGCCGGCCGACGATGTCGATGACGATGCCCTCGCGATTGCCCCGCTCGATGACGTGACGGCGGACGTCGCCGCGCTCGTCGCGGTCCTGAAGCCGGATATCGTCATCGGCTACGACAGCGGCGGGGGCTACGGTCACCCTGACCATGTGCGGATGCACGATGCCACGCTCGCCGCCTGCCACGCCAGCGGCACGACTTTCGCGGAGATTCTGCACCAGCCCGCAGCCGCCGAAGAGTGGTTCGAGCTCGATCACCACCTCGCCACGGTGACCGCGGCCCTTCGCTGCCACGCCAGCCAGCTGACCGTTGACGGGGCCGACATTGTGCACTCCGGCGGGCAGCGGGAGCCCATCACCACCTCGATCGGCCTGCGCGTCATTCCGGCCGATGCTCAGGATTATCAGCAAAAGGGGGTTTGATTGAGGGATGACCAGCATTGACACGAACGCGGCACTCGTCATCATCGACGTACAACAGGGATTCGACGAGTCCGAGTGGGGCACCACCGGCAATCTCGACTGTGAGAAGAACGTCGACGCCCTCGCCGCGGCCTGGGTTGCCACCGGTCGGCCGATCGTCGTCGTGCGCCACGACAGCACGAAGGCCGGATCGTCGCTGCATCCGGGACAGCCGGGCAATGCGCTCAAGCCGAGCGTCGCCGCGCTTCCCGCCAGCCTTCTGGTGGCCAAGAACGTCAACTCGGCCTTCATCGGCGAACCCGACCTGCACCTGTGGCTGGGCGGGGAACGCATCCACCAGCTCGTCATCTGCGGCATCCAGACCAACATGTGCGTGGAAACCACGGCCCGTATGGGCGGCAACCTGGGCTACGACGTGATCGTCCCGCTGGACGCGACCCGCACCTTCGGCCTGGCGTCGCTGAGCGGGACAGGACCGTCCGCCACCGCAGATGAAGTGATGCGCATGACTGCTTTGAACCTGGAAGCCGGCGGTTTCGCCACGGTGACGAGCACCGCGGAACTGCTCCCGCTGGTCTGATCTCCGCGCCCTTCCGCGCGGGGATCCACTCCTCCACATTGTGGGTTTGATCAGGTTATCCACACCCCTCGGTTGGCGTCATGGTGCGGGCTGGGAATGTCGGTGGCTGGTCGTAGTGTTCGGGTATGGCCACCCCGGTGAGTACCTCCCAACAAGAGCTCGGACGGCTCTTCGACGCGGTCGCGGCAGCCGAGAAGGCGATCGCCCAGTGCTTCGCCGCCCGGGCCGAGGCTGTCGACCGGGCCCGCCGCTACAGCGCCGCGCACGCCGCGGGGATTCCGCTCAGCCTGCAGGCGCGGTGGACCCGGGAGGAGATCGCCGAACGCGAGCTCTCCAGCGAGCTGGCCGCCACCCTGCGGATCCCGGAGCGCACCGCGGAGAACCTCCTCGCGGAGAGCCGGGCTCTGGCCGATGACCTGCCCGGCACCCGGGCGGCGTTGGCGGCGGGGCGGATCAGCTACCGGCACGCGCAAACGGTGGTGCAACAGTCCTGGTCGATCCCGGTCGGCGGACTCGCCGCCTTCGAACAGGCGTTATTGCCCGCGGCGGAGACTCTGACCGTGGCCAAACTCAAGCACAAGGCCCGCCTGTTGCGGGAGCGGCTGCACCCGGAGACGATCACCACCCGGCGGGAGAGGTCGATCGGGGACCGCACCAGCGGGGTGATCCCCGAGCACGACGGGATGGCGACGCTGTACGTGACGACGGGGGCGGAGCTGGTGCAGGCGATCTTCCACCGGGCCACCGACCTCGCCACCAGCCTGCAGGGCCCGGGCGAAACGCGCACGCTCAGCCAGATCCGCACCGATGTGCTCAGCGACCTGCTGATCGACGGGGTCACCCCCACCGGGGTGGGCGCGGGAGTGAAAGCGAGCGTGCAGGTGACCGTGCCGGTCATGACGCTCCTGGGCCACAGTGACGAGCCCGGCTACCTCGAGGGGTACGGGCCGATCGACGCCGACACGGCCCGGGACCTCGCCTCGCGGGCGCCGAGCTTCACCCGGCTACTCACCCACCCCGAAACCGGGGTGATCCTCTCCGTCGGCCGAGACCGATACAAGGTCCCCAAACGCATGCGCCGCTTCCTCCGCCTCCGCGACGAAACCTGCCGCTTCGTGGGCTGCAACCGGTCCGCCCGCAACGCGGAACTCGACCACACCCATGACTGGGCGCTGCTGGGCATGACCGCAGCCGACAACCTCGCCCACCTCTGCACAGCCAGCCACGCCCTGAAAACCCAAACCCGCTGGACCGTCGCCCAACAACCCGGCGGCATCCTCACCTGGACCTCACCCACCGGGCGCGACTTCACCACCGAACCAGCCACCATCCTCCCCACCGAACCACCACCGCCGGCGCCGGCGGCAGCTGACTACGACGACGCACCGTTCTGAGGCCCCGAGCCTGCTCACGCCGGTGTTGATCCGCTATCCGGCCGGCACTCCCGTCATCAGGATCGCCGTGAGCCCGACGAAGGCCACCACGTTCAGCACGACGGTCCCCCAGAATGCCGCCCGGAAGCTCGCCTTCTGCGTCTTGTGACGGAGGGTCTGCTGGGCGACGATGGCACCCGGCCAGCCCCCAACGACACCCCAAACGAGCAAGGCACTTTCCGACACCCGCCACCGGCCGGCGGTCGCCGCAGACTTGTCAACCGCATAAGCGACGAAGCAGCCGACGCTCGCGGCGAGGTAGACACCGGCGACCCAGATCGGCAGCGGCCAAACCGCGTTCACGACCAGGTAGACCACGAGAAACGCCGGTATTGCGAGATAGGCGCCCGCGCCTGACCCTGATCGTCGCTTCGAGCCCCGAGGCGCCTGCCTAGTGTGTGTTCTGCCCCGGCCCATGAGTCGAGCGTAACGTTCCGGCGCGAGATGACCTGCGACCGTAGGTTGGGAGGCATGACCTCATCGCCAATGCCGACACGTCCCGACAAGCACGACCCGCGCAGCCTTGGTTTCGCCACCCAGTCGGTTCATGCCGGCAACGAGATCGACACCGGTTCCGGTGCGCTGCGCACGCCCATCGTGATGGCGAATTCCTACGCGCTGCCCGACGACCCTGCTGCGCTGAGCTGGTCCGGCACCGACGTTCCCCTGTACACCCGCAACAGCGGCGCCAACCAGCTGGGCCTGCAGCAGAAGCTTGCCGTGCTCGAGGGAGGCGAGGATGCCGTCGCACTCGCGAGCGGAGTCGCCGCCCTGCACGCGGTCTTCTTCACACTGTTGCGCACCGGCGACCACGTCGTCGTCGCCGATGTGACCTATGAGGCGGTCTTCCGGCTCTTCACCGAGCTCTTGCCCGAGAAGTACGGCATCCAGGCCAGCTTCGTCGACCCGACCGACCTCGACGCCGTGCGGGCTGCGATCCGTCCCGCAACCCGACTGGTGCACATCGAGTCGGTCGGCAACCCGACGACCAAGGTGACGGATGTCTCGGCCATCGCCGATATCGCCCACGCGGCCGGCGCTCTGCTCTCGATTGACAACACCTTCACTCCCCCTCCGCTGTTCCGCCCGCTCGCGCTGGGTGCCGACCTCGTCGTGCACTCGTTGACGAAGTACATCAACGGGCATGGCGACGCGATGGGTGGCGCCGTCATCGGCCGTGCCGACCTGATCAAGCGGATCAAACTCGACGCGATGGTCGACGTGGGTGGGGTAATCAGCCCGTTCAATGCCTGGCTGATCATGCGCGGCTCCGTCACCCTGCCGTTGCGCTTGCGCCAGCACTGTGCCTCGGCTCAACTGGTCGCGGAGTTCCTCGAGGACGACCAGAGGGTGGCCTACGTCGCCTACCCGGGGCTGGCGTCGCATCCACAGCATGCCGTCGCGGCACGCCAGTTCGGCCGGGGCTTCGGCGGCATGATGGCGTTCGCTGTTGTCGGTGACGCGGCAACCCAGAACCGGTTCGTGTCGAACCTGCGGGTGATCACCTCCGCCGTGTCGCTCGGCCACGACGAGACCCTGATCGTGCACGTCGACGCGTCCGGGCCGAGGGTGGCCGCCTACCCGCCGGAGTTCCGCGAGTTCGGTCACCTGCGTCTTTCGGTCGGGCTGGAAGACGCCGACGACCTGGTCGCCGACCTCTCCGCTGCCCTGGCCGCGACGTTCCCGTGAACCGTTACGGAATGTAGTTGAACTCGTCCGGGTTCGGGCCGGTGCGCTCGTCGCGGTTCAACGCCGTGATGGCCGCCACGTCGTCAACGCTGAGCTCGAAGTCGAAGAGGGCGAAGTTTTCCTCGACCCGGCTGCGGGTAACCGACTTCGGGAAGACGATGTCTCCGCGCTGCAGGTGCCAACGCAGGGTGACCTGGGCGGCGGAACGGCCGATTCGGTCGGCGATCGCCGTGATGATGGGGTCGCCGAGCACCTTGCCCTGGGCAATCGGCGACCAGGCCTCGGTCGCGATACCGTGCTCGCTGTTGAACGCGCGCAGGTCGTCCTGAGCCAGGTAGGGGTGCACCTCGATCTGGTTCACGGCGGGTACCGTACCGGTCTCGTCGAACAGGCGCTGCAGGTGGTGCCGCTGGAAGTTGGAGACTCCGATGGACTTGACACGTCCGGAGGCGAGCATCTCCTCCATGGCCCGCCAGGTCTCCACGAAGTCGCCGACCGCCGGGAGCGGCCAATGGATCAGGAACAGGTCGAGATAGTCGAGCCCGAGGGTCGCGAGGCTGGTGTCAAAGGCGGCCAGGGCATCCGCCCGATGGTGAAAGCCGTTGTTGAGTTTGCTGGTGACGAACACCTCGGAACGGTCGAGGCCGGATTCACGCACGGCCTCACCGACGCCCTGCTCATTGCCGTACATCTCGGCCGTGTCGATGTGGCGGTAGCCGACCTCGAGGGCTGCAAGAGTGGCCCGTTTGGTGCCGGCCGGCTCGATCTGGAATACGCCGAAACCGAGCTGCGGAATCGCCTGCCCGTTGTTCAACGTAATGGTGGGAACTGCCGAGGTTGTTGTCGTCATTCCGGGTATCTCCTTCGGTCGGGGCGGTGCGCCGAGGATGGTGCGCACCCCACCCTGACCCCAACCCCACGAGGGACGTCCGGCATTCCCATAGTCAGCGAACGGTCAGGCCGAACGGTCAGGCCGCCACAAGGTCTGCGACGCGCGCGCCGGCGACCTGGCGCTGCAGTGCGGCGAGAAGGAGCGGGAGCTGCTGCGCCGGCGCATCCGGCGCCTCGGGGTGCCATTGCACTCCCGTGATCGGTGCCGACTCGTGTTCGACCGCCTCGACCAGCCCGTCCGGGGCGATGGCCGCGGGAACCAGACCGGCGCCCAACGCTCCGACGCTCTGATGGTGGGCGCTCTGCACCGAGACGGCCACCGAGCCGAGGCTGTCCAGCAGTCCGCTGCCACCCAGAAGTTCGACGGGGTGTTCGCTCAGGATCTGGTCGACCGGCACATCCACGTTGCGGTGGATGCCGTCTTCGATGTGCTGCACGATTCCGCCACCGAGAGCGACGTTGATGATCTGCAGACCGCGGCAGATGCCCAGCAGCGGAGTCTCGCGCTCCACGGCGCGTCGGACGAGGGCGATCTGTCCCTCGTCAGCCCGGTCGTAGTGGCGGGTCTCCCCCTCGTAACCGTCGGCCCCGCCGTAGAACCCGGGCGTGATGTCCTCGCCGCCCATGATCAGGATGGCATCGCAGCCGTCCGTCGCCTCAAGCAGCTCTGCCGGCGTCATGTCGGCCGCCGCGAGGCGGGTGACGTGCCAGCCGCCGCGTTCCCCAGCGGAGACGGCCGTTGAATTGAGCACCTGCACCTTGGCGTGGTACGCGGGACGATCCGGGCGGTGACCGGTGACCTCGACGACAGCGAGGCGGGGAGCATCCGACGCAGAGGCCGACTCGGGCGAAAAGTGCCTGGTCATGGTCGCCTCCGTTTCGATCGTTGTGGTTTCACCAGTCTGGAGACTCAGCGGGGTTCCCGCCACCGGCCCCGTAACAGTGCGAAACAGTGCCGGGGTGCCAACTCGACGGTCTCATAGACGCACCACACCTCACCGCTCTATGCTCGGCACGAGAAACACCCGCGTAACGACGGTTTTGTGAGGATGTGGGCCCATGCGGTCTCGGTGGTTGGTCCCTGTCGTTGTGGCGGCGCTGCTCGCCTTCTCCGTCCCCGCTCTTGCCGCTCCCGGTGCCGCCCGGGCCGAGGACCCCGTCACATTCGGCGCGAGCCACATTGCGGACAAGGTCGGCGCCGTTGCGGGGCGCACCGACGAGGTGACGGCCGCCCTGGACAAGCTGTACGCCGACACGCGAACCGACCTCTTCGTCGTCTACGTCGGCTCCTTCACCGGGGTGGCCGACCGCCAGCAGTGGGCAGACACGACCGCCGACGACAACGGACTCGGCACCAACGACATCCTGCTGGCCATCGCCACCAACGATCGGGAGTACCAGCTTTCGGTCGCCCCGGACTTCGCCCTGACGGATGCCCAGCTCCGCGAGGTCGAGACCGTCGCGATCGAGCCGGCCCTGCGGGTCAACGACTGGGCCGGCGCGGCCATCGGAGCCGCGAACGGTCTCGCCGCCGGTCTCACGGGCGGGGCCGTCACCGCCCCGGACATCACCCCCGGCGATGCCTCCCCCAGCCCGCCCGGCGGCGGATCGTCCGGCCTCATCCTGGTGATTCTGATCGTGATCGCCCTCCTCTTCGCGGGTGCCGTGGTCTTTTTCATCGTGCGTGGCCGGCGGAAGGGCGCCCTGTCGCCGGCCGGGCCTCCGCCGACCGGCCTGCGAGCCCTGTCGACAGCCGAGCTGAAGCGACGCGCGGCGAGCGCGCTCGTGCAAACGGATGACGCGGTCAAGTCGAGCGACCAGGAACTCGGCTTCGCAATCGCCCAATTCGGCGCCGGCACGACTGACGCCTTCCGCACCGCTCTCGCCACTGCCAGGGCGCAGCTCACCGAGGCGTTCACCCTGCAACAGCAGCTCGACGACTCCGAACCGGACACCGAGGAACAGCAACGGACCTGGTATGCCGGAATCATCGACCTGTGCGGCCAGGCAAACACCGTCCTCGACGAACAGACCGAGGACTTCGACGAGCTCCGGCAGCTGGAGAGGCAGGCACCCGAGGCCGTGGCCGCGGCCACCGGGGAGGTTGCCGCGATCGAGGCGCGCATCAGCACGGTCGATGCGGCCCTGGCCACCCTCGCCGCCAGGTACACCGACGACGCGATCGCCACGGTTGCCGACAACCCGCGTCAGGCGCAGGAACGGATCGATTTCGCCCGATCTGCCCTGACCGAGGCCAACACGCGCCTCACCGCCGGCGATACCTCCGCCGCCGTCGTGGGCGTGCGCGCGGCCGAGGAGTCGGTCGACCAGGCCAGGTTGCTGCTCGACGCCGTCGACCGGCTCGGAGCCGATCTGCAGAGCGCGTCCGTCAGCGTGGCAGCGACCCTCGCCGAGCTGCAGGCCGACCTGGTCACCGCCCGCGGACTGCCGACGAACACCCCCGCCTCTGCGGCGCTGCCCGGTGTGATCGCCGCGACCCTGCAGACCGTCGACGCGGTCACCACCCGGCTCGGGGCCGGGCGGCTCAATCCTCTCGAACTGATGCAAACGCTCGAGGCCGCGAACACCCGGATGGACGCGGCCCTGCAGGGTGTGCGCGACGCCGTCGCGAATGCCCAGCGGGCCCAGGCCGCGCTCAACCAGAATCTGCTGGCCGCCCGAGCCCAGGTGTCCGCCGCGGAAGACTTCATCACGGCGAGGCGGGGTGCGGTCGGCGCCGAGGCGCGCACACGCCTCGCCGAGGCGGGTCGTCTCCTGGTCGAGGCGGAAGCGGCGAGCGCCGTCAACCCGGATGCCGCCCTCACCGCCGCCGCGCGGGCCAACTCCCTGGCCGCCAACGCCATCGCCCTCGCCCGGAGCGACGTCAACGGTTTCTCGGGCGGCCAGCCGGCCGGCGGCCTCGGCAACGTCTTCGGAGGCGGCGGAAATCAGGGCGGCAGCGGGATGATGGGCGCCATTCTCGGCGGCATCGTCATCAACTCGATCCTCGGCGGCGGGGGAAGCGGAGGCGGCGGTCGCCGCGGCGGGGGTGGAGGCTTCAGCATTCCCGGCGGATTCGGCGGGGCAGCCAGCCGTTCCCGACGCGGAGGCGGCGGCAGGTTCTAAGCCGCGCGGCATCCGCGTGGCCGCTTGACCATCACAACCGGCATGTTCACCAGATCATGCGATCACCGGCACACACCGACAGAATGGGACTATCCCCAGTCTGATCCCACGAAAGGACACAGCAATGACAAAACAGTCCATCTTTGGCCGCATCGCCCAGCTGGCGAAGGCCAACATCAACTCGCTCCTGGACTCTGCCGAGGATCCGAAGCAGATGCTCGACCAGATGGTGCGCGACTACTCCAACAGCATCGCCGACGCGGAGAGCGCGATTGCGGAGACCATCGGCAACCTGCGGCTGCTCGAAGACGACCACCGCGAGGACGTGGAGGCGGCCACCGAGTGGGGCGGCAAGGCACTGGCCGCGAGCCGCAAGGCTGACGAGCTGCGTGCGACGGGAGCCACGGCAGACGCCGACCGCTTCGACAGCCTGGCGAAGGTGGCGCTCGGCCGCCAGCTTCAGTCCGAGAAGGAGGCGAAGATCGCCGAGCCGCAGATCGCGGCCCAGTCGGCCGTCGTCGAACAGCTCAAGAACGGCCTCAACGCGATGAAGGAGAAGCTGACCCAGCTTGCCTCCAAGCGCAACGAACTGGTCGCCCGGTCCAAGACCGCGGAGGCGCAGACGAAGGTGATGGATGCCGTCAAGAGCATCGACATCATGGACCCGACCAGCGAGGTCTCCCGGTTCGAGGACAAGATCCGCCGTGAGGAAGCCCGCGTCCGCGGCGCCAGCGAGCTGGCCGCGTCCAGCCTCGACGCCCAGTTCGAGAGCCTCGAGGACCTCGGCGAGCTGACCGAGGTCGACGCCCGCCTGGCCGCCCTCAAGGCGGGCGGCGCCGGCCGGCTCGAGCAGTAGCACGAGAGGTAAGCCTGGCAATCGGGCGCCGGCGGGAACATCCAGCCGGCGCCCGTCGTTGTCGGTCGCATGACAACAATCGGACTCATCGGCGCCGGGAACATCGGCAGCCAGCTCGCACGACTCAGCGTGGCCAACGGCTATGACGTCGTCATCAGCAATTCGCGAGGGCCGGAAACCCTGCGCGACCTCATCGAGGAACTCGGCCCCCGCGCCAGGGCCACGACCGCGACCGAGACGGCCGCGGCGGGCGACCTCGTCGTCGTGACCATCCCGCTCAACCAGATCGACACTCTGCCCGTTGCGGAGCTGGCCGGCAAGGTCGTCATCGACACGAACAATTACTACCCCGGACGGGACGGCAATATTGCCGCCCTCGACGAGGAGTCGACCACCACCGCGGAACTGTTGCAGGACCGGCTCTCCGCCTCGAGCATCGTCAAGGCCTTCAACCACATCTACGCGGCCGACCTGACCACGGATGGCCAGCCCGCCGGCTCGGACAACCGGCGCGCCCTCGTGATCGCCGGCGATGACACGGCGGCCTCAGCCACCGTGACCGCGCTGCTCGATGAGTTCGGCTTCGACACCGTCAACCTCGGCCCACTCGCCGAGGGCTGGCGGATCCAACGTGACACCCCCGGCTACGGCCCGCGCCTGAACGCCAGCGAACTCAGGGAAGCCACGGCAGCGGCGCGCCGGTACCGCGACCAGTAGCACGACCTACTCGCGCACCCCGCAATCGCGCACCCCGTGCTCGCGCACCGCGAGCACGGGGGAGCATACTGAAGGTATGGCTCCCACGTTCGTTGTTGTACCGCAGTGGCAGGGTTCGATTTCTCCTCGCGCGATGCGCCTGAGCGACGGGGCGGAGGCCATTCGAGGCGATCTCCCCTCGTCCGCGACGCGGGAAGTCCCCGTGCCGGTCGAGGCGGGCGACGCACTGGACACCGGGATCGACCGGTTCTCCACCCTCGTGATGGTGCGCGAGCGCCTGGCGACCGCGCTGCGCACGACCACGACACCGGTGCTGACGCTCGGCGGCGACTGTGGCGTGTCCCTCGCGTCGGTCGAACACGCCGCCCGGCAGCATCCGGCCGACCTCGCCGTGGTCTGGCTCGACGCCCACCCCGACCTGCACACCGCGGACACCTCTCCCTCCGGTGCGTTCGACGGCATGGTCCTGCGTGCCATCACCGGCGAGGGCACCGACGGTCTGGCGCTGACCGGAGACGACAGGGTACCGCTGGACCGGGTGATCCTCGGCGGGACACGGGACATCGATCCGGCCGAGGCCGAACTGATCGAAGACCGCGCAGTAACGAACCTCTCGGTCGACGAACTCGACACCCCCGACGCCCTGCTCGCCGCCGTGCGCGCGACCGGTGCGAGTTCGTTCTACCTGCACATCGACCTGGACGTTCTCGACCCGGCGGCCATCACCGGTCTGGCTGACCTGATGCCATTCGGGTTGAGCGTCGAGGCGCTCAACCGCACCATCACCGCCTTGCGGGGGGAGTTCACCCTCGCCGGGGCGACCATCGCCGGCTTCGCCCCCGCCTCGCCGGAGGCGGCCAACGACGACCTGCCGACGATCCTCCGGATCATCGGAGCACTCACGCGCTGACCGGGGATTACTCAGGGGCACGACGCGTAGCATGGGAACGACGCGCCGAGCGTCGCGACGCCAAGGGAGGCATCCGTGAACCTGCAGAACACCGTTCCCGACCAGCCGAGGATCATCACCGAGCGGCGGGGGCACGTGTTCCTGATCGGGTTCAACCGCCCCGACAAGCGCAACGCGGCCGACCTGGCGCTGTTGCAGCAACTCGCCCTCGCCTACGGCGAACTCGAGCGTGACCCCGAACTGCGTGTCGGCCTGGTCTACGCGGTCGGCGACCATTTCACCGCCGGCCTCGACCTTGCCGACATCGGGCCGCGCCTCGGACCGAACGGGATCGACATGGTGCCCGAGGGCGGCATCAACCCCTGGCAGGTCGAGGGCCAGACCCTGTCCAAGCCCGTCGTGATGGCCGTGCAGGGCACCTGCCTCACCCTCGGCATCGAACTCATGCTCGCCAGCGACATCTCGGTCGCGGCCGAGTCCACCCGCTTCGGCCAGATCGAGGTCGCCCGCGGCATCCTCCCCTTCGGTGGGGCCACCATCCGGTTCCCACGAACGGCCGGCTGGGGCAACGCGATGCGCTGGATCCTCACCGGCGACATGTTCGACGCCGCCGAAGCCCACCGGATCGGGCTCGTCCAGGAGGTCGTGCCCGACGGCACCCAGTTCGACCGGGCCCTCGAACTGGCCGAGCGCGTCGCCGGTCAGGCCCCGCTCGCCATCCAGGCAACGTTGGCCAGCGCCCGCACCGCCGTGCGTGACGGAGAGGCCAAGGCCGCGGCGGGCCTACAGCCCGCACTGGCCCGCCTCGCCGCGACCGAGGATTCCCGGATCGGCATGGAGTCGTTCCTCACCCGCACCCCGGCGACCTTCATCGGCCGCTGATCACGCCCCGGATCAGGAGAACAACGATGACCGAACCAGCAGGCACCACCGACAACTACGACGTGATCGTGATCGGCGCCGGCGCCGTGGGTGAGAACGTCGCCGATCGGGCCGTGCAGGGCGGGATGCGCACCGTGATCGTCGAGAGCGAACTGGTCGGCGGCGAATGCTCCTATTGGGCCTGCATGCCGTCGAAGGCGCTGCTCCGGAGTGGGGCCGCGGTGGTCGCCGCCAAACGGGTGGGTGGGGCGGCCGAGGCCGTCGCCGGCGAACTGGATATCGCGGCCGTGTTGCGCCGCCGGGATTCTTTCACGAGCAACTGGTCTGACGACGGCCAGGTCAGCTGGCTGGGCAAGACCGGAATTGCCCTCGAGCGCGGCCACGCCCGGCTGAGCGGCGTGCGCGAGGTGACCGTGACCCACGAGGACGGCACCAGCACCGTGCTGACCGCCGCCCACGCCGTGGTCGTGAGCACCGGGTCCGCCGCGCTGCTGCCCGACATTCCCGGCCTGGCCGACGTGGCGCCGTGGACCAGCCGCGAGGCAACCAGCGCCCGCAGCATCCCGGCCCACCTCGCCGTCATCGGCGGAGGAGTCGTCGCGGTCGAGATGGCCACCGCGTACGCCTCGCTCGGGGCGGCCGTCACGATGATCGTGCGCCACGGCCTGCTCGGCGCGATGGAGCCGTTTGCGGGCGACCTCGTCCTGGCCTCGCTCCGCGAGAACGGTGTCACCGTGCGCACCGGCGTGTCCACAACCGGCGCGGCCCGCAGCAAGGACGGCCAGGTCGTGCTCACCCTCGACGACGGCACGACGGTCACCGCCGCGGAAGTGCTCGTCGCCACCGGCAGGGTGCCCCGGACCGGCGACCTCGGACTCGAGGCGGTCGGGCTCAGATCGGACGACTGGCTCACGGTCGATGACACCATGCTCGTTCAGGGAGACGCCGCAGAGCTCGACGGGCAGTGGCTCTACGCCACCGGAGACGTGAACAACCGCGCGCTGCTCACTCACCAGGGCAAGTACCAGGCCAGGGCCGCGGGCGACGTGATCGCCGCGCGGGCCGCAGGCCGGCCGGTCGACGACGCACCGTGGGGAACCCACGTTGCAACGGCCGACCACGCCGCGATTCCGATGGTGACCTTCGGCGATCCGGAGGTCGCGTCGGTCGGGCTGACCCAGGCCGCCGCGGAGAAGGCCGGACTCCGCATCCGGGTGCTGGACTACAACCTGGGCTGGGTCGCCGGGTCGAGCCTCCACTCCGACGGGTACACCGGATCGGCCCGAGCGATTGTCGATCTCGACCGGGAGGTGCTGGTCGGCGTCACGTTCGTCGGCCAGGACGTTGCCGAGCTGCTGCACGCGGCGACGATCGCCGTGGTCGGCGAGGTGCCGATATCCCGGCTGTGGCACGCCGTGCCGAGCTACCCGACGATGAGCGAGGTCTGGCTGCGCCTGCTCGAGGAGTACGGGCGACCGTAGGCCGTGGTCCGGTTCGGTGAGTACGCAGCTTCGGGACGGGACACCGGCCTAGGCTGGGGATGTGCGCCGCATCCTCTTCGACTCCCCCATCAGCCAGGCCGGCTACCTCTACGCCACCCTGGTCGGCCTCGTCTGGGGTTCCATCTGGAGCACCGGCCGGGTCGAACGCCGCGGTGGCCTCATCGTGTTTCGCGGGATGCCGGCCTGGGCCTTCGGGCGCGGCGGCTCCTGCGTCGGCGGCTGCTACCTGACCAACCAGAACGCCTCCGACCGCATCCTGGAGCATGAGGCCGTGCACAAGCGCCAATGGCAGCGCTTCGGCATGGTCTTCCCGCTGCTCTACCTGGTGGCCGGCCGCAATCCACTCCGCAACCGCTTCGAAATCGAAGCCGGACTCGACAAGGGCGGCTACCTCGCCCAGGGGGAACACAAATGAACCAGCGAACCATCATCATCACCGGCGCCAGCGATGGCATCGGCGCAGCCGCGGCGCGAAAGCTCAGCAACGACGGCGCCCACGTCGTCATCGTGGGGCGCTCCCCCGACAAGACGGCGGCGATCGCCGCGGAGCTCGGCGTTGACTTCTTCGTGGCCGACTTCGCCCGGCTGGCCGAGGTGCGCGGGCTCGCGGCAGAACTGCAGGAACGCTACCCGCGCATCGATGTGCTCGCCAACAACGCCGGCGGCATCATGGGCGGCCGGGAACTGACCGTCGACGGTCACGAGAAGACGTTCCAGGTGAACCACCTCGCCCCGTTCCTGCTGACCACCCTCCTGATCGACCGGCTCACCGAGAGTTCGGCCACCGTGGTCAACACGTCGAGCGCCGCCAACAGCGTCTTCGGCAAGTTCGATCTGGACGATCTCGATTCCGAACGTTCGTACTCGGCGAACCGGGCCTACGGCAACGCCAAGCTTGCCAACATCCTCTTCACCCGTGAGCTGCACCACCGTTTCCACGACCGCGGCATCAACACCGCCGCATTCCACCCCGGCGTCGTCGCAACCGGCTTCGCCGCCGGCTCGACGAGCGTGATGCGGGTCATCTACCGCACGCCGCTCAAACGTTTCCTGATGGCGCCGGAGCAGGGCGCGGACACCCTCACCTGGCTGGCCACGGCAACGCCCGGCACCGACTGGGTCTCAGGTGAATATTACGAGAAGCGCGTGGTGCAGAAGGCGAACCCGCAGGCGTACGACCCGGCCCTGGCCGCCGGGCTCTGGGCCCGCAGCGAAGCCATGACCCACGAATCGGCGGCGCCCGTCCCGGAGTGACCGTCCCGGCCCGACAGTTTCACGATCCCAACTGAATTCACGATCCCAACTGATTTCACGATCCCAACTGATTTCACGATCCCAACTGTTTCACGATCCCAACTGAGGAGATGAACGATGAGCTACGCACACACCATCACCATGGATGCTCCATTCGACGAGGCGGTGCAGTTGACCAAGGCCGCCCTGGCCGAACAGGGCTTCGGGGTGCTGACCGAGATCGACCTGCACGCCACCTTCGCAGTGAAGCTCGGGGCCGAACAGGCGGAAGCGGTCGGCGAGTACATCATCCTCGGCGCCTGCAACCCGGTGCTGGCCAGCCGCGCAGTTGCCGCCGACCCCAGCATCGGGGCGCTCCTGCCCTGCAACGTGGTCGTGCGGCGTGCCGTCGGCGCGACCGCGACGACGGTGCAGGCCATCGACCCGGCCATCATGGTGCAGTTGAGCCATGCACCGGAGATCAAGGACGTCGCAGCGGACGCGGACACCCGACTGAGGGCCGCCCTGGCCTCCATGCTGACGCCCCGATAGCCCGGCGCGACCGGCAACGAGAAACGCCCGGCCTCCGCGGAGGCCGGGCGTTTCTGCCGTGGCAGCCGGAGTGCTACTCGGCGGCGTAGCCTGCGGCGGCCTCGGCGAGCAGGTCCGCCTCGGCCCACGTCGCAAGGTTCGCCCGCAGCTTCGCCCCGAGGTCGGCGTCGACGCTGGTCCAGTAACCGATGGCACGCTCGGTGACCTCCGGACGCTCGACGCCGCTGATGGCGCCCGTGATGGTGTCCAGGAAGCGAGCCTTGGCCGCGTCGTCGAAAACGTCGCGGTAGAGCGTGCCGGCCTGGCCGAAGTCGCTGTCCTCGCTGCGCAGCGTCGCGGCGGCGCGGAGCAGCTCGCCGTCGTTCTCCCAGCCGCCTTCGGCAGCGAGGAGCGGGTCGGCGACGGGGCCACCGAGCGAGTTCGGAGCGTAGTTCGGCGCCTCAGGAGCGTTGAAGTGGTGTCGCGCCGCGCCATCCTGCGAGTAGTTGTTCACCGGGGCCTTCGGCGCGTTGACCGGCAGCTCGGCAAAGTTGGTGCCGACGCGGTAGCGCTGTGCGTCCGGGTAGGAGAAGATGCGCGCCATCAGCATCTTGTCCGGGCTCGCCGCGATGCCGGGCACGAAGTTTGCCGGCGAGAAGGCCGCCTGCTCGATCTCCGCGAAGAAGTTCTGCGGGTTGCGGTTGAGGGTGTGCGTGCCGATCTTCACCAGCGGGTAGTCGGCGTGCGGCCAGACCTTGGTGAGGTCGAACGGGTTGAACCGGTAGGTCTTGCCATCCTCGTACGGCATGATCTGCACCGAGACGTCCCAGGACGGGAAATCGCCGGCCGCGATGGCGTCGTGCAGGTCGCGACGGTAGTAGTCGGCGTCGGCACCGGCGATGAGCTCGGCTTCCGAGCCCTCCATCTCGATGTTGCCCTGGTTGGAGGTGAAGTGATACTTCACCCAGAAGCGCTCGCCCTCGGCATTGATCCACTGGTAGGTGTGCGAGCCGAAGCCCGGCATCTCGCGCCAGGAGCGCGGCAGGCCGCGGTCGCCCATCAGATAGGTGACCTGGTGCGCGGATTCGGGAGAGAGCGTCCAGAAGTCCCACTGCATCGTGGCGTCGCGCAGACCGGAACCCGGCAGTCGCTTCTGGGAGTGGATGAAGTCGGGGAACTTGATGCCGTCGCGAATGAAGAACACCGGCGTGTTGTTGCCGACGATGTCGTAGTTGCCCTCCGAGGTGTAGAACTTCACCGAGAAGCCGCGCACATCGCGCCAGGTGTCCGGGCTGCCCTGTTCGCCGGCGACGCTGGAGAAGCGCTGCAACGTCTCGGTGGTGGTGCCGGGCTGGAAGACCGCGGCGCGGGTGTACGCGGACACGTCACCGGTGACCTCGAACGTGCCGTGCGCCCCGCCGCCCTTGGCGTGCACGATGCGCTCCGGAATGCGCTCGCGGTTGAACTGCGCGAGCTTCTCGACGAGGTAGCGGTCGTGCAGCGCCGTGACGCCGTCGGTTCCGACGGTCAGCGAGTGCTCGTCGCTGGCGACGGGCGTTCCCGTCTGGGTGGTCGTTGGCTTGATAGTCATCGTGCTCCTTTGTTCAACAGCAGGGGTGCGGAGGAAAGCGTGGTGGCCAGCTCGACCTGGCAGGTGGGGCACACGCCCCAGTAGGTGACCTCGGCGGCCTGCACGGCGAAGCCGGAGGCGTCCTCCGGCGTCAGGCACGGCGCAGCGCCGACGGCGCAGTCGACGTCACGCACCGTGCCGCAGCGCGTGCAGACGATGTGGTGGTGGTTGTCGCCGACCCGGCGTTCGAACAGGGCAGCGGAGCCCGACGGTTCGATCTTGCGGGTCAGGCCGGCCGCCGTGAAGGCGGCGAGCACGCCGTAGACGGCCTGCAGCGACGTGCCGGGAAGGTCGGTGCGCACCGACGCGAACAACCGGTCCGCGGTCGAGTGCGGTGACTCGGCCAGGGCGAGCAGAACGGCCAGGCGCGGGGCCGTGACCCGGAGTCCGGCGGCCCGGATGCTGTCGGCGAGCGCTTCCGGGCGGTGTGTCGTCTCGGGAGGGGAGACCTCGGTGCTCGTCATCATCACCTCGGCCCCGTCATGCCCCCAAGGCTAGTCCTTGTTTTGAATTACTCAAAATAAGACCTAGGCAGCGGGCTGACCACCGGCATCCAGCGCCTCGTCGGGCGCCAGCGCGACCTCGTAGATCTCCACCACCTGGGTCAGGAAGGCCTCGATCACGGCACGGTCCTCCGGCGAGAGCTCCTGGGTGAGCGCCGCGACACCGCCGATGACGGGCATCAGTGCCTCGACGGCCCGAGCCACCGACGCGACGGCCGGAACGACGACGACCTTGCGGCGGTCGGAGGCGTGCGGGTGCCGCTGAACGTGGCCCAGCGTGACGAGGCGGTCCACGACGAGGGTCGTCGCCGCAGTGGAGATGTCCAGTCGCCGGGAGAGCTCGCTCGGCGTGAGGGACCCCGCGACCATCAGGTGTTCCATGGCGGACAGATCGGTCGGGTTGACCGCGAGGGCCGCGCCGACGTGGCGCTCGAAGTCCCGGGAGAGCGTGACGATCTTGCGCAGCTGATTGCCCACGCCGCCGGAACGCGGCAGGCCGATGTCATTGAAGCCGGTCTCGCCGGAGTCCCCGCCGCCCGGCGCGGAACCGGGGGCTGAGTTGCGACGCTGGTCCATAGAAGACATACTAGTACAAACATAGCTAGGATGCTTAGCAATAAGGCTCATTGGAGGAAATTGTGATCGCAATCCTGCGCTTCATTACCGGTCGACGCACGGCCTGGCTGGTTCTTTCCGCCACGTTTATCGCCGTCGGGATGATGTTCAGTCTCCTCCCGCAGGATAAATCAGAGGATTTCCCGACCTCCGGGCTGCCGAGTTCGAGCCAGGCCGCCCAGGTCGACAAGCTTCTCGCTGACTTCCCGTCGGCCAGGCAGACCTCCGCAATCGTGGTCTGGAGCAGGACCGGAGCCGACCTGTCCGCCGCCGATGTCACGGCCATCACCGACCGCGCCGCCACCCTCGGCGAGCAGTCGATCGCCCCGCGCGCCACGACCCCGCGGTTCAGCGACGACAAGCGGGCCGCGATCAGCGTCGTCCCACTCGAGGCACAGGAGGCCACCGCCGATATCGGCAAGACGGCCACCGATATCCGGGCGTCGGCCTCGGCCGACCTGCCGACCGGGCTCACCGCCTACGTCACGGGACCGGTCGGGTTCCAGTCCGACATCACCAATGCCTTCGCCGGCGCCGATCTCCGACTGCTGCTCGTCACCGTGATCGTCGTCGCGGTGCTCCTCATCGTCACCTACCGCAGCCCCGTGCTCTGGATCGTCCCCCTGGTCGTGGTCGGGGTGGCCGACGGCCTGTCCACGGTCGTGGTCGGCGCCCTCGCCGGCCCGTTCGGCATCGTTCTCGACCCGTCGGTGGCCGGGATCCAATCCGTGCTCGTCTTCGGGGCCGGCACGAACTACGCCCTGCTGCTCGTGGCCCGCTACCGGGAGGAACTGCTGAGGGTGGAGAACCGCAACACGGCCATGCTCACCGCCGTGCGCAGCGCCGGACCGGCGATCGCCGCGAGCGGCGGCACGGTGGCGCTCAGCCTGTTCACCCTGCTCTTCGCCGAGCTCTCCGGCAACCGCGCCCTCGGCTTCGCCTGCGCGATCGGCGTCATGGTCGCCATCCTCTTCGCCCTGATCGTGCTGCCCGCGGCCCTCGTGGTCTGCGGTCGCGGCCTGTTCTGGCCCTTCGTGCCGCGCTACCTGGCCGGTCTGGAACCGAAGCGCGCAGGCTTCTGGACCCGACTCGGCCGCGGCGTCGCTCGCCGGCCGGTCCTCGTCGTTGCCACCTCGATCGTCGGCATCGGTGCACTCAGCCTCGGCCTGTTCGGCGCCTCGGTCGGCCTCTCCCAGGCCGACCAGTTGCTCGGCAACCCCGAATCGGTGCAGGCCCAGAAGATCGTCGACGTTTCCTTCTCGGCCGGCCTGACCAGCCAGACCGTCGTGCTGGCCCCTGACTCCGCGGCCGGCGAGGCCGCCTCCCTGGCCTCCGCCATGACCGGGGTCGAGTCCGTTCAGCCGGGCGAGAGCGCGAACGGCCGCACGCGGTTGAATCTCTCCCTGACCAGCGAACCGGGCAGCGACGACACGTTCGGCACCATCACCGCCCTCCGCGGCGCCTACGGGGACGCCACCGGCACGGTCTCCGAGTCGCTCGTCGGCGGCAGTGACGCCACCGCGCTCGACAACCGCACGAGCGCCCAGGCCGATCAGGACCTGATCATTCCGATGATCCTCGCCATCGTCTTCGGCATCCTGGCCATCCTGCTCCGCTCGTTGGTGGCACCCGTGCTGCTGATCCTGAGTGTGCTGGCGACCTTCTTCGCCAGCCTCGGCGCCTCCAACGCGATCTTCCAGAACCTGATGGGCTTCCCTGCCTTCAACACGAACGTGGTGCTCTTCGCGTTCCTGTTCCTGGTGGCGCTCGGGGTGGACTACAACATCTTCCTGACCACCAGGGCGAGGGAAGAGGCCCACCGCCATGGCACGAAGGAGGGGATGGTGCGCGCCCTCTCCTCCACCGGCGCGGTCATCACCAGCGCCGGCATCCTGATCGCCGCGGTCTTCGCCGTGCTCGGAGTGCTTCCCGTGGTCGCCCTGACCCAGATCGGCGTGATCGTCTGCATCGGGGTGCTGCTCGACACCCTGGTCGTGCGCACCCTGGTGGTGCCGGCGCTGGTCTTCATCACCGGCGACCGCTTCTGGTGGCCGTCCCGTCCGGCCGCTCAGGCGCCGCGGATCTGACCGTCAGCCCTGCTCCGGCGGCACCCGGTGCTGCCAGAGCAGGCGCCGCTCGAGCTGCGCGCCGAGCGCGAGCAGGGTGGCCTCTCCGCCTGGCCGGCCGATCAGCTGCACCCCCATCGGCAGGCCGTGCTCGGTCTGCAGCACCGGCAGCACGATGGCGGGCAGCCCGGCCACGTTCACCATCGACGTGAACGGCGTGTAGCGCACCTGCTGGGCGAAGTTCGCCTCGCCGTCTTCCCGGTCGTACCAGCCCACCGGGCGCGGGGTCATCGCGAGCGCCGGCGTGAGCACGGCATCGAACCGGGAGAGCTGGGCGATGAAGGAACGCTCGTAGGCGGCCAGCGTGGAGAGCGCCTCGGCCAGGCTGCGCGCCGTGAGCGCACGACCGCGGCCGACGAGCCACCGGGTGAGGGGTTCGAGCAGCCCAAGCTGCTCCTCGGTCTCGGCCGGGATACTCGCGGCCCCCGCCTGCCAGATCGTGCGGAAGGCGGGCGCATAGCCGGGGTCAGGGGTCAGCGCCGTCTCCTCCAGGCCGTGCCCCATGGCGGCGAACTCGGCGACCGCGAGGTCCAGCGCCGCGCGTGCCTCCGGCGCGAGGTCGATCGGGTAGTCGCCGTCCCAGGCCGAGGTGGTCATCACACCGAGCTGGAACCTGCCATCGCCGCGCACGGCGGCCGCCAGCAACGGGGCGTCGTCGCCGGGCGCCCGGAGGGTGAAGGGGTGCTGCGGATGCCCGCCGCGGGGTGTGATCATCGCGTCCAGCAACAGCGCGGCATCCGCCACTGTTCTCGCCAGCGGCCCGCCAACGCTGAGACCGCCGAGCTTGTCGATACCGGAGGCGGCCGGCACCCTCCCCCGCGACGGCTTGAGGCCGACCAGGCCGCATGCCGCTGCCGGTATCCGAATCGATCCGCCCCCGTCGGAGCCGGGCGCGAACGGGAGGAGGCGTGCCGCGACGGCGACCGCCGCGCCGCCGCTGGACCCCCCGGCGCCGAGTTCCCGGTTCCACGGGTTACGGGCCGGGGGCTCGGCGAGGCTTTCGGTGTAGGAGGGCAGCCCGAACTCGGGAGTGCTGGTCTTGCCGAGGCTCACTCCTCCGGCCGCGTCGATGGCCTGCACAAGCTCGTCGGACTCCGCCGGAACGAAGTCCCGCATCAGGCGTGAGCCGAAGCGGGCCGGTACCCCGGCACGAAGCTGGAGATCCTTGTCGGCGAACGGAAGCCCCCAGAGCGGTGCCGTGCGCGGCACTCGTTGTTCGACGAGACGGGCGCGAGCCCGGGCCGCGTCCGCGGTGACGGTGACGAACGCGCCGAGGGCGGGGTTGGCCGCGTCGATGCGGGCCAGGTAGTGCTCGGTCAGCTCGGCGGGGCCGAGCTCGCCGCGCTGCAGCGCCTGCCACTGTTCGAGCGCGGTCAGTTCGTGGGGTTCGGCCATGCTCGGCTCAGGCGCCAAGCCCGGTCAGGAGCGCCTGGAACGCGCGCGGGGCAGCCGTGAGCACGGATCGCGCCGCCCAGGTGCCGGCCCAGTGTGCGACCTGGGCAACGTTGATGATCTCGTACTGCACGACCGAGCCGGAATTCTCCGCGAGCACCCGGTACTCTCCGCGATACCACCAGCCACGCTGCACCACGATCAGGCGCTGGGCGGGGTCACTGAGGAACCGGCCACCGGCGCCGGCACCGGCGCGCGGCTCGAGCGCACGGAGGAGCCGGGGGTAGACGGCGGTCGGGGCGGCGTCGAGGTGGCCGGCGAAGGAGCGCAGGACCGTGTGTCGCTCGGGCAGGTCGAGGGGAGCATCGGTCATCCCTCGACTTTACGCGGGCCGACGGCGCTAGCCTGAAACAATGAGAAACAGAGTGTTCAACCCGATCGGCACCGTCGCCCTGGTCACGGGGGCATCGAGCGGTCTGGGCGCCGGATACGCGCGGGAACTCGCCCAGCGCGGGGCCGATCTCGTCCTCACCGCCCGGCGCCAGGAGCGGCTCGAGGGACTCGCCGTCGAGCTGGCCGAGAAGTACGGCACCGTGTCGACGGTGATCCCCCTCGACCTGGCCGCCCCTGGCGGCGTCGCCGAGCTGGTCAACGACCTGCACTCCCGCGACATCACCATCGGCACGCTCGTCAACAACGCCGGCTTCGCCACCTCCGGCGACCTGGTCGACGCCGACCCGGCCCGGCTGGCCGAGGAGGTCTCGCTCAACGTGGCGGCCCTGACCGCGCTCACTCGCGCGCTGCTGCCCGACCTGCTCCACACCAGCCGGGCACAGCCGGCCAGCGCGGCACTGGTGAACCTCGCGAGCACCGCTGCGTTCCAACCGGTTCCCGGGATGGCGGTCTACGGTGCGACGAAGGCCTACGTGCTCAGCTTCACGGAAGCGCTCTGGTACGAAACCCGCGCTTCCGGCCTCAAGGTGACGGCGATCTGCCCCGGCGCGGTCGACACCGAGTTCTTCGAGGTCGCCGGGCGCAGGCCCGACTCTCGCCGTGCCCTGCTCACTGTCGCCGAGGTCATGCGTACGACGTTCGCGGCCCTCGACCGGGCGTCCACCCCGCCGCACGCCGTGAGCGGCCTGCGCAACACGGTGCTCGCCGGAGTGGCCGGTCGGCTCCCCCACCGCGCCGTCGTCAACGCCGTGGGCCGGATGAACCGTTCCGGTCCGACCGCCTGACCTCCCCCGGTCGCTGGTCGCCGCGCCCCAATCCGCAGGCCGCGCCCGCGCCCGCGGGCGCGCGCTGCCGAAACCGGCGCGGCAACGCGCTACTTGAGGCTCTTCTGCATCAGCACGGTGCCGAGCCACCGGTCGAACTTGAAACCGACCTTGCCCATCCGGCCGATTTCCTCAAAGCCGAAGTCGCGGTGCAGCTTGACCGAGGCATCCGCGCCCTGGTCGGCGATCACCGCGATGATCTCCTTGAGGCCGGCTGCCTTCGACCGGGTGATCAGTTCGCCCAGCAGCACCCGGCCGAGGCCCTTGCCGGTCGAGGCCGCGCCGAGGTAGATCGAGTTCTCGACCGTGAAGCGGTAGGCCCGCTTCTCTTTCCAGGGGCTGACCAGCGCGTAGCCGAGGATCTGGCCGGCCGGCGAGACGGCGACGACGAACGGCATCCCGAGCTTGCCGAGGTAGTAGAACTTGCTCCGCCACGCGGCGAGGGTCATCGGGTCGACGTCGAAGGTCACCGTGCTGTTGGCGACGTAGTAGTTGTAGATCTCGCGGATGTACGGCAGATCCGTGATCTGGGCCTCACGCATCGCGTATTCGAACGGCGCCTCGGGTGCCGGCTGCGGCCGGAGGTGTCTGGGCAGCTGTCGACGCGGCTGGTATTCCTCTTCAAGCACGTGTAACTCCTCACCCGGAAGCTTCCAGATTACCCGAGCGACCAGTCGACGGGAGCCGCCCCCGCCGCGAGGAGCATGTCGTTCGCGCGGCTGAACGGCCGGGATCCGAAGAAGCCCCGGCGCGCGGACAGCGGGCTGGGATGCGCCGACTCGATCACGGGCGTGTCACCGAGCAGGGGGCGCACCTTCGCCGCGTCCCGCCCCCACAGGATCGCGACCAACGGACGCCCCCGTGCGACGAGGGCGCGGATGGCCTGCTCGGTCACTGCCTCCCAGCCCCGGCGCCGGTGCGAACCGGTCACGCCTTCCTGAACCGTCAGCACCCGGTTCAGCAGCAGCACCCCCTGGTCGGCCCATTTCGATAGATCGCCGTTTCCGGCCGTCACCTCGATGTCGCCCCGCAGCTCCGCGGCGATGTTCTGGAGGCTGCGCGGCAGCGGGCGCACGTGTCGCTCCACCGCGAAGGCCAGGCCGATCGGATGCCCGGGAGTCGGATACGGGTCCTGGCCGAGAATGAGCACGGACACGGCGTCGAAGGGGTCCCGGAAGGCGCGGAAGATCGTGTCGACCGGAGGCAGCCAGGGGCGTCCCGCCGCCGTTTCCGCGCGGAGGAACCGGTCCATCTGGTCGATCTCGGCCGACACCGGTTCGAGCGCGAGGGCCCAGCCCTGGTCGATCGCCCCGGACAGGGCGAGCGTCTCCAGGCTGGTCGGGGGCACCCGCGGTCCGCTCAGGCGCCGAAGGTGCTGACGAGCACCCCGCCGTCGGCCTGGCTGACCCTCCACACGCTGCCGGCCCCGACGACGCCGAGCGCTCCGACGCCGACGATCAGGGCCGTGCTCTCGTCGATCGCCAGTCCGCCATCGATCAGGCCGGCCTCGGTGGCCGCGACCAGCCGGGAGAGCGTTCCCCATTGCGCCGCATGCACCTCGACGGTGACGTCGAGGAGCCCGATGCCCGGTTCGATCGTGATCTCGTCGAGGCCTTCGGCGGCATCCTGGGTGGTCACCTCGACCCCGCCCATCCGCCAGCCACCGATCAGGGCGCGTTCGGCCGCGATCATGGCACCGGCGGAAAAGCCGAGGTAGGGAATGCCCGCGGCCACCTGGCGGCGGATCTCGCCGGCGATCGGCGCGACCGCGGCGAGATAGGCGGGGGTGAGCCCGCCACCGATGACGATGCCGTCGACCTCGGAGACCGCGAGCAGCCCGGCGAGTTCGCCGTGGGCGAGGGTGGTGATCCTCGGTTCGAGTTCCCCGGCGGCGCCGATCGCGGCGACGAGGTTCGCCGCGTGTTCCGGGCCGTCGGCCTCGCGCACGGCGATGATCGCGATCAGGGGCGCGGTGCGGCCCTGGGCCACGCCGCGCGCAGTCGCTTCGACCAGGAACGGCCCGTAGACGGCCGCGTCGTGGGCGGGAGTCCAGCCGCCGCCGACCAGGTGCACGCTCACGCGCTCACCTCCATGGCTTCGGCGGCGACAACCAGCGGCAACGACGACCACGGGAACACGATCCAGCGGTCGGTCTCCCGCCAGGTGTAGTCGGGCACGAGCACCGTTCTCGGCTTGGTGTACAGGGTGGCGGTGCGCACCTCGGCGGCGGAGTCGCGCAGCAGGGCGACGACGAGGGCGAGGGTGTGCCCGGAATCGGAGACGTCGTCGACCAGGAGAACGCGCAGCCCGGCGAGCGCCGGGGCGTCGAGCATCGGCCCGGACAACACGGGCTCCGGCAGCCGCTCGTCGATGCCGGTGTAGAACTGCACGTTGATGCTGCCGCAGTTCTTGGTGCCCAGCGCGTAGGACATGGCCCCGGCGAGCAACAGCCCGCCGCGGGCGATGGCAATCACGACATCCGTCTGGTAGCCGCTGGCCAAAACCGACGCGGCCAGCGTGCGGGCCGCGTCGGCGAAGACATCCCATTCGAGGACTTCTCGTTGAATCCCGGTCAGGTCTGTGCCTGCGTCATGCGCGTCGAATGCCATTCATCAATGCTAGGTCACGAGACGGTCACGGAAGGTGCCGCTCCTCGTGACCGTTGTAGAGCGACAGTGGCCGGATGAGCGCATTCTCCGCGGTCTGTTCGATGATGTGAGCCGTCCAGCCGGTGAGCCGGGCCGCGACGAAGAGCGGCGTGAAGGTGAGGGTGTCGAATCCCATCAGGTGGTAGGCCGGGCCCGACGGGTAGTCCAGGTTGGGCAGGATGCCCGTGCGCGCCGTCATCGCCGCGGCGAGCGATTCGTAGAGGTCGAGCAGGTCGGGCCGGTCGTAGTGTTCGATCAGCGTGAGCAGGGCCGTGTACATGGTCGGCACCCGGGAATCGCCGTGCTTGTAGACCCGGTGCCCGAATCCCATCACCTTGTGCTTGGCGTCGAGGGTCTGCTTCAGCCAGGTTTCGGCCCGCCCGCCGGCACCCTGGCCCGCGCCGATCTCGTCGAAGATGTGCATGACGGCCTCGTTCGCGCCGCCGTGCAGTGGACCCTTCAGGGCGCCGATCGCACCGGTCACGGCGGAGTGGTAGTCCGACATCGTTGAGGTGATCACGCGCGCGGTGAAGGTGGACGCGTTGAAGGAATGCTCGGCGTACATGATCATCGACACGTCGAAGGCCTCGACGACGACGAGCTCGGGCACCTCGCCGAAGGTCATGAACAGGAAGTTCGCCGAGTAGCCGAGGTCGTCGCGGGGTTCGACCGGGTCCAGCCCGTGGCGGCGGCGCTGGTCGTACGCGACGATCGACGGCATCTGCGCCCACAGGCGCAGGCCCTTGGCCCGGTTGGCTTCCGGCGACGGGTCGTCGACCTGGGGGTCGTTGGCGCCGATCAGGCTCACAGCGGTGCGCACGACATCCATCGGGTGAGCCGTCATCGGCAGCTCGTCGATGACCCGGCGCACGGCCGGTGCGAGGTGCCGCAGCGATCGCTCCTGCTCCTCGAAGGCGGCCAGTTCGGTGTCCGTCGGCAGCTCCCCGTTCCAGAGCAGGTAGGCGACCTCCTCGAAGCTGCGCTGCGAGGCGAGCTCCTGCACGGGGTAGCCGCGGTAGAGCAGCGAGTTGGAGTCGGGGTTGACCTTGGAGACGGCCGTCCTGTCGACGACGACACCCGCGAGGCCCTTGAAAACCGTCGGTTCGTTCTGAGTCATGACGCTCCTTTGCGTTTCTACGAGGGGAGATGCGGGTTGAGGGTGAAGTTGAACACCCCGGAGTCGAAGTGGCTGTATGCCGGATAGTCGAGCAGATCGTACAGTTCCGCCCGGTGCTGCATCTCCGGCAGGAGGGACGTCAACGATCCTTCCGCCTCGATGGTATCGAGGCCGCGCTCGGCCGCGCCCATCGCCAGGCGCAGGAGCGAGACCGGGAAGATGACGATGTTCATCCCCACGTCGGCGAGCTGCTGCACGGTGAAGAGCTCGCCCTTGCCGAATTCGGTCATGTTCGCCAGGATCGGCACGTCCACGGCGGCCCGGATCGCGGCGAACTCGGCCAGCGACGCCATCGCCTCGGGGAAGATCGCGTCCGCGCCCGCGTCGACGAGTCCCTTCGCCCGGTCGACCGCGGCGGCCAGCCCGTCGACCGCTCGGATGTCGGTGCGCGCCATGACGAGAAAGTTCGGGTCCCGGCGGGCATCCACCGCCGCCCGGATTCGCTTGGCGGCAGTGTCGAAGTCGACGACCTGCTTGCCGTCGAGGTGCCCGCACCGTTTCGGGTTGACCTGGTCCTCGATGTGCATCCCGGCCAGGCCCGCGTCTTCGAGGGTCTGGATGGTGCGCGCCACGTTCATCGGTTCGCCGAAACCGGTGTCGGCGTCGACGATGGCGGGGAGGTCGGTCATCCGGGCGATCTGCTGGCTGCGCCCGGCGACCTCGGTGAGGGTGGTCAGTCCGATGTCAGGCAGGCCCAGGTCAGCCGAGAGCACCGCCCCTGAGATGTACACGCCCTCGAAGCCCTTGGCCCCGATCAGGCGGGCCGAGAGCGGGTTGAATGCGCCGGGGAAGCGAAGCAGTCGTCCACCGGCGAGCGCCGCCCTGAGCTCGGCGCGCTTCTGGGCCGGAGTAACGCTGGAGTACAGCATCAGAAGATTCCGACCGGGGTGGGGAGTGAGGTGAGCAGGCCGTTGGCGGCCACGATCGTGAGCTCGCCGAGTTCCTCGGCGGCCAGGCTGGGGAGGCGCTGGGCGGCGCTGAGGAAGCGCACGATCTCACCCTCCTCGAGCACATCGGCGGCGAGCACACGGAACTTATTGATGTACTCGGCGCGGCCGAACGGCTTGGCGCCGAGCGGGTGTGCGTCGGCGACCGCGAGCTCGTCCACGATCCGGGTGCCGTCGGCGAGCAGGATCTCCACCCGGCCGCCGAAGGCCTGCTCTGCCGGGTCGAGCGAGTGGTAGCGCCGGGTCCACTCTGGGTCCTCCGTCGTTCTCACCCGGTTCCACAGCGCGACCGTGTCGGCGCGACCGGCGCGCTCGGGCCGGTAGGAGTCGACGTGGTGCCAGCTGCCGTCCTGCAGAGCCACCGTGAAGATGTAGGGGATCGAGTGGTCGAGGGTCTCCCGACTGGCGGTCGGGTCGTATTTCTGCGGGTCGTTCGCCCCTGATCCGATCACGTTGTGGGTGTGGTGACTGGTGTGGATGACGATGGACTCCACGATGTCCCTGCCGTCCGGTCCCTGAGCCTGTCGAAGGGCAGGGTGCTCGCGGTGAAGTTTGCGGGCGAGGTCGATCAGCGCCTGGGCCTGGTATTCGGCCGAATGCTCCTTGGTGTAGCTGTCCAGGATCGCCCGCTTCGCCTCGCCGGCCTCCGGCAGGGACACGTCGTAGGCGGCACCCGGACCATCGAGCAGCCACGCGATCACGCCGTCTTCGCCCTCGTAGATCGGCGTCGGGCTGGTTTCGCCGCGCATCGCCCGGTCGACCGCCTCGACGGCCATCTTGCCGGCGAAGGCCGGCGCGTAGGCCTTCCAGCTGGAGATCTCACCCTTGCGGGACTGCCGGGTCGCCGTTGTCGTGTGCAGCGCCTGCCCGACGGACTGGAAGATCGTGGCCGGGTCGAGGCCGAGCAGGGTGCCGATCCCGGCGGCGGCCGACGGGCCGAGGTGGGCGACGTGGTCGATCTTGTGGGCGTGCAGGCTGATCGCCTTGACCAGGTCGATCTGCACCTCATACCCGGTGGCGATCCCGCGCACGAGGTCGCGCCCGGTCAGGCCCCTGGACATGGCGAGGTGCTGGGCCACGGCGACGACCGGCGGGATGTTGTCGCCGGGGTGCGAATACTCGGCGGCGAGGAACGTGTCGTGGTAGTCCAGTTCGCGTACGGCCACGCCGTTGGCCCAGGCCGCCCACTCCGGGGAGACCCTTCTCGAGCGCTGTGCACCGAACACGGTCGAGCCGACCCCGTTGAAGGAACGGGGGTGGGCCAGCGCCTGCGACCGCGCGGCGACCACGGGTCGCCGGGTCAGCGAGGCGGCAGCGACGGCCGCATTGTCGATGACCCGGTTGATGATCATCTCGGTCACCTCGTCGGTGACCGGCACCGGGTCGGCCGCGCATTCGGCGATCTTCCAGGCGAGCTGATCGGTTCGGGCCAGGTTTTCGTCGCTGCGGTGAACACGAACGTGATGTTGCTGCACGGTGGTTCCTTTCGGTTAGGCGACCGGGCCGGTCGGCTGCCCCTGGATCGCCGCGAGGACGTTCGTGAGGCTCTGCTGGAGGTGGACGTGGGTGGCGTGCGCCGCGAGCGAGGTGTCGCCGGCGATGATCGCGTCGATGATGAGCAGGTGCTCGGCCGCCGCGGAGCGCAGCCGGTCGGGGTTGCCCCTGGCCAGACGACGGATGCGAGCCAGGTGGGTGCGCACGGTGGCCAACGCTCCGACCAGGAAGGGGTTGGCGACGGCGGCGGCGACCGCATCGTCGAATTCGTCGATCAGGTCGTAGTAACGGTGCAGGCCCGTCTCGCCCTGCGCGAGCAGCGCGGGGGCGGCGAGGAACTGGTCTCGGAGGGCCAGGAAGACCGCGGGGTCCCGGCGGTCGGCCGCGATTCTGGCGGCGTGCTCCTCGAGCGCCCTGCGCACCTCGTAGAGCTCGCGGATGCTGTCGACGTTCATCTCGGTGACTATGAAGCCCCGTCCGGGGCGGCCGGCCACGAGGCCGTCGGCGATCAGTCGGGCGATCGCTGCCCGCAGCGGCGTACGGGAGACCCCGATCCGGGCCGATTGCTCGATCTCGAGCAGCCCGGTCCCCGGCGGCAGAATCCCGTCGAGGATCTCACCGCGCAGCTGGCGGTAGGCGCGCTCGCCGGCGCGCAGCGGGGCGGCGGGTCCCGCCGTTGGGGTTTCTGTATACACAGACCCCATGTTATTCCCTTTGAGGGGGTTTCGTGCAAGACTTCGAGCATTCTATGTATACATAGGAGCTTCAATGGGGAGGTTCACACATGACAAGCGACTCGACCGCCGGTTATCACCAGACCTGGCAGCGGAGCATCGATGCGGGCACTCGCGCCGAATTCTGGCTCGAGGCCGCAGGCGCCATCGACTGGATCACGCCACCCAGCGTCGCCCTGGAGGAACGCTCCCCCGGCGCCTGGACCTGGTTCCCCGACGGCGAGCTGAATACGAGCTTCAACGCCCTCGACCGTCATGTCCTCGCCGGGCGTGGTGATCAGACGGCCGTGATCTACGATTCCGCGATGTCGGGCACGCGCACCAGGATCAGCTACCTCGACCTCCTCGGTCGGGTGTCACGCTTCGCGGGTGTGCTCAGGGACAACGGGGTCGTCAAGGGTGACCGGGTGATCGTCTACCTGCCGATGATCCCCGAGGCCATCGTCGCGATGCTCGCCTGCGCCCGGATCGGCGCCATCCACTCCGTCGTCTTCGGCGGCTTCGCGGCCAGCGAGCTGGCCGTGCGCATCGACGACGCCCGGCCGACCGTGATCGTGACGGCATCCGGCGGTCTGGAGCCGGGCCGGGCGGTCGCGTATCTGCCGCTGGTGGAGCGGGCCATGGCCCAGAGCGCGGGATCGGTGCGGACCGTGATCGTGCAGGCCAGGGAGCTGATCCCGGGCAGCGCCGCCGACTACGCCGGGGCCGACGGCGTCGCCTGGCTGGATTGGGCGGAGGAGGAGCGGAAGGCCGAGCCGGCCGAGCCGGTGGCCCTCCGATCCGAGGACCCGCTGTACATTCTCTACACCTCGGGCACGACCGGGAATCCGAAGGGAATCGTGCGAGACAACGGCGGCCACGCCGTCGCCCTGGCCTGGTCGATGCGCAACATCTACGCGGCCGGCGTCGGCGACGTGTTCTGGGCCGCATCCGACGTCGGCTGGGTGGTCGGCCACTCCTACATCGTCTATGCCCCGCTCCTGGTCGGGGCGACCACCGTCATCTACGAGGGCAAACCGATCGGAACCCCGGATGCGGGCGCGTTCTGGCGCGTCGTCGAGGACTACCGGGTGAAGGTGCTCTTCACCGCACCGACCGCCATCCGTGCAATCCGCCGGGTCGACCCGGAGCTGCACGAACTCGAGAAGTACGACGTCTCCAGCCTGCACGGACTGTTCCTGGCCGGGGAACGCCTCGACCCGGAGACCTACCACTGGGCCAACGACGGCCTGCATTGCCCGGTCGTCGACCACTGGTGGCAGACCGAGACCGGCTGGGCGATCTGCGCCAACCCCCGCGGCATCGCCGAGCTCGAGACCAAACCGGGTTCGGCCACCTTCCCCGTGCCCGGCTACGACGTCGTCATTCTCGACTCGAAGGGACGGCCGGTCACCCGGGTCGGCAAGGACGGGAATATCGCCATCCGGCTGCCGCTGCCGCCCGGCAACCTGCTCGGCATCTGGGGAAGCGCCGAGCGCTTCGCCAGCGCGTATCTGGCGGCCTTCCCCGGTTTCTACGCCACCGGGGACTCCGGCCACTTCGACGACGACGGCTACCTCTACGTGATGGGCCGCACCGATGACGTGATCAACGTGGCGGGCCACCGCCTGTCCACCGGCTCGCTCGAGGAGGTGCTCACCATGCATCCGGCGGTCGCCGAGTGCGCCGTGCTCGGCGTACACGACGCGCTCAAGGGCCAGCGCGCGGCCGGTTTCGTCACGCTCAAGGCCGGCGCGTCGATTGACCACGACACCCTTGCGAAGGAGCTCGTCGGTCTGGTGCGCGAGCACGTCGGTCCCGTCGCGGCGTTCCGGGACGTGACCGTCCTCGACCGGCTGCCGAAGACCCGCTCCGGCAAGATCCTGCGCAAGACGATCCGGCAGATCGTCGACGGCGAGCCGTACACCGTGCCGCCCACCATCGAGGACCCGGCCACCCTCGAGGCGTTGAAGTTCGCCGTGCACGGCACCCAGCAGGACTGAGCCCTGCCCCCAGCCGGGGGGAGTAGCCTCATGGGCGGACCAGAGGACCGGGCCTAAGCCCGTGTCGAGCCCATGTCAAGAAGCAGGAGATTCCGATGAAAGCAGCACGTTTCCACGGCCAGAAGGACGTCCGGATTGAGAACATCGATGAGCCGGAAACCCGCAGCGGAACGGTGAAGATCGCCGTTGCCTGGTGCGGCATCTGCGGCACCGACCTGCACGAGTACCTCGAGGGCCCCATCTTCATCTCGGCGCCGGGCCACCCGCATCCGCTCTCCCACGAATCGCTCCCCGTCACTCTCGGCCATGAGTTCTCCGGAACCATCGAGGAGGTCGGCGACGGCGTCGAAGGACTCCACGTCGGGGACAACGTGGTCGTCGAACCGTACTTCGTCTGCGGCGAATGTCCGCCCTGCAAGGCCGGAAATTACCACCTGTGCGAAAAGATGGGCTTCATCGGCCTCGCCGGCGGCGGTGGCGGCCTGAGCGAGAAGGTCGTCGTCGACCAGCGTTGGGTTCACCCGATCGGTGACATCCCTCTCGACGAGGCCGCCCTGATCGAACCGCTCTCCGTCGCGCACCACGCGGTGGTCCGGAGTGGGGCGAAGGCCGGAGACGTCGCCATCGTCGGCGGCGCGGGACCCATCGGGCTCCTGACGGCCGCAATTCTCAAGAGCATCGGCGTGACCACGATCGTGTCCGAGCTCAGCGCTGCCCGCAAGGAAAAGGCTCGCTCCAGCGGCGTCGCCGACTACGTCATCGACCCGACGAGCGAGGACCTCAAGGCCCGCGTACTCGAGATCACCGGGGGCATCGGCACGGATGTCGCATTCGAATGCGCAGGCGTCAACGCGGTGCTCGACGCGATGCTCGACGCTCTGCGCCCGGCCGGGGTGCTCGTCAACGTCTCCATCTGGGGACACCCGGCCACCGTCGACATGCAGAAGATCGTGCTGAAGGAGATCGACCTGCGCGGCACGATCGCCTACGTGCGGGACCACGAGGACACCATCGACCTGGTGCGGTCCGGCAAGATCGACCTCAAGCCGTTCATCACCGGTCGGATCGCCCTGGAGAATCTGGTCTCCGAAGGGTTCGACACCCTGGTGAACCACAACGACACCGCGGTGAAAATTCTGGTTCACCCGTAGGCATCAGCCACGCACGCGTCAGTCTTTGGGCGCCAGCGGCCCCCGCGCGACCCGCGTCGGGGCCGCCTGGGCGACCGGCTTGATCGTGATCAGGTCCAGGTTCACGTGCGGCGGGCGTTCGACGCTCGACACGATCGTCTCCGCGATGTCCTCCGCGACGAGCGGATTCGGCACCCCGGCATAGGCGGCCGCGGCCTTCTCCGCGTCACCACCGAATCGGACCAGGCCGAATTCGTCGGTCTTGACCATCCCGGGGGCGACCTCGATCACCCGGATCGGCTCGCCGTTGAGTTCGAGGCGCAGCACCTCCATCAGGGCGTGCGCGGCGAACTTCGCCGCGTTATAGCCGCCACCGCCGAGGTAGGCGACGTGCCCGGCGATCGAGGTGACCGTGACGATGTCCGCGGAACCCCCATCCGTGCGGATCGCCGCCCGGAGCAGCGGCAGCACGGCGCTGGTGACTCGCTTGACCGCGAGTACGTTGATCTCGAACATCCAGGCCCAGTCCTCGATCGAGGAGTTCTCGACGCTGTCGAGCCCGAGCGCGCCGCCCGCGTTGTTGACCAGCGCGTGCACCGGCCCCGACTCCGCCAGGAAATCCCGGAGTGCATCGACGTCGGCCTGGCTCGTCAGGTCCGCCGTGAATACCGTGGCACCGGTCTCCGCGGCGAGCGCGGCCAGCCGGTCGGCCCGGCGGGCGACACCGACCACGTCCCACCCTTTTTCGCGGAACAGGCGCACCGTGGCGGCCCCGATTCCTGAGCTGGCACCGGTCACGACAACTCTTCTTGTACCCATTCCCCCATTCTGCTGGGACAATGGGTCCAATGAGTGCACGAGTCGCCGGCAGGCCCCATCAGAAGAAGCGACGAGTCCCCCTCTGGGACAACGCTCGCTGGATCGCCGTCACGCTCGTGGTGATGGGGCACGCGATCCTCAAACTCATCCACGGGTCGGACCTCGCCTACGAGGCCTACCTGTTCATCTACGCCTTCCACGTGCCGCTGTTCGTCGCGGTCAGCGGCTACTTCGCCCGCTCCGGCCCCCCTGGCACACGGCAGCTGCACCGGCTGCTCACCGACATCGTGTTCCCCTACGTCGTATTCGAGACGATCTGGACCCTTCTGCACTGGCTGCTCGGCGGCGATTTCACCCTCGACTACTCCAGCGCCTCATGGACGCTGTGGTTCCTGATCGCCCTGCTCGTCTGGCGCCTCATCCTGCCGTTCATGGTGCTGCTGCGCTACCCGTTACTGATCAGCATCCTGATCTCGATCGGGGCCGGCTACATCGCGTCGATCGACGGCACCTTCTCCCTCTCCCGAACCCTGGGCCTGCTCCCGTTCTTCGTCTTCGGCTGGAAGCTGCGCCAGTGGAAGCTCACCGCCCGCTGGCTCGCGCTCGGTGTCGGTGAGGCATGGCGCTGGCGGATCGGCGCGCTGACCCTGTTTTCGGCGCTCCTGGGCACGATCGCACTGAACATCGAGGCCCTGCGCACCCTGCAGATCCGTCAGTTCCTGCTCTACAGCGCCGCCTACCCGACGTTCGGCTACGACCAGCTCTGGGCCGGCGGCATCCGCCTCGGCCTGATGTTCCTGGCGTTCGCCCTGATCATCGCGTTCCTCGTGCTCGTGCCGCGCCGCACCACCTGGTTCACCGCGCTGGGGTCGGCCACGATGTACATCTACATGCTGCACAGTTTCGTGTTGTTCCCGCTCCGCGAATCCGGCGTGCTCGGCGGACCGCAGCCCGCCTGGGTACTGCCGGCGCTGCTGCTGCTCAGCGTGGCGATCAGCGTGTTCCTGTCGCTTCCGCTCGTCAGGCGCGTGTTCCGGCCGATCATCGAACCTCGGGCGCGCTGGTTGTTCCGCAAACACGAGTCCACCCACACCGGAACCATCGTGCTGCCGCCGTTGGACCCGCCGGCGGAAAAGGACTGACCGGGCCGGCGCCGCGTGTGACGCCGTGTTTCACGGCCCGTTGCCCCCCTCCGGGCCGATGCCTAAACTCGCACCCAGAGCGATGGACGGTCCACGCTCGTCGAGGATTATCAGGGAGACCACCTCATGAGCGACAACGCGAAAGCCTGGAAGTTCGAAACCAAGCAGGTGCACTCCGGTGCCCAGCCTGACCCCACCACGAACGCCCGCAACACGCCGATCTACCAGACCACGTCCTACGTCTTCAATAACGCCCAGCACGCCCAGAATCTGTTCGCCCTGGCCGAATTCGGCAACATCTACACCCGCATCATGAACCCGACCCAGGCGGTCGTCGAGGAGCGCGTCGCCGCGCTCGAGGGCGGGACCGCCGCGCTGCTGCTCGCGTCCGGTCAGGCCGCATCGACCTTCGCGGTGCTGAACATCGCCGAGGCCGGCGACCACATCGTGTCCTCCAGCTCCATCTACGGCGGAACCTACAACCTCTTCAAGTACACGCTGGCCAAGCTCGGCATCGAGACGACCTTCGTGGAGAACCAGGACGACGCGGCCGAGTGGGCCCGCGCGGTGCGCCCGAATACGAAGCTCTTCTTCGCGGAGACCATCGGCAACCCGAAGATCAACGTGCTCGACATCTCCCTCGTCGCCGGCGTCGCGCACGAGGCCGGCATTCCGCTGATCGTCGACAACACGATCGCAACCCCCTACCTGATCCGCCCCTTCGAGCACGGCGCCGACATCGTCATCCACTCGGCGACCAAGTTCCTCGGCGGCCACGGCGCGGTCATCGGCGGCGTCATCGTCGACGGCGGCAGCTTCGAATGGTCCAGGAACGTCGCGAGGTTCCCCGGCCTGACCGAACCGGACCCGTCGTACCACGGGGTCAGCTACACCGGCGCCGTCGGCGACCCGATCGCGTACATCATCAAGGCGCGCGTGCAGCTGCTCCGCGACCTCGGCGCCGCGATCGCCCCGGCGAGCGCATGGCAGCTCATCCAGGGCATCGAGACCCTGAGCCTGCGCATCGAACGTCACGTGCAGAACGCCCAGGACATCGCCGAGTGGCTGGAGAACCACCCGGACATCGCCTCGGTCAACTACGCCGGCCTGCCGACGAGTCCCTGGTACGCCGCCGCCAACAAGTACGCCCCCAAGGGCGTCGGCGCTGTGCTCTCCTTCGAGCTCAAGGGCGGGGTGGATGCCGGCCGCGCCCTGGTCGACAACCTCGAGCTGTTCAGCCACCTGGCCAACATCGGCGATGTGCGGTCGCTTGTCATCCACCCGGCATCGACCACGCACGCGCAGCTCACGCCGGAGCAGCAGCTCACCGCGGGCGTCACCCCCGGCCTGGTTCGCCTCTCCGTCGGCATCGAGAACATCGCCGACCTCAAGGCCGACCTCGAGCTCGGCCTGGCGGCGGCGCGCGCGGTCGTGGAGGCATCCCGCGCCAACGCTTAACATCAGCGTCCCGACGGAGATCCCGCCCTGATCGGGCTGATCTCCGTCGGCGTCGTTAACCGGTGAGGTTCGTGCCGGTGGCGTAACAATGACAGCGGGCAGGCAATCACCCGCCAGAATGAGGGCGTATGGAATGGCAATTCTCCGCAGATACGGTCCCGTCGAGCTTCGTCACTGAGGCTCAGGCGCGCTCGCTCCTCGGCAAACCCCCCGCCACCGGCGCGTGGCGTGACGGTGACCCGATTGGTGCCCGCCGGTTCCTCGACGTCGGCCCGCTCCGCTTCGAGGCCGGCGGCAGCCTGGGCGCCGTGCGCGTCGCCTACGAGACCTGGGGCGAGCTCTCCCCCACCGGCGACAACGCCGTGCTCGTATTGCACGCGCTGACCGGCGATAGTCACCTGGTCGGTCCCGCCGGCACCGGGCACGTCACCGCCGGCTGGTGGGGCGGAATCGTCGGTCCAGGCCTCGCCATCGACACCGACCGGTGGTTCGTGGTGGCACCGAACATGCTCGGCGGCTGCCAGGGCAGCACCGGTCCGGCGTCACTTGCCCCCGACGGCAGCGAGTGGGGCACCCGCTTTCCCTACCTCACCATCCGGGACCAGGTCGCGGCGCAAGTCGCGTTCAGCGACCGCCTCGGCATCGACCGCTGGGCCGCCGTCATCGGCGGATCCATGGGCGGGATGCACGCCCTCGAATGGGCGATCGAGGAGCCCGAGCGCGTTGAGCGCCTGGCCGTCCTCGCCGCACCGCCGGTGACGACGGCCGACCAGATCGCCCTGAACTCGGTGCAGATCGAGGCCATCCGCTCCGACTCGCTCTTTCGCTCCGGCGACTACTACGACGCAGACGACGGCGACGGTCCGACCCGCGGCCTGGCCCTGGCCCGCCGGATGGCGCTGCTCAACTACCGCAGCCCGGCCGAACTGAACCTCAGGTTCGAGCGCGGCTGGCAGAGCGGAATCAGCCCGCTGGGAGCGGGCGGCCGGTTCGCCGTCGAGTCCTACCTCGACTTCCACGGCAACAAGTTCACCCGTCGGTTCGACGCCAACAGCTACATCACCCTCGTGCAGGCGATGGACTCGCACGACGTCGGTCGCGGCCGCGGCGGCGTCGCCGCCGCCCTCGCCAGGGTGAGCGCCCGATCCGTTGTGGTCGGCATCGACAGTGACCGGCTTTTTCCGGTCGCCGGCCAGCGCGAGATCGCCCGGCACCTGCGCGACAACCTCGATGGCACCGACCCGGTCGTACTCGAGTCGGGGTACGGGCACGACGGCTTCCTGATCGAGACCGAGGCCATCGGAGCCCAGCTGACCCGCCTCCTCGGCCAGCCGTCCGGGGGTTGACCCTAAAAGGGGCACGGTCCGGATATGGTGCTTCTTAGGCAGTACGAGGGATAATCCAGGCGACATGCAACGAATTCACAAAGAGCGCGACCGCCTTCTCCGGCGAGCCGCTCGACTGGCCGGGCTCTCCGGGTCGATCGCGGTCGTCGTCGTCATGCTGGTTCCGGGCGGCTTCAGCCTGACCCTGCTCGGCCGCTGTCTGCCGGCGCTTCTGCTCATGGTCACCGGACAGTACCTGCTCGGCCGCTCGGGCCGGATGCGCTGGGTGGCCCTTGTCGTGCTCGCCGGGGTGGGGATGATCCTCCTGATCGGCTTTTCCGAACCTCGGACCTCCGGCCTGAACCTGGTCGAGGAGACCGCGATCGGCGCCCTCGCCGCGACCGCGATGAGCTCCGTCGCGCTCGTCCTGGTCGTAACCGTCCGGCGGATGATTGCCCTGTTCACGGCGTTCGCCGCCACCCTGGCCGGCGTCTTCGCCACCACGATCTCCTCTCCCGCAGCGATCGTCACCCTGACCATCACCATCTGCGGCTGGTTCGCGGTCGCGCTCGCCGGCTGGTGGGTCGCCCAGAGCGTGCCCAGGGTGATGCAACGCATCGCCGCGATCGGACGCGCCCACCTGGCCGAACGACACGCCAGCGAACTCGAGGCCCAACGCCGGCAGGATGCCAGGCTCCTGCACGACACCGTGCTCGCCACCCTGACCCTGCTCGCCCACTCCGGTGTCGGTGTCAACCCCTCCGCCCTCCGCCAGCAGTCCGGCGACGATGCCCGGCTGCTGCGGCAATTGCGCCTGGGTGGCCTGCCGACGCCACGCCGCTCCGGCGTCTACACGCTCGAACCCGCCACAGCGTCCACACTCGGCAACACCCTCGAATCCGTCAAGCAACGGTTCGGCCGGATGGGGCTGGACGTTGACTGGCACGGCAGCGGCCAGGTGCTGTTGCCCAGCGACGTCCTCGACTCCTTCCTGCTCGCACTCGGCGAATGTCTCGAGAACGTGCGGCGCCACGCCGGGGTCGCGCGGGCCGACGTGACGATCACCGATGACGACACCACCGTGCGCGCCATGGTCACCGACGCCGGCGTCGGTTTCGATTTGCTCGGGGTGAGCGCCGAGCGCCTCGGCTTCGCCGAATCCGTCGTGGCCCGGCTTCGGGACGTCGGCGGTAATGCCCGGCTGTTCTCCTCGCCCGGCTCCGGCACGACCGTGGTGCTCGAGGTCCCCAAGTGACCGGCCCCGGCCTCGCCGGTGTCCGGATGGACGAGCTCCGACCGTCCGGTGCGAGCCGTCGGGACCTTCGCCAGAAGGAGGAGCAGGACCGCCAGGACCGTCGACGCACCTTCCGCCGCCCGGTGCGCACCATCGAGACCACCCGGGCGAACCAGAGCGGCCTGGGCGGCAGGCACCTCGGCATCGGCCTGTCCTTCAGTGGCGGATTCATCGCCCTGTTCCTGTTCTGGCGCTTCATGATCCAGTGGTACGACTATCCGCTTCCCCTGCCGAGCCTCGCGGCCTGGGCGCTGCTGACGGCCACGACCGTGCTCGCCCTGGTCACCGCGCAGAGATTGTCGGCACGCATGCCGGACTGGCTGTTCGCCGCGGCGCTGGCGTGTGGCGGCATCGTGGTTGTCCTCGACCTGGCCGGTTCGCGCGACACCGGCGACGTGGCGGTCTACCCGACCGCCGCCGCGGCCGTCGGCTCCCTGCTGATCGCCCTCGTTACCGTGCGCCGGGGCAGGGACGTCATCGGCGCGGCAGTGGTGTTCGGCGCGGTCCTGTTGGTCGGGGCGCTCACCGAGGTGCGTCCGGACCCGTTCACTCTCGCGCCCGACCTGATGACCATCGTGCTGGCCGTCCTGCCGCCGCTGCTCGGCGTCGCCATCGTGCGCTCCTTCCGCCGCATGGCCCAGCGGGAGCTCGACCTGGTGCTTGTCCAGAGCACGGTCTCGCAGCCCCAGTTCGCGGTGGGCATGCTCGCCTCGGAGGAGCTCGCCCGGATCGACCTCGACGCGGAGACTCTGCTCGACGACGTCGCCCAGGGCCGTTCCGTGCTTCCGCTCGGCGCCGAAAAGTCGACGACGGCCGCCACCCTCGCCACCCAGTTGCGCCTGCACCTGATCCAGGGACGACGGGAAACCTGGTTGCACCACGCGATCGCCGAGTCGGAGTTCCTCGGGCCGTCGGTGAACCTGCACGATCCGGCCGGTCTCGCCGGTCTGCTCGATCCGGCCCAGCGCGACGCCCTGCTCCGCACGATTTGGCTGCTGATCAGTGACACGAGCCGTGCCGAGGCTTCGGTTTCGCTCTCGCTCGGCCCGATCAGGCCCACCCACGGCGTCCGGGCGCGCCAGAAGTTACGATTTCCGATCGAATTGACCACCACGGGTGTGCCACGGCGCCGTGTCGACCCCGAGACGTGGCAAGCTATCCGAGTAGTGGGTCCTCACATCGATTCCAGCCAGGACGGGAGTCTTCGGGTGGAAATCGAGTGCAGTATCGACAATCCCGCGGATGCGTGAGGTCTTCGACAGAAGACCGTCGGGCTTACCGTTCGCGTGCAATGGCAGTAGGAGGCAGCAATGACGAATATCTCAATGTCGAAGATCGCAGCGCCGAGCAGGGAAAACCCCATCCGCCTCGCGTTGGTCGATGATCACCGGATGCTCCTCGGCGCGCTCACCGAGTGGATCAGAGGGGCCGCGGACGACATCAACATGGTCGCCGCCGTCACGACCTGGCCCGAGCTGCTCACTCACCCCGAGTTCCCCGTCGACGTCGTTCTCCTCGACCTCGACCTCAAAGACAACATCCCGGTCTCGCTGAAGATCTCCACTCTCAAGACGGCCGGAGTCAAGACCGTGCTGATGAGCACGTATTCCGAGCCCGGCCTGGTCCGCGAAGCGCTGGCCGCCGGAGCCCTCGGCTATCTCGTCAAGAGCGAGGAAGCGACCATGATCGTCGAGGCGATCCGAGCGGCCTACGACGGTGACTCCTTCATCTCGGCCGAGCTGGACGAAGCGCTCAGCGCCGGAACCGGCGGAGGGTCTCCCCGGCTGAGCGCCCAGGAGCGCCGGGTCATGGCCCTCTACGGCGCCGGTGAGCCGGTGAAGGCCGTGGCCCACCAGCTCGGCATCTCCGAGGAGACCGCGAAGTCTTACCTCAAGCGCATCCGGGAGAAGTACCGTCTCGCGGGCTTCGACGTCGGCACCAAGGTGGCACTGCGCAAGCGCGCCATCCACGACGGCATCCTCCTGCAAACCGACTAGACGCCCGGCTACCCGGCCGGGACGATCGTGATCGACTCGGTGGTCGGCGCCGCGGCTGCGTCCAGTGCCGCCTCGAGCCGCTCGACCTTGCTGGTCAGCTCGCCGGTCCGGCCGGGCCGGATGTCCGCCTTGAGCACCAGGGACACCCGCGGCCCCCACGCGCCGACGGCCTCGGTCGCCGCCTTGACCACGGCGAACACCTCGTCCCAGTCGCCCTCGATGGTCGTGAACATGGAGTCCGTGTGATTGGGCAGGCCGGATTCCCGGACGACCCGCACCGCCGCGGCGACGGCATTGTGCACGGAGCCTTCGGCGTCGTGGCCGCCTGATGGTGCGACCGAGAATGCGACGAGCATGGGGGTTCTCCTTCTGATCGGGATCCAGGCGGTCAGGCGCGGGAGCCGGAGCGCCAGAGCTGCCGCAGCGCCCACCCGAGAAGCACGAACTCGAGCAGGTTACGTACCGACAGCACGAGCACCATGAATGGGGCGGCGTCGAGCAGCCACCCATACAGATAAGGGTAGACGAGCTGGGTGAGGGCGGCGATGACCAGGAGGAGAACGGCAGGTAGTCGCCAGGCGCGGCCCCGCACCAGCAGCCCGAGGATGACCGGCGCGGCGAGCCAGCCGACGAATTGGGGTGAGCCGACCTTGTTGACCAGGATCAGGGTCAACACCAGTGCCAGCACGAGCGGCGGGTAGAGCCGGTCCCAGTCCGCGCCCCGGCGACGGGCGAGCCAGCCGAGCAGCAGGATCGCGGCCACCGCGAGCACGAGCAGGGGGGTCATCAGGACGATGACGATCCCGGTTCCGGTGCCGATGATCTGGTAGGTGAGGATCTGGTGGTCGTAGTAGATGAAGCTCCCGGGGATCCCCAACGCCGCCTGCCAGAGCCAGATCCCGGCGACGGGAGATTCGATCTGGATGCCCCGATCGGTCTGCTGGCTGACGAAGCTGAACACGTGTGCACCGCTGCCGAGACCCAGCGCCGCGGCGACGATCGCCGCGCTGGTGCCCAGGAAGACGGCGAGCACCCGCCACCGTGCTCTCGCCACCACGAACAGGGCCGCGATCATGGCGACCGGCCAGATCTTCACCCAGGTGGCAGCGGTGAGCAGCACCGTCGCGGCGATCGGCCTCGTCCGCACCCAGAGCACCGCGACGACCGCCATCGCCGCCGTGACAGCGTCGATCCTGGCCAGGGCGATCGGTCCGAGCAGCAGCAGGAAGGCCAGCCACCAGCCGGCGGCCAGGAGCGCACGCCGGTTCCGCCCCCGCCCGAGTAGAAACGCGAAGGCGACTCCGTTGAGCAGGACGACGATGCCCAGCCAGGTCGCAGCGAAGAGAGCCCGGCCGAACGTGAGCGAGGCGAGGATCGGCACGAAGGCGAGGATCGGGTAGACGAATCCGGTGTCGATGCCGACGATTGTGTGGCCGACCACCGCGCCCGTGGCCCAATCCGCGTAGACCTTCTCCACATCGCCGAGCGGCCAGCCCGGAGCGAGGAAGCAGAGCGCAACGAGCACAAGGTGCACGAGGGCGAAGCCGACCCAGAGCAGCGCCCGGGGCGCGGCCGCGTGCCGAGCGACGGATTCCGGCACGCTCAAATCACCCACCTTGCTCGTGGCCATCCTCGATCAGGCGGTCGTCGCCGCCCGACGCCCGCCACCCGCCGGGGCCAGGAGCGCCGCGATCGTGGCGGGCACGGCCTCGGCCACGTCCAACGCGGTGATCGGGCCGCCGGCCGACGCGCGCACCGCGGCGAGCGCGTGCACCAGCGCCGCGGTCGCGGCCAGGGCGGCGAGGGCGTCCGGATCCGTGTCGATGGCGGCGGAGTGGGTGGCGAGCAGCGCGCCGAGGATTCCGGCCAGCACGTCTCCCGAGCCGGCCGTCGCCAGCCAGGCCGGCGCCCCGGTGACGCTCAGGCGGGCGCCGCTCGGCGAGGCGACGAAGGTGACGGAGCCCTTGAGCAGCACCGTGACGCCGAGGTCGGTCGCGGCCCGGCCGGCCCACTCCCCCGGTGCGGCAGCGATCTCGGCCGCGGTCACCGTTTTGCCGCGCCGACTGAGCAGCCCCGCCAACTCTCGGAAGTGCGGGGTGACCACGGTGGGGCCGCCGGCGTGTTCGATCAGGTCAAGCACCCCGGCATCACACACGGCCGGCAGCCCGGAAGCGAGGGCCTCAACCAGCGCCGTGGCCGTCGCATCGTCGCGGGTGCCGGCATCCATGCCGGAGCCGAGCAGCCAGGCCTGGACCCGGCCGGGCACGGTGACGACCTCCGGCCGGCGTTGCAACACCAGGTTCGTCGCCCGGCGCGGTCCCCGGTAGCGCACCATGCCGACGCCGGCGCGCGCGGCGGCCTCGACCCCGAGCACGGCCGCTCCCGGGTACTGCCTGGACCCGGTGTGCACGCCGAGAACGCCGCGGCTGTACTTGTCATCGACCGGCTGGGGAACATCGATCCACGCCCGTGCGTGGCGCTCGTCCCACTCCAACCATTCCAGCGGTTCGCTCATGCACTCACGATAGGTTGTTTTGGAGAGTTCCGGGACGCACGACCGGGCGACCATACCGACTCATTGGGGATACCGTGGCCACTGCCGCACTGTTCGAACCGCTTTCTCTCCGCGGCGTCACGTTCCGCAACCGGATCTGGGCGGCCCCGATGTGCCAGTACTCGATCGAGGCGAAGGACGGGGTTCCCCGGGACTGGCACCTCGTGCACCTGGGCCAGCTGGCATCCGGCGGCGCCGGCCTCGTCGTCGCCGAGGCCAGCGCGGTCAGCCCGGAGGGCCGGATCTCCGACGCGGACACCGGCATCTGGAACGACGAGCAGGCCACGGCCTGGGCGCGAATCGTGGGCTTCATTCATTCGCAGGGCGCCGTGGCCGGCATCCAGCTCGCCCACGCCGGACGGAAGGCGTCGACGTGGCCGGCCTGGGGTCACGACGAGCACGGCACCATGCCGGTGAGCGCCGGCGGCTGGGGCACCGTGTCGGCGTCGGCGGTTGCGTTCCCCGGCTACGACCCGCCCGTTGCTCTCGACACGGCCGGCCTGCGTCACGTCGTCGCCGACTTCGCGGCGGCCGCCGGGCGAGCCATCGGCGCCGGCTTCGACCTCGTCGAGATCCACGCGGCGCACGGCTACCTGTTGCACCAGTTCCTCTCCCCGCTGAGCAACCGGCGCACCGACGAGCACGGCGGCTCGCTGGAGAACCGTGCCCGGCTCCTGTTGGCCGTTGTGGCGGCCGTCCGCGGCGCGATCGGCCCGGACCATCCTCTGTTCGTGCGGTTCTCCGCCACCGACTATGCACCGGACGGCTGGAACGAGGCCGACACGGCCACGGTCGCCGGCTGGGCGGCGGAGGCCGGAGCGGACTTCTTCGACATCTCCTCCGGCGGCAACGTCACGGGGGTGAGCATCCCGGTCGGGCCCGGCTACCAGGTTCCCCTGGCCCGCCACGTGCGGGCGGCGGCGGATGTCCCGGTGAGCGCGGTGGGGCTGATCACCACGCCTGAGCAGGCCGAACAGATCGTGGCCTCCGGCCAGGCCGACGCGGTCATGCTGGGCCGGGAGCTGTTGCGCGACCCGCACTTCCCGCTCCGCGCCGCGCACGAGCTCGGCGTCGGCGTGGACTACTGGCCGCCGCAGTACCTCCGTGCCAGGTGGCCGGAGGACTGAGCCGCCGGCTACAGCCGCCTGGTCGCGTCCTGCACTTCGCCGACGAGTTCCTCGATGATGTCCTCAAGGAACAGGACCCCCGTGGTCACACCGGATGCGGTGAAGGAGCGGGCCAGGTGAGCGCCGGAGCGGCGCATGGTCGCGAGGGCGTCCTCGAGGTCGGTGCCCTCGAAGATCGACACGAGCTGGCGAATGCGCTTGGCCGGGATCGGTTCCGCATGGCTTCCCTGTCCCGTCGATGCGTCGCCGTCGAGGTCCAGGACGTCCTTGAGGTGGATGTAGCCGGTGAGTTCGCCGGCACCGCTGACCAGCGCATAGCGGGAGAAGCCGTGCCGGGTCACGGCCTTCTCGACATCGGTCGGGGTGGCCGATTCGGGGAGGCTGATCAGGTCGGCGAGGTTCACCGCGACATCCTTCACCTTGCGGGTGGTGAACTCGAAGGTGGCGCTGAGCGCGCCGGTGCCATCACGCAGCACGCCCTCCCTGGTCGACTGGGACACGATCGTGGCCACCTCGTCCAGCGTGTAGGTGCTGGTCGCCTCCTCCTTGGGCTGCACTCCGAAAGTTCGCAGAACCAGGTTGGCGGTGGCGTTGAGGGCCACGATGACGGGCCTGACCAGTCGGCCGAAGAAGACCAGTGGCGGCGCGAGCAGGAGCACGGCCCGGTCGGGAACCGAGAAGGACAGGTTCTTCGGCACCATCTCGCCGAACACGACATGCAGGTAGGAGACCAGGAGCAGGGTGATCACGAAGGCGATCGCGGTGATCGCCTCGCCGGGCAGTCCGGTCAGTGCGAGCGGGTACTCGAGCAGGTGGTGGATCGCCGGCTCCGACACGTTGAGGATGAGCAGCGAACACACGGTGATGCCCAGCTGGGTGGTGGCCAGCATGAGGGTGGCGTGTTCCATCGCCCAGAGCGCCGTCTTGGCACTGCTTCGGCCGGCCTCCGCGAGCGGTTCGATCTGCGACCGGCGCGCGGAGATGACCGCGAATTCGGCGGCGACGAAGAAGGCGTTGGCGGCAAGCAGCACGAACAGCCAGGCGATTCCGGCCCAGTCACTCATTCGGGCTCCCCTCGTCCGGCGCCGCCGCAACGGTGGGCGTGAATCTCAGCCGGTCGATCCGGCGACCGTCCAGGCGCTCCACGGCGAACTCGCCCGTATCGATGGCGACGATGTCGCCGACAACGGGGAGACGTCCCAGTTCGCTCATCACGAATCCGGCGACGGTCTCGTACGGACCGTCCTCCGGCACGGCGATGCCGGCGCGTTCGAGCAGCTCGTCCGGGCGGAGCATGCCGGGGAAGGTGAGCGAGTCGGTGGAGAGCACGACTCCGGCGCGGGCGCGGTCGTGTTCGTCCGCGACCTCGCCGACGAGTTCCTCGACCAGGTCTTCCAGGGTGGCCACCCCGGCGGTGCCGCCGTACTCGTCCACGACAATGGCCATCTGGTAGCCGCGGCCGCGCAACTCGACCAGGAGCCCGTCGAGCTTCATGGTCTCCGGCACACGGATGGCCTCCGACTGCAGGGCGGATACCGGGACATCCGCTCGACGTTGCCTGGGCACCGCCACGGCCTGTTTGACGTGCACGATCCCGACGATGTCGTCAACGCCCTCGTCGACGACGGGGAACCGGGAGTAGCCGGTCTGCCGGGCCAGTTCGATGACCGCCCTGGCGGACGCGGTGCGCTGGATGCTCGCCACGCGCGGCCTCGGCGTCATCACATCGGACGCCGCGTGGCTGGAAAACAGCAGGGTGCGGTGCAGCAGGGTCGCGGTGTCCTTCTCCAGCAGGCCGGCGCTGGCGGAGCGGCGCACCAGCGACGACAGTTCCTCCGCCGTGCGCGCCCCGGACAGTTCTTCCTTCGGCTCGATCCCGATCGAGCGCAGCACCCCGTTGGCGCTGCCGTTGAGCATCAGCACGGCCGGTTTGAACACGGTCGTGAACAGGGTCTGGAACGGCATCACGAGCTTGGCGGTCTGGATCGGCAGGGCGAGGGCGAAGTTCTTGGGCACGAGTTCGCCGATGATCATCGAGGCGAGCGTGGCGATGACCACGGCGAGCGTCGTCGCCACGACCGGCACGACACCGGCCGGGAACCCCAGCCCGGTCAGCGGAGGGGTGAGCAGGGAGCTCAGCGCCGGCTCCATCGCGTAGCCGGTGAGGAGCGTGGTGAGGGTGATCCCGAGCTGCGCGCTGGAGAGGTGCGTCGACGTGATCCGGAGCGCCGCGATGGTCAGCACGAGGCGGGGTTCGCCACGGTCGCGACGCGCCTCAAGGTCGGACCGGTCGAGGTTGACCAGGGCGAATTCACTGGCCACGAACAGGCCGGTGCCCACGGTCAGGATCAATCCGACGCCGAGCATGAGCCACTCAAACATGCGATTCACCGCCCCGGTTCACGGGAGAGACCCCGATGGGGCGGCGGGAATGGTGGCCGGGCGATTTCGCAGAAGGGGGGTCGTCCATTATTCCCTCAACTATACGGCCATGGCCCGCCGTCGGAGCCGTCCGAACGACGACCGGGCACCCAGGTTTACCAGGAGACGGGGAGCGCCTTGCCCTCCTCGTACCCTGCCGCGGACTGGATCCCGACCAGGGACCTGGTGTGGAACTCGGCCACGCTGGTCGCGCCGGCATAGGTGAAGGAGCTGCGCACCCCGGAGGTGATCATGTCCAGCAGGTCCTCGAGCGACGGGCGCAGCGGGTCGAGGTAGATCTTCGAACTCGAGATCCCCTCGGCGAACAGGGTCTTCCGTGCGAGTTCGTACGGGTCGAGGCGATCGAAGCGTTCCCGGACGGCCTTGGTCGAGGCCATCCCCCAGCTTTCCTTGTACAGGGCGCCCGCCGCATCCGTCGCCAGGGTGCCGGGTGCCTCGATCGTGCCGGCGAACCAGGAACCGATCATGACCGATGCCGCGCCGGCGGCGAGCGCGAGCGCCACGTCCCTCGGGTAGCGCACTCCGCCGTCCGCCCAGACGTGCGCTCCGAGTTCCCGCGCGGCGGCCGCGGTTTCCAGCACCGCGGAGAATTGCGGGCGTCCGACCGCCGTCATCATCCGGGTCGTGCACATGGCACCGGGCCCGACGCCCACCTTCACGATGGTGGCTCCGGCGCCGACGAGGTCGCCGACGGCGTCCGCGGTGACCACGTTGCCGGCCACGATCGGGATGCCGAGACCGAGGTCGGCGACGATCTTCAGCGCACGGAGCATGCCGTCCTGGTGGCCGTGCGCGGTGTCGAGAACGAGCACGTCCACCCCGGCCGAGGCGAGGGCGGCGGCCTTGGCCGCGACGTCGCCGTTGATGCCGATGGCGGCAGCGACGCTGAGCCGGCCGTGCGCGTCCAGCGCCGGCTGATACAGAGTGGAGCGCAGGGCGCTCTTGCGGCTGAGGGTGCCGACGATGGAGCCGTGGTGCAGCACCGGCGCGAAGTCGAGGTCGGCCGCCGTCATCAGGTCGAACGCGCGGCGCGGGCCATCGATGTCGTCGGCGTCGAGTGAGGTCAGCGGGCCGTGCAGGAGGTCGCCGAGCCGAGCGTCGGACAGTGCCGTACCCAGCCGGGCGGCGTCGATGCAGCCCAGGTAGGCACCGTTCGCGTCCTTGATCACGAGCCCCTGGCCGGCCACCGGCGGCACCTGCTGCAGCGCCTGGACGACGGTGTCGCCGGGTCCGAAGACGAACGGTGTGTCGAACCTGGTCGACTGGGCCTTGACCCAGCGGATCGCGGCATCCAGCTCCTGCAGGTGCATGTCCTGGGGCAGCACACCGAGCCCGCCGCGCCGGGCCAGGGCCGCGGCCAGGCGCGGGCCGGTGACCGAGTTCATGTTCGCCGAGACCACGGGGATGGTGGCGCCGGTGCCGTCACCCGGGGCAAGGGAGACATCGAGGCGGCTCCGGATGCCTGATTGGCTGGGCACCAGGAAGACGTCTGAGTACGTGAGATCGTGACTGGGAACCGCTCCATAGAACTGCATGGAAATAACGCTAGCCCTCCGCGCGGATGCCCGCAGCCACCCTCGAGGGGATTAGGCTGGACGGGCAGACCGAACCGGCGATTTTTTCATCGTCTGGACATTCAGAATCAACGCAGAGAGTGGGAACCGGCTGTGTCAAGCCAGTTGACCGGTAGTGGATCCGACGAGACCACGTCGGGTGAATTCGGAGCGAACGAGTGGCTCGTCGACGAGCTGTACGAAAGGTACCTCGTCGACAAGAACCAGGTAGACGAGTCCTGGTGGCCCGTCCTCGAGAGCTACCACCAGACCGCGAGCGGCCAGGCCGCCGCCGGCACTGCGGATGGCCCCCCACCGGCACCGGCACCGACGACCGCCCCGGCCGTCGCCGCCCCGGCCGTCGCCGCCCCGGCCGCGGGTCCCGTCGTGTCCGAGCCGGCACCGACGACCGCCCCCGCCGCCGCCCCGGCCGCGGGTCCCGTCGTGTCCGAGCCGGCACCGACGACCGCCCCCGCCGAGTCCATCGGCGGCCAGCGCACGGCGCGCACCACCGGTGTCGCCCCCAAGCCGGTCCCCGTGCCCGCCGACGCCCCGATCACGAGCCCGCATCCGATCGCGACCGCGAAGGCAACCACCGAGGTCCAGGACGTCGTCACGCCGCTGCGCGGCATGTCGAAGAGCCTCGCCGCGAACATGGCGGTGAGCCTGACCGTGCCGACCGCCACGAGCGTGCGCACCATTCCGGCGAAGCTCCTGATCGACAACCGGATCGTGATGAACAACCACATGCGCCGGTCGCGCGGTGGCAAGGTGTCATTCACTCACCTGATCGGCTGGGCCCTGATCAACGCCCTCAAGATGTTCCCCAGCCAGAACGTCTACTACAACGAGATCGACGGCAAGCCTTCGGTGATCGCCCCCGCCCACGTGGGACTCGGCATCGCGATCGACCTGCCCAAGCCCGATGGCACCCGGTCGCTGATGGTCCCCGCGATCAAGCGCGCCGACACAATGACGTTCGGCGAGTACCTCTCCGCCTATGAGGACCTCGTCACCCGCGCCCGCACGGGCAAGCTCACCGCGGACGATTTCTCCGGCGCCACGGTCTCCCTCACCAACCCGGGCGGCATCGGCACGGTCCACTCCGTGCCGCGCCTGATGAAGGGGCAGGGCTGCATCATCGGCGCCGGCGCCCTCGACTACCCGGCCGAGTTCCAGGGCGCGAGCGTCAAGACGCTCACCGGCCTGGCCATCTCGAAGACCATCACCCTCACCAGCACCTACGACCACCGGGTGATCCAGGGTGCCGGCTCCGGTGAGTTCCTGAAGATCGTGCACGAGCTGCTGATCGGCGGGCACAACTTCTACGAGGACATCTTCTCCGCCCTCCGCATCCCGTACGAGCCGATCCACTGGGCGCCGGACATCAGCGTCGACCTGGCCAGCGCGGTCGACAAGACCGCCCGCGTTCAGGAACTGATCAACGCGTTCCGGGTGCGCGGTCACCTGATGGCCGACATCGATCCGCTCGAGTACACCCAGCGCTCCCACCCGGACCTCGACATCTCCAACCACGGGCTCACCTTCTGGGACCTCGATCGCGAGTTCGTCACCGGCGGTTTCGGCACCAAACGCCTGATGCTGCTCCGTGACATCCTCGGCGTGCTCCGCGACTCCTACTGCCGCACCACGGGCATCGAGTACATGCACATCCAGGACCCTGGCCAGCGCCGGTGGGTACAGGAGAAGATCGAGAAGTCCTACGTCAAGCCGACCCACGACGAGCAGATGCGCATCCTCGGCAAGCTCAACGAGGCGGAGGCCTTCGAAACGTTCCTGCAGACGAAGTACGTCGGGCAGAAGCGGTTCAGCCTCGAGGGCGGCGAGTCCACCATCGCCCTGCTCGACGCGATCCTGCAGGGCGCGGCGGATGCCGGGCTCGACGAGGTCGCGATCGGGATGGCCCACCGCGGCCGCCTGAACGTGCTGACCAACATCGCCGGCAAGACCTACGGCCAGATCTTCCGCGAGTTCGAGGGCACCCAGGACCCCCGCACGGTGCAGGGCTCCGGCGACGTCAAGTACCACCTGGGCACGGAGGGAACCTTCCGAGCCACCAACGGCACGGAGATGCCCGTCTACCTGGCCGCGAACCCGTCGCACCTCGAGGCCGTCGACGGCGTGCTGGAGGGCATCGTGCGCGCCAAGCAGGACCGCAAGCCGATCGGGACCTTCTCCACCCTGCCCGTTCTCGTCCACGGCGACGCCGCGATGGCCGGCCAGGGCATCGTCCTGGAGACGCTGCAGATGTCCCAGCTGCGCGGATTCCGCACCGGCGGCACGATCCACCTGGTCGTGAACAACCAGGTCGGCTTCACCACGCTCCCCGGCGACGGCCGCACCTCGATCTACGCCACCGACGTCGCCAAGACCATCCAGGCTCCCATCTTCCACGTGAACGGGGACGATCCGGAGGCTGTCGTGCGGGTCGCGGAACTCGCGTTCGCCTACCGCCAGGAATTCAAGCGGGACGTCGTCATCGACCTCGTCTGCTACCGCCGACGCGGCCACAACGAGGGCGACGACCCGTCGATGACCCAGCCGCTGATGTACAACCTGATCGAGGCGAAGCGCTCGGTCCGGAAGTTGTACACCGAGGCCCTCGTCGGTCGTGGCGATATCACCCAGGCGGAATACGAGGCCGCGCACGGCGACTTCCAGGACCGCCTTGAGCGCGCCTTCATGGAGACGCACGCCGCGCAGTCCTCGTCGATCCCGATCGTGGGTGTGGGCGGCTCCGCTTCCCGCGGCCTCGGCGACAACCATGACCAGGACGACGCGGTCGGCGAACCCGCCACGACCGGCGTCCCCGAAGCAGTCGTGCACCTCATCGGTGACGCGTTCATGAACAAACCGGCCGGCTTCACGGTGCACAACAAGTTGCAGCAGCTGATGCAGAAGCGCCTCGACATGAGCCGCAACGGCAACATCGACTGGAGCTTCGGCGAACTGCTCGCCCTCGGCTCCCTGCTGGTCGAACGCACCCCGGTGCGCTTCGCCGGCCAGGACGCCCGACGCGGCACGTTCGTTCAACGGCACGCCGTGCTGCACGACCGCATCAACGGCCAGGAGTGGTTGCCGCTGGCGAACCTCAGCGAGGACCAGGCCCGGTTCTGGATCTACGACTCGCTGCTCAGCGAATACGCCACCATGGGCTTCGAATACGGATACTCGGTGGAACGCGCCGACGCTCTCGTGCTCTGGGAAGCCCAGTTCGGTGACTTCGCCAACGGCGCCCAGACCGTCATCGACGAATTCGTCTCGTCCGCGGAGCAGAAGTGGGGCCAGCGGTCCTCCGTTGTCCTGCTCCTTCCCCACGGCTACGAGGGCCAGGGTCCCGACCACTCGTCGGCAAGGATCGAACGTTACCTGCAGCTGTGCGCGGAGAACAACATGACCGTCGCTCGCCCGTCGACGCCGGCCTCGTACTTCCACCTGCTCCGCCGCCAGGCCTACATGCGGCCGCGCCGCCCGTTGGTCGTCTTCACGCCCAAGTCCATGCTCCGCCTGCGCGGCGCCACCAGCAGCGTCGCCGACTTCACCTCCGGCCGGTTCGAGCCGGTCATCGACGACGCCCGCATCACCGACAAGTCCAGGGTCAAGCGGGTGCTGTTCCTGGCCGGCAAGCTCTACTACGATCTGCGCGGCGAACTCGAGAAGAACCCGAACCCCGAGATCGCGCTGGTCCGGTTGGAGCAGTACTACCCACTGCCCAAGGTCGAACTGAGGAAGGTTGCCGATCAGTACCCGGATGCCGAACTCGCCTGGGTGCAGGACGAACCCGAGAACCAGGGAGCCTGGCCGTTCTTCTACCTGGAGACGAACAAACTGGGCCCGCGTCCGGTGACCCTGTTCTCGCGTGCCGCGTCGGCATCGCCGGCCGCCGGGTCCGCCAAGCGCCACGCCACCGAACAGGCCGACCTGATCAGCAGGGCGCTCACCATCTAGACCGAAGAGTCATCCCGTCGATAGGAGCCGCCACCATGCCAGCACGCGATGCAACCCGATTCGGTGAACCATGCTGGGCTGATCTTTTGACCTCCGACCCTGACGGGGCGCGTGAGTTCTACGGTCGTCTCTTCGGCTGGACTGCGGTGGAGTCCAGCATGGAGGGCAGCGACTACGTCACATTCCGGCATGGAGACGCCGATGTCGCCGGCATGGCCGTGCAGATGCCGGACTCGGAGTCACCCGATGTCTGGTCGATCTACCTGGCCGTCGAGGACGTCGACGCCAGCACCGTTGCCGCCCGGGCCGCGGGCGGCCAGGTGCTCGCCGAGCCGATGAATATCGGGTCGATGGGCCGGATGGCCATCCTGTCGGACCCGACCGGAGCGACGGTCGGCCTGTGGCAGCCGATCGACTTCACCGGGTTCGGCGTGATCGGCGAGGTAGGCACCCCGCTCTGGCACGAGTTGAACACCCTCGATTACCCGGCCGCGGTCGCGTTCTACGAGAAAGCCTTCGGTTGGACGCCGAGCGTGCTCAGCGACACCGACGAGTTCCGCTACAGCACCATCGGCGCCGAGGGCGCGATGGTCGCCGGCATCTTCGACGCGTCGGCGCATCTCCCCGCGGGAATGCCCTCACACTGGCAGCTTTACCTCGGCGTTGCCGACGTGGCCGCCGCCGCCGCCCTGGTCACGGAACTTGGCGGCACGGTGCTTCAGGAGCCGTGGTCCGCGGAATTCGGCACGTTTTCCCGGGTCGCCGACCGGACCGGAGCCATGTTCGTGCTCGGATCCGTCGACTAGCCGACGGGTCAGTGCTCGGACTGGAGGGTGCGCAGTTTCAGCAGCACCTGGTCGCGCAGGTCCTCCGGGGTGACCTCCCGGCAGGCGCGCTGCACGGCCTCGGTGAGGGTGCGCCCCACCAGATGCTCGTCGCTGCAATCGCCGCAGTGCGCGAGATGCTCCTGGATATCCGCGGCGTCTTCCCCGCGAAGTTCGTTGTGCAAGTATTCCTCGAGTTCGGCCTTGGCCTTCTCGCATCCACAGTCGGTCATGCTGATGTGCTCCCGGTTCGAGTGTGGCCTGTCGCCTCCGCGCCCAGTCCACGCTCGAGGGCGTAGCCGGACAGCAGGTCGCGAAGGAGTCGCCGGCCACGATGCAGGCGGCTCATCACAGTGCCAATGGGTGTTTTCATGATTTCGGCGATCTCCTGGTAGGAGAAGCCTTCAACGTCGGCGAAGTAGACAGCCAGCCGGAAGTCCTCCGGAATCGACTGCAACGCGTCCTTGACGGCGCTGTCCGGCAGGTGGTCGATGGCCTCGGCTTCGGCCGACCGGCTCGCCATCGCGGTGGTCGACTCGGCCCCGCCGAGCTGCCAGTCCTCGAGGTCGTCGATGGTGCCCTGATACGGCTCGCGCTGCTTCTTGCGGTAAGTGTTGATGAAGGTATTGGTGAGGATCCGGTACAGCCAGGCCTTGAGGTTTGTCCCCTGCTCGAACTGTGTGAACGCGGCGAACGCCTTCACGAAGGTTTCCTGGACCAGGTCCTGCGCGTCGGAGGGATTGCGGGTCATCCGCATGGCCGCCGCGTAGAGCTGGTCGATAAAGGGCAGGGCCTGCTCTTCGAACAGGTCGCGAAGGTCGCTCGCATCAGTTGTCATCACCGACGATTCTAGTTCGTCGAGATCAGTTGCGTTCGGTCGCTCCAGCACCATGGACAGCGCCATCCGTACCTCCCTCATTCTTCAGTCACCGACTATCCTGATAACCGATGTTGATCTCGAGATATTCCAAGCCTGAGTTCGATCCCTACGGCGACTCGTCGCCGGAGGAGACGGACCAGTGGTGGGCGGCGCCCACAGCCGGCGGACCGCTCGCGGCGGTGGTGTCCCTTCCGGGGTCGAAATCCCTCACCAACCGCGAATTGGTGCTCGCGGCCCTCGCCGAGGGTCCGTCCCTGCTTCGCTCTCCGCTGCACTCCAGGGACAGCGATCTCATGGTCGCCGCCCTCCGCCAGCTCGGCAGCACGGTTGAGGCCGTCCCCGGGCACGGCGAGTTCGGACCTGACCTCAGGGTCACTCCCGGCGAGCTCGTCGGCTCCACCACGATCGATTGCGGCCTCGCCGGCACGGTGATGCGGTTCCTGCCGCCGGTGGCCGCGCTCGCACTGGGCCCCACCACCTTCGACGGCGACGCCGGTGCCCGCCGCCGGCCCATGGCGACGACGATCAGTTCCCTCCGCGCGCTCGGCGCGGACATCAACGACGACGGTCGCGGCGCCCTGCCGTTCACGGTGCACGGCACGGGAAGCCTGTCGGGCGGCGAGGTCACCATCGACGCGTCCACGTCGAGCCAGTTCGTCTCCGGTCTCCTGCTGGCCGGCGCCAGGTTCGAGCGTGGCGTCCACCTCCGGCACTCCGGGGAGCGCCTGCCGAGCCTCCCCCACATCGAGATGACCATCGACACCCTCGCGCGCCGCGGAGTCGACGTGCGCAGCCCATCGATCGGCGAGTGGATCATCGACCCGGGCCCGATCTCAGGCGACGAGATCGACATCGAACCCGACCTCTCCAACGCCGCACCGTTCCTGGCTGCGGCCCTCATCGCCGGCGGCACCGTCACGATCACCGGCTGGCCGACGAGCACGACTCAGGTCGGCGCCCACCTCGCCGACCTCCTTCCCCTCTTCGGGGCCAGGGTCAGCCTGGTCGGCAACCGCCTGATCGTGTCGGCCGGCGAACGCCTCACCGGGGTGGACCTCGATCTGTCCACCGGCGGGGAACTCGCCCCCGCCCTCGTCGCCCTCGCCGCCCTCGCTGATTCGCCGAGCACAATTACCGGAATCGGGCACATCCGCCACCACGAGACCGACCGGCTCGCCGCCCTGGTCGCCGAGCTCAATGGTCTCGGCGGGGCCGTCACCGAGCTCCCCGACGGGCTCCGGATCGAACCCCGACCGCTGCACGGCGGAGCCTGGCGCAGCTACGACGACCACAGGATGGCAACCGCCGGCGCCCTGATCGGCCTGGTCGTGCCCGGTGTGGAGATCGAGAATATCGGCACCACAGCGAAAACCCTGCCCCAGTTCGTCGAGCTGTGGGACAACCTCGTCGCCTCGGGAACCGCGCCGGTCGTGCCGCGATGACGTGGTGGGCCAGCGCCGATGACGACGAGGAACCCGAGTTCGACGAATCCAGTGTGCGGGTGCGCCCGAACCGCAAGGGCAACAAACCGCGCACCAAGACCAGGCCGGAGCACGAAAACGCCCTGACCGGCCGCATCCTCTCCGTCGACCGCGGCCGCTACACGGTCATGCTCGACGAGGACCTGCCGTCCGAGCGCCGGGTGACCGCAGCCCGGGCCAGCGAACTGCGCAAGCACGCTGTCGTCACGGGCGACCGCGTCGACATTGTCGGCGACACGACCGGGGCCGAGGGAAGCCTCGCCCGTCTGGTGCGGATCGTGCCCCGCGTCACGCTGCTCCGCCGCAGCGCGGACGACACGGATGCCGTCGAGCGCGTCATCGTCGCCAACGCAGACCAGATGCTCATCGTCGTTGCCGCGGCGAACCCTGAGCCGCGCATCCGACTGGTCGACCGCTACCTGGTCGCCGCCTATGACGCGGGAGTCTCCCCCATCCTCTGCATCACCAAGACCGACCTCGCCGACCCGGCCGGCTTTCTCCACAATTTCGCCGGCCTCGACCTGCCGGTCTTCCAGAGCCGTGACGACGCGATGCCGCTGGCCGAGATCTCCGCGGCCCTGATCGGGCACGACACCGTCTTCGTCGGCCACTCCGGGGTGGGCAAATCGACCCTCGTCAACGCGCTCGTCCCCGACGCGCACCGGGCCGTCGGCGTCGTCAACACTGTTACCGGCCGCGGGCGGCACACCTCATCGTCGACGATCTCGCTGCGCCTCGAAACGGATGCCGGCCGCGGCTGGGTGATCGACACCCCCGGCGTGCGCTCCTTCGGTCTCGGACACATCAACACCGACAACATCCTCAAGGCCTTCACCGATCTGGCCGCGATCGCGGAGAAGTGCCCGCGCGGCTGCACCCACCTGCCGAACTCGCCGGACTGCGCCATCAACGAGGCGGTGGCGGCCGGAAAGCTCGGCGACACCGGAAAGGCGAGGCTGGATTCGCTGCAGCGCCTGCTCGCGACGTTCGCCGCGGTCCCGGCGCACTGAACGGCGCTAGCGTGGAGTAATGACCGACTCCACGCGACTCGCGGCCGGCGACACGGCCCCCGAATTCACCCTGACCGACCAGGATGGGGCACCCGTCGTCCTGGCCGACTTCGCCGGTGCGAAGGTGCTGCTGTACTTCTACCCGGCCGCGATGACGCCGGGCTGCACCACGGAGGCCTGCGACTTCCGGGACAGCCTCGGCTCGCTCGCCGCGGCCGGTTACACCGTGCTCGGTGTTTCCCGGGACTCCCCGGCGAAGCTCAAGGCGTTCCAGGAGCGGGACCAGCTCAGCTTCCCGCTGCTCAGCGACACCGACCTCGCCGCACACAACGCGTACGGCGCCTGGGGGGAGAAGAACCTCTACGGCAAGATCGTCACCGGCGTCCTGCGCTCCACCTTCGTGATCGACGAGGCTGGCGTCATCACGCTCGCCCTCTACAACGTGAAGGCCACCGGCCATGTGGCGAGCCTGCGCACGAAGCTCGGCCTGGACATCTAGGGCCTCTTCCCGGCGTCCTGCTCCGCGATGCGCGGCGCCATGCCGTCGCCTCCGGGCCCAGGGGCGGTCAAGCGGCCCCAGGGCGGTCTTGGGCGGCGCATCGGCTCAGCACTGCCGCCTGTGGCCGTTCAACCGCCGGCTGCCGCTACGAGGTGGCGTCGTCCCCGGCCGGCGCGGAGGTGGTCGCGGCGATCACCCGTGGCCTGAACAGCAGCGCCAGCACGACCAGGGACGGCAGCAGCAACGCCCAGCCCAGGTCGGGCCTGGCGTAGAGCCCCTGGAACGAGCCGACGGCGACGGCGATCTGCACGAGCTGCCAGGTGACCGCTGCCCCGCGGATCCAGGAGCGCCGGCGGAGCGAGTTGATCGCGATCGCGGTCACCCAGGCCGCGGCGATGAGCACGAGCACGAGGATTGCCAGCGCCGTCGCCAGCGAGGTCGGCGTCGCCGTGATCAGCTCGAGCACGAGCCAGCCGGCCGCCGCCCAGAGGAGGGCAGCCTCCGCGGCAAGGAGGGTGGCGAGCAGCAGGAGCGCGCGCGGTCGCGATGAGGCTCCGGGGGCGTTTTCACCGCCCGGAAGGTGCTCGGATCGTTCATTCACAGAGATATCCCATACGAAACTATTGATTTGACTCCACCATTATGCGACCATATTTGAGGCCCGGTTGACGCTCACAGGGACGTGAGTAGGTCTGATTGTGTAGATCTGACACCTTCCTGCAACCGGCAGCCTCCGCATCTTCGGCCAATCGGCCAGGCATCCCCGCAATCAAGGAGCACCCCTATGGACTGGCGCGACAAAGCTGCCTGCCTCACCGCCGACCCGGAACTCTTCTTTCCGGTCGGCAACACTGGTCCCGCAGTGGACCAGATCGAGAAGGCGAAATCCGTCTGCGCCCGTTGCAACGTGACCGAGGTTTGCCTGCAGTACGCCCTCGAGACCGGCCAGGACTCGGGTGTGTGGGGTGGCCTCAGCGAAGACGAGCGCCGCGCCCTCAAGCGCCGCGCCGCACGCGCCCGCCGCGCCTCCTAGCGCTCTACTTTTAAGGCATCCACCGCGGGGCTGCCGCCTTTCGTGAGTCCTGACAACGACGCGCAGCGTATCCATGACTGGGCGCCCGGTTCCAGGGACACCGGCCATTGGGCTGCCGCCTTTCGTGAGTCCTGACAACGACGCGCAGCGTCGTTGTCAGGACTCACGCATGTAGCGCAGGGGGATCTCGATCGTGACCTCTGTGCCGCTGCCCATCATGGTGTGCCAGTCGATGCTGCCGCTCAGCTCACCCTGGATCAGCGTGCGCACGATCTGAGTGCCCAGACCGGAACCGACCTTGCCCTCAGGCAGGCCGGAGCCATTGTCTCGCACCCGCACCGTGAGCGTCTCCTCGTTGCGCTCGGCCTCAATCGCCACTTCGCCCTCACGCCCGGCCAGCCCGTGCTCGACCGCGTTCGTGACGAGTTCGGTGAGCGCGAGCGCGAGCGGGGTGGCAAAAGCGCTGGGAAGAATCCCGAAACTCCCGGATGACTTCGGATGCGCCGTCGTGTTGTGCGCGGAGGCAACCTCCGCGATCAGGAGCAGCACCCGGTCGAACACGACGTCGAAGTCGACCTGCTGGTTGAGGCCCTCCGACAGCGTGTCGTGAACCACGGCGATGGCCGCGACCCGGCGCATGGCCTGGTTGAGCGCTTCCCTCGCCGTTTCGGAGTGCGTTCGGCGGGCCTGGATGCGCAGCAGCGACGCCACCGTCTGAAGGTTGTTCTTCACCCGGTGGTGGATCTCCCGGATGGTGGCATCCTTGGTGATCAACTCACGTTCCTGGTGCCTGAGCTCGGTGACGTCCCGGCACAGCACGATCGCGCCGATCCGTTCACCGCGGTTGCGAATGGGGATGGCCCGCAGCGACACGGTCACCCCCCGTGCCTCAATGTCGGTCCGCCACGGCGCCCGGCCGGTCACGACCAGCGGCAGGGACTCGTCGACGACCATCGTCCCCGTGAGCAGGCTCGTGGTCACCTCGGCGAGTGACTCGCCCTCGAGCTCGTCGATGAAACCCATCCGGTTGAACGCCGACAGGGCGTTCGGGCTGGCGAAGGTGGTCACTCCGTCCACGTCGAGCCGGATCAACCCGTCCGAGGCCCGGGGCGCTCCCCGCCGGGGGCCGGTCGGGGCGCCCAGGTCCGGAAAGTCGCCCGACGCGATCATGGCGAACAAATCGTTGGCACAGTCGTTGAAGGTGAGTTCCTGACGGCTGGGCGTGCGCGCCTCGCTCAGGTTGGTGTGCCGAGTGAGCACGGCAACCGGGGCGGCCGCGATCTTCGACCCGGTCGAGCTGAGCCGTCGCATCACGGGGATGGCGCGCACCCGGGTCGGGGTTTCCTCGTACCAGTCCGGGGCGGTCGTGTCGACGATCCTCGCGGTGTCGAAGGCCTCCGTCACCTGCTGGCGCCACTCCACCTTGATCCCCTGGCCCACGAAGTCCCGGTAGAACAGCGTGGCGGCGCTCGACGGTCGAGCGTGAGCGACCGCGACGAAACTCCCGGAGGTGCTGGGCACCCACACGACGATGTCGGCGAAAGCCAGGTCGGCGAGGAGCTGGGCGTCCGCGACGAGCATGTGGAGCCAGTCCACATCTTCGGCGCTACTGCGGCCCTGGGCAAGTACGAGATCACTGAGCGTTGACACGGTCAATAGCCTAGGTCCCCCGCTGCATGCCGCGGTCATCGAGAAGGCGACTGCACCCAATCGATGGTGTCGAAAGGGAGGATGGGCCATGCTGTGGAGATGAGCGCAACACCGGGAAAGCCTGATCGGTCCCTGATTGTCATCCTCGGCGTCATCGCCGCCCTCGTCATCGTAGCCCTGGCCGTCGTGTTCACCCGCGGGGAGCCGGCGCCGCTGGACGCGGACACTCCGGAGGGCGTTGTGCAGCTCTACGCCCAGGCCGTCCTCGCGGGCGATGAGCAAACCGCCGCCGACTACCTCTCCAAGGGGAGGCTCGACAACTGCGACCGGGTCGACCCCGGCCCGCTCGACAACGTGCGACTCACCCTGGTATCGAGCACCGTGCGGGAGAAGTCGGCCGACGTGAGAGTCTCCATCGTCACCGCGACCGACAACGGGCCATTCGGGGCCAGCGAATACGAGAGCGAAGACAACTTCGACCTGATCAAAACGAACGGACGGTGGCTCATCGACCGCACACCCTGGCAACTCACGATCTGCCCGAACCCGAAGGCGACGTCGTAATGGTCAGCCTGGTGCTGCTCGCCGCGCTCCTCGTCATCGGCGGCGGCGTAGCGGGAATCGTGATCGCCGCGCGCCGGTCGTCCGGCCCGAGGGACAGCACGGCCCAGCCGTCCGTGCGCCGGACCATCGTATTCATCCTCCTCTTCGCCCTGGTCGTCATCGCCGCGATTGGGCTGAGCGGCCTGCTCGGCCGACTCCTCGACGCGGGTAACGCACTGGCCTCCAACGACATCACCGGGCTGGCCCGTTCGCTCGCGTTCACGCTCATTGCCGGACCGTTCGCCGCGGTGCTCTGGTGGCTACTCTGGCGCAGAATGGCGGGACAGGACGAGCGGTCCTCCGTCGCCTGGGGTCTCTACCTGGCCGGCCTGTCCACGGTCGCCCTGATCACCGCATCCACAACACTGCTGACCTGCGCGGCCGCCCTGGTCCGCGGCGACTGGCAGCCCCAGAACCTCGCAACCGGGGTGGTCTGGGCCGGAGTGTGGGCCTGGCACCGCTGGATGTCCCGGGACGAGGCAAGGAGTCCCCGCCGGCTGGTCACCGGAGCACCCGTGCTCGGCTCCGTCTTCGGCCTCGCCATCGGGGCCGGCGGTCTCGTCACGGCGCTCGGTTCCCTGGCCGACGCCGCCATCGATGGTTTCTCACCGAGCGTCTTCGTCGGTGACCCGTGGTGGCACCTCACGCTCCAGGCGATCATCTGGTGCGTCGGCGGCGCCGCGATCTGGTGGTGGCATTGGGTCGTGGACGGCGCCCGTACCCTGCGCGGCGGCCTCGCCGACGTGGCACTGGTTGTCGTCGGCGTGGCCGGAGGGACGATCCTGACCCTCACCGGGGCAGGGATCGCGCTGTTCACCCTGCTGGAGCTGACCTTCGACCGATCTCTCCCGACCGCCCGGATCCTCGACCCGCTCGGATCCGCGCTGGCCGCGGCGGCCGTCGGCGCTCTCGTCTGGCAGTACCACCGGGGCCAGGTCCCCGCTCGGGCGGACCAGACCGGGTTCGCGGTCGGCGTCGTGACCAGCGGCATCGGCCTCGTGTGCGCGGCATCCGGCCTCGGCGTGGTCGTGAATTCGATCCTCGCCGCCGTCACCGTCACGCTCGCGGGGTCGGACACCCGCTCCCTCCTGCTCGGCGGGATCAGCGCTCTCGTCGTGGGAGGCCCCGTCTGGTGGGTGGCCTGGAAACCCGCCAAGGCCGTCGACGCCGCCCAGATCGGGGCCACCGGGCGGAGGGTCTACCTGATCCTGGTCTTCGGCCTGAGCGCCGTGGTGGCCATCATCACCCTGCTGGTGATCGGCTACCGTATCTTCGAGTTCGCGCTCGGCACGGGAACGGGCCAGAGCCTGATCGATCGGGTCCGTGCCCCCCTTGGCCTGCTGGTGGCGACCGGCCTCGCCGCCGGTTATCACTTCGCCGTCTGGAACCGCGATCGGTCCATGATCGCCGCGGCGCCGGGGAGGGAACGCACCATCGGACGGGTGATCCTCGTCACCGGCTCGCACCCGGAGCCGCTGGCCAGGGCCATTGATGACGCCACCGGGGCCGGCGTCACGGTCTGGCAACGGTCGGCCGTCGATGACGCCGCCGACAGCGGAGAGGGCCCATCGGCCGAGCAGCTGGTCGAAGCGCTCCGCGGCGTATCCGGCAATCGCGTGCTCGTCGTGACCGGACCGGGTGCCCGGATCGACGTGATCCGGCTGCGGGACTGAGCGTCAGCCCGCGGTCACGGCCCGCCGCCACCAGGCCCGTGCCCTACGTCTGGAGGGCGCCTGGTCGGGCACGGGCAGCAGCTCAGCCCGCACGAACCGGCGGATGCGTGCCCGCGCCGGTGACTTCGGCGCGGCATCGCGCAGGCTACGCCCGGTCAGGATCGCCGCATCCGCTCCCTGCTGGTCCTGCGGCACCAGGACCGCCGTTTCGATGCCGCCGAAGCGCCGCAGCGCCTGGATCACCTGCCCGCGCGGGTCCAGGCCGACGGCGCTGGAACGCACCCGGTTCATCACGACGCTCACCCGGTCGGTCGTGATCACGTCGGCGAGGTCGACCCAGGCCCGCAGGAACCGGGCCATCCCGACCGGATCGGCGAGACCGCAGGCGACGACGTGGTCGCATTCCCTGAGCCCGGTGAGGGTGGCCGCGTTCCGCCGCGGCGCGAACAGGTCGCTGGAGATCTCCTCGTCGCTTTCCAGGCTGAAGCCCGTGTCGAGCACGACGTAGTCGACCCAGCGTCGCAGTGCGTCGATGGTGCGGGTGACGCGCTCGCTCGAGAGCTCAGGCCAGCGGGACGGCCGGCCGATGCCGGTGAGAACCCAGAACGCCCCTGACGGCGAGTCGTACCGTTGCGCGACGCGCTCGAGTTCGGTCCGGGTGAGGCTGTCCGACCCGGCCAGCCGGCACGCCGCTGCGAAGCCGGGCGCCTCGTCGAGCATCCCGAGGCTGGGGGCGACCGAACCGCTGTAGGTGTCGATATCGGCGAGCACGACGGTGTGCCCCGCCGCGGCGATCTCCGCCGCAATGTTGATTGCCAGGGTGGTGCGGCCAGGCGCCCCGGCCGGGCCCCAGACGGCGATCACCGAGCCGGCCCGGGCAGGACCGGCCGCCGCCGCGCGGTCACCGATCCGCAACGGGATGACGACGCCGCCGCTGATCAGCCGCTCGATCTCGGGCCACCCGGCCGAGGCATCGAGCACCTCGTGCAGGCCCAGCGCCGCCGCGTGCCGCCGGTCCGCATCCGTGGCCGCGAGCGCGATCAACCGGATGCCGCCGCCATCGCACGCCGCGATCAGCTCGGCGCTCAGGGTGCTGCGGGCCGCCCCCACGATCACGACGTCCGGAGTGGCCTCACCGAGCAGGTCGAGAATGTCGTCCACGGTGCTCGGACGGGCAACGACGGCGTGCCCGTTCTCAACGATGTCGGCCAGCAGCCTGTCTTCGGTGCGGCGCGGCAGCGCCAGCGCGAGGGTGGCCACGGTCACTTCCCGAGCGGCTCGTTGACCGGGACGACCGCGACGGCGTCTCCGTTCGCGATCGCCTCGAGCACGGCCGCGACCCTGGCCTTGGGCACAAGGACTTCCACGGACCGCCGACCGTTGGCCGCGACCAGACCCGTCGGTTCGACGATTCGCACCACGGCGGCCTGTCCGACGAGCACCACGGGCGGGTCGAATCGTGCGTGGTCGCTTTGGCGCGCCGACCAGACGTCGACCACGGACCCCGGCCCGAGGGCGGCGGCGAGGGGGCTGGTGAGCTCGACGACGACGCTGGTCCGCATCTCCCCCGATCTGCGGCCGACCGCCGACGCGGGCACGAGCTCGCCGGCCGCGATCGTTCGGGTGACGACGACGCCGTCCCCCGGCAACCGCACGGGAGTGAGGTACAGGTCGTCGGCGCCGTCGAGGCGCACGTGCGTCACGGCGAGGTCGGCTGCCTCGATGCGGTCACCGACGGCGAGGGTGGACCGGGCGGCGTAGACCATCATTGTGCGGTCGCTTCCGGCGACGACCGCATAGACCCCGCTGACGGACGCGAAGACGAGGACCAGCCCGATCGCGAACCGAGGATCGAACCAGAATCTCGGCCGGGTCCTGCTCGTGGGTTTACTCACGCCCGTCCGCCTCCGTTCTCGAGATCCTGTCTCGTCGATATCCATCGTCGCCCACGCCGCCCGGTCGTGGGCAAGTTATCCACAGGACCGCGGCGTTCGCACTCCCTCGCGGTCGACAGCGGATAATCGGAACATGAACGATTCCGTTCCGTCCAGTGACGTCGGCCGTTTCCTCACCCTCGCCGACACCGCGGAGATCCTGTCGCTCTCCGCAGCCGAGGTGTTCGACCTCGTGCGCACCGGCGAGTTGCCCGCGATCCGGCTGGGCACGGCGGGGGCGTGGCGGGTCGAGCGCGTCGTGCTCGAGTCGTTCATCGAGGCCAAGTACGAGGAGTCCAGACGCATGGCGCTCTGGCAGCAGTCCGACTTCGGTAACATTCCCGAGCTCTCCGGCGGCCGCATCATCCGACCGGAAGACTCACCAAGCTAGAAGCACCCGCTAGAAAAGCAGCACGAGCTGAATCTCGGCCAGCGGCACGATCCGAGCGTGACGCACCTCCGCGGCCCTGCGCACCGTTCCCGCCGCGTGCACCGCCAGGTCGAAATGGTCCCGCCCAACCCGGTCGATCGTTCCGGTCAGGACTCCAGCACGGGTGCGCACCTCAACGCTCGCGCGTCGCCGGCACAGGTCGCGGAGCACGAACGACAGGCCGATCCGGTCCACCAGCCGGGCCGTCCGGCCGGGTTCGGCCGCCAGCGACGCGGCCACATCGTCGGCGGCCACGATCACCCCCGATACCGCGGCGAGCGGGAGCACACACTGCACGCCGAGGGTGGAGGCGTCGAGCAGGTCGGCGGCCAGCCAATCCCGGCCGAAGGTGGTCGGTCGCAGGGTGATGACCTCCCCCGAGGTGAGGGCCACCCGGAGGATGCCGGCACGCGTGCCATACCCGCCGGCCAGGCTGGTCAGTCGGTCCCGCAGGGAGAGCCGAGCCAGACGCAGCCGTTCCTCCTCGGCACGCAAGTCGACCTCGTCGGCGTTCAGCTCGTGTTCGAGCTGTCCCTCGAGGTCGTCGAACAGGTTGTCCCAGCGCACACCCCGAAGCTAGCCTGAGCGGCCGACCGGGGCCTCGGGTTATCCACAGGGGCGATAAATGCTGGACACCGGCGCGCAGGAATGATTGAGTGTCCGCCAGGGGTACCACCCCCGCATGGGGGGTCCCGTGATCCGCACGAATTCCAGGTCCACGCGCACCGCAGCACCAGCCGCACTCCCGCACCATCCCAATGCCAGAACCACCCGGAAGTCCCGGCGGTAGGCGCCAGGGCACCGGGCTCACGCGCCTCGGAGGAGTCATGACCCATCCCGCTGCCGACCCGGCACAACACGCCCGCCTGGACCGGTTCCTCGACGAGGACTTCTTCGGCCACCAGCCGGCTTCCCGCGAGCAGCTTCCCGATCCCGAGCCGCTGCTGGTCAATCTCACCCGGTGCGTGATCGAGGTGCTGGCGGGGGCACGCGAGCTGGACCAGCTGGCACGCTGGGTCAGCGACGACGTCTACCGTCACCTGCTCAAGCGCGTGGTGTTGTCATCCCGGGCGCGGGCCATCAAGGGCCTGCAGGCTCAGCGACCGGCCATCAGCATCGGCCGCGTCACCATCACCGAGCCACGCGACGGCGTGATCGAGGCCGTGGTGATCGTGCACAGCCGCGTTCGGGTGCGCGCCGTCGCGCTCCGCCTGGAGGGCATGGACCATCGTTGGCGGGCGAGCGCGATCAACGTCCTCTGATAATCCCGGCGGTTGATCCCGGCGCTCTACTTCTTGCCCTGGGCGCGTCGCTCTGCACGGTTGACCGGGGCCGGGCCGTTGTCGCGTTGGCCGAACGCCCCCCGCTGGGTGGAGGGCGCCCCGGCCGCTGCCGGCCCACCCTCTGGGGCGCCGTCATCCGCCGCCGCCTTGCGTGCCCGGTCCGTGGCCGCCTGCTGGATCTGACCGCGCTGGTTTCGCACTTCGACTCCACCGGAGTCGCTCGGTGCGGTATAGCTCAGCTTCTCATCCCCCGCAGTGGGGGCGAGACCCTTGGCCGCCACGACCGGACCGGCCACGGCGCCGGGCGTCTGGGTGACCTCGACCTCGAGGTTGAACAGGAAGCCGACGGTCTCCTCGCGGATCTGTCCCATCATCTGCTGGAACATGGCGAAACCCTCGCGCTGGTACTCGACCAGCGGATCACGCTGGGCCATGGCGCGCAGGCCGATGCCGTCCTTCAGGTAGTCCATTTCATAGAGGTGTTCACGCCAGCGACGGTCGATCACCGAAAGCACGACCCGGCGCTCGAGCTCGCGCATGGCGGGGGAACCGAGCGATTCCTCCCTGCCCTGGTAGGCGACCTTGGCATCCGAGATGATCTCGCGGCGCATGAAGTCGCGGTTGATCTTGCCCTTGTTGCCGGCCTCGGCGACGACCTCGTCGATGGTGAGGCCCACCGGGTAGAGCGTCCTCAGTTCGGTCCACAGGGCGTCGAAGTCCCAGTCGTCGCCGTTTCCCTCGCCGGTGTGCACGTCGAGGACCTCGTCGATGACGTCCTCGAGGAACCGCTGGGTTCGCTCGTGCAGGTCGTCGCCCTCGAGGATGTGGCGGCGGTCGCCGTAGATCGCTTCGCGCTGGCGGTTGAGCACGTCGTCGTATTTGAGCACGTTCTTGCGGATTTCCGCGTTGCGGCCCTCCACCTGCGCCTGGGCGCTGCGGATGGCACGGCTGACGACCTTGGACTCGATGGCCATGTCGTCCGGCACGCCCTGCCGGCCCATCAGGCTCTCGGCGGCGCCGGCATTGAACAGGCGCATCAGGTCGTCGGTGAGTGAGAGGTAGAACCGGCTCTCTCCGGGGTCACCCTGACGTCCACTGCGGCCGCGGAGCTGGTTGTCGATCCGGCGCGACTCGTGCCGTTCCGTGCCGAGCACGTAGAGACCGCCGGCGGCGATGACCTTCTCCGCCTCTTCGGCGACCTCGGCCTTGACGGCGGCGAACACATCGTCCCAGGCCTCCTCATAGTCGTCGGGGGTTTCGACCGGGCTCAGTCCCTTTGCGTTCATCTGGGCGACGGCGAGGAACTCGGCGTTGCCGCCGAGCATCACGTCCGTGCCACGGCCGGCCATATTGGTCGCAACCGTGACGGATGCGAGCCGACCCGCCTGGGCCACGATCGCGGCCTCACGGGCGTGGTTCTTGGCGTTCAGGACCTCGTGGCGCACACCCTTCTTGGCGAGCAGGCGCGACAGGTATTCGCTCTTCTCAACGCTGGTGGTCCCGACCAGGACGGGCTGGCCCTTCTCGTGCCGGGCCACAATGTCCTCGACGACCTGGCCGAACTTGGCCTCTTCGTTCTTATAGACCAGGTCTGACTGGTCCAGGCGTCGCATCGGCTTGTTGGTGGGGATGGAGACGACACCGAGCTTGTACGTGCTCATGAACTCGGCGGCTTCGGTCTCGGCCGTTCCGGTCATGCCGGACAGCCTGGAGTAGAGCCGGAAGTAGTTCTGCAGGGTAACCGTGGCGAGGGTCTGGTTCTCGGCCTTGACCGCAACACCCTCCTTGGCCTCGATGGCCTGGTGGATCCCCTCGTTGTATCGACGGCCCATCAGGATGCGACCGGTGTGCTCGTCGACGATCAGCACCTCGCCGTTCATGACGACGTAGTCCTTGTCCTTTTTGAACAGGGCGTTGGCCTTGATGGCGTTGTTCAGGAAGGAGATCAGCGGGGTGTTCGCCGACTCATAGAGGTTGTCGATGCCGAGGTAGTCCTCGACCTTTTCGATGCCGGGTTCCAGGACACCGACGGTGCGCTTCTTCTCGTCGACCTCGAAGTCCACGTCGGGAATGAGTCGCTTGGTGAGGCTTGCGAACTCGGTGAACCACCGGTTGGCCTCACCGGATGCGGGCCCGGAGATGATCAGGGGGGTCCTGGCCTCGTCGATCAGGATCGAGTCGACCTCGTCGACGATCGCGAAGTAGTGACCGCGCTGCACCATGTCGGAGGCCTGCCAGGCCATGTTGTCGCGCAGGTAGTCGAAGCCGAATTCGTTGTTCGTGCCGTAGGTGATGTCGGCCATGTACATCTCGTGGCGTTGTTCGGGGGTCTGGCCGGACAGAATGCAGCCGGTGGTCATGCCCAGGGCGCGGAACACCCGGCCCATCAGCTCGCTCTGGTAGCTCGCGAGGTAGTCGTTCACGGTGATGATGTGCACGCCGCGGCTGGTGATCGCGTTGAGGTACGCGGCGGTGGTCGCGACGAGAGTCTTGCCCTCACCGGTCTTCATCTCCGCGATGTTTCCCAGGTGAAGGGCGGCGCCACCCATGAGCTGCACGTCGAAGTGACGGAGGCCGAGGGTCCGGGTGGATGCCTCGCGCACCGCGGCGAACGCCTCGGGCAGCAAGTCGTCCAGCGACTCGCCGCCCGAGTAACGCTCGCGCAGCAGCACGGTCTCGTTCTTCAGTTCCTCATCGGTGAGGTGACTGAAGTCCTCTTCCAGCGCATTGATGGCCTTCGCATACTGCTCGAGTCGACGCAGAACGCGCCCCTCACCAACACGAAGAACCTTTTCCAGAATTGAGGCCACGAATGCACTCCATTAGTCGTCATGGCGCAGATTCACGCCTGTCGTCCGGCCGGACGCATGTATCCCGGCGCAGCGCGCCGACACAGCGGCAACTATAACAATGCTAGTTGGTCAGTTGCTGCGCTTGGTGGCCGACGGCACTGCCTCCGTGAGTTCGTCGCTGTTCTCGTCCAGTTCGATCACACCGTAGTCCCAGCCCTTGCGCCGGTAGACCACACTGGGACGCTTGGTCTCCGCGTCCTGGAACAGGTAGAAGTCGTGACCGACCAACTCCATGAAGTAGAGGGCGTCGTCCACCGTCATCGGGGCCGCTGCGAAGACCTTGCGGCGGATGACGACCGGGGAGTAGACCTCTTCCGGCGCCTCGGCCGTCGTTTCCTCGGTCACGACCGGGATCGCTCCCGTGCGCACCCGGTCGAGGGTCTCCGCGTCGGCCGGCGTGATGTCGACGACGCTGAAGTCCACCGACGCGGCGTCGTGGAGTGAGATCGGCCGGTGAGCGCCGCCACGGTGCAGCTTCTGACGGTCCTTGGCCCGGCGCACGCGCTCGAGCAGACGGCCGAGCGCCACATCGAACGCCGCGTACTTGTCCGAGCCGTCGGCCTCGGCCCGCACGACGGGGCCCTTGCCGATCAGCGTCAGTTCGACGCGGTCGTTGCCCGTCGCCCCGTTCTTTTCACGGTGGCGGCTGAGCTTGATTTCCAGGGCGAGGGCCTTGTCGGCGAGACCGGCAACCTTCTCGGCCTTCTCCGTCGCATATTCCCGGAAACGATCAGTGATCCCTAGGTTTCGTCCAACGATGTTTGTTTCCATGACGACCTCCAGATCTGGCGAACCGCCCTTTTATCTGGGCGATTAGTACGCGCCTTTAGCTCCCACCGTAGTGCTCCCCGGTGGATAAGTCATGGCTTTTGTCAACGAGTTTCCGTTGAACGGGAGGCGACGGCATGACGACGCCGTGTTTCCGCGAGAGTGGCCACTCCGACCACCTCGCCGCCGGCTTCGAGCACGGCGCGGCGGGCCTCGAGCACCGTCGCACCGGTGGTGAGAATGTCGTCGACGACCAGAGCACGGAATCCGTCCAGGGCCCGGACTGCTGCCAGGGACCCTCGTTTGTTCGAGCCGCGTTCCCCGCTGTCGAGGCCAACCTGGTCGGTGGTCTCGCGCACGGCACGCAGCACCCGCGTCGGCTTCAGCCCGCCCCGGAGAAGGAGCAGCTCGACAGGGTGGAAGCCACGCTGTCGCCAGGCCCGCCTGGTTGACGGCACGGTGACCAGATGGATACCCGACCGGCCGTCTTCGTCGGAGGTCGGCGCCGCGGCGAGCGCGGCGACGACGGCGCACCGGAGGGACGCGGCAAGCGCGCCGGCGGCATCCGTGCGGCCGCCGTCCTTGTAGGCGGCGATCACCTGCCGGACCGCACCGGAATAGTCCAGCGCCGACCACACCGGGACACCCCGGCGGTCGGCGCAGTGCACGGCGGGACGCAGCGCCGTGCGGCAGGCGGGGCAGAGCGACCGGTCCGGCCTGCCGCAGCCGCTGCAGTCGGTCGGCATCACGACCGCCCACGCGTCGAGCAGGGCCTCTCCGATCCCTCGCGACAGCCTCATCGGCCCATCGTTCCCCGTGCGCCCGCGGGCGGGCTCTGCTCGCCCAATCCGGTGCAGAGCCGCGCGGCGGAGCGCCGGGGAGGGGATGGCTGGCCGCCGATCTAGCCGCCGATGCCCTGCTGGGTGGCCAGCAGCGTGACCCCGTCGATGCGCTGCTGCCAGCCCAGTCCACGCTGAACCAGGAGCGCCCCGGACGCCGTGAGGGCCCGGAGGTCACGCAGGCTGTTGCTGCCGACAATGGCGACCGAATCCGGTGCGGACTCGAGGATCGAGCTGACGCCGCCGATTTGCTGGGCGACGATCCGCTCTTCGCCCCCGGGGATCACGGTCAGGTAGGCCACGGTGAGCTCATCGATCCAGGTGGCGTCGATCGGCTCGCCGACCTCGGAGGCCAGCTGGACCTCGTCGCCGAGAGCCACCGGCACGTTCTTCTCCCGCTTGATCGATACGACCACGAAACGGGTGTCGGTGCCCGCCCGAAGCAGCGCGATCAGCCGGGTGCCGTCGCGAGAGACCCGAAGGGACGCGATCGAGGAGGCTTCCGGCCATGGCGCCGGCACCGCGGTCGCGTCGCCGGAGGGACTGTAGACGAACAGCTCCCCCGGTCGGGCCGCCGGCACAGACCAGACGTAACCGTGGTTGTCGACCGCGGGTGCGATCAAACCCTGCCGCGGGTCGAGCAGCTTCGGATCCTCGCCCACCCGCACGCCGTAGACGCCGGACCCGGTCAGCGCGGCCGCGACCGTCTGCCCCGGCGAGAGCGTCACGGCACTGGGGCTGAGGGCCACGATCTGATCGGAGAGCCCGGGGATGGGCGTGGTGTTCTTCCCCGTCGCCGCCAGGAAGCCGAACTCGCTGTCGCGGAGCACGAGCGCCCGGGCGTCCACCCGGGGGTTGACCGTTGGCGCGTTCCCACCCAGGTCGCCGATGTCCTGGGAGTTCTGGTTGATCGTGATGGTCACGGACAACCCGGTGGGGAGGCTGTTTCTCAGCTGGACCCGCATCCGCTGCAGGGTGACCCGGTCGGCGTTGAGGGCTTCGCTGTTCAGATCGACCTTGGCGTCCCTGGCGATGACCTGAACCGCATCGGCGGTGAGTTTCGTCCCGGCCGGGAACGCGGTCACCACCGAGCCGGCCAGCCAGGGGCTTGGCCCGGCGAGCATGCCGTTGACGATCTTGGTCAGCGTGGCCGCGCCGCGCGGGAACCAGCGGAGGTCGGGCACCAGGAAGCTGAAATCGGGGTCGAAAAAGTAGAGCGCCTGGGCGGTGAACACGTCCCGGAACGTGTTCTGGTCGATCACCGTGCCGTTCGGGGCCGCGCTGATGCGCCATTGGCCGCCGACCTGAACGAACTGATAGCGCAACGGAACGGGGGCCGAGGATTCGACCTCCTGGTACTCGCCGATCTCGTCCACTTCCGCCACGGGGGTGACCGTGAACACCATCGTGCGCTCGTCGGCGACGACGACGCTCCGGCCAACGCCGTCGTCGACGGTCACACCGGACTCCGGACTCCAGGCGCCGCTGTAACTCGGGGCCAGGAACTCGCGGGCGATCTCGTAGTCGTTCTCCGGGCTGGTGGCCGCGTCAATGAAGCCGCGAAGGATGCCCTCCTGGCTGGCGTCCTTCTGCGGTCTGGACGGCAGGAACACCGGAGCGGGGGTGTCGCCAGGCTGCACCGCCTGGCCGGCCCTGACGCCGCCGTCCCTGGGGATGCCCGAGCACCCGGCCAGCAACAGTGCCAGCGCGAGCAGGCCGGCCAGGGTCCGGATGCGGCTACGCATGGTGACCTCCGGTCACGATGTCGGCGGTGGCCGGGGCGATTCCGGCATCGTCGGGCGGCAGCGGGCTCGGCGAGGACGTGAAGGTTCCCCGCGCGGTGCGCGGCAGGGTCAACCGGAAGCAGGATCCCTTGCCGGGGCTCGACCAGACCTGCAACCAGCCGCCGTGCACCGAGGCATCCTCGAGCGCGATCGAGAGGCCCAGACCGGTGCCGCCGATGGTGCGTTTGCGGGAGGGATCGGCCCGCCAGAACCGGTCGAAGACATGGGCGAGGTCGGTCTGGCTCATTCCCAGTCCGTAATCCCTGACGGACAGGGCGACGGCGGTCTCGCTGCTGTCGACGGAGACGATAATGGGTTTGCCTTCCCCGTGTTCGATGGCGTTGCCGATCAGGTTGTGCATGATCCGGCGGATGCGACGCGGGTCGACTTCGGCGTCCAGGTGACCGCCGGGCGCCACGAGGGTGAGCTGCGTGCCCTTCGACTCACCGAGGCTGCGGAGCCCGTCGATCGCATCCTCGGCCAGGTGCACGAGGTTCGTCGGTTCCGTCTCCAACTCCACCGACCCGGCGTCGTACTTGCTGATCTCGAGCAGGTCCTCGAGGAGCAGCTCGAAGCGTTCGACCTGAGCGTGCAGCAGCTCGGCGGTGCGCCCGGTGGCGGGACGGAATGTGGCGCGCTGGTCGTAGAGCAGGTCCCCGGCCAGCCGGATCGTGGTCAGCGGGGTGCGCAGCTCGTGCGAGACGTCGGAGACGAAGCGCTGCTGTACCTCGGAGAGGTCGGCCAGCTCCCTGATCTGGCTCTCCAGACTGTCCGCCATCCCGTTGAACGACCGGGCAAGGGTGGCGATGACGTCGGTGCCCTTCTCCGGGATGCGTACCCCGAGATCGCCGGACGCCAGCCGCTCGCTCGTCTCCGCGGCGACCCGGATCGGGGTGACCACGAAGCGCACCACAATCCAGGTGACGGCCCCGATCAGCAGAACGAGCAGGAGGCCGGCGACGATGAGCGTGCGCTGCACGAAGAAGAGGGTCGCCTCTGCCTCACCGAGGCTGTAGCCGATGTACAGCTCGTAACGGCCGGCGACCGGCACGGTGAGTTGAGATCCGACGACGATTCCCGGGGTTTCGCCGCCGTCGTCGGTGGAGAGCGTCACCGACTGCCAGAACTGTTTCCCCGAGTCTTTCTGCACCGATCCGCGGAGCTCGTCGGAGATGACCGAGGTCGATTCCCCGAACGTCGAGAAGTCCTGGGGCGCGGCCGTCGAGGGTTCCTGGCCGGGCACCCGGAACACGGCGACGAGACGACTGGACGACGCCGCCGAAATGGAACTGCGTGCGGAACCGAGCAGGCTCTGCACCTGTACCCGGTCGGAGGCATCGGAGGCGTCCAGGATGCCCTGGGCCGCGGCCGTCGCCCGGTTCGAGTCCAACTCGACCTGGCCCAGTCTGGACTGGAACAGGTCGTTTCCCACGCTGATCGACACATACACACCGACGAGGGCGATGGCGATGCCGGACAGTGCCACGGTGATCGCCACGGTGCGGAACTGGAGCGAGGAACGCCAGAGACGCGCGGTCCTGGCCGGCCAGGACCGCCAATCCCGCCAGTCGATGCGAACAAACCCGGTCTGGTCGGCCACGGGAATTAGCCGGCCGCGCCGGCCCGGTAACCGACTCCGCGCACGGTCATCACGATGCGGGGGTTGTCCGGATCGTCCTCCACCTTCGCGCGCAGACGCTGAACATGCACATTGACGAGCCGGGTGTCGGCCTTGTAGTGATAACCCCAGACCTGTTCCAGGAGCATCTCCCTGGTGAAGACCTGTTGAGGCTTCGAGGCGAGAGCAAGCAGCAGGTCGAACTCGAGCGGGGTGAGGTTGATCTGGCGATCGCCGCGACGCACCTCGTGCCCGGCCGCGTCAACGACCAGGTCGCCGATCTGCAGGGTCGCCGCGGTGTCGTTCGAGACCGGGCGGAGGCGGGTGCGAATCCGGGCGACGAGTTCCTTGGGGTTGAACGGTTTGACCATGTAGTCATCCGCCCCCGACTCGAGGCCCTTGACGACGTCGGTGGTGTCGGTCCTGGCCGTGAGCATGATGATGGGCGTTCCGGACTCGGCACGGATGAGACTGCACACCTCGATGCCGTCGAGGCCGGGCAGCATGAGGTCGAGCAGCACGAGGTCGGGTTTGGTCGCCCGGAACGCATCCAGCGCGAGCGCACCATCCGCGCAGAAGAATGGTTCGAAGTCTTCGCCGTGCAAGACGATGCCGATCATCTCTGCCAGCGCGGTGTCGTCGTCGACGACCAGAATGCGTGCGTTCATACGTCCGTTTTCAGCTCAGTCACCCTGGAATTCCCCCCGGTGAGTAGTGCAATCTTTAGTCCAAGAGTAGTCGAGACTTCGGCGCGATCCGGGAACGTCCCTGTTCGGTACCGAGGTGTGCCAGCATTGATCTCGTGACGGACCCGCGGAACTGGCAGTCCCCGACTGATGAGGGGCGAAATCCGCCGCGCTACGGCGAGCAGATCCCGCCGAATGCGCCGCCCGGCGGGCAACAGCCCGGCTGGACTCCGCCGCCTCGCCCCGGCCTGATCCCCCTGCGCCCGCTCGGCTTCGGAACGCTGCTCTGGGCGCCGTACCAGGTGCTCCGCCGCAACCCGAAGGCCACGTTCGGAAGCGCCCTGCTCATCCAGGCCGTGATCACCCTGGCTACCCTCGCGGTCGTCGGCACGGTGACGTTCTTCGCGCTGAGCCGGGTGGACAGCGCACCGCTCGCCGAGCGCGACGCCGTGCAGGCCGGGGCCTGGGTCAGCATCGCCCTGTCCGCCCTGATCCCGATCGCGCTCTCGCTCGTGGCCAGCGCCCTGCTTCAGGGCGTCATCGTCCTGGAGGTCGCCAGGGCCACCCTCGGCGAGAAGCTCCGGCTGGTCCTGCTCTGGCGGATGGTCGGCCGCCGGCTCTGGCCGCTGGTGCTGTGGACCCTCCTGCTCAGCACCGCGGTACTCGTGGGCCTCGGCGTCGTCGCCGGGGTCGTCGTGCTGTTCGTGACGCTCGGCGGGGCGTGGGTCTACCTCGGCGTCCTCGCCGGCGTCCTCGGCGTCCTGCTCTTCATCGCCGGCAGCGCCTGGCTCGGAACGAAACTGTCCCTGGTGCCGTGCCTGATCGTGCTGGAGCGACTCGGCATCCGCCGGTCGGTGCTGCGGTCGTGGTCGCTGACCCGCGGATACTTCTGGCGAACCCTCGGCGTGCAGCTCCTCGTCGCCGTGATCATCAACGTCGTCAGTCAGGTCGTGGTCACCCCGGTGAGCCTCCTGTTCACGGTGGCCACCTCGCTCGTCGACCCCAACGCCAGCTTCGACGCGTACCTGCCCTCGATCGTCCTCTATGTACTCGTGTTGTTCATCAGCCTCGTGCTCGGCGCGGTTGCGACGGTTGTCCAGTCCGCGACGGTCGCCCTGATCTACATCGACCTGCGGATGCGCAAGGAGGGCCTGGATCTCGAACTGGCTCGTTTCGTCGAGTCCGGTCCGGGCAGCGGCAGGATCGACCCCTACCTGGTGAGCGCCGGCCCGCGGACACCTGGGGCATGATCGGTGGGTGGGGGCTCAGAACGGCGGTGCTGGCCGGCATCCCCGTCGATCCCGACGCGCCGGAAGCCCGCAGCCTGCTCCGTGAGGAGCTGGCGAAGGCGCGGTACCAGTCGGCCCAGCCGACCTGGTTCGACCGGCTCTCCAAGGCCATCCTCGACTGGTTCGGCTCCCTCGTCGCGCCGTCCGGGGGCGGCCCGGCCGGCTGGGTCCCGTTGATCGTGACCATCATTGTGGCCGCGGTCCTGATTGCGCTCTTCCTCATCTTCGGTCTGCCCCGGCTGAACCGACGCAGCACCCTGGCCGACGAACTCTTCGGCGTGAGCGACCGCCGCACGGCGGCCGACCTCAGAACGGCCGCCCTGGCCGCCGCCTCACATCGGGACTGGACCCTGGCGGGCGAGGAGATGTTCCGGGCGGTTGCCCGGGGCCTGTTCGAGCGCACAATCCTGATTCCGACGCCGGGTACCACCGCGCACACCTTCGCGGATCGAGCCGCCGATGCGTTCCCGAGTGAGCGCGTCAGGCTCGCCACGTCAGCGGACGTCTTCGACGGACTTCGCTACCTCGGGGAGGACGGGACCGAGGCGATGTTCCTCGCCCTGGCCGCGCTGGAAAGCGACCTGCGTGCGGCAACCCCCGTCCGGCGGGAAGACCCAACGCCGCCGGGCGCGTCATGACCGGCGCTCCGGCAGCGGATGCGTCCACTCGGGCGACGCCGGACGCCGAGTCCTCCACGCCGACCCTGCGCCTGGCGTTCAGGCGCTCCGCGTTCTGGATCGCGGCCGGCGCCGGCGCCCTGATCGTCGCCATCATCGCCACCGTCCTGGCCGGTGGCGGCCAGGTCGGCGGGCCGCCTCTCGCCGCCGACAACCCGGCCCCGGCCGGCGCCATGGCCCTCGTCGAGGTTCTGCGGAGCCAGGGGGTGAGCGTGACCGTGGCCGATACCCTCGCCGAGGCGACGGCCGCGGCGGCCGGATCGACAGACTCCACACTGTTCTCCTTCGACGCGGACGGGTATCTCACCCGTACTCAGCTCGAAACGATGGCCGGCCTGGCAACCCGGACGGTCCTCGCGGACCCCGACTTCGACGCCATCCTCACGCTCGCCCCCGGCGTCGGTTTCGGAGGACTGGCCGGGACGGATCCCCGCACGGCGAGCTGCGACATCCCGGCCGCGGTCAAGGCCGGCCGCGTCTCCCCGGGCGGAAAGACGCTCTCCATCACGGCGAACGGCGATGCCGATGCCGACGGTTTGACCGGATGCTTCCCGTCGGGAGCAACCGCCTTCTCACTGGTGTCCCGGACCGCCGGCGACCGGACTCTCACGCTCGTCGCCGACACCGCGGTGTTTCGCAATGACACGATCACCCTCGATGGCAACGCAGCGCTCGCCCTCAACCTGCTCGGGTCCGGCGGCGACCTGATCTGGTACCTGCCGACCCTGGCCGATGTGGCCCGCACCGGGCCGCCGTCGCTCGGCGAGCTGACGCCCGGTTGGGTCACCCCGACGCTGGTGCTCCTCGTTCTCGTGTCCTTGGCCGCCATGGTCTGGCGTGGACGCCGGTTTGGCCCACTGGTCGCGGAGAACCTGCCCGTCACCGTGCGCGCCGGCGAGACGATGGAGGGGCGTGCCCGTCTCTACGCGCGCAGCAGCGCCCGCCTGCGAGCCCTGGATGCCCTGCGGGTGGGAGCGATCCAACGGCTCGCGGCGAAGGTGGGCCTGTCCAGGCTCGCGACCCTTGACGACGTTGTCCTGGCCGTTGCCGCGGCTGCGGGCCGGGCCCCCGCCGAGGTGCGGTTGACGCTCGTCGACGCCCTGCCGACCAGCGATCGCGACCTCGTCACCCTGTCCGACCGAATCCAGGATCTCGAGCGGGCCACCACGCGAACGCCAACGTCACCGCCACCCGGAAGAATGGACCCATGAGCACTCACACCGCTGCCGTCGACACCCTCCGAGATTCGCTCGTCCAGGTCCGCACCGAGGTCGGCAAGGCCGTCGTCGGCCAGGACGCCGCGGTGACAGGTTTGATCATTGCCCTGCTGGCCAGGGGCCACGTACTGCTCGAGGGTGTGCCGGGCGTGGCAAAGACGCTGCTGGTGCGCGCGCTCAGCCACTCCCTCAGCCTGGAAACCAAGCGCGTGCAGTTCACCCCCGACCTCATGCCCGGCGACGTCACCGGCTCCCTCGTCTACGATGCCAAGGTCGGTGAATTCGAGTTCCGTCAGGGGCCGGTGTTCACCAACATCCTGCTGGCCGATGAGATCAACCGCACGCCGCCGAAGACCCAGTCCTCGCTGCTCGAGGCGATGGAGGAGCGACAGGTCAGCGTCGACGGCGCGTCCCTGCCCCTGCCGGAGCCGTTCATCGTCGCCGCCACCATGAACCCGATCGAGTACGAGGGGACCTACACGCTGCCGGAGGCTCAGCTCGACCGTTTCCTGCTCAAGCTCGTGCTCGACGTTCCGGAGCGGGACGCGGAGTATGAGGTGCTCAGACGGCACGCCGAAGGATTCAACCCGCGCGACCTGGCCGGCGCCGGGGTCACCGCGGTACTCGGCCCGGAGCAATTGCGCGCGGCGCAGGCGGCCGTGTCCTCCGTCGGGTCCAGCCCGGACGTGCTCGCCTATATGGTCGACCTCGCGAGAGCGACCCGGCGCAGTCCGTCGGTGAAACTGGGCGTGAGCCCCAGAGGCACCACGGCGCTGCTGGCCTCGGCAAAGGCCTGGGCCTGGTTGAGCGGCTACGACTCGATCACCCCCGACCACATCCAGGCGATGGTCCTGCCGTGCTGGCGGCACCGGATCCAGCTGCGTCCGGAGGCCGAACTCGAGGGCGTCTCCGTGGACGCGATCCTGCGTGCGGTCATGGCTCAGGTCCAGGTTCCGATCTAGAGTGACGATCACCGGTCGCTTCGTCGCGCTCGTCGCCCTCGGCGTCGTGCCGATCGTTGCGCTTGGCCGCAGCCCGGGCATGGCCGCCGCGGTGCTCGGCGGGTGGCTGCTGCTCGTGCTCGGCCTCGGCATCCTCGACCTCGCACTGGCCGGATCGCCGCGCAGACTGGCACTCACGCGCAGCCTGCCGACCAGGGTCCGCCTGGGCGAGACGGTGACGAGCGACCTGTATCTGACCAACACCGGGAGCAGGCGTCTCCGGGCGGTCGTCCGGGACGGCTGGCAGCCGTCCGCCGGCGCGGGTGACAACCGCACCCCACTCCTCATCCCGTCGGGTGAACGGCGCGTCGTCTCCCTGCGCCTGACCCCGTTCCGCCGGGGCGAACGACGGGTGCAACAGGTGACGGTGCGATCGACCGGACCGCTCGGTCTCTGGGTGCGGCAGGCCAGCCTTGACTGCCCCGGAAGGTTGCGGGTGCTGCCGCCGTTCAACGCGCGCAAGCACCTCCCCTCCCGGATCACCCGGCTCAAGGAGCTCGACGGGCGCACCAGTCTCCTGGTCCGCGGTCAGGGCACCGAGTTTGATTCACTGCGGGAGTATGTGCGCGGCGACGACGTCCGATCCATCGATTGGCGGGCCACCGCACGTCAAAATGACGTCATGGTGCGCACCTGGCGCCCCGAACGCGACCGGCGCGTGGTCATCCTGATCGACAGCGGCCGCACCTCCGCGGCGCGAATCGACGACGAACCTCGACTCGACACCGCGTTCGAGGCGGCACTCCTGCTCGCCGGCCTCGCCTCCAAAGCGGGCGATCACGTCGACTTCATCGCCTACGACAGACGGGTGCGCGGCCGGGTCCAGGGCGCCCAGGGCGCAGAGCTCCTCTCACGGATGGTCGATGCGATGGCCGTGATCGACCCCGAACTGATCGAAATGGACTGGTCGGCCGTGCCCGGTCAGGTCCGGGCGGTGACCAGCCAGCGGGCCCTGGTCGTGCTGGTCACCTCGGTCGACGCCCCCGGCGCCTCGACGGCGCTGCTCTCGATGCTGCCGCAGCTCACCCGACGGCACACCGTTGTCGTCGCATCCGTGACCGATCCGACCACCCTGAGCGCCAGCCGGGAACGCGGCACCCGGGAGCAGATCTACCGGGCGGCGGCGGCGGAACGGGCCCTGCTCGATGTGGCGCGCGTCTCCGCCGCGATCCGGCAGCAGGGGGCGGACGTCGTCACGGGCTCCCCCGCCGATCTTCCCCCCGCCCTCGCCGACCGTTATCTCGCGCTCAAGGCGGCCGGTCGGCTCTGAACCGGTCGGCCCTGAACCCGTCGGCCCTGCGGAGGCGGCCCGGTCAGGCGGAGTAGATCCGTGTGCTGCCGGCTTCGTACTCGGTCAGGTCGCCGGATTCGCCGGCGCGGGTCGCCCTGCCCCCCAGCACGATCATGTAGGCGAGGAAGGCCAGGAGGGCGGCGGCTCCGATGCCGATCTTCACGGGCCACGGCCAGGGCGCCGGGGTGACGAAACCCTCGATCACGCCGGAAACGAAAAGAACCAGCACGAGTCCGATGGCGACCGTGGACAGTGCACGGGCATCCTCGGCCAGTGCCTGGGCCCGTGTGCGTCCACCCGGAGCGATCCAGGCCCAGAAGATTCGGAGCCCACCCGCGGCGGCCACGAAAATCGCGGTGAGCTCCAGCATCCCGTGGGGGGCGATATAGAGCAGGAAGACGTCGCCCTTGCCGTAGGCGAACATGACGCCGGCGGCAACGCCGATGTTCTGGGCATTCTGCAAGACGATGTAGGGAACGTAGACCCCGAGAATGCCGAACGCGATGCACTGCGCTGCGATCCAGGCGTTGTTGGTCCACACCTGCCCGGCGAATGACGCGGCGGGGTTCTCCGAGTAATAATTGACGAAGTCCTCGTCGGCGAGCTTCTGGAGCTGGGCATCCGTGCCGAAGTTCGCGAGGACCTGCGGGTTCCCGAGAGCCCACACGGCGTAAAGGGTCGCGACGACCGCGGTGACGACCGCGACGGCGAGGGTGAGCCACCGCAAGCGGTACAGGGCAGCCGGCAGCTGAAAGACGAAGAAGCGGGGCAACTGCGAAAGAACGTTCGCGCTCGCCCCGGTGAAGCGCAAACGGGCCCGGGACAGCGCCACCGAGAGCCGATCTCCGGGGATGGTGGAGCCGGCCGTGGTCTTGATGAACGAGAGTTCGGTGGCGCCCGCCTGGTACCGCTCGATCAGCTCGTCCGATTGCGCGCCGGACAAACGCCGCTGGGAGCCGAGCTCGGCCAGCCGGTCCCATTCGGCGCGGTGCGCCGCTGAATACGCGTCGAGGTCCATCTGCTCTAATAGTAGGCATGGCGGAGCACGGTATTGTTGCCGATCACGGCGAGTATCCCCTGAACGAGTTCGAACTCGTCACCGGTGAAGCAGTTGCGCTCGATGTGCGCCCGGCCAGCGTGATCCTCCGGGCCGCCGGCACCATCATCGACTGGCTCGCCTACCTCCTCCTGTTCGTCGGCCTGGCGTTCGTGGTGAGCGTCCTGATCGGCGACTCGCTGGACGACGCTCTGGCCAGAACCCTCGGCGTCGCCGGACTGGTCTTTTCCATCCTGATCCTGCCGATGACCGTGGAGATTCTCACCGGGGGCCGCAGCCTCGGCAAACTGGCGATCGGGGCCCGGATCGTGCGCGACGACGGTGGGGCGATTCAGCTCCGCCACGCATTCATCCGCGCCCTGGTCGGCGTGATCGAGCTCTACTTCACTTTCGGGGGACTCGCCGCGATGACCGCCCTGCTCAACGGCCGGTCCAAACGGCTCGGCGATCTGCTGGCCGGCACATACAGCCAGCACGAGCGGGTTCCGGCCGACCACGCCGCGGTGCGTGGTCTTCCACCCGAGCTCGAGGACTGGGCCCAAACGGTCGACATCGTGCGTTTGCCGGACCAGCTCGCCCGCCGGATCGCTCAGTTCCTGCGGCAGGCCGCCCGGCTCAGCCCGGACTCCCGGGTGATGCTGGCCGCCGGCCTCGCGGATGAGGCCTCCGTGTTCGTGTCGCCGCTCCCCGCTGCGCCGCCGGAGAGCCTGCTCCTCGGAATCGCCGCCGTGCGTCGTGACCGCGAGTATGCCGCGCTGATGCTGGAACGCGCTCGCCTGGAGCGCCTCCAGCCCGTGCTGGACAACCTCCCCCACGGCTTCCCCAACCGTTAGGCCTCCCGCAACCACACAGCGCGTGCTGACCGGCGACATCCTCGAGCCCGTGTTCGCCGGTCCCGTCTAGCGGATCTTCGCGGTTGCCCGCGCCGGTGCCTGGTGCTCGTGGCCCGTGTTGGTGCTCGTGGCCCGTGGTCTGCGGCGGGCCGGGTTCCGGGGCGTGGGCCGCGAGGGCCCTGGTCGGAGCCGGCGTGGTGCGTTGCGCTGCGGTGCGGTGCGGGGTGGGGTGAGGGTTAACGCAAGAAAGCCACCCCGTGGGGTGGCTTTCTTGGTTTTTCTAAGTTAAGTCCGGCGGTGTCCTACTCTCCCACAGGGTCCCCCCTGCAGTACCATCGGCGCTGAGAGTCTTAGCTTCCGGGTTCGGAATGTGACCGGGCGTTTCCCTCTCGCTATAGCCGCCGAAACATCTTTCGATGAATCGATTCTATATTTTTCAGTTATAGAGCCCTCACGGTGCTTATGCCGGTGAGGGCGTTGTTCTCGACCGTACATCGAGAACCACATAGTGGACGCTTGCAGCTTATTCAAACTGGTGTGTTATCAAATTATTGGCTTATTAGTACCGGTCAGCTCCAAGGGTCTTTAGTCCCCTCTTCCACATCCGGCCTATCAACGCAGTAGTCTAGCTGCGAGCCTCTCCCCCGAAGGGATGGAAATCTCATCTCGAAGCCGGCTTCCCGCTTAGATGCTTTCAGCGGTTATCCGTTCCGAACGTAGCTAATCAGCGGTGCTCCTGGCGGAACAACTGACACACCAGAGGTTCGTCCATCCCGGTCCTCTCGTACTAGGGATAGATCTTCTCAAATTTCCTGCGCGCGCAGCGGATAGGGACCGAACTGTCTCACGACGTTCTAAACCCAGCTCGCGTACCGCTTTAATGGGCGAACAGCCCAACCCTTGGGACCTACTCCAGCCCCAGGATGCGACGAGCCGACATCGAGGTGCCAAACCATGCCGTCGATATGGACTCTTGGGCAAGATCAGCCTGTTATCCCCGAGGTACCTTTTATCCGTTGAGCGACAGCGCTTCCACAAGCCACTGCCGGATCACTAGTCCCGACTTTCGTCCCTGCTCGACTTGTCAGTCTTACAGTCAAGCTCCCTTGTGCACTTACACTCGACACCTGATTGCCAACCAGGTTGAGGGAACCTTTGGGCGCCTCCGTTACTTTTTAGGAGGCAACCGCCCCAGTTAAACTACCCACCAGGCACTGTCCCTGAACCGGATCACGGTTCGAAGTTAGATATCCAATATGACCAGAGTGGTATTTCAACGTTGACTCCACCTGAACTAGCGTCCAAGCTTCACAGTCTCCCACCTATCCTACACAAGCCACACCGAACACCAATACCAAGCTGTAGTAAAGGTCACGGGGTCTTTCCGTCCTGCTGCGCGTAACGAGCATCTTTACTCGTAATGCAATTTCGCCGAGTTCGCGGTTGAGACAGCTGGGAAGTCGTTACGCCATTCGTGCAGGTCGGAACTTACCCGACAAGGAATTTCGCTACCTTAGGATGGTTATAGTTACCACCGCCGTTTACTGGGGCTTAAATTCTCAGCTTCGCCTTGCGGCTAACCGTTCCTCTTAACCTTCCAGCACCGGGCAGGCGTCAGTCCGTATACATCGTCTTGCGACTTGGCACGGACCTGTGTTTTTAGTAAACAGTCGCTTCCCACTGGTCTCTGCGGCCTTCGAACGCTCCCGGAGCAAGTCCGTTCACGCCTCAGGCCCCCCTTCTCCCGAAGTTACGGGGGCATTTTGCCGAGTTCCTTAACCACGATTCTCTCGATCTCCTTAGTATTCTCTACCTGATCACCTGAGTCGGTTTGGGGTACGGGTGACTAAAACCTCGCGTCGATGCTTTTCTTGGCAGCATAGGATCACTGATTTCGTCCGTGAGGACTACCCATCGGGTCTCAGCCTTATCTGAGAGACGGATTTGCCTATCTCTCGGCCTACATCCTTAGACCGGGACAACCATCGCCCGGCTCAGCTACCTTCCTGCGTCACACCTGTTAATACGCTAACCGCACCGACATAGGGTCGCACGCTAGGCCCCACGCTTCACCCCGAAGGGATCCATCTAGGGGATTCAGATGCTTAGCATTATCGGATTAGTTTGGGCGGTTTTTCGCCAGTACGGGAATATAAACCCGTTGTCCATCGACTACGCCTGTCGGCCTCGCCTTAGGTCCCGACTTACCCAGGGCGGATTAGCCTGGCCCTGGAAACCTTGATCTTTCGGAGGACGGGTTTCTCACCCGTCTTTCGCTACTCATGCCTGCATTCTCACTCGTGTAGCCTCCACGGCTGGTTTACACCGCCGCTTCGCTGGCCACACGACGCTCTCCTACCCATCAACACGGCTGAACCAACACAACAAGTGTGCGGCTTACCAAAAATATCAATGCCACAACTTCGGTGGCGTGCTTGAGCCCCGTTACATTGTCGGCGCGGAATCACTTGACCAGTGAGCTATTACGCACTCTTTCAAGGGTGGCTGCTTCTAAGCCAACCTCCTGGTTGTCTGTGCAACTCCACATCCTTTCCCACTTAGCACGCGCTTTGGGACCTTAGTTGGTGGTCTGGGTTGTTTCCCTCTCGACGATGAAGCTTATCCCCCACCGTCTCACTGCTGCGCTCTCACTTACCGGCATTCGGAGTTTGGCTGACGTCAGTAAGCTTTTAGGCCCCATCGGCCATCCAGTAGCTCTACCTCCGGCAAGAAACACGCAACGCTGCACCTAAATGCATTTCGGAGAGAACCAGCTATCACGAAGTTTGATTGGCCTTTCACCCCTATCCACAGCTCATCCCCTCCATTTTCAACTGAAGTGGGTTCGGTCCTCCACGACGTCTTACCGTCGCTTCAACCTGGCCATGGATAGATCACTTCGCTTCGGGTCTAGGACATGCGACTGAATCGCCCTATTCAGACTCGCTTTCGCTACGCATTCCCCTCTCGGGTTAAGCTCGCCACATATCACTAACTCGCAGGCTCATTCTTCAAAAGGCACGCTGTCACCAGAATCAGACTGGCTCCAACGGTTTGTAAGCAAACGGTTTCAGGTACTATTTCACTCCCCTCCCGGGGTACTTTTCACCTTTCCCTCACGGTACTTGTTCACTATCGGTCATGTAGGAGTATTTAGGCTTATCAGGTGGTCCTGACGGATTCACACGGGATTTCTCGGGCCCCGTGCTACTTGGGATACTCTTCGGGTGATTGCTGCATTTCGACTACGGGGTTCGCACCCTCTATGACCAGGCTTTCAATCCTGTTCGTCTATACAACGTTCTAACCCTCACTGTTCGGCAGAAGCAGCAGAAAAGTCCCGCAACCCCGACCATGCAACGCCTGCCGGCTATCACACATGATCGGTTTAGCCTCATCCGGTTTCGCTCGCCACTACTAACGGAATCACTATTGTTTTCTCTTCCTGTGGGTACTGAGATGTTTCACTTCCCCACGTTCCCTCTACCCGCCCTATATATTCAGGCGGGAGTCACCAGGTCACCTTACAGGCCTGGCGGGGTTTCCCCATTCGGACATCCTCGGATCACAGTTCGTTTATCAACTCCCCGAGGCTTATCGCAGATTACTACGTCCTTCTTCGGCTCTACATGCCAAGGCATTCACCGTTTGCTCTTAGAAATTTGAAATCACATGAGTTTGAATCGATTGGTGTCACGAATAAATTCGCGACAGAAATTGACCAATGATCTAACACTCAAAGAGTGTTTTGATCTTTGTAATTTGCAGTCCGAAGACTGTCAAATTTAAGATGCTCGCGTCCACTGTGTAGTTCTCAAAGTACGGGCGGTACCCAGGCCCAGCCACGAATGATGTGACTGAGACAAGGTCCAGAGGAAAGGTTCATCCGCCGGCTAAAAGCCAGGAATGTTCCGGTCCCTCAGGACCCAACAGCGTGCATATGCAAACCCGCCAGGACCCCACCTTTCCGATACCCCAGAAGGGCATGTACTCGTTGAGAACCTCTTGGTTCTGCATCAATGTCAATGTTCCACCCATGAGCGCCACCGGGAAACGTGTGTTCCCGAAATGGCTTGGCAGTG